>CAZLQI010000006.1:0-131596 GCA_964561765.1 uncultured Chromatiales bacterium
AGCACCTCCTGTCTTTTTTCCGGCCCGACGGAGCCGATATATTCCACCGTGGATCCATCGATGTGCGGCTCGACCTGTTCCTTAAAGTACGCCTCGTCCTGCACGATCCCGGCAATCACTAGCCGCTTGCCGGTCCTGTGCGCTACCTCGATGGCATCAACGACACCCTTGTGGGGGTGGATACGCCCGAAAAATAGCAGGTAGTCTCCCGCGTCTTCGCACCAGGGGAATTGTGCGATATCGATGCCATGATGGATAGTTGCGATGTAATCGAGTTCACGGCTCCTGTCGGCCTCACTGATCGCCACGTAGTGGGTTCGCTCATTGTACTTTTTATAAACAGGCAAAATCGACGGCGAAGAGAATCCATGAATAGTTGTGACCAATGGCGTATTAGTAAAACCGCTGTAACTGAGTGGCAAAAAATCGAACTGATTGTGAATCAGATCGAACTCATCCGCCCGCCTGAATACCTCTGCGATATGCAGGCATTCCCAGACCTTTGGATCGATCGAGGGGTCTTCTGAGTAAGGCCGTTCACAAACCCAGGCAAGTTTGCCACGGGTAATAGAATCCCCGGTCGCAAACAGCGTCACGTCCACACCCATCGCCACCAGCTGTTCGGTCAGGAGGCTGACTACGTTTTCCCATGGCCCGTAATGCCGCGGTGGTGTACGCCAGGACAAGGGGCTTAACATCGCAATTTTCATAAAAGGGCCTGAGTGAAAGCCTGCGCGCGGTCCACGCGTCAGCGGGATGTTACAGTAGCACGATTAGTCGGAGAAGCTGCCAGCGTATAAAAGGATTGCAATAAAATAGTCAAATTTACCGGGAATTCAACTATAATCCTGCATTGCCTGTCGTGCAGCCAGTATCAGGCACAGAGGGCTTGAGATGCAATGAATACGGAAATCAGACCACACATCCCTACTCCACTCGCACGATGCAAGTCGATTGTGATGAATGCGAAGATCGGCCGCGTCATTACCCGGCTGTATCTGCCGTCCGGTGAAGAACGCATCCGAAAAGTTATCAGGCGAGTGTTGAGCCTGGACGAGAACGAGACATGTACCCTACTGGAATCCGTCTTGCAGGATTTCTCCAACCGCCACCGCTACTTCAGGGAGAGTCTGGAGCGAAATTTTGAACGGGTAGCCAGCTTTGTGCCGGATGTCGATCAGCTGTCGAAGCAACGGCGACTGTTGATTGGCGCATACTTTACCGCGGAATACTCGGTGGAGGCGGCGGCATTGTTTAATCCCTCTATCGTTCAGGTTCCGAACCAAGAGGTGGATCCTGAAGGCTCCTGCCGGTTCGTTATGAGCTTCCGCGCCACCGGGGAAGGCCACATCTCCTCCATCGAGTTTCGCAGCGGGTTTATCGATACCAACAACGATATCTATTTCGATGGCTTGAGCGATTACGTAGAAGCTCCGGAAATCCATCCCAATCCAAGCTACGACCGGTACCTGTTCCGGCTGAAACTCCAGGAGATGGGGGCGAGTAATGCGGTAACGCACCAGCTCCTCAACAGGCTGTCGGACAACTTCACCTTCAATGATCTGCAGGGAAAGATCACCGAACTCCAGAACAATGGCCAGTTCCGGCCGCAGGAGAAGATGGATGCCATTGACATGGCGATGTGGCTGGCGAAATCTAATTACGAGATTTCATTTCGACCCGATTACCCGATTTCCGAGCGGGTGATCTTTCCCGTGTCGGAATCCGAGCGCAAGGGCATCGAAGATGCCCGTTTTGTGCGTTTCGTCGACGACGGCACGGTGACCTATTACGCCACCTACACCGCCTACAATGGCGAGACGATCCTGCCACAACTTATCGAGACTTGCGACTTCATTTCGTTCAAGATCATTACGCTGAACGGGGCTCAGGTACAGGGCAAGGGGATGGCCCTGTTCCCGAGAAAGATCCGTGGAAAATATGTGATGCTGTCACGCCAGGATGGTGAGAACAACAAAATCATGTTCTCGGACAATCTGCACTTCTGGCAGCAGGCCCAAATTCTGCAGGAACCCGAGTTTCCCTACGAATTCATGCAAATGGGGAACGGCGGCTCCCCCATCGAAACACCTGAAGGCTGGCTGGTAGTGACCCACGGGGTTGGCCCGCTGCGAACCTACAGCCTCGGCATCGAATTGCTGGACCTGGACGAGCCGACCCGAATCATCAGCCGGATTGAAGAACCGGTTCTGGTGCCGAATGCGCACGAGCGGGAGGGGTACGTTCCGAACGTGGTTTACACGTGCGGCGCACTCATCCACCAGGATGAATTGATCATCCCGTACGCCTCGGGCGATCAGCGTTGCGGCATAGCAACGCTGCAGGTACCACAGCTGATGGCCAGGCTAACAGGGAATTCTGGCGATACTGTCCCGATGACAGTACGCTAGCCCACATCTCGCACCCGGATGAGGGGCCCCTCGCCCCCTTGTGAGATATCCGGGCGAGGAAATTGTAGTCGTCGCTATTCCGACGATACTTTCTGAACATCAAACCGGGCGGGCTCTTCCCCCACTGTAACCCGGTCCCAGCCGCGGTGGTTGTAGACGGCGAGCAGCGCCGTGAGCCAGCAAAGCGTGGACTCTGCGCCCTGATTTTCATTCGCCCCCTGCGCTTCCAGTCCGTCTCGGCAGCCCCCGGTAGCGTAATCGCAGAGCGGAACCCCCAGATCGTTCTTACCCTGGTACCAGTTGAGACAGCGGTAGGCATAAGCGCTCCATTCCTTATCCCGCGTGCAGTTGAATGCCTCGATGCAGGCGTCCACCATCGCGGCCGCCTCGATGGGTTGTTGATCGAATCGCGCCTTGCTGCCGCCCTTGGGAAACCAGCCGTGGTTGCCGATAGCGGCGAAGTGGCCGCTCGTTTCATCGGTCTGGATCCGCTTCAACCAGTCGAGGGCACGCAGACCCACCTCCAGCATCTCGCGGTCGGGGAGCCACTGCCCGGACAGCAGCAAAGCCTGTGGCAGCCGGGCGTTGTCGTAGGTCAGGATAGCTTCACACCAGGGCCAGTCCTCGCTGGTGCATCCCGGGGGTACTTCCTGCAGGGCGAAATCCCTGAACTGCTGCATGAGCCGGTCCGAGAGTATCCTGCACATCTCTTTCGCGCGGCTATCTCCGCTGTAACGGCACAGATACTCATGAATACCGATGATGGCGAAGGCAATTGCCCGTGGGTGGGTGAAATGTTCGGTGGCGTCCAGTGCACGATGGAACAGGTCGACCGCAAAACCCACCTGTCCCTTATCCCGCCCCAATGCCACTGCGGCGCCCAGCCCCCATACCGCACGACCGTGGGAATCCTCCGAGCCTGTTTCCTCGAGCCAATGGCGATCATAGGACATGAAGTTGCGGAAGCGACCGGTCTGACCATTGAAGGCATGACCCAGAAAACTCAGATAAATGGCGGCAAGGCCGCTCGGTGCTGAATCCAGAGGCTGGAGATCCTGTAGTATGACCGCGACGATCAACGCGCGCGCATTATCGTCCACGCAATAGCCGTGCATCCGGTCTGGAACCGTGTACTTGGCGTGTTGCAACATACCTGTGTCATCGGTCATCCGGCGTAAATAGTCCAGTTTGATCTCCGGTAGCCGTTGCTGGCGTAGTCCGAGGGTCTCCAGCCGGCGTTCGGGTACGTTCTTTCGCAACCGCTGGCGTTTGGCTTCTGCGAAGATGTCGAGATAGCGGCGGCCCACATTGCTCCAGACCATTTTTCGGCCATATTGGTAGGCTCTTTCCCGGATGGCACGGCACTCATCGGGATGATTCAGGAGGTCGATGACTTCTCGTGCCAGGGCGATCTGATCCCGGAATGGGACCAGCCTGCCCCGATCATCGGCGAGCAATTCCTGAGCGTGCCAGTAGGGTGTGGATACCACCGCTTTGCCCATCCCAAGCGCATAGGCCAGCGTACCGGAAATAATCTGTGCCTCGTTCAGGTATGGAGTGACATAAATATCCGCCGAACCAATAAACTCCAGCAGGTCTTCGTCGGTGACGAAACGGTCATGAAAAACGATGTGGTCCGAAACGCCGAGTTCTTTTGCGCGCATGTGAAGGCCGTTTCTGTAATCCTCCCCCTGTTCAGCCTTGAGGTGCGGATGGGTAGCACCTACCACCATATAAATGACCTGCGGGTGAGCCTTCACAATCTCCGGCAGGGCATCGATGACCACCTCAATGCCCTTGCCCGGTGAAAGCAGACCGAAAGTCAGGATGATCTTCTTTCCGGATACGCCGAGCTTGTCCTTGTAGGCATCGGATTCGACAAACGGCACATCAAGAATACCGTGATGTATAAGGGCGATCTTCTCCTCCGGGACCTGGTAAATATCGCGCAGGAATTCGACTGAGCGTTCGCTCATCACTACCAACCGGTCCGAGAACTCGGCAAGTTGCATCATGATGTGCCGGTCCTGAAGGTTCGGATCCTTCAAGATCGTGTGCAGAGTCGTCACCACCGGCATCTTGAGATCACGCAACAGCTCGATGATAAAGCCGCCTCGTTTGCCACCGAAAATACCGTATTCATGCTGGAGACAGATCACATCCACCTGGTTAAGGTTGCATAAGTCGGCCGCCAGGCTGTATTCGTTCAGTTGACTCTGGTTGATCTCAAAGCGCACCTGGGACGGGTAGGGATAGCCTTCCGGGCGGTCGTTCATCGCGACCGCCCAACAGGCTTTGTCCGGCGCATTCAGTGCGATTGATTCAAGCAGGTGGGTGGTGAATGTGGCGATACCACACTGCCGGGGGAGGTGGTTGCCGATGAAGGCGATAGACTTGAGCGCCTCCCATTCCAGAGGTGAGCCTGTCGTGCCGAGATTTTCCATGGACGCCATTTTATAACCGGTATTATTATGCAGGGGGGGGGGTGAACGATTCGATGTTGATACCCCGGTAGTCGAATGCTGCCAGCTTGAGAAGCGTACTGCCACTCGTCAGCTACCCTAGCTTACATGAATTCAAGGTGATTGATAAGTTAAAAGCTCCCTACTCCAGGGCAAGAGCATATCAATTCCCTTGACATACCAAATCAGAGCGTAAGGTATCATTCATATTCGCAATCTTACGTTTTCATCTCATACTGGCTTTGCTGGGAAAAGGAGACGCGGCCGGGCTGTTTGTTCATTGGTGCGGGCGCGGGTCCTGCTCGGTTGAGGCAATAGCACCCCGGCTAATCGAGGTGGCGTGCGAGCAGGCCCCGTCGCCAATGGTCCTGCAACGTATCGATGGGTCGGGGTGCGGCACCCTGGGTGGCCGATGGGGGGAACGCCAGTTGCAGGTGCACCCGATATCCGCCGCCGGGGACTTCCATCAGCACCCTGCCGTCTTCGGTCTCGATGTAGTCGGCGATCACGGTGAGATTGCCGGCCGGGCTGATCAGTTCGAGTCGATCGCCGACGGCGAACTTGTTTTTTGCCAGGACTGTGAGTCGATTGTGTTTCGCCTGATAGCCGGTGACTTCGCCGACGAACTGTTGCCGGGTGTGTTCCGAGGCACCACTGAGGTAGTTCTGCGTGGCAGGGTGAGCGTGGCGCTGATAGAAGCCGTCGGTGTAGCCACGGTTGGCCAGCCCATCCAGGTGCTGGATCAATGCCGGGTCGAAGTCTCGCCCGGCCACGGCATCGTCTATGGCCTGGCGGTAAATCTGGGCGACGCGTGCAACGTAGTACCAGGACTTGGTGCGCCCCTCGATCTTGAACGAGTCGATACCCATTGCGGTGAGTTGCCCGACATGGTGTACCGCACGCAGGTCACGCGAGTTCATGATGTAGGTGCCGTGTTCGTCTTCGGAGATGGGCATGTATTCACCGGGACGTTCACGTTCCTCGATGAGGTAGACACGGTCGGCGCGGGGGTGGCGCGGGCTACCGATACTGTCGGTCAACGGGTTGCGTAGCGCGCCCAATGCATCGAAGTCGATGTGTTGGGCGCCACCGGTGTCATCGGTCGCGGTGTCGTGTACCCGGTATTCCCAGCGACAGGCATTGGTGCAGCTGCCCTGGTTCGGGTCGCGGTGGTTGAAATAACCGGATAGCAGGCACCGGCCCGAGTAGGCGATACACAACGCCCCGTGTACGAAGACCTCCAGTTCCATGTTTGGGCACCGCTGGCGGATCTCGGCGATCTCCTCAAGCGAGAGTTCGCGCGAGAGGATCACCCGCTGCAGACCCAACGATTTCCAGAATTTCACTGCGGCATAGTTGACGGTATTGGCCTGCACCGAGAGGTGGATCGGGATCGTCGGCCAGCGCTCGCGCAGCATCATGATCAGCCCGGGGTCCGCCATGATCAAGGCATCGGGTCCGGCCTCGATCACCGGCGCCATGTCGGCGAGGTAGGTCTTGAGTTTGGCGTTGTGCGCGATGAGGTTGCTGGTGACGTAGAATTTGCGGCCCAGGGTGTGGGCCTCGCCAATGCCCGTGCGCAGGGCGTCGAGGTCGAAGCGGTTGTTGCGTACCCGCAGACTGTAGCGGGGCTGGCCGGCATAGACCGCGTCGGCACCATAAGCGAAGGCGTAGCGCATGTGCGTGAGGCTGCCTGCGGGCAGGAGCAGTTCGGGTGTGTGGGCCATGGTGTCGGGGTCGAGGTCCTGTGTGAGGGGTTGCGAAAGAACCTGCCGAGAACCCTGATTCGATCAGTGTGAACCCGGTCCCAGAACTGGCTATGATCGCTCATGTCGGTGGGCAAGGATGTCGATGGCTAAGCATACCGGAGCGGGATGCCGCTGCGGAACCGCTTCGCCGATGTGAGCACGTCGACACGGTCGCCGTGTGTTGCAGGAGTGAAACGGGTCCTTTCAGACAAGGTTTCACTGAGGACACCGTATAATGCCTTTGCGCCGCTTGATTGTCTTGCCTCTCGCCTTCGTGCTGGTCTTGTGTGTAGTGGGCACTGCGGCCACCGCGCAGCCTATCGCCCTGGGCACGCCCGGTGCCCTGCTGCAGCAGACGACCGTGCGTATGCTCAGCGCCCTGCAACAGCGGCGTACCCGCATCCAGCAGGTACCCCCTTATCTCTACACCCTGGTGGAGGATATCCTGGTGCCGCATGTGGATCTGACGATGGCCTCGCGCTGGGCGCTGGGACGGCACTGGCGTGAGGCCAGTCCGGCCCAGCGCGTACGGTTTCAGCACGCGTTCCACATCTTGCTGGTGCGGCTCTACGCCACGGCACTGGCCGAATATCTGGATGGCCACGTGCTCCCCCACAATGTCATCACCTTCTTGCCGCCACGCACGCCGGTCACGGGCGATGAGGCGGTGGTGCGTACCCTGGTGCGCCCGGGGAATATGCGCCCGGTGGCCGTTGATTACCTGCTGCGCCATACCGTACAGGGCTGGCAGGTGTGTGATGTGCGTGTCGAGGGTGTGAGCATCATCGGGGTCTACCGCGCGGTCTTCAACGATGAGATCCATCACCATGGCGTCGAGGGTCTGATCACGACTTTGGTACACTACAACCAGCGGTTGAGCCTAGAGCGCTGAAATCCGTTACCGACTATCGCGGCGTCACCCGTACCGGGCGTATTCATTGTTCGTGAACTGATCCATAATGGCTGCGCCCGATCGGAGTGCTGCGGTGTTCGTTCGGGCGGAGGCCTATACTGTTGAATCGCATCCACATTCTCTCACGGTTTTGTCGTGCCGCTTTGCCAGGGCCGCGTGTACTCCTGGTGCTGTGGGTCGTGTTGGCCCCGGCGCTGCGACCGGTGTCGGCCCAGACCGTCGAGTCACCCGATGTGCTCATGCAGCACACCGCACAGACAATGTTCAAGGCCATCGAGCATGACCAAGCAAACCTGAGTCGCCATCCCCAGCAGGTCTATGCCTTGGTCGAGCGGGTGCTGGTGCCGCATGTGGACTTCAATCGCGCCGCGCACTGGGTGCTGGGGCATTATTGGCGCCAGGCATCACGGACACAGCGGGCGCGGTTTGTCGCGCAATTCCATACGCTGTTGGTACGATTTTACTCCAATGCCCTGATGGCTCTTCTCGGTACGAACGGGTTCTCTGCGGACATGCTGCGTTTTCTGCCCTATACCCACGTGAGCGGCGCGCGCGAGGCCGTGGTGCGCTCCCTCATACGCCAGCCCAATGGCACCGAGGTCCAGGTCGACTACATCCTGCATCACGGCCGTGCGGGATGGCAGGTCTATGATGTCACGGTGGAAGGCATCAGTCTGATCATCACCTACCGCTCAAGCTTTGCCGCAGAAATCCGCAAAAACGGACTGAATGGCCTGATCTTGACCCTGGCCAGGCACAACCGTCAATTACTAGCCGTAGACAGGTAGTGCCGATGGCCCCGCCCTGAACCGGACGCCGTCTTGACCTCGCTTCCAAGTCGATGTCGTCAGTCGGATATCAGGATTATTGATAACTTGTTGAAATCTATCTATTTAGAAGTCTATTTATGATTTAGTGGGCCGCGATTTGCGGTCTTTATTGTTCAAACGCGCCCGCCCTGTTACGCTTCACGATGCGCAATGGCGTTTCCCCCACGCTGATGCCCGTACAACAAAAAACTAGAAAATCCTTCAATGGCGTCCCGGCGTGGCCAGGGACACGGGAGCGGAATGTCGCATGCAACGCATCCTCATTATCGAGGCATCCACTACGCTGTCGCGTGTGCTGGAAGCCCAGATCACACCATACTATCCGATCGAGATAATACGCTCGCACCGCGCCGGGCTGGCACGGCTGGCCGAGTCCACCGAGGCCTTTAGCGCTGTCGTGATGGGATGGCCGGAGGCCTCCGATCCGGTGATCGAGGAGTGCCAGGCGTACTTGTCCGAGCGGTCCGCCTGGCAGCATCTGCCCCTCCTGGTGCTGAGCCATTCGGTGGATACACCGAGGCTGGACTGGGTTGCAGGTCGCCCGCATGGTGCGTTGCTGCACTGGGATGATTTTCGTGAGGTCGCGGCATTGCTGGACGGATTGCTGGATGCGTCCCTGGCGCTGGCGTCCACGGTCGCCGGTCGCGATGAGCGTATTCGCGTGTTGTTTGTCGATGATTCGCGTACCGCGCGCGTGAAAATTCGTCGTCTTCTCGAAGCCGAAGGCTATGATGTCGAGACAGCAGTCGATGCCGATGAGGCCCTGATGCGGGCCAGGCATCGGCACACGCGGGCGTTGCCTGCAGAGGAGGGCGAGGCAGGCGTGGCCGGTGATGAGACGGTGGAGCGCGCGGGCTTTGATATCGCCATCATCGATTACTTTATGCCGGGTGTCACTGGCGACAAGTTGTGTCGGCGCCTGCGCGCCGATCCGCGTACCAGCGGCATTACCACCGCCGTTTTTACCAGTACCTACCGGGACCAGATCATCACTGATTCATTGGCCGCCGGGGCGGTGGAGTGCATGTTCAAGAACGAGTCCGATGCCCTGTTTCTGGCCCGTGTTGCCGCGATGAGTCGCACGGTGCGCAGTACGCGGCGTATCGAGCATGAACGCAGTCGTTTGCAGGGCATTCTGTCCTCGGTGGGTGATGGGGTATATGGGGTAGATCGCAACGGCATGCTCACCTTCATGAACCCGGCGGCATTGCGTATTCTGGGTTATGCACCGAAACAGGGGACGGATTTTATCGGGCGCTCGTCGAGTGTGGTGTTTCACCCCGATGCGCCGACTGTGGAGGGAAGCAGGTGTCCGTCCTGTGTCCCGCGACAGAGCGTGAAGGCGGCGCTGGCGCAGGAGTCAGTGTTCACACGCCATGATGGCACGGCGGTGCCAGTGGAACTGACTCTCTATCCGTTGTCCATCGGGGGCCGGGTTGAGGGGGCGGTCATCGCTTTTCGCGACATCCGCGTGCGCAAGCAGCTCGAAGATGAGTTGAGGTGGCAGGCCAGCCATGATCCGCTGACCCGTGTGTTCAACCGTAAGTATCTCGAAGATGCGCTCGAGCAGGAAGTCCGGCGGTTGCGTCGTGGGACTGAGGCCGGTGCATTATTGTATCTCGACCTGGACCGGTTCAAATATATCAATGACACTGCAGGCCATGCTGCGGGCGATCGCCTGTTGATCGAGATTGCCCGGCATCTGACGGGGCGGCTGCGCGAGACCGATCTGCTGGCGCGTATCGGTGGTGACGAATTTGCGCTGATTCTGCGCGGGGTGGGGCGTGAGGATGTATTCCAGGTCGCCGACGAGTTCCGGGCCTTGCTGACCGGGTATACCTTTTCGTATGAAGGGCGCAACTACAAGATCAATGGCAGCATTGGTGTCGCGCTGCTCGATCGACATATCGACAGTACGGCCCAGGCCCTGGCCAATGCCGATATCGCCTGTCACATTGCCAAGGGTCAGGGCCGCAACCAGACACACGTATTCCAGGCGGAGTGTGACGAGCGGGTTGCCATGGACCTGGACCTCGGCTGGTCTACCCGGTTGCATACCGCCCTCGAAGAGGGTCTGTTTGAACTGTATTTTCAGCCCATCATACCGCTGGTGGCCATTGCGCGCGAGGACATGGTGCGGCCAGGGTTGGTCGATGGGCGCTGGCAGCAATGGGCGCACGCCCATCCGGCGCAGCCGCCGGTCTATGAGGTGTTGATGCGACTGCCTGATGCACGCGGTGAACTGATCTCGCCCAATGCCTTTATCCCCACCGCCGAGCGGTTCAATCTCATGCCGGCGATCGACCGCTGGGTGGTTGCCCGGGCCCTGAAGAAACTCACCGCATTGCATCGCCAGGGTCGGCGTGTGGTGTTCAGTATCAATCTTTCCAGCCAGAGCCTGGTCGACGCCGAACTGGCGGGGGTGTTGCGTGATGCGCTGGCCGAGCCGGGGCTGGATGCCTCCTCGGTGGTATTGGAGATCACCGAGGAGGCATCCAGCCGTTGCCTGGACGCCGCGCAGCATTTTATCGAGGAATTCAGCGCGCTGGGTTGCCGGTTCGCTATGGATAACTTTGGCAGCGGCTCTTGTTCCTTCACGCATCTCAAGCACCTGGCAGTGGATTTCATCAAGATCGACGCTCTGCTTACCCAAAGTATCGTCCATGATGCCACGGACCTTGCCATCATCCAGTCCATCACCGATATTGCCCACTCGCTGAACAAGCTCGTCGTCGCTGAGGCCGTAGAGTCGCCCGATATCTTGCAGGCACTCGTCGGCAGCGGAGTGGACTTCGTGCAGGGACGCCACCTGTGCCCACCTATTGCCGCCCTGCCGGGTCTTTGCGAGGGGGGGGAGATCGCTGAGGCGAAGGTTCACTATCGCCAGCGCCAATGAGGTATCATGCCCGCGCTCGGACCACCGTCGGGTGCAAGCTGGGATGCCATGGCAGTGGCTTCACTCCGGGCTCGCTTGGTGTACAATCAATCCCCCTTGCAAGGCCGTGACTGTACGCATGGCAGCAGGCTTCCCCAGCGAGAGGCACAGACTTGGAACAGTTTCGCGGTACTACCATCATTTCCGTGCGTCGGGGCGACAAGGTCGTCATCGGTGGTGACGGCCAGGTCACCCTCGGCAATACCATCATGAAGGGCAATGCGCGCAAGGTGCGCCGACTCTACCATGATCATGTGCTGGCTGGTTTTGCTGGTGGGACGGCCGATGCCTTTACCCTGTTCGAGCGCTTTGAGGCCAAGCTGGAGAAACACCAGGGCAACATCACGCGTGCTGCCGTCGAACTGGCCAAAGACTGGCGTACCGATCGGATGTTGCGCCGCCTGGAGGCCCTGTTGGCCGTGGCTGACTCGACGGCCTCGTTGATCATCTCCGGCAACGGCGATGTCATCGAACCTGAACAGGGACTCATCGCCATTGGCTCCGGTGGCCCCTTTGCCCAGGCCGCTGCGCGTGCGCTGCTGGATAACACCGAGATGGACGCCAGCGACATCGTCGAGCGGGCGCTGGGTATCGCCGCAGACATCTGCATCTACACCAACCACCACCTCACTATTGAAGCGTTGAGTAGCCACTGACCATGTCCACGATGACGCCCCAGCAGATCGTCCATGAACTGGACAAATACATCGTCGGCCAGGCTGCCGCCAAGCGCGCCGTCGCCATTGCCCTGCGCAATCGCTGGCGTCGCAGTCAGGTAGACGAACAACTGCGCAACGAGATCACGCCGAAGAATATCCTGATGATCGGTCCCACCGGTGTGGGCAAGACCGAGATCGCCCGGCGCCTGGCACGCCTGGCCAATGCGCCCTTTATCAAGGTCGAGGCCACCAAGTTCACCGAAGTCGGTTATGTCGGGCGCGATGTGGAGTCGATCATCCGTGACCTGGCCGACCAGGCGGTGAAACTGACCCGCGAGCAGGAGATGGCCAAGGAACGCCAGCACGCCGAGGAGGCGGCCGAGGAACGCATTCTCGATATCCTGTTGCCAGCAGCGCGCAGTTTCGGTTTTGCCAATGAACCCGAGGAAGAGAAAACAGTCCCACCGAGCGCAACCCGGCAGAAATTTCGCAAGAAGCTGCGCGAGGGCGAACTCGACACAAGGGAAATCGAGGTGGATCTGTCCAGCTCGACTCTGGGTGTGGAGATCATGGCCCCGCCGGGTATGGAGGAGATGACCGGCCAGTTGCAGAATATGTTCCAGAACCTCTCCGGCGGGCGCACGCGCAGTCGCAAGTTGCCTGTGCGCCAAGCCATGAAGTTGCTCATCGAAGAAGAGGCGGCCAAGCGGGTCAACGAGGAGGACATCAAGCTGAGTGCCATTCAGAGTGTGGAACAGGACGGCATCGTTTTTCTGGATGAGATGGACAAGATTGCCAAGCGTGGAGAGATCAGCGGCACAGATGTCTCGCGCGAAGGCGTGCAGCGCGATCTACTACCCCTGGTCGAGGGCAGCACGGTGACCACCAAGTACGGTATGGTGCGCACAGATCACATCCTGTTTATTGCCTCGGGTGCCTTCCACTTGGTCAAGCCGTCGGACCTCATCCCCGAGTTGCAGGGTCGTCTGCCTATCCGGGTGGAACTCGATGCCCTGGGCGCAGAGGACTTCGTGCGTATCCTCACTGAGCCCGATGCCTCTCTGACTGAGCAGTACACCGCACTCCTGGCGACCGAGGGGGTGAGCGTGAGCTTTACCGAAGACGGTATCCGGCGCATTGCCGAGGTGGCCTGTCAGGTCAATGAGCGCAGCGAGAATATCGGTGCGCGGCGTTTGCACACCGTGCTCGAACGTCTGCTCGAGGCGGTGTCGTTCGAGGCGACCGAGCGCGCTGGTCAGTCGGTGAGCGTGGACTGTGCCTATGTTGATACGCAGATCGGCGATTTGGTGCAGGATGAAGACCTGAGCCGTTATATTCTGTAATTCCTAAGGCAGAGGCGAATACATAATGGACAAGACCCCGAGACCCACTGAAATCAATCTGCATCAGAAGTCGCGTATTCTGGAGCTGGCCTTCGATGATGGCAGCCGCTTCAAACTACCCTGCGAGTACCTGCGGGTCTTCTCACCTTCCGCCGAGGTGCGCGGTCACGGCCCCGGCCAGGAAGTGCTCCAGTTCGGCAAGGAAAATGTGAATATCACCCAGATCGAGCCGGTGGGCGTCTACGCAGTGCAGTTGTATTTCGATGACGACCACAATACCGGTATCTATTCCTGGGAGACACTCTACACGCTGGGCGTACAACAGAACACACTCTGGCCGGAGTATCTGGAACGCTTGGAGAAGGCTGGTTACTCGCGTAAACAGGCAGACTGAACAGGGGAGAATCGTTCCCCCCCTCCCAGGAGCAACGCATGAGCGACGACAAGACCACGCATTTCGGTTTTCAGCAGGTGCCGCGCGAGGAGAAGGTGCGCAAGGTCGCCGGGGTGTTCCACTCTGTCGCGGCCAGGTACGACCTCATGAACGATCTGATGTCGCTGGGTATTCATCGGATATGGAAACGGTTCACTATCGAGCAAAGTGGCGTGCGGCATGGCTATCGCGTACTCGATCTGGCCGGTGGCACGGGCGACCTCACCGCGCGCTTCTCGCACATGGTCGGTCCCGAGGGCGAGGTGGTGCTCGCCGACATCAATGACTCCATGCTCAAGGTGGGTCGCGCGCGGCTGGTCGATCGCGGGGTGGTCGGCAATCTGCGCTACGTGCAGGCCAATGCCGAGTGTCTGCCGTTTCCCGACAACAGCTTTGACTGCATTACCATGGCCTTCGGCCTGCGCAATGTCACCGACAAGGATGGCGCACTGGCTTCGATGTACCGGGTGCTCAAACCCGGCTCTCCGCTATTGGTGCTGGAGTTCTCCAAGCCGGTCGTCCCCGGACTGGGCCCGATCTACGATGCGTATTCGTTCAAACTCCTGCCGCTGATGGGCAAGCTCGTGGCCAACGACCCGGACAGTTACCGCTATCTGGCGGAATCAATCCGCATGCACCCCGATCAGGAAACGCTCAAGGGCATGATGACGGCAGTGGGTTTCGAACGCTGTGACTACTTCAACCTCACTGGCGGCATCGTTGCGCTGCACCGTGGTTACAAACTCTAGTGTCTGGCGGATGATGAGAGGGCGTGGCAAGTCGATATCTTTGCGAAAGCTTCATGAATGCGAGGCGGGCCGTCATCTTGTTTAATGAGAAACCAGGTCGATTCGAACGATCATCCCTCTGTATCCCCCCATTGGCGGCGACAATGGCCCGCCGTCGTTGTGATGTGCCCGGCGAGATCGCATGGCGACGCGAGGTGAACTCGTGAGCACTGCGCCCGGCGTCACCCGGGAACTCGCCCTGGTCTTGGCCGAGACCCTGGAGACCACACTCAACCACGTGTTGGCCCACGACCCGGATACGTTGGCGCGTTTCGGTATGCTTACCGGACAGGTCATCGCCATCGAGCTTGATGGTGTGGTGATTGCGGGGGAGACGCTGCGCGTGTACCTGCTGCCGCATGCGAGGGGGGTGCAGATCCTCACCCACCATCATGTGAACGCTGACACCGTCCTGCGTGGCACGCCACTGGCCCTGGCGGGTATGTCACTGGAGCGCGACGGCCTGCGCCGCCTGTTTAGCGGTGAGGTGGCGATTAGCGGGGACATCGAGCTGGGCCAGCGTTTCAAGCGTATCCTCGACGGGCTGGATATCGACTGGGAGGAATGGCTCGCGCACTACAGCGGTGACACGGTGGCCTACCGCACTGGTCGCCTGCTCCGGAGGGGGCGACAGTGGCTGGGTGAGACGGGGACGGCCCTGAGCCGGGATGTCAGCGAATATCTGCGCTACGAGGCCGCGGTGCTGGTCGATCGGGTGAGCATTGACTCGTTTTTCGATGACATCGATCGCACCCACAGTGATGTCGATCGCCTGTCTGCGCGTATCATGCGACTGGAGCGCGGCGCGAAGGCCACGGCAGATGCTCCAGAGGATCAGGCAGACTGTTAGAGAGTTGTCGGCCTTGGGTTGTGCTTCCAGTTTGCGTGCCATGACTCCCGAAATCAGACTGCCTTGCGCGCCACCGCGCAAGACCATTCACTGATAAACTATAAAAGGAAACTGCTGCGTGCTACGTCCCGGCCATATTTTTCGCCTGCTCCATATCAGTTGGGTGCTGGTGCGCCATGGTCTCGATGATCTGATCCTCGCCACCCATCTGTTTCGCCCGGTGCGTTTCCTGCGCTATCTTACGCCCTGGCACTGGTTGCCGCATGGCCGGGTTAGCCGTGGCGCACGGATTCGCCACGCCCTTGAAGACCTCGGCCCCATCTTCGTCAAGCTCGGCCAGATCCTGTCCACGCGTCGTGACCTGTTGCCCGACGACATTGCCAATGAACTGGCCCGATTGCAGGATCGTGTACCGCCGTTTCCCGGCCAGCAGGCACGGGCCATCATCGAGCGCGCTCTGGGTGGTTCGCTCGAGAGTTTTTTTGTCGAGTTTGACGAAACGCCGCTGGCCTCAGCCTCGATCGCTCAGGTGCATGCCGCACTCCTGCCCGATGGGCGTGAGGTGGTGGTCAAGGTGTTGCGGCCCACGATTTTGCCGGTCATCCGCCGCGACCTGCAGCTCATGTACATCGTGGCCGACAAGATAACCCGTTACTGGGGTGATGGACGGCGCCTGCGCCCGCGTGAGGTGGTCCGCGAGTTTGAAAAGACCCTGCTCGATGAGCTCGATCTCATGCGCGAGGCGGCCAATGCCAGCCAGCTGCGGCGCAACTTCGCCGATTCACCGATACTCTACGTGCCCGATGTCGACTGGACGTTGACGCGGCGCAACGTCATGGTCATGGAGCGCATCCATGGCCTCCCCATCAGTGATATCAAGGCATTGCGCGCAGCAGATATCTCTTTGTCTGAACTGGCAGAGAAGGGGGTGGAGATATTTTTTACCCAGGTCTTTCGTGACAGTTTTTTTCATGCGGACATGCATCCGGGTAATATATTCGTCTCGCCCGAGGGGCAGTATATTGCTGTAGACTTCGGCATCATGGGCACGCTCAGTCCGATCGATCAGCGCTATCTCGCGGGAAACTTTTTGGCCTTCTTCCGCCGTGACTACCGGCGGGTCGCCGAGCTGCATGTCGAGTCGGGCTGGGTCGGTGAAGACACGCGCATCGAAGAGTTTGAATCCGCTATTCGCACCGTGTGCGAACCCATCTTCGACAAGCCACTGAAAGAAATCTCCTTTGGCCAGTTGTTGTTGCGCCTGTTCCAGACCGCACGACGTTTTGACATGCAGGTCCAGCCCCAACTCGTATTACTGCAAAAGACGCTGCTCAATATCGAGGGTCTTGGCCGGCAGCTCTACCCCGAGCTTGATCTGTGGAAGACCGCCAAGCCGTTTCTGGAGCGCTGGATGTCCGAACAGGTCGGTGTGCGCGCGCTGTGGCGCGGTATCAAAGGCAATGCCCCGCTGTGGCTCGAACATGTGCCGCGTCTGCCCAGCCTCATGCACGATGTGCTCGCTCAGGCCCGTGATGGCACTCTCAGCATTGAGTGGACGTCAAAACAACTCACCGATCTCAAACACGAGATATACCGTGCCAACCGTCGCAGCGTTGGTGCCATTGCCGGTGGCAGTCTGATTATCGCCGCCGCGGTGCTCTTGGGTCTCAACGGCCCGACCCTTGCCCGTCTCGCTGGAGTGCCGATCTGGAGCTGGATACTCGGCGGGCTGGGTCTGCTCAGTCTGCTGTTGGCCTGGCCTCGGCGCTCAAAATAAGGCGTACACACAACAAGACCAGAGGGTATTCAGTGACCCGCGCACACTGGTCAGCGAGGGGACAGACTCCGACTGCTGACCGCCACGGTGAGTGTGCCAGTGGCGTTTCACCTTGGATGTTGATTCCGATAAGGGGGAGAGGATGGAGGAACACAACCCATATCACCCGCCACAGGCGCCAGTGGCGGATCAGGCGCCGCTGACCGGGGCATGGCGACTGGTCGAACCGCGCACGCTGCCCGTGGGGAGCGGCTGGGATTGGATCGCCGCGGGTTGGCGATATTTCATGATGAGTCCGGGTATTTGGGTCGTGAATGGCTTGGTGTATTTTGTCATCGCACTCATCATCGGCGTGATGCCGTTTGTCTCCAGCATACTGAATACGCTGTTCGCCCCCGTCTTTATCGGCGGCCTTACGCTGGGTTGCCGTGACCTGGATGAGGGCCGCGAGTTGCGCGTGGAACATCTGTTTGCCGGTTTCAGACAGAACCTGGGTAGTCTGATAGGTGTTGGAGGGGGATATCTTCTGGGCATGATGGTCGTCGGTCTGTGTGTCGTCATCGTGGTCATAATGACCTTTGGCATCCCCGTTCTGTTACATCCGGAGCTGGCAGCAGCGGGGCCCGTCATGGCTGTTGGCGGGATCATGCTGGCCGTGTTGGTAGGGGTGGTGTTGATGGCACCGTTATTGATGGCCTACTGGTTCGCTCCCTTGCTGGTGGTTCTGAACGATGTGCCGCCGTTTGAGGCCATGCGCATGAGCTTTCGTGCCAGTCTGGTCAATATGTGGCCGTTGACGATCTATGGCCTGCTCATGTTCGTATTCGGTCTGCTGGCGAGCCTGCCCGTGTTTCTCGGCCTGCTGGTCTTTTTCCCCGTGACATGGGCCTCGACCTATGCGGCCTACAAGGCCATTTTTCTTGAACCCGCTGAATGATGACGACGTGTCCTCTTCATCTTCTCCGTCTGCAATCAAAGAAGACACTTAGGATTCTGACTAAAATTAATTTTACACCTTCATCGTGGATGTAACTCGTAGTTCCAGTTGCCTAATGCACCTATCGGATAGGCCATGCCGATAAATGTGGAAATGTTATTCTGACGCGAGTCCTTAGGGCCTCCTCGTTCCTGTCGGGTTACCGGGGGCCATTTCTTCACCTCCACGCTGGCGCGGCAGGTCGATGATGGCGACGGTGTCGAGTTTTCGCGGCCTGGAGCGAGTGGGACAAGGATGCTTGCCATAGATGTTCCCTGTGCTGGTGTTGGAGTCGAATGAGTTCAGAGACCGGCACCAGACGTATACCCGCAGCCGCAAGCCGGGGCAAAAGCAGCGCCAGTGTTTGGAGTGTAGCTGGGTGTGGGTGGCCGATACCCAGTGCCGTGCCATGGCGTCGGGCATAGAGAATCAGCGCAAGAAACTGGCGACGGATGGCCTTGGGTTGCAGGACATTGTCGAGAAAGACATTGCGGCGTGTGTTGTTGATACCATTGTCCATGGCGACGTGCTGGGCTACGGTTTCGCTTGAGGTCCGGCTATCGACAAAGAACAGCCGCCCGCCCCGATACATCAGTTCGTGCATCAGCCAGCGCATCTGTCGGGTGTGCTGGGTGAGCAGACTACCCATGTGGTTGTTGACGCCGGCGACATAGGGAATGGCGGCCAAATCGGCGCGCACCGTGCGCAGGAATGCGATCTTGTCCATCGCCAGGGTCAGACCGCCAGGTCCCAGGGGATGGGGGTGTTCGGCGGCCATTGGCAGGTGCAGCATGACCTGCTTGCCCAATCGATGCGCCCGGCACGCGAGTTGGACGGCATAAGGGGTGTGCGGGAGAAAGGCGATAGTGACAGGTCCAGGCAGATCCACGGCCTGCATACCTTCCTGCAGATTGTAGCCGACGTCATCGATGATGAGGCTGATTGCGGGACGTTGGAAGGCGAGTGACAGCGGTGCGGGTCGGATCGGATGGGTGTCCGCCATGGCGGGGGTGGCGAGAAGGCCGACCACAAGTGCCAGTACGGATAAAAAGGGTGAGTGTGTATCGTGCATACGGTGGCGAGCGTAATGCGCACCCCCGGCTGCCGGGGGGCGTGGCGCTTGCGTTCGGGACCCGTCAGGGCTACTTGTGCCTGACCAGATACAGACCCTTGAGTAGATCGAGTGCCGCGTAGACCGGATAATCGGTCTTGGCGAGTTCAAGCTGCTCTTGCCGGTCTTTTTTCACGGCTTTGGCGTTGGTTCGGCCAGCGTTGTTGTTGACCAGATGGCCAGTGAGGTCCTTTTCCTTCAGCGGCGTAATAGTGCCCCGATGGGTGCTGGCCAGTTTGAAGTTGTTGAGTACGATACCCGGTTCGATGCCTTTGGCCTGAATGGAGCGGCCGCTGGGCGTGTAGTAGCGCGCGGTCGTCAGCTTGACCGCCGTACCGTCACCGAGCGGCAGGATGGTTTGTACCGATCCCTTGCCGAAGGTGCGGCGTCCCATGATGATTGCACGATGATCATCTTGTAGGGCGCCAGCGACGATCTCGGAGGCGGAGGCGGAACCGCCATTGACCAGCACCACCATGGGGGCGCCATTGAGCACATCCCCGGGGGTCGCGCGACGCACGAGATCGGCGTCGGGAGTGCGGCCCCTCACGCTGACGATGGTGCCCTTCTGGACAAAGGCATTGGCAACATCAACGGCGGCATTGAGCAGACCACCGGGGTTGTTGCGCAGGTCGAGGATCAGCCCCTTGAGCGGTCGTTTGTTTTCCTTTCTGAGTTTGGCTATCGCCTTGAGCATGTCCTCACCGGTGTGTTGCTGGAACTGCGCCAGGCGCAGATAGCCGAAGCCGGGTTCGAGCAGGTGGCTTCTGACGCTGTGCACCTGGATGCGGGCACGGGTCAAGGTGACGGTGAACGGCCTGTCGACGCCCTCGCGTACGATGGTCAGCGTGATCTTGCTGCCCGCCTTGCCGCGCATCCGCTTCACTGCGTCGTTGAGGGTCATGCCCTTCACCGGGGTGTCACCGAGGCGGATGATCAGATCACCCGGTTTGATCCCGGCGCGTTGGGCCGGCGTGTCATCAATAGGGGAGATGACCTTGATGAAACCGTTTTCCATGCCGACCTCGATACCCAGGCCACCGAATTCACCGGAGGTGCTGATGCGCATCTCCTTGAAGGTTTCCTTGTTGAGGTAGGCGGAGTGCGGATCGAGGCTGTCGACCATGCCACGGATGGCGTTTTCGAGTAGTTTCTTGTCGGAGACGGGTTCGACGTAGTCGCGCTTGATGAGGGAATAGACCTCACTGAAGTCACGTAACTCGCCAATCGGCAAAGTCGCTGCGCTAGAGTTCACAGCGGCAGCCGCGGCGTTTGCTGTGCTTCGATCCGCCAGCACGCTTTGGCCGATGACCAGAGAGACACCGAGGGTGATGCCCAGCAGCAGGATGAGAAAATAACGCGAGTACAGTTTCATCAGTCAAGGCTCCCTGGGTTTTCCGCGCCCAGTTTGTGTGCAGATTGTGTTATGTCAGACTATCGGACAGGGTGATTCTTGCGCACGATAGTACCGTAAAGCGTGCGACGGTACACCCACTAAAGCCTGGATGCGGGTGCGCGTCGATGTTTAGCTGCCGCGGCTGCGCCGTTGCCCGGTCTTGCGACACCAGCGGCCCGGATCGATGGGTCGGCCATTGTGGCGAATCTCAAAGTACAGGCCGGTTACGCTGGCACCGCCGCTGTCGCCCACCGTAGCAATGACGTCACCGGGCTCGACCCAGTCGCCGGTTTCCTTGTACAAGGCCTGGTTGTGGCCGTAGAGGGTCATGTAACCGTTGCCGTGATCAATGATCATGAGCAGGCCATAGCCCCGTAGCCAGTCAGCGAAGGCGACCCGGCCGTGCGAGATGGCATGCACGGCGCGTCCCTGCGGGGCATGAATGATCGCGCCGTTCCAGTTGATGTTGCCCAGCCGGCGGCGACCGTAGAGGTTCTGGATCGTGCCCTGTGTTGGCCAGGGGAGTCGGCCTTTGAGTTGCCAGAACGGTTGATGGTGGTCCGGCTCGGCGGGGATATCCGCCATGGCCTGGTTCAGGGCGCGCAAGAGGTGGTCCAGGCGTTTTTTATTCGCAACCAGCCGTGCGAGTTCCTGTCCCTTGGTGTCCATCTTCAGGTGTAGGTGGGCGACTACCTGGGCACGTTCGCGGTAATGTGCGTCGAGGCGGCGTTTGTCCTGTTGCTGGCGGGCCTGGAGGGTGTGTAGGTTCGTGGTCTGTTGGTGGATGTCGGCCGTGACCTGGTTAATCTGGGTCAAGGTGCCGAGGACGGCGTGGATGCGTTTGGCACGGGCGCGATTGAAATAGCCATAATAGGTCATGACCCGACCCAGCGCGGCCGGGTCCTGTTGATTGAGCAGCAGTTTGAGGTATTCCTGGTGGCCGATGGCGAACGCGGCGCGTACCTGATCTGCCAGCAGACGCCGCTGCAGGTCGAGGCGTGTGCGTAGGCGCGATGCCTTGGCCTGCAGGGTATTCAGGCGACGTTGCACGGCGGCAAGGCGCCGGGCGGAATGGTGCAGGTTGCGCGCAATTCGGCCAATCGCCAGCTCGACTCGTCGCAGCGCGCGGCGCGCGGCGTCATGCTGACCGCGCAGGTTATCGAATTCCTTGCGTACCGTGGCGATGCGTGCGCGCAGGCGTTCGAGTTCATGCGCCTGGGTCTGGCGCTGGGCGCGGGTCAGTGCGGGCGTGCCATTGCCGAAGGCGAACGTGGCGGGATAGCCGGTGGTGAGCAGGGCGATGAACAGCCAGGCGATGAGTTTGAGCAAGGCGTGAGGTTTCTTCAGCGCAGAGGGCTCCTCTTGTGTCCTGAGTACGGCGTGGAGGCGATGTCCGGGAAGCGACCTGAATGTGGTGCCAGCTTACTACAGGGTGCAGGTGAATGCAGGACGGGTATTCCCCCCCCCGCCCGGCGAGGTGTCAGGTGCAGGCGTCTTGCCGTGTATCGTCGTTGAGCACGATGAGTGAGCGGCCGTTCATTTCTGTCGGTTGCGCAAGCCCCATGAGGTAGAGCAGAGTGGGAGCAACGTCGGACAGAGCCCCATTTTCGGTCATGCGGGCGGGACGTCCGACATAGATGCAGGGCACAGGATTGCTGGTGTGCGCGGTGTGCGCCTGGCCGGTATCGCGGTTGCTCATCTGTTCGGCATTGCCATGGTCGGCGGTAATCAATGCCTCACCACCGACCTCCCGTACGGCTCCAATGACACGTTCCAGCATACAGTCCATGACCTCGATGGCCTTGAGTGTCGCGGCAAAGTTGCCCGTATGCCCGACCATGTCGGGGTTGGCATAATTGCAAATGATGGTGTCGTATCTGTCACTCTTGATGGCTTCGACCAGTTTGTCGGTCAGCGCGGGGGCACTCATCTCGGGCTGTTGGTCGTAGGTGGCGACGTTCGGTGAGGGGATCAGTATTCGATCTTCGCCGTCGAAGGGGGCCTCGCGCCCGCCATTGAAGAAGAACGTGACGTGAGCGTATTTCTCGGTCTCGGCAATACGTAATTGGCGCAGACCCAGGCTGGAGATATAGGCGCCCAGTACGTTGACTATGCGATCGGGTGGATAGGCGACCGGGATATCGAAGTCGGCGCTGTATTCGGTGAGGCTGACAAAGGCGCCGAGCCGGGGTACGGCCGCACGCTCGAAGTTGTCAAAGTCTGACTCGATGAAGGCACGGGTGATCTGGCGGGCGCGGTCCGAGCGGTAATTCATGAAAATGATGACATCACCGTCTTCCACCTGCACCGGCTGTTCACCCGCGGGCACGATGGCGGTGGCCTTGACGAACTCATCGGTTTCGCCACGCGCATAGGCCATGCCGAGCCCGGTTAGCGCATCCGTTGCCTGAAAGTCGGCAGCGCCCCGGGTAATGAGGTCATAGGCGGACTGGATGCGCGGCCAGCGGTGGTCGCGGTCCATGGCGTAGTAACGCCCGATGAGGGAGGCGAAGCGGCCTTGGCCGAGCGCCGCAAACTTGGCTTGCATGGCCTTGATAGACGCGATCGCACTCTTGGGTGCGGTGTCGCGCCCGTCGAGGAAGGCATGCAGGTACACCTGCGGGGCGTGCAGGTGGGTGGTCAGTTCAACCATGGCGTGGATGTGTTCTTCGTGACTGTGGACCCCACCGGGGGAGAGCAGGCCGAGGATATGCACCGCCTTGTTAGCATGCCTGGCCTGTTCCACCGCGTTGATCAGAGTCTGGTTGGAGAAGAATGAGCCGGTTCTGATGGCACGACTGACGCGCGTGTATTCCTGGTAGACCACACGTCCGGCCCCCAAGTTGAGATGCCCCACCTCTGAATTGCCCATTTGCCCGGTGGGCAGCCCGACTTCGGCGCCAGAGCCGCGGATCAGCGTGTGCGGGCAGGCCTGCCATAATTGCGCCCAGAAGGGCGTATTGGCGGCGATAATGGCGTTGCCTTCCCGGGATTCACTGTAACCCCAGCCGTCGAGGATGATCAGGGTCATGGGACGGAATTTTAAGGACATGGGTACTCTGCAGGTATGAATTAACAGATTTTCAGTGGTGTTTGGACTGGATCTAGATCCATTCTAATGTCGACTTTAACGTAAAGCCAATCCGATTGCACATGCTGTGGTCTTTTCTGCCATTGCACAAAAATACCATAAATAAAGTGTTTATTGCCTGTTAAAACGTTAGATTATTGTATAATGTTTCGATTATAAACTAAGTCGCTTGCTGCCAAGTATTATAAAGGATGATTCTCCATCATCACATAGCGGCTTGAATTGTGTGTACCAGAACGGGGCCATATTTATGGAAGCAATACTGGAATTTCACACCGATACCCTTATTACCCGCGATGAGGATATCGACCGGGCATCGCGTTCATTGAAGGCGATGTCGCATCCGCTACGATTGAAAATACTCTGTACCCTGGGCGATCGCGAGATCAGTGTTCAGGATATTGTGGGACATGTTGGCACCTCGCAGAGCAATATTTCCCAGCATCTTGCCATCCTGCGCGACAAGGGTATCCTGGCCTCGCGCAAGGATGCCAACCGCGTTTATTACCGGGTGGGTGATGCGCGTACTTTGCGTCTCATCAGCATGATGCGAGAGGTATTTTGCACCATGGCACCGGATAACTGAGTACGCCATTAACGACATGGCGGCGGGTGTTGACCCGCAAACCATGAACAGGGCATGAGAACCGGTGTCCGGGGCACGGATCATCGGTGGTCGTGTTTACCGGTATTCCTATTTCGAGCTGTTTCCGTTATCTTAGGCGACCGGATTCCGGCGCGCCACGCGGCCTTGCGTGGCGTGTGGCGTCATCACTGTGCAACGCATACGATTTGTTGTCTACCCGAGGTGTGTCCGTCATGAATTGCGAACGTATGGTTCGCATCATCGCGGGCTTCTTTATCCCCCTAGCGCTGGGCGTCAAAGGCAGTGCGCTGTTCCAGAACGTCAACTGACTGTGGTTTACCGGTTTTGTCGGATTGAATCTGTTCCCGAGCGGTTTTACCCGTTTCTGCCCATGGGAGACGACGCGCCACAAGATGGGCCTTAAACGCGCTACCGAGTCTTGTATACGAGTTGAATGAGCCAGGATACAGTATGAGTCAATATATTACTTTCGTGACCCAGAATTGGGAGTTGTTCCTGGCCCTGGTGGTGATCGTGGGCCTGTTGGCTGGTCACTCTTTCAGCAGCAGTCTGCGGGGTTACCGGACGGTGACGCCACAAGAGGCCACACGGCTGATGAATCATGAAAACGCAGTGGTGATCGATGTCCGCGAGGCCAATGAATACCATAGTGGGCACATCATTAATGCGCAGCATATCCCCCAGGGTCATGTGCGTGATCGCCTCGGCGAGCTGGAGAGGCACAAAGACAAACCCATCATCGTGGGGTGTCGGTCAGGACAGCGCTCGGGGCGGGTCTGTGGCCAATTGAAAAAGGCCGGTTTCGAGAAAGTGTATAACCTGGGCGGGGGCGTTCTCGCCTGGCAGAATGCAGGTTTGCCGTTGAGTAAAAAAAAGTAAGAACGGGGGAAATACCATGAGTGAAGTCGTGATATATGCCACCGGTATGTGTCCATACTGCATACGTGCGAAGATGCTGCTGGATGATAAAGGCGTAGCCTACACCGAGATACGCCTTGATCTTGAACCTGGGCGGCGCGCCGAGATGGAGCAGCGTAGCGGGCATACGAGCGTGCCACAGATATTTGTTGGTGCGCGCCATGTGGGTGGCTGTGATGATCTGTATGCCCTGGAGCGCCTGGACGAACTGAACGGGCTGCTGGGGGAAACCGCCGCGCTGTAAGCGGGGCGCCGCGTTTTGTGTTGCCCCCAGGCATGATGTCACTGCCAAGCGTGGATCAATCTGGTAAAATGCCACAGTCCGCCACTGCGTGGGCGGAAAACCGAATTTTTCCATGTATCTTTCCCAGGAACCGACGATGGCTGACAATGCGCGAGACCAAGATGCTGAACAACAGTTCGGCATTCAGAAGATCTATGTCAAGGATATTTCCTTTGAATCCCCCAATGCACCGAGCTGCTTCACCGAGCAGTGGGAACCCGAGGTCAAGCTGGAGCTGAATACGGCTGGAAACGGTATCGGCGACGACCTCTACGAGGTCGTGCTGTCGTTGACCGTAACGGCAGACAATGCCGACAAACCGGCCTTTCTGGCCGAGGTGCAGCAGGCCGGTATCTTCGTGCTCAACGGTTTCAGCGAAGAGGACATCAGCGGCATGTTGGGCAGCTTTTGCCCGAACATCCTCTTCCCCTATGCCCGCGAGACGGTCTCCGATCTGGTGATTCGGGGTGGTTTCCCACAGTTGTTGTTGGCGCCGGTCAACTTCGACGCGCTCTATGCCCAGCATCTTCAGGAACAACAGGGTAGCCAGGTGCTCAATTGAGTCTGGCCGTCGCCTGAGTGGTCTCCCGGTAGACCCCCCCCATGTCTGCGACACCTACAGGTCCCATCGCCGTCCTCGGTGCCGGTTCCTGGGGCACGGCTCTGGCCATCCTTCTGGCGCGCAATGGTCACGATGTTGTGCTCTGGCATCACCGTGCCGAGGCGCTGGCGGCCATGGCGGCGGCGCGGTGCAATACACGCTATCTGCCCGCAGTCGTTTTTCCCGATGCGGTTCGATTGGAAGCGGATCTGGGTGCGGTGGCCGAGTGCGCTCGCGACCTGCTCATCGTCGTGCCCAGCGGCGCATTTCGGAGCATGATGGAGGCGCTGGCACCGCATCTGCGATCGGGGCAGCGCTTGTGCTGGGGCACCAAGGGGCTGGAACATGGCTCCCGCAAGCTACTTCACACGGTTGCGGCCGAGATCGTTGGCACGGCATACCCTCTGGCAGTCATTTCGGGACCCACCTTTGCGGGTGAGGTGGCACGCGGCCTGCCGACGGCGATCACCGTGGCCTCCGAGGATGCAGCCTTTGCACAGGACATCGCGCTTTGGCTGCATGGTGAGTGCCTGCGCGTCTATACCAGTGCAGATATCGTCGGTGTACAACTTGGCGGTGCAACCAAGAATGTGCTGGCGCTGGCCGCGGGTATTGCCGATGGCCTGGGTTTTGGCGCCAATACCCGTGCGGCATTGATCACCCGTGGCCTGGTTGAACTCACCCGCCTGGGAGTGGCCTGCGGGGGACGCAGGGAGACCTTCATGGGGCTGGCAGGATTGGGCGATCTGGTGCTGACCTGCACCGATGATCAATCGCGCAATCGTCGCGCCGGGCTGGCCCTGGGCCACGGCGAAGCGCTCGAAGACGTGTTGTCCGGCATTGGCCAGGTGGTCGAGGGCGTGCGTGCGGCGCGAGAGGTCCGTGCCCTGGCCAGGGAGCATGGCGTTGAGATGCCGATCGCCGAACAGGTCTACCGGGTCCTCTACGAGGGCTATGCACCACGCACTGCGGTCGATGCCCTGCTGGAGCGATCCCCGAAACCGGAAGGACCCTGACACGCTCGGCTGCACTCCCTCCCTGGCAGGGACATCCCGCCCGTTCAGCACACATTCAGTCGCTTCCCCCTAGTTTGGGTACCCACAGGACACACCGTGTGTGCCGCATGCTATGGCGCCCCGACAGGGCAGGGGGTTTGGTCCCCCGGTGCCAGGGCGTGTATCCTTGATACTGTCAGCACGGCCCGGACGGCGTGGCGCACGCGCCCGACCTGTAGACCCGATAGAAACGAGGCGTCGGTATGTCCATAAAAACACTGTTGTTCTGTCTGTGCGGCCTGTTCCTGTTCGGGGCAGGCTCGTCGGTGGCAGCACCGACGGCAAGGGTGGCATGGCGCCTGGCGGACGTGGGCCTGCGTATCAGCGCCAGCGAGGCTGCCGCCAGGGTGCAACGACGTGTGGGTGGGCGCATCCTGGCGGTGGAGACCGTTCAGGCGCGCGGGGGGCGGTATTATTATCGTATCAAGATCCTCACGCGCCGCGGTGAGGTGCGTGTCTACCGCGTCGATGCCGGCAGCGGGCGCATGCAATAAGGAAACGGGCGACTGTGCGTGTACTGGTGATAGAAGACGAACCGGCCCTGCAGGCGCAGATCAGCGCTTATCTCCGGACCGAAGGGCATCGGGTCGATGGCAGTGGCGATGGTGAGGAGGGACTGTATTTCGCCGAGGAATACCCACTTGATGCGGCTGTTGTCGACCTGGGTCTGCCGGGCATATCGGGGCTCGAAGTCATCCGCACCCTGCGCGCACGCGGCGAGATCCTGCCTATTCTGATCCTCACCGCCCGTGGCCGCTGGCAGGACAAGGTCGAGGGGCTCGATGCTGGCGCCGACGATTATCTGGTCAAGCCGTTTCACATGGAAGAACTCCTGGCGCGGCTCAAAGCCCTAGTCCGCCGCGCTGCCGGCACCGCCCGCACTGTACTTGAGTGCGGCCCTCTGCGCCTGGACCTCGACACACAACAGATCTATCTCCACGATGAGCCAGTGGTACTCACCACCTACGAATACCGTCTGCTGGAATACCTGGTCACGCATCGCGATCAGGTGGTGTCCAAACAAACCCTGGCGGATTATCTCTACGCGCACGATGATGAGCGCGACAGCAATGTCATCGAAGTGCTCATCGGCCGGTTGCGCCGCAAGCTCAGCCCGGATGAGAGGCATCGTGCCATTACCACCCTGCGCGGGCGTGGCTACCGCTTCACTCTGGGGGATGAACCCGGCGCATGAACCTGCGTGTGCGCCTCGCCCGCTGGTCGCTCAGTCGCCGTATGGTGCTCAGCGTCTCGCTGGTGTTGGCCGTGTTTATCGTTATTACCGCACTGGCCCTGGAGCAGGCCTTTCGCGAGAGTGCGCGCTCGGCCATGCACGGCAAATTGCTGGCCCAGGTGTATCTGCTCATTGCCGCGGCGGAGGTCGATGTCGGCGGCAAGGTACACATGCCCAGGACCCTGGCCGAGGCGCGTTTCGATGTGCCAGGTTCGGGCTTGTATGCCGAGATCAGTAATGCACGAGGTCGAGTGGTGTGGCGTTCGTCTTCCACCCTGGGTCAGGCCTTCCCGTCGCTGGCCCGCCTGGGTGTTGGGCGCGAACGCTTCACGACACGGCGCCAGGCGGGTCGGGCCTTCTTTGTGCTGGGTTACGGTGTGCGCTGGAACACCGCAGGGAGATCCTACCCGCTGACCTTCGCCGTGACTCAGAATCAGACCGATTATCGGGCTCAGCTCAACCGGTACCGCAACAGTCTGTGGGGCTGGCTGGGGGGGATGGCGGTGTTGTTGCTCATCGTCCAGGGGGGGGTGTTGCGCTGGGGGTTGACCCCCTTGCGTGATGTGGCGCGGGCGGTGGCCGACATCGAGGCCGGTCGTACGGCGCGTATTACCGGCGTGTATCCGCGTGAGCTCAAGGGCCTGACGGACAGCCTCAATGCACTGCTCAAGCACGAACATGCACAGCAGACCCGCTACCGCCATGCGCTGGCCGATCTGGCTCACAGTCTGAAGACGCCGTTGGCCGTGCTGCGCGGTGCGCCGAACGTGGCCGAGACGGCGTTGATCGAACAGATCGATCAGATGGACCGCCTGGTGGCCTACCAGTTGCAAAGGGCGGCAACGGCGGGGCGCAGCGGCTTGCGACCACCGATAGCGCTTGCTCCTCTGCTCCAGCGCCTGTTCGACTCGCTCGACAAGGTCTACCGTGACAAGGGTGTGCGTGCCGAGTTGGATATGGAAGATGCACTGTGCGTGCGGGTCGACGAGGGCGATCTCATGGAGTTGTGCGGCAACCTGTTCGACAACGCCTACAAGTGGTGTCGCACACAGGTTCAGGTCGGTGTTGCCCTGCAGGGCGGGACGCTGGATATCGCTGTGGAAGACGATGGTCCGGGCATTGCCGAGGTGGATGCCGGGCGCCTGCTGGGCCGGGGGGTGCGCGCCGATGCCTCTGTGGCAGGCCATGGTATCGGACTGGCCGTGGTGCGCGACATCGTGCAGGCCTATGGCGGTCAGTTGCGTATTGAACGCACCCCGCAGGGCGGGGCCCGTTTTCATATCACCCTACCACTGGGTTAAGTGTCGGTCTTGGCGGCGGCGCTGAATTGCGTGGGCCTGAGTCGATGCGTGTATTGTCGTCATCAGTGCGTGGCGCCGAAGTACATGGTGGACCAATAGCCGGTCAATCCCTGTGCCATTGGCGCGTACTGTGAGAGCCGGGCGGGTACCAAATGGGCCGAAAAAGTGTCGGTGCGCAGTGCCTTGGTGGCGGCTTGTCCGGCGGGGCTTAATAGTGCCTTGCGGATCTGTGCCACCATCGTGCCCGGTAGGCGGTGGCTGAACGTGAACACGGGACCAGGGAAAGTACTGCTGACCAGAAAGGCCTGCAAGTGGTGGTGTGGGTCCATCTTCTCAATGGCTGTTCGGGTCGCGACGCCGTAATCACACGTCTTGTCCTCTACGGCTTGAATAATCTGTTTTTGACTGTTCATCAATACATAGGCGGGCAGTCGTGCCGGATCGGTGTAGTAGCCATCCGCCCACAGCCCGGACAAGGCGGGTGCGGGCGTGTTACAAAAGCGCCTGCCATAGGTGGTCTCAATGGAGGTAATACCGCTACCCCGGCGTGAGAACATGACCAGTGATTTCCCGTTGGCTACGCGCGGACCCAGCACGGCTCCCTGATTGCGTATCCGCCAGGCAGCGAATTGCGCGCCATCGAAATACACATCCCCCTTGTTTGTGCGGGTCCATTGTTCGTAGCGGACCCAGTTGAGCGGGCTGAGAAACACGAACTTTTTCCCCGTCACCTTCGAGAGGAAATGTGTGATTGGCGCATAGACGCGCTGCGCCTCAGCGGCACTGGCCATCGGCGGGGCGGTAAAAATATAGGGGGATGCCGACAGGGCAGGTACGGCATACAGGCCCAGTACGAGCATGGATGCAAGGACCCTATTTTTGCAGCTGCGGGAATAAATACGCATTCATTTTCTCCAATACAATAACAGCAGTGATATCGTTCATCGGTCGTTTTCCCCCACGTCCATTGTGCTCCCATAAATCGGGTGCTGGTGGCTGATGCGTATCCTGACCGGACTGACTCGAGACGAAGATGCCCGCGTCGCATCGGGTGCCATCATGTGCACCCAATCGTTTACCCCGGTTTGAGGGCAGTCAACGATCAGTGATTCCGTTTTAAGCTTGCTGAACGAGGGCGCTACTATCGCCCTATGTGGTGCGGTGAGCGATCAACAGTAGTGATCTCGCACAGATACTTCAATCTCTGATTTTGAGGTATCCCCGCAGATGACGCCGTTGCGTTGAACGACACTACGTGCATAGCGGAAAAAAGCGGCCAGAGTCAGGGCTGCATGCCGATGGGTACCAATGCGACCCAGCGGGGGGTCTCGCCAACGATACGGTAATGCAGGCCCAGTGCATCGAGATGGGGCAGCAGCGTGCGGGGCGCAAATCCCAACGCCTGGTGCAGGTGGTGCCACTGTGCGACAAATTCCCGCAGGGTCGGGATATAGCGTCCCTGCAGCGGGTGGCGTGCGTGGCGGATCCCGAAGCGCAGTTCGCCCTGATAGGCGACGAGCGTCATGGTGCGTTGCAGATAGACCGGCAGGGTTTGCTGGTAGCCTCCAATGGAGTAGACCGGCACCCGTGGCTGATTATAACCGGCCACCTCCGCCACCAGTGCCCGGGTCGAGTACAGCGGTCCCAGCACTGCCGTTCCGAGCAGAAACAAACGGGTGGCGATGATCCAGCTCACTGCCACCAGGAGCAACGCCGGAAACCGTCGGTGGCGCAGAATCCAGGCCGCCGTGGCGGCGATGATCACCACCCCACCGGCGGCGTACAGCCAGGGCGACAAACTGGGCATATAGGCCGCGGCCGGCGTGCCGGCAGACAAGCGCGGACCCCATACCCCGGCCAGTACCAGCACCCCGCCGGCCAGCAGGCTCAGCACCGGGACGGAGCGCAAGGCGCGGTGTTCGACGTCCATTGCCTGGGCGATCAACACCGCAAGAGCCGGCATGATCGGCAGGATATAGCTCGGCAGCTTGGAATGGGAGACCGAGAAGAACACAAAGATGAAGACTACCCACAGCCAGAGTACCAGGTCGGTGTCGAATCCCTGCCTGGCGCCCTTCCCGAACTGCCTGTGCAGCGGGTGCCACAGACCGCGTGCCGTGCCGCTCAGCCAGGGCATGACGGCGATCAGCAACAGCGGAATGAAATACCAGATTGGCCCCGCACGATGCGATACGGAGGTTAAAAAGCGCAAAAACTGCTGCGCCATGAAAAACTCCCAGAGAAAATCTCGGTTTTGAATCGATACCGCAATAAACCAGGGCAACACCAGCGCGAAAAATACCATGAGACCCGGAAACAGTCGCAAACGGCGTACCAGCCCCCAGTCACGTCGGATCAGCAGATACAGCCCCAACACCGCGCCGGGTAACAACACGCCAACGAGGCCCTTCGACAGTACGGCGAGTGCGGCGCCGGCGTAGGCGGCCAACATCCACAGCAATGCATCGCGGGAACCCGGTGGTGCGCGAATCGCCAGTAGAAAACCGAACAGGGTCAGACTCATCGAGAAGGTGAGACCGGCATCGAGTGTAATGAAATGACCGAAAGTGCCGAAATAAAAACTGCCGCCAAGGAGGGCACCGGCGAGCCATCCGGTGGCGGGTTTGTACAGTCGCGCCGTCGCCCAGCCTACCAACAGCACGGTCAGGAAGGAGGCCAGCACCGGATACAGGCGTGCGACCCAATCGTGAATGCCGAAGATCCGGTATCCCAGCGCAACGCCCCAGTATTGCAGCGGGGGTTTCTCGAAATATCTAAAACCGTCCAGTCGGGGTGTGACCCAATTGCCGCTAACCAGCATTTCCCGGGGGATTTCGGCATAGCGCCCTTCGTCGGTGTTGAACAACGGGCGGTGGCCCAGGCCCCAAAACCAGATCAGGGTAAAGGCTGCCAGCATGAGCAGGGTACGATGGCGTGAACCGTGTCGCATAGGTGTCCCGGTTTCCCACTTCGTAATTGGCGCGAGTATAGCAGGCATCCTGCCCCGGTCCAGGCTGTGCCATGGGCGCCAAGGGCGTGTTTCGGGGTACTGAACAGCGCCGTGGCGGGCCGTGAAGGCCGGGTGGGTGAAGACCGGGTCTGGCGCGCGAGTAAGGCGGGGCGGAGTTAGCGGGTCATCAGATAGACTCTTTCATGCAGTGCGCTCAGCCCACGGGCACGAAAGGGGGCATTTTTCGCCAAAACATCCGCCTCGGCGATGCACTCGATGGTGTGCCAGTCCTTGAAGATTGCGCGGACTTCCTCTGCGGATACCGCAAAGGGTGGACCGTCCATTTCTGCCTGCAGGTATTCCATGGTGATGAGCAGGGTCGGGGTGCCGGCGGGCTGCAAATGCTGCATCTGTCTTGCGTAGTCGAAACGCATGGCCGGTGGCAGGGCAATGAGCGCGGCACGGTCGTAGACGGCACACACGCCGTCGAGGTCCTCGGGGCGCAGTGCGAAGAGATCGCCACAGACAATAATGATGCCCTCGGCCTCCCAGCGTTCGAACTGACCCTGTCGGGTCATACGGGGGTGGAGTGCGTTTTCGTCGAAGAAGTCATGTACGGCGCGCGGACTCAGTTCCACGCCGAGCACCTCCAGTCCCTGGGCACGTAGCCAGAGCATGTCGCCGCTCTTGCCGCACAGTGGCACGAATACGCGTGGCACTGTGGCGCTGGTAGCGGCGCGGGAACCGGGCAGCTTTAGTTTTGGCCAGTAGGCCTCCAGGTGGGTGTTGGTGGTGTCTTGGTGAAAGCCGATTTGCTGCGCCTCCCAGCGTGATAACCAGAATGCGGGTTCCATGTTGGCGTGTCTCCTGTTATGCATGAAGGGGCCATAGTGTGCCACGTGCGGGCGGGGGTGTGTAGCAAGCCGGTATGGGCCGGGCGGCGGGCCTGGCGTATCATGTGCGTATGTACGAGGGTGAATGTGGCGGCAAGACTGACCGATGAAGGCAACGCAGGACATGTGGGCGACGATCTGCCGTGATATCAGTGTGGCGAGCACTACCGTGTTCGCGCTCGCCAGCGAGCAGGTGGTGGGTGGTGGGTGCATCAACGAGGCGGTGACGGTGACCGGGCGCGATGGCCGTGCCTTTTTCGTCAAGCTCAACGTCGGCGGCGGTGAGGCGATGTTCGCGGCCGAGGCCGAGGGGCTGGCTGAGTTGGCGGCGACCGGGGCGATACGGGTGCCAGCGCCGGTGTGCCGGGGCGTGGCGGCGGGGCGGGCCTACCTGGTGTTGGAACAATTGCCACTGGACGGGCGGGTTGGCGATGCACTCCCGGCGGCGGCGTTGGGTGAACAGCTCGCGGTGTTGCACCACCACACGGCTGACCGGTTTGGCTGGCACCGCGACAATACTATCGGCTCAACGCCGCAGATCAACACCCAGGACAGCAACTGGATCGCGTTCTGGCGCGCGCAACGGCTTGGTTTTCAGTTGCAACTTGCCGCGCGCAATGGTCATCGTGGCAAGTTGCTCGACAAGGGGGAGCGTCTGTTGGCCGATCTGGAACCGCTGTTCAGTGATGTTACGCCAGTGGCCTCGCTGTTACACGGCGATCTCTGGTCGGGCAATTGGGCGGTGACACGCGCGGGTGAGCCGGTGGTCTTCGACCCGGCGGTTTACTACGGCGACCGTGAGACGGACCTGGCCATGACCGAATTGTTTGGGGGCTTTGTCGCAGATTTCTATGCTGCCTACCGGGCGGCTTGGCCGCTTGACCCAGGGTATCGTGTGCGCAGAACCTTCTATAATCTGTACCCTATTCTCAATCATCTGAATCTGTTCGGGGGCAGCTATGGCGCACAGGCCGAGCGCATGATCGATCAGATCCTCAGCGAGCTGCGCTGAGGCCTTGCGCATGGGTGACAGGATTTCTGCATCACACGCCGGGGATTACCGGACGCGTTTTCATGTCGGACTGCTCGCCCCGCGGTACTGGCCGACCTGGCTGGGGGTCGGGGCCTTGTGGGTGTTGACGCAGTTGCCGCGTGGGCTGCGCCGGGGTCTGGGGGCGTGGGTCGGACACCGGATGGCGCACGGTACTGGCAAGCGCCAGCGCTTTGTGGCGGTGAATCTAGCGTGGTGCTTCCCGATGCTGTCAGCGGCTGAGCGCAAGGCACTGGCGCAGCGCTATTTTGTCCGCATGGCCCAGACTCTGCTCGATTATGGCCTGTTGTGGTGGGCGGGTCGTCGGCGTTTGGACGCAACGATCACCCTGGAGGGACGAGAGCATATCGATACCTGTCGGGCGGTGGGCCAAGCGGTGATCCTGCTGACCGGACACGGTGTATCGCTGGATATGGGGGCCCTGGCGATTACCCGGCATTATCCATCGGTGGGGCTGATCAAGCCGATGCGCAATCCGGTCAGCGAGTGGTTGATGACGCGCGGGCGCACCCGCTTTCGTGGCCGGCTGTTTCTGCGCGAAGCCGGCATCCGGCCCGTTATGCGCGCCCTGCGTGAGGGGACGATGTTCTACTACCTGCCCGACGAAGACCTCGGCGCTACCCAGACCAGCTTGTTCGCCCCGTTCTTCGGGGTGCCCACCGCGACGCTGACTGCCCTCGGGCGCATGGCGCGGATGACCGGGGCGGCCGTCCTGCCGTGCATGACCTATTACTTGCCCGAGAGCGGTCACTATGTGGTGCGCATCCATCCGCCCCTGGCAGGGTTTCCGGTCGACGATGCGCGGGTCGATGCCAGGCACATGAATGAGGCGCTGGAACGGCTCATTCGCGTCGCCCCGGACCAATATATGTGGTCCATGCGCCTGTTCCAGACCCGCCCGGCGGGCGAACACTCGCCGTATGAACCGCAGTGATGCGCAGGCGCCCGGCGTGGTGCGCGAGGGAGCGTCACAGGAGCGGACAATTTATGCCTGTTGACTGGCACCCTCCTCCCGGTTTCAAATACATTGTCTGCCAACCGCCGATTTTAAATTATGAACCTTCACATTGAAATCTCCGCGGGTGAATTGCTCGACAAGCTCACCATCCTTGATATCAAGTCCGAACGCATTGCCGACCCTGACAAACTGGTCAATGTGCGCAAGGAACGCTCCATGTTGCATGAAATCTGGTGCGCTGCCGACCCCGAGACCCTGCCAGCGGTCGCCGAACAGGCGCGACGCCTGAAGGCCATCAACGAACAGCTGTGGGACATCGAGGACGCGATTCGGGCCAAGGAAGCAGCGGGCGCGTTCGATGACGCCTTCATCCAACTGGCGCGTGCGGTCTACATCACCAACGATGAGCGCGCCGCAGTCAAAAGGGCTGTCAATCTGGCGTTGGGTTCGGATCTGATCGAAGAGAAGTCGTATCAGCCTTATCATGCAGGCGGGCCGGGCGCGTCCTGATTTCGCACCATCTGCCCGCCGTTTACCCGGTCACGCTGCGGGACCATTTTCCCAATGCCGAATTGACGCTCAGCGTTATCAGCCACTATCAACGCGGCACTCCGGAAGACCGGGTGGATCGGGTGCATGTCGTGCCCGGTCGCAAGGAAAAATCGAAGGTACGGGCGACACTGGCGGCGTATCGGGACCTGGGTGAGCAGGATGTATTGTTTGATCTGACGAGTACCGGCGCGATAGCGGTGTGTCAGAAGTCGAGGGGGTTGAGGCCGTAGTCGTGCGCCTGCTATCGGTGTGATGTCTCTTGCATGAGCTGGCTGGGACGTACCAGCGGTGGTGTCACCGCAAGGGAGGCCAGGGGGGGGCGTTTATCCGACTAACTGACAACTTCACGCCACTAATGGGGAGTAATATCGTATATATTCATATTTTTACACCAAATACACATATAAAGTCACTGATTGAGTTGTTTTATCTCACCATTGCGAGGCTGTCCGTGGGGTAATACGTATAATATTGATTATTTATAATAATGTGGATGATCGATCGATTTATTCTGGAATAAGAGGCCACATTATTGTAAGTGAATGCGTAAAAATACCCACATTGTGGGCTTTCTGTTAGGAAAGAAGGCGTTTTGTCTGTCTGCGCTCGGTGGGTCTGTCGAAGCAGGCAGGGCAATGGTCCTTCATCGTGCGCATCGATCACACCTAATTACATCAACCATCGCTCATTGCTGAGGAGTTGCATTATGCTGAATCTTGGGTTATCGGGTTTTCAAGGCTTTGTCATCCTGTTGCTGGTACTGGCCGTCGTACTGCTGATCATGGGCGTCAAATCGGTGCCGCAGGGCATGGAGTATACGGTGGAACGCTTTGGCCGCTACATGAGTACGCTCTCACCGGGGCTGAACATCATCGTGCCGGTCATCGATCGCATCGGTGTGAGGCTCAACATGATGGAGACCGTGCTGGACGTGCCTTCGCAGGATGTCATTACCAAGGACAACGCCATGGTCACGGTCGATGGCGTCATCTTCTTCCAGGTGTTGGATGCCGCCAAGGCGGCCTACGAGGTCAACCAGCTGGAGCGGGCCATCCTCAATCTCGTTATAACCAATATCCGCACGGTCATGGGCTCAATGGACCTCGACGAACTGCTCTCACAGCGCGACAAGATCAATATCAAGCTGCTGCACGTGGTCGATGATGCGACCACGCCCTGGGGGGTGAAGGTCACGCGTATCGAGATCAAGGACATCACCCCGCCGCGCGACCTGATCGAGTCCATGGGACGTCAGATGAAGGCCGAGCGTGACAAGCGCGCCTCGATTCTGGTCGCCGAGGGCGCACGGCAGTCAGAAATTCTGCAGGCTGAAGGCAGAAAGCAGGCCGTTATCCTGGATGCCGAGGGTCGCAGAGAGGCGGCCTTTCGTGAGGCTGAGGCACGTGAGCGCCAGGCCGAGGCCGAGGCACGTGCCACGCAGATGGTCTCACAGGCCATCGAGAAGGGTGATGTCAATGCCATCAATTACTTTGTCGCGCTGAAGTATATTGATGCCCTGCAGAATATCGCCATGGCGCCGAACGAAAAACTCGTGTTCATGCCATTGGATGCCTCCGGTGTCATCGGTGCCCTGGGAGGGATTGGTGAGTTGGCCAAGCAGGCCATGGCCGGTAATAAAGGGGGTGCGGGGTAATGAGCCACGTCACCTTCTGGCACTGGTGGATCGCCGCCCTGGTCCTGTTCGTGCTGGAGGCGCTCGCCCCAGGTGCCATCTTCCTATGGATGGGTGTGGCCGCCGGGGTGAGCGGTCTGGCACTGTACCTGATCCCGACCATGGGGTGGGACTATCAGGTATTGCTGTTCGCCCTCTTGTCGGTGGCCAGCATTATTGTGTGGCGAGCCTATCTGCACCGCCACCCAACGGCCACTGATCGACCCACCCTGAATCGCCGGGGCGAGCAGTATGTCGGGCGGGTGTTCACGCTGGAGGAGCCCATTGTCAATGGCGAGGGTCAGATCCGCGTCGATGATTCCACCTGGAAGGTCCGGGGACAGGACTGCCCCCGTGGCAGTCGGGTGCGGGTGGTGGGTATCGATGGCGCGGTGCTGAGCATCAAGCCCGAGCCCTGAACTGGCAGAGCCCCGGCGACATGGTGCGCAAGGGGACGGTACGCGCACAGGTGTTATACTTTCAAGGTGGGTACGGTGCCCGGTGGGGCGGATTCACGAACTTGAATTTTACCGACAGTCGCGGGTCTGGCGACGGGTGTTCGTCTCTAACGGCGGGAACGGCCATGGCTGATACACCGATCAGGACTATCACACCTCACGAGGCGTGGGATATCATGGAGCACAATCCGCGAGCCCTGCTCATTGATGTGCGCTCGACCATGGAGTTTCTCTTCGTTGGTCACCCCAAGGGTGCCATTCATGTGCCCTGGATCGATGCCCCGGAGTGGACGATCAACCCCGAGTTCGTCGCCCAGGTACGCCAGATTATCCTGGGCGGGGTCGCCTACCACGGCGAGGGGGGTGTCCCTATCATTCTGATCTGCCGCAGTGGTCGCCGTTCCCTGGAGGCCGGAGCCCTGCTCGCAGACGAGGATTTTACGGATATCTACAATGTCGAACACGGTTTCGAGGGGACGCTCGACGACACCCATCATCGCAGTTCCCTGGAGGGTTGGCGCAAGGAGGGTCTGCCCTGGGAGCAGTGTTAGCTTATTTAATTCCTTATTGATTTTCAATACGATAGCCTGATTATCAGGCTAAATTTAAAGTGGCTCACTTGACAAGTCATACGTATGTCTTACTTTTGAGATATCCCTCCCTCTTGAAGGAGATCATACGATGGACAAGAAACTCGGTATTATTGCCACCAAAGGCACACTCGACTGGGCCTATCCCCCCTTCATCCTGGCCTCCACGGCCGCTGCCCTCGGTTATGAGGTGCGCATGTTTTGTACCTTTTACGGCCTTGAATTGTTGAAGAAGAAGCTCGATCTCAAGGTCACCTCGGTAGGCAATCCCGGTATGCCCATGCCGATGCCCATGCCGGTGATGCTACAGGCCCTGCCGGGCATGCAGGGCATGATGACCGTGATGATGAAAAAGAGGATGAAGGGCAAAGGTGTGGCCAGCATTGAAGAACTGCGCAGTCTGTGTATCGAGGCCGATGTGAAACTACTGGCGTGCCAGATGACGGTGGACCTGTTTGATATGCCGCGTGAGGCGTTCATCGATGGGCTGGACTATGTGGGGGCGGCGAGCTTCCTGGAATTTGCTGGCGAATCCGACGTGTGCCTGTTTATTTGAGGCCGGCTAGAGGGTGCAGCGGCCCCCTCCCAGTGTGGCGTAACCACCGTGATGCGTTCAGGGGGGGGCGGATCTGCGCGTTATCTCCACGGCGAAGTGGGTAAATGCCGGATGAGCTGCGCCCTCGGCGTGTCATGGTTGTCTGCGAGTTCTTCGTGTCATCGCCGTGTCATGCAGTGACAGGGTGCTGCCCGACGCCAAAGGGTTCAGTCGATGCGTGGCCTGGGATACACTGTGGCTGTTAGCGTAAACGGGCCCCTGGGGCGGCAGTGCCGCGGATGAACGCCGATGACCGAGACTGGCAGAAGACAGACACCGCGTGCCGTGCGCGGGCAGCAATGCCGCCAGCGTATTGTCGAGGCCGCCGATACGCTGTTCTATCAGCGTGGTTATAACCAGAGCAGCTTTAGCGAGGTCGCCGAGGCCGCAGCGGTGCCACGGGGCAACTTCTACTACTACTTCAAGAGCAAGGACGCGCTGCTGGGTGCCGTCATCGACTACCGAATCGAGGGCATCCGCAGCATGCTTGATGAATGGGAACACACTATTTCTACTCCCCTGGATCGGCTCAAACGCTATGTGCATATCCTGCTCAATGCCGAGGGCGACATCCTGCGCTACGGCTGTCCGATGGGCTCGCTCAACGTCGAGCTGTCCAAGACCCAGCAGGTGCAGCAATCCCGGGCGCGGGACATGTTTGAGGTGTTTCGTGACTTTATCACCCGCCAGTTCCGCACCCTGGCACCCACGCGTATCGATGCGGCAAGGGCCGATGAGTACGCCTTGCACTTACTGGCGGTGAGCCAGGGCGTGAGTCTTATCACCAACGTCTATATCGACCCCGGATTTCTGCGCCAGGAGGTGCAGCGGCTTTGCGACTGGCTGGACAGCCTCTAGACGAGGTCAGTGTGCAGGTTACGTGTGGCACAGGAAAAGGTCCGTCCTCCGCGCGAGCACGGCGTGGTACACTTGGCACCCAGGCCGGCTTGGTCTGTGCATCCATTTTCCTCACACATCCCGACAACTTCCGGTACAGAAACCACGATGTCTGCATCTACGTCCGATCTGCTTCTCACTCTACTCAAACAACGTATTCTAATCCTCGACGGGGCCATGGGCACGATGATCCAGGGCTACGCGCTGGAGGAGGACGACTACCGTGGCGAGCGTTTTCGAGACCATCCCCTCGATGTAAAGGGCAACAACGATCTGCTGACGCTGACCCGCCCGGACATTATCCGCGCGATCCATGAGGCTTATCTGGAGGCGGGTGCGGATATTATTGAGACCAACACCTTTAATGCCACCGCCATTGCCCAGGCCGACTACCAGCTGGAGTCGCTGGTCTATGAACTTAATGTCGAGGCGGCAAAGGTAGCACGGGCAGCGGCGGACAGCTTTAACGCGAAGACACCGGACAGGCCGCGTTTCGTTGCCGGTGTGCTCGGCCCCACCAACCGTACGGCGAGTATCTCGCCGGACGTGAACAACCCAGGCTATCGCAACGTCAGCTTCGAGCAACTGGTGGAGGCCTATAGCGAATCGACGCGCGGGTTGGTCGATGGCGGTGCGGACATACTGCTCATCGAGACGGTGTTCGACACCCTTAACGCCAAGGCGGCGGTCTTTGCCATTGAGCAGGACTTCGAGCGCAGTGGCCAACGGTTGCCGGTGATGATCTCCGGTACCATCACCGATGCCTCCGGTCGCACGCTTTCCGGACAGACCGCCGAGGCGTTCTGGAATTCGTTGCGCCATGTGCGCCCGATCAGCTTCGGCCTGAATTGCGCGCTAGGCGCAAAAGAGTTGCGACAATACATTGAAGAGTTGGCAAATATTGCCGACACTTGCATCAATGCCCATCCCAATGCTGGCTTGCCCAACGAGTTTGGTCAGTATGATGAGAGCCCGGAAGCGATGGCCGCCGAGATCGCCGAATGGGCGGCGAGCGGTTTCCTGAATATTGTGGGTGGCTGTTGCGGTACTACGCCCAGGCACATCAAGGCCATCGCCGAGGCCGTGGCGGGTGTTCCACCGCGGCGTATTCCCGAGGTCGCGGTGCAGTGCCGTCTGTCCGGACTGGAACCGTGCAACATCAGTGAGGACTCGCTGTTCGTCAACATCGGCGAACGCACCAACGTCACCGGCTCGGCCCGGTTCAAGAAACTGGTCCTTGAAGGTGACTATGACAAGGCGCTTGAGGTCGCACGTCAGCAGGTGGAAAACGGCGCCCAGATCATCGATATCAATATGGACGAAGGCATGCTCGACGGGGTGCAGGCTATGGGCACCTTTCTCAACCTCATCGCCTCGGAGCCGGACATCTCCCGTGTACCGATCATGCTCGACTCATCGAAGTGGGCGATCCTCGAGGAGGGTCTCAAGCGTATCCAGGGTAAAGGCATCGTCAACTCCATTAGCCTCAAAGAAGGCGAAGAGGAGTTCCTGCACCATGCGCTGCTGGCGCACCAATATGGCGCGGCGGTCATCGTCATGGCCTTCGATGAGACCGGTCAGGCCGACACACAAGCGCGCAAGGTCGATATCTGCGCACGCTCTTATCGCTTGCTGACCGAGGTGGTGGGCTTCCCCCCCGAGGACATCATTTTCGACCCGAATATCTTCGCCATCGCCACTGGCATCGATGAGCATAATAATTACGGTGTGGATTTCATCGAGGCCACACGCAAGATAAAGGCGTTACTGCCACACGCGATGATCTCCGGCGGCGTATCCAATGTCTCGTTCTCCTTTCGCGGTAACAACGCTATGCGCGAGGCGATCCACGCCGTGTTCCTCTACCATGCGATCAAGGCAGGTATGGATATGGGCATTGTCAACGCCGGTCAGTTGGCCGTGTATGACGACCTGGCAGCGGAACTGCGCGAGGCGGTCGAGGATGTGGTGCTCAATCGGCGCGCGGATTCCACGGAACGCCTGCTGGACCTTGCCGAGAAATATAAGGGTGAGGGGAGTGCGAGTGCCAGGAAAGAGGATCTCGCATGGCGTGAGTGGCCGGTGACCAAGCGCCTGGAGCATGCCCTGGTCAAGGGTATCGATGCCTATGTCATCGAAGACACCGAGGCGGCGCGGCTGGACTGTGAGCGCCCCATACAGGTCATCGAAGGGCCGTTGATGGATGGCATGAATGTCGTTGGTGACTTGTTTGGTGATGGCAAGATGTTCCTGCCGCAGGTGGTCAAGAGCGCCCGGGTGATGAAAAAGGCTGTGGCCTATCTGTTGCCCTACATTGATGCCGGGAAACAGGGTGGTATGCGCAGCAACGGCAAGGTACTCATGGCGACGGTGAAGGGTGATGTGCATGATATCGGCAAGAACATTGTTGGCGTGGTGTTGCAGTGCAACAATTTCGAGATTATTGACCTGGGCGTGATGGTACCGGCGGCGAAGATTCTGGACATCGCACGCAGCGAAGACGTTGACATTATCGGTCTGTCCGGATTGATCACTCCCTCACTGGATGAAATGGCACATGTCGCAAAGGAGATGCAGCGTGAGGGATTCAATATTCCCCTGCTTATCGGTGGTGCGACGACATCGCGTGCGCATACCGCGGTGAAGATTGCCCCCAATTACGAACACACCGCGGTCTACGTCAAAGACGCCTCGCGTGCGGTCGGTGTGGCGCAAAATCTGATCAGTGAAACGCACCGGGACGCCTTTGTCAGCACTATTCGTGAAGAATACGCAAAGGTGCGTGCGGATCATGCCGGTCGGCAGGCGCGGCTGCGCTGGCTCACGCTGGAGCAGGCACGGGCCAACCGTGCCCCTGTGGACTGGAGCGATTACACACCAGTGTGCCCGGTCCAGTTGGGGATACAACGGATTGATGTTTCGTTAGATGTTCTGCGTCGCTACATCGACTGGACACCGTTTTTCCATGCCTGGGAGATGCGCGGCAGTTACCCAAAGATTCTCGATGATCCGCAACAAGGCGTCGAGGCGAAGAAACTCTTCGACGATGCGGTGGCTATGCTCGATCAGATTATCGCGCAACGCTGGTTGAGCACAAGCGGTGTCATCGGCCTGTTTGCTGCCAACAGTGTCGGCGATGATGTGGAGTTATACCCTGACACGGCGCGCAGTGAGGTGCTCAGCACCTTTCACTTCCTACGCCAACAGCAGGAGAAACCGCCGGGTAAACGCAATCATTGTCTGGCCGACTATGTTGCTCCCAAAGACAGTGGTACGACGGATTATTTTGGTGCCTTTGCCCTCACGGCGGGCACCGGGATCGATGAACACATCGCCTGTTTCGAGGCGGATCACGATGACTACCACGCCATCGTGCTCAAGGCACTGGCTGATCGTCTCTCCGAGGCCTTTGCCGAATACCTGCATGAGCGTGTGCGTAAGACCTTGTGGGGCTATGCGGCGGATGAACCACTCGACAACACTGCGCTCATTCATGAGGAATACCAGGGTATTCGCCCTGCACCGGGGTATCCCGCTTGTCCCGATCACACTGAAAAGGCGCTGCTTTGGCGCCTTATTGACCCGCTCGGCAATGCGGGTATCCACATTACCGAGAGTTTTGCCATGGTGCCGACCGCCGCGGTATCCGGTTTTTATATCGCACATCCCCAGGCCCGATACTTCGCGATTGGCAAGATCAACCGTGACCAGGTGGAGGATTATGCCCGGCGTAAGGGCATGAGTCTGGAGGAGGCCGAACGCTGGCTGGCGCCGAACCTGGGCTATGATACATAAGGACAACACGGCGCAGTGTCCGTATTGTCCCCGACATGAACACTCACTGAGGGCGTGATTGCTGCTGCCCGGGAGGCGTTGTGAACAAACTTGTTTTCATCCTGGTATTTTCAAGCATGCTCGTGCTGACGGGGTGTGCCTCGCGCCGCTCGGGGGTGATCATTGATCCGGCGGGTGTCAATATGGCTCGGTATCAGCAGGACCTGGCGCAATGTCAGCAGATCGCGCGACAGGTCGGGCAAAAAGCCGGGGCCGGTGCGCTGGGTGGGGCCATCATGGGTGGTCTGGTCGGGGCCGTGGTAGGCAATAGGCGTACGGTAGAAAGGGCTGCCGGCGCGGGTGCGGTCATAGGCGGTGCCAGGGGGCTCGGGGCGACACACCGTGAGCGGCAGAAGGTGATTAAGAACTGTCTGCGCCAACGCGGTTATGCGGTTCTGAACTGAACCTGATCACCCGGTTGCATACACTATCGAAGCGGATACACTGTGTCGGTGATTTACCGTTAATCCAGCAGTAGGGTTGTTGCATGGCGTCGCTTATACAGTTGAAAGATGGAGGGGCGGGCATACGGCTGGCGATCGAGAAGACCGAAGTCCGGATAGGTCGTGAACCTGATAACGATATCTGTATCGACGATGAACTGGTCAGCAAGGTCCATGCCCTGATTCAGAAGATCGATAGTCCCGATGGCGATGGGCAGATTGCCTATTACCTGCAGGATCTCGACAGCACCAATTGCACCTATGTCAATGATGCCGCGGTAGCGCTATATCGACTCAAGAATGATGATGTCATCCGCATCGGTCGGCATTACTTTCGTTTTGTCGACGAACTGCAAGCCAATCTGGACGATACCATCAAACTGCATAAGTCCTGGATCCCAGGCGTTTATTATACTAAAAGTAAAAAGAAGACCCGCTAGACAACCAGCGGCACCGTGCCGTTAAGGCATGCAGCTTGGATTCTGTGTGTCTGTCGCCGTGGTGTCGTATGTACCTATTTGCATGCGTATCGAGAAAATTATGAGTGACGACAAAAAGACGTTGGCCCGAGACAAGCTTGACCAGACGGTAGCTCGGGCCAGACAAAACCGCGAGGCCCGTGAGCTTGGGTATCGTGAACAGGCATTGAAGCTTTATCCCTGGATATGTGGGCGTTGTGCACGTGAGTTCAATCGCAAAAATCTCCATGAATTGACCGTGCACCACCGCGACCACAATCACGATAACAATCCATCCGATGGCAGCAACTGGGAATTGTTATGTCTGTATTGCCATGACAATGAGCATGCACGTTATGTCGATCAAGGTGGTGCGATCGACGCACCGGGTGCAATGGAAAGTGAAGCGGCCACCCATAAACCATTCGCCGCGCTGGAGGCCTTGTTGAAAGGCCGCACGGAGGGTGATGACAGCGGGCGGTGAGTGGTTTTGTGCCTGGCCCTCGGATGTACCGTGGCAGGCGTGAAGACACAATATACACATAAAATGAAAGTGAATGATACCGTATCGGCAGGGAGTGAAATTCACCTTGAAGTAGACTATCGGGTAGACATGAATATTAGTATAATCTAATACACCAAACAGCTATCTCAGTGACTATCGAAGAGAGTGAATTTATGTCTGTAGCGATTAAAGAAATAATGCCCAACGAATTGTATGCGCTGAAGAAAGCGCAGCCCGGTGCCCTGCGGGTGATCGATGTCCGTGAGTTTTCGGAAATGGCAAGTGGTGTCATCCCGGGTGCGGAACCGATGCCATTGGCGACTGTGCCACTGCGATTGAGTGAGCTGGCCCAGGACGAGCAGTTGGTGTTTGTCTGTCGCAGCGGTGCGCGCTCTGCGCAGGCCTGTGTGTTTTTGCAACAACGTGGTTATGAGCAGGTATACAACCTGAGTGGTGGCATCATGGGTTGGGTTTCATCGGGGTTGCCCCGCGTGCAGTCCAGGGCGATCTAGCGCGGTTGCCTGCCGGATGGGGGCAACCGGCTGGTGAGACATGCCAGGGTGTCGGCGTTGCGATCGATTGGGTTTCCTCAGGGTGTTTATATTATCTAAGTGGTGGAAATCCGACGCATTGGTGACTGGCGAGGTGACTGGCGATGTTGTAAGGTAAAAATAGACCCCGCCGGAGGGTGCAGGTGGGCAGGACACACCGGGCATGCGGTGTCGGCATGGACAGACAGAATCTACACAGGATGTCCTGGCGATGTACCTTGAGTTCTTCAAACTTGCAGACCGACCGTTTCGCTTGACGGCGGATCCAAAATATATCTACAAGGCCGACTCGCATGTGCGGGCGGAGGCCTATCTGCGCTATGTCCTGCATATCAGGGACAGCATTGCAGTAGTGATTGGGGATCCCGGTACCGGCAAGACCATGATCATTGAGGATGTGCTGGGCGCGTTGAAAGACCGTCCGCTGATTGTCCGTATCCACCAGACCCAGCTCAACCCCAGCGAATTTCTTGTCGCCGTACTTATGCAACTCGAGGGCGGGGTGTCGGTCACCGGCAAGGCGGAAGTGTTGCATCGCCTCAACCGCGTGCTGATAGCCCGCCATCGGGAGGGGCGACGCGTGGTGTTGATCGTCGATGAGGCACAGAATCTCGGTCCGGCCGTGCTGGAGGAGATTCGTCTGCTCTCGGCCACGGAGGCCGACGCCCGCAAGGTGATCAGTGTGGTGCTCAGCGGACATCCCGCGCTCGAACGCACCCTTGCGGTGCGGGGTGGTGAGGCGCTGGTCCAGCGCGTGCAGTTGCGTTGTCACATCGACCCTCTTGGCGAGGAAGATATTCCGCTTTATATTGCCCAGCGCCTCAGGGTGGCAGGACGCGATTGCCCAGTCGAGTTTCTGGCGGACACCGCACCACTCATTTACCGCTACACGGGTGGTATTCCCCGCTTGATCAATGCCCTGTGTGATTTGTCATTGGTGGCTGCATTCATGCGTCGGATCACCGAGATATCCGAGCCGGTCGTGTTCTCGGCCATCGAGAAACTGCAATGGAGTCCCTATGTGGTGCGCATGGCTGGGGATAATCGGTCGACGTTGCCCGCTGCGGGTAAAAAGGATGCCCGCCACTGCGCCAAGCTTATTTTACGTAGCCACGGACGGGTATTGGGCGAATATCCGCTTGACCGCGCCAGTGTTCTCATCGGCCGTGGACGCCATGATGACATTCAACTCGATGATCGCCGCGTAAGTCGCTCGCATGCGCGTATCGTCAATCTGTACGGCGAGTTCTATGTTCAGGACCTGGGCAGCACCAATGGAACCTTCGTCAACGAGCGCTCTGTAAAGCGTCACCGTCTGCAGGATGGCGATATGCTGTGTATAGGTGGCCATGACCTGGTCTTTATTGACGAGTTCTGGATACCTGCCCTGGATGAGGCCCCCGCGCTACCCGCGTCCGGCGAGCGGCGCCAATTCGTGCCAGTCAGGAATGAAACCCCGGGGGGGAAAGACATGCCACGTCTCTACGTAGTGGGCGATAATCCTGTCTGAGGCGACACACGCTATATATCCGTGGTATTTGTGTCGCCTACCCGTGCAGGATGATACTGCGACTACTAGGAAACGTTGGACAGGTCGGCGATATCGCGCGTTTTAGCCGCTCACCGGGCCGTGCATGACGATGCAGCAGCAGCATCTTGGGTCCGAATTTCCTGGACATGGGTCCGGTCATCTCCCCTGTATTCCAGCGACTGGCCGCATGGATGGCGTGCAGCTCGGCGTACATCATAGCGTGAATTCATCGCAACGGAGGGTAGTGTGACCCCGATCCAGATCACGGTGCTGCGCCACTCGGCGTTTTACAGTCCACTCATCTGCACGATGACCGGGGGGTTCTTGCGTGAAGAGGGGTTGCAGGCCAGCTATACGTTGGCAACGCCCCAAGACCCGGTCGAGGGCAGTCTTGTCGCTGGTAAGGTGCAGGTGGTGCAGTCGGCGGTGGCAACCAGTTTTGCCGCGCTCGAACGCGGCGAAGTGCCGGCACTGGTGCATTTCGCTCAGATTAATGAACGCGATGGTTTCTTTCTTGCCAGGCGGGAGACAGAAGCCGGGTTTGACTGGTCCCAGTTGGTTGGACGGCGTGTGCTGGTCGATCATTTTTTCCAGCCCATGGCGATGTTCCGCTACGCCCTGAAGTGCAAGGGGGTGGATGCCGGGGCGATTACGATCATCGATGCGGGAGAGCCTGCGGCCATGGAGGCCGCTTTCAGGGCAGGTGAGGGCGATTATGTCCACTTGCAGGGTCCGTCAGCACAGCAGTTGGAACATGAAGGGATCGCGCGGGTGGTTGCCTCGGTGGGCGCTGCGGTGGGACCGGTGGCATTCAGTAGTCTGTGCGCAACGCGAGAGTGGCTGGAGACGGAGAGGGCTATTGCCTTTATACGGGCCTACCGCAAGGCGAGTCGGTATGTCGTCGAGAGCTCGGCTGCGGAGATTGCCGAGGTCGAGGAGGAGTACTTTCCGGGTATCGAGCGCAGCGTACTGGCGCAGACCATTGCTGTATACCAGCGCCTGGGATGTTGGACCCCGGATCCCGTCATCAACCAGAGCGCCTATGAGTGCCTGCTCGATGTGTTCGACTACGCCGGTGGTATCAGTCGTCGTCATCCCTACGAGGCTGCCATCGTCCTGCCACCGGATATGACACCGAAACCGCAGTGAGGCGGGAGTTACGCCGTGCGGCCAACAAGCCATGGGTGTTACGTCAGATCTTTTGCAGCGAGTCGCGCCAGTCGGGATCGGGGGGCTCCTGCTTGAGCCGGATCTGGTGTCCGTGTACGGCATCGGCCCAGCCGCTGTCGTTTGGCTGTGGCTGGAATTCGAAACCCCACCAGACACCTTCCTTGTCCTGGGCGATCCAGTTCAGGGTCTTGGGCCGTTGCGGTTGTTGACCGGCGCTACGGCCATGGTAGCCCAGCGATGCGAGTAGCTTGTCAAGCGCGTGGCGGCTGAGTTGTTCGGTGGGTACGCGGTCCTCTTCGCCCTGCCCGGTGCGCCCTGGTAGGTAGGCCAGTTTGTGCTGACCGATGATGATGACATCCTCCGGCCGGAGGGCGCGACGGCTAATGCGCTCGCCGTTGACGTAGGTACCATTGGTGCTGTCGAGATCCTGCACGTAGCGGGTGTCGCCAGCGCGCAGGATCTTGGCGTGATGGGTGCTGACAGTGGTGTCCTCCTTGAGGCAAAGATCGTTATCCTGTTTTCGCCCTATGGTCACAACATCCTGGCGGATGACCAACTCGTTGGCCTTGCTGCCGTCGCGTGTAATCGAGAGTCTGAACATGTACATGGTTCCGCGGTATGTGGTGCCCGCATATCCGGGCACAAATCCTGGCTGAGCCCTGAAGGGGCGTGTCATGCTAAAGCTAATTATATATGCCCCGATGGTGTTTGTGGTGGGAGATTGTGCCTGGAGTGAGAGAGAAAATGCGAACGGAATCAACTTTTATTACATAAGCCGGTGCATTCAGGGTTTTGGCTGCCGACGAGCGCGTGGCCTGGGCCGGGGACATGCGGTACACTAGGCCGCTTGTTGTCATATCCCCGAAAAGTGACCCACATTGCGTCAATCTGTTGCATACTGCCTGTCTTATCTGCGTGCGGAAAACCAGGCACATGTCCTGCGTAACAGCCTGATCGGTATAGAAAAAGAATGTTTGCGTGTGAATGTCTCAGGTGGAATTGCACAGACACCACACCCCCACAGCATGGGCGCGGCCCTGACTCACCCCTACATCACCACCGACTATTCCGAGGCCTTGCTCGAATTCATAACCCCCCCCTCCCCGGAGGCGTCAGCGCCACTGGACTTTCTGCGTGATGTCGAGAAGTTCGTCTATGCACGGCTCGATAATGAGATCCTCTGGGCATCGAGTATGCCCTGCGTACTGGCTGGCGGAGAGAGTATTCCTGTTGCCAGGTACGGACGTTCAAATGCTGGCATGATGAAGATGGTCTATCGTCGCGGGCTGGGTTATCGCTACGGCAAGATGATGCAGGTTATCGCTGGAGTGCATTTCAATTTTTCTGTGCCGGAGGCCTTCTGGCCCGTCTTGCAGCAGATGGAGCAGGACCCTGGCGACCTGCAGGCGTTTATCAATGCTCGCTACCTCGCCATGATCCGTAACCTCCAGCGTGTCGGCTGGTTGATCACCTATCTGTTCGGTTGCTCCCCCACGGTATGCAAATCGTTCATGGATGGCCTGCACACCGCCCTGCCCGAGTTTAATGCCAATACCTTCTATGAACCCTATGCCACCTCCCTGCGCATGGGGGACATTGGTTATCAGAACAATCGCGAGGGTGAGGTTGGCATCAAGGCCTGCTATGACGACCTAGACAGCTATATCGCCAGTCTGCGCTGTGCTATCCAGACGCCTTGCGAGGAGTATGCCCGCATCGGGGTCAAAGTCGATGGTGAATATCGTCAGCTCAATGCCAATATCCTGCAGATCGAAAACGAGTACTACACGACAGTGCGTCCCAAACAGATACTCGACGACAATGAGAAGCCGACTCTGGCGCTCAAGCGGCGCGGCATCCGCTATGTGGAACTGCGATCGCTCGACCTCAACGCCTTTGAGCCCCTGGGTATCAACGAAGATCAAGTGTATTTCCTCGAAGCCTTCATGCTTTACTGTCTGCTGGCGGACAGTCCGCCGATCGGGCGCGCGGAGGCCGACGAGATCGACGCCAACCAGAATGCTGTCGCCCACCGTGGGCGTGCGCCAGGCATGCGGTTGCGCCGCAACGGGGCCGAGTTGGCACTGCGCAACTGGGCGGTGGAGGTGGCCGAGGCCATGGTGGATATCTGTGCCTTGCTTGACGAGGGGCAGGCGCAGATGCCGTATACCCAGGCGTTGGGTGTACAGCGGGCGGCGATCGAGGACCCGGAGTTGACCCCCTCGGCACGCATGCTCCAGCAGATGCGGGAAAACCGCGAGGGCTTCTATCACTTCACCATGCGTATGTCGCAAAAACACAAACGCTATTTCGATACACTGACGTTGTCGCCTGAACGCGAGGCCTTTTTCCAGACCGAAGCCATGGCCTCCGTGCAGCGACAGCGCGCGATGGAAGATGCCGACTCCGAGAATTTTGACGATTACCTTGCACACTATCTGGACCAGCCCTGATGGGCGCATAGGCGAATGTATCGCTACTCATTGCCCCGGTGAAAACCGCGCTGGCATAATGAGTGACCAGTGAATGTCTGTGTCAGTAGGGTGTCGGAGTTGCGCGGTGGGCATCGGGCTCGGGCGCGCCCCCTATCGGGTTCGGTCGATGTGGTGTAAAGGGCCAACATGCAGGCAATGGCCGGCAGGAGGTATTGGCGATGTATTATGGTGAACGGCTCAACAGTTATACCCACTTGCTGGGGGTGCTGGCAGCCATCGGTGGACTGGTGGTGCTGGTGGTGATCGCTGGCATGCGGGGAGACCCCTGGCGGGTGGTGAGTTTCAGCCTGTATGGCACCACATTGTTGTTGCTGTATGCCTTTTCCACGCTGTATCACAGTCTGCGTGGACGCGCGAAGGCGGTCTTTCGCAGACTCGATCATGCCGCTATTTATCTTCTCATCGCTGGGACCTACACTCCGTTTACCCTGGTGACCCTGCGCGGGGGCTGGGGTTGGTCACTGTTCGGGGTAATCTGGGGTCTGGCACTGTTGGGCATTGTGCTTGAGTGGTTACAGCGCCGGGGTCCACGCACCCTGTCACTCGTGCTCTATCTGATCATGGGCTGGCTGGTGGTGATCGCCATGGTGCCGTTGTGGCATGCCCTGCCGCTGGCCGGTCTGCTGTGGTTGCTTGCTGGTGGCGTGTGCTACACCGGTGGCGTGGTGTTCTATGTCTTCGATGAGCGCTGGGCGCATGCGCACGGGATCTGGCATCTGTTCGTGCTGGCGGGTAGTGCGTGTCATTACATTGCCGTGTTGCGCTATGTCGCCTATTGACTTGCAGGGTGGTGTCGCCGGATTATGCGGTGACTGGTGACGACGAGCGCTGGGCACGGTGGTGAGGCAACCGGCTTATGTCGTGCACCTTCCCGATCATGGATTAAAGAGCAGGTGGTGAAGCGGGTGCCAAACAGCGAAACACTGGACGCTGCTTACAGGGTGTTGGAACAGGCCAAGGTCTTCTATCAGGGCGAGCCGGTCGGCAATATCGCCAGCAACGATCCCAAAGCACCGGCGGAGAATTACGCGGACTGTTTTGTCCGTGATTTTGTGCCCTCGGCCTTTGTCTACCTCCTCGATGGCGACCCCGGTATTGTGCGCAATTTCCTCTCGCTTACACTCAAGTTGCGCGATCAGCAAGAGGAGCAGGAGGGTCACCAGCTGTTACCCCGGGTCATGCCGGCCAGTTTCAAGGTGTTGTTTCGTGACAACGGTGAGCAGGAGGTGCATGCCGACTTTGGTGACCTGGCCATCGGGCGGGTGGCACCGGTCGACTCGATGATGTGGTGGGTGCTATTGCTACATGCCTATGTGCGTATCACCGGCGACACCGCCTTCAGTCACTCACCCGAGGTGCAACGTGGTGTGCGCCTCATCGTCAGCATTTGTCTGCGTGATCACTTTGAGGTCTTCCCGACACTGATGGTGCCGGATGGCTCGTTCATGATTGACCGCCGCATGGGGGTCTATGGACATCCCCTGGAGATCCAGTCGCTGTTCTACGGCGTACTCAGTGTTGCACGAGGCCTGCTGGTGGCGGGTGCCCAGGAATGCCGGTTCGTGCTGGGGCAGATGGAGAAGCGTCTCACGCTGCTCACTGAATATGTGCGTGATCATTACTGGCTGGACATACAACGACTCAACGAGATTCACCGCTACGAGACCGAGATGTTCGGCAGCAAAAACAGAAATCAGCTCAACATCTATCCCGAGAGTATACCGGACTGGGTGTTGGACTGGTTGCCGGACAATGCCGGTTATCTGGTGGGTAATCTCGGTCCGGGGCGCATGGATTTCCGGTTTTTCTCCCAGGGCAATTTACTGGCTGTGGTGTTCGGTCTGGCCGATGCCACCCAGTCCGAACTCATTATGAAGGTGTTCGCGCGACGCTGGAAGGACTTGATTGGCGAGATGCCGGTGAAACTCTGTTATCCCGCGATGCAGGGGCTGGAATGGCGCATCAATACCGGCAGCGACCCGAAGAACTCCGCCTGGTCCTATCATAATGGTGGTAACTGGCCGGTCCTGCTCTGGTCGTTTGTCGCGGCGGCGCTGAACAGTGGTCAGCGCGATCTCGCTGAACGTGCCATGGATATTGCCATCCGCCGCTTGCCTGTTGATGGCTGGCCCGAGTATTACGACGGCCGTTCCGGCCGCCTCGTTGGTCGGCGCGCCAACTTCAATCAGACCTGGTCGGCCGCGACGGTGATCCTGGCACACAAATTCCTCGAAGATCCGGCGTGTATCGCCAGACTCGGCTTGTGCCGAAATGCACCCGTCGACTAGCCGACAGCCGGAAAATACCCGACTGGCGTCCACAGTGCTGTGGTAACGGTGTGTGTCTTACCGGGCCTGCAGCGAACGCGCCGCCGTTCCCCCTGTTCTGTAGATACGCTGGGTCGACCTGTATCCCAGTGTCTCCCCGTGCGTCACGCCTCGCCAAGACTCTTGTCGACGATCTCGAACACGTCCCGAGACAATCCCTCATGGTCCCGAATGCGTTGTAACTGGGCACGCATAAAGGCGCCGCGTTCGCTGTCATAGCGTTGCCACCGGCTCAAGGCGCCGCACAAGCGGGCAGCACCCTGCGGGTTGAGGCTGTTCAGCGCCAGCACCTGCTGCGCAAGGAAGGCATAGCCACTACCGTCGGCGGCGTGAAAACGGACCGGATTGCCCATGCAGAAACGGCCAATAAGTGCCCGTACTTTGTTGGGGTTGGTCAGGCGGAAGGCGGGGTGGTGCATGAGTGTCTGCACCCGAACCAGGGTGTCCGGCAGGCGGGAACCGGCTTGCAGGGCGAACCACTTGTCGACCACCTGGGCATCGTGTTGCCAGCGCACATAGAAGTCATGCAGGGCCGTTTCACGTTCGGGACTTGCCTGTTGCACCAATGCACTCAGTGCACCCAGGGCGTCGGTCATATTGCCAGCCTGTTCGAATTGTGTCATGCACAGTGTGCGTGACGCCGTGGTGTCCTGCTCCTCCATGAGGTAGCTCAGACACAAGTTTTTTAGTGCACGCCGGGCGCTGTCCCCGGGCGTGAATCGGTAAGGCCCACTGTTCTGGCACATGCTATAGGTGTGTAGCAGCTCATCATGCAGGGCCATGGCCAGATGCTGGTGCATGAAGACGCGCACGGCGTGAATGGCATCGACATCGACGCTCGCGCACTGATCTGCCAGATAGCTCTCGCCCGGCAAGGTGAGTATCTGGGCGACCAGGGCCGGATCAGTAATCGGGTTGGCCGCGGTGTACTGGTCCGTATCGCCACGCGGGTCGGCATCGGTGAGGGCGCGCCGGTAAGCCTCGATCACCGTGGAGTCGAGTTCGAGGGTAGCCCCTGCCTGCCAGCGCGGGATCAGGCGCAGCAGGGTGTTGAGGGCAAGCTGTTGTCCGGCATCCCAGCGGTTGAAGGCATCGGTCTCATGCGCCAGCAGAAAGGCCAGGGTGGCATCATCGCGCGGCAGATCGAGCTTGACCGGGGCCGAGAAGCCGCGTAGCAGCGAAGGGATAGGGGGCTGTGCCACGTCCTGGAAACAGAAGTGCTGTTCAGTCGCGCTCAGGGCCAGGACCCGCTCGTTACCGGTGGCGGTCTCCTCCGTGTCCAGGCGCAGCGGCACGGGCTTGCCCTCGGGGTCAAGCAACGCCATGGCGATGGGGATGTGAAAGGGTTGCTTGTCAGTCTGTCCCGGCGTCGGCGGGCAGCTCTGGCGCAGATGCAGGGTGTAGCAGCGTGTGGCGGCGTTGTAGTCATCACTGACATGCACCACGGGGGTGCCAGCCTGTTCGTACCAGCGGCGAAACTGTCCCAGATCGATCGCGTTGGCATCTTCCATCGCACAGACGAAATCATCAGTGGTGACCGCCTGAGCGTCATGACGGGTAAAATACAGGTCTGTGCCGTGACGAAAACCGCTCGGGCCGAGCAGTTGATAGAGCATACGCACCACCTCGGCGCCCTTGTTATAGACCGTGACCGTATAGAAATTGCTGATCTCGATATAATGGGTGGGGCGCACGGGGTGGGCCATGGGGCCTGCATCCTGAGCGAACTGGTGGGTGCGCAGGATATCGACATCCTGGATGCGTTTAACCGCAGCGGAGTTCATGTCGGCGCTGAACTGCTGATCGCGAAAGACGGTGAAGCCCTCCTTGAGACTGAGCTGGAACCAGTCGCGGCAGGTCACCCGGTTGCCCGACCAGTTGTGAAAATATTCATGACCGATGATGCCCTGCACGCTGGCATGGTCAGCGTCGGTGGCCGTCTCGGGGCTGGCCAGAACGCAGGCAGAATTGAAGATGTTCAAGCCCTTGTTTTCCATCGCCCCCATGTTGAAGTCGCCTACGGCGACGATGTTGAATACGTCGAGGTCGTATTCACGATCATAGCTCAACTCATCCCAGCGCATGGCTTGCTTGAGCGAGGTCATGGCGTGCGCGCACTGGCCGAGATGTTGCTCGTCGACGTAAATGCGCAGCTGCACGTCACGCCCGCTGGCGGTGGTGAAGTGATCTTCGGTGTGCGCGAGGCGCCCCGCGACCAGAGCGAACAGATAACTGGGTTTTGGACAGGGGTCGTGCCAGCGTGCCAGATGGCGTCCGTTGCCCAGTTCGCGCTGCTCGATCGGATTGCCATTGGAGAGCAGGACGGGATAGCGCTCACGGTCAGCGACCAGTGTGATGGTATAGATGGCCATCACGTCGGGCCGGTCAGGGAAGTAGGTGATGCGCCGAAAACCCTGTGCCTCGCACTGGGTGCACAGCATGTCACTCGAGGCATACAGGCCTTCCAGTGCCGTGTTGGCACCAGGATGGATGCGGGTATGGATAGCAAGTTCGAAGCCGTTACGTGCGGCGGTCTCCGGCACGTCATGCAAGGTCAGTGATTCATCGTCCACCGTGTAGGCATCGGGAGATACGCGCTCGCCGTCAAGGCTCAGTGCGATCAACTCGAGTTGGCAGCCGTTGAGCACCAACGGTGCGGGGTGTGACGCCTGCTCGGGATGGCGGCGCAGCCACAGTTTTGTACGTACCTCGGTGGTGTCGGCGTCGAGTTCAAAATGCAGATCGATGTGTTCAACCCGATAAGTGGGCGGGCGATAGTCGGCGAGATGGATCGCGCGCGGGCCGGTGTGTCCGGGGAGGATAGTACTGCTCATGGCGGGTTATTACTCTTGGTCCGGGATGTGGATGCAGGGTGTCAAGAATGACAAGAATCCGTCACGCTGTACAGCCATCAGTGTTCAGAGTGATGCCTGACGGGGTTTGGTCCGGGGCGCACGGATATGGGCTAACAGGCGCACGGATATGGGCTTACGCCCATTCCAGCAAGATGTTAATCTGATCCACCCCTGTGCGTTCAGGTGGATTCTGCCCGCACTGCGTCCCGGTTTTTGGTCTCCGTCGTCTCAGGCAGCAGCGTTATTCAAATCGGCCCGTGTGTTCTGACGCTATACGCGGGCACCCCGGCTATAACCCCAGGAATCTTATGAAAGCGCTGTCCATACGCAATCTGACCAAGGTGTACGCCAACGGAGTGAGTGCCCTGGAGGGTATTGATCTGGATGTGGCTCCCGGTGATTTTTTTGCCCTGCTGGGTCCCAATGGGGCCGGCAAGTCCACCGTCATCGGTATCATCAGCTCGTTGGTGAACAAGACCGGTGGTCAAGTGGCGGTGTTTGGCCACGACATTGACACGGATTTCCCGGCCGCCAAGACGTGCATCGGACTGGTGCCGCAGGAGTTCAATTTCAACACCTTCGAGCCGGTCGTGGAGATCGTGGTCAACCAGGCGGGGTATTATGGCATCGAGCGCGCTCTGGCCTATCAGCGTGCCGAGACCTACCTGCGCCAGCTCGGGCTGTGGGAAAAGCGCCGGGAGATGGCGCGTAATCTGTCCGGCGGCATGAAACGCCGGCTGATGATCGCCCGCGCCCTGGTGCATGAACCGACACTGCTAATCCTCGATGAACCGACTGCCGGGGTGGATATCGAGGTACGCCGCACGATGTGGCGTTTCTTGCGCGAGATCAATGAACGTGGCACGACCATCATTCTGACGACACACTATCTGGAAGAGGCGGAAAGCCTGTGTCGCACCATCGGTATCATCGACCATGGTGTCCTGATAGAGAATACCACCCTGCGTGCCCTGCTTAACCAATTGCAGACCGAAACCTTTGTCCTCGATCTGGCAAAGCCGCTGGGTGAAGTGCCGGCGATTGAGGGACATACAGTGCGCCTCGTCGATGAGTTGTCACTGGAGGTGGACATTGACAGGGCGCAGGGCGTCAATCCGGTGTTCAGTGCGTTGACCCGCCAAGGCATCGACGTGTTGAGCATGCGTAACAAGACCAATCGTCTCGAACAGTTATTTATCGAAATCATCGACAGCGGACGTGTAGCACCATGACGCCACGGGAACAGTACATCGCCTTCAAGACCATTATCCTCAAGGAGATTCTGCGCTTTTCGCGTATCTGGGTGCAGACCATTCTGCCGCCGATGATTACCACTTCGTTGTATTTCGTGATTTTCGGTCAACTTATCGGCGCGCGGATCGGTGACATGGATGGTTTTCGCTACATGGAATACATCGTCCCTGGCCTTATCATGATGGCGGTCATCACCAGCTCGTATTCTAATGTTGTTTCATCGTTTTACAGTGCAAAGTTTCAACACCACATCGAAGAAATGCTGGTCTCACCGACACCGAATTACCTTATCCTGCTCGGTTTTGTCGGCGGCGGCATGGCGCGCGGCATGATTGTGGGATTGGGCGTGACCGTGGTGTCGTTGTTTTTCAGCCATCTGCAGGTGCACAATGTCCTGGTGAGCATCTCGGTGGTGGTCCTAACCTCGATGTTGTTCTCACTTGCGGGTCTCATCAACGCCGTGTTCGCCAAGAATTTTGACGATATCACCATTGTGCCCACCTTCGTGCTGACGCCGCTGACCTACCTGGGCGGGGTGTTTTATTCCATAAAGATGTTGCCGATATTCTGGCAACATGCCTCGTTGGCCAACCCCATTCTCTACATGGTCAATGCCTTTCGCTACGGTTTTCTCGGTGTGAGCGATATCAGCTTATTCGCCTCCTACGGCATTATCCTGGGTTTTATCGTGGTCTTGTTTGTCGCCAGTCTGTATATGCTCCACCGTGGTTACGGTATTCGCACCTGAGGGTGTGCCAAACGGTATAGGGTCTGCCCCCTCGCTGGGGGCGCATCAGCGAGCGAGGTGTTCAAAGATGCGAAAGCCCGCTAAATAGGTGCCGACGGCCGAACCGAGGGTGCTGAACATGAACACCAGCAGTGTGCGACTGACGCGGTTGTGCCACCAGCCTGCGGGATGACGGGTGTCACTGCGCAGTCGGCTGAAGTCGCCGACACTGGGTCGGCGCAGGAAAATCTCCACGCCGGCAGTAACCATGCCCGCGCCGATCATCGGGTTGAGTGAGGTCAGCGGGGCGGCGAGAAAAGCGGTCAGTATGGTCAATGGGTGGGCACCGGCCAGCAGGGCACCGAAGGCGGCGAGTCCACCGTTGATTACCACCCACTCGAATACCAGCTTCCAGCCCAAGGCCGCACTGTGCGAAAAGCCCAGCGCGAAGCCGATGAGGATCACGACCACGATAAGCCAGGGCAGGCGCCGCGGCCAGCGGCTGGCGGACGGGACCTGTTCGAGCCGGGCCAGTTCTTCATGCAGCGCAGGGGCATCAGGCAGCGGACGGGCCTCCAGCGCGCTCTGGATACCCTTGAGATGACCCGCACCGACCACGGCCAGCAGATGGCGCCCGGTCCGGGCCGAGGTGCTGGCCGCGTGCGTATCGTCGTCCCTGGCGCTCACCGTGCTGGCAGTCGCACCGGTCTCCCCGGATTGAGTGTCGTCCAGATCCGCCAGCAGGCGCAGGGCCATGTAGCGATCACGCTCGGCAATCAGCGGCTCATAGAGTTCGCGGGCCTCGCTGGCAAACTGGGCAAAGGTCGATTCCAGCATATCGCCGTCCTTGAGGCGCTCGATCTCCTCTTCACTGACCTGCTCGCGCGAGACCACGCTGGCCAGCAGGCCGGAGAGCAGGTAGGCGCGTCGCCACCAGGGGACAGCGCGATAGATGCGCCGTAGGGTGATCCCCACATCGCGGTCAATGAGCAGTAGGCCCAGGTCGTGGGCCTCGGCGTAGGTGACGGCGGCGCGCATCTCCTCACCGGGCTGGATGCCGAACTGCTCGGCCATGCGTTGCTGATAGGCGCCCAGCGCCAGGCTGGCGGCAACCATGGCGGTCTTGCCTTCGCGCATCATGCGAAACAGATCCATACGCGCCAGCGCGTCCGGGTTGATGAGGGCGTGGTAGCGGCTCGGACACAGCTCGACGGCGACGGTGTCGTAGTCGCCAGTGGCCAGCAGTTCACGGACCTTGTCTGCGCTGGCCCGGGAGACATGGGCGGTGCCGAGCAGGGTCAAGCGGTCTGGGCCGAAGGTCAGTGAGACCATAGGTTGCGGTGTGGCAGGGGCGGTATCGGTGGCGGGAATACTGTCAGGGGCGGACATGGACAATACCTCGGGCAGCAAGTGAACTCAGGCGATAGGGGCTGGCGATGAATCCCGGTGTGGACCCTGGCCGTACTTTACCCTATAAGTGCCGGTATCGGCGGCGTGTCATCAACGACATTGTACCCCGTAATCGTTCGCGGTGTTGTCTGGGCCCGGATAGCGGGTGAAGAAGATCGGCGCGACCTTATCAGCGCCCTTGGGCCGGACGGGGTCCATGGCGGAGTCGGGAGGCCGTAGCTATGAGTACATAGTGGCAAACGCACCATGATGCTCGACGCCCCGTAGGTTCCGTGCTACACCCAAAAGGGGTACGTATTGTGTCCCGATTTTAACCAGAAATTAAAAGGGTATGTCTATGGATGGGAGGAGACACAGGGTACAGCGCTTGATACTGATCATAGTGCTGGGTTGCCTGCCCGCGTCGGGCGTCGCGGGCGAAGAACCCCATGGTGTACGAGCCGAAGGTCTGGCCATCACCGCACTGACCGCACGGGCGAAACAGGGGGATGTCGTGGCGCAGACCCGTCTGGGCATGGCCTATCTGGCGGGGCGTGGCGTCAAACAGGATATTGGCCGGGGTATGATCTGGTTGCGCCAGGCGGCAAAATCGGGCCATCCTTCCGCGCAATTTGTGGTGGGAGTGATGATCCTCGGGGGGCAGTTTCCCGGTGCCCATGGACCCCGCCCGGCACAGGCAGTGGGTTGGCTGACGCGGGCGGCGGACCAAGGGTGCCCCGGTGCGGCTGGGGTGCTCAGTGGTTTGTATCTGGCGGGCGCGACAGGGTTGGCGCGCAATATTGCGCTGGGCATGCAGTGGTTGCGCAAGGCCGCGCAGGGTGGGGATGTACTGTCGCAGGCGGTGCTGGGGAACAGCTATCGGGAAGGGCGCGATGGCTTGGCACGCAACCCGGTCGAGGCCTATGCGTGGTTCGATGTCGCGTTGATGGGTAAAAAGGTTTCCCCTATGTTGTTCCCGGTTGCGCGGATGCGCCAGCAATTGGCGCAGAAGATGGGTACGACGACGCGTGCGCAGGCGCAGGCCCGGGCGAAGGACCACCGTGCCCAGTATGGTCGCCATGACACTGGTCTGTGCGGGCAGTCTATGCCGGGGGATGCCAGTCACCCCTGAGTGAGGTGTTCTGCGTGGTTATCATGAACCCGTTTAGTGTCGCTGCGAGTCGGGTTTGCCCGTTGTCGGGGGAGGCAGACTGGTGGCGCGGTGCAGGGAATCATGTCCGAATCGTGCCCGGATGTGATCGGCGATCCGATCCAGGGCCTCCTGGCCGTGGTGTGCAGCCGCGGTGACCGGCGTGCTCGCACTCGCATCGGTATCGGCGAACAGTTCCCCCTGTCGCGAGGGGGCGAGCGGCGTGTCCTCATCGAAGCCGCTCACGCCCATACCGATGAGGCGCAGCGGCGGATGTGACGGGGGCAGCCGGGTGTCGAAGAGCCCGCGCACGGTCTGCCAGAGGGTGTCCGTGGTGTGGGTTGGGCTGGGCAGGGTGTGGCTGCGGGTCAGGGTGTGGAAGTCGGGGAAGCGGACCTTGAGATGGACCGTGCGGCCGCGTAGCCCGAGTTGACGCAGGCGCCAGGCCACCTGTTCGGTGAGCTGGAACAGCACGGCACGCAGGGCGTCACGATCGGCGATATCGACCTCGAAGGTGGTTTCACGAGAGACCGATTTGGCCTCCGCGTTCGCGATGACGGGGCGCGGATCGATGCCGCGGGCAAGGTCCAGAAACCGTAGACCCTGCTTGCCGAAATGATGGGTCAGGGTGGCCGGGTCCAGGCGCCGGAGCTGACCCATGCGCTGGACGCCGAGACGTTGGAATACGCCCTGTGCCACCTTGCCCGCGCCCCAGAGGCGGCTGATGGGCAGCGGGTCGAGAAAGGAGTGCACCTGCGTCGCCATGACCTCGACAAAGCCGTCGGGTTTGTCGAGATCGGAGGCCAGTTTGGCCAGGAATTTGTTCGGTGCCACACCGACCGAGGCGATGAGGCGCAGTTCTGTGCGGATGTCTTGCTTGATGCGCCGACCGATCACGGTGGCGGACCCGAACAGGAGATGGCTGGCGCTGACATCAAGGAAGGCCTCGTCGAGTGACAGGGGTTCGATGATCGGTGTGTAGCGGGTGAAGATGGCCTGGATCTGCCGAGAGACCTCGGCATAGAGCGCAAGGCGCGGTGCCAGTATCACCAGTTCCGGACACAGGCGCCGGGCCGCGACCATCGGCATGGCGCTGTGGATGCCGAAGCGGCGCGCCGCATAGCTGGCGGCGGCGACGACTCCGCGGCCTTCCGGGCGCCCGCCCACCACCACCGGTTTGTCCGCCAGCGCGGGCTGCGCGCGGATTTCCACCGAGGCGAAAAACGCATCCATATCGATATGGAGGATCATCGCTAGGAATCGGGCATCATGGGACAATCACAGCGTCAGGTACGGGCCGGCAAGGCCGGGTGATGGGGAGACAGGGCAGCGTGTCGCCGTCCCTCCGGTGCAGTCTGTGAATTGTACGTCGTTGACGTGCGAAGGGGAATGCGGGCTGGCGCCAGGGTCTTGCCTCCACACCTTGCACCAACATGACGTTTCTATCTGCACCAACGCGGCTTCTGTGAGGAGTGCAGCGGCGAGTGGAACTTTGCGCCACCTCTTTGAGGCGAGCATCGAGACATTGACGCCGTGTCGTGGGGTGTTGCATGCTGCCTGTGTGGGCAGCATGGAGGGGGGCGATCACCGATGGAGGATTAAGGAGCGTGGGGAAAAACGAAAAGGGCGCACCCAATCAAGACAAGCGGCCGATCGCGCGAGACTATTTTCTTGAGCAGCAGTTGTGTCGAGCGATACGCGAGCGCAAGGCGGTGCGTTTCCTCTATGATAACGAGCAGACCTATCGGATACTCAATCCCTATATTGTCTACAAAGAGGCGCAAGGCCGGGTTCTGGTGGGTGGGGTGCGTGTCTATGACGAATCGGAAATCTTCAAGCCGGCGGCGCCACGCCGCTATGAGGTGGGACGCATTGCCCGGCTGGAACTCACCGACGAGCACTTTAGCATCGATCACCGCTTCAGCTCCGATCGCGATGAATTCAGTAACGAGATGATCTGCGCCATAGATCGGCACTGAGCCGGCGCCTGTACGCACCCTGCTGACAGGGAATTAGCGCTACGATCGTGTTGACTCTCCTCACTTAAACCATCATTTGAATCCGGGATCCGCGTTAGTACGCCATGGATCGCGAAAGTCATGTGAAAACCGTCCCTGCCCAGAAGGGATCATCGCTAATGCGGTTGTGGACTCCGGGCCTGCACCGGAAGGTACGCCAATAACGGCAAAGTGCTGATGAGGTAATGCATTGCTAATAAATTGATGAATGCAAAGATAGCGTTGTTATTGGGGGCGTATTGAATCGAATATTGATATCAATCGACTGATTGTCTAAAGTCGGGAGCGTGTGGCGTCGATATATGTGATGCGCGTCACGAAAATAGGGATTTTATGGAATAATCCCGTGCCAAGGATGTGCGACTGTACGGATAGAATTCAATGGGTTTGGCGACCGGCGTCACTAACCTGGATCCGGATGAGAGGACACGCTGTGACTTGTACACACGCTGAGAGCTGCGACCTTTATGTCCAGTTTGCTATGGAACCCTCGCTGAGGCTGTGGAAGCAGCACTTCTGTGAGGCCAAATTCGAACGCTGCGCCCGATTTCAAATTGCTATTTCGGGCCATGCTGTGCCCCTCGGTCTTCTGCCTAACGGCAAAGAGCTTCAGGTTGCGGGTCGTTCGCAAGATGAAATTAATGCCACTGCCCTCTTCAATGCCATTCTCAAGGGCCGTGCGGGTATGGTGAAATCCTTTATCCGCACCCGTTCCCCTTCAACACATGTGGCCAGCAGCGATGGCACCACTCCGGTGATGGTTGCCGCCAGCGTCGGGCGGGTGGAGATCATGGGCCTGTTGTTGGAGGCGGGCTGCAGCCCGCATGCAAGAAATCAGGCAAGCCAATCAGCCCTGGAAATTGCCGAAGCGGGCGGATATGCAGAGTGTGCCACACTGTTGCGTGAATACCTCGTCAAGACCCCGATGCGGGTCGAGGCGGATGTCGCCGTCTCCGCCAGCAGTCTGGACTCGACCCGCGGTGGTGGCATGGCCGACGTGTTGCGCTTTTTGCGTCACCTCAATCCTCTGTCGCACTGAGTGGGGTGCGATGTGTTTATCTGTGACACACACAGAACCCGAGTCATTGTGAGGTACGATTGAGATGGAATTGGTGAGTGCATATTGGCCCTGGTGGATCGGTGCCCTGGCACTGGGTGGCATCACCATCGGATTTACCCTCAGCATTGGCCGCCCTCTGGGTGTCTCAGGCAGTTGGGCCAAGGTCGTTGGCTGGCGTGAGGAGCGCAAGCTGGGCAAGGCTGCAGAGGGTTTGCAGCCAGGTTCGCAGATGGCCCACGATGCCTTTCTCGAAGCCACCCTGGCCGAGTTTGGTGAAGGCGCTGATAACGCTGGCACCGCTGCACAGACACCTGCCCGGAACACGACAGCGCTCAACATCCCCTGGACGGTGCATCTCGTGTTCCTGTTCTGCACGTTTCTGGGTGCCTTTTTGGCCACCTATTATGTGGGCAACTTCCATGTGCATTTCGAGCTCAGCGCGCTTTTCACTCGCTTTGCCGGTGGCCAATGGCAGAGTTTGGTGGCCTTGTTGCTCGGTGGCATGATGGTCGGTTTTGGTACGCAGATGGCGGGGGGATGCACCTCCGGGCATGGCCTGAGTGGGTGTTCGCGCTTGGTGCCGGCCAGTTTGTTGGCTACCCTCAGTTTCTTTGGTATGGCCGTTGCCGTGTCATTCTTTGTGGAGGTGCTGGCGAGATGAAGAGCAACGTGCTGAGATTCTATCTGCTCTACGGCCTGTTCGGTCTGCTCATGGGCGCGACCCTTGCACGCACCGGTTTTGGTAGCTATGACCAGGTCCACCGCATGTTTATCTTCACCAATCTGCGACTGCTCTACACGTTCGGCGGTGCAGTGTTATTTGCCGGCGCAGCGTTTGCCGTGTTGCGCAAACACCTGCCCCACCAGAACAAGATACTGCAGCCGGGCACAGTGCCTGGCAGCATGTTGTTTGGCGCCGGCTGGGCTATTTGCGGGGCCTGTCCCAGCATCGTCTTCGTACAACTCGGCCAGGGCCGCCTGCCTGCGGTGATGACGCTGTTCGGTATCGTTCTCGGTATCATTTTGCATAAGTGGGCGCATGCGCGGTTTTTCCACTGGGATACTGGTACCTGCGGTGTCTAGGATGATGGGCCGCTGTATGCTTTAGACTCCGGGTGACTGTTTCGCGGTCACCCGTTGCGATTCGCACTATTTTGTCCGGTGTTTTTTGTCCAGCATCTCCTCGATGAGGGGACCGAGAATGATCTCCATGGCGAACCCCATCTTGCCACCGGGTACCACCAGGATGTTGGGGCGCGACATGAACGAGTCCTGGATCATGCTTTGCATATAGGGGAAATCGACGCCCTTGGGGTCGCGGAAGCGGATGACCACAAAACTTTCGTCCGGCGTGGGGATGTCGCGGGCGATGAACGGGTTGGAGGTGTCGACGGTGGGTACGCGCTGGAAGTTGATGTCGGCGAGAGAGAACTGCGGGGTGATGTAGTTCACATAGTCAGGCATGCGGCGCAGGATGGTATCGACGGTGGCCGCGGCGGAGTAGCCGCGTTCGGAGGCATCGCGGTGGATCTTCTGGATCCATTCGAGATTGACAATCGGTACGACACCGACGAGTAGGTCAGTGTGTCTGGCCGCGTTCACCTTGCCATCGACTACACCACCATGCAGACCTTCATAAAAGAGCAGATCAGTGTCTTTGGGAATGTCTTCCCAGGGTGTGAATTCGCCGGGTGCGAGGGTGGTACCCAGACGGGCATTATGTTCATCGGCCTCTTCTTCGCTGTGCAGATAATAGCGACGTTGACACAGACCGTTCTTGCCATAGGCCTTGAAGGTCTCTTCGAGGGCCTCGAACAGATTGGCCTCGGGACCGAAGTGGCTGTAAAAATTATTGCCTGCGTCAGAGGCCTTTTTCATCGCTGCCTTCATCTCGACGCGATTGTAGCGATGGTAGCTGTCACCCTCGATGATGGCAGGGGTGATGCCCTCGCGGCGAAAGATGTGTTCGAAGGCGCGCTTGACCGTTGTGGTACCGGCCCCGGAGGAACCGGTGACGACGACGATAGGATATCTTTTTGACATGTGTGCTCCTTACATCAACAAGGCAAGAAAGGCGTTCTGATTCATGAGGTTAAGAAATTTTGTGAGGCTATTTTAGCCGAAACTGTTCTTGCAAGTCTCTATAAGAAAGAGAGCAAGGGAGGTATATGTATCTAACGCCATGTTTCTTAAGAAGATTATTTTGATGCTGTGGCATGGATGTGGTGATGTTCCCGGGTGACGGCCCGGTGACCGATGTCCCGACGGTAATAGACCCCCTCCCAGTGGATCCGCCCGACCAGCTCATAGGCCCGTTGCCGGGCATCGCTGACCCGTTCGCCGAGGCCAACGGCGCACAATACGCGCCCACCATTGGTGACCGTTTCGGGGCCGCACTCAGCGGTGCCGGCATGGAATACCTTGGCGCCAGCAATGGTGGTGGTATCGGGCAGGCCGTGGATGACATCGCCCTTGCGGTAGTGGCCAGGATAGCCACCGGCGGCCAGTACCACGCCGAGGGCGGCACGCGGATCCCATTCAGCGGTGAGCCGATCGAGGCGGTGGTCGAGCCCAGCCTGAATCAGTTCCACCAGATCAGAGCGCAGGCGCATCATGATGGGCTGGGTCTCGGGATCGCCGAAGCGGCAGTTGTACTCCAGTGCCCTGGGCGTGCCGTCGTCGCCGATCATGACTCCGGCGTAGAGAAAACCGGTATAGGGATGGCCTTCTATAGCCATGCCGCGCACGGTGGGCGCGATGATCTCGGCCATGATGCGCTCGTGGATGGCGGGGGTGACCACCGGGGCCGGCGAGTAGGCCCCCATGCCGCCAGTGTTGGGGCCGGTGTCGCCGTCGTCGCGGGCCTTGTGGTCCTGCGAGGTGGCCAGAGGCAGGATGTGCTCGCCGTCGACCATGACAATGAAGCTGGCCTCCTCGCCGGTGAGATATTCCTCGATGACCACACGGTGGCCGGCGTCACCGAAGCGATTGCCGGCGAGCATGTCACGGACCGCGGCAATGGCGTCGTCTTCGGTCTGGGCGAGGATCACCCCCTTGCCCGCCGCCAGACCATCGGCCTTGACCACGATGGGGGCACCCTGGGCGCGGATGTAGGCGATACCCGCCCCAACCTCGGTGAAGTTGGCGTAGGCCGCAGTGGGGATGTGATGACGGGCGAGAAAATCCTTGGTGAAGGCCTTGGAACCCTCGAGCCGGGCCGCACCACGAGTGGGACCGAAAATGGGCAGGTCGGCGCGGCGGAAGGTATCGACCACCCCCGCAACCAGCGGACCCTCGGGACCGACAAGGGTCAGCGCCACCGCATTGCGTTGGGCAAAGTCCAGCAGTGCGCCAATGTCCTCGGCGCCGATAGAGACATTTTCCAGTTTCGGTTCGTGTGCGGTGCCCGCATTGCCAGGCGCGACGAACACGCGCTCCACCCGCGGCGATTGTGCTACCTTCCAGGCCAGAGCATGCTCGCGTCCACCGCCCCCGATGATCAATACCTTCATATCAGCATCCTATAATGAAGTTGGCAGTTCTCGGTAAAGCCTGAATACCCGTGTCGTTGCCGTTGACGCCTGCGCGTGTCCTGGTGAGGGGGGAGGGGTGAAGCAAAGGGCACAAAACCCTGTCTGCGCATTAACCGCGCAGACACCGACACACACTTATGCCCACCGAGATGGCCTTGCATTCCTCACGCCTCGCCTGCTCTTAATGCCGGAAATGGCGCATGCCGGTGAAGACCATGGCGATGTCGTGTTCGTTGGCGGCGGCGATGACCTCCTCGTCGCGTATTGAACCGCCAGGCTGGATGACGGCGCGAATGCCGACCTCGGCGGCCTGGTCGAGACCGTCGCGGAAGGGGAAGAAGGCATCGGAGGCCATCACCGATCCTGCGACCACCAGCCCGGCGAGTTCAGCCTTGGTGGCAGCGATGCGTGCGGAGTTCACGCGACTCATCTGGCCGGCGCCGACACCGATAGTCGTGGCGTCGCGCCCGTAGACGATGGCATTGGATTTCACGTACTTGGCAACCCTCCAGGTGAACAGCAGGTCGCGCATCTGTGCCTCGTCCGGGGGGCGGGTGGTGACCACCTTCAGTCCATCGTGCAGGCTCAGGTCGGCATCTTGTACCAGCAAGCCGCCGTTGACGCGTTTGTAGTCCAGCCGCGGCGTGGGTTGTGTCGGCCACTGCCCGCAGGTCAGCAGGCGCACGTTTTTCTTGGCGCTGATCACCGTGCTGGCCTCTTCGCTGACCGCAGGAGCGATGATGACCTCGACGAACTGGCGCTCGACGATGGCCCGCGCGGTGTCCGCGTCGAGCGGCATATTGCAGGCGATGATGCCACCGAAGGCGGATTCGGAATCGGTCCGGTAGGCGTGCTCATAGGCCTGTAACAGGCTGGTGCCCAGTGCGACGCCACAGGGGTTGGCGTGTTTGACGATGACGCAGGCCGGCCCCTCGGTGCCGGCATCGAACTGCTTGACACACTCCAGCGCCGCGTCGGTATCGGCGATGTTGTTATAGGACAGAGCTTTGCCCTGCAGCTGGCGGGCCTGGGCCACAGTGCCGGTCTCGGGATGGCGCTCGACGTAGAAGGCGGCACTCTGATGTGGGTTCTCGCCATAGCGCATGGACTGCGCCTTGATGAACTGGGTGTTATGGGTGCGCGGAAACGTGTCGTTGGCCTGCTGGTTTAGCTGCAGGCCGAGGTAGTTGGCGATGGTGCCGTCGTAATGGGCGGTGTGCTCATAGACCTTGACCGCGAGGTCAAAGCGGGTGGTGGCGCTTACACTGCCCTGGTAGGAGGCCATCTCCTCGAGCACGCGCGGGTAGTCCTCGGCGTCGACCACTACCGTGACTGCGGCATGGTTCTTGGCGGCGGCGCGCAGCAGGGTGGGGCCGCCGATGTCGATGTTCTCGATGGCGCTGGGCAGATCGCAGTCGGGACGGGCGACGGTCTGTTCGAAGGGATAGAGGTTGACCACGACCAGATCGATGGGCGGGATGTCGTGTTCGGCCATCACCGCCTCATCGGTGCCGCGTCGCCCGAGCAGGCCACCGTGGATCTTCGGGTGCAGCGTCTTGACTCGCCCGTCCATCATTTCCGGGAACCCGGTGTAGTCGGAGACCTCGATGACCGTGATGGCATTGTCGGCGAGCAGATGGGCCGTGCCGCCAGTGGATAGGATCTCTACGTTGAAGTCACGCAGACGGCGGGCGAAGTCCACCACGCCGGTCTTGTCGGAGACACTGATGAGCGCACGGGTTATCTGGGTCATGTATCGGGTCCTGAAAAAACGCGTGATAAAAATAGTGTGTATCGGTGCGGCGCGCGGGAAACTGCGGGTTGAAATCCGCTGCCGAAAATACCGTCGTTTGTGCGGTTACTGGTCCAGGCCGTACTGCTTGAGTTTCTTGCGCAATGTGCCGCGGTTCATGCCGAGCAGTTCGGCCGCCTGCGTCTGGTTGCCACCGGTGTGAGTGAGTACACCCTGGAGCAGGGGCACCTCGACCTCCTGCAGCACCATCTGGTAGAGCGCGCAGGATGCATGTCCGTCCAGTTGCCGGAAGTAGTCTGCGATCGCCGTTGCCACACAGTCGCGCAAGGGTTTGCCGCTACTGCTTGACTCCACCTGGAAGGCACATGGAGTGGCGTGGGTCTGCAACGCACTCATGCCGCCAGGTCCTCGCCGGCAATCAGGTGGGCAAAGAAGTCCTGAACCCTGTGCAGTTGCTCATCGCGGGCGTCAATGCGGTTGATGGCTTGGCGAAAGGCGGCGCCGTGGCGCTGTCTCTTGCTGTACCAGGCGATGTGTTTGCGGGCAATGCGCACACCGGTGTGCTCGCCATAGAAGGTGTAGAGCGTATTCAGGTGTTCGAGCAGGATGTCACGAATTTCGATCACATCCGGTTCGGGCAGGATGCGCCCGGTGTCCAGATAGTGAGCCACTTCGCGAAAGATCCATGGTCGGCCCTGGGCGGCACGGCCGATCATTAGCGCATCGGCGCCGGTGTAGTCCAGGACATAGCGGGCCTTGTGGGGCGTGGTGATGTCGCCATTGGCGATGATCGGGATGTCGACTGTCGCCTTGACTGCGGCGATGGTGTCGTATTCGGCGTCGCCGGTATAGCCGCAGGCCCGGGTGCGTCCGTGTATGGCCAGTGCCTGGGCACCACAGTCCTCGGCAATACGGGCGATTGCCAGGGCGTTGCGGTGTGATTTGTCCCAGCCGGTGCGGATCTTGAGGGTGACGGGGATGTCCACGGCGCTGACCACGGCCTTGAGGATACGGGCGACCAGGGCCTCATCTTGCAACAGGGCCGAGCCGGCCATGACGTTGCAGACCTTTTTTGCCGGACAGCCCATATTGATGTCGATGATCTGGGCACCGTTGTCGGCGTTGTGTCGTGCCGCCTCGGCCATCATAGCTGGATCGGTACCGGCGATCTGCACAGACTTGGGCTCGGTCTCGCCCGCGTGATCGGCGCGCCGCCGGGTCTTGGCGCTGCCCCATAGCAGTGAGTTGGACGAGACCATCTCCGAGACGGCCATCCCCGCACCGAGATCCCGGCACAATTGGCGAAAGGGGCGATCGGTGACGCCGGCCATGGGAGCCAGGATCAATCGATTGACGAGTGTGTACGGACCGATCTGCATCGCGCTGGTGTCTGGCCTTCTCTTTTCGGGTTCTTCTTGGGAGAACGAAAAGTCTACCGGTTCCGCTGGCCGGGATAAAGCGCCATGCTGGATTTTTTGCCCGGAGTCGTCATTCTTGACAGTTTTAGTGAAAACTGAATTGGTAGCTGATGGCTTGACGCCCCGGATCGGCCACATCGAGCTCGATATTGACCGGGGTGTCGATAGGCATGCCTCGGCTGGCGTGCCATTGACGGAGTGCTTCGGGGGTGTGGGCCAGATATTCACCGGGGTGGAACAGACGGGCGGCGGTGATCTGGCCGGTGAGATCGGACAGTGTGATGTACAGTGACGGCCAGGGTTGGCGGAAGTCGGCACGATTTTCGATGGTGGCGGTGATCTGCAGGGCGCCTTTCGGTGCGCCCGGACTGCGGATGTCCTTGTTGAGCATTACCAGCTGGGCGAGGTCGCGGCGTACGGGCAGGTGGCAGCCGGCCAGATGACAGAAGCGGGCGAGGCCAGGGCGCAGGGCGGGAAAGGCCATTGCCAGATCAGCGCCACGGAAGTAGGCGAGCTGCGCTGGCAGCAGGCCGAGCAGACCCAGGAGGAAGACGCCCCCCGTCAGCGTGACCAGCGGGTGGCGGCGCGGGCGGGCGGCGTCCTCCAGGGTGGCACGCAGGATGTCGGGGATGGCGTCGCGTTCGCGGGGTTCGGCATGGTCGGCCACAGGGCGGGCATAGGCGGGCGCTGTCGCCGCCTCATCGTGTCCCTGAGTGTCACTGTCCGACAGGTCATGGTGCGGTGTCGCGGCGTACGCGATGCCCTCGTCGGTATCATAGGTGGGGGTGTCGTCGAGCGATGTGATGATACATTCATCCTCATCCATATCCCTCATCAAGGGGTCATCCAATGGGTCAAGATCGGGGGCGGGTGGTTCGGGCTCCGATATGACCTCGGGTTCAGCCTCCGGTTCGATGACCCGTTCGGCTCCCGGTATTACTTCCGCTTCAGTCTGTCCGAAAAAGGACAGGCCCGCCGTCGCATCGCCAGCATGGGTCCGGGGCGCCGGAGATGTCGGCGTTTCCCGCGTGACGGAGCTGTCCACGCCCGGATCGGCCGGTGTGCCAGAGCCGGAGCGCTGATGCATGGTGGCGGTCATCGATTCGACATCCCGGGCCAGTTGCTTGAGCAGGACGTCGATGTCGGACATCTCGTGCGTGCTGAGGCCGGCTGTCTTGAGCGGTGTGGTGGACGGTGAGGGTGACATGGGCGGCGTGTCAGTGCGCACGGATCCCGCTAGGTCGATATCCATGGCGTCATCGTGAATGTCTTGCACGGCGTGCGCGGGATGCTCCTCCCGAGGCATCGGCTCTGGAGGTGAGTCGGGTGGTTGCAGATCGGCAAACGCCGCCTGGAGATCATCGAAAGAGGGGACGGCATCGTTGCGGTGGGTGGTCAGCGCCGCTGGAGATGCAGGTGGCGGCACAGGGATGTTGTGCCGGGATGCTGGAGAGCTCGCGTCTTGCCCGGTTGGTGCACCAGTGTTGCTGGTATCCTTCGCAAAATGCTCTGCCGGGGCGTCTTTGCGAGGCCTGGCCGGTTCATCGGGCAGGTGTTCTACCAGACGTGTCAAGGCATTGAATACCTGTCCACAGTGCCCACAACGCACGCGACCGGAGGCCGCCTTGAGTTGTTTGGCGGTGATACGAAACAGGGTTTGGCAGTGGGCGCACTGGGTATACATTTGCAGGTCTGTTGCGACAATCACGCTGCGGTGCAGCGCCGGATACCGCGACGTTAGCCTATTTTCTGTGTCCTTCCAAGCGTGTCCAGCCCTCACGGCTGATTGGGGGGGACACGGTGAAGTCTGTTGCATAGGCGCTCGCGACACTAGCGGCCTGTTCATTGAGGATACCTGACAGGGCGATGGCGGCGCTGTGGCGGGTCAGCGTGGCGAGGCGGGGCGCCAGGGCGATGAGCGGCCCAGACAGGATGTTGGCGAGCAGGATATCGGCCTGCACGCCGGCCAGAGTGGTGTCGAGGACCTCGGGCCGACAGGTCTGGATCACGGTATCGACACCATTGCGGGTTGCATTGTCCCTGGTGGCCAGCAGAGCCTGTGGGTCATGGTCCACGGCGTAGACACGGTGTGCGCCGAGCCGTGCGGCCGCGATGGCCAGGATGCCGGAGCCGCAGCCATAGTCGATGACGACACATCCGCTGAGCACCTGTGCATCCAGCCACACCAGGCACAGGGCCGTGGTGGGGTGGGTGCCGGTGCCAAAGGCCAGGCCCGGGTCGAGCAGGAGGTTGACGGCCTCAGGGATCGGTGGGAGGCACCAGCTGGGGCAGATCCACAGGCGTTCGCCAAAGCGCATGGGATGAAAATCGTCCATCCAGGCGCGTTCCCAGTCCTTGTCGTCGAGGGGGGTGGCGCGCCAAGCGCGCAGTGGGCCGACCAATGTCGTCTCGAGTTGTTTCACGACCGTCGCCATGTCAGTGTCGGCGTCGAACAGGCCCGCCACACGGGTCACCGTCCACAATGGTGTGGCGCCGGGCGGAGGCTCGAACAGGGACTGATCGGCCGCGTCCTCCCAGGTTACCGACAAGGCCCCGGCCTCACTCAGCGCATCGGACAGGTGCTCGACGCCATCGGCATCGGTATCGATTTCGAGTTGGATCCAGGGCATATGAGGAGTTAGGAGCGAGTAGTGGAAAAACAGGCCGGTGAGGTGTGACGTGTCAGGGGTGCTTGTGTTTTGCGTTTGGCTCGAAAGCGACACCCGTTAGGCTGTATTGCCTCACACCCCCTTTCAGAGCCCCAGTTTCTTCTCGAGATAGTGGATGTTGGTGCCGCCTTTGGCGAAGGCGGGGTCGCGGAACAGGTCTTCATGCAGCGGGATGTTGGTCTTGATGCCAGTGACGACGACCTCGCTCAACGCATTGCGCATGCGGGCCATGGCGATCTCGCGGGTATCGCCATGGACGATGATTTTGCCAATCATCGAATCGTAGTAGGGGGGAACGGTGTAGCCGGCATAGATGTGGGAATCCACGCGGACTCCCAGGCCGCCCGGTGCGTGCCAGGCGGTGATGGTGCCGGGTGAGGGCATGAAGTTGGTCGGGTCTTCGGCATTGATGCGACACTCCATCGCATGGCCGCGCAGGACGATGTCCTCCTGGCGGTAGGGCAATGTCTCGCCGGCGGCGATGAGTATCTGCTGGCGGACAATATCCACACCGGTGATCATCTCGGTGACCGGGTGTTCGACCTGCACGCGGGTATTCATCTCGATGAAGTAAAACTCGCCGTCCTCGTAGAGGAACTCGAAGGTACCGGCACCACGATAGCCGATATCACGGCAGGCCGCGGCACAGCGTTCACCGATCTTACGCCGCTGTTGTTCGCTGATACCGGGTGCGGGGGCCTCCTCGACGACCTTCTGGTGGCGGCGTTGTGTGGAGCAGTCGCGCTCGCCGAGGTAGATGGCGTGGCCGTGCTCATCAGCCAACACCTGGATCTCGATGTGGCGCGGATTTTCCAGAAATTTTTCCATGTAGACCACATCATTGCCGAAGGCCGCACCGGCCTCGGAACGGGTCAGGGAGATGGCGCTGAGCAAGGTGGCCTCGGCATGGACCACGCGCATGCCACGCCCGCCACCGCCACCGGCGGCCTTGATGATGACCGGATAGCCGATGCGGTTGGCCGTCGTGAGGTTAGTTGCGTCGTCAGTACCCAGTGGACCGTCGGAACCCGGCACGCAGGGCACACCGGCCTTTTTCATGGCCTCGATGGCGCAGATCTTGTCTCCCATCAGGCGGATGGTGTCCGGGTGTGGACCGATAAAGGTGAAACCGGATTGTTCCACGCGTTCGGCGAAGTCGGCATTCTCCGCCAGGAAACCGTAACCGGGGTGGATGGCAAGCGCATCGGTGACCTCGGCGGCACTGATCACGGCCGGCACGTTCAGGTAACTCTCGCTGGAGGGTGCCGGCCCGATGCATACCGATTCGTCGGCGAGGCGCACGTGTTTGAGGTTACGGTCCGCCTCGGAGTGGATGGCAACGGTGCTGATGCCCAGTTCGCGGCAGGCGCGCAGGATGCGCAGCGCAATCTCGCCTCGGTTCGCAATCAGGATTTTTTCGAACATAGCTATCGGTGGCCTGGATTGTCTGGATTATTCGATAATAAACAGTGGCTGGCCGTATTCGACGGGTTGGCCGTTTTCAGCCAGGATGGCCTTGATGGTGCCGGCCTTGTCGGCTTCAATCTGGTTGAGCAATTTCATCGCCTCGATGATGCACAATGTGTCGCCGATACCGACGGATTGACCGACCTCGACGAAGGGCCTGGTGCCAGGGGACGCCGCACGGTAGAAGGTACCGACCATGGGGGAATCTACGGCGTGGCCGCTGAGCGCGTCGGCTGCGCTGTTGTCGGTTTCGGTGTTGGGGGCAGCGGCCAGGAGAGGGGCAATAGCCGGCGGGGCCTGCATGATCATCGGGGGTGCGCTGGCGTAATTGTTGCGGCTGATGCGTACCGATTCTTCACCCTCGTGAATTTCAATTTCAGCAATACCGGATTCTTCCAGCAGTTCGATGAGTTTTTTGACCTTGCGAATATCCATGATGGGGATGCCCTGGCTTGGTTACATAGGGTGTGGTGAGGACTTATGCGGAGAGCTGGTGCAGCGCGGCCTGTAGGGCCAGTTCATAGCCCTGAGGGCCAAATCCGCAGATCACCCCCACGGCGCGATCCGAAAAATAGGAATGCTGCCGGAAAGGCTCGCGAGCGTAGACATTGGACAAGTGAATCTCGATGAACGGGAGACCGACTCCAGTCAATGCATCGCGCAATGCCACACTGGTGTGGGTAAAGGCAGCGGGATTGATCAGAATGAAGGCGATACCGTCGTGACTGGCGGCATGGATGCGCTCAACCAGTTCATGTTCGGCATTACTCTGGAACCAGTGCAGGGTGTGGCCGGCCTCACGCGCGATCTGCGCCAGACGGCTATGGATGGATTCCAGCGTTTCCCGACCGTAGTGTTCCGGTTCCCGGGTGCCCAGCAGATTGAGGTTGGGGCCGTTGAGTACGAGCAGCTTTGACATGCAGTATGTGCCGTCCGTCGTTGGTAGTGTTTGTGTTTATCGGAACAAGTTCATCGCAAATGCCTTCAATTTCGAGGCAAAAGACCACCCACTATAGTTGACCTTCGATGCATTGTGCCCGAAGCGATGAGGCTTGTCCAGACGGTGACGTTTGACGTTATTTCGATGCAGATAGTAACAAGATTACCGAGTTTGTGCGAGATGCAGGTCACAGATGCCCGTTACCGCCACCGGATCGCGCCCGGGGTCTGTGCAGGACTGCGTAGTCGGGACGGTGCCGGCTCAGAGCAAGGGCTTGATCAGGGCCTCTGCGGCGGCATAGCTCAGCTCGCCGGGGTGGGTCGAGACGATACGCCCGTCGCGACCGATGAGTACGGTATAGGGCAGGATGCCCAGGTGGTCGCCATACTGCTTGGCGACGCTGATAGCCTTGACCCCGCCGATCAGAATGGGATAGTCCAGCCCCAGCGGATCGATGAAGTTCTGGACACTGCGTTTGTTGTCGATGGCTACACCGACGAGGGTAAAACCTTTCTTGTGATACTGATGGTAGAGCTTGATGAGGCCGGGCATCTCGCGCCGGCAGGGTGGGCACCAGCTGGCCCAGAAGTTGATCATCACGACGTTGCCGTCCCACTTGGCGATGCGTGTGGGTCTGTTTTGCAGATCGGGTAAGGTAAAGGCCGGGCGCAGTTTGCCCACCCTGTCGGCATCGGCGATGGGCATTGGCGCAGGGTTAGGCACGGTGGCGGTGTGTCCGCTGCGCGGCCCGACTTCAGTGGTCGTCGCTGAGGTGTCGCCTAGCCAGTGATTAAGGGCAAAGCCACCCGCGAGTCCGATGGCGGCCAGGGCGAGGATAAGGAGGCTGAGGCGCAGTGTGGTCATGGTATCGGTTCACTGTTGACGGGTTTGGTGAGCATGCGGAGGTGACCCCGTGCGAACGTACGCGCACTATATACGCAAGGGTGTCGCGCTGTTATGCGTGGCGATGGGTTGGCGGGGTGCCCTCTGTCGCCTGATCGCTGCGCGGGTATCACCGCGCGAGTGGCCCCGTATGCGCTGCACGTTCGGGGTGCGAATCAGGGCACCTGATTGACGTGTTTGAGGAACTGCCGGGCATCGAGATAGCCAACCAGGCGCAGGTTGGTGTACTCCTTGCCGCGGGTACTGAAGAACAGGATGCTCGGCGGTCCGATGAGATGGAAGTAGCGCAGCAGTTCCTTGGATTGGGCATTGTCGGCGGTGACGTCCGCCTGCAACAGGACGAAGCGGGACAAGGCCTGTTGTACCTTGGGGTCGGCGAAAGTGTATTTTTCATATTCTTTGCACGACACGCACCAGTCAGCATAATAATCGACCATGACGGGCTTGCCCTGGGCGCTGGCGGCAGCGATACCGCGTTTCAGCGCCGCCAGATTGGTGACCCGCTTGAACTGTATGCTTACGGCCTGGGTAGGGGCACCCGCGACGCTGTGACTGGTCCACAGTCCGCGCAGGGGTTGCAGGGCGTCGCCTCCCCCGGCGGCCACACCGGCGAGTTGCAGGATGCCGTAGAGCAGCAGTACCAGCCCGAGTCCCTTCCACAGCTTCGACCAGCCAGCGGCGCCTTCCTTGATCGGTGCCAGGGCACCCATGTAGATGGCGGAGATAATGAATAGAACGGCCCACATCAGCAGGCTGATAGCCCCGGGCAGGATGCGTTCGAGCATCCAGATGGCGACAGCGAGCAGCAGCACACCGAAGACGCCCTTGACCGCATTCATCCAGTTGCCGACGTGGGGCAGTAGTTTGCCGGCGGAGGCACCGATGATCAGCAGCGGGATACCCATGCCTATGCTCATAGCAAACAGGGCAGTGCCGCCGAGCACGGCGTCGCCGGTCTGGCCGATGACCAGCAGGGCGCCGACCAGCGGCGCGACGACACAGGGGCCGACGATGAGCGCGGAGAGTACGCCCATGATGGCCACGCCGATGAGGCTGCCGCCCCGTTGGCGGTTGCTGAGCGCGGTGAGCCTGCTCTGCAACACGTTGGGCATTTGCAGCTCATAGAAGCCGAACATGGACAGCGAGAGCAGGACGAAGATGACGGCAAAGCCGGACAGGATCCAGGGGTTCTGGAAGGCGGCCTGCAGATTCGCGCCCAGCAGGCCCACCACCACGCCTGCACCCGTGTAGGTCAGGGCCATGGCCAGCACGTAAACCAGGGACATAGTGAAGGCGCGCGCGGTGGTCAGCTGTTTGCCCTGGCCGACGATGATGCTCGACAGAATCGGAATCATCGGGAATACGCACGGGGTGAAGGTCAGCCCCAGACCCAGTAAAAAGAACAGACCGACGCTGAGCCACAACGGTTTTTCGAGCAAGAAGCGGGCGAGGCGGTCCTGTTCGGACAGCGGCGCCTTGCTTTGAGTAGAGGACGTGGCGGCCGGTGTCGTTGCGACAACGGAGGTAGTGCTTGTCGATGCTGTTGCGCTGGCAGGTGACGCGCTGGCAGAGGCCGCATTGGCCGGTGTCGTCGTGCTACGGTTACCGGTCGTCGTCCCTGCGGTGACGCTTGGCAGCGTGAGGGTGACGTTCTTGGTGATCGGGGGATAGCAGATGCCGGCCTCGGCGCAACCCTGATAGGTGGCCTCCAGGGTTATGGACCGGGCACTGGTGCTGGTGCGCTTGAGCGCGAAGCGCGCCTCGGCTTGGTGATGGAAGACCTGCACATTGCCGAAAAATTCGTCGTGTTTGGTCTCGCCTGGGGGCAGGGAGACGCCCACCAGGCGCACGCCATCGGCGTTCTTGAGCTTGAACTTGAATTTATCGCGGTACAGATAGTAACCGTCGGCAATGGTCCAATGGCCGACGAGGGTATCCGGCCCGGCCACTCTGGCCTTGAAGGCAAACGCCTGGTTCGGTTTCAGGAATTGATTGCCGGTGTTGCCCAGGCCCAATGCATTGTCGAGTTTGTCCAGCAGGGGCACAGTGGCCCTCGGAGAGGAGGGAGGTGCCGCTGGCAGAGTCAGCACGACCTTTTGTACATGCGGGGGATAGCATACCCCGAGGTCGGCGCAGCCCTGTGAATGGGCGATCAGGGTGAAACGTGTGACAGACGGGTCGGTACGAGTGACAGGGACCGTGATGCTGACGCTGTGACGATAGACGACGGCATTACCGAAGAACTCATCGTGCTTGATCTTGCCGGGAGGGAGCTGTGGCGTACCGAGCGTGATACCGGGAGTATCGGTGTTAAAGTGGAATTTGTCCCGGTACATATAGTAGCCATTGGCAATGGTCCACTGCGCCTTGATCTGGTTGCCATTAACCACCCGGGCATGGAGGTTGTAGGCGACATCGGGTTCGAGCAATTTCCCGCCTATGTTTTGTATACCGGCCGATGCGGTGATCGCCGTGAGGCTGAGCAGGAGGGCGATGAGCAAGGATAAAACCGGGATAGGGCGAGGGTCATGCAGGAGACGTATTTTCATCATTATCAGGATTCCACGGTATCGTTGATCCAGGCCAGATAATCGCTCAGTCCGTTCAGAACAGGGACCGCAAGCACTTCCGGAAGTTCATAGGGATGCAGTTCGACGAGTGCAGCCTCAAGCTGGGCATAGGCGTCATGGTGGGTCTTGATGAACAGCATGACTTCGGCCTCGTCGTGGATGCGGCCCTGCCATTTATATACGGAGTGCAGGCAGGAAAGGATGTTGATACAGGCCGCCAGTCTGCGCTCGACCAAGGTGGTGGCGATGTGGCGCGCCGTCGCCGCGTCGGGACAGGTGGTCAGGACCAGAAGTGGCTCGCTCATGGGGGCACAGTACCGGAAGCTGGAAGCGGGTGTAAGTCCGCCAGAGTGATATTTTTTTACCCGATGGCTTGAAATTAGCCACTGCGACCCCGACCTATCCGCTCTATGCGACCTCTTCAGCTACTGTTTCTGGGTTTTCTCCTCATTCCGATGCTGGAGATCTACCTGCTGATAGAGGTAGGTGGCCTGATCGGTGCCTTGCCAACGATCTTCCTGGTGATCTTTACCGCAGTGCTGGGGATATTCTTGTTGCGTGTGCAAGGTTTTTCCACGCTACAGAAGGTGCGTCGCAGTCTGGCCCGGGGCGAGATACCGGCCACAGCCATGCTGGAAGGCATGGTGTTGATGCTGGCGGGCGTGTTGCTGGTGCTCCCCGGTTTTTTTACCGATACCGTGGGTTTCCTGTTGCTGGTGCCGCCGTTGCGCCGGCGTCTGGCGGGCTGGTTGCTGGCACGGGGACTGGTACAGGCGGCGGTCGGACCGGCGTCACAGTCCGGTACCTCATCGTCTTCCGGGGCGTCCCCGAAGGTGTCTCACGACCCACGTACCTTGGAGGGAGATTATCGTCGGGAAGATTGAGTCCTTGTGGCCTTGACTCCCGCAGAATGGCCGCTATTATTAGCACTCATTCAGGGTGAGTGCTAACAAAACCCATCCCTGCACCTGACGCAAATCGGGTACTGGGTCAACTTTCAACGCTATACATTGAGTCTCTGATTAGGAGTGGAAACACATGAAAATCCGTCCCTTACATGATCGCCTGATCGTCCGTCGCATGGAAGAAGAGCGCACGACTGCCGGTGGTATCGTCATTCCAGACAGCGCCGCCGAGAAACCCATTCAGGGCAAAGTGGTTGCTATAGGCAAGGGCAAGCTGATGGACAATGGTGATGTACGCCCGCTCGACGTCAAGGCGGGAGACACGGTGTTGTTCGGCAAGTACTCTGGCACCGAAGTCAAGATTGATGGTGAAGAGCTTCTGGTAATGCGTGAAGAAGACATCATGGGTGTGCTTGAAGATTGAGCGACTGCTCCCGTCACGCACATGGTTCAAATTTATAAGGATTCGAGAGGATACAAAAGATGAGCGCTAAAGAAGTCAAGTTCAAAGATGAAGCCCGCCAACGCATGCTCCAGGGTGTGAACATTTTGGCCAATACGGTGAAGGTTACCCTGGGTCCCAAGGGGCGTAATGTCGTACTGGACAAGAGTTTCGGTGCCCCCACCATCACCAAAGACGGTGTCTCCGTCGCCAAGGAAATCGAGCTGAAAGACAAGTTCGAGAACATGGGGGCGCAGATGGTGAAGGAAGTCGCCTCGCAGACCTCCGATGTGGCCGGTGACGGCACTACCACTGCGACGGTGCTGGCCCAGGCCATCGTGGTTGAGGGCATGAAGTCCGTCGCCGCAGGCATGAACCCCATGGATCTCAAACGCGGTATCGACAAGGCTGTCGTGGTGGCGGTCGGAGAGCTGGAGAAGCTGTCCAAGCCCTGCACTGATGATAAGGCCATTGCCCAGGTTGGCACCATATCGGCCAACTCTGATGACCTCATTGGCCGTATCATCGCCGATGCCATGGCCAAGGTGGGCAAGGAAGGCGTGATTACGGTTGAAGAGGGTTCCGGTCTGGATAACGAGCTGGATGTCGTGGAAGGCATGCAGTTCGATCGCGGCTACCTCTCGCCGTATTTCATCAACAACCAGCAGAACATGACGGCCGAGCTGGAAGAGGCCTACATCCTGCTGTTCGACAAGAAAATCTCCAACATCCGTGAGCTGTTGCCGGTGCTGGAAGGCGTGGCCAAAGCGGGCAAGCCGCTGCTGATTATCGCTGAGGACGTCGAGGGTGAGGCCCTGGCCACTCTGGTCGTCAACTCCATGCGCGGTATCGTCAAGGTCGCCGCCGTCAAGGCACCAGGTTTTGGTGATCGTCGCAAGGCCATGCTGCAAGACGTCGCCATCCTCACCGGTGGTACCGTGATCTCCGAGGAGGTCGGTCTGTCCCTGGAAAAGGCGACTCTGGAAGACCTGGGTCAGGCGAAGAAGATCGTCGTTACCAAGGAAGAGACCACCGTTATCGACGGTGCCGGTCGCAAGGATGAGATTGAGGGTCGGGTTGCCCAGATCCGCGCCCAGATCGAGGATGCCTCCTCCGATTACGACCGCGAGAAACTCCAGGAGCGCGTTGCCAAGCTGGCCGGCGGTGTGGCTGTGATCAAGGTGGGCGCCACGACCGAGGTCGAGATGAAAGAGAAAAAGGCCCGTGTCGAAGACGCCTTGCATTCCACCCGTGCGGCGGTGGAAGAAGGCGTAGTGCCGGGTGGTGGTGTGGCCCTGGTGCGCACTCTGGCCGCAGTGAAGAAAGTCAAGGGTGACAACCCCGACCAGGATGCCGGTGTTGTATTGACCATGCGCGCGTTAGAAGAGCCGTTGCGCCAGATCGTCACCAACTGCGGTGACGAGCCTTCCGTGATCGTCCACGATGTGAAGGAAGGTAAGGGAAACTATGGCTACAATGCAGCCACCGGTACGTTTGGCGACATGATCGAGATGGGTATCCTGGATCCAACCAAGGTGACCCGCTACGCGTTGCAGAACGCCGCCTCCGTGGCTGGCCTGATGATCACCACCGAGGCCATGGTGGCCGAGCTACCGCAGGACAACAAGGATGCGGGTGCAGGCGGTATGGGTGACATGGGTGGTATGGGTGGTATGGGCGGCATGATGTAAGCTCTGACTCCATTCGATCGACTCTGAAACCCCGCCGTTACTGGCGGGGTTTTTTTCGCCCAACCGTGCCGTAGAGATGGGTGAGGCGTGAGGTAGTAGGACAAGGTTTCAGACAATAGTTTACGTTGTACAGATCTCTGGCACGATATCACCATTTAAAGTGAACGCAGATTCACTTGTGTGCACGTCGACGGACGAACCATAGCGGAAGACGCCGCAGGAATCCCAGCATCAGGCGGATGTGCATCCAGATCAGCAAGGTATTGTCACGCAAGTAGTTGAAGTGGGAAACGCCGCCTTCCTCGGCGCTCAGGTATTTGACCGGAGCCGGCAGATTGGTTGGGTGTACGCCGTGCCAGCACAGGCGCACGACTGCCTCGGGATCGAAATCAAAACGGCGCATCCACCGTTGACTGTGCATCACGTGGCGCAGCGGTCCAATGGGGTAGACGCGAAAACCATAGAGGGAATCGCCGATGCCCTCCCATTGCGTTTCCAGATTGGCCCACCAATTGGATATCTTGCGCCCTTTGACACGCAGGCTGGGTGCGTTGGCGTCGAATACGGGTACACCAAGCATCATATTGCGCGGTGCCCGATGAGATGCGCTCATAAATGCCGATATCATGTCGGCTGGATGTTGACCGTCGGAGTCCATGGTCAGGGCGTGTGTGAATCCTTGCTCGGTAGCGAGGTCAAGACCGTGCAACACCGCCGCGCCCTTACCTCTATTTTCTGGCAACATCAGTACCGTGAGCTGCGGATCGCTCTGCGCCATTGCGGCAAGCCCCTCGGCGGTACCGTCTGTGCTGCCATCTACTACAACCCATACCGGTGCCCACTGATCTCGGGCAGCGCGCACGGTTTCATAGACTTTAGGTCCCGGATTGTAGCTGGGGATGAGTACTAAATGGGTGGGGGCGACGTATCGGTCAGTCATGATGAGCGGCCAAATACAGTTAACGAAGGTATAGATTCGGTCTCGCAAAAGGGACTGATATTTTCGCGCCTGCCGTATATCCCGTTAGCGTATTTCATGTGTATTCACGCTGATGGTGGGTTTTGTCGTAAGAAACAGGGCGCATTTTTCAGGGAATCCGTGAAATATTGCTCGAGCTCTTTGGTGAAGGACTTGGGGTTCGCCGGGGGATCGAAGCGTTGGCCCAATCGTACATGGTAATGGATCGGCATTGCCGGCCGACGGAACAACGGCCAACCCTTGCTCAGGTAAGGCGATGCGGTCTCTATCAACACCGTTTGAATCGGAACCTGCGCTCGCGCGGCGATGCGGGCAATACCCGAACTCAACGCGTTGATCGGCCAATGTGTGGTGCGCGTGCTCTCTGGAAATGCCAACAGTTGGCTGCCGCTCTCAAGCTCCTTTACGGCACATAGCACCATATTCAGCGGTGAATCATTGCGGATATAGCCGGCCAGTCGGGCACCAGCACCCAGAAACAGGTTATCGACGATGTTCGCTTTCATAATGCAGACTACGTTCGATAAGCGGGAGAGAACGAAGAATGCATCCAGAAGACAGGGGTGATTGGGGGCGATGATTAGTGGACCGGCGTTTTGCAATGCATCGAGTGCTTTAAGATCGAAACGACAGGCTCCCATAGCAGACAATGTCCATAGGTAAAGACGAAAGCAGCATGTGATTACTACACGCCCCACAGGTACGCACATACGGCGGGGAAATACATAATAGATGGGTACCGAGATTAACGACCACGGTAGGGTAAGTGCGCCCAGTATGCACAGCCCGAGCCACAAGGCAAGGTACTCGTATGCGGTATGCAAGGTACGGCGCATGTTTTACTCTGCCCTCTTAACGCGGATCGATGACTCGTCTAGTATCAATGCGATACCCAGCCCTGCAGCAAAATAGCGATCACGTTTCACCAGCGGGCTGTCTTCGAACGCCGCCCTTTTTAGACTGTCCCAGCGTACGAACGCACCCAACCAGTATTTAGGATAGCGTTTGGATATAGCTATGATGAATCGGCTCCCGGCGTAGCCGCCCGGTGCGTTGTACGCTGGACGTGTGGCTGTGGCGTATTGAGGCCGCACCGAATAGAAATAGTGGTGATAGCTGCGCGAGCCGTACATGGGTCCATATAATACTCCCAGGTTCCAGCCGGGGAGCCCGGTCATGTTGGCCACATCCAGATTGAGATACGGTGTCGTTACCCAACCGATGTTATGCACATTACCGGTAACAGTGGTAACGGTACGCACTGGCAGGCGCAGGTCTAATTTGTAATGATGATCTGACGTGCGCCACAGCGTGATGTTCAGCGATGGGCCAATCTCGATCGTGGGCTTGAGATTGGGCATGCCTTGGCGGGCCCGGTTGTCGTTGCTGTTGACCGGTGGAGAAACACCGAGGCTGATGTTCAGGACAAGGTGATTGTTGTGTAAGAAAACTCCACGTATACCGTGGCGGTCTGCCTTGAAGAATTTGCCACGATAGACGAAGTAGGGAAAGGGTAGCGCGTAGGTGTGGTTCTGGTCGGAACCGCGATAGTCGGGAAATGTGAGAGCAGCGAGTCCGGCGCCGATCTCCCATAGCGGTTTTTCCGCAGCCATTGCTGCGTTCGTCGCAACGTAGACGAACAGTGGGGTTGCCACTGCAAACCACTTGAACAGCGTACGTATAGTATGTCGCACGGATTAGTGAGCGACCGTATAATAAATGCCTGCCGCTGGCTTCGATCTCCACCAGTAGATCGGCACGAAAATAATAACCAACCTGATCGCAGGTTCCTGTGCGGATCAGATGACCTTTCATTGCCTGCTCAGTTTGCACCATACGCCGCTATAGGCGAGATGTTGTCGCTATTTTGGTTTCAACGGACATCTTTCGGCGAAAGGTAATTAACGAAACGTTCAGTATTGTAACAGAATATTCGACCTCTTTCATATGCGAGTTACCGCTTGTGTATCCTGGGCTAATTCTATTAAAATCAACGATGTGTCTGCTCAATCAGGGACGTTGTGGCTCAGTTGACGGGGAGGTGTACAACTTTCTGGGTGCACCAAAGGACAGATTACCCATCAAGTCGTTGTGATTGTCGTTCAACATGATATTTGATTCGCCGGAGAAGTCCGGTATTGTCTTGATCAAGGATATTCCCGCCGCGGGCGAGCTTTTGGCTGTGAAGGAACAAGAACCCGAGAAGGCAGCAATCCCGGATCCCCGACGCAGGTAGACGGGAAATAAAGTTTCCAAGAGGTTAGAGTGTTGTCTTATTGTACGCAGTTCATCAAATCCTCCCGAAGAGGCGAATTGAATTTAAAGATTTTACCTATGGGCAGGATATCCCCAACCCGTTTGCAGCGGAGATTCTTATTTTCGATATTCCAGAAGTCGCCCGACGCCGGGTGGTCTGCCGTTCGCGAGAAACACCATGTCTGAAACCCATCAGGAATTGCAAAGCGAGATCGCCGGGCTCATCGTAGTGGTCCTTAACCTTGACGTCGAGCCGGAAGAAATCAAAGGAGACATGCGCCTTTACGGCGAAGGTCTGGGACTTGATTCTATCGACATTCTGGAAGTCGCATTAACCGTGTCCAAACGATATGGATTCCAGTTGCGTTCTGACAGTGAAGACAATGTGCGTATATTCTCCTCACTGTCGAATCTGACTCAACATATAGCAGAGCATCGCACAAAGTGACTCACACTACGTACGAACTTTTGGCTAAGATCGGCCGCTGGGGGGGGGTCTCAGCGCTACTAATAGGCTATTCCCTGTTATCCTATTTCAGTTCTATTGCCAAGGCGGGTATCGCTATACCCGCCTTGAGTTTGTCTGTCGCCGTATTGCCGACACTTGCGCTTCTATTGTGGTTGGCCTGGCACTCGCCACGCCCCGCGTTGATGCTCGTTTTATGTCTGGTACCGATCGGATTATTATTCATTTTCTGGTCACTGTTGGAACGGAATTTCAGTTGGGTATATCTCATCCAAAACATCGGAACAAACGTCCTGTTGGCATTGATGTTCGGTCATACACTCGGTGCCAGGCATCGACCGTTGATTAGTCGACTGGCCGAGAGCATACGCGGCCCGCTCCCTCCTGCGGTTGCACGCTATACACGTCAGGTAACGCTGGCCTGGACTTTGTTCTTCGCCGTGATGGCGATGCTGTCCACACTACTGTTTTTATTCTCCCCAATAGAGGTTTGGTCACTATTTGCCAATCTATTGGCCTGGCCGCTGGTGATTGCAATGTTCGTGATTGAGTACCTGGTACGTAGACGAGTGCTCCCTGACGAGAGGCAGCATGGTATTCTGGATGGCATGCGCGCTTATTTGAAAACTGCCCGCGGCGCAGTCGGCGTCGATAGCCGTTAAGCTCGCTGACAAAGACATCCTATGCAGAAGCAACCACTCATCGCTCATCGCCATCCCGACGACATTCTGGCATACCGTGCGGGAAGGCCCATCATCACACGTCAATTTCTGGCGGACGTTGACTGGATCGCGGGCCAGCTACCGGCTGGCCAGCATGTGTTGAACATGTGCCGTGATCGTTATTGTTTTACCGTCGTATTTGCCGCATGTATTATCAGCCATCGCGTCAGTTTGTTGCCGGCCACGCACACGCCGGAAATGATACGCCAGATGCGGTGCATTGCTCCGGACGTCTTCTGTGTTACCGATCAGAGCAGCGGCGTGGCGGGCATACCCACATTTCATTTTCCACCCCGGACGATGCACCTGAACGGGAGCAGCGAGTACCCGACGCCACAAATCGATGGTGACCAGGTTGTTGCCCACGTTTTTACCTCTGGTTCTACCGGTTCGCCCGTGCCGCATCAGAAACGCTGGGACAGTTTGGTGCGCAGCGCACGCCGCGAGGCAGAGCGCCTTGGTGTCACCGCCGCTCACGCCATCCTCGGCACCATACCCGCACAGCACATGTATGGTCTCGAGTCGACGGTACTAATGCCATTGCAAATAGGAGGCACTCTGCATGCAGGGCGGCCCTTTTATCCCGCCGATATTTGTGCTGCACTGGAGGAATTGCCGCGTCCCCGTATGCTGGTCACTACGCCCTATCACCTGCGGGCGTTGCTGGACGATCAGCTCACGCTACCGGCCATAGATCATCTGCTTTCGGCCACTGCACCTTTATCAAAGAGTCTGGCCCACGAGGCTGAGAACCGCTTCGGTGCACCGTTGCTCGAAATCTATGGTTGCACAGAAACGGGGCAGATCGCCTCTCGCCGTACCACTGCCGGTGCAGAATGGAAAACCCTGCCTAAGGTACAGTTGCGCCGCGATAATGAGTACGTGTGGGCTGAAGGCGGGCATATTGATACCCCTACCCGCCTGGGTGATGTCATCGAACTATGTAGTAATGATGTCAGCACCACCAGTTTCCTGCTGCACGGACGTCGCGCTGATATGGTGAACATTGTTGGCAAACGTACCTCACTTGCCTATCTTAATTACCAGTTAAACGCTATTCCCGGGGTTCGTGATGGTATTTTCCTGCTACCCAAGGAGGAAGACCACAACGGTGTCGCGCGCTTGAGTGCGCTGGTAGTTGCTCCCAATCTTACGCCAGCGGTGTTGATGCGCGAATTGCGTGAGCGCATCGACCCCATCTTCTTGCCGCGGCCATTGCTTTTCACGCACGCGCTGCCGCGCAATGATAGCGGAAAGATTCCGAACCTGGTGGTTCAGGAGTTGTTTTCTCGATCTCCGCGTCCAACCGTTATCGATGTGTGCACATGAGCCAACAGGTCATAGCGCTGCCTATTGCTGCCGACCATCCGGCCTATATTGGCCATTTTCCCGGCTGCCCCATTCTGCCGGGTGTGGTACTTCTGGATGTTGCACTGCGTACATTAGCGGTTAAGCATGGATGTGAAATCGCAGGTGGGCAGATTAAGTCAGCAAAATTTCTGAGTCCGGTACTACCCGGTGAGCCATTGGCTCTGCACTATACTTTGTCGCCGCCCGGTAATTTCCACTTCGAAATCCACAGCCATGATCGTAGTGTGGCGCGTGGCACCTTTAGTTTCCCGATGCGTGATCGATGAACTCGTCGCAACACAACGTTTCACGTCGCACTGCCTATCGGTCCGGATGGACGCAGCGCTCGGAACGCAGCAATATGGCCATGTTACGGCTGATAACATGGCTTTCTCTGCGCCTTGGTCGTGCCTTTGTCCGTATCATCCTGGTGGGCATCAGCCTCTATTTTCTGTTGTTCTCACCGACTTCCAGGGTCGCCTCGCGAGCCTATTTAGGTCGTATTCTTGGACGAAAACCGACCATCACCGAACTGTTTCGACACATTTACTGTTTCGCCTCCACGATTCACGACCGGATGTTCCTGTTGAACGAGCGTTTCGACCTGTTTCAGATCGATCTGGAAGGTACCGATGTCCTTGATGCTGTGCTCGTTGCGGGGCGGGGTGCCCTTTTGATGGGGGCGCACATGGGCAGTTTTGAAGTGATACGCGCCGTCGGGAGGCAGCAACCAGAACTCAAGGTGAGCATGGTGATGTACAAGGAGAATGCCCGCAAGATTAACGCTGCCCTGGCAGCCATTAATCCGTCCGCAGTGCAGGACATCATTCCGTTGGGACAGATCGACTCGATGCTACGGGTGCAAGCGTGTCTGGACGACGGGATGGTGCTTGGTATGTTGGCCGATCGCACCCTGGATAATGAACCCAGCATCTCCTTGCGCTTTCTTGGTGAAAATGCCGAATTTCCTACCGGTCCTATGCGTCTGGCAGCCATGTTGAAACGCCCGGTACTGTTCATGACGGGGATTTATCTCGGTGCTAACCACTATGTCATTCATTTCGAGAAACTGGCCGATTTCACCGACGTGAAGCGCACACATAGAAATGCCGCCATTCGCAGTGCTGTGAGTGCGTATGCCACTAGTTTGGAGCGCCATTGTCGTGCCGCGCCTAACAACTGGTTCAATTTTTTCGATTTCTGGCAGTCCAAGAATCTCAAATAGCGAGAAGTGCCGCATGACGTTACGTATCAACTGGATACCCGCTGTCGCGGGCGTCGCACTGTGCTTTGCGTTGTCTGCTCATGCCGCGCCGCTGACCGTGAGTCAGCTTATGAGTGTGTTGGCAAAGAACCATCGGAGCACTGCGACGTTTACCGAAACGCAATACCTTTCCGTCCTCGACCATCCAGTCGAATCATCAGGAGAATTGCTGTTTATCGCCCCGGCGTATCTGGAAAAGCGCACGTTGAAGCCGCAGCCGGAAACCGCATTGCTGGATGGTGATACTTTTACCCTGCAGCGGGGGCAGCATAAATACGTTGTACAACTTTCGCATTACCCGCAGGTCGCCGACAGGGTCGAGGGTATCCGTGCCACCTTGGCGGGTGACCGTAAGACACTGGAACGGGTTTACCATCTCAAGCTGAATGGCACCCTTGACAATTGGACCCTGATATTGACACCTCTGTCCCCGGATGTGAGTGCCGTAGTCTCCCGCGTCGAGCTCAAGGGTGACAATAACACCGTGCGCACGGTGGAGATTTTGCAGGCCGATGGCGATCATTCAATAATGCATATTAAGACAATGACGCCTAAACCCAGTTCCAATAACCCATGACTCGCCACGGTCGCGTTGCTATCGGTATCTGGATTGCTTTCGTTTTCGTCTGCGTCTGGTTGGTAACGCGAGCCAGTTTCACTGCCAGTCTTTCGGCATTTTTACCACGCGCACCTACGCCGCAACAGCAACTACTGGTGGACCAACTCAAGTTCGGTGTCGCCTCGCGCCTCATTCTTATCGGCATCGACGGTGGCAATACGATGGAGCGTGGCGCGGCTTCGAAGCGACTGGCGAGCCGTCTGCGTGTCGACCCACGGTTTCTCCATGTCGCCAATGGCGAGGCCGTGGGTTTGGAGCGTGACCGCCAGATCCTCTTCAAGTATCGTTATGTGCTCAGCCCCGCCGTTACTCCCGAACATTTTACCGTGGCAGGACTGCATGACGCAGTGGCCCGTAGCATTGCTGATCTCGTTTCTGCGCCGGGATTGCTTACTACCTCGTTACTAACGAGCGATCCCACCGGGGAATTTCTGCGCATCCTCCGGCAAATAAGTGGCCAGAGTCAGCCACGTATGGCCGACGGTGTATGGGTTTCTCGTAACGGCAATCGCGCGCTGCTGATGGTCCGTACCCGCGCCAAGGGCTCCGACACTGACGGTCAACAGCGTGCACTGTTGGCCATTCGCACGGCATTTAAAACCAGCGCAGCGACGAATCTACACCTGTCTGTCACCGGTCCAGGCCCCTTTTCGGTAGAGGCGCGTGCGACGATAAAGCGTGAGGTTACAAGGCTTTCGGGTCTTGGTATCTTTATTATCATTTGCTTGCTGCTTATCGTCTATCGATCCCTCACCGCCCTTGTTATCGGCCTGCTGCCCGTCCTCAGTGGTGCCTTGGCGGGTATTGTCGCGGTCAGCGTCGGTTTCGGTACGGTGCACGGTGTTACCTTGGGTTTCGGTACCGCCTTGATTGGCGAGGCCATCGACTATCCAATCTACCTGTTGACACAATCCGAGCATGGTCGAGACTCTACAGGGAGGCCGGAAGGCCGCTGGATCACTGCCTTTTGGCCGACAATACGCATCGGCGTGTTCACTTCCGTATTCGGTTTTGCGCCGTTGTTGTTTTCTGATTTTCCCGGGTTGGCACAACTTTCTCTCTATGCAATTACGGGCCTGATTACCGCCGCCGCAGTGACCCGCTTTGTGTTGCCACATCTTCTGTCTGCAAAATTAAGGTTGCGCGATATTTCTGCTTTCGGTGCCCGTGTCGCGAGTGGGCAGCGTAGGCTGAGTCATTTACGATGGCCCCTGCTTGGGTTGTTTCTTGTCGCCTGCGCCGTCGTTGTGGCCCAGCATGGCCACATCTGGAACCGGAATCTGGCGGCACTGAGTCCGGTGCCTGCCGCTGCGCAAGCACTGGATGCACACATGCGAGCCGATTTGGGTGCGCCAGACGTGCGCTATCTCGTGGCGATCACCGCTGCAACCCAAGAGGATGCGCTTGTTGCCAGCGAGAAGGTAGGGCGGAACCTGCAGAGGCTGGTAACCGCTGGTGTGATTGAGCACTTCGAGAACCCGGCCATTTATCTTCCCAGCATCGCAATGCAGCGGCGACGTCTAGCGAGCTTGCCACCAGAGGGTGAATTGCGACGCCGTTTTCAGGCGGCAGTAAAAGACCTTCCAGTACGCGTTGATAGTTTCGCTCCGTTCTTTGCAGATGTGGCAAAAGCGCGAACGCTCGCACCATTGCGCCCGGTCGACATCGCAGGGACCTCCCTGGTCGAGGGGCTGGACGCGCTGTTAGTGAAGACCGCAGGAAAGTGGACCGCGTTGCTCCCGCTGCGTGGTTCGAAAAAGAACGACTACATTATCGACGCTGCGAAGGTGCGCGCCAGTCTGGCAGCTACCGATTTACCGGATGTCTATTTTTTGGATCTTAAGGCGCAATCCGATCGACTGTATGATGGCTACCTGCACGAGGCCATCTTGTTGTCCCTGGCCGGACTAATCGCGATCATCGTGCTGTTGTTTGCCGTTACTCGCGAGGTGAAACGTGTGCTGCACATTGTCGCGCCGCTGGTGGTTGCGGTCGCTGTGGTCATGGCCGGGTTGCTCCTCGCCGGAGAACAGCTCACGATTCTACATCTGATTGGGATGTTGCTTATCTTTGCCGTCGGTTCTAACTATGCTCTCTTTTTTGAACGCAGTGTGCGGGAGGGATATATGGCGCCGCGCACCCTGGCCTCGCTTATGATTGCCGCTACCACCACAGTGATTGGTTTCGGGATACTCTCATTTTCAAGTGTGCCTGTGCTTAATGCCATCGGTATGACCGTGGGGCCTGGGGCCATTCTCGCCTTGTTTTTTTCCGCCATTCTGGCGCCTCGGGCGTGATAGTATCGACGTCACCGTGTGATTTATGCCCTCCCCGGCGCTGGCATCCGACGCTGCTACTTTGGATCACCTTTGCAGTCCATTTGGTGGCGCTGGTGTTGTTGGTGTGGCAACCGGTGCTGTGGCCCTGGATCACGACCGCAGTGGTCGCCAATCATGTGCTTCTGGTTGTCGCCGGTATGTTGCCACGCTGCCGATTGCTGGGCCCCAACTGGACGCACCTGCCGGAGGCCGCACGGAGGTCGGGCCTGATTGCAATTACCATTGACGATGGCCCGGATCCGCAAGTGACACCACGGGTGCTCGATCTGCTCGACCACTACCATGCCACAGCCACCTTTTTTTGTATCGGTGCATGCGCTGATCGCTACCCGGATTTGTGCCGCGAGATCACACTACGCGGCCATGCCGTTGAAAATCACAGTCAAAACCATCGGCACCATTTTTCGATCTTCGGCCCGCGAGGCATAGCGGAGGAGATAATTGCGTGTCAGAAGACATTGACGCGCATTACCGGTCAGTGCCCACTGTTCTTTCGGCCCACGGCAGGGTTGCGCAATCCGTTCCTTGAACCGATTTTGGCTCGCCACGGATTGATGCTGGCCAGCTGGACGAGGCGTGCCTTCGACACCCGCAATTGTGATGCTGTCGATGTGGCCAACAGGCTTATAACCGGGTTGGCTGCAGGTGATATCTTGTTGTTGCACGATGGCCACGCAGCGCGTACCAAAGAGGAGGAGCCGATCATCCTGGCAGTACTCCCACGGTTGCTGGATGCAGCCACTAGCGCCGGATTACGGACTGCTACCTTACGTTCTATGCACTAAACACCAACGCCATGAGTTTTTCTACCGTAACCCTACATTCCCGGCTTGTTGATCGTGCCAGCCAGTACTATCGTGGCAGCGACCGTTTCGCCTATCATTTTGCCCGGGGCAAGCTGGGTGCAGACCCGGTTTTCATGGCGATGCTGGAACGAGGGCTATTTCCTGATAACGCACGTATTCTCGACCTCGGTTGTGGTCAGGGGCTATTGGCCGCCTGGCTGTTTGCGGGACGGCAACTCTACGACACCGGAGAATGGCCTGCCGACTGGCCGCCCCCACCCCGGTTGGCAGACATTCGTGGTGTCGATTTGCTGGCGCGTGATGTGCAACGAGCACGTGCGTCCCTCGGTATTCCTGCACGCTTCGAAGAGGGTGACATGCTTTATGTAGACTACGGTCAGGTCGACGTGGTGGTCATCATGGATGTTTTGCATTACGTCGATTTTGCTGCGCAGGATGATATTCTGCGCCGAGTACGCGCCGCCTTACCGACCGGTGGCCTGTTCATCACCCGGGTGGGTGACGCTGGTGCCGGGCTACGGTTCAAACTGAGTAATTGGGTAGATCGCACAGTGGCCTTCCTGCGCGGTGGTCGATTGCGACCCATGCACTGCAGATTGTTGCAGGATTGGGTGCAAATACTGGAGCGGATTGGTTTTTCCGTGGAGGTGGCCGACATGAATGGCGCCCTACCACTTGCTAATGTCATGATTATCGCCAGACCGAAGGGGTAAGCCCGTGCGCCCTATTTTTGCTAAAATCGACTACCACCGTTGATTGATAGTCAGGCATCCCAGTGAATCCATTCCATCTTGCCCACTTCACTGCTACCAGCAATATAGGTAATGGTGTGACTGCAACCTTGAGCATGCTGCAGGAACAAAGGAGCGGTCTCGCACCCTGCCGGTTCGAGACGGTGCATGATCTGCCGACCTACATCGGCGAGGTCGCTGGGCTGGATGATATCGCCTTGCCGCAACATCTGAGTGAATTCGATTGCCGAAACAATCGGCTCGCCTGGCGGGGTTTACACCAAGATGGTTTCAGTGATGCCGTTGAGGCTGCCATCGCACGCTATGGGCGACGGCGAGTGGGTGTGTTGCTCGCCACCAGCACTGCCGGCATGCTGCAAACCGAGCAGGCCTACCGCCGCCGTGACTTGGTGACGGGTGTACTGCCTGAGAATTTCATCTATCGCACTACCCAAAATATTTACTCGGTGGCTGACTTTGTGCGCACCAGTTTCGACCTTGAAGGCCCGGCGATGGTGGTGTCTACCGCCTGTTCGTCTAGCGCTAAGGTGTTCGCAGCAGCAGCGCGTATGCTGGCGCTCGGTCTCATCGATGCGGCCATTATAGGTGGGATAGATTCACTTTGTCTGACCACATTGTATGGTTTTAACTCACTGGAGTTGCTCTCGATCGAGCCGTGCAGACCGTTTGACGCGGAACGCAACGGGCTCTCTATCGGCGAGGCGGCCGCGTTCATTTTACTGGAGCGCCCCGCGGTCAGTCTGGATGCCGATGCCGTGTTGTTGCTTGGCTCGGGTGACTCCAGCGATGCCTACCATATGTCCTCACCCCATCCTGAAGGGCTTGGGGCACTAATGGCCATGCAGGGGGCGTTGCGCGCAGCCGATTTACAGACTGATGATGTCGATTATATCAATCTGCATGGCACCGCTACGCCCAGCAACGATGCTGCCGAGGGCAAGGCGGTTGCAGCACTGTTCGGTGATCGCGTCCCGTGCAGCTCCACTAAGGGGGCAACGGGACACACCCTAGGTGCCGCAGGTGGCCTGGAGGCCGTTATCTGTGCGTTGGCCCTGCAACATGGCTTTATGCCGGGCGGGGTCAATACCCGCAGGGCAGACCCTGCCATTCCTATCCAGTATCTCAGCGCAAATCGTGCAACTGCTCCGCGTCGCATATTGAGCAACTCGTTCGGTTTTGGTGGCACCAACTGCAGCATCGTTCTCGGCCGAGCGGATTGATATGACCATGACAGGTACCATGCTCAGCGCCTGGATTGATGGCATTGGCATACTTGGTCCGGCACTGTTCAACTGGCCCGATTCCAGACCCATCCTGACGGGTGTCTCCGCCTATGAGCCGCGACCTATCATTGTGCCGGCGCCACAGGGTTTGCCCCCTGCCGAGCGCCGCCGCACAGGCACGGTAGTAAAAGTGGCATTGGCCGTGGCGCAGCAGGCAATCGCGGCAGCACAACAGGATCCAAAGCAACTCGCCACAGTGTTTTCCTCCTCCGGGGCAGACGGCAACAATTGTGATGCCATCTGCGATGCACTGGCATCTGATGATCGGCTTATTTCACCTACGCGGTTTCACAATTCGGTGCATAATGCGCCAGCGGGTTATTGGGGTATTGCGTCCGGTGCTATGACCGCTACAACGGTACTCGGCGCGTATGACGGCAGTTTCGGCGCCGGCCTGGTAGAGGCGATGGCCCAAGTGGCTATTGAGGGAATGGGTTGTCTGTTGGTCACTTACGATGCGCCTTATCCGGGGGCGTTGAATGCCAAACGTCCACTTTCTACTTCGTTCGGACTCGCTCTGGTCCTCATGCCACAGCGCAGCAAGCACTCGGTCGCCCAGATACAGATGAGTATGGCAGACTCCCCCGGAGATACCATGGCTGATCATGAACTGGAGATATTACGCTTGAGTGTCCCTTCGGCACGTGGCCTGCCGTTGTTGCAATCGTTGGCGCGGGGAGAAAGTGACCGCGTGGTTCTAGAATACCTTGCGCCGTTGAGTCTGGAAGTCCTGGTCGCACCGTGTCGTTAGATTGCGCTTGGTTACAAAGTCATATCCCGCACCATGGTGACATGTGCCTGTTGGCGCAGGTCGATGAGTGGGACGAGCAACATATCCGTTGTCGCGCCAACAGTCACCGTCGTGTCGACAATCCATTGCGTATTAATGGCGTTCTGGGTATCGTCTGCGGCATCGAATATGCTGCACAAGCCATGGCCGCTCACGGTGCCTTGCTGGCGGCTACCGATCAGCCACCACGCAACGGTTACCTGACCAGCGTGCGTAGTGTGGAACTGTATGTCGCACGGCTGGACGATATTATCGCCGACCTTTCTATCGATGCAGAACGACTCTCCGGGGACAACAACAATATTCTCTACGGCTTCAGTATTACCGCTGACGGACATGTAGTGCTGAGTGGGCGGGCAGCGGTGGTGTTGGATGCCGATAAATTCGGGAAAAACATATGAAACGTGCACTCGTCACCGGTGGCAGCGGCGGCATTGGTTCGGCTATTTGTCGTCGTCTGGCCGCTGACGGCCTCTTTGTCTACATCCATGCCAATCGTAATCTGGCCAAGGCGGATGCCCTGGTGGATGAAATTCACCAGAGTGGAGGCATGGCTGAGTCCATCGCCTTTGATGTCACCGATACGGCGGCCAGTCGTGTGATATTGGAGGCGCTGGCGGACGATGCGCCAATCCAGGTGCTAGTGAATAACGCCGGCGTTCACGATGACGCCGTTCTCCCCGCAATGAGTGCTACGCAGTGGTTTCGGGTGTTGGACGTATCACTCAATGGATTCTTCAACGTGACCCAGCCGTTGTCGTTGCCTATGATCCGCAGTCGTTGGGGGCGCATCGTCAATATCACTTCGATCACGGGTCTCACGGGTAATCGCGGGCAAGTCAACTATGCGGCCGCTAAAGGTGCACTCCATGCTGCGACCAAATCGCTCTCTCTGGAACTTGCCAGTCGCGGTATCACGGTAAATGCGGTGGCGCCAGGCATCATCGCCACTGACATGATAGACGGCGTCTTCGACGCGAAGACTATCGAAAAAATGGTGCCAATGAAACGTGCGGGGCAACCGTCAGAGGTCGCCGATATGGTCGGGTTCCTCGCCTCCGAGCAGGCCAGCTATGTGACCGGTCAGGTCATTTCGGTTAACGGCGGCATTTTTTAGCCGAAAGTGGGCAGTGATTAGTTGGTAGGACTCAGGACTCAGGACTCAGGACTTGGCGATAGACTCATCCCTGGTTTTACTGCCCACTGTTCTTTTCTTACGTTACCCTCATGCGTCATGAACAGACCGAATCTGGATGATTTACCCATTGCCTTGCGCGGGCGCGTTGTGTCGTGGTGCGAGCAGTTCGAGGCGGCGGGGGGGGTATGGCCGGTTACGGCAGAGGTGGCTGGTGCCTTGCCGACGGTGTGGGCGGGCAGTGAGTTTGTTGCTCTGAGCTGTATCCGCCACCCGGCACTGTTGGCCGAGCTGGTGGCCAGTGGTGATCTGGTGCGGGATTACGCCGAGGGGGAGCTGGCCGGGCGCGTGGCTGCGCTCCTGGATGGGGTGGCCGATGAGAGGGCGTTGGCGGTGGCGCTGCGTCAGCTGCGTCGGCGCGAGATGGTGCGCATCATTTGGCGCGATCTGGCGGGCTGGGCGGAACTGATGAGGGTGACCGGGGAGATGACGGCCCTGGCCGAGGCCTGTCTGGATGGGGCACTGGGGCGGCTCTATACCTGGCAGTGTGAAGAACAGGGTGTGCCGCTCAGCGCCCTGGGCGAGGCACAGCGCCTAGTGGTGTTGGGCATGGGCAAACTGGGGGCCTGGGAGCTGAATGTCTCCTCCGATATCGATCTCATCTTCGCCTATCCCGAGGCCGGTCAGACCCGCAGGACGGATGGCGGGCCGGGGCGCGACATCTCAAACGAGGTGTTCTTCGCCCGCCTGGGTCGGCGCCTGATCAAGGCCATTGGCGAGATCAGCGCCGCGGGCTCTGTGTTTCGTGTCGACATGCGTCTGCGCCCCTTTGGTGACAGCGGTCCACTGGTCATGCACTTCGATGCCATGGAACAGTACTATCAGACTCACGGTCGCGAGTGGGAACGCTACGCGATGATCAAGGCCCGTGTAGTGGCCGGTGATCGCGTCGCTGGCGCCGCGCTGATGGATCGCCTGCACCCGTTTGTGTATCGGCGCTACCTCGATTTCGGTGTCTTTGAATCGCTGCGCGAGATGAAGCAAATGATTGCCCGCGCGGTTCGCCGTAAAGGCATGGAGCACAACATCAAACTCGGGGTCGGCGGCATTCGCGAGGTGGAATTCATTGCCCAGGTCTTTCAGTTGATCCGCGGTGGACGTGAGCGGGCCTTGCGGGAACGTCGTGTCCTGCGGGTCCTGGCACAGTTGGCCGTCGATGACTATCTGCCCGCCTATGTGGTGAATGAGCTGAGCGACGCCTACGTGTTTCTGCGTCGCACCGAGCATCGCCTGCAGGCTTGGGCCGATCAGCAGACCCACGTGTTGCCGGCGGACGAGGTGGGACGGCTGCGCCTGGCCTGGAGCATGGGCTGTGCGGACTGGGCGATCTTTTACCGGACACTGGAGCGCCACCGCCAGCGGGTGCACGGTCATTTCGAACAGGTCTTTGAGGCCCCGCAGACCCGCCATGCCGAGAGTGACGTCCTCGATCTCAAGGGCGTATGGCTGGGTCAGTTCCCCGCAGAGCAGGCCTGCCTGCTGCTGGAAAAGGCCGGGTATCGGGAACCGGCTGAGAGCCTGCGTTATATTGAAGTATTGCGCGATGGCCGCAGTTACCGGACCCTGAGTGCGCAGGGCCGCACGCGCATGGACCAGTTGATGCCGTTGCTCATCGGTGCGGCCGGTTCGGTTGCGACGGGTGGTGCGAAGAAGTCGGCGCAAAATGGAGGGAAAAACGCGGGCGACGTAGGCGAACCGGGGGCGATCAACACGGCCGAACCGGATGTCACGCTCAAGCGTGTGGTGGACCTGCTCGAGGCCATCGGCCGGCGCACGGCCTATCTGGCCCTGCTGGTGGAACACCCCATGGCGCTGTCGCAGTTGGTCCACTTGCTGGGCGCGAGCCCGTGGCTGGCCCGCTACCTGGGTCAACACCCCTTATTGCTCGACGAACTTCTCGACCCGCGCAGCCTGTACCGTACACGGGGTAAACCCGCCCTGTTCGACGCGTTGCGTGAACGCCTGGCGGATTTGCCCCCGGAGGATGAGGAGCTGGAGCAGTACATGGATGCCCTGCGCCACTTCAAACAGACCCAGGTCCTGCGTGTCGCCGCCGCGGATCTGGGCGGCGTGCTGCCAGTGATGAAGGTCAGCGACAACCTGACCTGGATTGCCGAGGCCGTGCTCGATGAGGTGCTGGAACTGGCCTGGCGCCACCTGGTAGCGCGCCACGGCCGGCCGGTATGCCGCGCCGATGGCACGCTGTGCGACAAGGGTTTCGCTATCGTCGCCTACGGCAAGCTGGGCGGGATCGAGTTGGGTTATGGCTCCGATCTGGACCTGGTCTTTATCCACGGTGCCGAGAATGAGCAGGTGGAGACCAGCGGTGAAAAACCGCTCGCCCTGCCGGTGTTCTTTGCCCGGCTTGGACAGCGCATTATCCACATCCTCAACACCCGTACGCCCGCGGGAGAGTTGTACGAGGTCGACATGCGCCTGCGCCCCAGCGGTGGGTCCGGTCTGCTGGTCAGCGCCTTGCGCAGCTTTGTGAGTTATCAGCGCGGGCAGGCCTGGACCTGGGAGCACCAGGCCCTGGTGCGGGCCCGGGTGGTGGCCGGTGATCCGGTGATTGCTGAGCACTTCGGGCAGCTGCGCCGTGAGGTTCTCGGGCAGATCCGTGACCGAGACGTGTTGCGCGAGGAGGTGCGGGACATGCGCCGGCGCATGCGCGAGGCCAATGACCAGGGCCGGATCGGGGCTGGCCGCTTCGACATCAAACAGGGGCGGGGAGGTATCGTAGATATCGAATTTATGGTCCAATATGGCGTACTCTCATGGGCCTGTGAGCACCCTGCGCTGTTGGACTATACCGACACCCTGCGTTTGCTGGAGACGCTGGCCGAGAGAGAGGTGTTCCCTGCATCCGAGGCTGCTATGCTCGCCGAGGCCTATCGGGCCTACCGGACGCGCCTGCACCGTTTGACCCTGCAGCAGCAATCCGGTGTGGTGGGTGATGAAGAATTCCAGTCCTACCGGGGTGAAGTCGGTCGTTTGTGGCGTCGACTGATGCACGATGCGTAAACGCCCGTTGATGCGATGATCGGATTATCATCAAGGCAATATTTAGAGGCAGGGTCGACCTTGGCGCCGCCCTGTCATGTCAGTGATTGTGAGGTCTGAGGAGTAAACGGCATGTCGATGGACGACCATGATGGTGTCATCTGGCTCGACGGTGAACTGGTGCCCTGGCGCGAGGCCAAGGTACATGTACTCACACATACATTGCATTACGGCATGGGCGTCTTCGAAGGCGTGCGTGCTTACAAGAACGCCACGGGTGCGGCCATTTTCCGGCTTCAGGACCATACCGATCGCCTGTTCCGCTCGGCGCACATCCTGAACATGCCTATGCCCTTCGACAAGGCCAGCATCAACGAGGCACACTGCGCCGTGGTGCACGACAACGGCCTGGAATCGGCCTATATCCGGCCGATGTGTTTCTACGGCCCGGAAGGCATGGGCCTGCGTGCGGATAACCTCAAGGTGCACGCGATGGTTGCCGCCTGGCCCTGGGGTGCCTATCTCGGTCCCGAGGCGTTGGAGAAGGGTATCCGTATCCGTACCTCCTCCTACACCCGCCATCACGTCAACATCACCATGTGCAAGGCCAAGGCCAACGGCAATTACATGAACTCCATGCTGGCGCTCAACGAGGCGCTGAGCTGCGGTTACGACGAGGCCCTGTTGCTGGATGTCGACGGTTATGTCACCGAGGGCAGCGGTGAGAACATCTTCATTGTGCGCAACGGTGTACTCTACACCCCCGAGCTGACCTCTGCGCTGGAGGGCATCACCCGCGAGACCATTATGACCCTGGCCGCCGAACTGGGTGTCAGTGTGAAGGAAAAACGCATCACCCGCGACGAGGTCTATGTCGCCGACGAGGCCTTCTTTACCGGCACCGCCGCCGAGGTGACCCCGATTCGTGAGTTGGACGGACGGAGCATCGGTGAGGGCAGGCGCGGGCCGATTACCGAACGCCTGCAGGGGATGTACTTTGATCTGGTACATGGCCGTGCCGGACACGAGGAATGGCTGACGCCAGCGGCCAATGCCCCCGCGGGCCTGAAGCAGTCCATGTAATCATTTCCATTGCGTTTGACGACGCAGGAGGCATTTAGACATGGCTGAGACAAACGGTGCCGGCGCCAAGCTCAGGGAGCCCAACGCGGCCAATCACTACGAGGTGACGCGGGCGGATCTGCCGCTGCATTGCCCGATGAATGGCATGAGTCTGTGGAACTCCCATCCCCGGGTCTATCTGCCCATTGAGGAGACTGGCCAGGCCAAGTGTCCCTATTGCGGCGCGGAGTATACCCTCAAGGATTGACTCTGCTCCAATTCATTCATTGTGCGACTGCTGGCAAATGCCCGTGTAAGGATATCCGCGTGACACGGATCGTGCCTGCATCACACGCAGCGAGAAGACACCCTTAATGCTATGATATACCGGTCACGTATAGGCCGGATGGCCGAAAATACTAAGGCATGATGAAACCGCACATTCCCGATTTTTCCTCTGCTCGTCTCCTGGTCATCGGCGATCTGATGCTCGACCGGTACTGGCACGGTGATACCTCGCGTATTTCTCCCGAGGCCCCGGTGCCTGTGGTGTTGGTCGGTCAGGCCGAGGAGCGCCCTGGTGGGGCGGGTAATGTCGCGCTCAATATCGCCCGTCTGGGGGCGCATGCAGCGCTGCTCGGTTTGACCGGCGAAGATGAAGCGGCCGATGCGTTGGAACAGCGCCTGAGTGCCGCGGGGGTGCAGTGCCGGTTCGAGCGCCTGTCGGGTTTCTCCACCGTGACCAAACTGCGTGTGCTCAGTCGCCACCAGCAGCTTATCCGGCTGGATTTCGAAGATGGCTTTCGTGGCCATGACGGGACCGGCTTGATGGCACGTTTCCATGCCGCCCTCGACGCAGTCGATGTGGTGGTGTGTTCGGATTATGGCAAGGGCAGTCTGCGCGCGGTCGAGATGCTCATCGATGCCGCACGCGCCGCCGGCAAGCCGGTCGTGGTCGACCCGAAGGGAAGTGATTTCAACCGTTATCGCGGCGCCATGGTGATTACCCCCAACCAGCATGAGTTCGAAGCGGTTGTCGGGCGGTGCGAGAATGATGAAGAATTGGTTGAACGGGGTCAGCGTCTGTGCCAGGAATTGGACCTGGATGCCCTGCTGATCACGCGCTCCGAACGGGGCATGACCCTGCTGCGTGTCGACCAGCCCGCCTTGCACGTGCCGACCCACGCCCGCGAGGTTTTTGACGTGACCGGCGCGGGTGATACCGTGGTCTCAGTGTTGGCCACCGCGCTGGCAGCGGGTCAACCGCTGGACGAGGCTATGGCACTGGCCAACCTCGCCGCGGGTGTGGTGGTCGGCAAACTGGGTACTGCCAGTGTCAGCGTGGCGGAGTTGCACCGCGCAATGCGCGAGATCGATGCCGTGCCGTGTGGCGCGGTGGACGAAGGACCGTTGCTCAGGCTGGTGCAGGACGCCCGCGCGCACGGCGAGACGGTAGTGATGACCAATGGCTGTTTCGATATTCTGCACGCCGGGCATGTCGCTTACCTGCGCCAGGCCCGTGAGCGCGGTGATCGGCTCATCGTCGCCGTCAACGACGATGCCTCCGTGGCGCGCCTCAAGGGGGAGCGTCGGCCGATCAATGATCTGGAAGGGCGCATGGCAGTACTCGCCGGGCTGGAGAGTGTGGACTGGGTTGTATCCTTTACTGAAGATACGCCCGAGCGGTTGATCTGTGCGGTGTTACCCGATGTCCTGGTCAAGGGCGGTGACTATCGTCCTGAACAGGTGGCAGGCGGGCGGTGCGTACAGGAAAATGGGGGTGAGGTGGTGATCCTCGACTTTATCGATGGTCGTTCGACGAGTCGTATTATCGACACTATTCGCGCCCAATCAGACTGAACAACAGACGACGGAAACCCCCTATGATCATAGTGACCGGAGGCGCCGGGTTTATCGGTAGCAATATTGTCAAGGCGCTCAACGAGCGTGGCCGCAATGACGTTCTCGTGGTGGACGATCTGGAAGACGGTGTGAAGTTTAAGAACATCGCCGACTGCGAGATCCACGATTACATGGACAAAGACGATTTCATCGAGCGCATTCGATCCGGGGGTTCTTTCGACGAACCGGTCGAGGCCGTTTTCCATGAAGGTGCCTGCTCCAGCACCACGGAATGGGATGGTCGCTTCATGATGCACAACAACTACGGCTACACCAAGGCTCTGTTGCACTATTGCCTGGATAACCGGGCGGCCTATCTCTATGCCTCATCGGCCTCGGTCTATGGCGGCGGCAGTGTGTTCAGTGAATCGCGGGAATTCGAAGAGCCGCTCAATGTCTACGGCTATTCCAAGTTTTTGTTCGACCAGTATGTGCGTCGGCATCTGCCCGGCGCGCAGAGCCAGATTGTCGGTTTCCGCTATTTCAACGTCTACGGTCCACGGGAAAGTCACAAGGGTTCGATGGCCAGCGTCGCCTTTCACCACTATAACCAGATCCGTGATACCGGAAAGGTACGGTTGTTTGAAGGCACCGATGGATATGGTAATGGCGAACAGCGCCGTGACTTCATCTATGTGGGTGATGCCGTGGCGGTGAACCTGTGGTTCATGGACCACCCCGAGAAGTCCGGTATTTTCAATCTCGGTACCGGGCGCAGCCAGGCGTTCAATGATATTGCCCATGCAGCCATTGCCCACCACGGTCGCGGTGAGATCGAATACATTGCCTTCCCCGATCACCTCAAGGGCCGCTACCAGAGTTTTACCGAGGCCGATATCAGCGCCCTGCGTAGCGTTGGTTACACCTCCTCCTTCAAGACCGTGGAAGAGGGTGTCACCGAGTATATGCAATGGCTGGACGCGCGGGCGTGAAGCTCAGCGCCAACCGGGGTGGGGGTGCGAAAACCGGTTATGACGCCGGGCGTGACGTTGGGGGCCACTCTGGGTACTGAACGTATCCTGGTCGTCGGTCCGGCCTGGGTCGGCGACATGGTCATGGCGCAGAGTCTGTTCATGCACTTGCGTCGCCAGGACGCCGACTGCGTTATCGATGTACTGGCTCCGTCCTGGTCGCAGCCCCTGCTGGCGCGCATGGACGAGGTGCGTGAGGCCATTGCATTGCCCGTTGCCCACGGTGAATTGGCGCTATCCAGACGCTATCGACTCGGGTGCTCGTTGCGCAAGCACTATGATCGTGCCATCGTCATTCCCCGTTCGTTCAAGGCCGCCCTGGTCCCCTTTTTTGCCCGCATCCCCCGGCGTGCGGGTTATCGTGGTGAGCTGCGCTATGGCCTGCTCAACGATATCCGTACACTGGACAAGCGGGTGTTGTGCCAGACGGTGCAGCGCTATGTGGCCCTCGGTGAATCCGGTGGCAACTTGCGGGCGCCGCCACACACACCGTTTCCACGCCTGCGTGTGGATACGACGAACCGCGAACGCATAGTGGGCCAACTCGGTCTGGACATGCGGCGCGATGTGGTGGCGCTGATGCCGGGTGCCGAGTATGGTCTGGCCAAATGCTGGCCACCCGCTCATTATGCGCAGCTTGCACGGTCCCTGGTCGCGGCCGGAAAACAGGTTTGGTTGTTTGGTTCGGACAAAGAGAAGGCAGTGGCAGAGGTGATCATTGGGGGTGCCGCTGGCCATCGGGGTGAGCGCCATGCCATGGTGAATCTGTGCGGGCGGACCCGGCTGGAGGATGTCGTTGACCTGCTCAGTCTGGCTCAGGTGGCGGTGAGCAACGACTCCGGTCTGATGCACGTCGCTGCCGCCGTCGGTATACCTCTGGTTGCTGTCTACGGTTCCTCCACGCCGGACTACACGCCACCGTTGAGTGCGCATGCCGAGATCGTTTACCGTGGACTCGAATGCAGTCCGTGTTTCAAACGTATCTGTCCATTGGGGCATACCGATTGCCTGAACGGGATTCCAGCGGATGCCGTATTGGAACGGATTAAGAAAGTGGTTAACGCTAGGCGGTAGACAGAAAAGACGGTGGGACGACAGGTATGGGGGATGAGTCAGGCGCGGGGGGTGGAGCGAGGATTCAAGTCTTTAGACTAAAACGGATACGAAAAAGTCCCGGTTTTAGACTTTCCTGATAACTGCTATATCGTGTGATCTGGAGGTCAGTTGAATGGCCAGAATTAGTGTCTGCATTATTTCATATAACGAAGAGGCGAAGATCGAGGACTGTCTGAAAAGCGTCCAGCGGGTAGCCGATGAGATCGTGGTGGTCGACTCACTGAGTGTAGATCGCACCCGTGAGATTGCCGCATGTTATACCGATAAAATTTTTGAACAACGATTTCTCGGACATGTCGAGCAGAAAAATCTTGCCGTGAACAAGGCCAGTCACGACTGGATACTGAGTCTGGACTGCGATGAACGACTGACCCCGGAACTGGAGGCATCGATCCTCGCCATCAAGGATAGGCTGGACGAGCACGATGCCTATTGTGTTGCACGCAGGACCTTCTATGTCTACCGTTGGCTCAATCACTGCTGGTACCCGGATCGCAAGATCCGCCTGTTCAATCGCAAGACCGCGCGCTGGGGTGGCGTCAATCCTCACGATCACATTGAGACCGAGGGTAGCGATATCGTTACGTTGCAAGGTGACCTGCAACACCATTCCTTTGACAGTATTTCCGCCCATCTCAAGACCATCGATAGCTTCACCGAGATTGCTGCCTGCGAGATCATCGCGCGGGGTAAACGCGTGAGTCTGCTCGCTCCGTTCACGCATGGCATGTGGACTTTCATCAAACTCTATTTCATCAAGCGTGGCTTCCTTGATGGTTTTGCCGGCTTCGTGGTGTCACTGCTCTCGTTTATGCATGTGTTCATCAAGTACAGTAAGGTGATCCTTCAGCGCAGACGGGCTGGTCGTGGAGATGTAGGGAGAGACGATAGTTAGTCTACCCACTAATTTTCCTGAAGATCCTAATCTTTCAATAAATCCTCTTTTTTTGCATGAGTCCATTTTCCTTGTGGTTTGTCTATGTACTGGAAATGCTCATTGGTAAAACTTCCTTGTACACAGGTGACTCTGTAGAATCTATAATTTATATGTTTCTCCCCAATGGCCTGATTAAGCACACTTGGCCCTGTTAACGCATAAACACCACCATCTACCTTTTTTCCTTCAATATTGTCAACTATAAGCTTCAGTGTCTCTCCTAAGATAGGATTATTCTTTTGAGTCGCTATAAAATAATTTGTGTAGTGTTGTTTGTTGAGTAAAAAAACCTCTTTATCCTCTGGTTGAATGATTTTTGAGAGCGGCCAGACGAGATGAGCATCAATGTCCATGTAGATACCACCATAAAAGTTAAGTACGAACAGTCTCCAAAAATCAGCCTGTGCGGCTCCATCTGTCAATTTTGAAAAAGCGTCAAAGAGCTCTTTTGATGCGTGCGCTTGTATGAACTCAAACCTCGCTTCAGTGCTGACATAGCGGTACTCATAATCTAAAGACATCAATCTATTGTAGAGGTAGTTTAAATAGACAGGAAGAGAGACTCTATTTGTATAGTTTGTTTGCCAAATTGTTTTTCTTATCTTTTGCTCTTTATTTGATTTTATAAGAGGTTCCGATCGTTCTGGAATGGTAAAACGTTTTTTTGGAAAGAGCATGTGAAAAGGGTAAGAAAGTAGTTTGCTGAAAGCCCCTAACATTTTAGAAAACCGGTTTGCAATAACGATAGGTAGAGACATTTTTTTTCCTACTTGTAAAGATTGTTGATAATATATCAGTTTAACCATAGGCTCTTCAGGAAAATAAGGCGTTATTATCAAATCTGGTGTTTAGCCAGTTGAATCAAGCGGCGGTCTGCTCATCTGCGCTTGCCCTGTGTGTCAACCTGATCCCATACACTCACTGTCTTGGATAACATAGATTTCGGAGCCATGGATACCGGACCTGTCGAGATGCCAAAATCTGCATCAGAACTACCTGAGAATCGGATGATCCTCACCCTCCGTCGAGGAATTGTGTGCTGATTTTGCGGGCGGCGATGTCGATGTCTATCTTGGTCATGTCTGATTCCCCCGCATCTTCTGGGGGACTGAAGGCCAGGCGCCGTTCGGGCGAGTTGAGCGTCTGCCAGCGCAAGGCGGTCGCGGAACGACGGCGCGGGTAGAAGGCGGCGGTTGGGACGTCGAGTGCACCAGCGATGTGCAGTGGGCCGGTTGAACCGCTGATAAAGAGATCGGCGCATTGGATGTGTTCGGCAAAGCGGCGCAGACCTGCGCGTGAAATAAACACAGTGTGTGAGCGGTCACTTAGCTTACCGGCAATGGTCCGTGCGGTGTCTTCCTCTCCGGGGCCGGCTGTGATCACCAGGCTGTGCCCCCCTTTCGAATGCAAGGCCAGGGACAGCGTGGCGTAGTGTTGTGGCGACAGATTATTGGCCGAGCCACCATGACCGGGGTGGACGAAGATCAGTTTGTGCGCCGGATTCAGTTCATGTGTGGCGCAGAAGTCCTTGCGCAAGGCCGTCGTTGTCTCCTCGGGGAAACGCAAAAAAGGTGGCCGAGGAAACTGTATGGCCTCAACGCCATGGTCATTGAGCAGACGCACGGCCAGATCCAGGTTATACATGAACTCGGGCTGGTTGCTGCGCGAGCGTCGTTGCACCAGTCGGTGGCTATAGAGGAACTGTGCGAGTTTTGTCGCTGGCGCCAGCCGATAGGGAATGCGCGCCAATTTAGCCGCAAGGGCGGTGCGGGTGGTCGAGAAGATCGCGATCATGGCGTCGAAGCCGTGCGGGCGCAGTAGTCGGCTCAATGCCCGCGCCCCGCCTCCACGGGCCTCTCCCGGGTCAATGATGATTTCATCGATCCAGGGGCAGGCCGCGGCCATTTCGGCGGTGTATCCGGGGACCAACACGGCAATATGTGTGTCGGGTAGGGTCTGCTTGAGCAGCGCGAAGCACGGCAAGGCAAGCATGAAGTCGCCGAGCTTGTCATTGCGCACCATCAATATTTTCATGCAGTATTACCGGGCTGAAGTAGCGTCGCCGAGTGCCAAATAACGCATTGCAATATGCGTAGGGTCAAACTTTTCAAGTTCGACCTCATCAAGGTTAATGCCTGTAGCCTTGATCTCTGCGATAGTCTTCTTCATCGCGGCTGCCAGGGACACAGCGTCTCCAACGGGGACAAGGAAACGTGACAGATTACCTGTTAGTATTTCGCTCGGTCCGGATAGGCAATCTGTACTGATGACCGGGACATTGAGGATCATTGATTCAATGATCACTGTGGGAAGCCCCTCATAATCAGAGCTCAGCACGCTCAGCATTGCACCCTTGATGATCGGGTAGGGGTTAGTATGGAACCCTGAAAATATTACCTTTCCAGATAATCCCAGTTCATTGGCTCTTTGTTCAATATTTCCACGCTCGGTTCCGTCGCCGAGCAAGACTAATTTCTCTTCGAGGCCTGACTTCGCATAGGCCTCTAGCAGCAAGTCATGGCGTTTCAATTTCACAAAACGTGCCGGGCATACAATGTAGGATATTCCCGCGTATAGATTGACCTCATCTGCCAAGGTGTCAATCTGGTTTCTGTCCACCGGATTATAAATGACGTCTATTGAGTGTGGTTTGATCCCTGCACGGTCAATGATGTCATCTGCCATGCCATTCGATATTGCGATGAGATGTTTGTTGTCAAAGATTCGTTTCAGTTTCCAGCGTTTGATAGAACGGCTCAGTCCGCGTCGGTGTGCCAGATTGCTGGCCGACAATGGTGAATGTATGCAGTAGTGTATATTGTTGATTCTTGCAAGGGCGCAGAGCCTGTTTGATACGATCAAGTGACTGAAAATGATGTCAAATTTACCATGTTCTTCCAGTTTTTGTATCATTTTTCGAAGTTTATGAGCATACCAATAATAGTAAGGTATCAGCCTTTTTTTCGAGAATCCCAGAGTCAATAGTTTGATTTTTCTGTTGATATCAAGCTCTCTTTCATTACGAATAGAGATGAGTACGATGTTGTGTCCCATTCCCAACAACGTATCTGCAAGGGTAAGGACAATACGCTCTGCCCCCCCTCCACCCAGAGAATCAATAATAAATAAAATATTTTTTTCCATCGTTAAATCATACAGAGATTAATTGAAGTATGATGCCAGCCAATACATAAAAGAGTATATTTCTGGGCCCGAGTACAGTGAATCTTGCATTGTTTATGTTATAGCGTCGCAGATTGATACTTACTAAGATTACCGTGGTCAGCATTGCGCCCAGACCGATGGTAAAGAGGTCTATGATGGAGAAAAAGGCCACTGCGATACCGACGATCCGCATCGTGTAGTGCTTTTCGGCATCGTCTTGCCGGTACCGCACCAGTTGAAAGATGATGTTCAGGAAAACGAGGAACCCTATAATACCGAATTGTGTTGCGGCGCTCAGGTACTCGTCATGCAGATGTTGTATTACCCCTTGCAGGGGGGCGGTCGAGGGTAATTTCGCCAGTTGTTGATTCAGTGCGCGGTGTTGATCTCCGGTGCCGACGCCCCATAGCCAGTTGTTTTTCACTATGGTGAGGCTGTCCCGGTAGATGACAGCGCGGACACCCAGCGATGAGTCATATTTCCCCTGGGTGATGGCCGCAATGGAGTGCAGGGTCAGGTTGAATCGTTGATGAAAGGTCGCGCTGAATTGATATGCGGAGAAAAAGGCGATGACACAGATCATGCTTGTCAAAATTGCGGGCTTTATGACCTTTTTGTTGTAGATCATGAACAGGGCGCTGAAAATCAATATGCCGTAGAGCACATATCCGGTTCGGCCTGCCGTGATGAAGAGGTTGATAGAGGCGGTGATGAAAAACAATGCCATGATGGCGCGTGTTATTTCCTGGTCATGTTTTTTAATCAAACGATACAGGATCATCGATAGCGTGACGGCCAGCATGAAACCGTAGTGCGTATGGTGGTACAGGGGCGTAGGGTCAAAGGGTGTGCCCTGATTACCATCGTGCACCATGGGCGGGATAATACTGAAGAATATCCCGTAGGACACGATTTCGCTGGTCATCATGCCTAAAAAGAAGGCCGTCAGCATTCTGGGGATATAGCGTCGATCGATGAAGGTCGCGAAGAGCAAGGGGTCCAACAGGAATGTCGCATTATGAATAGTATGTTCGCGCCAGACGGGATCCTGGCTACCTATGAGCCAGATGACAAACACGAGAAAATATAAGGAGAACGCAAATATGACCGGGTCACGCAAGGCGCGCCCGAAGTGGTAGATATACCGTCCCCTGATGATGAACAGAACCAGGAGAAGAAAGAAAGCCGTCCGCCGCATGGGTACGATAATAGGCATAGAAAATATGAACAGGACGATAAGGTGATTTGCCCAGGTGTTGAGGCGAGGATCGATGTTGGAATGGAATGTCTTTATGCTATTGTAAAATGTTGCTGTATTCATCGATTTCACGCCTTTGACTGAATAGGATTTGTGCGAGCAGGCTATTTTTCGCTGCTTTTTCGTTCCAGGTATCTATGTGTCCGATAATTTCTGTCAGTGTGTCTTGTAAATCCTGAAGGTTTTTGTCTTCGACGAGAAGGAACTGGAAGCCAAGTGCTCTGAGTTCAGGGAATGAGGTATTATTGTATGCGATACAGATGATACCGTGACTGAGTGCTTCTATGAAGGCGTTGCTTAGGCCTTCTCCCTTGCTTGGGAAGATAAAAATGTGCGCATGGCAATAGTATTCGTTAACCTTATCTGTGAAACCGACAAGATGAATCCTGTTTCTGTAATGGATGCCTTGCAGAAAGAATTCAAATTCTTTCCGGTAGTTTGGATCCATCTCCCCAACCAGCTCGAGTTCAAAATCGATATTTTTTTCCTGCAAGACTCTGCATGCCTGAACCGCCTCCTTCTGGCCTTTTCCCTGCGCGATCCGACCAGTATGGAGTAGCTTTATTGGGCCGGCATCCGGTTGTCGTGCAGAGCGCCTTTCGTTGTTATAATCTGGTAATGAAGGGTAGATGATCTTGAGACGAGATTGCTTGCCGAACGGTATAATAAAACTTACATTTTTCGCGAGATGTTCACATATCGCCACATGCCAGGCCACCCTGCTGTAAACCAGCTTGTGTAATGCATCTTTTTTGGAGTGGGTCTTGGTCGTGCCGTGCCTGACTATAAGATGGGTATCCAGGCCAATCAGTGCAAAGAATATCGAACGCATTTCTGATGCACCAAAAAATATGAGATTGACGATATTATTATTTTTTATAAATTTTCTTAGTTGTCGTATTAACGCGATGCTAAAATGTGTCTTGAACGCCATTCTTGCAATACGAATACCTTCTTTTTCAAGTTGGGGTGTGAATTGTGTATCGATGAATGAACCTTGCTTACATACCACAGTGATCGGTGTGACGAGTTTAAGTTTTATGGCGAGTTTGACGGCGTCTAACTCCATGCCGCCTTTGTAGGATGAGAGGCAGATAATAGCTGTTGCCTGCTTAGGGGATATGGTTTTCTGTGGTGAGGTATTCATTTATATTCGTGCCTGTTCTGGATGCTTTCGGCCACCTAGTGTTTGTGTATGCCAGGTGAAGGATGACAAACTCTATGCCCCCTCGTCGCTGTATGTCATGCATGCACTTCAATTGTCGGGCAGCGGCATGAGCTCGTCGAAATACTTCGCTTCGTTGGGGCCGCCGATGAGCACGATCCGGGCCGGGTGTTGAGCAAGTTGTGCGATCAGGCCGAAGCGTTGGCGTATTGCCTCAGGTGCGGGGCTTTGCAGTGAGGGGTCGGCCAGGGCGAGGGTGTCTGCATCCATGAAGCTGGCATAGATCAGATGCAGGTTCTCCACCGCATGGGTTTCGGCCGGTTCGGTGAAATGCCGGTAGGGCATGCCGACTTTGTGCTGCGCGCGCACCAAGCGCATCAGGCCGTTGAACAGGGTGCCGAGTTCGAGGTTCACGACCAGATCATAGGGCTGGCGCAGGGAAGTGGCGATAACGGCGAGTTTGGTGCGATTGAGCCAGAGAGGTAGTTTGCGGCTCTTGATGGCGAAGCCGCGGTGAATACGCGGGTCGGCGGCGAACAGGGTGTGCATGCCGGCCTTGGCGAGCCAATCGATCGCCACGTCCCCGCCGTAGAGGCGGCGCAGGGGTTCGATGATGCTAGAGGCGATCACGGTGTCACCCAGTTGGCCGGCACGAATGACGAGAACCCGCGTGCTCATCGACCTGTTGCCATGGCTCGCACAACAGGTCTGATAATGATTTTGGCCAGACTCATGTCGGCTATTCTACAATAGGATACATGAAGATCCTCGAATTGTGTCTCTCCGATGGTCACGGTGGTCTGGAACTGTATGTCGATCGCGCCGTGCGTTACTTCCACACCCTGCACCAACCTTGTCTGGCCGTGGTTGCCCCGGGGACCCTGCTTGCCCGGCGCCTGGGTGAGGCAGGCATGGCCTACGCCACGTTGAAACGTCCCCCCCGGCTCTTGCCCCATCTGGCCGCCCGCTGGCTGGCCAGACTGATGGAGCGTGAGGGGATCGATGTCATGCACATACACTGGGGCAAGGATCTCTACCTGGCGGTGTTGGCCAAGCGCTTGTGTCGACGCTCAGTCAAGCTGATCTACAGTCGACAGATGGCGCTGACCCGCGCGAAGAAGGACTTCTACCACCGTCGCTTGTACCGACAGGTGGATCGCTACGTGGTGATTTCACAACGCCTGTTCGATGAGGCGGCGCGTTTTCTGCCGTTGGCGCGTGAGCGCCTGTACCTGTTGTATTACGGTGTGAAGGCGCCACCAGGGCGGGTGGCAGCACACTGTGAGGGATTCCTGCAACAGGCGGGGCTGGATGCGGCTGGGTTTCGTATCGGGCTGTTCGGTCGGATTGAGCACGGCAAGGGCCAGCATGTACTGGTCGAGGCCCTGGCGGAGCTGGTGCGCCAGGGCGAGGATGTTGCCGCAGTGCTGGTTGGGCACATCATGGATCAGGCGTACTTCGATGCGCTGATGGCCTCGGTGCAGGTGCTGGGTCTGGAAGGGCGGGTGCACTATTTCGGTTTCCACGAAGACCCGCCTGCGGTGATGGCTTGTCTCGATGCGGTGGTGCTGGCGACGTATGCTGAGACCTTTGGTCTGGTGCTCATCGAGGCCATGCGTGCGGGTACCGCCGTGCTGGGTACGGATGCCGGCGGGGTGCCGGAGATCATCAAGAATGACAGGACGGGGTTGCTGTTTGCACCCGGTGACAGTTCGGCCCTGGCGAGCGGACTGCGACGCTTGGTGCGCGATCCCGTCTTGCGTGAACGTCTGGCCGAGGCGGGGCGGACCGACGCCAATGCGCGTTTCGATGAGGCGCAGCATTTCCAGGCCTTGCTGGCGATCTTTGCGCAGTGAGTGCCGGTTGCTCCGGGTTGGGCTGGCACGTGTGTGCTTTGGCCCTCAGATCCGGCCCCCAGCAGGTCCGACCCTCAAGTCTGGCCGTCGCGTACCATCTTGTCGAAATAGGTGATGGTGTGTTTGAGACCTTCCTCAAGTTTGATCGCCGGTTCCCAGTCCAGAACGTCTCGCGCCAGGTGGATGTCGGGTCTGCGCTGCCGGGGGTCGTCCTGTGGCAGCGGTGTGTTGATCAGCCTGGATTTTGAACCGGTCAGCGCGATGATCTTCTCGGCTAACTCACGAATGGTAAACTCGTCCGGGTTGCCCAGATTCATCGGACCCGTGAAGTCATCCGGAGTGGCCATGAGCCGGATCAGGGCCTCGATGAGATCATCGACATAGCAAAATGAGCGGGTCTGCTGGCCGTCACCGTAAAGGGTGATATCCTCGCCCTTGAGTGCCTGGACGATGAAATTGGACACCACGCGCCCGTCATGGGGGTGCATGTGTGGGCCGTAGGTGTTGAACAGGCGCGCAACCTTGATATTCAGATTGTGCTGACGGCGATAATCGAAGAACAGCGTCTCCGCACAGCGTTTGCCCTCATCGTAGCAGGAACGAAACCCGATCGGGTTGACGTGCCCCCAGTAGCTTTCCGGTTGCGGGTGCACCTCGGGATCGCCGTAGACCTCGCTGGTCGAGGCCTGCAGGATGGATGCGCGGGTCCGTTTGGCCAGTCCCAGCATGTTGATGGCGCCGTGCACACTGGTCTTGGTGGTCTGCACCGGGTCGTGTTGATAATGAATGGGTGAGGCCGGGCAGGCCAGGTTGTAGATCTCGTCAACCTCTACATACAGTGGAAAGGTTACATCGTGGCGCATCAACTCGAAGCGATGATGATCGAGCAGGTGGGTGATGTTGTCGCGGGTGCCGGTGAAGAAATTGTCCAGACACAGCACCTCGTGACCGGCGTCGAGCAAGCGCTCGCACAGGTGAGAGCCCAGGAAGCCGGCGCCGCCGGTGATCAGGATACGTTTGCGGTGATAGTTTCTCATGCGTGACCGTCCGTTCGGTGGCTGGCATTGTGGTCCCTGCGCTGGTGTGGCGCCACGAGACTCAACGGCCGATGCCGGTGTAGGTGAAGCCGAGTTCGCGCAGCTTCTCGGGCTCGTACTGGTTACGGCCATCGAAGACTACCGCTTGTCTCATCAGCGTTTTCAGTTTGCAAAAATCCGGATTGCGGAACGGTTTCCACTCCGTGATCAGCACCAGGGCATCGGCCCCTTCGATCGCCTCGTCCTGGTGTTGCGTCAGGGACAGATGATCGTGTTCAAACCAGTCGGCGGGCAGGTCGCGGCGGGCGACCTTCATGGCCACCGGATCATAGGCGCGGACCCGCGCACCGGCACCAATCAGGGCGCGTAGCAGGACCTCAGCCGGGGCCTCGCGTATGTCGTCGGTGCCGGGTTTGAAGGCTAGCCCCCAGAGGCCGAAGGTCAGGCCGGAGAGGTCCTTGCCGAAGTGTGCGGTGATCTTTTCGAACAGGCGGTGTTTTTGTGCCTCGTTGCGTGCCTCCACGGCCTTGAGCACGATCGGCTCATAGTCGTTTTCGATCGCGGTGCGCACCAGAGCCTTGACGTCTTTGGGAAAACAGGAGCCGCCGTAGCCGCAGCCGGGGTAGATGAAGGAGAAGCCGATGCGCGTGTCCGAGCCGATGCCCCTGCGCACGTTTTCCACGTCGACGCCAAGCCGGTCGCAGAGGTTGGCGATCTCGTTCATGAAAGATATCTTGGTCGCCAGCATGGCGTTGGCGGTGTACTTGGTCATCTCGGCGTCACGGATGCCCATGAGCAGGGTGCGTTCGTGATTGCGTGTGAACGGGGCGTAGAGTTCGCGCATCATCTCGCCGGCGCGTTCGCTGTCCGTGCCGATGACCACGCGATCGGGGTGCATGAAGTCATCGACCGCGGCACCCTCCTTGAGGAATTCGGGATTGCTGATCACGTCGAATTCGACGTGTGCATCGCGTTTGTCCAGTTCGCCCTGCAGGGCGGTGTGTACCTTGTCGGCGGTGCCGACCGGTACGGTGGACTTGTCCACGACCACGGCATAGTCGTTGAGGTGCCGGCCAATCTCGCGTGCCACAGCGAGCACGTACTGCAAATCGGCCGAACCGTCCTCGCCCGGTGGCGTACCAACGGCGATAAAATACACAGAGGTGTCGGCCATGGCCTCGGGCAGCGAAGTGGTGAAACGCAGCCGGCCTTCCCGATGGTTGTTGATGACAATGTCGTCGAGGCCGGGCTCATAGATTGGCAGGACACCGTTTCGCAGGCCCTCGATCTTCGTCTCGTCGATATCGACACAGGTGACCGTATTGCCCATCTCGGCAAAACAGGCCCCGGTAACCAGTCCGACATACCCTGTTCCGACTATCGCGATATTCATGCCTTGTTCCCGATTCGATGGGGAGAGAAAATGTGAGGCGCTACGGTCGCACCCCTGGCGGAGCGGCCACAAACAGGCCGCATGGTAGCATACTCGGCGGTTTGCGGCGCGACGCTAACCTGTTGGTCTGTGTGCCGCAAGCACACGATCGAGCATGGTGGTGACCTCCTCGACGGTGATGCGCTCCATGGTCCCCGGCGTGCGCACCCGTATACCCCAGGGCAATTGTTCGAGAGACTTGGCGTAGTTGGCCTGCACCGCCTGCGGATAGCGGTTGACGACATACTCCGCACTCAGGTAGGGTCGGGCGCGGTCCGGGTTGGTGGCGGCGTACAGGCCGATGACCGGCGTGGCGACTGCGGTGGCCAGATGGGCCGGGCCGGCATCAGGCGAGACCACCACCGTGGCGCGTGCGAGTACGGCGAGCAGGACCTTGAGGCTGGTCTGGCCGATCAGATTGAGCGGCGGGTGCCGGGCGGCACGACAGATGCCCTCGCCATAGTCGTGTTCGATGGTACTGGGGCCACCAGTGAGTACCACCCGCAGGCCATGGTGCCCGGCGGCGTAGTCGGCCAGCGCCGCGTAGCCGGCGATGTGCCAGTTGCGATAGGCCATGGTGGAGCAGGGGCTGATGACGAGTGTGGGTTGATCACCGGGGAGTACCTGCAGGGCGTAGTCCTGTGCCTGCCGGGGGAGGGGGATGTCCCAGCGCAGCACATTGTCGGTGATCCCCAGTGCCCGGGTGAAGCCGAGCAGGCTGTCGATGACATGCTCGTGGTCGCCGGGCGCGATGCGCGCGTTGGTAAACAACCACTGCAGGTCCTTGGCGCGTGCGCGGTCGAAGCCCAGCCGGAGATCGGCGCGTACCAGCAGGCTGGCGAGACTGGCACGCAACGACATCTGCATGTGGAGCAGCACGTCGAAGCGCCGCCCGCGCAGGGCGCGGTGCAGCGCGACATAGGCCGCCCATCGTGTCGTCTTGTCAAAGGTGATAAATTCAACGCCCGGAATATCGTACACCAGCCCGTGTTCGGTCTTGCCGATGATCCAGGTGATACGGGTTTGCGGCCAGGCGTTTTGCAGCGTGCGCAGCACCGGCAGGGTATGGCTGATATCCCCCGTCGCGGAGAGTCGCAGCAGACACACGCTCTTGGGTGGGGAGACAAGCGGCAATGGCATGCAGGTAATGATTCCGTGACGATGACGCAGGACAAAGTCCATATCCTATACGACGAGACCCGTGGCGGCAAAGCCGAGGCCGGGTGGTTCTCGCCCGATTACTGGCAGGCCCGCGGTGCCATCAGCGGCCGGGCCTTTGGCCGTGGCACGACCTGGTTTATTCGCAGCGGTGTTGGCGACGGCGATTGGGTGTTGCGCCATTATCGGCGTGGGGGTCTGATCGCGCGGTTGGTGCGCGAGCGCTATGTCTGGCTGGGTCTGGAACGCACCCGTGCCTGGCGGGAATGGCGCCTGCTTGCCGAGTTGCACGCCACCGGTCTGGCGGTACCCAGACCGGTGGCCGCGCGGGTCTGTCGTGTGGGCCTGTGGTACACGGCTGACATCCTGATTGAGCGCATCGATGGCAGCTACTCCCTGGCACAGCGTTTGTCACACCACCCCCTGGTGCCGGCGCTGTGGCGGGCCATCGGTGCGAGCATCCAGCGCCTGCACGCTGCTGGTGTGTACCATGCCGATCTCAATGCGCACAATATCCTGCTCGACCGACAGAATCGGGTGTATATCGTGGATTTCGATCGGGCGCGTCGGCGTGGTCCCGGCACCTGGCAGGTGGATAATCTGGCGCGCCTGGGGCGTTCGTTGAAGAAACTGCAAGCCCACCGGGTGAATTTCGCCTTCCATGCCGCTGATTGGCAGACCCTGCTCGACGGCTATCGTCAGGCCTCGTCGTCGGACTGACGGGCGGGGGGGCAGGCCTCGGCGAGCGCCGTCAGATAGGCGTCGAGCACGTACTGTTGTTGGGCCAGCGTCGCCTGTGCCCGCTGGCCCAGATGGCGCAGTGTGTCCGGTTGGGAAAACAGGGTGGGCAGGGCCTGGCCCAGTGCCGGTGCAGTGTCAAATTGCAGCGCGGCGTGCGCTGCGAGCAGGAGTTGCGCCTCCTCATCGAAATTGTGCATGTGGGGACCGAACAGCACCGCTTTGCCTTGCCGTGCGACTTCCAGGATATTGTGTCCGCCTACCGGCACCAGCGATCCCCCCATGAACACCAGTCGCGCACCGGCAATAAAACCCTCCAGCTCACCGAAGGTATCCGCGAGGTAGACGCGTGTGCGCTGGGTCACCGGCTCGCCCCGGCTGCGCCGCGCTATCCGATCAGAGTGCCCGGACAACGCAGGGAGTGTAGACAGCTGGCGCAGAATGGCCGGGGCACGCCCGGGGTGGCGCGGTGCCAGCACCAGCAGGCTGTCGGCAGGGGCGTGTGTCAGCCACTGCGCGGCGAGTTGTTGCTCCTCGTTGTCATGGGTGGAGGCGGCCAAGTCATAGGGGCGGCCAAGGGTCAGGGGCACGATGCGCTGCGCGCTGAGCGCAGCAGCAAACTTGAGATTGCCCGTGATGTGCACCCGTGCGGTGGCGGCACCCAGGGCAACAAAGCGCGCCTGGTCGGTTGCGTTGCGCGCCAGTACCGTGTGCACCCGGCCGAGGGTTTCGGCATAGCGCGCCCGCAGCCAGCGCCCGGCACGCAGCGTGCGCGGTGAGAGTCGGCCATTGATCACGGTGATTGGTATTCCCGCGCGTTCACAGGCCGCGTAGAGTTGTGGCCAGATCTCGGTCTCCATAATCAGCGCGCAGGCTGGGCGGGTGCGGCGAAGAAAGCGCCGGACCGCACCGGGCCAGTCCAACGGCAGATAGGCGTGAATGACGCCGGTGGTGGCACCCAGGCGGCGCTCGGCGGCCTGGGCACCGGTGGGCGTGACCGTGGTCAGCAGCATGGGCCGTGCGGGATCGCGTTGGCGCAGTGCCATCATCAACGGCACGACGGTATGTACCTCACCGACCGACGCGGCATGCACCCACAACGCCCCCGCCGGTATCCGCGTGCGGTGCAGACCCAGGCGCTCGGTCAGATAACGCCGACCACCGTGTCGCGCCGCCTGCCAGAGCGTGAGCAGCAACAAGGGCAGCGCCAGCACGCGCAGTAAAAGGGTGTATTGCCACATGGGAAAGTCAGTTATCAGTGCACAGTGGGCAGTATAGAGGTTGTGAGGGATGAGGAGGGCTTTATTCATATAACCCGGGTTCACCGTCGGGACGGGTCTTGAAACGCCGGTGTAGCCACAGATATTGCCCGGGGGTGCGGCGCACCTGGGCCTCGATAGCGGCGTTGACCTGTGTGGCGGCAGCGATGTCATCGTCGCCGGGGAAACCTTTCAGCGCCGGGGCGAGACGCAGCAGATAGCCTCGGGCACCGGGCAGGCGCTCGAAGTACAGCGGTACGACGGGCACGCCAGCACGGCGGGCGAGGCGGGCGGTGATAGTGAGAGTGGCGGTGGGGATGCCGAAAAAGGGCGCGAACACCGAGCGCTCGCGGCCGAAGTCCTGGTCGGGGGCATACCAGCAGACCTTGCCGTCCTTGAGACTGTGTAGCAGGGCGCGCAGGTCGGTGCTGTTGATCAGGTCATCGAACAGGCGGCACCGGGCACGCACGACCACCGCACCGAATAGCCGGTTGTGTGCCGGTTTGTAGGTGGGGCGTAGCGTGGGCACATGAAAGGCGAGAAACCGTCCGCTGATCTCCATGGCGGTGAAATGTCCGCCGAGCAGGATGATCCCCTGGGGGCGGGACGGGTCGGGTCCGCTGCGTTGTGCGGCCTGTAGATGTTCCAGCCCCTCGACACGATAGAGTCGACGTATGCGCCGGTCCGGGGCCCACCAAGATAAGGCACCCTCGAACAGGGCGATGCCCGAGGAGCGGAAGGTCTCGTGCACCAGGGCATTGCGTGCCTGGTCATCAAGTTCGGGCATGCATAGACGCAGGTTGCATTCGGCGATACGCCTGCGCGCGGGCATCAGGTGATAGCTGAGTCGGCCCAGTCCTCCCCCTAGCAATAGCAGCACACGGTAGGGAAGCAGGGCGCTGAGGCGTAACAGTCCCAGCCCGATCCATGTTGGCCAGTAGCGAGGAGCGAGAAACGCAAGGGGAGTGAAACGTGCCGGTTGATTCATCGGGGACGTATCGGTCAAAGGCGGCGCGCGATAACGGTGAGCCTCACAGCCTTAGCGCAGGGATGTTGCCGGGGTCGACGTTGCGGCGTTCGGCCATGGCCCGGCCGATCTGTTTGAGCACATCGCTGCTTAGCAGATGCTGGGCCTTATCAGTGAAAAACGTGTTTTCAACCACGATGTGTGCGCGATACAAGGTACTGAAGCGTTGGCACAGGGCGGCGAAACTGTCGATGTCCGCGATGTCCCCGGGTCGTGCCAGTAAGGGTTCGAGCGCAGACCAGGCCGACTCCATGTGCGTGTGGTCCTGGCGCAGGTGGTGAATTGTCTCGGCGATCTTTAGCGAAGTACGCACCAGGCGCGGGAATACATCTTTTTCCTCGTCCTCGTGGTGCAGCTTTCCGGCCGTAGAAAAGTAATGATGAATACGTTTCATCGCCTGCCTGGCATCATCGTCGCAGCCCTGCGCGGTGAGATGCGCAGGTAATTTATCCAGAGTGTCGCAAAAACCGAGCATACGCCCATGACAGGCCCGCAGCAGTCCCAACGGATCGGCAAAATCTGGCGCGGATGCGGGTTGAAGATTCAGGTCGGTAATCATAGATAAAAGTCATCAGTAGGTAGTGAAGCTTTGGGGCGTTAGGCAAAAGCCTTACCCCTCACATTTCATTTGAGCCAGATGTTAATCATGTTCAGGTCGGTTTCATTCAATGAGCCGGAGGCCTGTTTCAGACTCAGTGTGTTGAGGATATAGGCGTACCGGGCCTGGGCGTAATCGCGTTTTGCACCATAGAGGTTTTGTTGTGCATTGAGTACGTCAACGGCGGTGCGGGTGCCGACCTTGTAGCCGGTCTCGGTGGCCTCCAGTGCGGTCTCGCTGGATTTCAGTGCCTGTTGTCGGGCCTTCACCTCGCTGATGCCGGAGAGCACATTCAGGAAGGCGCTGCGCGTCTCGCGCTCGGTGGCACGGCGGGTGCGCTCCATATTGTCCTGCGCCTGCTGGTAGAGGTAGGTTGCCTGGCGTACGCGCGCGGTGATGCTGCCGCCCTGGTAGAGCGGAACATTGAGCTGAAGGCCCACAGTGTTATCGGTCTGGGTGCGCGAGAATAGTCCGCCAGTGTCGCTATAGCTGTGTGCGGCGACCAGGTTCAGGGTCGGATAACGACCGCTGCGGGTGCGTTCCACATTATCGCGGGCCACGTCCATGGCACGGGTGGCGCTGAGCAGCGTGAAGTTGTCGCTTAGCGCCTTTCGCACCCAGTCTTTCATGTTATCGGGCTGCGGGGTGATCAGCGGCATGCGCTCGGTCAGTGTGGCCAGTACGGGATAGGGTTGGCCGGTGAGTTCACGCAGGCTTTCCTGGCTGACGGCAAGCTGGTTCCTGGCGGCGATTTCCTGGGCCACCGACAGATCGTAGCTCGCCTTCGACTCGCGCACATCGGTGATCGCCGTCAGGCCGACCTTGAAGCGTTGCTGGGCCTGATTGAGCTGATGGGCGATGGCGATCTTCTCGGCGCGGGCGAAGTCGAGGTCGTCCTGCGCGGCGAGCACCGCGAAGTAGCGTTGGGCGACGCGCAGGATCAGGGCCTGGCGCGCACTCTGGAACTGACTCTCGGCCTGAGCGACCTGGGCATCAGCCTGGCGCAACCGGATGAAGTAGCTGCGGTTGTACAGGACCTGGTTCAGGTTCAGCGAATAGACCTTGTTGGTGAAGGTCAGTGTCTGTGGACCACCAAATCTGGGGTTGATTTTGGAAATATCTGAGCGGTCGTGGGTGTAGCTGCCGCTCAGGCTGGCCGAGGGCAAGAGTAAGGAACGGGCCAGAGGTTTGGCCTCCAGGGCGGCCTGGCGCACGGCCTCGGCGGCCATGAACTGAGGATCGGACTGCCGGGCCTGGTCGAAAATGTGCACCAGATCGGTGGCGTGGGCCAGTGTGGCCCCGCTCATACAAAACACGAGACTCAGCGCAACGGTCAGCTTTCGCATGTTTGGCCTCAATAGCGTTTGATGGATGGGTCGACGTCGCGTGCCCAGGCGTCGATACCGCCTTCGAGGTTGATGACGTGGGCAAATCCGATGGATTCCAGGTAACAGGCTATCCGATAGCTGCGTACGCCGTGATGACAGATAAGCACCACGTCGCGCTCGGGGTCCAGCGTGTTTGCGATGCCGGGGATCTTGCCCATCGGGACCAGTTCGGACTCCGCTATATTACAGTATTCATACTCCCATGGCTCGCGCACATCGAGCAACAGCGGCGTATCGTCAGCGTGCCCCGCAGCGGCCTGGGCCAGATAGGCCTTGAGGTGTTGCGCATTCAGACGTTGCATGCGGACTCGTTGGTTGGAGCCGGTGTCCGTGGGGGGACTGCCGGGCAATCCGGGGTTTGTCGGATTCGGGTATAAGCCCGAGCGCCTCCTAGAATTTGAAGCGTTGCGGTTGTGAGGCGTTGAGCAGTGGCACCAGGTCGGTCTCGAACAGGTCGTCCTCGGTCCACTCGTTTTCGCCGATACGGGTGATGAGCATCGCCTCCATCACCGGCGAGTCGCCGACGATAGCGAATAGTCGGCCACCCATGTTCAGGGACCGTTTGAAGTGGCCGGTCAGCATGGGCAGGGAGCCAGTGACGACGATTACGTCATACGGCCCATGGCGATCAAAACCGTTTGCCGCATCGGCAACCTCCAGGCTCACATTGGTAATATCATGACTGGCCAGCGCTTGCGCGGCCTTCAGCTTGAATTCGGGAATGATGTCCGTACTGTAGACATGACGGGCCTGGTTGGCTAACAGGGCGGTCAGGTAGCCGCTACCGCTGCCGACCTCCAGCACCGTCTCATCGGGGCGGATATCCAGGGCCTGCAATAGGCGCGCCTCGATCTTCGGCGCCATCATGACCTGACCGCGGCCCAGTGGAATGCTCATGTCGGTAAAGGCCGCGTTGCGGTAGGCTGCGGGTACGAAATCCTCGCGCGGCACGCGGGCAATGAGGTCGAGCACCCGTTGATCCAGCACATCCCAGGGGCGGATCTGCTGTTCAATCATATTGAATCTGGCCTGTTCAAAGTTTATGTCGGTCATGGCCTGGCTCTGTTCCGTCTCACAATCAAAATTCAAGGCCATAAAGGGTAAGCGCTTTGCAGGGGTGAGGCAAGCCATGCCCAGCGACGTGATTCGAGTGTACTGGTTCGATCTGCACGCAGGTCACATTGTGAAGGTATATTAATTTAAATCAATAAGTTATGCAGTTATGCCCACGCTTTGGCTTGAAATACGCCGTCTTATCGGCTAACGTGAGTCTGTCGCTGGGGGTGCCGCGCGCGATAAAGCTTGGAGCTGCGTGGCTGAGAAACACCCTTTGAACCTGAACCGGGTAATGCCGGCGTAGGGAAGCGGGTCTGCCGAGTCAATCTCCCGCGCCTTCCCGCACTACACGCTATTATAGAGGATGACGTCATGAGTGCGATTCCAGAAGAATTTATCCGCAATACGGCCCGGCTCTCCGAAGAGGCCACCCGTACCTTACCGAATTCAAAGAAGATTTACGTCGAGGGTTCACGCCCCGATCTCCGGGTGGGTATGCGCGAGATCAGCCAGGACCCGACCTCGGCCAGTATCGGTGCTGAGGAAAACCCGCCCATTACCGTCTACGATACCTCCGGTCCCTATACTGACCCGGATGTGGATATCGACCTGCTCACGGGGCTACCCGCCCTGCGCATGGCCTGGATAGAGGAGCGTGACGATACCGAAGAGCTCAGGGGTCCCAGCTCCGAGTTTGGCCATGCCCGTCAGAGTGATCCTGCTCTGGCCCATCTGCGCTTCGAGCATATTCGCACCCCCCTGCGCGCAAGGTTGGGCCGCAACGTCACCCAGATGCACTACGCCCGTCAGGGCACTATCACGCCGGAGATGGAATACGTCGCCATTCGTGAAAACCTGCGCCTGCAAGAGTTGCGCATCGATCAGCGCTATAAAAAACTGCTGCGCCAGCATCCCGGTGAGCCACTGGGCGCGAACATCCCCGACGAGATCACGCCCGAGTTTGTGCGCGAGGAGATCGCCTGCGGTCGCGCCATCATCCCCGCCAACATCAATCACCCCGAGCTGGAGCCGATGATCATCGGGCGTAACTTTCGCGTGAAGATCAACACCAACATCGGCAACTCTGCCGTCACCTCCTCGATTGAAGAAGAAGTCGAGAAGATGGTGTGGTCCGCGCGTTGGGGTGGTGACACACTCATGGACCTGTCTACCGGCAAGAACATCCACGAGACCCGCGAGTGGATCTTGCGCAACGCACCGATGCCCATCGGTACAGTGCCCATCTATCAGGCGCTGGAAAAGGTCGACGGCAAGTCCGAAGACCTCACCTGGGAACTGTTCCGCGACACCCTCATCGAGCAGGCCGAACAGGGCGTGGACTACTTCACCATCCACGCTGGTGTACGCCTGCAATACGTACCGCTCACCGCCGATCGTATCACCGGCATCGTCAGCCGTGGCGGTTCCATCATGGCCAAGTGGTGTCTCGCCCACCATCAGGAAAACTTCCTTTACACGCACTTCGAAGACATCTGCGCGATTATGAAGGCATACGATGTCGCCTTCAGTCTCGGTGACGGCCTGCGCCCCGGTTGTCTGGCCGATGCCAACGATGCCGCCCAGTTCGGCGAACTGGAGACCTTGGGCGAACTGACCCGGATGGCCTGGGAACACGACGTACAGGTGATGATCGAGGGCCCTGGGCACGTCCCCATGCAGATGATCAAGGAGAACATGGACAAGGAACTGAGCGACTGCTTCGAGGCCCCATTCTACACCCTCGGCCCACTTACCACCGATATCGCCCCCGGTTACGACCACATCACCTCTGGTATTGGCGCCGCCAACATAGGCTGGTACGGTACTGCCATGCTCTGCTACGTCACGCCCAAGGAACACCTGGGGTTGCCCAACAAACAGGACGTGCGCGAGGGCATCATCACCTACAAGATCGCCGCTCACGTCGCCGATCTCGCCAAGGGCTTCCCCGGTGTGCAGATCCGCGACAACGCCTTGTCCAAGGCGCGTTTCGAATTCCGATGGGACGACCAGTTCAACCTTGGTCTCGACCCGGGAAAGGCCCGTGGATTTCACGATGAGACCCTGCCCAAGGACTCCGCCAAGGTTGCACATTTTTGCTCCATGTGCGGGCCGCATTTCTGCTCGATGAAGATTACGCAAGATGTGCGGGAGTACGCGGCGAAACAGGGGGTGTCGGAGCAGGAGGCCTTAAAGAAGGGCATGGAAGAAAAGGCGGTTGAGTTCGTAGAATCCGGCAGCGAAATCTATAAAGAAGTATGATTTTCATGCGCTTTACGGGTTTTGTCATCTTCAGTTCACCTTATGGATAAATTGAAGATGAGGTTATAACGGCGTTTTTCAAGACAGTGAAGTGAACCCCAATCGTTAGACAGTATCAGGGGAAAAAGTAAGTAAAGAATTGGCACCTGTAAAAGCACGATCAGACCTGCTCAGGCAGGGATGATCAGTGCACCTCGACCGGTGCTCGGCCATCCGAAGGTAAGCGTTCATTCCAAGACGTACTTTCCGAACCACTGAATCCCAGCTACCGTTGATCTTCATTCTTCTTACCGGAGATCAATGAGAATAAATAGGGTCAGTTCTCGCATTGTAACATCTCTACAATCGACGCAGACGGAGAATTGTCCATGGAGCAGCAGATGTGAGTAAATGTAAATAAAGTCATGTCGTGATTAATACATTTGGAAGCCGTGCTTTTTATATGATGCAGTCTTTACGCATACAAATAGGTCGATCCATCTTATAAAAGGTAAAGATATGTGTCTATGGGCCTCCTCGAGTTTTGAAAGATGAAACCTCCATGCAGATATTGCCTTGATTTGTCGGTAATGATTTACACCCATAGACGTTAGTGCATAGCGTCTATGGTGGCGCAGGGTTCTGGTTAAGATGACCGGTACACTCGTGTACAAGAGCTGCAAATTGTCGTGAACATATACGCGCGGGTATGTGGATTGTGGAGTTTGAGCTAGGAATCTTTCCCCGATATGCATGTGTTGAGGTGTATAATGCATTTCTGCATTACACTGCCCTGCCCATTTTTAATATCAACAGGAAATTGACATGATAAAATTTTCGACCGCACCGGCGGCGTTAAAGATTATTCTTATGCTCCTGGTGTTGATGTTCCTGATGAATGTCTTGGCGGTATTTATTACGCGATACAGTACTCTTGATATTGTTCGCACGATAATATCCAGTATCATTTTATTGAGTATTTTTTATAGAAGAATGGCCGCGTACTATGTGTTCTGTACACTTATCACAGTATCTCTCTATGGTACGTTCGCCCTGATGCTTATTCGGCTGGCCGAAACACAAGGCGGGGCATTCGCCCTGGTTTCTTTCTGGATCGCAACGTTATTGATATTTGTACCGCTTGTCATTGTATATAGGCTTATGGGTAGGAATGAGGTGGAGGCATCCTATGCAAGCAAGGAAAATGTGCAGTAGGCCCGGACACACTATCTCGACAAAAGCATTAATCAGCGCACCGGAAATATATGAAGATTCATGGGAATGTCTCAGGCCTTGATACCGTAACCCGCTCTCTGGCGCGCCGCGTGCATGCGGTCTTTGCCTCGGGTCCGGTTTGGCGCCGCGGGTTTCTGCCACTGCCCGCTGCACACCCGCGCGGGCAGGTAGAAGTGAAGGCTCTAGTTGGCGCTGTGCGGGCGCTTCGTTGCTTTCGGTGGGTGGCAGTCCTGCTGGTGGTGCCGGCGGTGGCCGTGGCGGCGGCCGGTTCGGCTGCGCTGCCGGCGCTGGATGCGCTTCGGGCGCGGCTCGGGGTTGCGGAGAGCGCGATGGTTGTGCGCCTCGACACGCCGCGCACGCTGGCGGCGATCGATCCGCAGATGCGTTTGAACCCGGCATCGTTGACCAAGCTCTACACGGCAGCTGCCGCGCTGCATCGCTGGGGGCCCGACTACCGCTTCGTGACGCGCCTGGCGTATCGCGGTCGGATCGAGGCAGGTGTCTTGCACGGCGATCTGGTGTTCGTGGGTGCCGGTGACCCGGGCCTGACGCAGGATCAGCTCTGGGAGCTGGCCGTGGCGGCGGCCGACCAGGGAGGACTACATCGCGTCACCGGTGATCTCGTGATCGATCAGTCGCTGCTTGGCGTGGTTGCCTGTGCGACTGCGGCCCGGTGTCAGGCATTGCAGGCCTCTGATCATGCCTACAATGCCTCCCTCTCCTCGGCGGGCGTCAACTACGGGACATGGTGCGTCTGGGCGCGCTCGGCATCGCAGCCGGGACATCCGGCCGCCGTGGGTCTCTGCCCGCCGGCACTTCCGGGGATCGCATTGTCAGGGACAGTGCGCACGGTCGCGCGCGGGAGCGGTGTGCATGTGCAGCTATGGCGGACCACGAAGGGTGGCGTGGATACCCTGCACGTTGGCGGGACCGTGGCGGCGGGTCTGTCGATGGGGCGCTACTATGTCTCGGCGTCCGATCCGGCGCGTCTAACCGGTGCGCTTCTGCGTTCGTTGCTTGCTGCCCAGGGTATCCGGGTCGATGCCCGGGTGCGGGTGGTCTCCCAGCCGCTCACGGGTCTCACGCCGCTGGTCTCCGTGAAAGGTCCGGTGCTCGGGCACGAACTTAGCGTCATGTTGCACTACAGCAATGACTTCATGGCCGACGTTCTGGCGCTGGATCTGGCCCGTGATCGCATCCAAGGGAGCGATCCGCCGCAACTTGCAGAGGCTGGCGCGGCGCTTGGGCGTTTCGCCGCCGAGGTGACGCGTGCCGCGCAACGCCCGGGTCGTGCGCGGCACGCGGCGCTGGTGATTGCCAGTGGCAGTGGACTCACGCCGTCCAACCGGTTATCGGCCGGGGACGTGGTGGCGTTGCTCACGCGCATGTATCATCGCCCAGCCCTGTTCCCCGCCTATCTTGCAGGGCTGTCGGTCCCGCGCGGGGCGCCGATGCGGATGATCCGTGGTGGTGGTCACGCCTGGTTGACGCAGACTGCCGTCAAAACCGGATCGATGAATGATCCGGTATCGGTCCTCGGCGTGGCCGGTTATTTTCGCACCCGTGCCGGAGGATGGGGGGCCTTCGCTGTCCTCGTCAACGGCACTCGCAGTCACCCGCACTTCCCCTGGTATGAGGCCATGGCCGCGATCGAACATGATATCGGGCATCTGGCTGCGCAACGCTCCCCATAGCGTAAAGGGCCACATCCGCTGTTTCGCCTCATCAGCCCACCGCCCTGGAGAGCCTACGGCTGGCCCTGGCAATGGTGATGACCGTCGGTGGTCAGGACATCAAGGGCAGCAGTTGTTTAGCTTGCACCGGTATGTCTGCCCGCAAGCACCCGTGTTCCCTCATGAGGCACACCCTATTTCATATAACTCTAATATAAAAGGTTCAGCCTATGAAGGCACACGTCTGAATCGTCGCCGAAATAGTCCGGCACCGGATAAATCCAGATAGATTCGACTAAATTCAGCCTTTACACCGTACAGGTGTAACAGGCAATCTGGGAAACACGATAAAGTATTCGGGGATAGCAGCATTTATTTTCCGGGCACAACAGGAGGCATCATGAAAGCCACACAAAAACTACACGATCTTGGTCAGAGTCTCTGGCTCGACAACATCACCCGCGGGTTGTTGACGAGTGGCACGCTGGGCCGTTACATCAGCGAACTTTCCGTGACAGGGTTGACCTCCAATCCCACGATCTTCGATCAGGCCATCAAGAATACCGATTTCTACGATGAGGCCATTCGCAAAAAAGCACTTGCTGGCAAGTCAGGTGAGGCGCTCTTTTTCGAACTGGCACTGGAGGACCTGACTCAGGCTGCCGATCTCTTTCGTCCGGTCCACGACAGCACCGGGGGTGTGGATGGCTGGGTATCGCTGGAGGTGTCCCCCCTGTTGGCGGATGACACGCCCGGCACCATCGAGGCGGCGGTGCAACTCCATGCACAGGCACAGCGCCCCAATCTTTTCATCAAGATACCCGGTACCCGCGCCGGTATAGCCGCGATCGAGGAGACGATCTACGCCGGTGTGCCGGTGAATGTCACGTTACTGTTTTCCCGCGAGCACTATATTGCTGCCGCCGAGGCATATATGCGTGGTATCGAGCGACGCATTGCCGCTGGCCTTGATGCCGGGGTTGCTTGCGTAGCATCACTTTTCGTCAGCCGTTGGGACGTCGCCATCAAGGACAAGGTGCCACAGGCGCTGCGCAACCGTCTCGGTATCGCCATCGCCCAACGCGCCTACCAGTCCTACCGCACGCTGCTGGCCTCGCCCCGCTGGCAGAAACTTGCCGGTGCGGGTGCTCAGGCGCAGCGCCTGTTGTGGGCCAGCACTGGCAGCAAAGACCCCGCCGCTTCAGATACCCTCTATCTTGAAGCGCTTGCGGCGGCGGATACCGTCAACACCATCCCGGAGAAGACCTTGCTCGCCTTCGCCGAACATGGTGACGTGAAGAACACCCTGTCGCCCGATGCGGCCGGCGCCGAAGCACTGCTTGATGAGTTTACACGCGCCGGGGTCGACAATGGCGCACTCGCCAGCGATCTCCAGCGTGTGGGTACCCAGTCTTTTATAGACTCTTGGCGCGACTTGATAGAGTGCATCGCATCAAAAAGTGCCGCGCTCGCACAGGCGGATAAACCGTGATCGGTGGCACATAAAAAGACTGCCTCAGGAAAATTGGGGGGAGGAGTTTGCTACTGTTAATGCAAGACTGACACTATGCTGTGTCATCGGCTGAGGGTGGTGGTGTCCGCTGCCAGTGCAGGTTTGATTTGAGCATAGAGGGCTTTAGGGGTAATGCCGTAGAGTGCCATGGCTGGTGCGCGCGGTTGGATACGCAACTGGGTGACCGGGTAGGCATCCCAAGCGGGCGCAGAAGGATCTGGAGGCCCGATGGACCAAGAAGCACGGAAGAGCTATTTTGGCTACAAGGCGTATGTGAGCGCCGATGTGCGCCATAAGCTGGTGCGTAAGAGTGTCCCCGTCATCATGAGAATCGGATGGTAGACACTGGTTAGACCTTTTATCTTGCAATACCTAAGGTGGTTCATCTGTGACCCCATGACTCTGCACCTCGCACATTTTCACGAGGTAGTGGTACCCTTGATGGTCCTGACCCTTCAGTTGCGGTGACCGGGCAGACCGCAGCCGCAGCTCAATGCGGTCACACTCCGCAAGGAGCGCATCGCTTCTTCTCTCCCCCGAGCCCGTTCACCGTGCACCACCGGGGCGCTAATCAATCGTCTGACATCAGCCTGACAGTGAGGACAGGTGGGGGTCGGTTCGGCAAGCCCGTGCAGTTTCTCGAATTGATGACCGCAGGCGGGACATTCATATTCATAGATCGGCATGTCGTTCTCCACTCCATTTGGACAAAGTGCTATCTGCGATGCCCCGGAGTCAGTGATTGGAAAACCGTTTAGATGGCTCCCATCACCTTGCTGCTATTGACCTTCTCACCCACCCGATCATGGGGCGGGCGCAGGTGGCCGGTCTCAACCTCCCAGATCCACCCACTGACGGTCACGTGATCGGGAATCAGGGGATGGTTGCGCACGTATTCGATCTGCTTTGCACAGATCCCGTCGATATCGACGTCGTCATACATCTTGATCCATTTCCCGAACGCACCCTTACCGAGCTTGAGTTCTGGTAGGTCCGGATCGAGCTGCAGATTTTCCATGTTGATTCCCTTGTCCTTGAATGCACTCACCAAACTCTCCGTGCGGGCTGACATCATGCCACACTCGGTATGGTTGATGATCACGATCTCCTCGGTTCCGAAGAAATGACAGGTGAGCATCGCGGAACGGATCGCATCATCCGTAATCACTCCCCCCGCGTTGCGGAACACGTGCGCATCGCCACGATCGCCGCGGATCCCTAGAGCCTCATCGACCGGCAGGCGCTCGTCCATGCAGGCACAAACCCAAAGCCGCCGGTTATTGGGAATTTTTAGTTGTCGCCGCAGGGCCCAGCGCTTCCGGCCTTCGAAATCAGTTTCCAGTTGATGTTTCAAAGTCATAATGGTTACTCCTTTTCATTATAGGGTGGGGCATCACAGATAGTGAATAGGTGTATGCGAGGACTGTGCCAACCAGATAAATGTATTTAAAACAATAGGTTGAATTTCAAGATATCACTGGAGTGAGAAGCGACATTTCCCTCGGTGTGGCCAAGGTGGGAACCATTAGTTCGTGACCCCTGTGTGTCAACCTGAGCCCATACACTGAGTGTCTGGGATAGCATAGATTTC
>CAZLQI010000007.1:0-131460 GCA_964561765.1 uncultured Chromatiales bacterium
AAACAGCTTGGCTTGTTTTAAAACTCGGCTCGCTTGCGGCCGAGTTTTTTATAATTTTGCGGTAGTAGCTCTTTCAACTCAGCTTCCGTTTTTGCTTTGATCAATGGGGTCAGAGTAATTGATTTCATAAAGTAATGGGCATATAATCACCTAACTTACACAATCAGGCAAAAATAGAGCCATGGCTCGTTTACCGCGTTTAAATTTACCTGGAATACCGCAGCATGTGGTGCAGCGGGGTAATAATCGGCAAGCTTGTTTCTTTGAAGATGAGGGTTACACGGTTTATCTGGATAAGATGAAGCTTTATAGCCGTAAATACAATGTGGCAGTCCACAGCTATGTGTTAATGACAAACCATGTCCATCTATTACTCACACCTTCAACGACAACGGGCGTGAGCCAGTTAATGCAGTCATTAGGTCGCTATTATGTGCGTTACATTAATCAAACCTATGAAAGAACCGGAACGCTCTGGGAAGGCCGCTATAAATCAACTTTAGTTGACAGTGACAATTATTTTCTCACCGTTAGTCGATACATTGAACTCAATCCGGTAAGAGCAGACATGGTAGCGCACCCTTCAGACTATCCCTGGTCAAGTTATCGACAAAATGCCCTGGGTGTCCCTGTTGAATTGATTACACCGCATTCGTTATATACAGAATTGGCCAAAACAGATAAAACCCGACAAAAGCGCTACCGCGCTTTGTTTGAGAATGAAATAGCAGAATATACAGTTGAAGAAATCCGAGAATCATTAAACCGAGCCTGGGTTCTTGGTAACAGCCGATTCAAGCGACGAATTGAAAAGGAAACGGGTAGACGAGCGGCCCCTTTACCGAGGGGTGGAGATAGGAAGTCAGAGAAATATAGGGCCAACTCTCAACATCAATAACTCTGACCCCATCGATTTGTGACCCCATCGATTTGCCATCGATTTGACCCCATCGATTGCCAGTGTCAGGTGTTGCAGATGGGCCCGGTAATCTCGCTTGAATATTGAATCGATTGATGGTGTCATAGTCACGTAACCTCTTGTTCGTGTAAGAGCGTCCCTCTGGGTGAGGGGGTGAGGTCGCATTCTATAGGTTAATCATGGCGATGCCTGTTTCTCCGCGTAGCGGCTTCGTCCAACAAATCGTTGCAGCGGACATTTGACCCGCCGCCGATTTTTGCTGTCGCAAAAACGGCCGTCACTTCAAATGCCGTTGAACTCAGGCGTTAGATGAACCAAGACAAGGAGAATGACAAATGGCTCGAGCACCTCGAGAAATGGCCGACAAGCTGATCGAGATCTACCGAGGGCACGACCGCCGCTACCGGCTGTCTGACGACGCCTTCAAGCGAGTGGCTGGCAAGACTCGGCTTCGCGATGCCTACCTCGCGGAAGTTGACGGATGCCTACGTGAAGATGGTTATGTTGTCGTCGACCTGCGAACTGAACACGGCTACTTGGTCATCGTCCGCCAGAGCGTGCCCCTGAAGTACGATGACCTCTCGGATGACGTTGACGATCACGTTTACGCCGATGACGAGATCGACGAGGAGTAATCGGTTGGACCCGGTCATCTAACTGGCCGATGCAGCGGACGGCCCTTCGGGCCGCCACTGATCGGCAAGGCGTTATGCTTCTTGAATCAGAGTTCGAAATATGAGCTTTAGTAAAAAGGAAGTTAGAGAGATAACTGGCTTCACGTTTTTGGGAATAAGGAAAGATCCTGAAAACTGGGTAGGTCGTGCTCGTGCTTTCAAAAGTGCGGCGGAACTAATCGCAGAAAGCGATGAGCATTCACCACCATTTCCTTTTTATTACAATGCAGGAATTTCGCTAGAGTTATATTTGAAAGCTATCGCCATTGCAAAAGGCAAAACATTTGGAGCCAACCATTGTCTGAATGATTTATGCAAGTTGGTTGGTTTGTGTATTAGCAAAGATCAAGTCTGTACGCTGGAGCTTTTGTCTGAATTAATTATATGGGGTGCTAGATACCCTGTACCCAAGAAGGAAGGGCAATGGGATAATTATCACGATAATGTACAAGAGAAACATAAGAAGCGAGAGCGAGAAGGGAATGTGGGAAGAGTCCTAGCAAATCAAGATCGTTTCCCTAGTTTGAAAAACTGTTCCGATCTATGGTCGTTATGTGAGCAAGGTTATGAATCAAGCATCAAGAGTAAAGCATAACAAGGCGCTCGTTCGGACGCAAACTACGCTGCGCTTCGTTTGCGCCGCACAGCTTGGTCGTTAGTTATTCAGACTTCGAGAATAATGCACCAACATGAAATATTATAAAAAACGTATTCCAAGCAAATGGCAAGTCTTTGCATTTGAGTCAGATGGTTCACAAGACGATTACATTAGTGATGACATGGTATCTATAACTGAAGATAAGGCAACAGAAATTGCAAACTCACCACCCAAAGACGCAATAGCGCTAGATGTAATTCGAAATGCATCCACAACTAGAAACTGGAGCTGGCCACCAAAAGAATATCAAGAGGCCATAGGTCAAATTGCTGTCCACTCATCAAGTATTAAAGTTTTTATACGCACCGTTATCTGGCATGTTTCAGGACTGGACTCTATAACTGGACGAGCGTTTACTGGAAAAATGCGAATAAATGATCTAATAGAAGGTGATAACGGCTGATTGTCCGTATGGAACCGTCACTATTCTATTTGATAGTGATGGTCAATTGAAATCGTTAGAGCTCTGCTAAATCTGAAGCCCCACATTCCGCAGGGCTTCCTACTTCACCGACTCAATCAACTTAATACCCTGCCGGAGCATTTCATTAACGAGCTGGGCGACTTCCACACCCTTTGATTTAGCTCGTTCCTGCAAATAACCCTGCACTTCCTCATCCAGATAAACCGGCAGGTTCAATCTGGCATTCTCACGGAAGAACTTCCCGCGCGCTCCTTTAGAGAAGTCATATTCCTGTTTCATGTGCTTGCCTCATATTGCCGTTGTTCATGTTTGGTGGCTGGCCGTGCGGAAATCATCCGCACATTGGCCGCGTTGGCGCTGATCTCCAGATAAGTATGGATCACCAATAATAATCTGCTGTTCTCCGCCTGTCCCATTGTGATCCAGCGTTCCTCAGTCTCGCTGTTTTCCTCGTCTGGGATAGATATCATCGAGGGATCACGAAATACCGTTGCCGCCAGATCAAAACTGATCCCATGTTTGCGCTGGTTACTGGCGGCCTTGGTGGCATCCCATTCAAAATGATAATCAAAAACGGTTGTCATTCTGCGCTATCCAGTCGCCGAGAATCGGTTGGCATCGTGTTTGAGGATCAGGCTTTCCAGCACCGCCTTGGCGACCTTCTTCTCTTCCGGCGTGAATCGGGTAAGGGCTTCAAATTGAAGCCGTAAATCCTCATCCGGCCCGCGCTCATCCTTATCAAAAATCAGCTCATCGGTAGTCACGCCAAGGGCCAGCGCCAGACGGCGGATAGCATCCAGCGCGGGCTGGGATGCACCGCTCTCATAGCGCCGAATCTGTAAGACTCGAACACCCACCTGTTCGGCGAGTTGCTGCTGGGTCCAGCCTTTTTGTTTGCGTAGCGTGACGACACGTTCCGGAAAACTCATATCCAACATATCCAGTATCAACGTTTTTAGTGTCGTTAGTGTATCCCTAGGTTCAGATGAGAACGCTTGAATAGATGCTATGTGATACGCTAAAACTATCACAAGTGACCGTTGACATCAATCTGATAGGATACTTTTATATGGCGCGAATACCAAACCGTAAACGCGGCCGGTTCTCGCATTATAACATTTCTGCAATGACGTAAAGTGATGTAGAGGTGAGGGGACCCATCTCGGTCATGGCGTCTGCGGGGAAACGTCTTGCCCGGTTGCTTGGTGAGCGGAGTCCCGGCATCTGGGACACAGGCAACACCGCTGCTTGGCGCCGGGGCCTGATAGACAGCCCGTACACTCGCCTCGGTACACGGCGAGCGAATGAGGTGGGTGGAGCGCGGGTGGAGTACCGTCAGTTGAGGGTGCGAGAAATCGAACGCATCCAACTCTTGGCGAAGCGTTTGTCAGAGCGCAGTGGAGGGGCCATCAGTCAGGCACAAGCAAGCGCCAGACTCCTGGCGGCGGGGTGCGCGCTGGTCGACTGTGCGGCGGAGTTTTCAGACGCCAACCCGGCACGGGCCTACTATCAGAAGCTTGCGGGACATGCAGAGCCTTCCACTAAGGCACTACTCGTCAAACAAAAATATACCTACAAGGGCAATCAGAGGCCCCTTTTCACCTACACCCTGGATGAGAAGCTGGTTGATGGTTGGTCGCGTTATCAGGTTGGGACACGCGCCCTGGGCGGCATGGAGACGGTAGGGGGCGTACTGGGCGTGGGGGCCGGTTTAGGTCTTGGTGGTGTGAGCTGTGAGACAGGGGTGGGGTGTGTCGCGGCGGCGGGATTAATGACCTACAGTGCAGACCACGCGTACGCGGGAGCCAGGACGTTGTGGAGCGGGCGGCCAACGCCTACACTACTACAGGATGCGATGGTAGCGGTTGGTGTGCCACTGAAGGTCGTACCATATCTCGATGGAGCGTTGGGGATTCTTACGGGTGTGGGTACACTGAGTCCGGCAACCCTCAGGCTCCCTTTAAAAGAGATAGGCGCCGAAGAGATAAGCCAGACAGGGCGGGCGCTTGTTCATGGCGAAGGCGGTACGGTTCGTGCTGCGACACAGGATGGCGCCGCGCGGTTGAAGGCGCCCTACCCGGCTGAACTCAAGTCTGTGGGAGCGGATGTTACAAAGAGTGGAACGACGGTAATCGGTCGGGTTAAAGATCTCCAGAATTTGAAAAAAGGAGAGCAGTCACTACTTAATCGCCTACCAGACAGAGGAAGTGCAAAAGCCAACTGGAAACAAAACTCTGGAGTAATCCGTCAAGAGATATCCAAAGGGAAACCAATTCGTGATGCCTCACCGGGTGATAAAAGAGGGCAGTTCTTAAATGCTGAGCGCAATCTGTTAGAAAGTCGTGGCTGGACATTCGATAAGAGTTCTAGTTTTTGGAATCCACCGAAGCCATGACAAAGGCTGTCACCATGGATATACCAGACCGTTCGTCTCTTAAGTTTGAAGAGCAAGTCATGGAGTCATTTATATTTCTTGTTGATTTGGGGTTTTCTGAAATTGAGATTCTACCAACGCTTGTTCGATATCAAAATGGTGACATTGAAGTGGATATTTACCATGGACGCCAATCGTATGAAATTGGTGCAGGAGTTACGGTCTTTGGGGTTCGATATTCAATAGCACGGATTATCGAGGTTAGTGATCCAGGAGCATATGAGCAATTTAGATATGCAATGATGACCACACCGGAAGGAGTAGCTGCTGCTATTAAAGAACTTGGCTCTTTACTGAAACGTTACGGAAATGATGTTTTGCATGGAGATTCGCAATTTATCTCAACACTAGAGAAGCAAGGCGAACAAAATGCCGAAAAACTTGCTTTGGATTCTCTTGCTTACCAACTGAGACCACAGGCAAGTGAAGCATTCCGGCAGAAGGATTATTTGACCGCCGCTGATTTGTATTCCCGTATTCGGAAATGTTTAAGTACTGCAGAACTTAAGAAATTAAGCTTTGCAATTAAGCATTCAAAAACTGCTCAGTCGTAACGTCAGCCTGCCGAAGAACAGTCAAGAATCAATCTTCTCGATCTTGATGACTTCCCAAAACCGTTGAAAATCCTTGATGTTATGAGTCAGTAAACAAGGAATGTCATAAGCCAGCATAGTCGCCACGATATTGGCATCATGCACCTGTTTGCCGCCGATTTTGAAATCACTCATCAGTTTAACGAGTTGCTCAGAAACGGCAGCCGTGTCATCTGCCACCTGAAACCGTTCGATAAACTGATCGATCTGCTCAAGCACTGTGGCTCTGGGCAAATTATCAAAAACCTGCGGACGAGTAAGCGTAACCAAATATTCCCGGATAACCTGGCGGCTGATCCAGATCGTTCGCCCAGCTTTATACGCTGAGTTGATCGCCGCCAGTGCCTGTTCATGAAACGGCGTTTCAATGACATTGGCATAAACGAGAATGTTGGTGTCAATGAACAGCGGCTTATCGTCCATCGTCGCCATACATATCCTCTCTGCTCAAGCTTAAATCGCTTGGCCACTTGCCGACACTCATCACCGGAAAATCCAACGACTCTTTGCTGGTATCCACCTTCCTTTGTCTTGCCCGTTGCTTCAAAAAATCCACGAAGTCTTCCACTTCCGCAATCCGATCAGTGGAGAGAGACTGAATCTTCTCAATCAACGCTTGCGTACTTTGCATGGGTGTTGCCATCACTGAAACCCTCTTTTTAGCCGCTGGCTTGTTGCTGTTTGAAAGGTGCAACGGCACCTTCAACTCTTCGTTTAACGATCATGGCATCAATCATTGTGATAATAGCTTCTTGATCGCCACTGTCGAAGCCCTCCAGTTCTTGTAGCCGCTCGATTAGCCGCATGTTGTGCAACGTTTGTATCTGATCCCTGTTGCCCATAATGAGGTAGTCAAGGGTGACGCCCAGGACATTGCCAAGCTGCACCAGCTTCTCAATGGGTGGTATGTGCATACCACATTCGTACTTGTTGAGCTGCGCAAACCGAATATCAATTTGGTTGGCCAGTTTTTTTTGTGTCCAGCCTTTTTGTTTGCGTAGTTCTTTCAGGCGTATACCAAAGGCTTTGCGAATATCTTCGTCCTGCATGATTGTCAGTAGCTCAGTGACCATTTAATGCCTCCTAGTATATGTGCATGTTCGTAATACGCCTTGACAGATGTATTAAAAGCGAATATAGCACGATACGTAAAACGCATCAACGCAATCCTTGACAGGATTTTGGAGAACCTCAGATATGGCACGCATCCCAAATAATGAACTAGACCGCCTCAAGCGTGAGGTCTCCCCGGTGCGCCTGGTGGAATCGTCGGGCATCGAGCTGAAAAAGCACGGCAAGGATTATCTCGGCCTGGGCGATCAATGGGGTCAGAGTAATTGATTTCATAAAGTAATGGGTATATAAGCACCCAACCTACACAATCAGGCAAAAAAAGCCATGGCTCGTTTACCGCGTTTAAATTTACCTGGAATACCGCAGCATGTGGTGCAGCGGGGTAATAATCGGCAAGCTTGTTTCTTTGAAGATGAGGGTTACACGGTTTATCTGGATAAGATGAAGCTTTATAGCCGTAAATACAATGTGGCAGTCCACAGCTATGTGTTAATGACAAACCATGTCCATCTATTACTCACACCTTCAACGACAACGGGCGTGAGCCAGTTAATGCAGTCATTAGGTCGCTATTATGTGCGTTACATTAATCAAACCTATGAAAGAACCGGAACGCTCTGGGAAGGCCGCTATAAATCAACTTTAGTTGACAGTGACAATTATTTTCTCACCGTTAGTCGATACATTGAACTCAATCCGGTAAGAGCAGACATGGTAGCGCACCCTTCAGACTATCCCTGGTCAAGTTATCGACAAAATGCCCTGGGTGTCCCTGTTGAATTGATTACACCGCATTCGTTATATACAGAATTGGCCAAAACAGATAAAACCCGACAAAAGCGCTACCGCGCTTTGTTTGAGAATGAAATAGCAGAATATACAGTTGAAGAAATCCGAGAATCATTAAACCGAGCCTGGGTCCTTGGTAGCCGCCAATTCAAGCGACGAATTGAAAAGAAAACGGGTAGACGAGCGGCCCCTTTACCGAGGGGCGGGGATAGGAAGTCAGAGAAATATAGGGCCAACTCTCAACATCAATAACTCTGACCCCATTTGACCCCGGATTATGGTTGCGATGGGGTTTGATAATTTGCAGTTTCCAAAAAGAGTGTCAACTCGAGTTTTACCTATTAAAAAATTGGTGCCGCTGAATATTGGACTAAACAATTTCTTTGCTGTAATGACAGAAGCATATTTTGTGTCCGATGATAGTGCGCCTTTGAGCAATTTTGATGAATTATTTACGAAGTTAAGGCTAGAGAAAACGGAAAATAATTTATCTAATATCCGAAGGAAAGGGTTGATCTATGAGGGGGATAAAACGTTTGCACCTCAGTTAAGTCATGTATTCGAAAATGTTCCTGGGTGTTCTGAGAATGCCCATATTCGTAGTAGTGAGAGCGGGAAAATATGGGAATGTAAAGCCCGTGATTTTTTTGAAGCAGAAAATATTTTTGCGTTAATAGATGAAGATTTTGGTGAGTTTCAAATAACTGATGAACAGAATTGTTGGTATTGCATTTTAAGAGATTTTGACCCAATAGTATTTTTTGCGGTCAATGATGAACTTTCTAAACAACTAACCAACTGTGTGCAAGAAACGGCTATGGTTATATCACCAGATTTCAATTGCAATTAAACCTTCAAGAACTTCTCAGTCGTAACTTCCGCCTGCCGGAGAATAGCCCTCAACATTCCCTCTGGCATATCCCCGGGATGATTGGGAATGGTCGTGTATTTATCCGTTGCCTGGTTAAACCAGATTTCATGAGACCCAGCGGCCTGCCGGTCAAACACAAAGCCCAGCTTTTTCAGCTTCTTGATAATCTGCCGGTACTTGAATCCGGCCAGCTGCCCATCAGGTGCCTAAAATCAACGGATAATCAAATGAATCCTTCACCGATGCCAGCTTGGCTTGCTGATGCCGTTCGGCTTGCGCTTCCAGTAACTTTTTAGCGACATCACGGGCAATTTCTACCGTTTCGGTAATGGTGCGACCTTGAGCGATAAGGCCGGGAATATCATCACAGGTGGCGAGATACACGCCCTCGGGTAATTTTTCAATATGTAAATTAGCAATCTGTTCCATTGTCTTCTCTCTCGTTATCAGTTGGCATTCGCTTTCTGCTTTAGCTGCTCAGCTTCCACAAAGGTATCGATCAACTGCGTGATCTGTTGCCGAGGCTTGGGGCTGAGTTTCTCAATCTGCCGAATCCGGCGCTCCAGCCGACTACTGACTGGCATGTTCTCAACGGGCTTAATTCCCAATAAGGCATCGGCACTGACATTTAAAGCTTTTGCCAAATCCACCAGCATATTGGCTGGCGGGTGCTGACTCTCGGACTCGTAGTAAGCAATCATCCGCCGCGTTGCGCCGATCTCGTCGGCCAGCTGTTGCTGGGTATAACCAGCCGCCTTGCGCAGCTTGGCTAACCGCTTGCCGAAATTGCTCAGTTCCTCATTGATCTTCTTAGACATACACACACCTCTTTGCACGGTATGTCCAATAGTGTAAGCCCGGTTTTCGTTCATAAGGGTTGCACGGCCTTCGTTCTCGCTTTAGAATGTCCGGAAATCGTACAATTTAATGACACGAAAATCAACGGCAAAAAAATCCTGAAAAGGGCTTGACAGGTTTTTGAGAGGAAACTGATATGGCACGCATTCCGAACAACGAACTCGACCGTCTGAAACGCGAAGTGGCCTTGGTGTGGCTGGTGGAATCATCCGGCATCAAGCTGAAAAAAACATGGCAAGGACTATCTCGGCTTGTGCCCGTTCCACGATGATAAGGAACCATCACTGGTAATTTCACCAGATGAAAACCTGTGGCATTGCCTGGGTGCCTGTAGTGAAGGCGGTGACGTGATCCACGTGGGTCATGAAGCGTCAGGGTGTCAGCTTCCGTCATGCGGTCGAGTTGTTGAGAGACGGTGATGCCACCTTGTCGGTGTCGGCTTCGCCGGTGAAACGCAATACCACCGCCAAGCACCCTGCTTCTTTAGCGGCCAATCCTGATGATCAAAAACAACTCGCCATCGTCATCAATTACTAGGCTCCTCGCTGTTTCACATGGGTAATAGGTTAAAATGGGGCCCACATAAAAGGGGACGCGGCAGCGTTAGAACTAGCCTGTCTGTTTCCGCCTCTTTCGCCCGGCGGTGCCTCAATAGCCAATCCATATATACCATCGCCAATCCTACCTCATCAAAGCGTGCATACGGTTTTCCCGTACATGGCTTTCCGGTGTTCTTCATGCCAACGCATGTGCTCTCTCCCATGCGTTGATTATCTTCGTTTTCATCTCGTTCAATGTAAGATCAAGAATATATCGCAGCATGGACAGCGGTTTAATTGCCCTCCCGCGCAAATCGATCGAGTCTGGCCCGTTTGATCACCCGCCCCGCAAACCGGCGGATTTTGCCATTGATTCGACAATCGACTGGGCGGCGCGCGTACGGCTGAACAAAATACGTGAATCGCACGCCACCTCGGTTTGCCAGGGGCTATCAACCCCCGGTCTTGGGCATAGACCTCTGCCACCGTCCTGGGCGCTGCCTGGTAGTAGTTAACCGACCGACCACAATCGGGTATCATACGCTTTAATCCCTGGCCAACACCGCCCCCTCAGCAGGAGTTAGCGACGTGAGTCATCCCCCTTTCCGCTCTGCTACCGGCACGCCGCGTGCCGGGTTTCCACACATCCGCATGCGGCGTATGCGCCGCGATGATTTCTCTCGTCGCCTGATGCGCGAACACGTGCTGAGCACGAGCGATCTGATCTACCCGGTGTTCGTCCTTGACGGCGAGAATCAACGTGAGGCGGTCGCCTCCATGCCCGGCGTCGAGCGCCTGAGCATCGATCTGCTGGTGCACGAGGCCCACGAGGTAGCCGCACTCGGCGTGCCGATGATGGCCCTGTTTCCCGTCACGCCCCTCGACAAAAAGACCAAAGATGCCCGCGAGGCCTATAACCCCGAAGGTCTGGCCCAGCGTGCCGTGCGTGCTCTCAAGGCGGCGGTCCCCGAACTCGGCATCATGACCGATGTCGCCCTCGATCCCTTTACCACCCACGGCCAGGACGGACTGATCGACGCCAGTGGTTATGTCATGAACGATGAAACTATCGCGGTGCTGGTCAGACAGGCCCTGTCACACGCCGAGGCCGGTGCCGAGGTCGTGGCTCCCTCGGACATGATGGACGGGCGTATCGGCGCCATTCGTGGTGCCCTGGAGACAGCCGGCCAGCACCATACCCGCATCATGGCCTATGCGGCCAAGTACGCCTCCAGTTTCTATGGTCCGTTCCGCGATGCCGTCGGTTCCTCGACCCACCTGGGCGGCGGCAACAAATACACCTATCAAATGGACCCCGCCAACAGCGATGAGGCCCTGCACGAGGTCGCCATGGACCTCGCGGAGGGGGCCGACATGGTGATGGTCAAACCCGGCCTGCCCTATCTGGACATCGTGCGCCGGGTCAAGGATGCGTTCGGCGCGCCGACTTTCGTCTACCAGGTCAGCGGTGAGTACGCCATGCTCATGGCCGCGATACAAAACGGCTGGCTGGACGAGCGTGCCGTCATCCTGGAATCCCTGCTCAGCTGCAAGCGCGCGGGAGCCGACGGCATCCTCACCTACTTCGCCAAGCGTGTGGCACACTGGTTGAGGCAGTGCTGACAACGCTGTAAAGTGCGACCTACGGTGCAGAGTAAGCACTTACTATCACTTTCCCTTTATCATTCCCTACCGCCGGGCATCGTGTCGGTGCTTGATGCCCTATAGCCGAGATTCGAACCAGCGCAGACGCCCCCCGGCTTTGCCCTTTCACCACGGTCGACATTATCTCGCGATCCATGGAACCTGGAGTCATCTCCAGATTGTCAGAGTAGATGAGAAGGCTGTCAGGAGTTCATCTATGAAGACCGTTTCATTCAAGATTAGCGGGATGCACTGTAATGGCTGTGCGCAGATCATCCAGACCGTCGTGGAGAGAAATGACGGCGTGCGCACCTGCTCGGCCTCGTTCGCCGATGGCGTCGTGCGCATCCTTTTCGATCCCACACGTATTGATGAAAACCAACTGATGGCCGCCATTGAGCAGGCTGGTTACCCGATCACCGATCACGGCAAATGACCACGGCGCATCATGCACACGCAGCTACTCGCGATTGGTCTGGGGTTTCTGGGATTCATTGAACCCTGCTCGATGGGGACGAACCTGGTCCTGGTCAAACACCTCGAGCGGCGCCCGGTGCGCAACCGACTCGCCCAGATACTGATGTTCACCGCGACTCGCGCGCTGCTCATCGGTCTCCTAGGCGGCGGCGCAGCACTGATCGGCACGTACTTCTTCGAATTACAACGCGGGCTGTGGGTCGCACTGGGCTCCGCCTATCTGGGCCTCGGTCTCCTCTATCTCACCCGCCGGGAACGCTGGTTGACAATGCGCCTCGGCGCACTGATGTCGCGTCAGACCGGAGCGCTGGGATCGGTCATGTTGGGCCTTCTGTTCGGACTGAATGTGCCTGCCTGTGCGGCACCGCTGATCTTCGTGCTGCTCGGGATCAGCATCACGCAGACGGCTGCCGGCGATTCGCCACTGACCGGATTTTTTCTGCTGTCGGTGTTCGGTCTGGCCCTATCAGCACCGCTGGTGCTCGCCGTGCTGTGGCATCGGGCCAGGTGCGTACTGGACCGGCTGGCGGGTCTTTCCGGACGTCTGCCGCGCTGGACCGGCGCCGTACTGGTGGCACTGGGGCTATGGTCGATCGGCCTCGGCCTATTCGTCCATTGGCATCTGCCCGGGTGACAGACGCGCCCTGACTTCATTGGAGGTGAATCATGAACATCAACACCACTGCGGAATCCGCACCCTGGAGTGAGGAATCCACCGCCAATCCCTCGCTGCGGCGTGTGCGTGCGCACATCGGCGGCCTGCACTGCTCACTATGCACCGGGACCATCGAACAGGCGCTCGGCCGTCGGCCGGGGGTACGCAAGGTTTCGGTCAGCCTGACCCATGAACAGGCGCTGGTCGAGTTCGATCCCACGGTGACCACCGCCGACGCGCTCATGAGCATTCTCACCGACATCGGCTACACACTCTCCGATCCGCGCAAGGTGGAACCGTTTGAGGTCCAGGAACGGGCACTGTTGCGCGAGCGCAACCGCTTCCTGACGGCGCTGGGCGCGAGCCTGGCGGCGATCGGCCTCATCGCCAGTCTGGCAAATCCCTGGGCGCTAGCGCTGTCGGGGTTCGTGTTCCTGAGCCTGATCGCATTCACCTTCGCCGTCCTGTTCCACCGTGGCCTCGTGCGCGCCACCGTCGGCGCCCTCGCCCTCGCCGCCGGTGGCGGCATCCTGTTCACTCTACGCCTGCTGGCGCCGATTGCAGGCGCCGTGCCGTGGCTCACGGGCGCCCTGGCCCTGGCGCTGATCTTCGGCGTCGGACCCCACATCCTGCGCATGGCCCTGCAGGCGCTGCGCCGGGGGATCTTCAATCAGCACGTGCTGGTCGAGATCGGTGCCTTCGCCGGTGTTACCGGCGGTATCATCGGGCTCGCGACAACGTTACCACACTACCCGACCGCCCCGTTCTTCGCCGTGTCGGTGCTGGTGCTCACTTATCACATCTTCTCCGAATGGCTGTCGCTGATCGTCAAGACCCGCAGTTCCCAGGCGGTCAAGAAGCTCCTCGACCTGCGACCGGACACGGCCCGCGTGCTGCATGAGGGACGCGAACAACAGGTGCCCATCGAGGCCGTGCAGATCGGTGACCGGGTGCGTATCCGCCCAGGTGAGCGTGTTCCGGTCGATGGGGAGGTGGTCGAGGGTCATTCGGCCGTGGACGAATCACTGATCACCGGCGAGCCATTACCGGTCGAAAAGGCCATTGGCTCAGAGGTGGCGGGTGGCGCCGTCAACGGTGCCGGCACGCTGCTGGTGCGGGTGAGCGCGATCGGTGAGGACAGTTTTCTACAGCGCGTGATCCGCAGCGTCGAGGACGCACGCGCCCTCAAGCCGGGCCTGCTGCACATCGTCGATCGCGTGCTGCGCGTATACACCCCTGTAGTACTCGGGATCGCCACAACGGCCTTCGTGGCCTGGCTGGTCGGCCCGATGCTGACCGGTCACGGACTCGACCTCCAGCGCGCCGTGTTCGCTGGACTCTCGGTCCTGGTGATGGGCTATCCCTGCGCCGTGGGCATCTCGGCACCCCTGTCGATTGTGCGCGGTGCCGGTGAGGCGGCCGAGCACGGCGTCCTGATGCGCACCGGGGAGTCGTTCCAGGCCCTGCGCCTGGTGAAGACCGTGGTCTTCGACAAAACTGGCACGCTCACCGAGGGCCGACCCGCAGTACGCGAGGTGGAGACCCACGGCGTCGACGCGGATACCTTGCTCGCGCTTGCCGCGGCCATCGAGGCCCAGTCCGAGCATCCGCTGGGACAGGCCGTGGTCGAGGCGGCCTTCGACGCCGGGCTCTCGCTTCCCGAGGTGGAACGCTTCGACTCCGTGGCGGGCAGGGGCGTTATCGCCATGTTGGACAGCACGCAGGTGCTGGTGGGCAGCCCGGCCTTCCTGACCGAACGCGGCGTCGATCTGGCGCCCCTGAACGACGCCATCACACGTCTGGAAGAGGCGGGCCGCACCGTCATTGCCGTGGCCCGTACCAAGCGACCACTGGGTATCCTGGCCCTGGGCGATGCCCTGCGCACCGATGCGCCCGAGACGGTGAAATGGCTGCGGGCCCTGGGAATGCGCGTTGCACTGCTGACTGGCGACAACGAACGGGTCGCACATCGCATGGCGGCACAAGCCGGTATCGACGAGGTATATGCCGGGGTGTTGCCGCAGTCGAAGGCCGACACTATCCGCCGGATCCAGGGGCAGGGGCAGGACCGGGCACGCACCCGCGTGGCCATGATCGGCGACGGCATCAACGACGCCCCCGCACTGATGCAGGCTGACGTCGGCATCGCCATGGGCAGCGGCACCGACATCGCCATCGACGCGGCCGATGTCATCCTGCTCAACCGCCGCCTCACCGGCGTGCCGACGGCCTACGAGATCAGCCGTCGCGCCTACCGGAAGCTGCTCCAGAACATCACGCTCGCGTTCCTGTTCAATGGTATCGGCATCCCGCTTGCCACCACCGGGCTGATCAACCCGGTCTGGGCGATGGTCGCTATGGCCACCAGCGTCACCGCCATCTTCATCAATTCGCTCTCGGGTCACGCCGCATTGTTCTTCGGCGCCGTAGGGGGGGTTGGACAAACGGCGCCCAGGCGTACGGATACGACCGCTTAGAGCTTTGGTCAAAAATAGCTTTCAACTTCATCCTGGAAATTGGGGTGCAGATAGTACAATTCCGGTGCCAAGGTGCGTCTCACCCAGCCACACAGCCCACCCTGTCGTCGTATATACTGGTTCGCCCACACCACACAGGAGCGCGCATGTCTTCGCTGTTCGACTTCGATACCCGGCCCGACGCCTACGCCGTGATGGGCAACCCTATCGCGCACAGCCAGTCACCCCGCATCCACACCCTGTTCGCGCAACAGACCGGCCAGCGCATCCACTACACCGCCATCCAGGTCGACCACGGTGGCTTTTCCCAGGCGGTGGGTAATTTTGTCGCCGCTGGCGGCAAGGGGCTGAATGTCACCGTGCCATTCAAGCAAGAGGCCTGGGCACTGGTGGACACACGCAGCCCGCGCGCGGAACGCGCCGGGGCCGTCAACACCATCATCATCGAACACAACGGCGACCTGGCTGGTGACAACACCGACGGTGTGGGCCTCCTGCGCGATATCACGCACAACCTCGCTCTGTCTTTGACGAACCGGCGGGTGCTGCTCATCGGCGCGGGCGGGGCAGCCCGCGGCGTATTGGGGCCACTGCTCGCCGAACGGCCCGCAGGATTGTGCATCGCCAATCGCACCGCGGACAAGGCAGCAGGGCTGGCCCAGAGCTTTCGGGATCGGGGGCCGGTGATTGGCGGTGGTTTTGCCGCACTCACCGGACAGCGTTTTGACGTTGTTATCAACGCCACGGCCGCCGGTCTGGCCGGAGAGCTGCCACCCCTGCCCGCTACCCTGTTTGCCGACCAGGCCCTGTGCTACGACATGATGTATGGCGCCGACCCTACCCCCTTCATGCGTTGGGCACGGACCCATGGCGCCGGGCGAATATGCGACGGACTCGGTATGCTGGTGGAACAGGCGGCGGAATCCTTCTTCCTCTGGCGTGGGCTACACCCACAGACCCCGACGGTCATCACTGCCCTGCGTGAACACACAGCAACGTAGGCGCTGGTCACACACCCGCTTGGCGCCGACCGTGCGTGTGACCAGGGACCACACCGGGAATAAATACCGCTCGAATCACGTCTATAATCTGAATATTGTCCACCTCAAGCGCACGTACCGTGCCACATCCGACCCCGCCCGGAGATCCCATGAAAACCCTGTCGCTACTCCTTACCTTCTTCCTCGGCCTTGGCCTCGCGGTCATGGCGCTGGCGGCTGAACCTGCGCCAGCGAGCCATGCCACCGCCCCGGTGGCAGGCAACGCACTGCCGGACTTTCCCGGCATCGCCAGTATTCCTATTCCGAAGAATCTGGACTTCGGCGGCTTCTTCAAGACGCACCAGCCGGTCAAGGTCATGTTCGGCGTCAGCGACCCCGGTGCCCAGCTCAAGGAATCGCTGACCAATGCCGCCCTGATCATCCGCTATCTCAAATCCAGGGGCTATCGCTATAACATCGACATCGTCCTCTACGGCAAGGCCGTGCAGGCAGCAGACAGCTTCAATCAACAATTCGGCGGCTATGCCGCGCAACTCGACGCCCTGCACCAGCAAGGGGTGACCTTCAGCGTGTGCTACAACTCCCTGGAGAGCTTGAACATCGACTCCGACACCGTCTACGACTACATGACGATCGTCCCCGCCGGGATCCTGCAAATCGTCAAGAAACAACTGCAAGGCTTCGCCTACATCAGTAACAAATAAACAAACGCACCGCTTGACGCAGGGTCACCTCGTTCCTCGGCACTGAGTCGGTTTAAGTGAGGAGATCGGCGCGCGCATCAGTCTGGTGCGTCTGGAGGTCGAGCAACCCGAATTTCAGTACGAGGGTAACCGGTGTCGTATGCCGGGTGGATGAAACACGGCCCGCGATCAGGTGTGCCCTTCGGTATGCGTTATCCAGCCGTTTTTGACAGCCTCGACCAGGCACCGTGAGACGATTTGAGGAATCGGCCCGGTATCCATCATCGACTGCAGACGCTCACAGACCGAAGAGAAAACGAGCCCTTGCGCAAGCCCTGCCAGAAAGGCGCCCTGGTTGGAGGAAAGGGGATATGCGGCAGGCACGCCGGCATGTCGCCAGACGATGATCGCCCTGGCCTCGGCGGCCTCAAGCGGGGGTATACTCGCCCACGCCTTTCGGTACGCCACCCATACCGCCAGCGCATTGCTGGTGACCTGCACCAGACTGACCGACGGATGCAGTGAGAAACGCAAATTCTGCCAATCCTCGGGCGGAATGGCCTGTAGCGTCTCGGACGTGGGGACAACGGCATCGGCGGCGTCGAAGGCGTGCAGAACAGCCCATTCCAAACGACACAGTTCGGCCAAATGGGGGCGATCCGTATGCAGAAAATACTGCGCCAGAGACACACCGATGTTGCGCAGCGATGGCGATGTGGACGGGTACTGTGCCAGATACCCCACCATCTCATGTCCGCAGGCCACATCACCCAACACCCTGCGCAGGGCGGGAAAATCATGGGTCAGGGCGTCCTGCAGGCGCATAAAGTAGGCGTTGCGATAGACATCCAGGCGCAGCTCGGCGGCAACGAACTCGCGACCGGAAATCGATCGCGCGAGCTGTGCTTCATTGGCGCCGGTAAACAGGTAGTCCCGGAATGCGCCCTGCAACTGTTCAAGGCCGCGGTGGCTCATGCCGCCCTGCCTTGTGCGTGGATAGCGCGTGCGCTATCCAGCTCAGCCAGCAGTTCGGACAGGGGGGGAATGGCATCATCGCGCTCGATCATGGTGGCGACGGGACCAAAGCGCGTGAGCGCCTCAGCGTAGAGCGCCCACACCGGGTCCGCGATCGGGTGGTCATGGGTGTCGATCAACAGCGGGCCGCTGATGCTGTGGCCTGCAAGATGGATCTGTGCGACCCGCTCTGGCGCTAAGGCGTGCAGGTATGTGGCGGTGTTGATACCGTGATTGTGGGCACTGACCACCATGTTATTGAGGTCGACCAGGAGCAGGCAGTCGGCCTGTGCGGCGATCTCGCTCAGAAACGTCCACTCCATCATCTCGTTACAGCTGAACTCGACGTAGCTGGAGACATTCTCCAGCAGGATACGACGTTGCAGTCGGTCCTGTACCTGACGGATGCGCCCAGCTACGTGGCGCACGGTCGCTGCGGTATAGGGAAGTGGCAACAGATCATGCAGATGGTGAGCGCCGTGGCGAGTCCAGCACAGGTGATCAGAGACGCGCAGCGGCTCGCAACGGCGGATCAGGGTGGCAAGCCGGTCGAGGTAGCAGATATCGAGCGGGTCGGTGCCGCCCAGGTTCATAGACACACCGTGCAGCGCCACAGGGTAATGGGCACACACCGCATCGAACACAGCGAGCGGTCGACCACCATCGACCATGAAGTTCTCACTGATGAGTTCGAACCAGTCGACGCCAATGCGGCCTTGCATGGCTGCATTGTAGAAAGGCGGTCTCAGCCCCAGTCCAAACATCTATCGCCCTCTCTACACACGATCGGTAGCGGCATTTCGGCTCGAAGAGGCTAGCTGCCACGCAGGGCGGGATCGGCATTCGAACCCTTCAACGGTACACCGCCGCGGGCATAGCATTCCTTTGCCGGCACATAAAGGTAGCCGCGCCCCTTGCAGGTATTTTGCCCCGTACAGGCATTGAAGGCGGTACTGCAGGACGTCGTGCCCTTGCAACTGTTGATGCCCCAGCACGCGATGGTGCCCGTGGCGGCCTCGGACGTGAAGACCTGAACCGATTTGTACATACCATAAAACGCGGTGGCCACCCCGGCACTCAGTGCGGCGCCAGTGGCCATACGGCGTCCCCGGTTGATCCCACCCACCGGGGTATCCGGTATCGTGCCCTGTGCCGCAACGGCGATGCAGGTCTTCGCGCGGCGCGCGTTCACCACGTCCCAGAGACTGCCCGCCACCAGCAGGCCGAGACCGGTATAGAGCAACCAGGGCACGGGGTAGAGACCGGTCACCATCAGCCACAGTGCCGCCGTGCCGAGCACGCCGCCCACCAGACTCAGCCAGAAGGGTCGGCGATCGGCGTGGGCACGTGTCGAGCGGTAAGTCACCCACAGACTGAAGCTGATGAACCCGACAAACAGCGGGAACAGATAGGCATCGTGTACCAAGAACCCGAGACCGGCGGCCCCCAGGGCCGTCAATACGACGGGCAGGCCCAGGCAACAGGCCGCCGCCACTCCAGCCCCGAACAGACCGGCGAATTGTGTGAAGAATGCTTTCATGGTGGCTCCTTAGAAATCACGCCCGGCAAGGCCAGGGCTGATGAGGTGATCGTCCACGGCCTAGAAAGCTATATCACGCGGGCGGCATGTCGCGGGAGCGGCCAGGCGCCGGGCGTTCTGGATCAGGGAGAGGAGCATCAACGCGAGCGCCACAGACAGCAGCGTCGATTCATGGGTAGCAACGAACCCCTGGGTCCAACCACCCATCCCGCCGATGGCAGGAACCAGGCCGGCCAGAAAACCGAAAATGATGGGGAGTAATGGACTACAACAGAGGAGCGGCGTCAGCGCACCGATCAACAGCCCACCGCCGGCACCCGCTGTCCGGGTTTTGGCGCCACGGCGGAGCAGCGCGGTCACGCAGCCGGTCACTGCGCCCATCGAGATCCCCAGCGCCAGCGCCCACAAGATCATCGGCCCGCTGATCAAGCGCAGGGAAACCCAGCCAATGGCCCCGTTTGTCTGGGAGGCCGGCAGTAGGAAGGCGTAGGCGATCGTGAACAGGGCGGCGCCCGTGAGGCCCGCACGACGGGCAAACCGGTCTTGCCAGGCAAACCCCAGGCCGGTGCGCAGTGTGTAGAGAAAGCTCATCTGAAGGGCGCGCCGACGAAGCCGAGAATGGTACCCAGCGTTGCCGCGGGAGCCCCGGAGACGCTCTGCAGGGTGCCATTGGCCCGAATAAGAAAATAAATGTCCGCGTAGCCTCGCGGATTGTAGGCCTTTTCAAATGCCGGGGTAGCTTCCCCGAAGGTCCAGTTGGTCTGCGTGAGCAAAGCGGGAGAGACCCGGTTCACGAAGGCGCGGATCGTTGGACCGGAATAGCCACCATTGCCGGCGTTACGCAGCACGACGATCCGCAGCCCGGCATCGTGCAGTAAGGTGGCCTGCTGCGCGAGGACCTGCAAGCCTTTCGCACAACTGCCACACCAGGTGGAGACCAACCACACCATGGTTTTGTGGCCAGTGAGCGTTGCGGTAGAGCGCACACTGCCCCCCACCAGGAAGGGGGCAAGCGGTGCCGGCTGGTTCGAGCCGACCGCTTGGGCCACCGGTGCGCCCACAAGGGCGCCGGACATCAGCATGAACAGGACGGCCCGGAGAGCGGAGCGCAGGCGTGTGCCACAGGCACCGGGAAGATCACGAAAGGTGAGGGGAGGCATCAATTGGGCTCCTTTTTTGCGTAGCGACTCTCCGCGGCAACGTGGCGCTGGCGATATTGGTCGAACAGACCCTTGATCGAACCGGCTATCAGAATGGCCATACCAATATAGATCATCAAGGACCCTAGTGGTTTCGTGCTATGCACGATATGTGGCAGTATGACGCCCACCCAGGCCACGGTGCCGCCAGCAAGGCCGATCCAGAATGGCGGGTAGCGTCGCGCGCGCCCAACGAGGGCACGGCCTTGAATGTGCAGATTCCATACGATCCAGGCAACCGAAAGCGTCATCAACGGCGCGAGCACATAGATGTTGAAGGCATGTCGAATGGCCCCGAGACCAAAGGTGGCCGCGGTCGCTGCAATGATGGGTGCAGCGCCCAGGCAGCAGGCACTGACAAAAAATGAACCCAGGAAACCGAAAGACTGACGGGTGAAAATTCGTTGATGCATAGGAACCTCCAGAGTAGCGATCAACCGGCACAGCACGAGAGTTGCGAAACATCCTTGGTAAAAGTTTGGGCGCACAACTTCAAACCCTCTACCATGGTCAGGTAGGGGAAGAGCTGGCCGGCAAGGTCATCGACCGTCATACGGTTGCGGATCGCCAACGCCGCGCTCTGGATGATCTCCCCGGCCTCGGCCGCCAATACCTGTGCGCCCAGCAGGCGCCCGCTGTCCTTTTCCGTCACCAGTTTAATGAAACCTCGAGTGTCAAAGTTCGCCAGCGCGCGCGGCACGTTTTCCAGGTCCAGGGTGCGCGAATCGGTGGCGATGCCTTGTGCCGCCGCCTGCGCTTCGGTTAGACCTGCACTCGCCACGGCGGGTTCCGTGAACACCACGCCGGGCAGGGCGGTAAGGTCCAGCGTTGCGTCACCACCGGTCATGTTGATAGCGGCACGGGTACCGGCTGCCGCCGCGACATAGACATACTGTGGCTGATCGGTGCAGTCGCCGGCGGCGTAGATATGTTCCACCGAGGTGCGCATGTGCGCATCCACCACGATGGCGCCGTTGTCCCGGTGCTCGACCCCGACCTTGTCCAGATCCAAGGCATCGGTATTGGGGCTGCGCCCGGTGGCAACCAGCAACTGGTCGCAGTGCAGTTCACCGCTCGCGGTGGACAGGATGAACTGTATGCCGTCGTGGCGCACGGATTCGGGTACGCTCTGTAAGCGTACCTCGGCGCCCTCCTCCTCGAACACCGCTGCCAACTCCTCGCCGAGGGCGGGATCTGCTTTGGACAACAAGGTGCTACGCGCCATGAGAGTGATCTTCGCGCCGAGGCGAAGAAAGGCCTGCGCCAGTTCCAGGGCCACCACCGAACCGCCCAGCACCACGAGGTGCTCCGGAATGGTCTGTGCAACCAGGGCCTCGGTCGAAGTCCAGTATGGCGTGTCGCTCAGACCGGCAATGGCCGGTACAGCCGGGCGCGCGCCGGTGGCAAGCAGGATGCGATCGGCGGTAACGGTCTTCTGCGCACCATCGGCCTGGTGCACAAGTAAAGTATGGGCATCGGCAAAACGTGCCCAACCGCGCACCAGAGTGATATTTGGGTTGCCCTCCAGAATGCTCTCATACTTGGCGTGGCGCAGTTCCTCGACGCGGGCCTGTTGCTGCTCAACCAGTGCGCGGCGATCCACACTGATCGTCGGGTGGGACAGACCTTTGAACGGGTGATGCGCCTGCAGGTGGGCAATGTGGGCGGCACGGATCATGATCTTGGAGGGGACGCAGCCAATGTTCACGCAGGTGCCGCCGATGTGCTCTGCCCCCTCTATCAGGGTGATCCGGGCACCGTTTTCACTGGCCTTGATGGCGGCGGCGAAGGCGCCAGAGCCGGTGCCCACGATGGCGACCTTCAATCCGGTACCGTGGCCACCCCGCGCCGTGCGGGTGTCATTGCCCGCGAGCCGTGCCCCGTAGCCCTGTGACTCCACCGCCTGGATCAACCGTGCGGTATCGGCCTCGCTGTTTTCGGAACCACTCGTCTCGACCTGTGCCAATCTCTGTTCATAACTGACTGAGGCGCTGATGCCGGGCAGGGTAGTGAGCGCCGCCTCGATGCTCTTTGCGCAATGCTCGCAGGTCATGCCCGTGATGTGCAGTTCGAGTGTACTCATGGTGCCGTCCTCACAATGATTTGACCGTGCTGGCGCTGACCCATCGGGACACGTGATCTGATAGGGGAGCGGGACAGATCGTCAGTGCGCAACGGGGTAGCCAAGGCGTATCGAAATACTACTCGCCGTACCATAGTACGATGTCAAGCGTGTCTGCTACGCGAGGATGAGTTGAAGGGAAACGGGAAGGCAAGCACACGGGGGACGCACCATACGCCGGAGGCGTAAACATCTACCCGGGATAAATGAAAATGTGTCTTTCACAAGGACAGCGTATCGGGGCGCTGAAAGGACTGCATGAGGTGTGTCCGTCAAAACGCCGGACACACCCCGTATCCCACACCCTCGACCCGATTCATGGCCTATTGGTATTAATTAGGGTCGCGAACGAAGGGAGCCGTTACCTGAGTCCGTGGATGAATCCGCCACGCCCGGCATACTCGCCCTTCGACCCCAGCACCTCGGCGATGCGCAGCAATTGGTTGTATTTTTCCACACGTTCGCCCCGCGTCGGCGCACCGGTCTTGAGGTGGCCCGTTCCCAGGGCTACGGTGAAATCGGCAATGAAACTGTCTACGGTCTCGCCGCTGCGGTGTGAGACCATGGCGCCCCAACCCGCGGAATAGGCGAGCCGGACCGCAGCCAGGGTTTCAGTGAGCGAGCCAATCTGGTTCAGTTTTATCAGTACGGCGTTGGCAATACCCTCGTCGATACCCCGTTGGATGCGCTCGACGTTGGTGACGAAGATGTCGTCACCCACCAGCTCGATCTTGTCGCCGAGTTTGTTGTTGAGGAGTTTCCAACCCGCCCAGTCATCTTCGGCAAGCCCGTCTTCCAGCACGGCAATGGGGTATTTCGCCACCCAATCGGCATACAGCTCGACCATCTCTGCGGCGGTCAGTGCGCGCCCCTCACTGCGCAAATGGTACAGACCATCCTCGAAAAACGCGCTCGGCGCAGGGTCCAGCGCCAGCACGACATCCTCGCCCGGACGATAGCCGGCCTTCTCGATGGCCTGGAGAATCAGTTCAATCGCATCAACGTTGCGTTTCAAGGCCGGTGCGAAACCACCCTCATCGCCCACCCCGGTGGTATAGCCCGCCGCCGTCAGCGTCTGCCTGAGCGCATGGTAGATCTCGCTACCCCAGCGCAGGGCGGTGGGAAAGTCGGGAGCGCCGGTGGGGGCAATCATGAACTCCTGAAAGTCCGGACCCTGCCAATTGGCGTGCACACCGCCGTTGAGAACATTGAACATGGGCACCGGCAGACGGCAGGCCCCGGGATCGTCAATATACTGGAACAGGGGCAGGTCACGGACCTGTGCGCCCGCCCGCGCCACCGCTAGACTCACTCCCAAAAGGGCGTTGGCACCGAGCCTTTCTTTGTGGGCGGTACCGTCCAGCGCGATCATGGTCTCATCCACCGCCGTCTGGTCGAGGGCATCCATACCGACAAGGGCCGCAGCCATCGCGTTATTGACGTTGCCAACGGCCTGCTTCACCCCTTTTCCATTGTAGCGATGCGTGTCGTTGTCGCGCAGCTCCACAGCCTCATGGAGGCCCGTGGATGCACCCGATGGCACGGCGGCGCGCCCGCAGATGCCACCACTCAGGCGCACGTCGACCTCAACCGTGGGATTGCCGCGCGAGTCGAGGATCTCACGGGCGTGAAGGGATGCGATAGCTGAACTCATGGTTGTGATTTCTCCATCAGAGATGATTATTTATAGCGAAATTGTTATGGGTACGGAGTATTCCATCACGGTCTCGACCGATGCGATAGTGCCACCACCGCTGGTCCATGTGCAACTGAAGATACTGTCAAACAGACCGGAGGCGGCGCGGCGCCTGGCCTCGGCACGAACGTCATCACCGCCAGCGACACCGACAGGTTTATCGTCGTGAACCGCAGGAGGTGCGGGGAAAACATCCGGATGGATGTGTACCAATCACTCCTACCCGCTTGGGTGAAATCGTCCATAGCTGCCGCGCTCGGCGCCGGTTGTTGACGAATGCCCAGCGGGGCGATACCCCTTCCCTACTTCTTGTACCTGTATCCAGACCCGACTTCAGCGAGATTGAAATCCTCCTCTGTGTTGTCGGACTCAAAGGCGCGCGCTCCTGAACCCGAAGAGGACGCCGGGGCCATCGACGGGGTGGGCCGACTATAGCCACCAAGCATTCCCGTTTTAGTCAGCACGAGTTGCCAAAGTTGAATGTCACGCGCACGAAAAGCGGCCGCGCAAGAAAGCAGATAATAGCGCCACATCCGCCCGAACCGTTCCCCGTAGTTCTTGAATTCCGACCAGGCAGCCTGAAAATTGTGATACCAGGCCATGAGTGTCTTGTCGTAATCCACCCCGAAGCTGTGGAAGTCCTCGACAATGAACAACTCGTCTGTCGCATCCACAATGTGTCCCAGTGAAGGCAAATCTCCGTTTGGAAAAATATACTTGTCGATCCAGGGATCAGGCGCACCTCGCCGATCGTTTTTTCCGATGGTATGCAGGAGACAAAGCCCGTCCTGCGCTAAACAGCGATTAGCCACCTCCATGAAGCCACGATGATTCTTTCGCCCAACATGTTCGAACATCCCTATACTGACGATCCTGTCAAACTGTTCGTCAAGTTCGCGATAATCCTGCAACCTGAATTCCACCGGTAAACCGCGGCACTGCGTTTGTCCAAACCGGGCCTGCTCCCGGGAGATGGTGACCCCGACGCACTCTACACCGTAGCGCTCTGCCGCAAAGCGCATGAAACTACCCCAGCCACAGCCAATATCGAGCACCCGCATCCCTGGTGCCAGTCCCAGCTTGCGGCAGGTCAGATCCAGTTTGGCCTCTTGCGCCTCATCCAGGGTGCGCGCTCCGCTTTGCCAATAGCCACAGCTATAGGCCATTCGTGCATCAAGCATCGCCTGGTAGAATTCATTACCCAAGTCATAGTGTTGTTCGCCCACCTGCCAGGCGCGGCGCGGACTCTGACGATTCAGCAGGTGTATCCGCAGCACGTGCAACAGCAGCCCGAGCGGATGAATAGCGTTCGCAATCCGCGTGCGTAGGATTCTGAAAAAGAACTCGTCGAGTTGCTCGGCGTCCCAGTCACCGTCCATATAGGCTTCCCCGAGCCCAAGACTGCCATGAGCAAAAACCCGATCTGCCAGGCCCGCCACATTGGCCGTCCGTATATCCCATGGACGATCACCATTAATCTTGATGTCGGCTAACAGCAGCAACCGCGCCAGCTCGCGCGCTGGTTTGTGAGGAGTGCGATGACCTGCAACTTTTGCATTGAACATGCCTGGCACCTTTATTTTGTATAGCCACATCATGCCTTAGCGGTGGAACGGGGATCTCTCAACACTGCGTGGTAACGCTATACGCTACTTTGCCTCATTTTAACAGTGGTTGAGAGGGTGGCCTATTAATCGGGCTCACCTGCTTCGAGCACCGCACGTGCTGCCTCGCACACCGCATGGCCCGCGTGCATATCAATCAAGCGTAGCAGTGCATCACGGCGCTGACCAGAGTCTGGCATGAGTGAAAGACTGTGCACGACCTCCAGGCTCTCGACGACATCGGCTGGATGGCGCAGGGCGCACGCGGCCAGGGCGGCTGAGGCCTCGCTGTCCCGCCGGGCGCCCAGCGCCAGAATGGCACGCATCCGTACTTCGGCGAGCGGATGTTGCAGGGCATGGATCAGCCGCTGCCCGTACGGCAGGCGTGACCACGCGACAAGATCGGCACCGCACCGGGGGCAGCGTTGTGCGCTCCAGGCCAACGAGGTGAAACACTGCGGGCAGTATCCCGCACGCGGGGTATCGGCGCTGTCGCGTGCAATCACCGAGTATCGCGCGATCCGCACTCGCAGGACACCGGCCAGTGCAGTATGTGGGCGCCGGATACGAGACCGCTCAACGCCTCGATGGCGGCATCTACAATCTCGCGTTCGTCGAAAAACTCGATCACCAGAGGCAAATGAACATTGAGTCGCAACATGTCGGCCGAGTGGACGTCACCGTGGCGACCGAAGCCTGAAATACCGCGAAATACTGTCACGCCATGCACGCGGTGCTCATCGTGCAAGATGGCCATGATCTCCTCAAGCAGTCCCTGGTGATGGCCGGGATCGGCTTCGCGCAAATAAATGCGCACCATTATCACTTCCTTTTGCATAGCACTCCCCCTTTAGAAACGCCGGGATAGAAGACCACCCGCCACAGCGGCGGTAAAACCGAGCAAAATGGACAATGTCACGTACAAAAGTGCACGACCGGCGCGACCATCTTCAACCAGCAGCACACTCTCGACCATGAACGTGGAGAACGTGGTGAAGCCTCCGAGGCCGCCGGTCAGGATGGCGGTACGCAATATTGGCGCCATCGTCAACCGTTCCAGGGTTTCAAAAAACAGGAAACCAAGGATAAAGCTACCCAATACGTTAATAACCAGCGTCGCTACCGGAAAGTTACGCCCCCAGACGAGTTGAATGAGTTCGGTGAGCCCATAACGCGCGGCACAGCCAAAGGCCCCACCCGCCGCCACGGCAACATAATTCAACCACACAACGATATTCTCCCTTCGGTTTCATTTTTTCAAACACCATGTCAGAACAGCGGCACCAGCAGAATCAGTACCAGTACGACCCCGATGATGGTCAGGTAGAGATTCATACTCCCGGACTGCAGTGCCTGTAGCCACGAAGCCAGGCGATAGATCGCGCGCACCACGGGCGCGAACAACGCCGGACCGAACAAGGGCGACACCTGGTGTTCAAAACTGAGGTGATGCACAAAGTAGCGCAAACCAGTGTGTTCATGGCGCATGTCCTCGGTAGGGCGGTAGACCATACCGTAGAAGGTGCGCAGTGCGTTGGAGAAGGCCAGCGGTGAGATCTCCACTTGCTTCGAGGTACGCGGCAGACCACCGTACCAAGCGGGCGTGCGTCGGCAGCGGGCGTGGGATGCCCACCATAGGCCAAGTGGAATCAGGGCCAGCAGGGAACCGACAATCACCAGCAGGGTGGGCGAGATAAACGCAAAGTGAGCGCTGAGCGGCACTAGCAACCAACCGGTATGCAGGGCCGCTGCGTTTGCGCCGGGCAGCGCCAATGCCACCGCATCGCCCAATGTCTCCAACCACCACGGCATACCCACAGCGGTGGCCAACACCAACGCGCCCAACAGCGCCACACCACCCGCGTAGCGACCGGGAATACCGGGCCCCGGCGCGCTGCCATCACCGAGCAGCCCGATCCCGAACACCTTTATAAAGGTTGCCAGCGCCACGGCGGCGGTGAGGGCCAAGCCCGCACCAGCCACGGACAGTGCCAGCGGTCCGGTCAACCCGGGTAGATGAAAACCTTGGAAGACCGTCTGAAAGACATACCACTCACTGACAAAACCCGCCTGAGGCGGCATGGCGGAAAGGCTCATGACGGCAAACAATGCGCCCACCCCCAGCGGCCACGCACTGCGGCGCAGCAGACCATGCGGGCGCAGACGGTAACTACCCGTGGCCTGTTGCACACCATCGGCCGTCAGGAACAGGGCACCCTTGGCAAGGGAGTGTCCTGCGAGGTGGAGCAGTGCCACAATCCAGCCAAGCCCCGCCAACTCTGCGAGCCCGGCGTTGCGAAACAGCAATGCAGCGGCAAGTGCAGCGCAAGCGATGCCGGCATTTTCCGCTGATGACAGGCTGAGCAGGCGCCGCCAGTCATCTTCCTGGAACGCATAAAGAATGGCGAGGATGGCCGTGAGCACGGCCAGCGCTAAAAGTGTGAGACCGAGTGCAAAACCGTCGCCCGCTGTGCCCGGCAACCAGCTCACCAGGGCACGGCTCAAGGCGAAGTAGGCGGCATTGAGCACGATACCGGAAAGTATCATGCCGGTCGCACCACTCGCACGCCCGTAGACACCCGGGAACCATTCGTAGAAAGGCAGCAGGCCCAGTTTGGCACCAAAGCCGATGATGAACAGGAGACCCACGATATAACGGGCCGTGGGCGAGAGTGCGGTGCCGGCCACGGCGAAGTGGGTGAAATCCAGATTACCCGCCACCGTGCCCAGCCAGAGCAGGGCGGCGAGGAGACACACGGCACCTAATTCCAACAGGATCAGCATAAACAGGATGGCGCCGCCCTGGCGACCCGTCTCCCGCTCACCGAGCACCATGAGGGCACCGCCGAGGCTCATCAACTCCCAGGCGATGAGAAAGGCCGCACCCTCGGTCAGTCCAAATACCCCCAGGGCACCGAGCAGTGTCAGGGCCGCGCCGGCGACCCACAAACGCCCGCGAGCGAGCGGTGAACCCAATCCCGCGGCCAGCGCGGCTGGTACGAGGCCAAAGGCCGCCAGCCAACAGGCCTCGGGGCTAAGATGGAAGGCAACCGGCGCGGTGAGCACGGCGCCGAGTGAGCATTGTGGTGTCCCCTCGGGCAGTGCCAGCACGACACCGACGAGCAAGATCACTGCCCCCGCGGCGAGCAATGCGCGGCCCACGTTCAACCTCCACCCGGCGAGACCCAACACACCGGCCAGTCCCCAGAACACGGCCGCCAACGCGATCAGATTAACGCTCAAGTTGACCTCCTTGCACGCGCTGCGCAAGTCGTTCCAGCAAGATCAACAGTCCCTCGATAATGGCCGCAGGACTGGGTGGGCAACCAGGCAAATACAAATCGACCGGTAGTAGTTCATCGATCCCGTTGCCGGTGTTGTAGCCTCCCCCCGCCACACCGCCGGACACTGCACAGGTGCCGTTCGCCATGACCAACCGAGGTTCAGGCATGGTCTCATAGGTGTTGAGCAACGGCTCGCGCATTGGTGCTGTCACCGGTCCGGTGACCAGCAACAGGTCGGCAAAGCGCGGCGATGGGGTGAAAAAGATACCCAAACGGTGCAAGTTGTAGAATGGATTATTCAGGGCTTGCAGCTCCGACTCGCAGCCGTTGCACGACCCGGCATCCACGTGGCGGATGTGCAGACTGCGCTTGAACGCACCGATACGCTTTTTGAGCTGTCGCCCGGCAGGTGCATCGATCGCGCGCTGCCACCGCAAATCATCACGTTGGCGCACCGCGAACATCCAGTCGCCGGAGGCTTGTAGCGCACCGGTGGGGCACAGTTCCGTACATAGCTGGCACACCACGCAGCGGCCATAGTCGAGCTGAACGGGGGCCTGCGCCCCCGCCGGCGCCAGGCTCAGCGCACCACTCGGGCAGATGTCCGTACATGCATGACAGCCACTCTGGCAACGCAGTGGGTCGAAACGCGGCATGCCCAGCATGCCCGCCTGTCCATCATCTCCGCCCGCCCGCGGCCAGGCGGTGGTGGCACTGCCCTGTTTCAGTCCAAACCAGGTCCACATGGCCATGTTTCGCTCCTAGCGGTCGCAGCCGGCGATGGTGAGACCAAAGCTGGCCTCATTGATGGCGTAGTCCATCATGTTGCTCTCGTGCACGGTATAGGGGAACACGCGCCAGTTGGAAAACGACGGCGATTTAATCTTGACCCGGGCCAGGCGCCCCTCGGCGTCACAATGCACCGCGTAGTAAAGCGAACCGCGCGGCGATTCGCTCCAGCCCAGACCCTGTGCGCCAGGTGGCAAGATAACGTCGACACGCACTTCACCCGCCTTGGCCAGGCGCGGTAACAGGCGCAGAATTGTCTCAAAGCTGGCGTCGATTTCCTCGATACGCACCCGCGCACGAGCGTGCGCGCCGCCGGTCTTTTCCACCGGTACGCGTAAGTCGACATCGGCATAGGCCGCATAGGGATGATCGCGGCGCAGATCGCGGTCCAGCCCCGAGGCCCGTTCCACCGGACCGGTGGCACCCTGGTCGAAGGCGGTACGCTGATCGAGCACGCCGGTATCGTGCAGGCGGTCCCGATAACTGGTGGTGCGTTCCAGGGCACGGACGTAGCGGGAAACTTCGCGCTGTAGCGCCCCAAGCTGATGAGTGAATTCAGGCGCGGGGATCACATCACGGCGCAGTCCACCCGGTACAAGAAGGCCGCGCAAAAAGCGACTGCCGGTGAGACGGGCGTTGATCTGCTTGCTCCGCTCCTCCAACAATCTACCCTCTGCCTGGCCGACCTTGAGGGTTGTGGTATCGGCCAATTGTCCCAGGTAATGGAGATGGTTGTAGATCCGCTCCAGCTCCGCCAACAACACGCGCAGGCGCAGCGCACGTAGCGGAGGTGTAACCCCTGCGGCCACCTCAACGGCCTGACAATAAGCCAGCGCGTGGGCAACGCTGCCGACCCCCGAAATGCGTTCGGCCAGGATCACCGCCTGCTGCGCATCACGACCCTCGAAGCGCTTTTCCATGCCGCGATGTTTGAAAAACAACTGCGGCTGATAGTGCAAGATGTGCTCACCGATATAAAAGAAGAAAAACCGTGCCGACTCCACCACATCGGCACGTACCGGGCCGAAGGGTAACAACTGCACATCGGGACCGGAGACGCTCGGCAGGGGAGGGGAAGCCTGTACAAAGGGCATCGAATGCGCTGGACACCGCGGATCCAGGGGAGGAAAGGCAGGTTGCGCGCCCGGGTGCAACACGAGGGGGGACGATTCGGGCTGGTTTTCAAAGCGCACACCAAACAGATCGCTGATCTCGCGTTCATACCAGCTGAGCAGGGGTGCGTGCTGGGCCAAACTGGGTATGGGGGCACCGCCGGTGCGCACGCACCACACGATAAAACGCTGTTGTGGCCCCGGCGAGGCCAAGTAAAACAGAGTCGGATTCGACTCCCCGGAGGGCATGTAGCCCCAGGCCATTTGCATGCGGCCACCACTTTTCAGAAACTGGGCACACGTGGCCTCTAGCGCACTGGCGTCGATGACATGGCTGTCGGTCGCACAAATCATGGCGTTCCTCCCACGAGCGCGCTGCTGACAACGTGAAACACCGTGCTGAACGCGGATGGCCACCACAGGCCCAACACGAGAAGTGGTGCGCCAGCGAGCAGCATCGGGGCGATAAACCACGGGCTAATGATCTGCGTATCCGGTGCGGGTGTCGGTGCATCGGTAAAGTACATGATGCGAAAGTGGTTGAGGAATCCGGCAAAGATCACCACCAGCAGTACCAGCATGATGCCCGCGGCCCAGACGTCAGCGGGCGTAAAACCGGCACGCAGGATTGTGAGTTCGGAGAGAAACAAACCGAATGGCGGGGCGCCGGTAATCGCCACCGCACCCGCCAACCACAACGCCCCGGCAAACGGGAAGTGCGTGCCGACGCGACGGATGGCAGTCATGTCCTTCGTGCCATAGGCACGCATCATCGTGCCTGCACCAAAGAACATGAGCGACTTGTTCAGTGCATGATTGAGCATGTGATAGAGGGCGCCCGCTACACCCAGGGTACCGCCGAAACCAAAGCCAAGCGCCACCACACCCATGTGCTCAACGCTGGAATACGCCATCAACCGCTTGACGCCCCGCTGGCGCACGATGAACAGCGCCGCAAGCGCCAGGGAAAGGACGCCCAGCGTGATGAGGGCCACACGCGGCACAGACCCAACACCACTGGTGCGTTCCGCCACGTCCTTGAAGCGCACGATGCCCACCATTGCTGCATTGAGTAGCGCTCCGGACAGCAGCGCCGAGACCGGCGCCGGTCCTTCGCTGTGGGCATCAGGCAACCAGGTGTGCATGGGCGCCAGACCGGCCTTGGTACCAAAACCAACCAGCGTAAGCAGAAACGCCATTGTCACCAGCGTTGAGTTCATGTGCGGTGCAGACTGGGCCAATGCCTGCCAGGTCATGGCATAGCTCGGTCCGAGTACCTCGCTGCCGGCCCAATAGAACAGTACCGTGCCGAGCAGCGCCAGACTGAGACCCGCAGAGACCACAACGATGTATTTCCAGGCCGCCTCGATACTCTCCGGTGCGTGCTCGAAACCCACCAGAAAAGTGCTGACCAGGGTGGTCATCTCCACCGCAATCCAGTACACACCGGCGTTGTTCATGAGCGGGGCTGCGAGGGTCGTCCAGGCGAAACCGGCAAACAGTGCATAGAAACGCATCAACCGCTGCGGCTCATTGAGCAAACGCATATAACCAACCGAATAGATGGAGGCAAGCGCGTAGACTACGGCCGCGCATAACACGACCCAGGTACCGAGAGCATCCACCAGGAGATAGCCGTCCAGCGCGGTACGTGCGGAGTGCGCCATAAATGGCAGTGGCAACGCCGCCGCGACGGTGATTAACGCTGCCACCAAGTTGATACTTTCGGCCGCACGCGCTGAGCGCGTCGTGGCGCACAACACAACGGCGATCAGCGGTGCAATCAGCACGATGGATACCAGCACCATGATCATCCCACCAACCTCCGCAGCCTGAGACTGCTGGTCGTGCCGGCATGTTCCATCAGATAACGTGCCAATACGCCGAAACACGCGATGGACACCAGTAGGTCAAACAGGATCACCAATTCAATCAGTAACGGCATACCGGGAATGAGGATCTGGGAGCCGATAAATATACCGTTTTCAAGGATGAGCAGACCGAGGATATGGCTGATCGCCTCATGGCGCACGGCCAGCATGAGGAATCCGATGAGCTTCATGGACAACATGACTGTCAATGCGAGGATCACGACCGAACTGGAGGTACCGAGGGCGGCAGCAATGTGGTACGCCACCGCCAGCGCGAGGACCACAGCCGCCGCACCCACGACCAGGGACGTGGATGGCTGCAGGCTCACATGGAGTTCGCGATCGGCACCCAGGCGCCGCAGGATGCGCATGATCAGGTAAGGCAGCAACAAACCACGGAACAGTGCGGTCAACAATGCCACCAGATACAGTTCAGGAAAATGCGCGTAGTAGCCCATGGCGGCCGACAGCAGTGCGATCAACCACGACTGCACACCGAAGGCGTACATGTAGTCGCGCAACCAGCGTGAACCCAGCATGACGAAGGCGAGCAACAAGCTGCCGATAGCCAACAGACTAAAAAGCGAAGCGGCCAGAGGTGTGAACTGCGGTAGCGTCATGACATCACCGGATCTGGTTTGCGATTACGGCCAGAGCCGCTAGCAGAAATGAGGCGGCAAGTGGTTCCTGATAGCGATAGAAACGCAATCGGGATTGTGCCGTCTCCACCACGATCACGGCGCATGCCACCAGCGCGAATTTTCCGAGCAGGGCAACGGCCGCCCCTAATGCGCCTACCGCCGCACCTTGTATCGACAGGGCCCAAGGCAGCACCAACACATTGCAGAAAATGATATAGAGGATGAACTGCTTCATCATCGAGGCCCACCGGATCAACGCGAGCAGGGGGCCCGAGTATTCCAGAATGCGCGCCTCTTCAATCATGTACACCTCAATATGGGTGCTGGAGTGAATGGGGAGGCGATCGGTCTCCACGAGCAACAGGATGAAGAAGGCAAGGACCAGAAACACATGCGCCGGACTCCAATAGATCGCTTGATTGGCGACCAGCAGATGGTTCACGACAAAAGGCAACATGGACTTGGCGAGCAACGTAATGCCAACGAACACCAGAATCAGGGTCGGTTCAGCGAGGATGGTAATCATCACGCTGCGACTGGAGCCGATGCTGCCATAAGCACTGCCGGAGTCCAGCCCGGCAAGGGTGATGAAGAAGCCACCCAAGGTCAAGATGAGACCACCGCCCAGGATGTCTCCCATATCGGACAGCGGCAAAGGATAGTTGGTCAATACGGGGATGAGCAGCGGTACGATGAGCATTGCCGTAAAGGCGACAACGGGGGCTGAAAAATGTACGAGCGATGCGCCTTCCGGCACTACCAGCTCTTTGTGGAACAGTTTCCAGAGGTCGCGATAAGGCTGGATCAGGCTCGGGCCACGGGCGCGTTGCACACGTTCCTCGTAGCGTAAAATAAAGCCCTGCAGTAGTGGTGAGAGCAACAACACAGCCAAGACCTGGCCGGCCTGTAGAGCGATGTCCCTCATCGGACGCGACCCACCCTGGGCGCGAGTGGCCGGCAACGTAAATGCCATGGTCGAGAGGCAGCAGAAAGCTGCTTGCCGCACTTGCATGCGGTCCAAAGGGGTGGGACCTGCGCCATCAATACACTCCTACCAGAACAGTACTCTGAGTTCAATAGGAGTCATTAGCCCGGGGGGCAGTTCGCGGCGAACTCCATCGCCTAACTTAGGGTGAAGCCTATTAGACTGCTCAATACGTGTCAAGCGACGAGTGCGCCAGCACACAATCTAATTGCAGTTAAGATCGCAAATGCATGCCCGGTGAGATGCCCAGCGAATTGTGAACAATTCTAACACCGAGCGAATTTATGTGATGTATTACAATTTGGGTATCAACACGCCACCCAATCCGGCGCTCTCACCCGATACCCATGTCATCGACGTCAAGGTGACGTTAAGAAACCGCGACCGCAAGAGACCTGGGCATTGACCCCACGGGGAATTACCAGGAGATAGGCATGTCAGCGTCTCGCAACGATGCAACGCACAATCCCGATTTCAAAGCGGCATCTATACGCCGTCTCGATACCGCTGCACAAGGCAACGCCGCCCACCTGCGGACCTTTAGGTCTACACCAGAAAAAAAAGAAATCCGCACACGAAAGAGTATCCTATACTCTGAGTGGCCCGAAATGGGATTACGAAATGAAATTACAAGTGCCCTTGCCCGGTACTCATCCCAAATCCAGGGAAGCAAGGCGAGACAGGTTCGGAGACATGCGATGACACGCGGGTAAAGTGTTGCGCAGGTGGTGCAAGGAATTCAGGATCGTTGCGGGACGGCCGAGACTGGAACACGCATACATGTGCATCAACGTTCCGTCTGGGTAGATCGTCCCCAACGTCGGGGGACAGTCTGAGCGATGAGCGCGCAATTTCGCGCAAGGAGGATGTGTGCCGGGACTTATTCCTCATCTGCTTGCCAATCTCCTCCAGGTCGCCTTTCTGGTGCTCCTCTCACCGTTAGTGAGCGGCGTCCTTGCGCGCCTCGAGGAGATGCTGCAGGGCAAACACGGCCCGAGCATCTTCCAGACCTACCGTGATATCGCCAAACTCTTCGCCAAGGAAGAGTTGATTTCCGAAGATGCTTCCTGGGTGTTTCGTTTTGCGCCGTTGATACAGTTCGTGATGCCGATCTTCGTCGTCCTGCTGGTGCCGGCGCTCACCGCCTATCCGTTGTTTTTCGCCTTCATGGGCGACATGGTCGCGGCCGGCTTTTTCCTTGCGCTCGGCGGTTTTTTTGTCGCGCTGGCGGCCATGGATACCGGCAACATATATGGCCCGGTCGGGGCAAGCCGCACACGCATGGTTGGCTTTCTCGCCGAACCGGTGTTCATCATGGTGTTCTTCAGCGTCTCCTATGTCGCCAACTCGACCATTCCCTACGCGGTGAACGCGGCCTTCGCGACATCATGGGCGAGCATGCTCGAGCCCACACACCTGCTGGTGCTGATCGCCTTCTTCATGCTCATCCTTGCCGAGAACGACCGCATTCCAGTCGACAGTTCCTCCGGAAAAATCGAGATCGCCATGATCGGTCATTCCAAAAATCTCGAATATTCGGGACCCGGTGCGGCCCTGATGAAATGGGCCGGGTCGATGAAATTGATGCTGCTCGCAATCATCTTCCTCAATGTGTTGCTCACCCCTTGGGGCCTCGCAAACACCATGGCCTGGACGGATATTTTCCTCGCTATACCTCTGGTGCTTGTCAAGATATTTATCTTTCTGTTAGTGCTGGCAGTCGTCGAGATGAGCCTTGCGAAGTTGCGCCTGTTTCGGATCAGCGAGTTTCTGGCTACGGCCTTCGTGATCTGTGTGTTCGCGATGGGCGTCAGACTGGTGGGATTCGCATGACGCACCATGCCCTGGAACTCGCCCGCGCCTTTGACGGCTTTTTCGCGGCACTGTTTGTGCTCGCCGGCCTGGGTGTCATCGTGGCTCGGCAGATGCGCGGCACCCTGTATTTGTTCATGTTGCACGCACTGATGCTCAGCGCCTCAGCCATTGTGCTCGCCGTGGCCCTGCACAGCACCCATCTCGGCTGGGTGGCATTGATCACCTTCTCGACCAAAGTGGTGGCGGTACCCCTGGTGTTGATCTGGGCGACAGGTTCCAATGTCTATGGACGGCGCGAAGTCGACCATGTGCTTTCCATTCCCCTGTCGCTATTGATCGCCGTCGGATTGGCATTCGCCGCCTGGGCCGTGAGCCAGCCGCTGGTACAGGCCATCTCCGCACAACCTTTCGCGGCAATCAACTTACCTACCGGCCTCATAGCGATCTTCTTCGGCGCTTTCACAGTCGTGGTGCGTCGCGAGGGCGTGGCTCAACTCATGGGCCTGCTGATCATGGAAAGTGGCGCTTTTTTTGCGTCGATCGCCATCGTGCATGACCTCACCATTATCGCCGAGATTGCTGCAGCGGTGGATGTCCCCATTGCTGCCCTGGTTATCGGTCTGCTCTTACGCTCCATCGGCACGGTGACTGGCAGTACCCGCGTCGGACATATGGCCAGTTTACGCGAGCGCCGCTGATGCTACTCACCCTCATCCTTATCCTGCCACTTGGCACAGCACTGTTTGCCTTGGCGAGCCGCCGCGCCGCACCGTGGATCACCCTGGCCGCCACGCTGGCAGTGCTGGGTCTGGCCGTCACTGCCGCGCTGGAGGTGATGGCCAACGGAGTGCTGGTGGAGGTACGTGGCGGGTTTACGCTGGATGCGCTGGGCGCGCTGTATCTGTTGCTGGTCGCCTTCGTGGGGGTGACGGCGGCACTGTATTCAATCGGCTACCTCAAGGCCCGCCACCGTGAAGCCGGCTATGTGGCGCCCCGTTACCGCCAGTATTACCCACTGTTCAATCTCTTCCTCGCCTCCATGCTGGCGGTGCCCATGCTGACCAACCTGGCGGTGATGTGGATAGCGATAGAACTCACCACCATTTTCTCCGCCTTTCTGGTCGCTTACGAAGACCGTGCCGAGGCCCTGGAGGCGGCTTGGAAGTATGTCGTCCTCACTACCATGGGGGCGATGATTGCACTGCTGGGTATCCTGGTGCTCTACTACGGAATCCACCATGCGGGTCAACCACCGGGCTGGGCGGGGCTGATTGCCGCTGCACCGCACATGTCACCGGCGGTACTGCTGACCGGTTTCGTGCTGGCATTGGTGGGCTTCGGTGCCAAAGCGGGATTGGTGCCAATGCACACTTGGCTTCCAGATGCCCATAGCCAGGCCCCAGCCTCGATTTGTGCGTTGCTCTCCGGTGTGGAAACCAGCGCCGCGTTGTACATGATCTTGCGCCTGTACCCGGCACTGGCGCGCAATCCGGGCCTCCCCGATGCGAATATCTGGTACTTGGTTGCCGGTCTCACCTCGGTGGGTGTGGCAGCATTTCTCATTCTTCAGGTCACTGATTTCAAACGTTTGTTCGCCTATTCCACGGTTGAACATATGGGTATCATCCTCACCGCTGCCGGGTTGGGTACCCGCGCTGCCCATCTCGGCACCGTATACCAGCTTTTCGCCCATGCCCTGACCAAATCGTTTTGTTTCTATGCGGCAGGGCTTGCCACGATAGCCCTGGGCACGCAGCGGATACGCGGCAGCAGCGGACTCCTGGGCAGTTCCCCCCTGGTGGGTTGGGCATTGCTGCTGGGGGCACTGGCCATCGCCGGTGCCCCACCTTTTGCCATCTTCATCTCCGAATTCCAGATTCTGCGGGCCGGCTTCGGGGCGGGTGAGTACTTTGCCACGAGTCTGTTGACTGTTTTTATCGTGGTCGCCTTTATTGCCATTGTGTATCAGATTGGCAGTATCGTGTTTCGTGATCCGGCTCCCGAGCGCATCCCTGCTCAACCACTCCCGGTAAGTAGTGTGCTGGCCCTGGCGCTGGCCTTTCTGCCTGTGTTGATATTTGGCGTCTATTTGCCACCACCGCTGCGCGAGCTGGTCCACCAGGCCGCTGCTCTGCTCGGGGGAACACCATGAGTCGGCTCACGACACTGGCCGCAGCATTGGCCGATCAGCCGGGGCTCGAGACCTCTCGAACGGAATCGGATCACCTGCAGTTTAATGCGGCGCCAGAAAGGGTTCGGGCACTCGCGGAATCGTTGATTCACGACCACGGCTTCGAGTTTGCGAAGCTGCTTGTCGAGGATCTCGATAACTATGTTGCGCTGCACTTTTTCTTCTTTCATCCCGTGGACCACGTGCTGGTCTCGATTGAGACCGACGCCAGCGAGGAGCTGCCGACTATCAGCGACAGCATCTATGCTGCCGACTGGTATGAGCGCGAGGCGGAAGACCTTTTCGGACTGCATTTCTCCGGACACCCCTTCCTCGGAGACTTCGTGCTCCATGACGATGTCTGGCCGGAGGATATCGCACCGATGCGCCGGCGCTACGCAGCCACGACACCATCGACGAGCACCGGGGGGACCTCCACATGGCAGCCCAGACATCAACTCACCGAGTCCGGCAGCGTGGTATTTCCAGTCGGACCGGTGTGGGGCGATTTCTCCGAGGCCGGACTCTATATACTTGAAGGCCCAGGCGAACAGATCCGCCTCGCCCATACGCGCTTGTTCTACAAGTATCGGGCGGTGGAGAAGATAGCCGAAGGCTTGTCGGTGCCCGCAGTGTTACTACTCGCAGAGCGCTTCAGTGGCAATGCTGCCGTAGCGCACGCCCTGGCCTTGTGTCAGGCAGCGGAGCGTATCTCGCACACCGTGGTCCCCGAGCGCGCACTGCGCCTGCGCATGGTGCTCGCAGAACTCGAACGCATGCGCTATCACATGGCCGTGCTGGCGGAACTTGCCGGGGCCACCGGCTTGGCGATGGGCAAGGCCATGGGCCAGGAACTGGAGGAGGTATTACTGCGCCTCGCCGCACGTGTCGGTGGCCACCGTTACCTGTTCGGTCTTATCGTGCCTGGCGGACTCGCTCGCGATCTGGGCGCTGAGGCACTGGCGCTGCTCGCAACCGAACTCCCCTCGCTCCTGATGCGGGTAGACCGATACCGGCGGCTGCTGGAGGCCAGTTCCAGCTTTCTTGATCGCATTGAGGAGATGGGTGTGCTCGACGCGGCCGATACTGTGCGCTACACCACCGTGGGCCCGGTCGGACGTGCTTCCGGACGCGATCAGGACTTGCGTTGCGCGCTGCCCTATGCCGATTACGCGCAGTTCCCCCCTGCCGTGGCGATCGAGTCCGAGGGTGATGGCTACGCGCGCATGCGGGTGTTCTTCCGGGAGATCGAGAACGCGGGCACGTTACTGCGTGGCGCACTCGACGCACTGCCCAGCGGAGCGGTGAGCACCCACTGGGCGCCGTGTGAGGGTGCTGCACCGGGGTGGGCCGAAGCGCCATCCGGGGCATTTTTTGATTGGCTACGCATTGACGCGCAGGGCCACGTGCAGCGCTGGTCGGCCGGCACGCCAGGCTATCGAAACTGGCATGCCTTCCACCGCGCCGTGGAGGACACCGCCTTTCAGGATTTCCCTATCATCATGGCAAGTTTTGGACTGTCGGTCGCGGAGAATGATCGCTGATGGCTAATTGGGTAGCACATGGTCTGTTTGACGGTATCCGCAGTGAGCCCGGCCCCGACGCCAAGCACCTGCCAGCAGGAGCGAGTCCCGGTCGACCGGTGTCACAATCACTCCCGGAACAGGCCGCAGCACGGATGGCCGCGATCTGTCCCAGTGCGGCGATCACTGCACATGAAAATGCCATCAGTGTGGATTTCCTGCACTGTGTACACTGTCAGCGCTGCCGCCAACCCGGCGGCGATCTCGTTTGGCAGGAGGATGCACAATGGGGCACCTGGCATGATGCAACGCCCAGACCCCTGCCTCGCCGCTTCCGTCACTCGGTAAATGTACGCTACCTCGATGCCGGCGCATGTGGCGCCTGCATGGGCGAGGTGCGCCTGATAGATGCACCGCCGTACAACCTGCACCGTTACGGCATTTTCATCACCGCGACACCACGTGATGCCGATGTGTTGCTGGTCGCCGGGCCAGTCACCGAGGCGATGCGTTTGCCCCTGCGCAAGGCCTATGAGGCGATGCCGGAACCAAAACGAGTGGTGGCGATGGGGGTCTGTGCGATCAACGGGGGCGTGTTTGGTCAAAGTTTCGCCAGCATTGGGGGGGTAAAAGACGTGCTGCCTGTGGACCTGGTCATCGCGGGCTGCCCCCCCCCACCTCTGGCGATCATTCAGGGTCTGCTGTTGGTCGCCGGCCAGCTACAACCGGAGGCGGGCAGCGCTGCCCGCACGCCATGATCTGGTATATCACATCGTTTGGCGTTCTGGCCGCAAGCATCGTGGCGGTCTGGATCTTGCCGCTCAGAGTGCGCCCATGGGTTGTCGCAGCCGCCTTCATCGTAGCGAGCATATTCATGGTGATTGCCGGCGTGATGGCCATCGCCGGCGGCGCCACCCCCCCCATTAGTCTCTGGCACCTTTCGTTGCTGCAATCGATCAGCTTTGTGCTGGATCCGCTGCGAGGCCTGTTTCTCATCGTCACTGCCACCGTGTTCCTGGCTGCAACACCCCTGCTGGTGCGCGACGCGGTTCAGTATTCACGTCATCGAGCGGCCCTATTTCTCACCCTGATCGCAATACTGTATGCCGGTATGCTCGCCTTCTTTTCTGCCGCCGACATGGTGTCCTTCGTTTTTTTCTGGGAGATCAGCGCATTATCGATCTGGGCCCTGGTCACCTTTCATACCCGGGACGCGCGCCCGGTGGCGGCGGGCTATCTAACGCTGATGTTGAGCGAGGCCGGAACACTGGCCGGCATGGCCGGACTCTTTCTGCTTGCCTCTCATGCTCACAGCACCGCGCTGTCTGCCATCATGACGGCAGAAGCGCAACTGCCCACGGACACTTTGTGGGTGGCTTTTCTGCTCACCTTCTTCGGCTTTGGCGTCAAGGCCGGCATCATTCCCGTCAATGCCTGGCTGCCTGAGGCGCATGGCTCGGCACCGCGATCTGTTTCGCCGATTCTCTCCGGCGCCACACTCAACCTCGGCGTTTTTGCACTGTTAGTCATTGATGGCCCCATTGTGATCCATCATCCACAGATGGCCCTGCTCGTTCTTCTCGTCGGCGCAGCAACGGCCTTGACCGGTATCGTGTATGCATTAACCGAATCGGATCTCAAGCGTTTGCTGGCACAAAGTTCGATTGAAAACCTGGGGATCGTGGTGGCGGCGCTGGGGGCAGGCTTTGCCTTTGTGTCACTGGGCCACCCGGTGCTCGGTGGCATGGCCCTGGTCGCCGGGCTTTACCACATGATCAACCACTCGACCTACAAGACATTGCTGTTTGTGGGCACGGCCGGTATCGACCAAGCGACGGGTACGCATGATCTGGACCGTCTGGGAGGGCTCATGCGACGCATGCCGGTATTCGCCACCGCCTTTCTCATCGGGGCACTGGCGATCGCTGCACTACCACCTTTCAATGGTTTCGTCAGCGAGTGGCTGTTGTTCGAATCGCTGTTGCGAGTGGTGCAGATCGGGTCGCTACCCGCACGTGTCGTCTTTGCGCTCTCGGGGGCGATGCTGGCGTTGACGGCGGGGTTGGCGCTGACCTGTTTTGTCATGCTGGCGGGCTCGGCCCTGCTTGGGCGACCACGCTCGCGGGTGGTCGCAGCAGCGAAACCGGCACCACTGAGTGCAACCATTCCGATGTGGGGACTGGTTGTGATCTGTTTCGGACTCGGAGTGCTGGCCACTGCGGTAATTCCATTGCTGGGGGAACTGATTCGCCCGCTGGCCGGTGCCAATCCCACCATGGCACTGGTACCCGCCTTCTTTGGTACACCGCAGGGACTACCTGCGGGACTGACCGCTACCTTGTCGGGGATAGGCGCCGAAGTCGGGCGCAGCGTGCTGCCATTGCGTTCTCTGATAATAGTGCATTCGGGTGGGGCAGCAACGCCGGTGATCTTCGCAATGTCCACTGCGCTTGCCTTCACTGTGATCGTCTTGTTGCTGCTGTGTACCTGGGTGGCGACGCGTTTGTTGCGTCGGCATCGCGCCCGCCGTGTTGGTGCCTGGGACGCCGGTCTACCAAGCCTGCGACCACAGATGGGCTACACCGCCACCGCCTTTTCCGCTCCTGCGCGAGTGCTATTCGGATCGTTATTGCGCCCCGTCGTGCAAGAACGGCTATACTCTCAAAGCGGCTTTCGTATCGGCCTCAAACGCGAAACACGCGTAGTTAACTTCGTTAACCGTTTGTTTTTAAGTCCAGTGTCTTATGCAGCAAAAGCGATTGGACGATCACTGGCCTGGCTGCACCAAGGTGCCGTTACCCTCTATGCCGCCTGGGTGCTGGCAACACTGTTTATCGCACTGATAGCAGTGAGAATCGCCTTGTGAGCTGACGAGGATAAGGTTCCCCGATCGGGCGCTGGCATAAGGGACAGATCACAATCTTCCGCATGTGAAAAGTACAACGACTCCACCCGCATGAACGTAGTTGAATAAAAAATGTAACCCGCAAACGCAGGTGCACCGGGTTAACTGTGTCAATGCGCGGCCTTTACTGATACCTTTAGACCCTGATACCTCGTGCTGGCAACCCGCCAGTACCGACTGAAGAAGGGTATGACATCATCGGCGATCCAACACTGGCCAGATGTCATGCTTGTTCATCTGGGACATAACGCCAACAATATCACTCTCAAAGGCGGTTCCATATAAAAATACAGGGCAACATTGAGGGGCATCGTCCAACCTGGGTAACACGCTGCAAAACCCATGCCTCTATACGCTGATGGGTGACGACTTTGCCGGAGTCCGGGTAATCGACCTCAATAAAATACATAATTTTTATATAACTTAATTTTCATTATTCAGGAGAAATTTTATGGCGACAGCAAGACTCCGTAAAGAGGCGGGGCCGATCGGTCTGCTTTTTGCCAGTGTGGGTGCGATGATCGGCTCGGGTTGGCTGTTCGCTTCGTTACATGCTGCCAAAATAGCCGGGCCGGGCGCGATCTGGTCCTGGGTTATTGGCGCGGTCGCGGTGATGCTCCTGGCACTCGTATTTTCAGAAATCACAACGATGATGCCCAAAAGCGGCGCCCTGGCCCATATGAGTTATGTCAGTCATGGATCGATGGTCGGACGCGTTTGGGGCTGGCTTCTGTTCTTTGCTTATGTGTCGGTCGCACCGGTCGAGGTTGAGGCCGTGCTGACTTACGCCAACAACTACTTGCCGGGGCTGGTCGATCCACATAGCGGCGTGTTGACCAATATGGGATTCATCTGGGCGGTGATTCTGCTGGCGGTATTCGTACTGCTGAACATGATGGTCATTCGCTGGGTGCTGATGATAAATACTGCCGCAACCTGGTGGAAAATCGCCATTCCGATACTGACGGTCATCATCCTGCTAAGCTTATCGTATCACCCAGGCAACATGACGGTGACCCGGGGCGACGGCGGGGTCACTGGCATCTTCTCGGCAGTGGCAACGGCGGGCATCATTTTCAGTCTGCTCGGGTTCCGACAAGCTATCGACATGGCCGGCGAGACGGCAAATCCGGCGCGTAACATTCCGATCGCAGTGATCGGATCAGTCGTGCTGGCATCGTTGATCTACATCGCATTGCAATTTTCCTTCATCCTTGCACTGGGCCCCGCTGATCTTGCCAATGGTTGGGCCAAACTGCACTTCGCCGGAATTACCGGTCCACTGGCGGCACTCAGCATCACGGTAGGTGCGACTTGGTGGGGTGTCATTCTTTATGCCGACGCCATCGTGTCACCGGGCGCCACCGGGTTTATCTATTCGACAGCCACCTCACGGATAGCGATGGCGAATGGTGAAATGGACACGTTCCCGAAACGGCTCGCCAATGTGAACGTAAACGGGGTTCCGGTGATGGGGCTGATCGTGACCTTTTTGGTCGGTGTGGTTTTTTTCTTCCCGTTCCCGTCATGGCAAAAACTCGTGGGGTATATTTCCTCCATCACGGTGCTGACCTACGGGCTGGGCGCTGTCGTGCTCCTGCACCTGCGCCGTACAGCACCTGACGCGAACCGCCCTTACCGGCTGTGGGCGGCGTGGGTGATCGCACCGCTCGCATTCATCATCTCAACCTGGATCATCCAGTGGACCGGTTTGGCTACCGGCAACTTCCTTTTTGGAGCAATCGCGGTGTTGTTCGCGCTGTATGTCATCGCCTTCTATCTCCTTGGCGGCAGTAAACGTCGGGCATTCGGCTGGCGCGAGGGGTGGTGGCTGCTCCCGTATTTCACCGGGCTATGGCTGTTGCTCTACTATGGGCCAACGGCGATGGGTGGCAATGGAGGGCTCGCTTTCGGCTGGTCGCTGATCGCCGGCGCGATATTCAGCCTGGTGATCCTATGGCTTGCATTGGCCACCGGCCTGTCGCCGGAGGCCACTAAAGTCTACCTCAAGGAAATCGCCAGCAAAGAAACCGACGTTGAAGTGGCGCCCTGATTCCGCGCTGTTCCAGGATCTGCCCATACGCAGACAGGGTTAAACGCCTCGATAAGTAAGTATCCCTCGCCAAAACCGGGGGAACTTACTGCGGTATCGCCACGCCCCACCGGCGATAGTGCATCTCACCGCTCGCACTTGTGACCATTAAAAATATAGCAAATCCCGTGCAGACAAACACAGCACACGGTGGTGCGATTGCAGTCATCGTGCTGGCCGAGCTGTTTGGCGGCTCGTTATGGTTCAGCGCCAACGCCACCCAGAGTGCGTTCTCGCACCTGTGGTCGTTGACACCGGCAGATTTGGGCTATCTGACGATGGCGGTACAGTTGGGCTTCATAGCCGGCACCCTCCTGTTATCCTTTTCCGGCTTGGCAGACCGCTACACCGCAAGCCGCATCTTTCTGGCCTGTGCGCTATTCGGTGCGAGTGCCAATGCCGCACTGGCACTCATCGCCCGCGATCTGATAACAGCAGAAATATTCCGTTTCCTCACCGGACTGGCATTGGCCGGGATCTACCCACTGGGCATGAAACTCGTGGTGAGCTGGGCGCCTCAGCGTGTTGGCGAGATGTTGGGCTGGCTGGTGGGCACTCTGACCCTGGGCACAGCTCTGCCTCACCTGATTCGCGGTCTGGGCACAGAACTCGCCTGGCAATCTGTCATCCTGGTCTCTTCCGGGCTCGCCGTCATCGGCGGGCTGATGGTAGGCAAACTGGGCGACGGACCACACCTGCCATCCCCGCGCCCAACGAGGGTCGGCGCCCTCGTTCAGGCCTTTCACGTACCGGCCTTTCGCGCTGCCGCCTTCGGCTATTTTGGTCACATGTGGGAACTCTATGCCTTCTGGACCGTGGTCCCGTTGCTGCTCGCAACCCTGGCAACGCGCGCACACTGGCAAGACCCCGGGTTGCTGTCTTTGCTCGCTTTCGCCATCATTGGCATCGGTGCACTCGGCTGCATCGCAGGCGGCTGGCTCAGCCGGCATGTGGGCAGCGCGCGCGTTGCCGCCAGCGCACTGGCGATCTCCGGTATGTTATGTCTGCTCTATCCACTGGCTCAGGATGATCTGACATTGCCAGTCCCAATCTTGCTCGCCGCCCTGCTCGTCTGGGGAATTGCCGTTGTCGCCGATTCACCGCAATTCTCTGCACTGTCAGCGCGCGCCTGCCCACCGGACTTGGTGGGTACCTCACTAACCATCCAAAACAGTATTGGTTTTTTCATCAGTGTCTTCTCGATCAACCTTGCCACGACATACTTCACGACGCTGGATGCACGCGTGGCCTGGTTATTGCTGCCTGGGCCCATCCTCGGACTGATAGGAATTTATCCCTTGCTGCGAACCCGCCCGACGTCTACGCCGGTGCCCTGAGCGCACGGCTGGCGGGACGCGACCTGGACTTGCTCATCGAACCGGGTCGCGCCATCGCCGTCGTCGGTCTCTCACCCAAACCTGCGTGCCCCAGCCACCGCGTCGCCGCTGGGTTACAAAGCCTGGGTTACCGCATCATACCCATCCGCCCGGCCATCGACCGCGTGCTCGGTGAAACCGCCTACCCCGATCTGGATGCCGCCTGCCGGGCCGGGGTAAGCGTTCAAACTACGGCGCTATTGACCCGTTCTATCCAAGTCGCTTTTTAAAATGACATCCGCGAATTCCTCTTTCCAGACACGAGGTGTCAGCTCAATCGCCTTGCTGGCTGGGTGCTGACTGATGCGTTGCAGGACATCGACCAGGTAGGTTGAGTTGCCGACTGATCGTCGACTGAATGACCGATAACCGCTCGACTTCCTGATGACTCAATGTGATGTTCTCCTCTGTCACGACCCCTCCCAAAATCAAAAGGGGATATTTTAGCTTGGGACAAAGGGGACATTACGGCTTTGGGCTAACAGCAAATAACTCGGCCTCTATCACTATGCCTTACTCCTGCGTTAGAATTTAGACCCCATTTTAACCTATTACCCATATGAAACAGCGAGGAACCATTTATTCCTTAGTCGCCCTTGTGGTTGGAAGGCCAAGGCGAAGGGCGGTGGTCTTGTCTTTCGTCTTTGGGCAGATCATGGTTTTAAGGTACCTTTAGGTGCGCCCTTTTAATAAGACCTCGTCTTTGTTGGGTATTACTAAGGGCACTGTCGACAGTTTGCTCGTGCACGTGAATAAAACGTAAGCGGTTAGATGCAGGCACAGTCTCGGCGCGATGTGCCAACGTCAGCTCTGATTCCGATCAGTACTTTTCCTACATCAGCGAACCAAATGAGGCGTCGGTGGCATGATGCGGTACCGGAACTCCGGCGATACGACAGCCCTGATTGATGGGGCCACCGGGAAACAGTTGATATAGCTGGCGCAGGCCACCTTGATCCGAAAACTGTTTGTCCAGTTCTCCGGCCAGTTCGCGCGCAGGCAGGACTTGCCCATTGTTCCGGTAGTGCAGACGCAAAAAGGCGATGACGTCCCAGTGTTTGTCGCTTAGCTCAATTTGCATTGCGTGCGCGGTTGTAATGGCGTCCTCTTCGGTCCAGTTTGCATAGGCATCCTGGGCCTCATCATTGTGAATACCAAATACCAGTTCCTGTTTCTCCTGCTCGCTTAAAGGGTCTGACATGATGACCTCCCGTGCGTTTCGTCTCGAATGAACTCAACAGCCGGATACCGGTGGCTTACCCGAAAAGCATAGCAGTCAGTAGATTTGGCGCCACTGCGGACCAGGTAGCTGCTATCTGAACGGTGATACGCTGACGGTGGTGGCGGGATAGAGAAAGGGCATGGTATGTGTCATACCCTGGTCTTTTTTGGGGATAATTGCCTGTCATGTTGTGACCGTTCATCGCTACCCCGTCTGCGTTAAACTGTGTGCTTCCGGCCCTGCCGATAAATCTGCGTTTATGCTGCCATGTCTGATCGTGCCCAGGACGTTTCTGCCGCTCTGCCCATTGATGCGGTGTTGCCAACATTGCGTGTTGCCCTGGCACGGGGTACACGGGCGGTGTTGCAGGCGCCGCCGGGTGCAGGCAAGACGACGCGGGTACCACTGGCACTGTTGGGAGAGTCGTGGCTGGCGGGGCGGCGGATCATTATGCTGGAGCCACGCCGACTGGCGACCCGGGCGGCGGCACGGTACATGGCGGCGCAGTGTGATGAGGCCGTGGGTGAGACGGTGGGCTATCGGGTGCGGCTGGACAGCCGGGTGGGGTCGATGACACGCATCGAGGTGGTGACCGAAGGAATCCTGACACGCATGATACAGGATGATCCCACCTTGGAAGGTGTAGGATGTGTCATTTTCGACGAATTTCATGAGCGCAGCCTGCATGCCGATCTGGGGCTGGCGCTGGTACTGGATGCGGCGACAGCCCTGCGTGAGGATCTGCGTATTGTGGTGATGTCGGCCACGCTGGAAGGCGAACGGGTGGCCGACCTGCTGGGGGCACCGCTGATTACCAGCGAGGGGCGGAGCTGGCCGGTCAAAATGCACTATCGACCCACCGGGGCCTTTCCTGGCACGACGCCGAGGCAACGGCGCGCACAGTGTCTGGCGGTTGTGGGTGTGGTGCACGAGGCGCTGGTGCAGGCATCGGGCAGCCTGCTGGTGTTCCTGCCGGGTGAGGCGGAAATCCGTACGCTGGAGCAGGCGCTGCGCGGTGTGGTGAGCGAGGATGCGACGCTACAGCTCATCCCGCTCTACGGCAATCTGCCGCAAAAAGAACAGGATCGTGCCATCCGACCCAGCCCGGTCGGTTGCCGCAAGGTGGTGTTGGCGACGGCCATTGCCGAGACCAGTCTGACCATTGAGGGTGTGTGTGTGGTGATCGATACCGGGCTGCGTCGGGTGCCGCGTTTCGACCCGCGCATCGGTATGACCCGTCTGGTGACTCAGCCAGTCTCGCGTGCCAGTGCCCTCCAGCGTAGCGGCCGTGCCGGGCGTCTGGAGCCCGGAGTGTGCTATCGGCTGTGGAGTGAGGATCGACAGCAGACCTTGCTCGCATACAATGCAGCGGAGATCCTGGAGGCCGATCTGGCACCGCTGGTGCTGGAGCTGGCCGCCTGGGGCACGTCGAATCCTGCGACTTTGCGCTGGCTGGACCCCCCCCCGGAGGCGGCCTGGCGCCAGGCGCAGGACCTCTTGTTGCGCCTGGGTGCGCTGTGCCGTGAGGTTGACGGGCGGATTCGTTTGAGCGCACATGGGCGCACGCTGGCCAGCCTGGGTATGCATCCACGCCTGGCGCATATGATCCGCGAGGGGGAGCGCCTGGGTGTCGGTGCCCTGGCCTGCGAACTGGCTGCCCTGCTCAGCGAACCTGATCTGTTCCGCCGTATTTCGGGTCAAGACCGTGAGGTTGATTTGCTCAGCCGGGTGCAGGCGTTGCGCCGCACGGAGGATGAAGGCGGTGTGCGGGTGGATCGGGGCGCCTGGCACGCCCTGCGTGACAGTGCCCGTTCCTGGCGCCGGCAACGGTGCCTAGCGGCGCCCCCCGCCGACGGAAGTGATTTGGCCCTGATTGGCGTGCTACTCGGTTTTGCCTATCCGGATCGCATTGCCCTGCGACGTGCAGGTCAGCGTTGTGGTCCGATGGGTCAGGGCAGCGAAACGGTGACACGCTATAAACTGGCCAACGGACGGGGGGCGCGGCTCCATGCCACCGATCCGCTTGCGCGCGAGGCCTGTCTGGTGGTAGCCCAGCTCGACGCGGGCGACACCGAGGCGCAGGTGTATCTTGCCGCCGCCCTGGAGCGGGCGGATCTCGATGTGCACTTTGCCGGACTGATTGAGACGCAGGAGCGGATCGAGTGGTTGTCCGCTGAGGAGGCCGTACTCGCCCGCCGGCAGCGTACCCTGGGTGCGTTGGTGCTCGATGAGAGTGTCCTGTCGAACCCCGATCCGGTCGCACTGATGCGGGCGATGTTGGGTGGTCTGCGCCAACTCGATCTCGATGTATTGCCCTGGACCAAAGCCCTGCGTGCCTGGCAGGCACGGGTGCAGTTTATCCATACGTGGCGTGGCGCACTGACGGGTCAACGTGCAGATTGGTCGATGGAGGTGGACTGGCCGGATGTCTCCGATGGCGCGTTGCGCGACACCCTGGCCGACTGGTTGGGGCCCTTTCTCGGTGGCATTACGCGGCGCGGTCAATTGGCGAATATCGACATGAAGTCGGCGCTTACTCACCTGCTTAGTGTGGCACAGCAACATCTGCTTGATAAGCTGGCACCGACGCACTACACCGTACCGAGCGGTTCACGCTACGCCATCGACTATCGCCAGCAGCCACCAGTACTGGCGGTTAAACTCCAGGAAATGTTTGGCGCGACGTGCACGCCAAGCATTGCCGAGGGGCGGGTGGCACTGGTGCTACACCTGCTCTCGCCCGCAGGGCGTCCGGTGCAGGTCACTCAGGACCTGGCGGGTTTCTGGGCGGGCAGCTACGGCGAAGTGAAGAAGGAGATGAAGGGGCGTTACCCCCGCCATCCCTGGCCGGACGATCCGTTGAATACTCCGCCGACCCGGCATAGCAAACGGCGCATGGCGCGCCGCCGCGAATGAGCACAGATCATGATGGTGGAAGGGATGAGGCGGGATTGATCGATGGTTGAGACGACCTCACAAAATGCGGTGTTCCTCTATTGTCGCGCGGGCTTCGAGGGCGAATGTGCCGCCGAGATCCAGGACCGAGCCCAGGCTTTGGGAGTAAGCGGTTACTGTCGCGCCAGAACCGGCGACGGCTATGTGCTATTTCATGCCTATCCAGCGCCAGCGACGGATGAGACACGGGGTGGTTCGGCGGCCTGGTTATATCGCCAGCTGTCCTTCACCGAGCTGATCTTCACCCGCCAGTGGTTTGTGGCCGTGGCCTGCTGCACGGCCCTGCCACCGGGGGGACGGGTGGCCCCACTGGCTGCGGTCAGCACTGCCCTGCCCGCACCAGCGACGGCGCTGTGGCTGGAGACACCGGATACCAACGAGGGCAAGACCCGGTCCCACCTGTGTCGGCGTCTGCATACGCCGCTGGCGCTGCAACTGCGACACCTGGGGGTCCTGAATGAAACCGGACGGAACGGGCGCAGCCGTGCAAACGCCTCGAAGCAACAGACCCCAGACAGACAGGTTCCTGGGGCACTGCGCCTGCATGTGTGTTTCATCGGGGGACAGACCGCCTGGCTAGGGTGGTCGCAGGCGGGTAATGCGAGCCCGTGGCCGATGGGTATTGCACGACTGAAGTTCCCGCGTGCGGCACCCAGCCGTTCGACGTTGAAGCTGGAAGAGGCCCTGCTGATTTTTTTAACTACACAGGAACGCAGCCGCTATTTGCGTCCCGGGCTGAGCGCGGTGGACCTCGGCGCCGCGCCGGGGGGATGGACCTGGCAACTGGTACGCCACGGCGTGGCGGTAACGGCGGTGGACAACGGACCGATGGCGGCCGGGTTGATGGGCTCCGGTCTGGTCGAACACCAGCGCGAGGATGGTTTTAGCTACCGACCCGAACGCCCGGTGAGCTGGCTGGTGTGTGATATGGTGGACAAGCCCGCGCGGGTGGCGGCGCGTATGGCGCACTGGTTGGTGATGGGTTGGTGTGAGCGGGCGGTGTTCAATCTCAAGTTGCCGATGAAACAGCGCTACCGGGCGGTAGGCGAAAACTTGGCGATGATCCGGGCACAACTGGTGGCGGCGGGACTGGATGCCCGCCTGGTCGCCCGTCAGCTCTACCATGATCGCGAGGAGATCACGGTGTACTTGGCCGCGAACCGGTAAGGGTGCGTGCGGATGTGCCGACCGGCGATGCTTCGTTGTTACCGCCCCCCGTCACGGCCACGATAGTCTCCCTGATAGTCGTTGGCGCGCCAATGGCCCTGCCAGGCGGGTGCGACGCTCACGCGCACACGGATGAATTTCCCCGGGGCTTGCGGGGTACGGGTGATAAAGGTCCGGCCACGGTAGCGGTAGGTCACCCGGTAGCCGTCGACGCGTTGTTTTTCATAGAATTCGTGGGAGACACGGCAGCGCCGCGCGGTGACGGTGTAGGGTTGGGCGGATTGTTGCAGTGCCATGTTGCGGCCGACTGCGGCACCGATGAGGGTCCCGGCGACGGTGGCGACGCGCCTGCCGTCACCGCCACCGAATTGATGACCGATGACACCGCCGATGATGCTGCCGAGCACCATGGAACCGCTCGTGTCGCGCGGGCGCACGCCCTGGGCCTCCTCGGTCCAGCATTCGCGGTGGCGACTGGGTACGCGTACGATCTTGATAAGGGGCTGGACCGTTACCACGCGGGCGCGATCGAAGTAACCGTTGTCATAGCGGTTGCCAGCCAGGGCCGGGGCGCTGGCCACGCTGAACAGGGTGGTGGCGATGATGAGTGTGGGTATATTCATGGCCGATTCTCCTTACCTGTGGTGTGCGGAACACGGGGCGTTTCGTTGTTGAGTGTCACTGTACGCCGGCCAAGCTGAATCGACGCTGAATCCGTTGAGGCACCTGGCGATAGTGGTCTGTCGCCCCGTGTGGCAAGGGCACCGAGTGATGTCGATCCCGTTTCGGCACTGGAGTACACGCATTGCAGCACTACTTGGCACTGGCAGGTTCCTATCTTGAGCACTATGGCTATTTCGCCGTGTTTTTTACCGTGCTCTTGGAGAGCTTTGGCATCCCGCTGCCGGGTCAGACCGTGATCATTGCCGGTGGCCTGCTGGCCGCGAAGGGCGAGATGCACATTGTGCCCTTGGTCCTCATCGCCTGGAGTGCCGCCGTGGTGGGTGACAACATCGGTTATGCTATCGGTCGTTTCGGCGGACGGCGGCTGATAGTGCACCACGGTGGGCGTATCGGCCTGCGCGAAGATCACCTGCAGCGGGTCGAGAGCGTGTTTGCCCGCTATGGCGGCGGTATCGTGGTTGTGGCGCGTTTCTTTGATGTACTGCGCCAGCTCAATGGTGTGGTCGCCGGCCTGTCGGGCATGCGCTGGCTACCATTTTTTTTCTTCAATGCCTTGGGTGCCACGGTGTGGGTGGGGGTCTGGGGCGTCGGTGCCTATGTGCTGGGCCAGCACATAGCAGTGGCGCTGACGGTGTTCCATCACTACGAGCACTACGTGATCGTGGTCGGCTTGGTCGGCATTGTCGCGCTGCTCGCCTACCTGTTCCGGTTCCAGCGTCGTCGGCACTGATGCGGGCGACACCCGATTTTGCCGCAAGCGGTGTTGTGGGTCTTTGCCACCTATACTCCCGAGGACGGCCCCCCCCTGCGACCGGGGTAGGTGGCGACCGCTAGCCACTCCGCGTCCAGTGAACAACGGAGGAATGAGTATGTGCCATGAGGCCGACAAGGCCCGCCTGCCTACGGCCGGAGAAGTCCTGCCGGGGCGCGCGCAGCCTGTGGTGGTGAGCGAGGCACACCAGGTCAACGGCCGGCGCACGGTACCGATCTTTCCCGACGGGTTGGAAATGGCGTTGTTCGGCCTGGGTTGCTTCTGGGGTGCGGAGTCGAGTTTCTGGCAGTGCGACGGCGTGTACAGCACGGCCGTGGGCTATGCGGGTGGTGACACGCCCAATCCTACCTATCAGGAGGTCTGCACCGGATTGACTGGCCACAACGAGGTGGTGCGCGTGATCTTCGACCCGCAGGTGGTGCGCTACGCGGCGTTGCTGCAAATCTTTTGGGAGGGACACGATCCCACGCAGGGCATGCGCCAAGGTAACGATGTCGGCACCCAGTATCGCTCCGGCATCTACTACCACGGCGATGCACAGCGGGTGGCGGCCGAGACCTCACAGGTAGTCTACCAGCAGGCCCTGCAGGTTGCCGGGCAGGGCCCGATCACCACAGAGATCATTGCGGCACCCGCTTTCTACTATGCCGAAGACTATCACCAGCAGTATCTGGCGAAGCATCCCGGTGGCTATTGTGGACATGGGGGCACCGGGGTGCGGTTTCTCATGCCTGGCTTACAACAGGATTTCCACCGGAGCGAATAAGATTAAAGCGAAGGTATGGGATCTATCCTCCGCCTTGCCCTTCTGGCGTCGCTGCTATCGACAGCACCGATTCCCTCTTGTCGCCCAGGCGTTAGTGGGTATGCAAAGTGACGCCTATAATAATCCTGGGTTCAAGCAAAGCTGCACAGTAAGGCGATGTAGGAGAGTGTGAAGGTGTGGGCTGCATTGAGGGCCACTATGGGCTATCGTGTTCGCGTTAACCTGTACACCGACACCGGTATGGGCACGGTGATTTGACACGGCACTGGATGGGGCGAAAGAGTTCATGATCTATGTGCCCCACATGCACAGTGAGGTGTTGGCGGATCAGGCGCGCTCGGTTGCCCTGTTTGCGCTGGCACAGTGGCCCGATGGGCTGAAGTGGGCCCGCCATTATCACGGTATCGTGCGCCAGTTCGGGTGGTCCCCGCGTCGCAACGCCATTCTCGGTCGGCCCAGCAATACTGAGGAGGAGGCATGGCTGGCCTCCGGGGAGATCTTCCATGGTTGAAGAAGAGGGCGATGAGGTGCAGGAGCTGCTGATCCTGCGGCATGCCACATCGGATCGGGGGCGGGGCGGTGAGAGCGATTTCGATCGTCCGCTGTCAGCGCGTGGGCGCCGTGATGCGTCGCGGATAGGGCGCGAGTTGTGTACGCGGGCGCTGCGCCCGGATCTGATCCTCAGCTCACCGGCCCTGCGGGCCCGCGAGACGACCCTGGCGGTGTATGCTGGACTGGCGCCGGCAGACGGGGAGCTCAGTGTGCGTTATGAGCCCGGTATCTACGAGGCCAGCCGGGATACGCTGTTGAAGGTACTGGGCAAGGTGCGCCCGGGTACCCGGCGGGTGCTGCTGGTCGGTCACAATCCGGGGCTGGACAGCCTGCTGGTCCACTTCTGTGGTCATGGACTTCCCTACACGGCGGATGGCAGATTGCTCACCACGGGCGCACTGGCACATGTGGTGTTGTTGGGTGGCTGGACGCGTTTGCCGAGGGCGGACGGTCGGCTGATTGCGCTGATTCGCCTGGACGCGTAGCAGTAGCACCAGGGTGTGCATGAGACGGAGGACGTACGGGCCCCGGTCGGTGCCGCCATCAGACCGCTGGCCAGCGGTCTGCCACAGCGTTAGTGCCTTATTATCGGACACAGATAACGGGGAGACGGATGATCATGAGTGAAGGCGCGGATGACAATAAAGTACGTACCTCGTCGCTGGGGGCGGAGTTGCATGAGGATGAGGCCAAGGTGCTGGCCGGCATTATGGGCGTGCGCGACCTGGTGGATGGTGAGCTGTTGGTTGCCGAAGGCGGTACGGCGAACACTCTGTTTATTCTAGCTGCAGGTAAGCTTAGCGTGCTCAGTCACACCGAGGGTGTTGAGCAACGCGTGTATACCATGACGCAAGGCGAGTGCGCCGGTACCCGGGCATTTGTTGACCGGGCACCGCGCAAAGCCACGCTGCGTGCCGAGGGCGAGGCGCGGGTCTTCACCCTCGAACCGGCGGCCTTCGAGTCGCTCCTGGAGTCCCACCCGCGCATCGTCTACAAGGTCATGCGCGCCCTGTTTCGCAGTACCCACCGCAATCTCATGCGCATGAACCAGGAGAGCCAGCAGCTTAGCAATTATATCTCGAAAAGCCATGGCCGGTATTGACCCGCCCGGCACGCAGCGACCGTGACGGACATTGGGGGGGATGGTGGCATCGACCGGAAACCCCCGCACATGCCTCAGAGCGCCATACCCGTGAACCTGGTGACCGGCTTGTTGGGTACAGGCAAGACCTCGGCCCTGTGCCACCTGCTGAGGCAGATCCCCGTCGGTGAACACTGGGCCGTGGTGGTCAATAAGTTTGGTGCGTTGGGCATTGACGCCGGGGTGTTGACGGGGGAGGTGAGTGCAGCGCATCGCGACAACTGGCTTGAGCTTATCCTGCAGGCATCGCCGGGTGATAAGGGTGGCGACCCGGATTGGGTGGCCTTCGAGCAGGCCTTGCTGGACTGCCGAGTGCCCGAGCAACGTGTGCGTTGAGCCCTTGCGGCGTGGTGAGGAGAGCCCGGGGAGGGCTGAAGTCTGTGAGGCCTATCACGTTTTATCGGCCAGCCATTACGTAACCTGTGAGCCGCGATGGGGTGCGTGGTGAGAAGCGAACAATGACAGGCGACACAAGTAGTGCACCGCTACCGACAGACCGTCGGCGGGCGTTGCAGGCAGAGGAGGACGAAGGATGGCAACCTTAATCCTATATCACAAAGGCGTGCCCATGGTGAAATTTCTGCTCGATCAGGCGCAGATATCACTGGGCCGCTCGATCCAGAACGACATCTGCATCGATGATGTTTATGCCAGCAAAGCGCACGCCATCATCAATGTCGACGCCCCCCGCTCGTTGCTCGACCCGGCAGTGGAGTGCATCCTCGAGGATCTGGACAGCACCAATGGCAGTTTCGTCAATGAATGTCGGGTCAGCCGTGTCCAGTTGTGTGATGACGATATGTTGCGTATCGGGCGCCACATCTTCAAATATGTGTCCCTGAGTCCGGAGTGCGCTATGCCTGGTGCAGATCGCCCCGCTTACGCTGATCCGGAGCTGCCTACCTTGAACGAGGTGCTGCACTCCGGCGCGCAGCAGATGGCACGTTTTAGCCGTCGGCTACACAGGGTGTAGCGTCGCTGCATCTCCCTGTGTGGCGTACGCCGGTTTGTCGTGTGGCCACCTCCTTTTTCCCCAGCGCCCCACGGGCACCCTTCCACGTCGGCAGACGGGTGTCATCGATACAGTTCGATGGCGACTGAAGAAAAATGCTGCGCGGCCGACAAAGAGGACAGGATCCCCGGCAAGCAGGACATACGCCATGATGGCAACGCTCGATGACGTTGTAAAAAATGTAGGTGAATTAGTCAGTTTCCCCCATGTCTACCAGCGGGTGAGCGTGTTGCTCGAAGACCCGGACAGTGATCTGGAGGCAATCGCGGTGGAAATTGGACGTGATCCCGGGCTGGTCACCCGTTTGCTGCGGATGGCCAACAGTCCTTTCTACGGGTTGTCACGAGAGGTGGACAGCGTGGGGAGGGCCATTTCCGTGCTGGGTACCCGCACGCTGCGGGATTTGATCCTCAAGACCGCGGCCAGCGAGGCCTTGTCGCGGATCCCCAATGATGTTATTTCCATCGATGATTTCTGGCAGCACAGCCTGTATTGCGCCCTGCTGGCGCGCATGCTGGCAGAGGAAGGGGGAGGCATGGCGCCGGAAACGGCCTTTCTCAGCGGTCTGCTGCATGATATTGGCCAGCTGGCGCTGTTTTACAGTCAGCCGGGACAGGCCCGAGTGGTACTGGACCTGTTAGCCAGCAGTGGGACGATGCAGGAGGCGGAACAGCGGGTGTTTGGTTTCGACCACACGGAGGTGGGTGGCGCCTTGCTTGAGACGTGGCATTTGCCGAGTTTGCTGGCGGCGTGTGCGCGCTTCCACCATGCCCCACTCGAGGCTGGCGTGCATAGCCACGAGGCGGCAGTCATACATCTTGCGAACGCCCTTGCGCACCGTGCCCAGGCCAGCGACGGTGATGCCGGTATGAACGGGCAATTCCTGCCGGGGGCTGAGGCGCAGGCTGGCGTCACGCTTGATACGGTGGTGTGCACGCGATTACTGGCGACGGCGCGAGAAGACATGGTCGAGACAAGAGAAATGCTGGGGCTGAAGGCCCATTGATCGGCCACCAGGGCACTCTTTTCTCTTGATTGAAATCACGCTCACGTGTTGTTGCACTGCCTCGCCGGGGTGGCGTACGCCAGTCGTGTCGCGTATGCAGCAAACCGTTTTACACCTGCCGCCGTGTTGCACTGTGCCTCGAATCCCTCGATAAAGACCGGGCACGTTTATCCTGTACACGTGACCTGCCAATGCCAACAGGCTTGTAGTTAAACCCGCCCAGCAGTGACTTTACAAAACATTCACGCCACTCGTGCTATCACTTAACCGCCTGCAGAAAATGTTTCCGGTGGATGCTTGGCACGGCGCATCACGGCGAAACAGTCCCGTTTACCGTGAGTCGATGCGTCTGTTGAGTCGCCAGGCAACGCCGTATGGCGTTATCCAAGGATTTTTCGGCAACCCGTTAATGGCCACAGTAGACCCGAACATAACCGCAAGGCGGGCGGTACAGGCGGATTTTTTCAAGAAATAATAATGTAAAGATGGGAGCCCATCATGGCAGCTGCACCGGTTAAAAAGAGCACGCCTATATCGCCACGCGAGCGCAACCCTCTCAGTCAGCGGCATATCGTGCGGATTGATCACAAAAGTACACATGGCTTTCAGGTCCGTGTACCCCTTCGCCCGACACCCTTGTCACGATTTTTTGCAGATGGTCTTTGTGGTGGAAAACAAAAGTCGCTCAAGACCGCCAAGGCGTGGCGCGACACGATATTCAAGCAACACGGTCTGAACCCAAATTCCCGGCGCAGCATCCGCCATAGCAACGCCCGTAACCAGACCGGCGTGGTCGGTGTCAGCGTGCAGTGGATTACCAAGGGTGAGTACCAGTACAAGCATTACGTCGTCAGTTGGTGTCCCAAGCCCTATGTGCAGAAAAAGAAGGTGTTTTCCGCGCACAAGTACGGTGATGATCAGGCCAGAGAAATCGCGATACGTTTTCGCAAGGACCGTGAGCAGCAGATCCTCGCCTGAGCAACAGGGGCGGTGCCCGTCCGTGGGATGTTGCTCCGCCCGGCAATGTCCCGGACCGGGTGTGAGTGCAGAGCTGAACACGCGGTGGCGCTGAGTTGAGAACTGAGTCGCGTTAATCGGTTTGCGGGCGTCCCTATAATTCAGACCAGTCTGTATTTTGTGCGCAGCGGGTCGCGCCATGGTGTGGGTATGGCGCGTTGCGTATTACCACCGCCGGCACGGGCTGGCCATGGGCCATAGATACGCGCGCGGTGTTCACTGCAAGGGGAGAACGAGCATGTTCGATATGAACCAGATAAAGCGCAATGTCAGTAAATGGGGCCATGCGGAAGAAAAGGGGCACGCCACCGTGAGCGCACCCTCCGCCGCACCGGCCGTCGTGCGTGAGCCACGCATTGTTCAGTCCACCAAGGAACCAGCCACGATCGGGGCATCCATCAGTTTCAGGGGCGATCTTAGTGGGGAGGAGGACTTCGTTATTCAGGGACGGGTGGAGGGCACCATCGACCTGCGCAAGAATAATCTCACCATAGGTCGCAACGGCCGCATCCGTGCCAACATCACCGCCAATACCATTATTGTCGAGGGTGAACTGCGTGGCGATCTGTTTGGTAATGAAAATGTCATCATTCGCAAAACCGGCAATGTGCTGGGTAACATTGTTTCACCGCGGGTGACGCTTGAAGACGGCGCCAAGTTCAAGGGTTCCATCGAGATGGAGCCCAAGGTTGCGGGCGGTATCGTCCCGGTCGGCAAGGCAGTCGGGCAGATGCTGGAGGAAAAAGCGGACACCAAGGGCGTCCAGCAATAACTTTATTTCGTGCAATGCGCTGCCGAGGCAATACGCGCGTCGGAGGACACCCCTGATGGCATTACTGCACCACACGCCGGAGCGGGTCACCAGCGAATCGGCACTGGCGGAGCCAGTGTCGTTTCGCAGCGTGCTGTTTGCTCAGCTGGTCGCCGGGTTGTCGGTCGATGAACGTACGGTGATCCTTGATATGGGTCCGGCCCGAGCAGCGAATATCCGCTTTTTTTCCGCCTATCGCTGCCGGGTCATTATCGGAGATATGTTGCACCTCCTGCCCCGGTTGGCTACGCACGCCGAGGCCTGGACCGGATCAATCATACGCCATGCAGGGCGGGCCGCGGCGGATGGGGTGGACAGTCACGACAAGGTTGCAACCCCCGTTTGGCTGGAGGCCTTGCCGCGCGACGAAGAGCCGGCCGATATGGTGTTGGCCTGGGACAGCTGCAATTATCTGAGCCTCGATGACTATCCGGCCTGGGTGGAGCGGGTGGCGCAGGGCATGCGGCCGGGGGCACTGCTCCATGCCTTTATGGCCACTCAGGCGCAGTTGCCCGACCCGCCCTGCATCTATGACATACGCGAGCCGCAATGCCTGGATCGCAGGGTGGCGTCGGGCGCCCAGCTGGGCGCCTCACCACGTTATCACCAGACGGAGCTGTTGCGCCTGATGCCTCGGTTCGAGGTGGAGCGATCAGTGCTGCTGCAGGACGGCTGGCAGGAGTACCTGTTTCGTTTGCGCTGAAACGGGCCATCACCCACTGAGCGCACCGTGTACCAGTGGCGATCAGCGACGGAGCCGGGTGGGTGTCGTTAATGGCGTCGTGACAGTGCGGTGTCGATTTCGACTTCAGCCGCCAGCCAGTCGATGACGGGATCACCGCTGCTGAATCCGCGATGTTCGGCGCGCAGGTAGGCCGCCTCGGCAATCAGGTGGTGGCGTTCTGCGGCGGATATACGCACCCGTCCACCCAGTGAGGCAGATTTACGGGTGGCCTTCGCGCTGGCTGTCGTCCGGATGTCTTTGGTCGCCGCCGGTTTACGCGGCACGGCCTTACCGGGTGCTGTCGAGGTGGTATTTGCGGTTTTTTTGTGCCGGGCGCCGCCCGTGGTCAGATCAGTAGTATTGCGCATAATAGATACTCCCTGTGCACTATCCGGTGGCTATCCACGTGACTGACCCGCGTTATGCCACCGGTATAGCAACGCGGACTCTGGTGTGTGATAGACACGCCGTGTCGTTCCCTGCCGCACATCGTGCCGTCATGAGACGCCTTTCCCAGGCTCCTGTACACCAGTGCACTTTACCGTGTGTGCACAGGGCGTGGGCAAAGGCGAGGACCCTACTGTGGCCTCTCGCCCCGTGAGTATGAAAAAAAACATAGCACGTGTCTATGACACGAGTGTGACACCGGCTTTAGGGTTTGCCGGATCCAATGACGGATTCAGACTCTATGGGCGGCCTGATCTGGCGCCGGGTGGGCGCGGGGATGGCAGCGCACACGAGGCTAGGAGTAGCGTGTGCGACTCAGGCGTTCAAATCCGGGATCAGCTGACTTTCGATACGCGCGATCACATCTCTGAGCAGTAGCTTGCGCTTTTTCAGCCGACTGAGCTGTAACTGGTCCACATAGGCATTGACGGACAGGCTGGCGATGGCGTCATCAAGATCGCGGTGTTCGATACGCAGTGCCTCAAGGCGTTGCAGTAGGGCTTGTCGTTCGGTTTCGTCCATGGTGGCGTGCTCGTGCAGTCTCAGTCTCGTGTGGTTACGACGTGGCGTGTCCGTTTGCCGCTGAGGGTTTGGCGGCGTCAGAGGCCGCGTGTCGGCGCGATGAGTATAGCGTGTTTGTCGTGATGGCCGGTGGTCAAATGGGTGATGCCGCCTCACACGAGGACGTTGTATCATACGCCCGTCGGCCTCAATCGGCGGTGATGTGCCCGGAACCGGTGATAGGGCGCTCCATTCATTGTGCCCGAGATTGAGGCTATTGCCACCGACATGCTCGCCGAGATTGAGGCCGAGGGCCTGGCCGAGATGATCCCCACAGCACGAGCGGCGCCACTGACCATGAATCATGAAGGTATCCGGTGCCTGGCCGCTGAGACCCTGGGCCTGCCGACCTCACGCTACGGTTTTTCCGGTAGCCTGGCGGAACTCAAGGTGGCCATTGATGATGTGGTGGGTTATCCGTGTATCGTCAAACCGCTCATGTCCTCCTCGGGCAAGGGGCAGTCCACGGTCACCGGTCCCGGTGAAGTGGCGGCGGCCAAGGTGCGGCGGCTGGTGCCGAGTGATGCCGCGCAGGCATAGTGAGGTTGATTGACGTGGACCGGGTGGATGATCTGCCGGTGATCGTGCGGGTCAGCCGCCGCGCCCGGCGACTGCAACTGCGGGTGTTGCCCGGGGGCGGTGCGGAGGTGGTGTTGCCGCAAGGAATGAGCCCAGCGCGGGTCGCCCCCTTTGTCGCTGAGCATAGTGACTGGCTTGCGGCGCGCCGGGCCGAGGCCGAAGCGATTCGTGTTGCCGATCCCGCACACCACGCCGCCTTGCCCGGATGTGTCCGGTTGGAGGCCATTGAACAGACATGGACGGTGCGCTATCGGCTCGCCCCTCGCAGCGGGGTGCGCGTGACGCACGGCGGCGAACTGCGGGTCGGTGCACCGGATGCACACACGGCCCGTGCCGGCCTGCAACGCTGGTTGAGTCGCCAGGGTCGGACCCATTTGTTGCCCTGGCTGGCACAGACCAGCCAGGAACTGGGGTTGGTCTACCGTGGCGCCAGCATCCGCGCCCAGAAGACCCGCTGGGGAAGTTGTTCGGCACGGCGCGACATCAATCTCAATCGCGCCCTGTTATTTCTGCCCGCCGATTGTGTGCGCTACCTCTTTGTGCACGAGCTTTGCCACACCGTGCACATGAACCATTCTTCGCGTTTCTGGGCCCTAGTCGCGCGCTACGAAGCCGGTTACCGTCAGTATGAGGCCGCATTGCGCCACGCTCAGTTGCAGGTGCCGCCGTGGGCCTATAGGCGTACTAAACCCTAACGCCTCAATGCGTCAAGCCGTGTCGCCGGGTCCTGTCGATAGAAGTGCATGAGCTGCTGGTACAGGGCGGGCTCTTGTGCACGCAAAGGCCCCGGTCGCACGAAGAAAGACTCACTGGCGACGGCGAAGAATTCGGCCGGACTTTGTGCCCCGTACGGGTCCAACGCGGTGTGCGTGGCACCGTGTTCCACGGCGGCACACAGCGCGGCATAGGCGCGACTGAAGGTCGTGGTCCAGAGGTGGCGTGACATGTCCGGATGCAGGGGCGGCATGCCGTTGGCGGCGCCATTGCACTGATCGATCTGGTGGGCACATTCGTGGATGACGACATTGCCGGTCTTGGTGCTCGCCGCAGTGGTGCCGTGGTCGATGCAATGTGCATCGGACCAGGCCAGCACGACGGGACCAGCCTCCCAGGCCTCGCCGATCAGGGCCTGGCGCTCGATGTGTACGACACCGGCTGCGTCGATGTGGCGCTGGGGTGCGATGAAGGTGTCGGGGTAGAGGACGACCGAGTCCCAGTCGGCATACCAGTCGGTGTCGAGCGCGAGGAGGGGCAGACAGGCCTGGGCCGCTACACACAGGCGCATGGCAAGGTTTACCGCCAGATCCAGGGCGCCATAGATGGCCTTGTCGTGGACGAACAGCGTGCTCAGCATGCGCAAGCGGGATTGTTCGCCCACGCTCAGACCTGCACCCAGCAGGCCCAGTGCGTCGAAGGTGGTTTGCCACAGCGCATCTGGCAGGGGATGGCGGCGCAGTACGCGCCGTTGCCGCCAGGCCTTGAGACTGCCCCACACGCTCGGCTACTCCACGTCGGGTGAGGTCCGGGAAACGGGCATGACCGGCTCCCCGTCCAGAACGAAGGCCTTGAGCGTGCGTTTCTGCAGGGCCTGGTCCAGGGCGTGAGCGATCTCATCCATAACCGTGTCGACGGCGGCCTCGTGCGCACTGTGTCCGGTACTGAAAAAGGCTTCTTCACCGGCACTGCGAATGGCGTGTATGACCTCTGCCAGGGTGGTGTCCTCCAGCGGCCGGCCGGGCAGGTATGTCGGTGGCTCAGCTGCGGTTTCCACCAGCAGGGCGCAGCGTTCTAGGCTGTCGAGGATGACTTTGGGTACGTCGAGCGGCAGGCGCAGGCGCTGGGCCAGTTGCTGGGCCGTGAGTGCGGGCTGGTGTTGGTAATGGCGGCGCCCGATCAGGTACATGATCTGCAGCGCGACGCGCTCACGCAGTCGATTGCTCAGGTGCAGTGTACGTCGGCGTATCCTGAGATATTGTGGGTACTGGTGATAGAAGGCGATGCTGGCGCCGAGCAGCAGAATGATCCAGGCCAGGTAGAGCCAGATCATGAACAGCACCAGGGTGGCGAAGGCGGAATAGATGGCGGTGTACTTGACCGAGGAGACGACGAAGGCGGTGAAGGCCCAGCCGGTGGTCTCCCACAGGATGCCGGCGACGATACCGCCGATCAGGGCCGAACCCAACCGCACCCGAGTGTTGGGCACGAAGACATAGGCAAAGGTAAAGGCGACGATGATGAGCAGGTAGGGCAATGCCCGGCCCAGCAGCTGGAGCAGAGTACCGAAAGGTGCGATGGCCGCCAGGTGCTGGACCAGACCGGTGTTCATGAGCGAGGCCGTCAGCCCCATGGCACTGAACACCAGTACCGGACCGACGATAATGACACTGAGGTAGTCGCTGAAGCGCCGTGCCAGGCGGCGCGTGTGTTCGACGTGCCAGGTATAGTTAAAAGCACGTTCGACTTTCTGGATGAGGGCCACCACCGTATAGAGTAGAAAGGCCAGGCCGATCGAGCCTAGTACGCCGGCCTTGATGTTGTTCACGAACTCGATGATGCGGCTGGTGATCTCCTGCCCCTGGCTCCCCAGAGGCATGAGAAACCGGTACAGCAGGGGCTCAATCTGGTTGTGTACACCAAAGGCCTTGAGTACGGAAAAACTCACTGCGATGAGGGGGACCAGGGACAGCAGGGTCGTGTACACCAGGCTCATGGCCCGCAGGGTAAGCTGGCCGTCGGCGAGGTCACGCAATGCGACATAGCCGATGCGCACCAAGGTGATACCGGCCGCATGCCAATACGGCAGGCTGGCCGTGTCGGTGTCCCATAACCACTGCACCAGTGCAGCCTTCATTTGCCTCGGGGCAAGCATGGTCCAAACACTCCTTCTATGCGGTGTCTGCGGGTCGACAGGGACCACAATAACCTTATCTCGAACGGTGATCGACCGCCTGGGGCAGGCCGAGTGCCACCGGGTGACGAAACCGCGCCGATGCTGGCCAGCACTGGTCGTGACGCGTAATATGGGCCGCGGCTCCTAGGGTACGAGGAGGGTATGCTCAAAAGGCGCACGTCCAGAGGCGTGTCTCGTGTCGCCCAGGTGATGTATTTGCCCGATGCAGGAAACCCACTTATGCAAATCGCCAAGCACAAGATCGTCTCCATCGACTACACCCTGACCGATACCGAAGGTAATGTGCTCGATACCTCTGACGGCCAGAGCCCGATGTCCTATATCCAGGGTATCGGCAATCTCATCTCCGGCCTGGAAAAGGCGTTGGAAGGCAAGGCCGTGGGTGCTTCGCTGTCGGTCAGCGTGCCACCTGAGGAGGGCTACGGCACACGTGACGACGCCATGCGCCAGGCAGTGCCACGTGATCGTTTCGAGTTCGACTCGCCCATTGAGATTGGCATGCGGTTCCAGGCCATGGGTGAGGCCGGTCCCCAGGTGGTCACTGTGGTTGAGGTCGATGAGGAGAATGTGACCATTGACACCAATCATCCGTTGGCCGGCGAGACGCTCAACTTTGTCGTTACGGTCATTGACGTGCGCGAGGCCAGCCCGGAAGAGCTGGAACACGGTCACGTGCATGGTCCAGGTGGCCACGACCACGATTGATCGCCCGACTTAATCCCTGCGTGTGACGTGCGATAAGGGCTGACATGGAATCCGAGTTGACGCTGGTGCTGGCCTCGATCGCGGTGCTGGGAATGACTGCACAGTGGCTGGCCTGGCGCCTGCAGATCCCCGCCATCGTGTTGCTGACGGTCTTTGGTCTGTTGACCGGACCGGTTACGGGCTGGTTGCAGCCCAGCCGGGATCTCGGTGCCCTGCTCAATCCTCTGATCACTCTGGGGGTGGCGGCCATCCTGTTCGAGGGCGGCCTACCGAGGCGCACACCGGCACCGCTGCCGTGCGTACACTGATTACCCGGCTTTGCGGATGAGCGCGTTGGTTGGCCTGGTGCCACATCCCGTTTGGGGAACGAGGGTGAGGGGGCACCCGGGCGATGCCCCCACCGCGCGGAGGCTACCAGCCAAAGATCACGCCCTCGAGCAACAGGTTGGCGCCCACGTACTCCTTCGCTGTAGCCGGGATGAAACCCTTCGCCTTGCCACCGAAACGTTTGATAATACCCGACAGGGCCTGCCGTCCGGCGGGTTGTGTTGACCAGGCCATGAACTGGTTGATCTGCGCCGGTGTGATACGTTTACTCATGGTGATCACCTGATTGGGCAGGGGCTTGCTCCTGAACAGGATCTTGATTTTGGCGCGCTGGGCGCCTGTCAGTTTCTTGGTGTAGAAGGTCGAACGCAGCACCGCCGCCGAACACTGGCCAGCCATGAAGACCTTGAAGACCCCGGGCATGCCACCATGCACGCCACGGATGATGGGTTGGCGCGCGGGATTCGGGTACTGCGTGATCACCGTCATGGTCGCCAGGTTGGGGGGCGGTATGCCGCAGATGTCTTTGCCTATCAAATCGTCCAGCGACGTGATCTTGGTGTCGTTGGTGTGACGGACGATATAGAACACCAGCATGCCCGGCAGCTTGATGGTCAGGTGGTCGTGCAGGTGCACTACGCGCCATTCGGCAAAGTGTGGGCCGTCAAACACGATATCGTATTTGCCCGCACGCATGGCATTCTGGTATTGCAGCCAGTTCGGGGGGTGTCTGTATTCGACGCGAACCCCCCACAGCTTACTCAGCCCGGCGGCAAAGGGGCCATACAGCGCCTGTCCCACCTGCTTACTCTCGCGCGGCGGGGAGGTTAAAACGAGGATCCGCGCACTGGCGGACAGACTGGCCAGCAAGGCGAGCAGTGCCACTGCGACAACGGTAATACGGGAGATCGTCTTCGGGCGAACAAGCACATGATCCATGATTTGGCTCCTCCAGCCGCCCGTCGTACAACGGGCGTAAACCTGCATGTTGTTATAGTACCGGTCATGGGGTTACCGGTTTGATATCGGCCGCTGTGCCCAACACTTTACGCCTCAATGCCTAAAGCATGCAGGCCAACGTGCCGATGTGTCCTATGTAATGGTGAAGGCCATCGAGGTGGTTCGTGCCACAGGCGTCGGTATTGACTTTACACACGATATTCGGCCTAATATTAAAGCAGATTCTGTTATGATGCTATAGGGCCTTAATTAATAAAAAATTGTGTCATCGAAACACGAGTGATGTGATGAGTGACATGACGATAACAACTTCGGTTCCGACGCGGATGTATCCCCCGTTCTGATGACCAGTCTGATGCTGGAATTTCCACCCCTGCAGATGCCGGCAACGGCCGCCCGGCGTCGTGGTGTGCCCGCCATGAAGCCCCGACAACTGGTGCGCTGGGCCGCACAACTGCCACGTGGTCGTCATGCGGTGTGTGTTGAGCAGGCCCTGGTCCGCCTGCGGGAGCTCAATGGGCATCCCTACCCGGTGACACGTAGGGAGCGCTTGCTGGGCGTATTGGCACCGGTCGCCGATGAGTTGGCCGCCGGGCTGGTCAGCGAGTTGAACCGGGTGACGGTGCCGTTGTCGGTGCGAACGCGGGCCAATGCCGCCGCGCTGGATGAGGTGCTGGAGGCACTGATTGGGGCGTACAAGCTGCTGACCCGGCAGTGGGTAGGGCAGGTGGCGAGGCGGGGCACCCGACCCGCTTCGGAGTCTCATCGAATGCTGGCGGCCGGGGTGCATCGCATCATGGACCTGCTGGGCCAGCGTCTGCTCAATGGCTACCGGTTGTATGGCCCGGCTCCGAGCGGGGTATGGCGGGAACTGCATCTCCTTTACCGCTACGCAGAAGAAAGGGCGTTGCACCGGATAAAGATCGCACCGACGCATACTACCTGTCGGAGCGACTGCATTCATACCACATACCTGCGATTGTTACTCCTGGCGCTGGCCGAACCGGCCAGCCTGATGCCCGATGAGATCGAGACGCTCTATCAGTGGCTAGCCGAGCACGCCGGGGCCTGTGCATTGACCACGCTGGAGCGGCTGGTCGGATACGGGGAGTTCGTTGTCGATTTCGGTCTGGACCGACCCCCCCGTTTTGTCTCTGATGCGGCCCGTTGGCAGGCCGCTGATGCCCGGGTCATCGAGCTGACGCCGCTGCGCCGGCGCGTCGAGCAGCAACTCCAGCCCCTGTTGCGCGCGGGGTTGGAGCGGCAGGGCAGTCGTGGTCTGCAACAGCGCCAGCAGCGGGATTTACTGTTGCGTCTGGCCGAGACCTGGCAGGGGGGGCGGGCGCGCAAGATGCCCCGCCGAGCGCGGCCCGGCCGGGTCAGTCTCACTCTCGGTCTGCTCGCCAGTCATGCCAGCCTGTACGGCACACGGCGTTATACGCCGGCCATGGATGAACTCAAACTGCACGGTCTGCAAGACACTGTCGCCGCCTCTGAGTTTGCCCGGGTTTTTCGCCAGGCGCTTGAGGCAGACAAGCGCAATGCAGGCCTGAGTGCGCCGATATGGTCCGACTGGCAGCGGACCAATATCAGCGGTACGGGACTGGGCCTGCACCATAACCATGAGAGTTGTCCGCCCGTGCGCCCTGGTGAGCTGGTGGTGTATCGCCCCGCAGACAGTGTCCGCCCATGGCATATCGGCGTGATTCGCTGGTTGCGCAGCGAGTCCGAGGGCGGCTTGGATATCGGTGTCAGCACACTCGGGCGACACGCGATCGCCGTTAGTCTGCGCGGCCTGAGCGGGCCGGCGACAGGCGTTGACTATACCCGGGGCCTGTTGTTGGCGCTGCGCGATGGCACCCGCACCGTCCCGACACTGCTGACCTCCGAGACGCGCTATGACATCGGCTGCGAGGTTCTGGTCAATGACGGGCGCCAGCTGCGCCAGGTGCGACTGACCCGGCTGCGGCTGGTTTCCCGCCATTTTGCCCAGTTTGACTATCAGACGCTTGCTGCGCCCTGACTGGACCGTGCGGCCCCCCGTTCGACGGGCGGCGCTGAACCTCCCGAGGTATGCAAAATACCGGTCATAATGTGAAAACCGCCTCCCCGGGAGGGAACCTTTCCGATGCCTACAGCGTGTGGATACGGTATGAATCGGATACTCTCCTTTGCCCGGCGTCGAACCGATGAGTTTGAGGCCCTGCTGGCACCGCATCTCAAAGGCCTGTACCGGCTGGCGTATCGCCTGAGCGGGCAGCGCCAGGATGCGGAAGACCTGGTGCAGGACCTGCTTACCAAGCTCTACCCGCGCCGCCATGCACTCAAGTCGGTGGAAGATCTGCGGCCGTGGCTCACGCGCGTACTCTACAACCTCCATATCGATGCCGTGCGCCGGCGACAGCGCTCCCCGCTTGACCATGCTGAGGAGATGCAGGAAGACCTGCTCAGCGACCCCGCCTATTACCCCGCACATCATCCTGAGCAACATGTCGAACAGGTGTTGTTGCAGCGCCGCCTGCAGCTTGCGGTTGGCAATCTCAATGCCGATCAGCGTGTCCTGCTCGCCCTGCACGACATGGAGGGCTACACCCTCCAGGAGCTGACCCAGGTGCTGGATACGCCGATCGGTACGTTGAAATCACGCCTGCATCGGGCCCGCAAGGCGCTCAGGGCGCAACTGGCGAGGGAACCTTTTGCCGTGGGCGAGCGTGTTAACGCATAGAGGATGAGATAATGCACTGCATACAGGCACACGCACAGTTCGACAATTATATCGATGACATGCTGCCCCCGTTCCAGCGCGAGGCGCTAGAACGACACGTGCAGAGTTGTCAGGTCTGTCGCGAGCAGCTACAGACCGAGCTCGATATGTTGCAACACCTGCGTGCCTTGCCCGTGCCGCCACCCAGCCCGGGATTCATGGCGCGTGCCCTGCACCAGGCCAGTCGCTCGCAGCGGCGGCGCGTCGGTTATGCCGCTGGTTTCGGTTCGGCCGTCGCGGCGGGACTGGCGCTATGGCTGATTATCGGTGTGTGGTTTGCTCCGCCTTCGCCCTACAGGCAGGTGGCCAGCGTGCAGTTGGCGGTGAATCGACCGCAGATAGTGAGTCTGGCGTTCACGGCCTCGAGTGCAATTGACGCGGTGACCATGAGTCTGGAACTGCCAGTGGGCGTGTCTATCGAAGGTCATCCTGGCCAGCGCCGCATCGTGTGGCAGGACAGGCTGGCAAAGGGGCGCAACGTCCTCAGGCTCGATGTCGTGGCAACACGGCCGATCGTAGGTGAACTCATTGCCAGAGTACAGCACGAGACACAGAGCAAGGCTTTTCGCGTCCATCTGGATGCCGTGGCAGGTAAGCCACAACATACGTCGATAGAACACGCGTTATTGTAAGCCGCGTTTACCGACACACATCGTGATTACGCAACCAGCAGGAGAACCTACCATGAAATCGACCTCCCACATTTTATCTGCCCTGATCCTCAGTGCAGGTATGCTCGTTTCGGCCACCGCCCTGGCGGCGGGTGACATCGATAACCTGACCATGCAGGTGATGGACGCACACGACACCACGGCACAATCGGTGACCCACGAGATTGAACTGCCGGCGACGGCCAATGAGCATGCCGTGGAACGCGTTGAGGCACGTAATAAACGTGTCGATGAGGACGCCACGCAAGCGCATGACCGTTCGAAGGAAGACGTCGCTCATGATTCCATGGACGGTGCACAGGAGATATCCCATGAGGCCATGGATGAGGCAAAAAACACTATCAGTTCTGAGGTAGAGCAGGACGCAAAGGAAAGTGCACAGCAGGCCGTTATGCAATCGACAGGGCAAGGACGGGATCATTAGGTCGGCTGTTTTCCCGCAGCACAGGACTCCCCCCGGTAACATGGGGGGAGTTTTGTGTGGTATAACGAAACATCATCTGTAGACGTCGATTTTATTCGGATGGCGTGTTTTTTTGTTGATTTCGACCGCACAGCCTGTTTGGTGATGTGGTCGTTTTGCATAAACCCCCTCGTACCAGTACACAACCAAGTATCCGGGAGGATGTAACGTGGCTGCATTTTTAAAGACCCTCAGACTGGCTTTGGCGGTGATGCTGGTGCTAGTGATACCGGCGGTACCCGCTCTGGCACAAGGCACCGATGCCGCGCACAATTTTTTGCGCGGCAATACTGCCTTCAAGGCCGGAGACTATCAGCGTGCGGCCAACGCGTTTAAGCGGGCGCGACAGGCGGGTATGGCAGGGCCGGCGGTGAGCTACAATCTGGGGGTGAGTTATTTCAGGCTGGGTGATTACCGCCAGGCCGCAGCGGCATTTAGGGAGACGGCACGCTACAGAACGATGCGGGCGCTGGCACACTACAATCTGGGCCTGGTGAGTCTGCGCCAGGGCGATGAGGCACAGGCGCAAGTCTGGTTCACGCAGACCTTCGATGATGCGCATGACACCAAGCTCAAGGAACTCGCGGCACGCCGGCTGAACATGTTGTCACGGCGCTCGGCAGAGAAACGCAGCCGTTGGCTGAGCATGTTGTCTGCCGATATCGGACATGATGACAACGTCACTTTGAAAAATAATTCCCTGGCTGGCGCCAGCGGCAAGAGTGATATTTTTTCTGAATTCTTTGCCTATACCCAGGGCGTGTTGAGTGGTGCAGCGCGCGACGGCATTTTATTGAAAGCGAGTGTGTACCGGCTGCAGTATAACGCGCAAACCGCCTTTGATATGACGCTGCTCAATGCGGGTCTGTACAAGACGTTGCCGCTCACCGGCTGGCGTAGCGAGACCGGCCTGTATGTGACCAATGCCACGCTGGGTGGCAGTAATTATCTGCGCAGTTACAATCTGAGCTTCGATGTCCGGCGCCAACTGACGGCGGGTCCGGAGTTGCGTGTGCGAGTGCGTTATCACAGGTTCACTACGCCACGCAGCGTCTATGATTATCTGTCGGGTCATAGTGAAGACCTGCGGGCGGGTGCACGCTGGGCGTGGCCGGGCGGGCGCGTCCTTCGCGCCTACTACCAGCTGGGGATAAACACACGAAATAACCTGATGGGGATAAACACCTTTTCCGACTTTTCACCCACGCGCCATACCGTGCACGCGAGCTACAGTTGGCCCATCAGCGCCGCGTGGACCTTCGAGGGCATGCTGGAATATCGTACGAGCCGGTATGCGCACGATTACGTATTGACGAGCGGTGCGCGCGTGCAGCGTACCGATGATCGCACCCGCGCCGGTGTGCAGTTGACGCGCACTCTGGCGGGCAACACCGATCTGGTCCTCAACTACAATTACACGCGCAACAGCTCAACCCTGAATGCGTACAGTTATACCGGCAATATATTCACTGCGGGTGTGCAGTACCTGTTTTAGGCGCGACGCCGTGGTCCGGTGTCAGCAGTGAGTGCATGGCCTCGATACGTGTGGCGTGCCAGAAGGGTTCGGCCTCGATGCGGTTGAGATGGGTGAGCAGTGCGGTGCGCGCTTCATCGATGAGGGTGCGATCGCCCAGACGCCGACCCAGCGCGAGGCTGGTGCGGCACAAAACGGCCGATGGCGAGGGCATGGGACCGTCGGCTATCACCGCTTGCCCCTGATCGTAGTGGAACAGGGTTGAGGTGTCGAGCCGCCAGCCCTGTGCGCCGTGGAACTCCTGCCAGGCGTGGTGGGCGATCGTGCGGGCCAGTGCCAGGTTGGTATTTTGGCCGCTGAATACTCCCCAGTCATAGAGGGCTGCGGCGACATAGGCGTAGTCCTCAAGGGAGGCATCGCCCAAACCACGGTGCGGGCGTGCGAGGTCGAAGGCGCGCTTGAGCTGGCGCCCGTTCCACAGTCGGTGCACGATAAAGTTGCGCAGTCGTTGTGCGGCGGCGCGGTAGCGCGTGCGCGTCGCCAGCGTAGTCCCGTCACGGGCCCCGGTTACGAGGGCTGACAGGGTCAGGGCGTTCCAGGCGGCGAGGCGTTTATCATCGCGGGGTGCGTGGCGGTGTGCCCGGGCGGCGAGCAGGGTGGCACGGGCCTGTGTGAGCAGGGTGCGCACGCGTTGCCTGCTCCAGCTCAGTCGCGTGGCAACCTGTGCCGTATTGCGGACCGTGTCCAGAATATATCCGGCCTCCAGTGCAGGTGGTGCGTCTAGGCCCCAGGCCTGCTCGGCGACGCGGAAGGTGTCCGGGTTGAGCAGACGGCGCAGGGTCGCTTTTTGCCACAGGTAGTAGCCACCATCAACCCCTTTACTGTCAACGGCGGAGAGGCTGGCCCCCATGCCCTGCGCACCCGTGCCAAAGGTGGCAAGGATGAAGTTCAGCGTCTGTTCGCCGACGCCGGTATAGCCAGGATGGGCAAAGATCTTGCCGGCGCGCAGGTACAGGCGCGCCAGTAGGGCGTTTTCATACAGCATCTTCTCGAAATGCGGTGTCTGCCAGCCCGGGTCGATGGTATAGCGGAAAAATCCCCCCCCGAGTTGATCGTGCAGTCCACCACTGGCCATGTGGTCGAGGGTCAGGCGGAGAAATTTTCCGACGCGTGCATCGTGGTCACGCTGGTATAGGGTCAGCAGGGCATCAAGCTGGGGCACCATGGGGAATTTGTTCTGTGCGCCGAAACCTCCTTCGAATTCATCCGCCAGAACGAAGGACCGCTTGAGGAAGGCCTGTTGGAGCGCCTGTGTGCGTTGTGCCACCTCGACGGGTCCGATAGGGACCACGGCAGGGGAGTGGTTGGACGTGGTGCTAGCGGCCTGGCGGGTGAGTTCCGCAGTCACTGATTTGGCCAATTGTTTGAGTGCCGGGCCTCCACCTGCCCAGCGTTCACCCAGTCGGCTCAGCAGGGGTTTGAATTGAGCGGGCGGCAGATAGACGACGCCTATCAGTGGATAGCCCTCGGGGGTGATAAATACATTGAGCGGCCAACCGGCCTGACCACGGGTGTGTTCGACGAAGTTGATGAGTCGGGCGTCGAGGGCCGGATTGAGTTCGCGGTCGATGATGACAGGAATAAAGTACTTGTTGATGAGTGCCGCGATGCTGGGGTTGAGAAAGTTCTGTCGTTGCATCACGTGGCACCAATGACAGGCAAAGTAGCCGCTGGAGACGTAAAGCAGTTTGTTTTCGCGCCGGGCGATGGCGAAGGCCCTGGGCCCCCAGTGTTGCCAGTGCACCGGGTCATGGGCGTGCATGGCGAGATAAGGCGAGGAGCTGCCGGCAAGCTCATTGCGCAGCGTGCCACCCGGAGGGTGTGTTGCCGTGCCGGGTGGGGTGGTCGGTGCAGCCAGAGTGGTATTCGCCGCCGACACGGAGAGGGGCAGCGCACAGAGCAGGCCCAACAGGATCACTTTCAGTGTGTACATGGTCAGAGGTCTCCTGGCGTCGTATGTGGTCGAGGTGTACCGCGTACGCTAAGGGCGCTGATTTCTGCGTGGCACTGGCACCGGTTCAGTGGTGCCAAACGTCCCGCGGCGAGGTGTACCTCGCCGCTATCACCCTTCGCTAGGGTGGATTAACCCGGGTGTCCTGACTAAGGAGACGCCATAGCCACGGGATAATTCCCACCAGAGTCCCATTTTATTATCGGACTATGATTCGGGTTCATGCGGTGGCTGCTCCGGTGTGTCGGTGGGCTTCGCCTCGCCGTCGTCCTGATCATCCAGCGCAGTCTCGGCCTGTTCGGCGGCATCGAGTTCACCCTCCATCTGCGTCTCGGTCAGCGGCTGATGGGCGTCATCTTCGTGTTCGCCGGCCTCTTCGTCCTCGTTATCGTCCTTGCGCACGAACATGCGCGAGAAAAACAACCCGGCCTCGAACAGGAACCACATCGGGATGGCCAGGATGGACTGGGAGACGATGTCGGGCGGGGTCAGCACCGCGGCGATGATGAACACCGCGACGATAATATAGGGGCGCTTGGCACTGAGGCTCTCGGGCGTGGTGATACCCATCCAGACGAGCAGGATGGTGGCGATTGGCACCTCAAAGGCAGTGCCGAAGGCGAAGAACATCTTTAGTACGAAGTTGAGGTACTTGCTGATGTCGGTCATAACCGCCACGCCCTGGGGCGCGACCGAAGTGAAGAAACCGAATACTAGCGGGAAGACGACGAAATAGGCAAAGGCCATACCCAGGTAGAACAGTACGACGCTGGAGATCAGCAACGGGAAGACCATGCGGCGCTCGTGGCGGTACAGGCCAGGAGCGATAAAGGCCCACGATTGGTAGAGGATGTAGGGGATGGCCGCAAACACCGCCACCGCCAGGGCGAGTTTGAGTGGGGCGAGGAAGGTGCCGGTCGGCTCGGTGGCGATCAGCGTGCCGCCCTTTGGCAGATGGGAGAGCAGGGGTTCGGCGAGCATGTGGTAGAGCTGGTTGCGCACGAAGTACAGGCCGACGAACAGGACCAGCACCACGACTGCAATGTGCAACAGCCGGTCGCGCAGCTCGATGAGATGGGTGATGAACGGTAGTTCCTGTTCGACCTGCTCGCCAGTATCAGGGATGTCTTGTTTTGTCATGTATTACGGTATCGTCGGTGGTCGTTGCCGACGCAATCGGTGGGGGGGTGTTCCGTCCGGTTGCAGTGGCAGGGGCGGTGTGTTCGGACTGCGCGGCAGGGATGTTCCGTCCGGTTGCAGTGGCAGGGGCGGTGTGTTCGGGCTGCGTGGCAGGGGTGTTCTGTCCGGTTGCAGCGGCAGGGGCGGTGTGTTCGGGCTGCGTGGCAGGGGTGTTCTGTCCGGTTGCAGTGGCAGGGGCGGTGTGTTCGGACTGCGCGGCAGGGATGGTCGTTACAGGAGGGCTTTGTGCGGGGTCGATATCGTTCGCTGGCGCGTCGGTCACTGTGGTTGTGGCGGCCTGCCCGTCGTCGTGTGACTTGAGCAGATAGTCTGGCTCGATCTGCGTATTAAGCGTGTCGCGAGTGCTATTGAGGATCTGCTTGAGTTCGTCGATATCGGCATTGTTTTGCAGCGCATTACGTAGCTCGTCAGTCTTGAGTTCACGGTTGATGTCGGCCTTAACATTATTGAGAAAATAGCGCATCTTGCCTATCCACAGACCCGCGGTACGGGCTAGCCCAGGTAGTTTGTCCGGTCCAATGACAATGAGCGCGACGAGACCGATTAGTGTCAGTTCCCAAAAGCCGATATCGAACATGGGGGGTGCGTTACCTCACAGGAACCCGTTGTTGTCCGGAAATCGAACGGAACAACACGCAGGGAGAACAGCGCGGTGTGTAGAATGGGTAGAGGCACCAGCGAGAGGTGCCCCTTGCCGCCTGTAAATCAGTGTTTGCCGGTCTTCTCCTTCGAGGTGACTTCGCCCTCGATGATCTCGCCGTCGTGTTGTTCGAGCTTTTCCTTGTCGATCTTGGCGGCGTCAGTCTCAGCGTCTTTCATCGAGGCACGAAAACCCTTGACGGCCTCGCCGAGGTCGCTGCCGACGTTGCGCAGGCGCTTGGCACCGAACAGGACCAGCACAATCACGAGAACGATCACCAGTTGCCAGATACCGATACTCATAATTCATTTCTCCGAAAAAATACCAAAGCCGGGACAGGGCCGGCCTGCATGTCACTTAGCTGGATCATGAGCCTAATTGGCATACAATCGCAAGTCTCACGTGACAGGGTGGCAGTGGTGGATGAGTGAGCAGGGTCGCACCGGCGTGTCATACGCGGGGTGGTCTGCCGGCTTTCTCCTCCAGCCCCGAGACACCGAAGCGCCGGGCCAGTTCCTGCAGTACGGCCTCTGGACCCAGCCCCTGATGGGCCAACAGGATCAGACTATGAAACCACAGATCGGCGGTTTCATAAACGATTTGATCGCGATTCCCGTCCTTGGCGGCCATCACAGTCTCGGTGGCCTCTTCACCGATCTTCTTCAGGATGGCATCCAGGCCCTTGGCGTAGAGCCCCGCGACGTAGGAACTGTCGGGATCGGCCCCCTTGCGCGCCTCCAGCACCTGGGCCAATTCGGTGAGAATATTCGTGCTCATGGATGTTTCCCGTTCCCGTAAATGCTGTCCGGGTCCTTGAGGACCGGTTCGACGGTGTGCCATGTCGTCCCCTCCAGGCGCTGGAAGAAGCAGCTGTGACGCCCCGTATGACAGGCGATGTTACCGATTTGCTTGACCCGCAGCAGGATCACGTCGTTGTCACAGTCCAGGCGCATGTCCGTGACCACCTGCTGATGGCCGGATTCCTCGCCCTTGTGCCAGAGTCTGGCACGGGAGCGCGACCAATACACGGCGTGGCCGGTCTGGGCGGTGAGGTGCAGGGCCTCGCGGTTCATCCAGGCGAACATCAGTACGTCGCCGCTGTCGGCCTCCTGGGCGATGACCGGCACCAGGCCGTCGGCGGTCCATTTTATGTCATCCAGCCACTGCTCACTCATGGTGTCGTTCCATTGTTGGGCGTTGGAAAATAGGGCGTGTGTCGCCACTGGTCCATGCGCTACGTGCGGATACGGACGGATTCAGAGGCGCATCTCGATACCGTGGGCGGCCATGGCGCGTTTGGCTGCCTCGATGGTGTACTCACCGAAGTGGAAGATGCTGGCGGCGAGGACCGCCTCGGCGTGGCCCTGCAGGACGCCCTCTGCCAGATGCGCCAGTGTGCCAACGCCACCGGAGGCAATGACCGGCACGCGCACGGCGTCGCTCACCGCCCGGGTCAGGGCCAGGTCAAAGCCTGCACGGGTACCGTCGCGGTCCATGCTGGTGAGCAGGATCTCGCCAGCACCGTAGTCGACCATGCGCTGTGCCCATTCCACGGCGTCGAGCCCGGTGGGTTTGCGCCCGCCATGGGTGAATAGCGCCCAGCGCGGGGGGGCGTCTCCGGCGCCGATCTGCTTGGCGTCGATGGCCACGACGATGCATTGTGCGCCGAAGCGCTCTGCGGCCTCGCGCACAAATTCCGGGCGCTGCACGGCGGCGGTATTGATGGCCACCTTGTCGGCGCCGGCATTGAGCATGCGGCGAATGTCCTCCACCGTGCGTATGCCGCCACCGACGGTCAAGGGGATGAAGACCTGCCCCGCGACCTGTTCGACGACCTGGACGATGGTATCGCGTTCCTCGTGACTGGCGGTGATGTCGAGGAAGGTCAGCTCGTCAGCGCCCTGTTCGTCATAGCGGCGTGCGATCTCGACCGGATCCCCCGCATCGCGGATATCAACAAACTGAACGCCCTTGACGACACGACCCTTGTTCACGTCCAGGCAGGGGATAATGCGTTTGGCGAGGCCCATAGGGTTACCGGTTCGGTTCAGGGAGGCGTGTGGCCTAGGAGTGTATCGGATTCAGGCCAGATCTGCCGTGTCGGGGGACGGGTGTCTCCCGCATCAGGAAAAGTGGCGTCGCGCTCCCACCCCGTCCGTAGCGGACCTCCCGGTTCAACAGCCTCTTGCGTGTCTTAGTGCGCACAGAGTTCATCGGCGAGGCCCTGGGCCGCGGCTAGGTCGAGGCGACCCTCGTAGAGGGCCCGGCCGGTGATAGCGCCCATGATACCCTCAGTGGCTACCGCGCACAGTCGGCGAATGTCATCGATGTCGGTGATCCCGCCCGAGGCGATGATCGGAATGGTGACGGCTCGGGCCAGTGCCACGGTGGATTCAACATTGACCCCGCTCATCATACCGTCACGGCCGATATCGGTATAGATAATGGCCTCCACACCGTCGCGCTCAAAGTGCCGGGCCATGTCGATGACATCATGGTTAGATAACTTGGACCAGCCATCGACAGCGACCTTGCCATCCTTGGCGTCGAGACTGACGATGATATGGCCAGGGAATTCCAGGCACACATCCTTGACGAAATGGGGCGCGTTAATGGCTTTGGTGCCCAGAATGACGTATTGCACACCAGCATCCAGATAGGTCTGAATGGTCTCCTCATCACGGATGCCGCCGCCGACCTGAATCGGCAGTTCGGGGCAGGCGGCGGCGATCGCCTGGATGACACCCGCATTGACCGGTTGACCGGCAAAGGCACCGTTGAGATCGACGATGTGCAGCCGGCGTGCGCCGGCCTTCAGCCAGCGCTGGGCGACTTCGACGGGATCGTCGGAGAAGATGGTCTCGTCCTCCATGCGTCCTTGGCGCAGACGCACGCATTGACCGTCCTTGAGATCGATGGCGGGTATGATCAACATGGTCTGTTTCCTCAGTTTAGTGGGGCAATGTTGATGGTGGCAGCGTCCACGCAGGGCGTGCCGGTGTCGAGGGCGTCCATTTCAGGCCACCCCGGCGTCGCTGGCGGATCCCCAGCGTCCGTTCCAGCACAGGAAGTTGCTATAGAGCGTCAGTCCGGCATGTTGGCTCTTCTCGGGGTGAAACTGCACGGCAAAGACATTGTCGCGGGCAATGGCGGTACAGAAGGGGGCACCGTAGATGCTCGATCCAGCGATGAAGTCTGCCCTGGCGGGTTCGACATAGTAGCTGTGGACGAAATAAAAGCGGGTGTTCTGGGCAATACCGTGCCACACGGGGTGCGCCACAGTGTGGTGCACCTGGTTCCAGCCCATATGCGGGATCTTGAGCTGCCCGCCGCCATCAATGGTATCGAGCAGGGTGTGAAAATGGCGCACCTGTCCAGGTAGGACGCCAAGGCCATCGACACCGCCGTTCTCCACGCTGTGATCGAGCAGGACCTGCATGCCCATGCACACGCCCAGCAGGGGTTGGCCCGAGGCGACAACCTCGTGGATGACCGTATCCAGTCCCCGTTGCCGGATGCCGCCCATGCAGTCACGGATGGCGCCAACACCCGGCAGGACCACGTGCGTGGCGCCGAGAATGTGTTCGGCATCGCTGGTGACCATGACCTGCACGCCAGGACGGGCTTTTTCCAGGGCCTTGGAGACGGAGTGAAGATTCCCCATGCCGTAATCAATGACTGCGACGGTGTTCATAGTGGTAAGGATCGTGGCGCTATCGGTAGGTGTGTGTTCCGGGTGTCCGACTGAAGACAGTGGTGCCGCGCAGGGCGCGCATCTAGAGACTTCCCTTGGTTGACGGCATCATGTTCATCATGCGCGGGTCGGGCTCGATGGCCATGCGCAGTGCTCGACCGAAGGCCTTGAAAATAGTCTCGGCGATGTGGTGGGCATTGTGACCACGCAGGCAGTCGATGTGCAGCGTCACCTGCGCATGGTTGACGAAACCCTGAAAAAATTCGTGCACCAGATCGACATCGAAATCACCAATGCGCGCACGGGGGTACTGGGCGTGGTATTCCAGGCCGGGGCGACCGGAGAAATCGATGACCACCCGGGACAGCGCCTCGTCCAGGGGGACGTAGGCATGACCATAGCGGCGCACGCCTTTCTTGTCGCCGATCGCGCGGGCCACGGCCTGTCCCAGGGTGATGCCGACGTCTTCCACGCTGTGGTGGGCATCGATGTGCAGATCCCCCTTGGCCTCGATGTGCAGGTCGATAAGCCCGTGCCGGGCAAGCTGATCGAGCATGTGATCGAAGAAGGGCACCCCGGTGTCAAGCGTCGAGTGTCCCCGGCCATCGAGGTTGAGTTCGATTTGAATCTGGGTTTCCAGGGTATCGCGTTGTACACTGGCTGTGCGATCAGCCATGAGGCACTCCGAATAGTCGCGGTCATGTTCTGCCCGGGGTAGCGGGCCAGGGGCGCCATCAGGCGCATACAACGTCATAGCATACCCGTAACTGCGCCCGCTGGGTACCCGAAGAATCTCCGGGGCAGGCAGGTCTGCTGGGCGGCGCGGACGGATGGCATGGGATCTGGGCAGCCGGGTGATTTGAGTGGATAAATAGCTTGTTTTTACAGTAGAAATAGGCGAATTAGTCAAGGTGTGCTAATAATCAATAAATCGTTATGGGCAGGGGGCCGGACGGCATGTCAACCTCGGCAAATTGTAAGGGAGGTCGACCTTGATGGGTGAGCAGGAGAAGGTAGTCGACCTGGCGCAGATCCGTGTGACCTGTCAATCGTGCAGCTTGAACCACCTGTGCCTACCCATGAGTATCGCGGTGGGGGATCTGGACGAGCTGGAACGCATCATTCGCCATCGCCGCCCACTGGCGCGCGGTGAGCATCTGTTTCGCATGGGCGATACGCTTCAGCATCTCTATGCCGTGCGCGCCGGCAGTCTCAAGACCTATACCACCAGTGAGGGCGGCCAGGAGCAGATCACCGGATTTCATCTGCCCGGCGAATTGCTGGGGCTCGATGGCATCTGCGAGGAGCGTCATCATGTCAGTGCCAAGGCGCTGGAGACCACCAGTCTATGTGAAATACCGTTCGCGCAGCTCGAGGATCTGGGTCGACGTTGCCAGGGCCTGGGCCATCACCTGTTGCGCCTGATGAGCAAGGAAATCATCTGCGATGAGCACATGCTCATGGTTCTGGGTAAACTGAGCGCCGAGCAGCGTCTGGCCAGTTTCCTGGTGAACATTGCCAGCCGCTTTCATCAGCGGGGGTTTTCGGTCAGCGAATTCAATCTCAGCATGTCACGCAACGATATCGGTAATTATCTGGGGTTGGCGGTCGAGACGGTCAGTCGTCTGTTCACCCGTTTTCAGGACGATGGCCTATTACAGGCGGCGCGCAAGCATGTGCATATCCGGGACATGACCGGCCTGCGGGTGGTTGCCGGCCAAACCGAAGAGCGCTGTATCACCTACCCCAGCGGTGGACCACCCCACGACTGAGGGCCAGACGGCGCCTGGAGCGTTGCTCCGGGCCTGCTCTGCTTGTCTCCCATCAGCCCCTCCCGGTCTCTCGGCCAGATCCGCCACCGGGAGCATCATTGCCTCGCGCACTCCCCCCGGCATAGCGTTCAGCATCATTCCAGGTTTGACTGTGCCTAGTGTACCGACGTGGCCCCCAGGCTGTGATACAACGCCTGATAGGCGCGGGCACTGTGTGCCCAGGAGTGATCCTGGCGCATGGCGGTGTGTTGCACACGGCGCCATGTGGCACGTTTGGCGTAGAGGGCCAGGGCGCGATCGACGGTGTTCACCAGGGCCATAGCATCATTGCCCTGGATGACAAAACCGTTCGCCCGCCCGGCCGCCAGATGGGCGGGCGTGGCATCGATCACAGTATCGGCCAATCCGCCGACCGGGCGCACCAGCGGCAGGGTGGCGTAGCGCAGACTGAACAACTGATTCAGTCCGCAGGGTTCGAAGTGCGAGGGCATCAGGAACAGATCCGCACCGGCCTCTATTCTGTGGGCCAGTCCCTCGTCGAAGCCAATGCGCAGCCCAATGCGCCCGGGTACACGGATCGCCCAGTCCCGCCAGGCCTGCTCGTAGCGGGGATCACCGCTGCCCAGCACGGCGAATTGCAATGGTCGCTCCAACAGTGCAGGCAGGGCGGCGAGGACTTCATCAACCCCCTTTTGGATGACCAACCGACCGATTAGGCCGATCAACAGGGCCTTGCCGGTCTGCGCCAGGCCCAGCTCTTTGAGCAGGGCACGCTTGTTGGCGTTCTTGCCGGAGACCGGATTGCGAGCCGAATAGGCCTGGTACAGGTGTGGGTCGGTGTCGGGATTCCAGGTGTCGGTGTCGATGCCATTGAGGATGCCCGACAGGACCGGGCGGCGGTAGCGCAGCAGGCCGTCGAGACCGAAGCCGAACTCGGGGCGCTGGATCTCCTCGGCATAGGTCGGGCTCACAGTGGTGAGCCGGTCGGCATAGACCAGGCCACCCTTGATGAAGGAGAGCTGGCCGTGGAACTCCAGCGCGGTGAACTGCCACAGATGTGCGGGCAGACCGAGGGCGAGCAGGGTCGCATAGGGGAACAGGCCCTGGTAGGCCAGATTGTGAATGGTGAACACCGTGCCTGGGCGTAGCACTCCCGCGTGTTCAGCCTCGGCGAGGAGCACCGGCACCAGGCCAGTCTGCCAGTCGTGACAATGGACGACATCGGGTTGCCAGACGGCGTCCGTCGGGTCCTGCAGGGCCACGCGCCCCAGGGAAAGCTCGACGACGACGCGGGCGAACAGCGCAAAGCGATAGGCGTTGTCAGGCCAGGGCTGCTGATCGGGGCCAAGATAAGGATTGCCGGGGCGGTCGAAGGCGGGCGGGTGGTCGACCAGCCAGACCGGTACCGGCGGGCGGGTGGGTGAGGACGGTGGCAAGTGGCTGGCGAGCAGCCGGATCTGGCCCATAGGCAGGGTGAACTCGGCCAGCACGCGCGGCGTCGGCAGGCGTGCGAGCGTGTCGCGGTAGGCGGGCATGATAATGCGGATGTCCTCGCCCAGCTCGGCCAGTGCCGGTGGCAGGCTGCCGGCGACATCGCCTAACCCACCGGTCTTCATCAACGGTTGAGCCTCACTGGTGACAAACAGGATACGGCTCATCAGGGCGCGCCGACCTTGAGCATGAGCGCCCCAAGGGGTGGCAGGCTCAGCGACAGGGACCAAGGCAGGCCCATCCACGGTGTGGACTCGGCCTGTATGCCGCCCCCATTGCCCAGGTCACTGCCGGCGTAGAAGGCGGAATCGGAGTTGAGGACTTCACGGTAATAGCCGGGTGCGGGCACGCCGAGGCGATAACCGTGGCGCGGTACGGGGGTGAAGTTGAGCACGACCACCACACTGTCTTCATCCGTATCGCCATGGCGCAGATAGCTGATCACCGACTGGGCGGCATCGTGACAGTCGATCCAGGCAAAGCCGCGGTCGTCAAAATCGTAGCGGTGCAGGGCAGGTTCGTCACGATAGAGTCGATTGAGGTCGCTCACCAGGCGCTGGATACCCTGATGCAGAGGGTAGTCGAGGACATACCAGTCGAGCGCACGGTCGTGATTCCATTCGCTGCCCTGAGCGAACTCGTTACCCATGAACAGTAGTTTCTTGCCCGGGTAGGTAAACATGTAGGTGTAGAGCAGGCGCAGATTAGCGTGGCGTTGCCATTCATCGCCGGGCATCTTGTTTAGCATGGCCCCCTTGCCGTGGACCACCTCGTCGTGGGAGAACGGCAGGACGAAATTCTCGGTAAAGGAATAGAGCAGGCCGAAGGTGAGCTGGTCGTGGTGATAGTGGCGGTGGATTGGCTCCTTGCTCATGTAGACCAAAGTGTCGTTCATCCATCCCATGTTCCACTTCATCGAAAAGCCCAGTCCGCCCAACCAGGGTGGGCGCGTGACCTGGGGCCAGGCGGTGGACTCCTCGGCAACGATCAGTGTGCCGGGGTATTGACCTTGAGTGACGCCGTTGAGTTCGCGCAGAAAGGCGATGGCCTCCAGGTTTTCGTTGCCACCGTATTCATTGGGCAGCCAGTCACCGTCTTCGCGTGAGTAATCGAGGTAGAGCATGGAGGCCACGGCATCGACGCGCAGGCCATCGATGTGATACGCGTCGAGCCAGAACAGAGCACTGGCGAGCAGGAAGTTGCGCACCTCGTTGCGCGCGTAGTTGTAAATGAGAGTGCCCCAGTCGCGGTGTTCGCCGCGGCGCGGGTCTTCGTGCTCGTACAGTGCACTGCCGTCGAAGCGCGCCAGCGCAAAATCGTCGCGCGGGAAGTGGCCGGGGACCCAATCGAGCAGGACGCCGATATTGTGCCGGTGGCAATGGTCGACGAAGTAGCGGAAGTCGTCCGGTGCGCCATGGCGCCGGGTAGGTGCGAAATACCCCGTGCTCTGGTAGCCCCAGGAGGCATCCAGCGGATGTTCGGTCACCGGCAGGAGTTCGATGTGGGTGAAGCCGCGTGCGCTGACATATTCCACCAGGCGGTGGGCCAGCGTGCGGTAGTCGAGGAAATCGCCGTTGTCGTCGCGTTGCCACGAACCGAGGTGCGCCTCGTAGACGGACATCGGGAGGTGCAGCCAGTCGGCATCGCGGCGTGTATCCAGCCAGGCCTCATCGCCCCATGCGTAGGTGTCGCCGGCAGTGATGCGGGCGGCGGTGTGCGGGCGCAACTCATAGGCCCGGGCATAGGGGTCGGTCTTGACATGGATACTGCCCTGGGCACGGTTGCGGATCTCGAACTTGTACAGGTCCCCGGCGTGTAGACCAGGGATGAACAGTTCCCACACACCAGAGGCGCCGCGCACGCGCATTGGATGGGTGCGCCCGTCCCAGTCATTGAAGTCACCCACCACGCTGACACGCTCGGCATTGGGGGCCCAGGTGGCGAAACGCACGCCGTCGATGTCCTCGATCGTGTGCGGGTGCGCGCCCAGCATGCGATAGAGCTGCCAGTGGCGGCCCTCGCCGAACAGATGCAGGTCATAGTCACTGAGTTGCGGGGCGAAATCATAGGGGTCGTGACGTTGATGTCGGTGCCCGTGCCGGTCTCGCCAGCGTAGCAGATAATGGACAGGCAGGGCCGCTGCGGGACCGGTCCACTCGAACAGGTCGTTGTCGCCGAGGCGGTGCATATCGAACACCGTGGTGTCGTGGCCGAGGATCTGCACCACTGCGCCACCGGGCAGGAAGGCCCGCACCCGGGTCTGGTCACCGAGCCCGTGGCGGCCCAGCACAGTGAAGGGGTCGTGATGCCGAGCCTCGATGACTCGGCGCGTGTCCGGGTCCAGGGGGGAGTGCGATCCGGAGGCGACAGGATGATGGGGTTGTGGGCTCATAAGTCAGGTCCTGCAGTGGCGCGTGCATGTATGCGTGACGGGGCGCAGGCATCCCGGGTCCGTGCCACGTGCAACCGGGCTGCCTGCGTACCGGCGCTGGCATGTTTACTGTAACAGTTTTGATGTTACATTAAGTAGCAAGTGGAAAGGAATCACAGGGCCGTCGCGTGGTGGCGGTTGGTGAGTGTCGTTTGGATATGCGCTTCGGTTGGCCGGATTCAGGGCCGCACAGGGTTCACCGAGATGTTATCGCCAGACACGGGTGTCCCACGTACCTGATTGAAGGAGTTTGAAGTCATGCACTATGATCAGTCGCAGCGGTTCGTGAGTCGACTGACGCACGACACGCTCGCGGTGATTCTGGCCGGGGGCCGGGGTTCGCGTCTGAAGCAGCTCACCCTCTGGGATGCCAAGCCGGCGGTGCCCTTCGGGGGGAAATTTCGCATTATCGATTTTGCCCTGTCCAACTGCGTCAATTCCGGTATTCGCCGCATTGCGGTGATGACCCAGTACAAGGCGCATTCGCTGATCCGCCACATTCAGCTGGGCTGGGGTTTTTTCCGCGGGCAGTTCGGCGAGTTCATCGAGTTGTTGCCGGCACAGCAGCGCATCGAGTCGTCCTGGTACAAGGGCACGGCCGATGCCGTTTACCAGAACCTCGATATTGTCCGCAGCCACGACCCCACCTACGTACTGATCCTCGCGGGCGATCACATCTACAAGATGGACTATGGCCCGATGATCGCCTACCACGTCGATCACCAGGCGGACATGACGGTAGGTTGCATCGAGGTCCCACTGGAGCGGGCACGGGCCTTCGGCGTGATGCATATCGACGAGCATCATCGGATACTGGATTTTCAGGAAAAACCCCCACAGCCCCAAGCGTTACCCGGGCGAGATGATACGGCGCTGGTGTCGATGGGTATCTACGTCTTCAATAAGGATTTTCTGTTCGAACAACTCATCAAGGATGCGGACTCAGCGTCATCCCAGCATGATTTCGGGCGTGACGTCATTCCCGAGGTCATCAGACAATACCGGGTCTTTGCCTATCCGTTTCGCGACCCACATACCGGCCGCCAGGCGTACTGGCGTGATGTCGGCACGGTCGATGCATTCTGGGAGGCCAATCTGGAATTGATCGGTGTCACCCCGGAACTCAATCTCTACGATGAGGAGTGGCCCATCTGGTCCCATGCCGAACCGTCACCGCCGGCCAAGTTTGTCTTCGATGACGATGACCGACGCGGCATGGCCGTTGACTCTCTGGTCTCCAACGGCTGTATTATTTCCGGCGCCTATGTGCGCCATTCCCTGTTGTGTTCCAACGTCTGTGTGGAGAGCTTCAGCCGGGTCGAGGACACGGTTGTCCTGCCGGATGTGATTATCAAGGATAGCTGCCGGATTCGGCGTGCCATCATCGACAAGGGCTGTCATGTGCCGGAGGGCACGGTCATCGGCGAGGATCCAAAGGCCGACGCCGAGCGGTTCCATGTCTCCCCGAGCGGCATCGTACTCGTGACACCGGAGATGCTAAACCAGCAGCTACACCATGTCCGATGACACCCCCCATTCGCACGCGCCACTGAGTGTGGTGCTGTGCTGGCATATGCACCAGCCGGAGTATCGTGATCGTCTCACGGGTGAGTACCAGTTGCCCTGGACCTATCTGCATGCGATCAAGGACTACGTTGATATGGCCGTACACCTGGAAACGGTGCCCGGTGCCTGTGCCGTGGTAAATTTTGCCCCGGTTCTGCTCGACCAGATTGCCGACTACGCCGGGCAGCTCAGTGCCTGGAAAAATAGTGCGCAGGACCTTCGCGATCCCCTGCTCGCCGCGTTGGTGGCCGAGCCGTTGCCCACAGATGAGACGCTGCGCCGTCGGCTTATCAATGCGTGCATGCGCGCCAATGAGCAGCGGCTCATCGGGCGCTTTTCGGCCTACCAGCGATTGGCCGATATCGCCGCTTGGACCGAGGCGCACCCCGATACCCTGCACTACCTGTCCGACCAGTATCTCATTGACGTGCTCATGTGGTATCACCTGGCCTGGCTGGGCGAGACCGTGCGTCGCTCGGATGAGCGGGTGCAGCGGCTCATTGAGCAGGAGAGTCACTATAGTCTGGCTGATCGCCACACCCTGATGACGGTGATTGGTGAGTTGCTCAATGGCGTGATTGCGCGCTATCGTGCCCTGGCCGAGTCCGGACGCATCGAACTGTCTATGAGTCCCTATGCCCACCCCATTGTGCCTCTGTTGCTCGATATGCACAGTGCCCGTGAGGCCATGCCTGTGGCCGAGTTGCCGAAGCTCGAACAGTATCCGGGTGGTGAGGCGCGTGCGCGCTGGCATCTGGAGCGGGGGCTGGAGACGTTCCAGCGATATTTCGCGCACACGCCTGTCGGTTGCTGGCCCTCGGAGGGCGGTGTGAGCGAGGCTACGCTACGCTTGTTGGGCGAGTATGGTTTTCGCTGGACAGCCAGCGGCGGCAGCGTACTGGGTAACAGCCTGGCGCGCTCGGGCGCCGCAGATGCCGATGATGAGGTGCGTAGCGTGCATCGGGTCTACCGCACCGCAGAGGCGCCCGTGAGTTGTTTTTTCCGCGATGATACCCTGTCTGATCTGATCGGCTTTACGTATTCCGAGTGGCACGCCGATGATGCTGTCGCCAACCTGGTGCATCATCTGGAAAACATTGCCGAGGCCTGTCAGGCGCAGCCGGGCAGCGTGGTGTCGATCATCCTTGATGGTGAGAATGCCTGGGAGCATTATCCGGAAAACGGCTACTATTTCCTCAGCGCCTTGTACGCGCGCCTGGCGCAGCACCCGGACCTCAGGCTGACCACCTTCCGTCGCCATCTCGACGCAGCGACGGCCCCACCCCGCGTGCTGCCGACAGTGGTGGCCGGGAGCTGGGTCTATGGCACCTTCTCGACCTGGATCGGCGACCAGGACAAGAACCGCGGCTGGGATCTGCTCGGCGATGCCAAACAATGCTACGACCGGGTACTGGCAAGCGGGTGTCTCGATGCGGACGCGGTGAGCGCCGCCACCGAGCAGCTGGCGATTTGCGAGGGCTCGGACTGGTGCTGGTGGTTCGGTGACTACAATCCTGCATCCACGGTCAGTGATTTTGAGCGCCTGTACCGCCTGCATCTGAGCCACCTCTATCAATTGCTCGGCGAGGTGTCGCCGGACTACCTCAGTGAGATCTTCACCCAAGGGCGTGGCGCACCGGCAACCGGTGGGGTCATGCGCCCCGGTCGGGCGCCGGAGTAGCCGGTTTGGCGCGCTCACCCGCCTCACTCCCGCCAGGGCCCTTGTCCGGACGCCGTGCCGGCGTCTTGTTGCATCCTACTTCGCTGCCAGGACCGGGGCTGCAGGGCGACCTCGGTCATGCCGCCTACCGTTTTGTGGAGTTCGCCGCGGCAGCGGGATTTAGTGTCTGGCAGACCCTGCCGCTGGGACCAACACATGGGGATGGCTCGCCTTATCAGTGTCTGTCGGTGCACGCGGGCAATACCGAGCTGATCAGTCTGGACTGGCTGGTCGACCGCGGTTGGCTACAGCGCGATGCTATCAGTGTGGACGGGAAATGCAGTTCTACCCGGCACCAGGCAGGTCTCAAGCAGGCCTATACCGTATACCAGAGCGATACCGATGCCGACTGGCGCGAGGCCTTCGCGGCCTTCACCGCGCAGAGTGTCGACTGGCTCGAGGATTTTGCCCTGTACAGCGCCTTGCGCAGCGCACAGGACGGACGAGCCTGGTTCGACTGGCCGGCCCCATTGCGCGAGCGCGAGGCGCAGGCACTGCAAGAGGCCTCGGCGCAGTGGGCACTCGAGATCGATCAGGTGCGGTTCGAACAGTTCATCTTCTTCCGTCAATGGGCGGAGCTGCGCGCCTATGCACATCGGCACGGTCTGTACCTGTTTGGCGACATGCCCATTTTTGTGGCCCATGACAGCGCCGAGGTCTGGGCGCACCGCGAATATTTCGATGTCGATGCGCAGGGACGTGCCGCCACGGTGGCCGGTGTGCCGCCGGACTATTTTTCCGCTACGGGGCAGCGCTGGGGCAATCCGCACTACCACTGGGCGCGGATGGAACAGGACGGGTTCGCCTGGTGGGTTGCGCGTATGCGCACCCAGCTCGCGCTGTTCGACCTGGTGCGCATCGATCACTTCCGCGGCTTCGAGTCCTACTGGTCGATACCGGCAGCGGCGCAGACGGCGGAGGCCGGACATTGGGTGAAGGCGCCGGGGGCGGCGTTGCTGCGTACCTTGCAGGCGAACTTCGATGTGCTGCCCCTGGTTGCAGAGGACCTGGGTGTGATCACCGCAGAGGTCGAAACCTTGCGCCGGCAGTTTGGTCTGCCGGGGATGAAGATCCTGCAATTCGCCTTTGACAGTGATGCCGCCAATCCCTATCTGCCACACCAGCACACGTCCGACAGCGTGGTGTACACGGGCACGCACGACAATGACACCACGCTGGGCTGGTATGAGGGTCTGGATGAGGCCCAGAAAGGTCATGTGCGCGATTATCTGGGCCAGCCCGGGGAGGCGATGCCGTGGCCGCTGGTGCGCACCGCTCTGGCCTCGGTGGGGGGGCTGGCGGTCGTGCCGATGCAGGATATCCTGGCACTTGATGGCCACCACCGCATGAATCGACCGGGCACGAGTACGGGCAACTGGCGCTGGCGCTTTCGCTGGGAACAGTTACCGGGTGAACTGGCGGCGCGTTTGCGCCACCTCAATGCGCTCTATGGTCGTGCATCACCGACGCCGTTCTAAAGAACGAAGTGCGGGATGGGCCTGACGGGGGGCGCTTACAGCCAGATCATGGCCCCCATCTCGAAGGGGTGGCTGAGCAGCGAGTGGAAGGGGTATAGGCGTACCTGATAGAGCTGCAGTCCCGGCAGGGTCGGGGCCAGATCCAGGACAAATACCCTCTCCCCGTCGTGTTTCGCGTCATCGGCGGTCCCTTGGACGGTGAAGGGATAACGTGCTTTGACCTCCAGGTGTCCGTCCCTGTCAGCAGTGCCGACCAGGCATTCGACAACGACATCGTCGGCCACGAGATTCACCATGCTGACCGCCACGCGCAGGGGGAGGATCTCGCCGTGCTGGATTTGTTCCGGCGCCGTGTCGAGGCGGCGCATGTGTACCCCTGGCCAGTTGGCCCTGATGTGGGTCTTCCAGCGTGCCAGGGCGATGGCTGGTGCGGCGTTATCGGCGGCTAGGCGGCGGCGTTGATTGCGGGCAGGGGTGTAGTAGTCGCGCGCATAGTCCCTGACCATGCGCTGGGCGTTGAAGCGTGGCATGATCGACTTCATCGAAGCTTTGGACATGCGCACCCAGTTCGGGGCATAGCCATGGCCATTGCGCTCGTAGTAGAGGGGGATGACCTGTTGTTCGAGGATGTCGAGCAGGGTCTGGGCCTCCTCGCGATCACGAAAGGTGTGATCGCATTGTGGTCCGTGCGGCGTGATAGCCCAGCCGTTTTCGCCGTTGTAACCCTCACCCCACCAGCCGTCGAGTACACTCAGGTTGATGACCCCATTGATGCCAGCCTTCTGGCCGGAGGTGCCGCTGGCCTCCAGGGGATACTCCGGCGTATTGATCCACACATCGACACCGGTGACGAGCTTGCGTGCCATGGACAGGTCGTAGTTCTCGAGCATGATGATGCGGCCCTCGAACTCGGGGCGGCGCGAGTATTCGTGGATGGTGCGGATGAGTTCCTGACCAGGCACATCGTGGGGATGGGCTTTGCCGGCGAACAGCAGGCGAACCGGGTGCTGGGGATCGTTTACCAGCCGGGCCAGTCGGGCGGGGTCGGAGAACAGCAGGGTGGCGCGCTTGTAGGTCGCAAAGCGCCGGGCAAAACCGAGGGTGAGGATGTCGGCCTCGGACTGGCGCAGGTGGCGCTGGACGCGTTGCACGATGATCTCGCTGTAGCCATTGCGCCGGTACTGGATTGAAATTCGCCGGGTAACATCATCAAGCAATTCGGACTTCAGTGACTGGCGCACACTCCAGTAGCTCTGATCGGGGATGCTGTCGATACGTTTCCAGTATTCCTCGCTGAGCAACCCGCTGCGCCACTCGCGATCAAAGCGCATATCGAACAGGTTGGTCCACTCGCGCGCCAGGAAAGTCGGGACATGCACGCCATTGGTGACGTACCTGATGGGGTTCTCGGCAGGGGGGATCTGTGGCCAGATGTAGCCCTCCATGCGCGATGCCACGCTGCCGTGGATGCGGCTGACACCATTGTGCCAACGTGAACCGCGCAGCGCCAGGGACGTCATGTTGAATCCGCCGTGATTACTTGGATTGTCGCCTAGACCATGCAGTGTCTCCAGGGGCACGTTCATTGCGCGGGCATAGTCGGCGAAATAGGCCGTAAATAGCGGCGGATCAAAAATGTCATGACCCGCTGCGACCGGGGTATGGGTGGTGAACACGGTGCCGGCGGCGATCAGCTCCAGGGCGCTGTCGAAGTCCATGCCACTGGCCATGCGCTCGCGGCAACGTTCTAGCAGCTGAAAGGCCGCATGGCCCTCGTTGATGTGCCAGACGGTAGGGCGCAGGTCGAGGGCGCGCAGGGCGCGGACCCCGCCGATGCCGAGCACGATCTCCTGCTGGATGCGAGTGTTCACATCGCCGCCATAGAGCTGATAGGTGATGCGGCGGTCTTCTTCACGGTTGTCCGGCAGATCGCAGTCGAGCAATAACAGCGTGATGTGCCCGGCCTTGGCGCGCCAGACCTTGAGCATGACCTTGCGCTCCGGCAACTCGACGGCAACATGGACTTCACGGCCCTGGGCGTCGAGCGCCGGTGAGACCGGCAGGTCGGCAAAATTGGTCGGGGTATAATGCGCTACCTGGTTACCCTGCCCGTCGAGAGTCTGATTGAAATACCCCTGACGGTAGAGCAGACCGAGTGCGACAAAAGGCAGGCCGAGGTCGCTGGCGGCCTTGCAGTGATCACCCGCCAGGATACCCAGACCTCCCGAGTACAACGGCACGCTCTCATGCAGGCCGAACTCGGCACAGAAATAGGCGATCAGGTCTTCACCGGGCACCAGCGGGGCGGCAATGTCACTGCGCTCTTGTGCGGAGTGATAACTGTCGAAGATCGACAGGGCACGGTTGTAGTATTCCATGAAGATGCGGTCCTCCGCCGCCTCTTCCAGGCGCGCCTGCGAGACGCGGCGCAGCATGATCTTGGGGCTGTGCCCGCAGCGCTCCCACAGCGCGCGATCGAGGCGAAAGAACAGACCGCGCACCTGGCGGTCCCAGGAGTAGAGCAGATCATCGGCAAGTTCGTGCAGACGTGCGAGGCGATCGGGGATGCGGGGCTGGACTTCAAGTGAAAAACGGGTGCCTGACATACATTAGGTCTCAATGGAGTGACGGGTGTTAGGGGCGAATGGATACGCTACGGGGAGCCGCAACAGGGCCATGATAGGATGAAACCGGTCTCAGGGACCAGTCTTGTTGTGCCCCAGCGTGCCCCGGAGATCGCCCGGGCAGTGCTTTCATTAGCGTGCCTGGCGACGAGGAGGCGGTAGGGGTGGCGGGCGCCTGTTAGTGGTGGCGGTCTTTTGCGCCGCGGTGGTGGCTGTTGCGTGGGGATTTTGACCCGTCGTGATGGCGTGGACGTGTCACCCGCACTGGGGGGGCCGGTTCGACCAGGATCGCATCGCTGAGCTGTTCCACCTGAATTTTGTGGCCGATGAAGGCCTCGATTTCCATCAGTGAAAAGGCATATTCGTCACAGGCGAAACTGATGGCCTCACCGCTGGCGCCGGCCCGTGCGGTGCGCCCAATACGGTGGACGTAGTCCTCGGCGTCTTGTGGCAGATCATAGTTGAACACATGGGTCACCCCGGGGATGTGCAGACCCCGTGCTGCGACATCGGTGGCCACCAGCACTGGCATGGTGCCGGCGGTAAATTCGGCGAGCAGGTGCTGGCGTTTCGTTTGTGGCACATCACCGGACAGGATGCCGGCGTTGAAACCATTGCCGCGCAGGTAGGCGTGTACGGTCTCGCCGGTGCGTTTGGTGTTGATGAAGATCATGGTCTGTGCCTTTTCTTCCCTGGACAGCAGGCCGAGCAGCAGGCTGATCTTTTCTTCCTTGGCGGGATAGTAGACCCGTTCATGCACGGTCTTGGCAGTGACGCGTTCCGGTTCGATGCGGATTAGGTGCGGTGTGTTCATATGCTCATAGGCTAACTCGGTCACGCGCAGTGAGAGCGTGGCGGAGAACAGCAGATTAAGCCGTTGCTCCGGGGGGGGCATGCGTCGCAGCAGATAGCGGATATCGTGAATGAAGCCCAGATCGAACATGCGATCGGCCTCGTCGAGCACCATGACCTCAATGGCCTTGAGGTTGAACACGTGTTGCTTGAAATAGTCGATGATGCGCCCGGGAGTGCCGATGATGATGTCCACCCCGTTCTCGAGTTGTTGGCGCTGTTCTTCATAACCGGTACCGCCGTAGATCAGGCTGAGCCGGAAGTCCAGAGCCTGACCGAGCTCCTTGGCATCCTTGTGAATCTGTATGGCCAGCTCGCGTGTTGGGGCAACGATGATGGCGCGGGGCTGGCGGCGGTTCTGTGGGGCGGGGTGTTGTAACAGGCGGTGGAAGGTGGCAATGAGGAAGGCGGCGGTCTTGCCGGTGCCGGTCTGCGCCTGGCCGGCCACGTCCTCGCCACGCAGGGCGAGGGGCAGGGTTTCGGCCTGGATGGCGGTGCAATGGGAAAATCCCGCGCCCGCAATGCCTTGCGCCAGTTTTTCCGCTAGATTGAAGCTGGCGAAGCTGATCTCGGTCAAATGTGTTTCACTCATGGGCGCCTAGCATAGCAAATTCAAAGCCGCTGGGCTTGAAATGCTGTGAACCTTGGTATCACAATGGAAGGGACTGAGAGCGGGGGCATCCTGATTCCGCGCCACACGGCTTGACCACAGCCATCAATGGAGACAGTACATTGAGTGAAAAAATTGTATACGTGACTGACGACTCTTTTGAGGACGAGGTTATCAAGGCCGATGGCCCGGTGCTCGTCGATTATTGGGCAGACTGGTGCGGCCCGTGCAAGATGATCGCCCCCATTCTTGACGAAATTGCCGATGAGTACACCGACAAGCTCAAGGTGGCCAAGCTCAATATCGACGAGAATCCAGGTACACCCCCGAAATATGGCATCCGTGGCATCCCCACCCTGATGCTTTTCAAGGGTGGCAATGTCGAGGCCACCAAGGTTGGTGCGGTATCCAAATCCCAGCTCACGGCCTTCATTGACAGTAATTTGTGAGTGGAATCCACATTTTCTGGCCCCGGTACCCCACCGGGGCTGGACGCAAGTAAATTCTTTGTGGTAACGTAGCGCCGTTGGCGGTTAGAATTCTATATAAAACCGCTTTAGAGCGTTGCGCCAATTCCCGGCGTTCCCCCAGTGACAACGGTTTCATGCACGTTTCGGCGCGTCCGCGCCACCCATTCCTGCAGCGTGATCCTTTAAGAATAATGCACACCTCAATTCATCCTCACTTAAAGTACACCGTCATGAATCTGACTGAACTGAAACAAACCCCTGTCGCGAAACTCATCGAAATCGCTGAAGGTATGAAAATCGAGGGGATGTCGCGCTCACGCAAGCAGGACGTCATCTTCTCGATCCTCAAGGCCCACGCCAGAAGCGGCGAAGATATCTTCGGCGACGGTGTACTGGAAATCCTGCAGGACGGCTTCGGGTTCCTGCGCTCCGCGGACAGCTCCTACCTGGCTGGTCCGGATGACATCTATGTTTCACCGAGCCAGATCCGGCGCTTCAATCTGCGCACCGGCGACACCGTGTCGGGCAAGATACGCCCGCCCAAGGAGGGAGAACGTTACTTTGCCCTGCTCAAGGTGGATGAAATCAACTACGAACCCCCGGAGAACGCCAGACGCAAGGTTCTGTTCGAAAACCTCACCCCCCTGCATGCCAACGAGCGCATGAATCTGGAATTGGGCAATGGCAGTACTGAGGACATCACCGCGCGCGTCATCGATCTGGTTGCCCCTATCGGCAAGGGTCAGCGCGGCCTGATCGTCTCCCCGCCCAAGGCGGGCAAGACCATGATGCTGCAAAACATTGCCCAGAGCATTGCCAACAATCATCCCGAGTGCTATCTCATCGTTCTGCTCATCGACGAGCGCCCTGAAGAGGTGACCGAGATGGACCGCTCGGTACGCGGCGAAGTGGTCTCTTCGACCTTCGACGAACCGGCCAGCCGGCATGTCCAGGTCGCCGAGATGGTGATCGAGAAGGCCAAACGCCTGGTTGAGCACAAGAAAGACGTGGTCATCCTGCTCGATTCCATTACCCGCCTGGCGCGCGCCTACAACACGGTGATTCCCTCCTCCGGCAAGGTGCTCACCGGTGGCGTTGATGCCAATGCCCTGCACCGGCCTAAGCGTTTCTTCGGCGCGGCGCGCAATATCGAGGAAGGGGGATCGTTGACCATTCTCGCTACGGCGCTGATAGACACCGGTTCACGCATGGACGATGTCATTTATGAAGAGTTCAAGGGGACCGGTAATATGGAAGTCCATCTGGACCGCAAGATTGCCGAAAAGCGCATCTATCCCTCCATCAATATCAACCGTTCTGGCACCCGCCGCGAGGAATTGCTCACCAAGTCCGGGGAGCTGCAAAAAATGTGGATCCTGCGCAAGCTGTTACACCCGATGGATGAACTGGCAGCCATGGAGTTCCTGCATGACAAGCTCAAGGTCACGAAGACCAATGGCGAGTTCTTTGATTCTATGAGGCGCTGATGGGCACTGCGTGCACGTTTTAGGTAGGTATCTCCAACATTCAATGACTTAGCCGTGACCTGTCCCGTCAGGGACGGCGGCAATGCGCCCAGATTTTGACATTTTCACCGCCAGCGCCGATGATTTAGCGAGCAGAAGTGGGGGCGCAAGTGTCCCCGACGACCCGCATAGCGGGCACGGAGGTGGGGCGGTGAGTGAAACCCAGACGCAACACCGGGTCGATTTCGATGCGCTGTCAATCCTGGCGCAAACCGACCCAGGTTCTTTCGAGGTCCTGCGCACGCAGACCATTGCGGCGGCTATCGCCCGTGCGCCCGTGGCGGCGCGCCCGCGGTTGCAGCGGCTCCAGTGGCGTATCGACCGGGTGCGCGAACATGCGCGTACCCCCCTGGCGGCCTGCATTCGCATCTCTGACATGATGTGGCGCGCCCTCCATGATTTGGATCGCCTCTATCAATGTCTCGATGAGACAGTCAACGACGTGTCTCCCGTCCCGTTTCAGGTTCGGTTTCCACGCGCACGCGTGTTGCAGTTTACACCGCACCCGCGCCGCTGAGTGGCGTCGGCACCACTCCTGTCGGTGGGCTTGCCGTCAGGGGCGGTTTTACGTATGATTCGCCCCCTTGATGTGCGGTGCCCGGCGCGAGGTCTGGGTGGCGGCGCGTACGGCATTCCCCGAAGAGGCTGGAACCATGAAACCCGATATACATCCGAATTATCAAGAGATCACCGCGACTTGCAGCTGTGGCAGCAGTTTCAAGACACGTTCGACGGCCGGGCGCGATCTGCAACTGGACGTGTGTTCACAGTGCCATCCGTTTTATACGGGCAAGCAGAAGCTCATCGACACCGCAGGTCGCGTGGACAAGTTCCGCCAGAAATACGGTCTGAAGTGATTCACCGCTCGCCAGCACGCGCAGTGATGAGAAAAAGGGCGTCCCGATGGGGCGCCTTTTTTGCGATTGTTGTGGCCAGTATCGGCCCACTGTGGGCGGCCACACCGGGTTGCCAAGTCCGCCGTTATGACGAGACGGTAGGTGTGCGCCAAGTACATGATGGGGATACCGTCTGGCTGGCGGATGGGCGCAGGCTGCGTATTATCGGGCTGGATACGCCGGAGCTGGGGCGCGATGGCCTCCCGGCACAACCCTATGCGAAGATGGCTCGCAAAGTCTTGCGCAGTCTGCTCAGACCGGATGCACGTCTGCGGCTGCGTTACGATGTGGAGCGCCGTGATCGCTATGGCCGTCTGCTGGCACATGCCTATCTGATGGACGGACGCGATGTGGCCGCGGTGCTGTTACGGCGCGGTCTGGCGACGGTGCTGGTGGTGCCGCCGAATCTGGTACAGGTCCCCTGCTATAGTACGGCGGAGACGGTGGCGCGCGATGCTGGCCAGGGTATCTGGTCGTTGCCGGCCTATCGATCTGTGCCCGTCGCCCGCCTCGGGCGTCGTGATACCGGTTTTCATCTGCTCACGGGGCGGGTTCGGCGGGTAGTGCGCCGCGGCCAGGGCTGGTGGTTGATCATGGCGGGGATCGTGGTCATCCACATCCGGGATGCGGACCTGGCGAACTTTACCCACTTTGACCCTCGCACCTTGGTGGGTCGCGAGGTGGCCGCACGGGGTTGGTTGCATTACCATAGTAGGTGGTATGGCCGCGGGCGCACTCCCCCGGGCTTGGCTGCAGAACGGCGACTGGGCAGGCATGGCGTCCTGAGCCTGCGGGTGCGCCACCCCAGCGCACTTTTTCCACTGGATTGAACGCATGGGCTGCGCCCCCGGCGGCGCGGCAGACTCATCCGCAGTCCGGCGGACCCCTGACGGATATGCACTTGCCCCGCGGTGTTGCAGAATGATTTTTCAGGGCCCAGGCGCCATTGAATACGTTAGACATCTTTGTGTAAACGGGGTTTGCACTGCGTGCTACAACAGGGGGTCTGGCGCACCGGGGACCGGGAGACTCATCTATCGCATCGAGTAACAGGGGGCACAACAAGTACCATGTCGACCATGAAACACTCTGAGGCACTCACCAAGGCCGCCCTCGACTACCATGCCAAGCCGACACCCGGCAAGATCGCCACGGCACTGACCAAGCCCTGTGTGAGCCAGGCCGAGCTGAGCCTCGCCTACACCCCCGGTGTGGCGGCACCGGTGCGCGAGATTGCGCGCGATCCCCAAGCGGCCTACCGTTACACCGGCAAGGGGAACCGGGTAGGGGTGATTACCGATGGCACGGCCGTACTCGGGTTGGGCAACGTCGGGCCGCTGGCCAGCAAGCCGGTGATGGAGGGCAAGGCGGTGCTGTTCAAGATCTTTGCCGATATCGATGTGACGGACATCGAGGTGGATGCCGCCTCGCCAGAGGCCTTTATCGAGACCGTTACCAACATTGCCCCGACCTTCGGGGGGATCAATCTCGAGGATATCGGTGCGCCGCATTGTTTCGAGATTGAACGCATCCTGAGTGAGCGACTGGATATCCCGGTGTTTCACGATGATCAGCATGGCACGGCCATCATCATTGCCGCCGGTCTGCTCAATGCGCTGGAGCTGCAGGAAAAACGTCTGAGCAAGGTGAAGATTGTCTGCCTGGGGGCCGGTGCAGCGGGTATCGCCGCCATGCGCCTGCTGAGCGCCCTGGGCGCACCGCGGGAGAATATGCGCCTCATCGATCGCCGGGGCGTTATTCATGCCGGTCGTGACGGCATGAATATCTACAAGCAGGCCTTTGCGCTCGAGACCGATGAGCGCACCCTGGAAGACGCCCTGCATGGTGCGGACGTCTTCATTGGTGTGTCCGGGCCCGGTCTGGTGAGTACTGCGATGGTGGCGAGCATGGCTGCCAGACCGGTCGTCTTTGCATTGTCCAATCCGGACCCGGAGATTGCGCCGGACCAGGCCCATGCCGCACGCGGTGATCTCATCATGGCAACCGGGCGCAGTGACTACCCCAACCAGGTCAATAACGTCCTGGGTTTCCCGTTCATCTTCCGCGGTGCCCTGGACGTGCGGGCAAGCTGTATCAATACGGCGATGCAGATCGCCGCAGTGCATGCCTTGGCACGTCTGGCACATGAGCCGGTCCCGGCCGAGGTGCTGGGTGTCTATGGCAACAAGGCGCTGGCGTTCGGGCCGGAATACATTATTCCCACCCCCTTCGATCCCCGGCTTCGCGAGCATGTCTCGTCGGCGGTCGCCCGTGCGGCGCTCACCAGCGGTGTGGCCCGTGCGCCCTACCCGGCGCATTATCCGGGCGCTGTTCCCCCGAAGTAAGGGCAGAGTAGAAGCCCAGATGTGAGCTGCCGCAGGTCCGCAGCGATGCCGATGTTGCACCGAGCAAAAATACCGCTCAGGGCGGGGTGATTTCCTCGACTAACCGGCGCAGTGCGCTGACCCCGGCACGGTGCATGGGGTGGCCATCGATCGGACTCAAGGGCGCCTGGCGTTGGCCCTCGTGGGGGAAAACGATCAGGGTGATGGGTGTGTCGCCGGCGATGAACCGGTAGCTGGGATAGGTTGTGTTGGCGCATGCGCTGATCACGGCCGCTTGAGCGTGTCGTCATCTCCCCTTTTCCCTCTGCATGATTCCCGCCTGCGGTGTGCAAAAAAACGCCGACTATGACGAGGGTGCGTCAGTGCACGTTCGCGCTGCATCACCGGTGTGCCCGCCCCGCGCGCGTGGTTAAAATAGTTGGTCGGGGATGGTGTTGGTATCGGTATTGTGCTCACCCGGCTTGTTGCGTACGTCCGAAGCATTGTGTGGCGGTGCTAGCGGGACGTGACCGACGCGAAAGGTTTCAAAGATGGCATCGGGATCACCGACCCGGGCAGGCAGTCCGGTCTTGGCGTCGATGCGCACCACCACCATGCCGGGTGGCTGGATGAGCGGTTTCTCGGGTGTGTGCTTTAGTGCCTGTCCCATGTAGCTGATCCACATGGGCAGGGCCGCACGTGCGCCGGTCTCGTATCTGCCTAGTGGAGCCGGTGTGTCGAAGCCGACCCAGGCGGTGGTGACCAGATTGGCATTGAAACCCGAAAACCAGGCATCACGCTGGCGATTGGTGGTGCCCGTCTTGCCGGCCAGGTCGTTGCGATCGAGCACCAGGGCAGCGCGTCCCGTTCCTTTGCGAATGACGTCACGCATCATGGTGGTCATCAGATAGGCCGTCTGTGGGGAGAGCACCCGGGGTGCGGGGTTGATGGACAGGGGCGCGGGGGTCGCACCCGTATCGCTGTTGGGGACGCGGAGCTGAACGGGCGGCTCCAGTTCGCCGATACCGGTCGGCAGTACCGAGGTGTTGGCGGCCGTGGTGAGCGTATTGACCGGGACCAGGGCGGTGGAGATCTCCGGCAGGGTGCCGGGGGGGATCGGCGGTACACTCGATCCCTGGCCGGTCGTGCCGTTACCCTGTGAGGTCAGGCAGGTGTCGCACACCCGCAGTGGATTACTGCGCAGTATCAGATGACCATTAGGACCGTAGACCCGGTCGATATAGTAGGGTTCAACACGATAGCCGCCGTTGGCGAAGACGGCGTAACCCCGTGCGAGCTCAAGCGGCGTGACCGCGCCGCTGCCGAGCGCCAATGAGAGGTTACGCGGGAGTTGGGTGGGAACGAATCCGAAGCGTTGCACATAGCGCACGGCGTAGCCGATACCGATGGCGCGCAGCAATCGAATAGAGGCCAGATTGCGGGAGTGAATCAGTGCGACCCGCAAACGGGTAGGACCAAAGAAGCGGCCGGAGTAGTTTTCCGGTCGCCAGGTATCCTCAAGGCTGGGATCATTGAAGACCACAGGGGCATCATTGATGATGCTGGCTGCGGTAAACCCCTTGTCCAGCGCGGCGGCGTAGATGAACGGTTTGAAACTGGAGCCGGTTTGGCGCTTGGCCTGGATGACGCGGTTGAATTTGCTCCGATAGTAGTCGAAGCCACCGACCAGGGCTTCCACGGCGCCATCGTCGGGACGCAGAGAGACCAGTGCACCGGCGACCTTGGGCACCTCGGCCAGAGACCAGCAGCCTGGTTTTGTCTCATGGACACGAATGAGATCTCCCGGGCTCAGGATGTCACCGGCCTGTTGGGGCACGGGGCCGCGGTGGTTGTCATCGATATAGCGCCGTGCCCAGACCAGACCCTGCCAAGGAATCTCGACCACCTGATCGCCCTTTACATAGGCATAGACCGACTGTGCGTTGACGGCGATGACCACGGCCGGGGGCAGGCCACCGACGACGGGGATGTTGGCGAGCAGGGTGTCCCATTCTCCGGGTCCATCGATGTTCAGCGGGTTGGTGTGGCGCTCGGGTCCGCGGTAGCCGTGCTGGGTCGCGTAGTTGAGCAAGTCGTTGCGCAGGGCGTGGGTGGCGGCGCGTTGTCGACTGGCGACCAACGTGGTGTAAACACGGTAGCCATTGGTATAGGCCTGGTTGCCGAAGCGCGCAACCATGGCTGCGCGCACCATCTCGGCGACATAGGGGGCGGCGACTTGCACGGTCTGCTTGTGCAGGCTGGAGACATCGGGTTCGGCAAGCGCCTTGTGGTACTGGGCGTCGGTGATCTCGCCGAGGTCATGCATGCGGCCCAGCACGTAGTCGCGCCGTTCTATCGCCCGCGGGTAGTCGGCGATAGGGTTAAAGCTCGAAGGCGCCTTGGGCAGGCCGGCAATCATGGCGTACTGGGACAGATCCAGGGCATGGATATTCTTGCCGTAGTAGACCTGGGCGGCGGCGCCGATGCCGTAGGCACCGTTACCGAGATAGATCTTGTTGAGATAGAGTTCGAGGATCTCTTTTTTGGTCAGCTCATTTTCGATCTTGTAGGAGAGAAATATCTCGTTGATCTTGCGCAGATAGGTCTTTGCACGACTCAAGAAGAAGTTACGGGCCACCTGCATGGTAATGGTGCTGCCCCCCTGGGTACGCCGTCCGGTCAATACCAGATGGATGGCGGCACGCAGGAGGCCACGAAAAGAAACGCCGGAGTGCTCAAAGAAGCGATCATCCTCGGCGGCCAGGATGGCCTCGATCATGCGATGAGGGATCTGATCGTAGCTCAGCGGGATGCGTTTGACCTCGCCGAATTCAGCGATAAGTTCCCCGCCGCTGGTATAGACCCGCAACGGCACCTGGAGGCGGACATCCTTGAGGATGGCCACAGAGGGCAGTTTAGGGTTGAGATAGACATAGGTGCCGAGTACGCCGAGTGCGCCGACCAGCGCCAGGCTCAGGGCCGAAGTGACTAATATGACAAGTAATTTACGCAGAATGGGTTTCATTGTGTGGCGTGAGAACTGCATCATGGCGCCGGGTGGCGGCCCAGTATAAAACCATATCCAGGATGTACCAAATAGAATTTATGTTAATTTTTTAGTTGACCTGTAGTTGACTGTGGCATTTAATGTGATTATACATATAATCATTCTAACATCGGATAATTAAAAGCAAATAACCATGAATCCGCTCTCTCAATTCTTAAAACCGCGGAAATCGCCGGTCCTGGGTCTTGATATCAGTTCAACGGCTGTCAAGCTTCTGGAACTGGGCAAGAGCGGTGATCGCTACCGGGTCGAGAGCTACGCCGTCGAGCCCCTTCCGGCCAATTCGGTGATTGAGAAAAACATTGCCGATGTCGAGGCCGTGGGCGAGGCCATCAAGCGCGCCATGAAACGCTCCGGCACCCGGACCAAGTTCGCGGCCGCGGCCGTGGCTGGCTCGGCGGTCATCACCAAGATCATTTCCATGCCCGCCGCGCTGTCGGAAGAGGAGATGGCGACCCAGATACAGATGGAGGCTGACCAGTATATCCCCTATCCGCTGGAGGAGGTGAATCTCGACTTCGAGATACAGGGCCAGGCCGAGAATGACCCCGATCGGGTGGACGTCTTGCTCGCCGCCTCACGCAGTGAAAACGTCGACGTACGGGTCGATGCGATTGAACTCGCCGGCCTCAAGGCCCGGATCATCGATATCGAAGCCTACGCCATGGAGAATGCCTTTTCCATGCTGGTCTCGCAGGTGCCGGAGCAGGGGATTGGCCAGACTATCGCGGTGATCGACGTCGGGGCGACGATGACCACGCTCAACGTGTTACATGATCTGAAAAACATCTATACCCGCGAACAGGTCTTCGGTGGGAAACAGCTGACCGAGGAGATACAGCGCCGCTATGGGCTGTCCTATGAAGAGGCGGGCATGGCCAAGCGGCAGGGTGGTCTGCCGGACAACTATGTGCCGGAGGTGCTTGAGCCGTTCAAGGAAGCCATGGCCCAGCAGGTGAGCCGCTCGTTGCAGTTCTTCTTCTCCGCCAGTCACTACAACTCCGTGGACTATATCGTGCTGGCGGGCGGTAGCGCCATGATCAACGGTATCGATGAACTCATCGCCCAGAAGCTGGGCATTAGCACCATGGTCGCCAATCCTTTCGCCGATATGATCGTGTCATCAAGGGTCAAGGCGCAGAGCCTGAGCAACGATGCACCGGCCCTGATGATTGCCTGTGGGCTTGCCATGAGGAGCTTCGACTGATGGCCCATATCAATCTGTTACCCTGGCGCGAGGAACTCTATAAGGAACACCAACGTCAGTTTATCGTCGTCGCTGCGGGTTCCGTCATCCTGATGGGGCTCCTCCTCCTGCTGGTGCACATGAACATAGAGCGCGGCATCGACCGTCAGGAAGCGCGCAATCATTTTCTGCAAAATCAGATTGCCAAGGTCGAAAAGCAGATTCATACGATTCGCGACCTCGAAAAGGAAAAACAGCGTCTTCTGAACCGCATGGACATCATCCAGCGCCTGCAACGCAATCGGCCCGAGGTAGTACACCTGTTTGACCAAATTGCCCGGCGTACGCCCAACGGGGTGTATCTCACCAGTCTGAGGGAGGGCGGCAACAGCATGATTTTCAAAGGGGTGGCGGAGTCCAATGCCCGGGTATCGGCCTTCATGCGCAATCTCAATGCCTCGAAATGGTTTACCAATCCGCAGCTCGATGTCATCCACTCGAAGGCCAAGGGGGATGCACGTCGCAGTGATTTTACCCTGCATGTGGCAATAGTTTTCAAGGATAACAAGACGCAAGGGCAGAACAAGAGGCGCAAGCCATGAAGGACATCGATCTCGCCAGCCTCGATCTCAACAACATAGGCAACTGGCCGGTTGCTGTGCGGGGGGTGCTCATCGCTCTGCTCTGTGTGGCCGTGCTTGCCGCCGGTTATTTCCTGGATACGAAGGGGCAGCTGGAGAATCTGGACCGTGCCCGTCTTAATGAAAATCGCCTTAAGCAGGAGTTTGAAGTCAAACAGGCCAAGGCCGCCAATCTCGATGCCTACCGTGAACAGATGAAGGAAATGAAGGCATCGTTCGGCGCCATGCTGCGGCAGTTGCCGAGTAAAACTGAAGTCGAGAACCTGTTGGTCGATATCTCACAGACGGGTCTGGCCAGCGGGGTACAGTTCGATTTGTTCAAACCTGAACCGGAACATTTTATCGACTTCTATGCAGAGCAACCGATCAGGATAGTGGTGACCGGCACCTACCATGAGTTTGGCCACTTTGTCAGCGGTGTTGCGGCCCTGCCGCGTATCGTCACACTGCAAAACATCCAGATTCAGGGCGCTAGCCGCGGGGGTAAGTCGCAGCAACTCAAAATGACCCTGCTGGCCAAGACCTATCGCTATCTTGATGCCAACGAATTGGCGGCACAGCGTATCAAGAACAGGAAGAAACGCAGACGGTGAAGGCATCGTCGTGGTGCGTGTGATTTAACAAATGGGCGTTCTCATGCCGAGAAAATGCAGGAAACACACAGGAATGACGTTGCCGGGGTTCTGGCCGCTGTACGGGGTGATCGGCGTGTTGCTGTTGTCGCTGGCGGGTTGCAGCAGCCAGCACTATGGTGATCTTGAAACCTATGTCGCGCAGGTGAAGGCGGAACACAAGGGGCATATCGCACCCTTGCCCGAGATCAAGCCCTACGAGACCTTCACTTACACAGATGCGGGGTTGCGCGATCCGTTTGAGTCCTTTGCCATGGCCAACCAGCACCAGCAGAAGGTGTCCTCCAATACCGGCTTGCATCCCGACTCGAACCGCAAGCGGGAGGCGCTGGAGGCCTTCTCGCTGGATACGCTCCAGTATGTCGGTACGCTGGAGAGGGGCACTACCGTTTGGGCGCTGGTTCAGGCGCCGGATCAGACCGTGCATCGCGTCAAAATAGGCGACTACATGGGACAGAACTACGGCAAGATCACCCGTATCACCGAAAACCGTATCGATCTCAAAGAGATCGTACCCAACGGCCTGGGGGGTTGGATTGAACGCAACGCCTCCCTGGCACTGAAAGAATGAGGCCCCTGGGGAGAATGACGATGATGGCCAACTTAACACCTACTTCTACCGGACAGGTTTTACCGTCCCGAGCCGCCATGGTGGCCACGATGGTGCGTCTGGGCCTGGCGTGCCTCATCGCCACCTTGATGCTGGTGGTATGGCCAGCCGGGGTGGCAAGAGCGGCGACGCTGGCGCTGGAGTCCATCAGCCACACCACCCTGCCCGGCGATCGGGTGCAGATTCAACTCAAACTCTCCGGACCGGCCCCTCAGCCCGGCAGTTTCGTTATCGATAACCCCGCGCGTATCGCGCTGGACTTCCCCAATACGGTGACTCGGCTACCCAGTAAGCATTTCTCCATTGGTGTGGGAGTGGTGCGCAGTGTCGTGGCCGTGGAGGCCGGGGGGCGCACCCGCGTGGTTATCAACCTGACCCGCTCCGTGCCCTACCGGACTCGCGTGGAGGGCGACAATGTCTATCTTACCCTGAATGCAGGGACGACATCCGCAGTGGCGAATACCTCGATTGGACGTCCGGCCAAGGCAGTGGCTGGGGGCATCAACGCCATTGGTTTTCGTCGTGGCGCCAAGGGCCAGGGTGTTGTTATGGTGACACTGTCCGATCCTAATGTCGCGGTCGATATGCAAAAACAAGGCAATAATATCATCGTCAACTTCGAAAACAGCGCTCTGCCTGCGCGTCTGGAACGACGCCTGAATGTGGTTGATTTTGCCACCCCGGTCAAGACGATAGATACCTACAGCGAAGGCAATAATGTACACATGGTGATTGCCGCATCCGGTGACTATGATGACATTGCCTATCAGACCGATACGCATTTTACGATTGAAGTCAAACCGGTAACGAAACAGGTCGCACAGGCTATCGCCAAGAAGAAGGCGACCTACAGCGGGGCGCGTCTTTCGCTCAATTTTCAGAATATCCAGGTGCGCGCCGTGCTGCAGTTGCTGGCCGATTTCACCGGTCTCAATATTGTCACCAGTGATTCAGTAAAAGGTAATCTCACCTTGCGGCTGAAGAATGTGCCCTGGGATCAGGCACTGGACATTATCCTCAAGGCGAAAGGACTCGGCATGCGCCGCGTTGGTAATGTGATTATGGTGGCGCCCGCCGAGCAGATCGCCGCACGGGAGAAGCTCGAACTGGAGGCGGCCAAGCAGCTTGAGCAACTCGCACCGTTGCGCAACGAGACCTTCCAGATCAACTATGCCAAGGCGTCGGAGATCGCCAGTCTGCTCAAATCCAAGGGCAACTCTCTGCTCTCCAAGCGAGGTAACATCACCGTCGATCCACGCACCAACAAACTGCTGGTCCAGGATACCCAGAGCAATCTGAATGGTATCGCGACACTGATCAAACAATTGGATATCCCGGTGCGCCAGGTGATGATCGAGGCGCGTATCGTGCTGGCCAGTAACAACTTCAGCAGGGAGCTGGGGGTCAAATTTGGTATATCGCGCAGCGTGACCAATGACGGCGCTCGGTACGTGACCTCGGGCAACCTGACGGCGACTAACCAGCTGGCCAACAACACGCCCCCGCCAACGCTGGCGACGGTGACCCTGCCGGACCGCCTCAACGTCAATTTGCCGGTGACCACCCTTGCCAGTACGGCAGGCAGTATCGGTCTGGCCATGGCGCGCCTGCCGTTTGGTACCTTGCTCGAACTCGAGTTGTCCGCCGCCCAGGCCGAGGGACGCACAGAGATCATCTCCAGTCCGCGCGTGATCACCGCCAACCAGCGTGAGGCGACCATTGAGCAGGGCGCAGAAATCCCCTATCAGCGGGCCACCTCCAGTGGCGCCACCGCAGTGGCCTTCAAAAAGGCGGTACTTAGCCTTGAGGTCACACCGCAGATCACGCCCGATAATCGCATCATCATGGACCTGAAGGTGCACAAGGACAGCCCGGATTTTGCCAATGCGCTAAATGGCGTCCCGCCGATCAATACGCAGAGTCTGTCGACCCAGGTGCTGGTGAACAATGGCGAGACGGTGGTGCTCGGTGGAGTCTATGAACAGACCAAGAGCCACAAGATCAATCGTATCCCGTTCTTTGGTGATCTGCCGGTGATAGGGGCATTGTTCCGCAACAAGTTTGACGAAAACAACAAGTCCGAGCTGCTGATCTTTGTGACGCCGAAGATACTCAAGGACGATCTGCACCTGTAATCGCGTCTGGTGGGGGCTCGGGGTGTACCTATCCCCCGGGTTTTTGCTTGCTTTCCGCGGGCGGTACTGGCATACCTGCCTGCCATGAAGAACAAGGCCAATATCTTCCTGGTGGGACTCATGGGCGTCGGCAAGACTACCGTGGGCCGACAGTTGGCGGCCGCGCTGGGTTATACCTTCTTCGACAGTGATCACGAAATCGAGCACCGCACCGGTGCGAGTATCCCGCTGATCTTCGATGTCGAGGGTGAGGCGGGTTTTCGGTGCCGTGAATCTGCCGTCATCGACGAACTGACACGCCACGAGGGCATGGTGCTGGCCACTGGCGGTGGCGTAGTCCTCGATCCGGCCAATCGTATACATCTCACCTCGCGTGGGACGGTCATTTATCTGGAGGCCAGCTTGGAGAGACTGCTCCAGCGCACGGCCCGTGATCGCAATCGCCCCCTGTTGCACACCGAAGACCCGGCGGCGCGGTTGCGCGCCCTGCTCGCCGAGCGTGACCCACTCTATCGGGGCGTTGCAGACTGGGTGATCCGCACTGATCGGGGCAATGTGAAGCGGGTGGTACGACAGATCCTCACCAGAATGAGACCGGATTCGAACCTACCGGCACGGTGAGTCTGGAACCCGGAACTGCTATAGTCGCGGTGACTTTGCGGATCAGGCGCGCGCCGTCATAGTGATCTCAACGGCGTGGGGCAGGGGGTCAGCAATAATCAGAAAACCAGGCTTGGAACCGGAACCGGAACATGAAAACACTGCGGGTTGAATTGGGACGACGTGCTTACCCCATCTACGTCGGTCGTGGCGTGTTGGGGCGGAGGGATCTCATCGCGCCCTATATTGCCGGGCGGCAAGTCATGATTGTCAGCAACGAGACGGTCGCACCGCTCTATCTCGATGCGGTACAGGGGACACTGACCGATTTCGAGTGTCGCTGCGTCATCCTGCCGGACGGTGAGCACTACAAGAACTTTGAGACCCTGAACCGTATCTTCGATGCCCTACTCACCCAGCACTTTGATCGCCAATGTACCCTGGTTGCCCTTGGTGGTGGTGTGGTGGGTGACATGGCGGGTTTTGCCGCCGCCAGTTATCAGCGCGGCGTCGCATTTGTCCAGATACCCACCACACTGCTGGCCCAGGTGGACTCCTCCGTCGGCGGCAAAACCGGCGTCAATCATAGGCTGGGCAAGAACATGATCGGTGCCTTTCACCAGCCCAACTGTGTGATTGCCGACACCGATACCCTCACTACACTCGATGATCGCCAGCTCAGTGCAGGACTGGCCGAGGTGATCAAATACGGCCTGATCCAGGATGCCCGTTTCTTCGAATGGCTGGAGGTGAACATGGACCGACTCCTCGCCCGTGAGCCGGCTGCACTGGCCTACGTGATTGAGCGCTCCTGCCAGGATAAAGCGGCCACAGTGGTCGCCGATGAACGCGAAAGCGGCATCCGTGTCTTATTGAACCTGGGCCACACATTTGGTCACGCCATCGAGACCGGTATGGGTTACGGCAGTTGGCTGCATGGCGAGGCGGTAGCCACCGGCATGCTGATGGCGGCGGACCTGTCCATGCGCCTGGGCTGGCTCAGCCAACAGGAGGTAGCGCGCATCGATACTCTGATCGACAAGGCTGGCCTGCCCACGCGCGCGCCAGCGACGCTCGACCCTGCCCGTTTCCTGGAGCTGATGGCCGTGGACAAAAAGGCGCAGGCCGGGCGGATCAGGCTGGTGTTGCTCAAGGCCATCGGCGAGGCGGTGCTCAGCGATAACTACCCGGCGGACCGGCTCAAGGCGACCATCGACGCCCATCGGGTCTTGCCGACCCACCCGGGGGGGCAGGGTCACAAGGTATGACCGCACACGCGACTGCACGCTATGGCGTGAACGAGACCGATGCTCGCGGGCGGCGCCATCACGAGTCTGCGCCTGCCTATCGCGGTGAGTTTCAACGTGATCGCGACCGTATCGTTCACTCTTCCGCCTTCCGGCGTCTGGAATACAAGACCCAGGTGTTCGTGAATCACGAAGGTGATATGTTTCGCACCCGCCTGACACACTCCATAGAGGTTGCTCAGATTGGCCGTGCTATTGCGCGGGTACTGGGGCTGCACGAAGACCTTACCGAGGCCATCGCTCTGGCCCATGACCTGGGTCATACCCCGTTCGGTCATGCGGGACAGGATGCGCTCAATACCTGCATGCGCGAGCACGGCGGGTTTGAACACAATCTGCAATCGCTGCGGGTGGTCGAGACGCTGGAGGAACGCTACGCCGAGTTCTCCGGCCTGAACCTGATGTTCGAAACCCGCGAGGGTATCCTCAAGCATTGTTCGCCCCGCCAGGCCGAGGCCCTAGGTGAACTGGGACAACGGTTTATCCACCGGGGCCAGCCGAGTCTTGAAGCCCAGGTCGTCAACATGGCCGACGGAATTGCCTACAATAATCACGATGTCGATGACGGCCTGCGTGCCGGGCTGCTGCGCCTGGAACAGCTCGGCGAGGTGGCCTTGTTCGCACAACAGCACGATGAGGTGTGCCGGCACTACCCGGACCTGGCGACACAGCGGCTGATCCACGAGGTGATCCGGCGCATGATCAACCGCCAGGTGGTGGACCTGATCGAGACCAGTCAGGCACGGATCAAGACCGCCGGGCCGGAGGATGTCGAGGCCGTACGCCGATGCCCCGACAGCCTGATAGGCTTCAGCGACGAGATGGCTGCGCTAAATCTGGCGCTGAAGCAGTTTTTGCGCACCGGTTTGTATCGCCACTACCGGGTGCACCGCATGACGGTCAAGGCCGGGCGCATCATTGGCGGATTGTTCGAGGCCTTTACCGGGGATCTGCGCCTGTTGCCCCCCGCCTATCAGCACCGCGCCGCGGCGGCCGGTGATGCCGGGAGTGACAGTGGATGCGCCCGCGTGGTAGCCGATTACATTGCCGGTATGACCGACCGCTTTGCTATCGTTGAGTATGAGCGTATCTATAATCCGACTGAACTGACGTGAGCAGGGGGCAAAGAAGAACACGGCGAAATAGGCGCAGGGGAACGGCTTGACCGGATATCGCCACCGTGTTTTCTATCTTCTTTAACCGGTTATGCGCATTTACATGCAGCTACAGGCGGATGACAATAAATCGCCACGCTACTACCAGTTGCTGTTGCAGCGCGACATGCTGTCGGGCTGGAATCTGGTGCGGGAGTGGGGACAGGTCGGTGCTGCCGGGCGGATCAGGCGTGAGCACTTCGGCACTTGGGAACTCGCCGAGAAGATGTTGACCAAGGTGCGTGACAGCCAGATTAAACGTGGCTATCGCGTGGTCTTCACCCAGGGACAGGACGCGCCGCAATGAGTGAATACGACGCACAGGCACTGGACCAGCTCGCACCCGCCTATATCGCCCGACTGGGATTGCACTGTGCGCCTTTTGGCGATCGCATCGATGGCCGCTTTTTGTACCTGGACCCCGATCGGGCACAGCGCCTCAGCCTGATTCGCCACCTCACCCAGTACAGCGAATTGCTGCTCATCGTGAAGGGCGTGCGTGGCAGCGGCAAGACCAGTCTGCTGGACTACTACAGCGCGCAGGCCGATGCGCAGTGGCGGGTCTGTCGTATCCAGGCGCATGCCATGATGGATGCCAATGGCCTGCTGGATGCGATCGTTGAAGGTTTCGGCCTGGATGTCGCTGGTGCTGATCCTCGCGAACTTGTCTACCGTTATGCGGCCGATCAGCACCATGCCGGGCGGATACCCGTGTTACTTATCGATGACGCGCACGAATTACCCGCCGATGCCCTCGAAGCCATTTTTCTGCTGGCCGACGCCGAGACGGCCGACGGCGCCGGTTTATTGCGTATCCTGCTGTTTTGCGAGCCGCAAATAGAGGCGTTACTCGATGCCCCGACGTTGCGCCCCCACAAGGCACGCATCACACATACTCTGGACATGCCTGTGCTCGACGATGAGCAGACGGCTGCGTATCTACGCCAGCGCCTGGCGGCCGCAGGTTACCATGGCCCGGCCTTGTTCACGGACCGTGAGGTACGCCATATCCACAAGGCTGCGCAAGGCCTGCCCGGGCGAGTCAATGCGATCGCACACCAGCAGTTGTTGCAGGGCGGGAACGCACGGCGGGGTTTCAGCCTGTCCGCGTTGACGCGATGTTGCAACCGGCGTTCCGTCATGCTGGGTGGTGGGGCGTTGGTGATCCTGCTTGCGCTGTGGGTGCTTCAGGATCGCATCAACGCCCTGTTCCAGCCTGCACCCGTACCGACACAGACCGTGTCACTGGCCGTGCCGGCGACACCGATCGGCGCCACGATCACCACGCCGCTGGGTACGCAGCCGGCCACCGGCCCTGGCGTGGCGAGGCCCGTGCCCCGGTCCGCGCCCGCTACGCCACCCGTGGCCACTGGACCAGAATCGAAACCGCCGACAGCGACGAGTCACCGGGCTGAGCCGACAGTGGCCGGTACGGCTAGAGTCTCGATGCCTGCTCTGGCCCCGGCCCGGGGGCAGATCCCGGTTCCGGTGCAGATTCCGACCCAGGGTGGTGCCCCGAGACTGACGGGGATCAGCCCGGCACCGGTGGCGGGTGCACGCACGCCGCAGGTGCTGACCCTGAGCGGTAGCGGTTTCAGGCCGGGCCTGGCGGTCATCGTCGGTTGGAATGGCCGGCAACAGCGGCTCGCACCCGAACAAGTACGGGTTGACAGTGACCGCCGCCTGCGGCTGACGCTGACGACCGGGATACAGGCCACACGCGGGTCGGTGCAGGTGCGTGATCCGCGGCAGGGGACATCGAATACGCTGTATTTCAAACTGCGCACGCCGGCAGTGAGACCAACAATGAAACCGGCACCGAAATCCACGCCGGTATCTCGCAGTGCCGCACCCATGGCGAGGGCAGCGAGCGGATTACAGGGTGAGGCCTGGTTGCGTACGCGTAATCCAGCGCATTTTACCCTGCAATTGGTGAGTACCCACCGTGCGGACAATGTCCTCCGCTTTGTGCGGGCGCATCGGCTACGCCGTGCCGTGGCCAGTTTTCACCTGCGGCGCCAGGGGCAGTCCTGGTATACTGTAGTGTGGGGCGATTATCCGAGCCGGGCGGTCGCGCAGGATGTCGCCCGTCACCTGCCTGCCCGCCTGAAAGGGATCAGGCCATGGGTGCGCCAGTTTGGTGACATCCAGTCGCAGTTGCGCCAGAGTCCGGCCGTGAGACGTCCGGTCACGGCTGCCACGAGGCAGCAGACCCGGGCGGTCCGCAGGTCGCTATCCCCACCGCCGGGGGTGCATCTCCCGGGGGTTGATCTGCCCGGCCAAGGCGTGATCGCCCACCCGCCCGCCGGTGATGCCGGGGGGGGCCAGGCGCTCGCTTGGATGTGGGACCAGGACCCGCGCCACTACACCCTACAATTACTGGGTACGCGCAGCCAGGCAAGTGTGCGCGCCTACATCCGCGCTCACCGGTTGACGGGCAAAGTGGTGTATTTCAAGACGCAACACGATGGCCGTGACTGGTACAGTCTGGTGTACGGGGTTTACCGTGATCGCAAGCAGGCCCTGCAGGCCAGCACCCGTTTGCCCGCAAGGCTGAGACAATCTCATCCCTGGCCGCGCAGTTTTGCCGGTATTCAGGCCGTTCTGTCGCCACTCGCCCCAAGACCCCCCGGCTCGACGCCCGCCCGCTGACATCCCTGCGTCACAGCTCGCCGGAGTACACGTTGCCTAGACACATTGCATCCTGACTCAGATTGAATCGGCGTGAGGACGTGCTGTATACTGCTGAGCCATTTTGCCTGAATATTTGTACGTCAGGGAATGTCCCGTCATCCGTGTGGGATTGCAGACGCCAGATGATTTTCACCGTGACGTACACGACCCGAGGTGAGCGCCAGCATCGTGAGAAACGCACAAGATACACCCAGCGGCCTCTATCAGTCCTCATTCGAAAAGGATAGCTGTGGCTTTGGCCTGATCGCCCATATGGACGGGGTTCCCAGTCACTGGTTGGTGTCTACGGCGATTAGTGCGCTGGTCCGCCTGACTCACCGTGGCGCCATTGCCGCCGATGGCAAAACCGGCGATGGTTGCGGTCTGCTGATGAAGAAACCGGATGGGTTTCTGCGCGCAGTAGCGGCCGAGCAGGGTATGGCACTGAGCGAGCGCTACGCGGTCGGCATGGTCTTTCTCAACCCGCAGGCGACGCTGGCCGGGCGCGCACGGCGTTGTCTTGAGGACGAGCTGGCGCACGAAGGTCTGGCCGTAGTCGGCTGGCGTGTGGTGCCGACGTACACCGCCGCCTGTGGTGAAGAGGCACTCAAGACTCTGCCAGTCATTGAACAGATTTTCATCAACATGCCGGAGACGATGGACGAGGCCGCCGGCGAACGTCATCTGTATGTCGCCCGCCGGCGGACCGAGAAGGCAGTAGGGCCGGATGACGATACGTTCTACGTGCCCAGCCTGTCCGCACGTGTGATTGCCTACAAAGGTCTGATCATGCCGAATAACCTACCGGCATTTTTCACCGACCTCAAGGACCCGCGGCTGGAATCGGCTTTGTGCGTATTCCATCAGCGTTTTTCCACCAACACCTGGCCGCAGTGGCGTCTGGCCCAGCCGTTTCGCTATCTCGCACACAACGGTGAAATCAATACCGTGCAGGGCAATCGCAATTGGGCCATCGCACGAGGCTACAAGCTGCAAACGTCCTTGTTGCCGATGGACGATGTGCGCCCACTGGTGTCGACGAGTGGTTCTGATTCCAATAGCCTCGACAATATGCTCGAGGTGCTGCTCGCTGGCGGCGTGGGCCTGTTCCGCGCCATGCGCTTGCTGATCCCCCCGGCCTGGCAAAATGTGGAGTCCATGGCCCCGGCCCTGCGCGCGTTCTACGAATACAACTCTATGCACATGGAGTCCTGGGACGGTCCGGCCGGCATCGTGATGACCGATGGCCGCTATGCGGCCTGCTCGATGGACCGCAATGGCCTGCGCCCCGCCCGCTGGGTCGTGACCCGTGACCGTCATATCACCCTGGCCTCCGAGATTGGTGTCTATGACTATGCCCCCGAGGATGTCGTTGCCAAGGGTCGGCTCAAGCCCGGGCAGATGATTGCCGCCGACACCGAGACGGGCGAGTTGCTCATGCCGGAAGGTATAGACCGTGCACTGGCCGCCAAGCAACCCTACCGGAAATGGCTGAAGCGCTATGTCCAGCGCATCGAATCACGGCTCCATGAGGAGGAAGGTGCGGTTGAGACCATGGCTGTCGAAGTACTGGAGACCTACCAGAAGCTGTTCCAGGTGACCTTCGAGGAGCGCGATCAGGTGCTGCGCGTGCTGGGCGAGGACGGGCAGGAGGCCATCGGCTCGATGGGCGATGATACCCCCATGCCGGTGATGTCGCGCCGGGTGCGGTCGATCTACGATTACTTTCGCCAGCAATTTGCGCAGGTGACCAATCCGCCCATCGATCCGCTTCGCGAGCAGATCGTCATGTCGCTGGAGACCTGCCTGGGGGCGGAGCAGAACATGTTCGAGGAAACCCCAGAGCATGCCGCCCGGTTGCTGATCGACTCGCCGGTGTTGTCCATCAGCAAGTTCCGCCAGCTGTTGGCACTGAAAGACCCCGCCTATGCCCATGCCCGCATTGAGTTGCAGTATCCGGTCGCTGGCGATCTGGGTGCGGCCTTGGGCCAGATCTGCGACCAGGCCGTGGCTGCGGTCAAGACCGGCAAGGTGGTACTGGTACTGTCGGATCGCAACATTGGCGCAGATTCCCTGCCGGTCCCGGCCCTGCTGGCGACCGGTGCGGTGCACCATCGTCTGATTGCGCAGGGACTGCGGTGCGATGCCAACCTGCTGATCGAGACGGCAACGGCGCGCGACTCACATCATTTTGCGACGCTCATTGGTTACGGTGCGACCGCGATTTATCCCTATCTTGCCTACGAGGTGCTGCGTGGCATGATCCGCAGCGGCGAGATCACGAATGTGAAGGCCAGCGCCCTCGATCACAACTACCGCATGGGTATCAACAAGGGCCTGTACAAGATCATGTCCAAGATGGGAATCTCGACGATCTCCAGCTACCGCGGTGCCCAGTTGTTCGAGGCCGTCGGTCTGCACGATGAGGTTGTCGGGTTGTGTTTCAAGGGCACGACCAGCCGTTTGCAGGGTGCGAACTTCGCCGACCTGCACCACGAACAGGTCTTGCTTGCCCACGATGCCTGGGATGTGCGCAAGTCCATTCAGCAAGGTGGCCTACTCAAGTATATCCACGGCGGTGAAGACCACGCCTACAACCCGGATGTCGTGCTCGCCCTGCAGGCAGCGGTACGCAGCGGGGACTATACGAAGTACCAGGCCTACAGTGCCCTGGTCAATCAGCGCCGGCCACTGGCCCTGCGTGACCTGCTTCGGTTGCGCACCGACGTCACGCCGATCCCCATCGATGAGGTCGAACCCATCGCGTCCCTGACCCAGCGTTTCGACTCGGCGGCCATGTCGCTCGGCGCGCTCTCCCCGGAGGCACACGAGACCCTGGCGGCGTCAATGAACGGCCTCGGTGGTCGTTCCAACTCCGGCGAGGGTGGCGAAGACCCGAGTCGCTATGGCACCGAGCGCCGCTCCAAGATAAAGCAGGTGGCCTCGGGGCGTTTCGGCGTGACTCCGGCCTACCTGATGAGTGCTGAGGTATTGCAGATCAAGGTGGCGCAGGGTGCCAAACCCGGTGAGGGTGGGCAGCTGCCCGGGCAGAAGGTCAACGCGCTCATCGCGCGGCTGCGCTATTGCAAGTCAGGTGTATCGCTGATCTCGCCGCCACCACACCACGATATCTATTCCATAGAGGATCTGGCGCAGCTGATCTTTGACCTCAAACAGGTGAATCCCGAGGCCTTGGTGTCAGTGAAGCTGGTGGCCGAGGCCGGTGTGGGCACGATCGCCGCCGGGGTGGCCAAGGCCTATGCCGACCTCATCACCATCTCCGGGCATGACGGCGGAACCGGTGCCTCACCGCTGAGTTCGGTAAAATACGCCGGCAGTCCTTGGGAACTGGGTCTGACTGAGACTCACCAGATCCTGCGCGCTAATAATCTGCGTGGCAAGGTGCGCCTGCAGACCGATGGTGGACTGAAGACGGGCCTGGATGTGATCAAGGCTGCCATTCTCGGTGCCGAGAGCTTTGGTTTCGGCACTGCCCCGATGATTGCCATGGGTTGCAAGTACCTGCGTAACTGTCACCTCAACAATTGTGCGACCGGTGTGGCGACCCAGGACAGGGTCCTGCGCATGGACCATTTCGTGGGCAAGACCGACATGGTGATCAACTACTTCCAGTTTGTCGCCCGCGAGGTGCGCGAGCTGCTGGCCAGTCTGGGCTGTCGCCAGTTGACCGATCTCATCGGGCGCACCGATCTGCTGGAGGTGATCGAGGGCGAAACGGCGAAACAGCGCCGCCTCGACCTGAGTCCCATCCTGTCAGATGCGGGTGTGCCGGCCGACCAGCCACGCTTCTGTGTGGAGCCACGCAATGTGCCGTTCGACAAGGGCGAACTGGCCGAACAAATGGTCCGGGATTGTCTGGCCGTGATCGAGTCCGGCGCTGGTGGTGAGTTTGCCTATACTGTGCGCAATATTCATCGCTCGCTCGGTGCCCGGCTCTCCGGCGAGATCGCCAAGCGTCATGGCAACCTCGATATGGAAGGCGCCCCCCTCGTGCTACGCCTTACCGGGACCGCCGGGCAGAGTTTCGGTGTCTGGAACGCAGGTGGCCTGCACCTGTATCTTGAAGGTGACGCCAACGACTATGTCGGTAAGGGCATGGCGGGTGGTAAACTGGTGCTCTACCCACCCAAGGGCAGTCCGTTCAAGAGCCATGAGACCACGATCATCGGCAATACCTGTCTGTATGGTGCCACCGGCGGCAAGTTGTTTGCAGCGGGACTGGCCGGTGAGCGCTTCGCGGTGCGCAATTCCGGGGCGACAGCCGTTGTGGAAGGGGTAGGTGACCATGCCTGTGAGTACATGACGGGCGGCGTGGTGGCGGTACTGGGCCCGACCGGGCTGAATTTTGGTGCCGGCATGACGGGTGGTTTCGCCTATGTCTTCGACGAAGACAACAACTTTGTCCATCGCCTCAACAATGAACTCATTGATATTCACCATATCAATACCGAGATGATGGAGGCTTATCGCCATCACCTGCGCGGCCTGATCACGGGATTCGTAGCGGAGACCGGCAGCGCGCGTGGGCGCGATATTCTGGACAATTTTACTGATCTGATGGGCCGGTTCTGGCTGATCAAGCCCAAGGCACTGGAGCTTGCCTCTTTGCTGGAAGACCTGCGCCAGCGCGCGGCCTAATAACCTTCCTCCCGCGCACACGCCACAGGCAGGGTAACTGAATGCTGACTGAAGATGGCTGAGTAACGATGGCTGATAATTTCCAGTTCATAAAAATACCCCGCATCGACCCTGTCAAGAAGGGAGCAGCCGCGCGCGTGAAGGAATTTCGTGAAGTCTATGGCCAGTTCGAACAGGCCGGTGCCGCCACCCAGGCCGGGCGTTGCATGGCCTGTGGCAATCCGTATTGCGAGTGGAAGTGCCCGGTGCACAACTACATTCCCAACTGGCTTAAACTGGTTTCTGAGGGAAATATCCTGGAGGCGACGGAGTTGTTGCATCGCACCAACACGTTGCCCGAGGTCTGCGGCCGGGTGTGCCCGCAGGACCGTCTGTGTGAAGGGGCGTGTACACTCAACGATGGTTTCGGCGCGGTGACCATTGGTGCCATTGAACGCTACATTGCCGATACCGCATTTGACATGGGTTGGCGCCCCGACCTGTCTCGGGTCGCGGACACGGGCAAGCGTGTGGCCGTAATCGGGTCTGGACCGGCTGGCCTGGGCTGCGCCGACGTGCTGGTACGCAATGGTGTCAAGCCGGTGGTCTACGACCGCTCCCCCGAGATCGGTGGCCTGCTCACCTTTGGTATTCCCGAATTCAAGCTGGAAAAAGACATCGTCAAACGCCGTCGCACGATCCTCGAAGAGATGGGCGTGGAGTTCGTGCTCAACACCGAGGTGGGCAAGGACATCGACTTCCAGCAACTGATCGACGAGTATGATGCCATCTTCCTGGGCATGGGGACCTATACCTACATGAAGGGTGGCTTCCCCGGTGAGGACCTGCCGGGTGTGTACGAGGCCTTGCCTTATCTCATTTCCAATATCAATCGTTGTCTCAAACTGGAACGAGACCCTGCGGATTTTATCGACATGCGGGGTCAACGTGTGGTCGTGCTCGGTGGTGGTGATACGGCGATGGACTGTAATCGCACCGCCATCCGGCAGGGGGCGAAGATAGTGAACTGCGCCTATCGTCGTGATGCTGAAAATATGCCGGGGTCCAAGCGCGAGGTGGCCAATGCCAGGGAAGAAAAGGTGCGCTTTTTGTGGAATCGCCAGCCGGTGGAGATCATTGGTGACGGCAAGGTGGAGGGCGTCAAGGTGGTGACCACGGAACTCGGCGCGGCCGATGAGCGCGGTCGATGTCGTCCTGAGCCGGTCCCCGGTTCCGAAGAGATCATCCCGGCTGATCGGGTGATCGTCGCCTTTGGCTTTCGTCCCTCTCCGAGCTCCTGGTTCGCGGCATTCGACATCCGTACCGATGAGCGTGGCCGGGTGACGGCACCGGAGGAGCAGACCTACAAGCACCAGACCGGTAATGCCAAGATCTTTGCCGGAGGCGACATGGTGCGCGGTTCTGATCTGGTGGTCACCGCCGTGTATGAAGGCCGTCAGGCCGCGAAGGGTATTATCGACTATCTTGATGTCTGAGCGCCCGAACCGGGGAACCGTCTGCGCGCTGTGGTTGGGGAGCACGCCGGAGTCCTGAACCGACTGACAATGGGTCGAGGCACTCGCCTTTCGGCCTCGGTAAACGATGCGCTACAAGATTGTGGATCACATGCAGACACTCAAAAATGATCGTTTCCTGCGCGCCCTGATGCGCGAGCCTGTGGATGTCACCCCGGTGTGGATGATGCGCCAGGCCGGTCGTTATCTGCCGGAGTATCGGCTCACCCGCGAGCGTGCCGGCAGCTTCATGGACCTGTGTCGCAACCCCGAACTGGCCTGCGAGGTGACGCTGCAGCCGTTGGAACGCTTCCCGCTGGATGCGGCCATTTTGTTCTCCGATATCCTGACCATTCCTGATGCCATGGGCTTGGGCCTGTATTTTACCGAGGGTGAAGGGCCACGTTTCGAGCACCCCCTACAGGGTGAGGCTGCGATCCGCGCCCTGAGTGTGCCAGATATCGGCACGGCGCTGCGCTATGTGACCGATGCCGTATCCCTGATCCGACGTGAACTCGACGGGCGGGTGCCGCTCATTGGTTTCTCGGGCAGCCCCTGGACCCTGGCAACCTACATGGTCGAGGGTGGTGCCAGCAAGGAGTACGCACAGGTCAAGGGCATGCTGTTTGAGCGCCCCGATCTCATGCACCATCTACTGGGTGTGCTGGCCGAGACAGTGACTGCCTACCTCAACGCACAGATCGCTGCGGGGGCGCAGGCCGTGATGCTGTTCGACACCTGGGGGGGATTGCTCACGCCGCGCGACTACCGGCTGTTCTCTCTGAACTACATGGAGCAGATCATTGGTGGCTTGTCGCGCGAGGCCGCAGGGCGGCGGGTGCCAGTGACTCTGTTCACCAAAGGGGGTGGCGGCTGGCTGGAAGACATGGCGACCTCGGGTGCGGATGCACTGGGCCTGGACTGGACGGTGGACATCGGCGAGGCGCGTCGACGTGTCGGTGATCGAGTTACCCTGCAGGGCAACATGGACCCCACCGTGCTGTACGCCTCACCTGCGCGTATTCAGGAGGAGGTGGCGGCCATACTCGAGAGTTATGGTGCTGGCAGCGGCCATGTCTTCAATCTTGGCCACGGTATTCACCCGCACGCCGCGCCGGACCATGTGGCGGTCTTTATCGATGCCGTGCATACACTGAGTCGTCCCTACCACGCCGCTGATTGTAATTGAGGCGTGAGCCGTGTTCGGGTCACGTCCGTCGCTGAAAGTGAGTCAGGGAGGGTACGGATCTTCTCGCCTGGAATGGCCCGATTCAACCGGGGTCCCTGTTGTCGCGATAGTGCCGGCGTCGTATCCCTTCACCGCATGACTCACCGTCTTTGATCCTATTCGGTCCGGTTATCACCGGGTTGGGCCTCATCAGGCTTGAGCAGTGCGTCGATGTCCAGATGGCGCATGGCTGAGACCGCACATTCCCAGGCACCCTCACCACACAGGCCGCTGATAGAGGCCTGTTCGTACGCGGTCTGGACCTTCTGCAGGCAGGCGCTATGCACCGATTCGACCAGATGCCTGCACGCGCCCTCATCGCGGGCTTGTACGCCCGCAGCGACGGGGGAGGTGTCAGTCTCTGGGGTGTGTCTGCCAGTCGCTCGAATTTCAGTTTTAAGCTGGCGCGCGTGCTCATTTGTCAGGAAGGTGAAGCGGGGCGTGAGTCCGACGTCTTCATACATTGGGTCACCGAATTCGTCTTCGGCAATGACATGTTGCCCGGCAACGTAGGGCAGTCGCGACTCAAGCTCATTGAGGGCGACACCGAGCAGATCGGTAATGATCTGTGTCTCGCTGCGGCCGGGAAACATTTCGGCCAGGGCATGAATGCGGGCGGCCTGGTGTAGGGGCAAATTGATCGCGTACGCCCTCGCGGTGGGCTGCTCGCCGGCGGTGGTTTCCCAGAGTTGCAGCAGTTCATTAAACTTCACAATATACCTCCAGAACAGTGTGTATCGACGTGAACCGATGTGCGTCGCATGATCCAAGGTCGGCATAGTCGCGCGCGGATGGCGCCAGAGCAGATTACGCCAGACCGGATCAGATTACCTCGACCCCGATCACGCTAAGGTGGTGAGCGCACATCCTTTTTGTCACGTATCGGCATGCCTTCCGGGGTCGGATCCGTGGGGGGGGAAGGCCAGGGCGTGTTCAACGGCGCACGAGCAGCAAGAGGCCGGCGATGAGGCCGAGGACAGGCATGATGACGACACTGCCAGCAAAGCGCAGGTGGAGCAGGGACATCAAGGCGGTGACGATCAACCAGATGGCCAGTGCAAACGTACCCCATCGGGACATGAGTCTTCTCCTGAATCAGTTAGGTGGTGGCGTGTGGCAGGATTTCAAGTAGCAACAGGGGCTTAATCTATCATCCAGTGTCGTCATCGTCGCGCTTAGGTTCGGGTACCGGCGTGTGCGGATTGCGGGCGCGGGGATGGGTACGGTCATAGACCTGGGCCAGGTGCTGGAAGTCCAGATGGGTGTAAATCTGAGTGGTGCTCAGATTAGCGTGGCCCAGCAGTTCCTGGACGGCACGCAGGTTACCGCTGGATTCGAGCAGGTGACTGGCGAAGGAGTGGCGCAGCATGTGTGGGTGGACGTGTACCGGCAGGCCGCGGCGCTGCGCCCACTCACGCAGGCGTTGCTGCACGCAACGGGGGGAGATACGTCGGCCACGGCGGGAGACGAACAGGGCGGATTCGTCTGTGTTGGCGAGTTGTACGCGCACTGCGAGCCAGTCTTTCAGTGCCCGCAGGGCGTAGCGCCCGACCGGGACAAGGCGTTCCTTGTTGCCCTTGCCGTGCACGCGCACCTCGGCCTGGTGCAGGTCGAGGGCGTTGAGGTCGAGCCCCGTCAACTCGGACAGGCGCAGGCCAGAGGAATAAAATAGCTCCAGGATGGCGCGGTCGCGTCGAGCCAGCGGAGTGTTTTCCTCGATGGTGACCAGGCGCTCGACCAGGTCCACATCGAGCGCCTTGGGCAGCTTGCGTGGAGACTTGGGTGCGCGCACGCCCTGGGCGGGATTGTAGCGGATGCGATCCTGTTCGAGCAGATAGTGGAATAGGCTGCGCAAGGCGGAGAGGGCGCGTTGCAAACTGCTGCCGCTCAGTCCCTCGCGATGGCGCTGGGCGATGTAGGTGCGGATTAGGTGTTCATCAAGGATGTTCCAGTCGGTCACCGCATGGGCATGACAGAAATCTAGGAAGGGGGCGAGGTCGCGCCGGTAGGCGATCACCGTATGCTGCGAGAGTCCGCGCTGATCGCGTAGCCGGGAGAGAAAGGCCGCAACATCGCCCTGTAGTAGCGGCGTCATGTTGTGCTCCGGGTGCCCGTCGGGCAATGGATGAATCGGGTACAGAAGCGGGACGAAGGCCAGAATTCCTCTGAATTTTTGTTGAATAAAATAACGCTCACCTCGAATCCGTGAAGATTTTGATTGACTATTATTGCCTGCCTTTGCCCCGATCTCCCATGGCCTGGCAGCCTCTAGCCCGACAGGTGGGCCTTGAGTATCCGGCTCAGGATATAGGCCAGGTGGCTGAGGAACAAGGTGCCCATCTCGGGATGGAAGCGTTTGGGATCATGGCTGCCGATGGCAAGTATGCCGTGGCAGGTCGCGGCATGCTTGTTCTCCATTAGCGGTATGAGTGCAGCTGAGGCGATGGTGTCGGCCTGGTCCGCAAACAGCGCATTGAGTTGAGCTGGTTTGAGGTGACCACATACCGGTCTGCGCCCGCGGATGATCTTCTCGAATGCATCCAGTTCGGAGCGTTGCGCACTATCGGTACCCGCCACTGACGTCGCTGCGGCAGCGTTGTTGTGGAACAGGCGCACGACGACGGCATCGGCGTTGAAATCGCTGATGAGCCGATCCTGGATGATCTTAAGCAGATCGTCGAAGGTGGCGGCATCGAACAAGGCCAGGATCAGGGTGTTGAAGCGCTCGCTGAGTTGCTCGTTGGTGTGGGCGAGCTGCATGAGTGTTTGCAGTCTTTGCTTGAGTTCGCTGCGCTGTTCGCGCAGGACGCTCACCTGGCGTTCGATGAGAGAGACGGCCTGACCGGCGTCATGGGGCAGGACCATATCCGCGAGCAAGTCGGTGTGGCGTTCAAAAAAATCGGGATGATCGCGCAGGTACCGCACAATCGACTTTTCCGTTTCTGGCGCGTGTGCGTCGTCCGGCACTTGTGGCATGGTCATAGCTCGATGGTACCCTCAAACACAGTCGTGGCCGGTCCGGTCATCCACACGGGCTGTTCATCACCCGCCCAGGTGATGCGCAACGTACCACCAGCCAAGCCCACGTCTACCTTATCATCAAGCAGCCCCTGTTGGCGACCGATGGCCACAGCCGCGCAGGCACCGGTGCCACAGGCCAGGGTCTCGCCCGTGCCGCGCTCAAATACGCGCAGACGGATGTGCCCACGGTCGAGCACCTGCATGAAACCGGCGTTGACCCGCTGCGGGAAACGGGAATGGAACTCGATGAGTGGTCCCAGGTGGGCCACCGGTGCGGCGTCGATATCATCGACGCGTACAACGGCGTGGGGGTTGCCCATGGAGACGACGCCGATACCGAGTGTGTGGCCGTCGATATCCAGCGTGTAGTGTGCCGCCTCGGTTGTGGTCTGAAAGGGTATCGCTGCCGGGGCGAAGCGCGGCGCGCCCATATTCACGGTGACCTGTCCATCGGTCTCGATACACAGTGTGATCACCCCGGAGTGCGTCTCCACCGTGATACGGTCTTTATCCGTAAGCCCCTGATCATGTACAAAACGGGCAAAACAGCGTGCCCCGTTGCCGCACTGTGCCACCTCGCCGCCATCGGCATTGAAAATACGGTAGCGAAAATCCACTCCCGCAGTTTGGGACGGTTCGACCAGCAATAGCTGATCGCAGCCCACACCGAAACGGCGTGCGGCGATGAGGCGCACCTGTTCCGGGTTGAGTTGCACGGTCTGGTGGATGGCATCGATGACGACGAAATCATTACCTAATCCGTGCATTTTTGTAAACGCGAGTGACATGCACCAAGAGTACCGCCTGGCTGGCGTGGCGCCAAGTCTGATGCATGTCGAGTGTGGCGCATGCATCAATCCCGCTTTGTCTGCCCGGGTGTGATACGGATATCAGTAGGGGTGATTATCGGGTCAGATAAAATGCAGGTTATCCTGGTGTCCCCTGTTTTAGGGGTTAAGGCGAGCATAAACCAGGAGATAGTCCGTGTCGCTGCTCAATCCATTCCCGCTACGCGAGCGTCTCCACCTTCGGTGTTTTGTGAGAGCACGGCCAGTGCCCTGAAGGTATCGATCAGGTTAGGTAGCGCATCGGGTGTGCGAGCGAATCCTCCGCCAGAGGTCTGGCAAGCTGCCGTGAATCGGCGGATGGCGGCATGCTGTGTAACGCCTGCGGTGTACAGCCGCAGTGCCCGTGCACCCGCATGCTGCGCCTCGAGCGAGGTCGCGGTGGAACCGGGTGTGAGCGTCATGCCCGACACGGAGTGCTCGCATTGGCGCAGGAAGGTCAACGCGTTTTGCGGCAATGTCTGGTCCAGAAGGGAGAGTATGCGTAGTGCATGCCAGGTCTCGATCACACTGGGGTGCGACGCGACGAAGCCACCTTCAGGATCTTCCAGAACCTTCAATATCGCGGGCAGCATGCGTCGCGGTTGATCCAGAGACAAGCCATGGACGTGCCACCATTGAAGGCAACAATGTGCATTTGCCAGCCATCCGTTCCACTCATGCGCACGTGAGTCGAACAAACCGATTTGCGCAGCAGCGTCTTGCAGATAATTGCGCGGATCACGCTCGGGGGCCAGTCCGAGCCGGTGTAGGGCACCCAGCGTGGCATCGGCGATGACCAGCGATGCGTAGCCACCCGTGTGATCTTGAAGACCCTGTAGCCAGGCCACCACCTGATTGAGCCGTGGCACTGCACATCCCAGCAGCACCAGGCTGGCGATTGCGGAGCCGGTGTCGACGGCATTCGGTTCTTCTACGCCCCAGGGGCCATAGCGATAGAAGCAGAATCCGCCGGAAGGGGTCTGGCGGTCAAGCACGTAGCGGCGACAGGCCGCCACATCGATGTCAGTCTGCGCGAGAAGGGCTATCCGTTGACTTGGTGGCGATGAGTTCATGAGCAATGCGCCAAGGTAGGTATAGATAAAGGCGCGGCATCACGTCTGTGCATATTTCCCTTCCCCGACCCGATGATGCGATTCAACCGTTGCGCAGTGGACAAGGTACTGAAATACTCAGCAACCATGATGCGAGCGACCTGAATCATAGGTGCCGTGCCGCGAGGGTGCGTCACTATGGAGATGCCACCCAGTCCAGCGCTGCGGCCAGTTCATGATTGGCGAAGAGCCTTACCTCGCCCGGGATGATAAAACCGAACATCCCCATTGCGTTACGGATCCAGCCCGTATCCGTCACCACGGCGATTTTCTCCCAGGCCGCGAGATGAGAGAATCCCACCTTGGTATCGTCCCAGAGGGCGCCCGCCGTGAAGCCGCTACAATCCGGGCCGATGTGATACAGCAGACGGACCTTCTCGTGCACCTTGAGGGCGGCAGTGACGGCCGGAATCACGACGCTCGCGTAGTCGTTTGCCGTTACTTTTCCGGTAGCCGTGAGTCCAATGACCTGGGGCGGAAGATCGGGTATGCGTGTAATCATCGGCCTTGCCTCCTGCGGTATATGCGGGGTGTTGCCAACCGGGTGTCCCGCGAGAGAGAAGGTCTCTGCGTGGCGATGGCACTCATGCGGCCCTACCGACGCTGGAGTGGTGCCCGGAACATCCCTATATCCACAGGTCTAATTATAAGACAAAATAAAGGATTCTGACTGTGGAGCACACCCTTAACAGTACAAAAAAGCCTATGCCTGACGAATCGACCTGTGCCAGGTGCCGGTATTCAACCCGGGATGGTTACTTTACAGATTGCCATGAAATTAGTGCTTCTCTGGACTAAAATCCGCCCACTGATTTCAGCCACACCCCAATAGAGTTGATTTCCTCCGGGCATACACTATGGCCCATGTCGTAGTGGTGCCAGTCTACGCGATGGCCGCGGGCAAGCAGCCAGTCGCGCGCCGCACTTCCATACTCCAGGGGTACAATCGGGTCCTGACGGCCATGGCCCATAAACACCGCCAGGGAAGCGGTTTGTGTGACCCGGTTGGGCAGGGGAAGATAGGTGGACAGCGCCAGGATGCCGCCCAGGGGCGCCACATGGCTGAGCCCGCCCTGCAGGGCAATCACGCCGCCTTGTGAAAACCCGGCGACGATGATGCGCTCCGTGGGTACACCGCGGGTGGCCTCGCGGTCGATCAATGTGTGCAGCAGCGCCACCGAGTCGGCGATCCCGGCCTCGTCAACGGCCTCATCCAGTCTAGGGCTGGAAATATCGTACCAGCCCCGCATGATATGGCCGCCATTGATCGTGATTGGGCGCAACGGCGCATGCGGAAAGACAAAGCGGATGGCGTGTTGCGGCGCCAGGCCTAGTTCCGGCACGAGGGGGACGAAATCATGACCGTCGGCACCCAGGCCATGTAGCCAGATGACGACGGCCTGCGCAGGTGCGCCCGGCGCCTCGCCCACCATGTGCTCTACACACTCCGGCAAGTGCGCCATCACTGCGGGCCGCTGCGCTTCAACCCAGGGTGACCGGCTCGCCGGCCTGTTCGGTGCAGTAACGGCTCAGTGCACTGAACAGCTGTTCACCATCGACATCGCTGACCCAGGCATCGCGCTGGTCGTCATAGTCATAGTGAAAACCGCCGGAGCGTGTCGCCACCCAGATCTGGCGCACGGGGGTCTGGCGGTTGATGATGATTTTCGTGGCGTTATCAAAACTCAGGGTGAGGATGCCGCCCGCGGTGTCGGAATCGATCATCGTGTCGCTGGCGTCGATGGCCTCCTCGATCCGCACCAACACCTCGTCGATGCGGAGATTGAATTCGGATTCGTTCATGTGGGCCTCATGGCTGGCGTCGTGCGGGTCTCGATTCTACCCCAGAGCCGCCCGCGGGGCATAAAAAATAGGCGCAGCCAGCGCTACGCCCAGGTATTGCACGCCCTCATCCAGCCAGCAGGCCGGTACATTGTTGACCCAACTCAGGGTGAGGAGATCGCCGGGCTTGGCCCCCGTGAACCGAAAGGACAGATAGGTTTTTTTGGAGATACCCATGCCCCAGTCAGTGGTCATCACCGCGGTGCCCTTGTAGTTGCACTTGACTTGCTGAATGAAATGGGCAGGATCACGGAATGCGGGCATGCGTGGTTTGACGACATTGAGCCGATGGTAGAGGTCGTGGCGAACATGTTTCTCGCGCACCAGGTCCTTGAGATCGCAGTTGCTGGCGACGATGCACCGTACATCGCTGGCAATGGGGCGGTGCAGGGGGGAACTGCAGGGCACCGCCATCGCCTGTGGCCCGGTTAGGCAAGCATGTCCGGCCCGCGTATACTCAACTTTGGGAGCGTGGACGAGTATCGCGGGAGGACAGGTGTAATGTGCTGGGCCAGAATCATCTTCATTGCCGTCGTACTGGTGCTGGGCACCGGCAGTATGCTGAGCGCCTGCGGGCAGAAAGGCCCGTTGTATCTGCCCGGTAACACGACCACGCCCCCCCGCTGAATTACGCCATGATCCTGAATACCGAACCCCCTGAAACTGGGCTGCTGGCACCGCCTCACCTTTTCGTACCGACCTGACGCCGCCGCGAGACTACGCCATGGATTATTTTGACTACCGTGACGGCCATCTCTATGCCGAAGAGGTGGCCCTCGACACCATCGCTGCCCAGTACGGCACCCCCTGCTATGTCTACTCCCGCGCCACCCTGGAGCGGCACTGGCGCGCTTTCGATACAGCACTGGCCGCCCGTCCGCATCTGGTCTGTTATGCCGTCAAGGCCAACGCCAACCTGGCTGTACTCAACGTACTCGCGCGGCTGGGTTCAGGTTTTGATATCGTTTCGGTGGGCGAACTCGAACGCGTGCTGGCCGCAGGTGGTGACCCGCGCAAGGTGGTGTTCTCCGGTGTGGGCAAGCGCGCCGACGAGATGCGCCGTGCCCTCGAACTGAACATCCACTGCTTCAACGTGGAATCCGAGGCGGAACTGGATATCCTCAATCAGATTGCCGGCGAACTCGGCCTGCGTGCACCGGTCTCGTTGCGCGTCAATCCGGATGTCGATGCACGCACCCATCCTTATATCTCCACCGGCTTGAAGGAAAACAAGTTTGGTATCGACATCGCCAGCGCACCGAGTGTTTACGCCCGGGCCGCGCGCCTGCCGCACATCGAGACGGTGGGTGTGGACTGCCACATCGGCTCGCAACTGACCGACATAGCCCCCTTCATCGATGCGCTGGATCGCATCTCGTGTCTCGTCGATCAACTCGCCCATCAGGGTATTACCCTGCGCCACCTCGATGTGGGTGGCGGACTGGGTATCCGTTACCGTGATGAACAGCCCCCCCGGCCCGACGTCTACGCCGGTGCCCTGAGCGCACGGCTGGCGGGACGCGACTTGGACTTGCTCATCGAACCGGGTCGCGCCATTGCCGGCAATGCCGGGGTGTTGTTGACCCGTATCGAGTATCTGAAACTCGGTGAACACAAACACTTCGCCGTGGTCGACGCTGCAATGAATGACCTGGTACGCCCAGCCCTGTACGACGCCTGGCAGGACATCGTACCGGTGATACCCCGACAGGGCGAGGCCCGCCAGTATGATGTCGTCGGTCCGGTGTGCGAGACCGGCGACTTCCTCGGCAAGGACCGTGCGCTGATCATCGAACAGGGTGATCTGCTGGCCGTGCGTTCCGCCGGGGCCTATGGTTTCAGTATGAGTTCCAATTACAACAGCCGCCCGCGTGCCGCCGAGGTCATGGTCGATGGTCGGCAGGTTCATCTCGTGCGCCCGCGCGAAACCCTCACCGCGCTCTACAGTGGGGAGATGCCGTTGCCATGAAGACATGCTCGATCACTGCGTGCCGCGGGTCCAGGTATGCAACGCATCGCTGAGCCGGAACCGATGGACCAGGCACGAGCCTATGCCGAGGTCGACTTTGCACTCCCGCGCCAGCACTTCATCAACCTGTTCACTGTGCGCTTCTCCGATCCCCTTTTCTTCGCCTACGCTCACCTCCCGACACACACAGACCAACTCCAGCAGACTGAACCACCGACTACACAGGGAGCAATGCACCATGCCGATATCCCATTTCGTCAATCCCACCGATGATGCTATCCGCGCCCTGCTCGAACAGGTGCGCACCATCGCCGTCGTCGGTCTCTCACCCAAACCTGCGCGCCCCAGCCACCGCGTCGCCGCTGGGTTACAAAGCCTGGGTTACCGCATCATCCCCATCCGCCCGGCCATCGACCGCGTGCTCGGTGAAACCGCCTACCCCGATCTGGATGCCGCCTGCCGGGCCGGGAAGCACATCGATCTGGTTGATGTCTTTCGCGCCCCCGACCAGATCAGCACCATCATCGACGCCTGCCTGCGCCTGCACCTCCCTGCTCTATGGCTGCAGGACGGCGTCATCAACCCGACCGAGGCCCTGCGCGCTCGTGATGGCGGTATGAGCGTCGTCATGGACCGCTGCGCGTGGCGCGACACGCATCAGTTGACACCTTCGCTGTCACACTTGCAGGGAGGCAGCTGAGTTAAATGGGGTCGAGTCTTGCATTAGCACATTCGGACGCCATGTTTTCTGTATGGTGCGGTCTTTACGCGTACTAAAGAGGACGAGCCCCCCGCCCATGACGGCCGGGTGGATTAATAGGGTGCCCGGCTGTTGTTGAGGCACAGATCTACCAGGTCGTCGAGGCGCGCGGTTCCGGCGCACATTACGGTGTCTGCACCACCCCAGTAAATCTTCACGCCGCCGTCGTCATCCGCGACTGCACCGCAGGTAAAAACGACGTTGTGTACATAGCCCGTGATCTCCCAGGGATCCTCTGGAGCCAGCACCCATTCATCCGAAACGCCGATAATCTTCGCCGGATTGGCAAGATCGTGTAGCGCCACGCCGAGACGATAGACTGCCCCGCCCATGGTCTCGAATACCCCGTGGTAGATGCTGAGCCAGCCGCGTTCGGTGCGGATCGGTGTCGCACCGGGACCGATCTTCGACTCGTCCCAGTGATATGGCACAGGCTTCATCACCACCTCAGAATCGCCCCAGTGCACCAGGTCCGGCGACCATGACAGCCACACGAACCAGGGGCTGATCTCCGAATGAGGACGATCCAGGCGGGCGTAGCGGCCGTTGAACCGCTGCGGAAAGATAACGACATTGCGCATGTCCGCCTGGGTGATCAACGCCACGCGCTCAATGGATCGGAAATCACTGGTCTTCGCCAGTCCGATACGCACACCGTGGCGCGAATAGGCGCTGTAGGTAATCAGGTATTCCCCGTCAATACACGCGATGCGGGGATCCTCCACGCCGAAGGCCTCGTACTTCGCAAATGCGCCTTCTGTCGATGGCACCAGGAACGGCTTCGGGCCGACGGTGAATTTGAAGCCGTCTTCACTCTTGGCGATGCCGATGATCGACCGACCGCTGCGCAGGTGGGATCGGAACAACATGATGGTGCGGCCGTCGTAGCGTGCCATACCGGCGTTATGCACGGTCTCCACCGGATAGGGGATGTCGTCCCGCGTGAGGATCGGGTTGTCCGGGCAGCGTTCGATGATTGGCGATGGTTTAGCTGCGGTCATAGTCATCCTCCAGCCGGATAATGTCGTCTTCGCCGAAAT
>CAZLQI010000008.1:0-112905 GCA_964561765.1 uncultured Chromatiales bacterium
ATCGCCTCGATCGAGCCAGTTATCCGGGGTTAATCGCCCCGGCCTCATTGAAGCACGGCAATTTTTTAACGATGATGCAATATCCAACAGCGTTATCCGGGGTTAATCGCCCCGGCCTCATTGAAGCCATATAGGAATCGTAATAAGTAGCTTTAGAATCGTGTTATCCGGGGTTAATCGCCCCGGCCTCATTGAAGCTCACTAAATCAGGGTCGTGGTGGACAACGACAATTGGTTATCCGGGGTTAATCGCCCCGGCCTCATTGAAGCTACATGACTATTAATGGCATTTTCAGCAATGCCAACGTTATCCGGGGTTAATCGCCCCGGCCTCATTGAAGCTTTTCTCCCAATTATGTAATGTGAGACAGGCGATGAGTTATCCGGGGTTAATCGCCCCGGCCTCATTGAAGCCACACATAACTCGTGGCGCCATCGGACGATATCAGGTTATCCGGGGTTAATCGCCCCGGCCTCATGTCAACCCAAAGCTAAAATGTCCCCTGGTCGGGTTAGTTTCCAGCGGTGTTGTCTGCAGGGTATGTTCGCCATGGATGCTCAGGTGCGGGTTTCCACGGAAAAGCAAAGGCGGTGTAATTCAAGCAACTTCTCATGGGCAAACGTGGGCGAGAAATCCGCATAACGCGCTTGTACCAGCAAGAGCGCCTGCTGGCGAACGGAGTCATCAATGGCGTTACCGGGCCGTTTCCCCCGATGACCGCAAATAATGCCAGCGGCGCCCTTGGCCCGATAAGCACGAACCAGGCGTTTAACCTGCCGGGTGCCAATGCACAGTTGCAGGGCCGCCTCAGCCTGGGTGAGTTGCCGACTGATCGTCGACTGAATGACCGATAACCGCTCGACTTCCTGATGACTCAATGTGATGTTCTCCTCTGTCACGACCCCTCCCAAAATCAAAAGGGGACATTTTAGCTTGGGACAAAGGGGACATTACGGCTTTGGGCTAACATTGCTTATCGGATTCTTTGCCAATATACGTGCCCGATCTTTTGTTCAGCGGTGTTAGTTGGGTGCGACTGAAAATCATGCCCATTCACCCCTTGACTGCACTTCTAAGAAGTATTTTTTTGAAGTGTGGAGCTTTAACTGGGATGTAAGCAGTATATTATTACGCCAAGCGAATTTAACTTATTGATTTCAATGATTCGCCGACTCCTCTCACCGGCACCATTTATGTAAAACCTTAGGTAACTATTCAGCCTATTTTGTCATGAACGCGCCTATCAGGGCACGTCCTTTCTCATAAAATCCGGGTTCTTGCCCTGGAAAAGCAGTGTCAATGCTTGAGTGGCCGTCATGCCTTGCTTGCGACACGTTGACAGGTAACTGCGAACCCGACAGAAGATCTGTGCCCCCGCCATAGAGCGGAAGCAACCGGAGATTTTCTGTTGTACCTTGGTCATACCCAAAGCACTTCGTGGGGCAGGCTCTACGCAGATCATTTTCACCTTGGTTATTGGTGAAGGGGACACGCTCCAGCTCCATGAAGCGCAGAACATCTGGCTCGAAGTCACGTAATCGTTCCAGCAGGTTTCTGGCTTTCGATCGTTTGAGTCTGCCGCGTTTTCCCTTGCGTTGGCTTTCGTCGGGTGGTGGACACTCGGCCTCTGCTTTTTTGAGTAGCCATCGATATCGCAGGCGCCACCGTTTAGCCTCATCCGGTAGTAAACAACCCTCTCGGCATCCTCTACCGCTTTTGCGAGTTCGATCGGCAACGCCTGCATCTGTTTGGCCCACTGCTGATGATCTTGTTCCCAAGCCCTCTCCAGTTCTCTGAGATGGTGGGCATTGCACACGGCATGAACGCAGTCATAACGGTAGTACGGCTTCCAGTGATCATGGCACAACACGCCCTTGAAGAAGGGCGGAATGCCTATTTCATCCATGGCCTCGGTACCCCGCTTGGCATGGGGAGAAAACCAGGTTAGTGAGGCATTGGAAGCACAGTGCAACCAGTGGCGTCTCCCGCCGATATTAATACCGGTCTCATCGGCATGCATGAGCATAGATTTGGCAAGCTCGGTTTTTGCCCGCTGCTCATGAGTGAGAACATTATCGCACGGGTTTTCAGAATGGAATTCTACCCCCTGTAAGCGAATCTGTGGCGTTTTATGAAATGATTCGGTACAGTTATCAAGGTGGTTATTGCAGTCTATTAGCGGCTTTCCTGTGGCTTTCTGAAGTGACTATAATGGCAGGTCTGGCGCCATCGTTGGACTGAACGAAATTGCCGTAAAATCTTGTCAAGCACTTTATTCAGTTTTTAGCTGAATAGGTACTAAATTTATACACAAACTAAATTGAGAAAATAATGGCAAAAATGCATAGAATACAATTTCCGAAAAACGAATTATCCAATATTAATCAAGACGAAACCTATTTCTATCTTCAAGGATCGGGTGGTAAGAGGAAAATAAGGTTCCACGACTACGATGAAATATATCAAGTGCCAGGCCTGTATGAACAAATATTTTATGACCGACTAAAATGCATCTCACCTAGTAAAGTAGCATCAATACTTGAATCCGCCGTAAAGCAATATCAAAATAATTTTTCTGAGCTTAGGATATTGGATCTAGGTGCAGGCAATGGAATGATGGGAGAGGAATTAAAAAAGCATGGTGTTTCTCGCTTGATAGGCGTAGATATAATTCCCGAGGCTTATGATGCGGTAATCCGAGATAGGCCAGGGATATATGATGCATATTATGTTGAGGATTTCACAAAGTTAGAAAAAGACAAAAAAGAAGAAATAATATCGTGGCAATGTGATTGCATGGTAACAGTTGCCGCACTTGGTTTCGGTGACATCCCAACGAAAGCATTTTTGGAAGCGTTTAATATAATCAAAAGCAAAGCTTGGGTGGCCTTTAATATCAAGGATACCTTTTTTGATATAGGCGATGAATCAGGCTTTTCAAAAATGATTAGGGAATTGATATTTTCCAAATATCTTGATGTTTATTGCATAGAACGCTATCGACATAGATTATCAATTGAGGGGGAACCGCTGTATTACTTTGCAATAACAGGATGGAAAACGGCAGATGTTCCTGAAGACTTTTTGAAGTCAAAAGGCATCATGGCCTAAGGCAAATGAACTCGGACAGTTTAAATCGGTGCATCCTTGCCGAAGCTGACGCCTGTCAATATGGTGAGCTTGGAGCGCTGCTGCGCTGCGAGAAGCTCTACAGCAATCAACTCTACGCTTGGCGACGGGAGCATGGCGAGCATGGTGTTGGCGGGCTGCGTAAGAGTATGCTGGCCACCTCGCCACCGGCTCAACGTACAGCCCCTTGCGACGGCAATACTCCGCAAGCTCTTCCTTATTCAGACCGGCAGTTTCAATCACCACAGCCAGCTTGTTTTCCCCACTCCAGCGCTCGGGATTGGATGGGTCGCCAGGTACCACTTTCCCTTTATTACGGATTCGATTCCGCCAATTTAAAGAGTGTGCTCCGATACCCCAGCCTCACGACTCACCTGCGCCACCGACATCGTTCTCGGGGCCATCATCTTGCGCACTACCTGCTCTTTGAACTCTTCACTGTACTTCAACATCCCTCACCCTCTTGCCGCCCCCTGTTACTTTCCTCTCTACAAGGTGCGCGACAACTACCCTGACACAGGGGGGAGACCCCTTCAGGGGTCCCAAGGAGCCGCAGGCTCCGTACCTGTCGTTTCGGGTGGCTCACAAAACTAAAGCCTCCGGCTTTGCCGGGGGATATTTACCGTTTCTTTATCTGTTGTCTCAATTTCATCTGACATCAGACCCTGTTCAAGGCTAAAATGGTTAGTTTTTTAGTGTCTGGGCATGAGTAAATTTAATGTGTGTGCATGTCTGTGTACAGATTGGGAGATTAGAGTTTGTCAGACAATAATTTTATCAATGAAATTAGAAGGAGACGCACCTTTGCCATCATCTCCCACCCGGATGCCGGCAAGACCACACTGACCGAGAAACTTTTGTTGTTCGGCGGCGCGATACAGCTCGCCGGTACTGTTAAGGGACGCAAGTCGACGCGCCATGCCCTCTCTGACTGGATGGAGCTGGAGAAACAGCGCGGTATCTCGGTGACCTCGTCGGTCATGCAGTTCCCCTATCTGGGGCGGATCGTGAATCTGCTTGATACTCCGGGCCATGAGGACTTCTCCGAGGACACCTACCGGACGCTGACCGCCGTGGATTCCGCCCTGATGGTGATCGATGTGGCCAAGGGCGTGGAGGAACGCACCATCAAACTGATGGATGTCTGCCGCTTGCGTGCCACGCCCATCATGACCTTCATCAACAAGCTCGACCGTGAAGGGCGCGAGCCGATAGAATTGCTCGACGAGGTCGAGGAAATTCTCAATATCCGTTGTGCCCCGGTGACCTGGCCCATTGGTATGGGTAAGGGTTTCAAGGGTGTCTACCATCTGGCCAATGAGACAATTCACCTGTTCAGCCCTACCCATGGTGGGCGGGTACAGCATGGTGAGGTGATCACGGGTCTGGACAACCCACGCCTCGATGAATTGTTCGGCACGCAGGTCGAGGCGCTGCGCGAGGAGATCGAACTGGTGCGCGGCGCCAGTCATGCGTTTGATGCCGCCGCATACCTTGCCGGTGAACTCACGCCGGTATTTTTCGGCTCTGCTATCAACAACTTCGGCATCAAGGAGTTGCTCGATACCTTTGTCGAACAGGCGCCAGCGCCGCAGTCACGTGCGACTGAGACGCGCCGGGTGGCCGTCGAGGAGGAGAAGTTCAGCGGTTTTGTGTTCAAGATTCAGGCGAACATGGACCCCCAGCACCGCGATCGGGTGGCTATTTTGCGTATTTGTTCCGGGCGCTATCATCGCGGCATGAAGATACACCAGGTGCGCACCGGCAAGACCGTGAAAATCAACAATGCCATCACCTTTCTGGCCAGCGATCGGGAAAACATCGAAGAGGCCTATGCCGGTGATATCATCGGCCTGCACAACCATGGCACCATTCAGATTGGCGATACTTTCAGCGAGGGCGAAGGCCTCAAGTTCACCGGTGTGCCGAACTTTGCCCCTGAGCTGTTTCGCCGTGTAGTGTTGCGTGACCCCCTGCGAATGAAGGCGCTGCACAAGGGTCTGGAGGAGTTGTGTGAGGAGGGCGCCTCGCAACTGTTTCGCCCATTGAACCGAAATGACCTCATCGTGGGGGCGGTGGGTGTATTGCAGTTCGACGTGGTCGCCTTTCGTTTAAAGAACGAATACGGGGTGGAGTGCGGTTTCGAGAACGTCAACGTCGCCACGGCACGCTGGGTGGATAGCGATGATGCGAAAAAATTCGCCGAGTTTCGTCACAAAGTGGCCGCTAATCTGGCCCTGGATGTCGGTGGCAATCTCGCCTACATTGCCCCGACACGGGTGAATCTGGAGTTGATTACGGAGCGTTGGCCGGCGATACGCTTCCTCGCCACCCGGGAGCATTGAGTCTCACCTGATCAGTGTGCACGCCTGTGCCTGTCAACCGATACCCGGTTCGCGCGTTAGACTGGACAGAGGCAGGGAGAGTATCCCGCGCATAGAGGTCTGCCTGCCTGTCGGTCACGTATAGGCCAGTGGTGCGCTCGGGTTTGCGGCACTGCAGGGGGGTGTAGCAAATGAAGGTGTGGCGATGCACGATACAGAGGCAACCATGTCCATGACAATGCCGGAAATGGCGCTGTCGTGGGGAGGAACGGTCAGCGGTGTGACACCAGCGCGGGAGGATCAGGACAATACGGCGCTCGATGCCTTTCTGAGCGGGGTGGAGCGGCGTGCTCTGCGTATGGCCGAGATGGCCACCGGGCACCGTGAGGAGGCACTGGATATTGTTCAGGATGCCATGCTGCAGCTGGTCAGTAAGTATGCTCGGCGCGACCCCACGCTCTGGGGAGCGTTGTTCCATCGTATCTTGCAAAATCGCATCCGTGACTGGTACCGGCGCCAGGCGGTCCGCCAACGGGTGTTGGCTTGGTGGGTAGGTGGGCGTCACGCGCAGGGCGAGGACACGGTGGATGGCGATATATTGGACAGTTTTCCCGATCCGCGCAGCACCGGGCCGGAGCAGGGCCACGCACAGGCACGTTTTGCCACTGATCTGGAACAGGCCCTGCAAATCCTGCCCTTGCGCCAGCAACAGACCTTTTTGCTGCGTGTCTGGGAAGGTCTGGATGTGGCACAGACGGCCCATGCCATGGGGATCAGTGCCGGCAGCGTCAAGACGCATTACTCTCGTGCACTGGCGACCCTGCGCATAAGCCTGGAGGCCTATCGACCATGAGTAAGTTCGACCCTCCTGGTGCAGACGAGCTGCATACTGCCTTGATTCAGCGTGTGCGTGCGGTGCTCGACGTCGGTGTTGAGACCCTGGACGGGACAACCCTCGGGCGGTTGCGCGCCGCTCGCCGTAGCGCACTGCAATCCGGTAGTGCACGGCGTGTCTGGTTGCGGCGCCTGTTGCCTGCCGGTGGTCTGCTGGCCGCCGGGCTACTGGCGCTCATGTTATGGCCGACACCCCCCCCCGCCGCGGGACTCACCGCCCAAGCGGTGGATTTCGAGATGCTGACCTCGGATGCCGGACTGGATCTGTACCAGAACATGGCGTTTTATGTCTGGTTGCAAAGCCGTACTGCGCCGGAACGCTCGGATTCAGGTCCAGGCGTGCGGCGTGAGGTGCGTGGTCTGCATGTGGGTTGATGCGCGCTCCGGGCGATGGCGCCTGACGGGGCTTGTTCTGTGCCTTTGCCTGTGGTCGTTGTCGATGACGCTGACACGAGCTGGTGAACCGGACGGTGCACTGAATCAGGCCTTTCTGGAATATCTGGGACGTTTTGGTTCGGCGGATGGACACTGGGTTGACCCCATGATCGTGGCAACCCCGGCCGAGGTGGGAAAACGCCCTACGGACACTTCGAGTGGAGAGCGAAAGGCCGTGCCTGTTGAACATCGCGGTAACCTGAAGGGTGGTGAGCTGAAGGATGAGAGACATGCAGTCGATGACTGAATTCGCCTGGTATCGATACCTGTCAGGCGGCGTGAGTCGGTTGTTTTCCGGCACGTCCCGGACCCTGGCATTGGGTCTGTTGATCAGTGTGGGACTGAGCGTGCCGACGACCGCGCTGGCGCTGGATTGGGGGGCACTGAGCCTGGAGCAGCAACACGTATTACAGCCCTTTGCCGGAAAGTGGGAACACCTTAGCCCTGAGCAACAGACGCGCCTGCAACGTGGCGCGCAGCGCTGGTCGCACATGTCTGCGCCGCAACGCAATGCGGCGCGGGAACGCTTTCAGCGCTGGCGCCAACTCAGCCCGCAGGAGCGAAGCCGTATTCGTCAGCGCTTCGATCGTTTTCGCCAGTTGCCGCCGCAGGCACAACAGCGCCTGCGCAAACGCTGGCAGTGGTTCCACCGCTTGCCTCCAAAGCGACGCGATGCGTTGCGTCGGCGCTGGCAGGCACTCAGCCCGGCGCAGCGCCACCGCCTGCGGGAGATGCGCCCCGAACAGCGCCAACACCTACGCGAACGCAGGCGAGGATACCCGGCGGATGCCCGCCGACCCTGGCGTTCCGTGCCACGCCATCGGCGCGAGTAGGTGGTGTTCAGCGCGGGAGCGGGCCTCACGCGAGGCCAGTGAGGTTCGCCTGGCGACACCCTGATCGAACATTGCCTGAGCGGATACGTGCTGCACCCGGTGGATAAGGACTGATGCCCGAAGACCGAGGAGGAGAGACGACGGTGCACTCACAGACTTTGGGGCCCGACCGACGTGCAGTGATTGGCTGGGCGATGTATGACTGGGCGAATTCGACTTTTGCCACCACGGTGATGGCGGGCTTCTTTCCCCTGTTCCTGAATAAATACTGGAGTGCCGGTTCCTCCGGTGCACTGGTGACCTTCCACCTCGGTATGGCAAATAGTCTGGCCAGCCTGGTCATCGTGGTGCTGGCACCGATACTGGGGGCGATCGCCGATCAGGGGGGGTTGCGCAAGCGCTATCTGCTCGGTTTTGCCACGCTGGGTGTCGCCATGACGGCCGGGCTGTACTTTGTGCAGCAAGGCGACTGGTTGACGGCCGTGGTGGTTTATGGTCTGGCGGTCATCGGGTTTTCGGGGGGCAACATTTTCTATGATGCCCTGCTGGTCAATGTCGCCGATGTGACACGCTGGGATCGCGTCTCGGCGTTGGGTTATGCCCTGGGCTATCTTGGTGGTGGCCTGTTGTTCGCGGTGAATGTGCTGATGACGCTCAAGCCGGGATGGTTCGCTCTGACCAATGCCACCGAGGCGGTGCGCCTGTCGTTTATCATGGTGGCCCTGTGGTGGGCGGTGTTTTCCCTGCCCTTGCTGTTTCGGGTCAAGGAACCGCCGGCGCTGGGACACGTGGGCGCGGCGGTGCGCGGTGGGTTGCGGCAACTGGTGATGACCTTTCAAACCCTGCGCCACCTGCGCGTGGTATTCCTGTTCCTGATCGCCTACTGGTTGTACATCGATGGTGTGAATACCATTATCCGCATGGCGGTGGATTACGGCTTGGCGCTGGGCTTTGCGCAGTCGAGTCTGATCACGGCCTTGCTGATTACGCAGTTCGTCGGTTTTCCCGCGGCCATCGGTTTTGGTCTGCTTGGTCAGCGCATGGGTCCACGCAATGGCATCTTGCTTGGCATCGCGGTGTATGTGGGGGTGATCATCCTGGCATATAAAATGACTCATGTACGCGAGTTCTACCTGCTCGCCGTGGCGGTCGGATTGGTGCAGGGCGGGGTCCAGTCACTCAGCCGTTCCCTGTATGCGCGGCTCATTCCGACAGGGAAGTCAGCAGAGTTCTTTGGTTTTTACAATATGCTGGGCAAGTTTGCGGCGGTGCTGGGGCCGATGCTCATGGGGCTTGTCAGTCTCGCCACCGGCAGTGTGCGGTTGTCAATCCTGTCCGTCATGATACTGCTCATCGCTGGGGTGGTGTTATTGTTGCGCGTCAATGTGGTCGAAGGGGAGCGCATCGCCAGACAGCTGTAGGTAGGGCGCGCTCCCGCCATCCTGGAGGATGGTGATGCGGGCACGGCGGGTCACTCACTGGTATTGGCATTGGCAGATTGAATCCGCAGCGGGGATCAGGGAAAGAATGGCGCAGGAACAAACAGGCAGAGGGAACAGTATGGGCATGATCGTCGGTTTTTCCCTCGTTGTTCGGGTGCCCGGCTATGTTGCTCCCTTGTCCTCATGGCGAGAGGGAATGCCCGCATGATATTTTATGCCGCGCGCCTGTGGCTGTCATGGCGCACACGGAGTCTGGGTCACGAAATACTGAAGGGTGTATTGGTGGGTGTCCTGCGTGTGGCGCAGGTGGTGATCCTGTTGGTGTGGATGTTGGTGGCAGCGAGTGCACAGGAAAGCCCGCTACAGGCAGCGGATTTTGCCTATGGATACATGCTGGAGGTCGATGGCGATGGCGCGATCTACGGTCTGTCGTTGCCTGAAGACGTGTATCGCAACGCAACGCGTGCCGACCTTGGTGATATGCGCGTGTTCAATAGCGAGGGTCAGGTCGTGCCAATGGCGGTGCGCCGGCAGCCTGTCTCCGTGGGGTCGGCGCGAGCAGTCGTCTCCCTGCCGTTGTTTCCCCTGTATGCACCGGGTGGGGATATGACAAACACGATGGCCCTGCATATCACGACCGACGCGCAGGGTGCCATCATCGATATCAATGGCCAGCAGCATGACACGACGGCACACGTCGATGCCTATCTGCTGGATGCCAGTCAGCTCAAACAGACCGTGCGGCGTTTGCGCCTGCACTGGTCGGGTGCCCCGGCGCGTTTTGTGACGCGTGTATCGGTAGAGGGCAGCAATGATCTGACCCACTGGCGCGGGCTTATCGACAAGGTGATGTTGGTGTCGCTGGCAGTCAATGCCCGCCAGTTGCGTCGGGATGAAATACTATTACCACCGATCAGGGAGAAATATCTGCGCATACAGTGGCCAGCCGGGTGCAAGGGGGTCGTGCTCGATGCGGTAGATGCGCAGACATCGCACCCGGTCACGACGGTGCCTCGTCAATGGTTACGTGTCGTAGGCACGCGGGAATCACGGGGAGACGGTGGACGGGCCAGGGACTATGTCTTTAACAGTGGTGGTTTTTTTCCCGTTGATCGCGTGCAGATAGTGTTGCCCCGACGCAATGTTCTGTTCCGGGTGGAACTGGCGTCACGCGCCTCACCGACCCAGATCTGGCAGCGGCGTTTTGTTGGCATGATGTACCATTTTACCGTCGACGGTGTAGAGTTCAACAATGATGCGGTGTCCGTCTCCCGGGTGACTGATCGGTATTGGCGCGTTCGCCTGTTGTCGCCGGTGACCGGGACGGCACCAGTGTTACTACTGGGATGGAGATCGGATCAATTACTGTTTGTTGCTAAGGGTGAGGCGCCGTTCCGGCTGGCGTACGGCGGTGTCGGGATAACGGCTGACCGGCGTGGTGCCAAGGCATTGTTCAATACCCTGGACGTGGAGCATCACGATGACATCATCAAGGCCGCACAGCCGGGGAACCGGATAGAGCTGGGCGGGGTGGAACGGTTACGTATGCCCGGTCTCCCCTTGTCCTGGAGACACTGGTGGTGGTGGGGAATACTGGGTTTTGGGCTATGGGTATCGGGATGGATGGCGTGGCGTGTGTCGCGCCGGATGTGGTGATCCAGGTGGCCGGTATTGACCACACATCCTTTGAGTGGTGTCATGCGGATGGTTGATGGGAATTGTTCAGGGCTAGATACTGTTTGAGTGAATGGATCGCACGATTGAACTCCTCCTGGATGCCATCAACGATGGCTAGGTTCGTGTCCGCGATCACCGTGGAAACGTTCTTCTCGGCGTTGTAGCATGCCTTGTAGAGATGGATGGCGCCGACACCGCTGGCATTGCCTTTCAGGGCATGGGTCGCATACTGGAACAAGGGCGCATCACCGTCTCTCACCGCCCGGTGCATGTCGTTGAGCAGTTTCTCGCTGCCCGAGAAAGGCATCGACACACGCAGGATCGAAGTGTTGACCGCGGAGTTTCCTGATGTAGTCTACCGATTCCTGTAACGGCCAGGCCTTTTTGTAGGGCCGTGTTGAGGCCAATGCATCAAAGACATCGGCTATCGCTACGATGCGTGCGTGTCGCTTTATGATCCTGAATTCTTCTTCAGTGTGTCGTCCCGGGTTGAGTAATATGTCCTCCGGTATGCCGATCTTGCCGATGCCGGGTTGACGCCAGCATCGATGATGAGCTAAAGGCGCTGGATGCGTTGGTGCCGGGCGTCGAGCTGTTCCCGGGCCGTTTGCATGTCTTCCAGACGTTGGCGTTCTTTCTCGACGACCACCGCCGGTGCCTTGTCGACAAAATTTGCATTGGCGAGCTTGGTCTGGCAGCGTTCGATATCTTTGTCAATCTTATCCAGCTCCCGGGTGAGCCGGGTCGCCTCGGCCGCCTTGTCAATGAGCCCGGCCATGGGAATGAGGATCTGGAGTTCGCCCACCAGCGCGATCGCCGACTCGGGCGCCTCTTCGCCGGTCTCCAGCCAGGTGATGGACTCGAGTCGGGCAAGAGTGATCAGGTAGTGGTGGTTGGCCGCAAGGCGGTTGCGATCAGTGTCTGCACCCTTGGCCAGCAATACTGGCAGGGGCTTTCCGGGTTTGATGTTCATGCCGCTGCGGATCTTGCGCACACAGAGAATGAAATCCATGACCCAGCGCATATCTGCTTCGGCCGCGGTGTCGATGTTCTGTGCCGTGGCTTCGGGATAGGTTGCCTGCATGAGGGTCTCGCCGTGCGCACCGGCCAGTGGGGCGATCCGCTGCCAGATCTCCTCGCTGATGAAGGGAATGATGGGGTGCGCCAGGCGCAGCAGGGTATCGAGCACGCCGACCAGCGTGCGGCGGGTGCCACGTAGTGCCTCGGCGCTGCTGTCGGAGGCGTTGAGCACTGGTTTGGACAGTTCCAGATACCAGTCGCAGTACTCGTTCCAGGTAAATTCGTAGAGGGCCTGGGCGGCATGGTCGAGACGGTATTGATCGATGGCCTTGCGTACCTCGCGGATGGTGTGTTGCAGGCGCGAGAGGATCCAGCGATCAGCGATGCTCAGGCTGAGATCGCCGCCATGTAGGGCGCAGTCTTGCCCCTCGGTGTTCATCAGCACGTAGCGGGCAGCATTCCACAGTTTGTTACAGAAGTTGCGGTAGCCCTCGATGCGACCGAGGTCGAAGTTGATGTCGCGCCCGGTCGAGGCGAGCGCGGCGAAGGTGAAACGCAGGGCGTCGGTACCGAAGGCGGGGATGCCCTCGGGGAAGTCTGTTCGTGTCTGTTTTTCGATCTTGCGCGCCATCTGCGGTTGCATCAGAGCGCGGGTGCGTTTTTCCACCAGCATCTCCAGCTCGATGCCATCGATGAGGTCAATGGGGTCGAGCACGTTACCCTTGGACTTGGACATCTTCTGGCCGTGGGCGTCGCGCACCAGACCGTGAATGTAGATGTCGTGGAACGGTACCTTGTCCATGAACTTCAGACCCAGCATGATCATACGGGCGACCCAGAAAAAGATGATGTCAAAGCCGGTAACCAGTACGCTGGTGGGGTAGAAGGTCTTCAGTTCAGGGGTGTGCTGTGGCCAGCCCAGGGTGGAGAAGGGCCACAGGGCGGAGGAGAACCAGGTGTCGAGTACGTCCTCGTCCTGGCGCAGCGCCACGTCGGGGCCGAGCCCGTGTTTTTCCCGCACCTCGGCCTCGTTGCGCCCGACATAGAGGGTGCCCTGTTCGTCATACCAGGCGGGAATGCGATGTCCCCACCAGATCTGGCGCGAGATACACCAGTCCTCGATGTTGCGCATCCACTCGTAGTAGGTGTTCTTCCAATTGTCAGGGACAAAACGGATATCGCCGTTTTCCACGGCCTTGATTGCCGGTTCGGCCAGAGGGGCAACCTTGACATACCACTGGTCGGTGAGGAAGGGTTCGATGACCGCACCGGAGCGATCACCGCGTGGGACCATCAGTTTGTGATCATCAGTCTTTTCCAGCAGGTTCTGTTCGTCCAATGTGGCGATGATCCGTCTACGTGCTTCGTAGCGATCAAGACCACGGTATGCAGCCGGTACCAGCGTGGCGTTGTCATCCTGCGCACCGATAATGCAGGCATCGGGGGTGAAGATGTTGATTAGCCCACCGCATGGCAGGGAGGCAATAGCCGCCTCGTCGCGATGGCGCTGCCAGACCTGGTAGTCATTGAAGTCGTGCGCGGGGGTGATCTTCACACAGCCGGTGCCGAAGTCGGGATCGACGTAGTCATCGGCGATGATGGGGATCAGACGCCCGGTGAGGGGGAGTCTGATCTGTCGGCCGAGCAGGTGGGTGTAGCGTTCGTCGTCGGGGTGGACGGCGACGGCGGCGTCACCGAGCATCGTCTCCGGTCGGGTAGTGGCCACCACGACGTGGCCGCTGGCGTCGGCGAGCGGGTAGCGCAGGTGCCAGAGATGACCGTTTTCCTCCCCGGACAACACCTCCAGATCGGACACGGCGGTGTGCAGTACCGGGTCCCAGTTGACCAGACGCTTGCCCCGGTAGATCAGGTCTTCCTCGTAGAGGCGCACGAAGACTTCCCTGACCGCCTCGGACAGCCCTGCATCCAGGGTGAAACGCTCGCGCGACCAGTCCAGTGAGGCACCCATGCGTCGCAGCTGTCGTGTGATGTGTCCGCCGGATTCCTCTTTCCACCGCCAGACACGCTCGATGAAGGCCTCGCGGCCCAAGTCGTGGCGGGTCTTGTCCTCAACATTGAGTTGGCGTTCGACCACCATTTGTGTGGCGATGCCGGCGTGGTCGCTACCCGCCTGCCACAGGGTATTGTCACCGCGCATGCGGTGATAGCGGATCAGGGCATCCATGATGGTGTCCTGGAAGGCGTGACCCATGTGCAGGTTGCCGGTGACGTTGGGCGGCGGGATCATGATGCAGTAGGGTTCGCCCTGGCCCGAGGCGGCAAAATAGCCGTGTGCCTCCCAGGTTGCGTACCAGCGCTGTTCAATGGCGTGCGGGTCGTAGGTCTTGTCCATATTGGTGCCGAGTCTGCCTTATAAGGTGCGCAAATCAAAGGGACGCGATGGTGCCGGGCGCGTGCAGCAGTCCATCGGGAGTAAGCGAGGGGAGTATACCGTGCCCGTGTGGGCACGCCATGTCCATAGCGGGTGGCTAGGGACCTAGCAGGGCATCGATTTGGTGCTGAATATCCTGTTTGAGCTTGTCGGCGATCTGCTGTGAGGCCTGGCGCAGGGTCCGATCGATGCGCTGGTTCAACACGCCCTGCAGACCGAGTAGGGCCTTGGCCAGGACGGCCCGTTCGCTGGTGGTGAGTTCGCCGGGGCGTACCACCTCATCGAGGATCGGTAGCAGATCCTCGTCGGTCGATGGTGCGGGTACCGCGCCGCGCCCACGTGGCGCGGGTGGAGGCTTTTCCTCACCCAGCAGATGTTTGATGGATTCTAACGCATCCAGCAAGGCATCGGGATCGGTGTTGTCCGGTGTGTCTGCCATGGTCTGAACGTCACGCCTCGTCCACTGTGTGGGTATCCAGAGGGTAGCCGCGCTCACGGTAGAACCGGTAGCGTTCACGGGCGCGTTCACGGGCGTGTTCATCACCAGCGACAATCTCGGCCACACGCTTGAAGCGGCTGAAAAACAGGGGCAGATCCGTACTCAGGTTGATCAGTACATCGCTGAGGTCTGCGGCAGGTTCATCGGCGCCGATGAACACCGGTGTGGTGTCCTCACTAGGCGTCTCGGCCAGCGCATGGGGGACGAAGCTCCCCGCACGAAACGTCCATAACAGCGCATCCAGGTGTCGGGCCTGAGTGACATCGCGGGTATGGATATAGACGCGATGGCCGTGCCGGTAGGCCTTCTCGGTCAGTCGACAGGCCACGAGGGGCAGTGCCGTGTCACCGGCTTGTATTATATAGAAATCCACGCGGGTCATGCTGAGAACCGGGTCATGGTGTCATGCGCCTGGTTTGTTGCCAGGCACTGCTCATCGGCCACGGACCTGGCACAACAGGTATTGCGTGAGCAGGGGCACCGGGCGGCCGGTGGCGCCTTTATTGGCGCCGGAGTCCCAGGCAGTGCCAGCGATGTCGAGATGGGCCCAGCGCTGCTTGCGAGCGAAGCGGGCCAGGAAACAGGCGGCGGTGATGGTGCCAGCCTCGCGACCGCCGATATTGGCCATATCGGCAAAATTGCTCTTGAGCTGTTCCTGATAGTCGTCCCACAGCGGCAGCTCCCAGGCGCGATCCCCGCTGGCCATCCCAGCCTCGAGTATCTGCCGGTTCAACGACGGGTGATTGCCCAGCAGGCCGCTGGCGTGCTTGCCCAGGGCAATGACACAGGCACCGGTCAGGGTGGCGATGTCGATGACGGTCCTGGGTTCGAAGCGCTCGCTGTAGCTCAAGGCATCGCACAGCACCAGCCGCCCCTCGGCGTCTGTGTTGAGCACCTCGATGGTCTGGCCCGACATGCTGGTGACGATGTCGCCGGGCTTGTTGGCATTGCCATCGGGCAGGTTTTCGGCGCTGGGGATGATCCCCACGACATTGATGGGAAGCCGCAGCGTGGCCACCGCGTGCAAGGTGCCGAAGACGCTGGCTGCCCCGCACATGTCGAACTTCATCTCATCCATGGCCGCAGCCGGTTTGATGGAGATACCGCCAGCGTCGAAGGTGATGCCCTTGCCGATGAGGACAAAGGGTTTGTCGCCGCGCGTGCCACCGGTGTAAGCCATGATGATGAGTTTGGGGGCTTGGCGGCTGCCGCGGGCAACGGACAACAGGGCGCCCATACCCAGTGCCTCCATGTCTTTTTGTTCTAGCACCGTGGTCTTGAAGTGCCGATGACTGCGTGCCAGCTTGCGTGCCTCCCCGGCCAGATCGTTGGGAGTGCAGAGGTTGCCGGGCAGATTGCCGAGATCGCGGGCCAGGCTGACACCTGCGGCGATGGCGTTGGCCTCACGTACAGCCGGTTCGCCCCGGTGTTGTTCGCGACGCCCCGTGACCATGATCGCCAGTTTGCGCAGCGGGCGCGCTGTGACTGGTTTTTCGCTCTTGAGCCGATCGAAGCGGTACAGGCAGTGATGCACGGTCTCCGCAGCGATGCGGATCTTGCGCGCGATATCGGTGTCCTTGACCGTCAGTTCGGTGAGACAGAAGACGGCATCACTGGCCCCCGAGTCACTCAGTGCCGTGGTTGTCGCAACCACGGCCTTGCGGTAGGCCGTGGCGTCGAACTCGCGTTCCTTGCCACACCCGACCAGTAGGACGCGCTCGCTGCTCAATGTGGGCACATCGTGGAGCATGTGCGTCTGGCCCAGCCTGCCGTCCATGTCGCCCCGGCGCAGTATGCGCGCGAGATAACCCCCGCTGGCCTTGTCTAGGGTGGTGGCAGTAGGGGTAAGGCGGCGGCGCTCGAAGATGCCGACGATGAGGCAGGTGGTACGCTGTTTTTCTGGCTGGCCGCTCTTGACGCTGATATCCATGCTGACTCCCGGCTGGTGTGTCGGGGGGTACTAAGGCCCCGGTTCAAAAACGCGGCAGGATCGAGTGCGTATGGCTGCAACCGCCCCCCGTATGGGTGATGAGTCTGTCAGATGATCGTGGCAGGCCCCGGCGCTGCGGACAGATCAGGCGAAACATGCGATGATCGCCTTGCCCGTGTGCATCACGTTTTCAGCATTGAGAGCGGGCGCCGTACACCGCGCCCATCGGGGTACTCACTCTTTGCTGCACCGGGCTAGTGTACCCGAATCCGTCTGCGTTTCCACCGGGGAACGTGCTACAACGCGAGGCCGTGAAGTCCCTTGATTATCGACCGTTATCTGCGCAGAGAGATACTCCTGTCCCTGGTCGGGGTGTCCCTGGTCCTGTTGCTCATCCTGATCAGTCTGCGCCTGCTCGGTATTCTCACCGAGGCGGCGACTGGCGCGCTGCCGGTCAACTATATCCTGGTGCTGCTGGCATTGCGTAATATCAGTACCCTGGTGACGGTATTGCCGCTGGCATTGTTTCTCGGCACCCTGCTGGCCTTGAGCCGCCTCTACATTGATAACGAGATGACCGCACTGGCCGCCTGCGGGATAGGGGTAGGACGTATCCTGCGCACGGTGATGCTGTTTGCCACAGCGGTGGCCGTCGTGGTTGGTTTCCTGTCGCTGTATGCCTCGCCCTGGGCGGAGTTGCAGAGCCAGCACATCATGGATAAGGGCGCGGCCGACAACGCGGCCCACTTCATCAGTGCCGGCAACTTCAAGGACATCGGTGGCGGTGACGGGGTGATCTACGTGCACAAGGTCACCCCCCCCGGCCAGGAACTGGATAATGTCTTCGTGCAAAGTGGACAGCAGGCCGACAGTGTCGTGATCTCGGCGGCCCGCGGGCGTCGATACCGCGCGCCAGGCAGTGGTGTCGCCTACCTGGAACTGCAGGACGGATTACGCTATGACGGTACGCCGGGTCAGGCCAACTACACCGTGACCCGATTTGCTCGGTACGGTGTGCGCCTGCCTGCGACACAGGTGTCAGCTTCACAGACCAAGCGCAAGGCCATGCCGACCCTGCGTCTGTGGCGGCAGGGTTCGGTGGGCGATATTGCCGAGATCCAGTGGCGACTCTCATCGGTAATCTGGGTCTTTGTACTGGCCATGATTGCCGTACCGCTGAGTCAGACTTCACCGCGACAGGGCCGTTATGCCAAGATATTCGGCGCTATGCTTATTTACATCATTTACAGCAACGTACTCAGTGTGGCCCAGTCCTGGGTGGCCGACGGGACTGTGCCACCTCTGCTTGGACTGTGGTGGGTACATGTACTGATGGTGTTGGTGGCAGTGATACTGCTGCAACTGCGCGCTGGTGGCCGATTGAGCCTGGGGTGGAGACGGTAGCCATGCGGATTCTCGAACGCTACATCGGGCGCAGCGTGGCGGTGAGTGTCATGGTGGTTATGCTGGTGTTGCTCGGCCTGTACATCTTCACGGCCTTTACCGGTGAGTTCAGCAATATCGGTCATGGTAGCTATACCCTCTGGAATGCACTGGAGTATATCCTGTCGCAGATTCCCCGGCGGATATATGACTTTTTCCCCCTCGCGGCCCTGCTCGGCACCATGATTGGACTGGGTGGCCTGGCCAGCAGCAGCGAACTGGTGGCGGTGCGCGCCGCGGGTGTGTCACTGACACGCATCGTCATCGCCGTGATGAAGACCGGCTTGATCCTCATGGTGGTGGCGGTATTCGTGGGGGAAGTGGTGGCGCCGCCGATGGATCAATATGTCAACAGTCGACGCATCAAACAGCTCGCCGAGCAGATCACCCTCAATACGAGTTACGGTCTTTGGGCGCGCGACGGCTCGACCTTCATCAATATCCGGCGCGTCGAGGACAATGGTCGTCTCGTCGGTATCAATCTGTACCAGTTTGGTCAACACCACCAGTTGCAGATCCAGACGCATGCCGACAGCGCTCGTTACCAGGGTGATGCCTGGCGTCTGCACACCGTGCGCCGCAGTATCATCACGGCTGCGGGGGTGCGCGTCGAACACCTGGCGCAGTTGACCTGGAAGACCCGGCTCAATCCTGCGCTGATCAGCGTGGTCTCCGAGTCGCCGCAGATCCTGCCCTTCTGGCGTCTCTACACCTATGTGCAGTATCTGCACAGAAACGGTCTGGATGCCTCGCGCTATGAGTTGACGCTGTGGCAAAAGGCGATGGCACCGTTGACCATCGCGGTGATGGTGTTGCTGGCGGTGCCTTTCGTTTTCGGTTCATTGCGCAGCGTGGGTATGGGCGCGCGTATTCTGGTAGGGTTTCTGGTGGGGGTGGGGTTCTACATGCTCAACCAGATCGCCGGTCATGCCGGTCTGGTCTATCATCTGCCCCCGGCACTCAGTGCCACCGGGCCCACTGTGTTGGCCTTCGGTTTCGCACTGTATCTGCTGCGTCGGGTCTTCTGAGACGCCGCGCCTGACATCACTGTCTGTTACCCCGTCCGGGGTGCGAGCGTAGCCGCCGGGTATATCCCGACCTTGTTTCCGGTATCAGCGCGCCGATGTTGGCTCGCCGGTGGCGTCCTAAGGCGTACGGATGGGTTTGGGCAGCTGCACCACCCGCGTTTCACTGGCACGATCACGCCATGACCAGAGTGAGTGGTCCCAGATGATCCACAACACGCCGATGCCAGTGATGAGCCAGGCCGGCAGATGGTAGAGACTGTGGATCATCGTGGGCAACCTGGCATCGGCCGGCAGAGACCAATGGACCAGCCCGAGCACGATGATGATCCAGGCCGGCAAGCCAATGAGAAAGCGCAGCAAGGCATGCCACCAACCAACAAGATGACCCTCGCGCGTCTCCAGGCGTAGTCGCCAGGCACGCATGCCCAGGGTTTGTCCACCGTGTGTCCAGAACCAGGCGAAGAAGAAAAAACTTATAAAAAACAGATACGTCTCGAAGAATGGATTATTCGCACTGATGGCCTGGCCATGGGTCAGCGGTCTAGTGATTGCCACAGCGACGACAGTGGCCACTAACAGTAGGGCCAGTAGCAGTAAGCTGTCGTAGGCAATAGCGGCCAATTGCCGCAGCAACCCGGCCCGGGGCAGCGCGTTTTGCGCGGAAGGAGAGCGATTCATAGGGGAGATTGCGTGTTGAGTGATGCGGAATACCCCGCGATTGGATAGCCCCCATCATAAACCAAGCGGCGACGTAATAAAACAATCAACGATACTCGGTCACGCTGGCTCGAGCGGGGTGGTTACAGTATCATGCCGCTTCTCTCCTACCGCTCAGCAGACAGGACGGATGTGCATGCTTCGATTGCGTGGCGGCCAGGCGCTCTCCAGTTTCCGCTTACAGCGGTTGACCGATGCCCTGTCCCAAAGGGTCTCTGGTGTCAGTCAGGTCTATGCCGAATTTATCCATTTCGCTGATCTGGAGCGCCGTCTTGAACCGGAGCAGCTCAGTGTGCTGGAGCGCTTGTTGTGCTACGCCTCGCAGGCACCTGCCCGGCCGCCCGCGGGCGTCGTGCAGCAGCTGCTGGTTGTGCCCCGCCCGGGGACGGTGTCAGCGTGGTCCAGTAAGGCCACGGACATTGCCCATAACTGTGGGTTGGCACTCATCCGCCGGTTGGAGCGCGGGGTGGTCTACACCCTCGCGGGCGATGGCCTCACGTCCGATGTTCTGGATACCTCCGCCCTGAGTCGGATTAAACCTCTGATTCACGATCGCATGACCGAGGCGGTGTTGACGAGTCTGGATGAGGCCGAGGGTCTGTTCCGCCAGCAAAGCCCGCTCCCATTGACCCGTGTGGATGTGCTGGGTGGCGGGCGCTTCGCCCTGGCGGCGGCCAATACGGCACTGGGTCTGGCGTTGGCGGAGGATGAAATCGACTATCTGGTGGAGAATTTTCACCTCCTTGCGCGCAACCCGACGGACGTCGAGCTGATGATGTTCGCTCAGGCCAACTCCGAGCATTGCCGACACAAGATATTCAATGCCGACTGGATTATCGATGGCCAGGCGCAGGATCGGTCCCTGTTTGCCATGATCCGCAATACCTACGAGACCCATCCCGGCCCGGTGCTCTCGGCCTACAGTGATAACTCCGCCGTTATGACCGGCTGGCCGGCCAGCCGGTTTGTCCCCGCTGCGCAGGACGGGGCGTATCAGCGGGTGGAGGGGATGGTGCATATCCTCATGAAGGTGGAGACGCATAACCATCCGACGGCCATTTCACCCTTCCCCGGCGCGGCGACCGGTTCTGGCGGGGAGATTCGCGACGAGGGAGCGACAGGACGCGGCTCCAAACCCAAGGCCGGTCTGTGCGGTTTTTCGGTGTCTAACCTGCACCTGCCGGACAGCCCACAACCCTGGGAGAGTGAACACGGGCGCCCCGGACGCATTGCCTCGGCACTGGATATCATGCTCGAAGGTCCCCTCGGTGCGGCGGCCTTCAACAATGAATTCGGCCGCCCCAACCTGTGTGGCTATTTCCGCACCTTTGAGGAGCGGGTGCCGGGGCCCGATGGCCCCGAGGTACGCGGTTACCACAAGCCAATCATGCTGGTTGGCGGGGTAGGCACCATCCGTAGCGAGCATGTCCATAAGTCCGATATCCCGCCGGGCGCACAATTGATCGTGCTCGGTGGCCCGGCCATGCTCATTGGTCTGGGTGGGGGTGCGGCCTCCAGCATGGCAACCGGCGAGCGTCAGGAGGACCTCGACTTCGCCTCGGTGCAGCGCGGCAACCCCGAGATGCAGCGTCGCTGCCAGGAGGTCATCGATCGCTGTTGGCAGCGGGGTGCGGCCAATCCCATCCTGTCCATCCATGATGTCGGCGCCGGGGGGCTGTCCAATGCGCTGCCAGAACTGGTGTACGACTCCGGCCGTGGTGGGCGTTTCGAGCTGCGCACCGTGCCCTGCGATGACCCGGGCATGTCGCCGATGGCGATCTGGTGCAACGAGGCACAGGAGCGCTACGTGCTGGCTGTGCGCGCCGAGGATCTGGAGACCTTCCGCGTCCTGTGCGAACGCGAGCGTTGCCCCTATGCCGTCATCGGTGAGGCCACACAGGAACAACACCTGCTGCTGGGCGACGGGCACTTCGACAACACTCCCATCGATATGCCGCTGGAGGTCCTGCTGGGAAAACCGCCGAAGATGTTGCGCGATGTGCACCACCGCACATTTCACAAACACCCCTTCCAGACGACGGGCATCGACCCTATGGATGCGGCCCTGCGGGTGTTGCATCTGCCCGCAGTGGCCGACAAGAGCTTTCTCATTACCATTGGTGATCGCACGGTGACCGGGCTGGTTGCCCGTGATCAGATGGTCGGCCCCTGGCAGGTCCCGGTCAGTGATGTCGCCGTGACCCTGAGTGATTACTCGGCCTATACCGGCGAGGCCATGGCGGTGGGTGAGCGTACCCCGCTCGCTCTGCTCGACCACGCGGCCTCGGCACGCATGGCGGTGGGTGAGGCGCTGACCAATCTGGCGGCGGCACGTATCGAGGCACTGGAAGACAGCGTGTTGTCGGCCAACTGGATGGCCCCCGCCGGTCATCCCGGTGAAGATGCCGGTCTGTATGCGGCGGTGCGCGCGGTTGGCATGGAGCTGTGCCCGGCGTTGGGTATCGCCATCCCGGTGGGCAAGGATTCTATGTCGATGAAGACGGTCTGGTGCGAGGGCGGCAAGGAGCATACGGTGACCGCGCCGTTGTCGCTCATTGTTTCGGCCTTCGCGCGGGTCAGCGATGCACGCCACACACTGACGCCACAGCTGCGTACCGATTGCGGCGATACCGATCTCATCCTCATCGACTTGGGCAAGGGGCATCACCGTCTTGGAGGGTCGGCCTTGGCCCAGGTCTACAAGCAGATCGGTCGCCAGGCCCCGGATCTTGATGACACGCAGGCGTTCAAGGCCTTCTTCTGCGCCATCCAGACGCTCAATGCGCGGGGACGCTTGCTGGCCTACCATGATCGTTCCGATGGTGGTCTGTTGGCTTGTGCCTGTGAGATGGCCTTTGCCGGGCATTGCGGCATTTCGCTGCGGCTCGATGAGCTGGGTGGCGATCCCCTGGCAGCCCTGTTCAGCGAGGAACTCGGTGCCCTCATTCAGGTACGCCATCAGGATACTGACGAGGTGCTGGCCTGGCTGCACGACGCCGGGCTGGGTCACCATTCCCATGTGCTCGGTGGGCTCAATGATGAGGATCGTATCGTCTTCAGCCATGCACGTCGTGAACTGCTGGCGGCCGAGCGCACGTGCTTTCAGCGGGCCTGGTCCGAGACCAGTTACCATATGCAGGCGCTGCGCGACAATCCGGCCTGTGCGCGCCAGCACTATGCGGCCTTGCTGGACACCCGTGATCCGGGTCTGCATGCCGTGTTGAGTTTCGACCCCTGCGATGATGTGGCCGCGCCGTATATCGCCCACGGTCGGCGCCCGCGCGTGGCGGTGTTGCGCGAGCAGGGCGTCAACGGCCAGGTGGAGATGGCGGCGGCCTTCGATCGGGCCGGTTTTACCAGCATCGATGTGCACATGAGCGATATTCTCTCCGGTCGAGTGGTGTTGAGTGGCTTCGATGGCCTCGTGGCCTGCGGTGGTTTTTCCTACGGTGATGTGTTGGGTGCCGGTGAAGGCTGGGCGAAATCCATCCTGTTCAATGCCCGGGCGCACGATGCCTTCGCGGCATTCTTTGCCGACCGCAACCGTTTCGCACTGGGGGTGTGCAATGGTTGCCAGATGTTGTCCACCCTACGTGCGCTGATTCCCGGCACCACGCACTGGCCGCATTTCGTGCGTAATGCCTCGGAGCAGTTCGAGGCCCGGCTGTCCATGGTGGAGGTGTTGGACAGTCGCTCCCTGTTCCTGGATGGTATGGCCGGTTCACGCCTGCCTGTTGCGGTGGCCCACGGTGAGGGCCGGGCGGAGTTCGCAGCGGATAAAGATCGCATCGGTGGCGCGGCCCGAGTGCTGGCCGCCGCAGGAGTGGCCTTGCGTTTTGTGGACAATTACGGCCAGGCCACCGAGGCCTATCCGGCCAACCCCAACGGTTCACCCCTGGGCATCACCGGCTTGTGCAATGAGGATGGACGGATCACCATTATGATGCCGCACCCCGAACGGGTATTTCGTACGGTGCAGCACAGTTGGCACCCGGATGATTGGGATGAGACGGCGCCTTGGTTGCGGGTGTTCCGTAATGCCCGTGTCTGGCTGGATTGAAACAGGATCTACGGGAGGGGAAAATCGGGGATGGGAGAAACAGTGCGTACCCTGTTTGAGTCACGTCTTATATTGTTGTTGGGCGTGGCGGTGGGTTTGTTCGCTATCGGTACCCTCGTCGAGGCGGGGTTCATGGTTCACACCATGGATGGGGGGACTCGCCCCGTCTTGCGCACGGTGCGCGTGGACAACGTGGCCGAGCTGGAGAAGGTATTCAATACTACGGATTTCACCTGGCCTCCGGTGGCGGGGGCGAATGTGCCGCGCATCGCGATTTACAGCCTGCCGGGTGATCTGGCCGATCGGGCCACGCAGCACAAGAAGACCTTGTTTCTGCGCAGCCTGTTGCCACTGATACTGGCTGAAAACAGCTCGCTACGCCAGCAGCGGGGCTTTCTCAAGGCGTTTTTTTCCCGCGCACGCTACCGGCCCGGCAGCACCACTATGGCCCATGCACAGAGGCTTGCCGATCGCTACAAAGTCACCGGCGCCTTGTCCTCAGCGGCGGTTCAGGCGCGTCTGCTGCGCCGTGTTGATGAGATCCCGCCTTCCCTGGCCCTCGCCCAGGCCGCTATCGAGTCCGGCTGGGGGACTTCACGTTTTGCGCTCGAGGGTAACAGTCTGTTCGGACAATGGACCTGGCGGCAGAGTGCAGGGATTACGCCGGCAAATCGATCCGACGGGGAGCGCCATGCCGTGCGCGCCTTCCCGGACCTGCAGGCCTCGGTGCAGGCCTACTTCGTCAATCTGAATACCCACGGCGCCTACCGTCGTTTTCGACGCCTGCGTGCACAGATGCGAGCCGTCGGTCAGCACCTCAATGCCGAACAACTGGCTGATGGATTGTCGCACTACTCGCAGCGTGGCGATGAGTATGTGGCGGAGGTCAAAACCATGATTCTCGCCAATCGCCTGATGCACCACCTGCGTGACGTGCGGCTCGCCGACAGGGATGCCCGATAGGGCCCTTCACCACGGCGCTGGCGCCGCCGGGGCTCAATTCAATCCCCAGCTCTCTGGCGGTACCAGCCACTGCTGGCTGAACCAGTAGTAGCGGGTACGATCCCGGTTAGGTGCGGTACAGTTGTAGCGACTACGCCCGACGCCGAGTGGTCTCGGTGCCTGGACGGTGAAATCCGTATATTTGTCCTGCCAGATGACCGGCACCTTACCCTGACCGCTGACATAACAGCTCAACTCCTTGAGGTGGGCACCCTGGGCGTCGCCCAGGGTGATGTTCAGGCGCGGGCGCACATTGTCAAGGCGCAGCGGATCGCTGGGAGAGAAGTCCAGCACGGGTAGTGGTAGCGAGGCGGCCTTGGTACGGAATTGTTGGAGGCTGGCATACGGGCCTGCGACCGGGTAACGGGGCAAGGCACGCAGGTCCGAGTAACGACCGATAGCCCCGGACTGCTGTCCGAATGCGGTATAGCCCAGTTCCGCAACCAGATCCGCCAGGGCCGTGTCGTATTCACCATAGGGGTAGGCAAACAGTGTTGGTGCCTTGCCAAGCTGATGTTGCAGACGTGCCTGGGCCTGCTGGATGTCTCGTGTGACACGCTCGCGCCAACTGGTTGCGTCTTCGTCGCCCAGACGTTTGAGCAGATGGGCGTGGTCGACGGTGTGGTTGGCGAAGGTCACGCCGTGGGCCTGCATGGTACGCATCTGTGCCCAGGTCATGAAACCCTTGAAACCCCGGTCGACGGCCTCGGTGCTGACGAATACGGTAAAGGGCCAGCCCCGTGCCTTGAGCAATGGATAGGCGACGGTATAGACCGATTCGAAGGCATCGTCGATGGTGATGGCGACGATCTTGTCGGGTAGATGACGATCCTCCTTGAGGTAGCGCACCACCCGTGTGAGCGGCCAGACGTGGTAGCCGTGGGTGGCCAGATAGTTGAGCTGGGCCTTGAAATCGGCAACTTTCACGTCGGTGCTCGGGTAACGCGTCTCACCAAAGCGGTGATAGAGGAAGACCACCGCGTGGTCGATGACCGGGGCAACAACGCCCTCCCGGGCCTGTGCGCCGGGGGACATCAGGGTGAGGCCGGTGACCAGGGTCAGTACGGCCAGCAGGGCGTGAGGAAGGTATTTCATGGGTATCCTGGGTTGGGCCGCTACCGGGTGGCGGGCATCATGTGAGGGTGACAAGGGCCTATCTTGCCGGGTTGTCGCGCTGACGGGAAGTCTGTCGGTGCGAAATTCCCGATGTCTCTGCTACAATCGGTGCCCTTTACGGACCCTGCGACGGCCGGGTTGATGGTTACACCGGACGCTACACCGCTGCCCCCTCGATTGTCAGACACGCACGAGACATCCATGACCGCTATTGAACAGCATATCGCCACCGAACTTGACGTTCGCTCCCACCAGGTCGAGGCCGCCGTGCGGTTGCTCGACGAAGGGGCCACCGTGCCCTTTATTGCCCGTTACCGCAAGGAAGCCACCGGAGAATTGGACGATACCCAGCTGCGAAAGTTGCAGGAGCGCCTGAGCTATCTGCGTGAACTCGAGGTTCGGCGTGCGATGGTGCTCAAGAGCATCGAGGAGCAGGGCACGCTGACACCGGCGCTGCGCGATAGTATCGTGGCCGCCGAGACCAAGACACGGCTCGAGGATCTCTACCGGCCTTACATGCCCAAGCGTCGCACCAAGGCACAGATCGCCCGTAAGTCGGGCCTGGCACCTTTGGCGGCACAATTACTCGCCACGCCACAAAGTGCGCCCGAAGTTGTCGCGAGCGGGTATGTCGATGCCGACCGGGGCGTGGCGGATGTCCAGGCAGCGCTGGACGGTGCGCGCCAGATCCTGATGGAAGACTTTGCTGAGGATGCCGAGTTGGTGGGGTGCCTGCGCGCCTACCTGTGGGAGCACGCGCACCTGCGCTCGCGGGTGGTGGCGGACAAGGCCGGGGAAGGAACAAAGTTTGCGGATTATTTCGCCGCCACCGAGTCGATCAAGTCTGTACCCTCGCACCGTGCCCTGGCCATGTTCCGCGGGCGCAAGGAGGGTGTGCTTACCCTGGACCTGCTGATTCCCCAGGACGAGGGTCTGGGTCTCACTGAGGCGGGGGTCTGCGAGCGTATGATTGGTGCCCACGTCGGGTTGCGCAACACCGGTCGGGCAGCGGATGCCTGGCTGGCCGAGACCGTGCGCTGGACCTGGCGGGTGAAGCTGCTCTCACATCTGGAGACCGAACTGAAGCTGCGACTGCGCGAGCAGGCCGAGGAGGAGGCGATTCGTGTCTTCGGTGCCAATCTGCGTGATCTCCTGCTCGCCGCCCCCGCCGGTCGCCGCCCGACCCTGGGACTGGACCCGGGCCTGCGCACCGGGGTGAAGGTCGCGGTGGTCGATGCCACCGGCAAACTGGTCGATACCGCAACCATTTATCCGCATGTCCCGAGGCGACAGTGGGTGCAGTCTATCGCCATTCTGGCCGAGCTTGCCGCACGCCACCAGGTCGAACTGGTTAGCATCGGTAACGGTACCGCCTCACGCGAGACCGATCGCCTGGCGGCTGAGCTGATGGCGCGCCACCCCGAACTGAAACTGAACAAGATCATGGTCTCCGAGGCCGGGGCCTCGGTATATTCCGCCTCGGAGCTGGCGGCCCGGGAATTTCCGGAGCTCGATGTCTCGCTGCGTGGTGCGGCCTCCATCGCGCGTCGCCTGCAGGATCCACTGGCCGAATTGGTCAAGATCGAACCCAAGGCCATTGGCGTGGGACAGTATCAGCACGACGTCAACCAGGCCCGTCTGGCCCGGACTCTGGAGGCCATCGTCGAGGACTGCGTCAATGCCGTTGGTGTGGACGTCAATACCGCCTCGGTTCCCCTGCTGACTCGTGTCTCCGGACTGGGTCCGGTATTGGCCGCCAATCTGGTCAGCTACCGTGATGCACACGGTGCCTTTGTCGATCGGGCCAGCCTGAGCGCGGTGCCGCGTCTGGGTGACAAGGCCTTTGAACAGGCCGCCGGTTTTCTGCGGATCATGGGTGGGCACAATCCTCTGGATGCCTCGGCCGTACACCCTGAGGCCTACCCTGTGGTGGAGCGGATCATCGCCACCACGGGCAAGGCTATTGGCGCTTTGATGGGTGCGTCCCGGTTTTTGCGCACGCTGGCGGCCAATGACTATACTGATGCGCATTTCGGCGAACCGACGGTGAGTGACATACTCGGCGAGCTGGAAAAGCCTGGCCGTGACCCCCGTCCCGAGTTCAAAGCTGCGGTCTTTAGGGAAGGTGTCGAGGGCCTGGGTGATCTCAAACCGGACATGATCCTCGAGGGCGTGGTGACCAATGTCACCAATTTTGGCGCCTTTGTCGATATCGGTGTGCACCAGGACGGGTTGGTGCACATCTCGGCCCTGGCGGATCGCTTCGTCAAGGACCCGCATGAGGTGGTCAAGGCCGGCGAAGTGGTCAAGGTCAAGGTCCTGGACATCGACAGCCAGCGCCGCCGCATTGCGCTGACGCTGCGCCTGAGTGATGACAGCCGGGATGTACCGGCGATGAGGGCAGAGGCACCGAGCAGGAAACGCCCCGGGCGTGCGGGCGCCAAACCCGTGCACGACCGGGTAGGCTCCGGACCCAGCCAGGACAGTGCGATGCAGCAGGCCTTCGCCCGGCTGAAACGCTAACGGGCGACAGCACTCTGGCAACCTGTCTGTCACCGGACACAACGGATGCATTAAACCTGCGTGTGCCGTTGCCGATAGTAGACAGCAGCCGCCCTTGGCGGGGAACCCATGTATCTGGATAGTGCGGGATGAAAAAGAAACTGACCCCCTCAGAACTGCGCATTGGCATGTACATCTGTGAACTGGACCGCCCCTGGCTGGAAACGACGTTTCTCTTCCAGGGGTTTCGCGTTGAATCACAAAATGATATCGATGCAGTGTCTGAGCGTTGTGTGTATGTCTATGTCGATACCAAAAAGGCCCGATCTGCGGTGCTGACGAAACTGCGTCGCGCCGCTGTGCGGATGACGCGGGCACAGCAGGTGGGTAGCGGTGTACGCGAAACGTCCACCGACGCCCAGGTCATGGAAGATTTCCGGCGTACCGTCAGTAAGGCGCGGGGTCCCCACCGAGCGGCACGTGCACATATCGATCGGCTGCTCAGCGAGGCGCGTCTGGGCAACAGTATCGATACCGGCATTGCCAGGGAACGGGTTGCTGAACTCGTTGACAGTGTGGTGCACAATCCCAATGCGCTCATGTGGCTGAGCCACATGAAACGGCGCGATGAATACACCTCCATTCATTGTGTCAATGTCTGCATCCTGGCGATCGCCTTCGGTCGTTCTCTGGGACTGGACCGTGACACCTTGTGTGTTCTGGGCTTGGGTGCTTTGCTGCACGACATTGGCAAGATGAAGGTGCCGCTGGCGATTCTCAACAAACCGGGCCGACTGACGGTGGCGGAGTTTGCCGTCATGCGTGAGCATCCAGGCCAGGGCCATGCCATGCTCAAATCCGATCCGGGCATTGCGCCCGAGGTCCTCGATATGGTTCTGTCACACCACGAAAAGCTGGGTGGCAGCGGTTATCCGCAGCAACTGGTGGGCGAACAGATCCAGCACTTGACCCGGATTGTCACCCTGGTGGACATCTATGATGCCATCACCAGTGATCGGGTCTATGGCGATGGCATGACGCCACATGATGCGCTGAAGAAGATCTATGATTGGATGCCGGACAACTTCGATCCGGTCTTGACCGAGCGCTTTATCCATTGCCTCGGCATCTATCCCATTGGCAGTCTGCTCGAACTGTCCTCCGGGCATACCGGCCTGGTGACCGCACTCAATGCGAAGAGTCGCCTGCGCCCTGTGATTATGTTGCTGATGAGCCCTGAGCGTGAGATCTACCGCACCCGCAAACTGATCAACCTTGCCCATCCGAAATGGTGCCGGGGCAAGAAGAAGGTCGAGATCCGGCGTATTGTCGATCCGCGTGACGTCCATATCGATATTACCCGACTCATTGCGCTGGAATTGCATCGCAAGTAGGCTGGTGTGCGGGAGGCGTATTTGTCACGCGTGGCGCGTGCCGTTAACATGAACCCTTTTCCCCGTCGTGCCGGGCACGGGTCTGTGCCCGTCTTTGGTCCGGGGTTCTTGATGTGGCAACGATGAGGTCCGCAGTGAAGTTTCCGGTCACCATTGCCGCTATTCGGCAGGAAACGCCGACCATCAAGTCCTTTATTCTGGACTATGGTGAGCAGGCGTTCGATTACCTGCCGGGCCAGTGGATCGATCTCTATGTTGATGTCGATGGTCATACCGAGGTGGCGGGGTATTCAATGACATCCTGTCCGGGTCACAGTGCGGGCGCACCCGGCCACGGACAGATCCAGTTGGCGATCAAGTTCGGCGTGAATCACAAGGTGACCCACTACCTGCATGAGCGGGCGCGGGTAGGCGAGCAGGTGACCATCTCCAATGGCTCCGGCAATTTCTACTATCGTCGCGCGATGGGTGCGCAGGTCGTACTCATCGGTGCCGGTGTGGGGGTCACGCCGCTACTTGGTATCCTGCGCGATATCCATGCCCATCACCGTGATGTACAGGTCACGCTGCTCTACAGCGTGGCCGTGCCCGAGGAGATCCTGTTCGTGGATGAGTTGCACCAGATGGCGGCGCTCAATCCGCATGTCCGTCTGCTCATCAGCGTTACCCAACCCGAACGGAAATACTGGTCCGGACTCAGCGGACGTATCGATGCCGGTAAATTGCGCCTGGCAGGACTTGATGCACAGGCGCTCTACTACATCTGTGGACCGAACGAAATGGTGGATACGACTGCGGCGACACTGGCCGCATTGGGTATTCCCGCTACGGGGGTTATCTACGAAAAATGGTGGTGATCGTTTGTTCGGTACGCCGGCGATTATATAAAGAGCTGGCCAGATTTTGGCAAATAGGCTATCATCGCGCGCCTGCTCAGCTCGGGTTCCCCGGTGAGAATATCACCGTGGCCTCGGCAGTTTCAGAGTAGATCGTGCGGAGTGGTAGTTCAGCTGGTTAGAATACCGGCCTGTCACGCCGGGGGTCGCGGGTTCGAGTCCCGTCCACTCCGCCATTAATTTTCGTCTGGTCTATATTAACCCGTATACTGTGGTCCTTGATCCCGGTTGTACCGGGCCGAACATACGGTTGCGCTCAGAGCGCGATCCTTCATCCGCCCCCAAGCCCTGCGAGGTGAAACGACGTGAGCGAGAAAACTTACGACGGAATTCACGACGATGTGTACGGTGGTATGACCCACATCGGCGGCATCATCAAGGATGCCTGGGTCTTCGGCCTGCTGCCTGAGACGCAGGACTGTGCCGGCTGGTCGCATGATCGCCTGCAGGTCATCTACGATCAGGTCAGTGTCGAATGGGGCAAATATGGTCATCTGGTCGGCAATCTGCCATCGTCACTGCGCGAGCGCCATGACCGCATTCATGGCGAGGCTGTGCGCCGGGCGCATGAACTGGGTTGGGACACCCGCCTCGATCACGAAGACAATTGAGCCTGCGTATCGACCTCGTCTCCCGCAGACAGAGTCCCTGTCGTTGCTGACAGACGCTCCACGCGTCGTTTCGCTCAACGCATCCATCACGTCTGTGCCGTTCCCGCTCAGCGCTGCGGTTGTTCCCGCTGGATGTGGTGGTGGCGTTGTGTCTGTTCCACATGGACGTTGTAGACTGGATGGATGGCGGTGGCGGCAGGAGTTCTGCAGATGAAGACCAAGGGCCGGGTTCGACTCAGGGTTTGAAGATACGGCGCAGGGTGTCGTGTCCCAGGACGTGGTGCAACAGGGCCATGGCGATATGGGCTCCCCAGTAGAGCCACACGAAGGTGGCAATAAAGCTATGTATATCGCCGAGGTTGTGGACGGTGTCACTCGCTGGCAAGCCGTTTTCCGGTATGAGAAAGAACAACACGCCACCGCTGATGGCGATGGCGGTGACGGCGAGCAGACCCAGTCCATGTACCAGGCCGGCAAGCCCCCCCTGCGTCTCGTCTTTGGGTAGGCGTCCCTGCAACAGGGCACGCAGTTCGCCTATCACCTGCCTCCGGCCTGTGCCACGCCATGGGAACAGATGTCCGAGACTGGCGGCGTGATGGATGCGCAAACTCCATAGCCAGTGCAGTATGACGATGACCAATGTGCTCATACCCACCCACTCATGGACCGCGAAACTGCCGGTTTGCAGTGCACTGCGTAGCCGATCGCCATGTGGTGTGGCCATGACCAGGCTCAGCAGCAGTTGTGCCGTAACGGTGAGGACGAGGCCGAGGTGAAGATAACGGGTGGGGCGTTGCCAATAATCACTTTTATCCATGAAGCATAACCTTGGGAATTGATCTTGTTGTCCAAGGTTGAGCCTAGCATGGCAGGCATCGTGGCCACATTACAGAAAGATAATGAAGGGGGTGACAAGTAGCGCAACGCCGACGAGCACCATAAGCAGGGTATTGCTGATGAAATAGGGGAATACACACAGTACCACCCCTGCGAGCAGGGGGACGATTTGTTGTTGGCGTTTGCCATAGATGAAATAGGCCGTGCCGAAGGCACCGAATACGACAGACAGGATCAGGGCAGTGGTGGTGAACATGGTCTTCTCCTGGCACTGTGGTGGCAAGGCTAACCTACTTGGTAGCAGTATCGACCGCAGGCCGCGCCAGCCTACCCCCGCTGCTGAGAAATGCAAGAAAGGCCGTCTCCGGGATCGTTCCTGTCCGTGCTCATTATCCAGCAATGCGGTGTTCAGTCACGCAATTCGTTGGCCGAGACGCGACGCAGGACCCAGTCCAGAGCGGGGTGTGGCAGCAGGCGTTTTAGCACGGCAAACAGATAGGTTGGAAAGGTGACGTAGTAGCGAATGCGTGGGCGTGGGCTTTCCAGGGCATGGATCACCTTGCCCAGCACGGCCTCGGGTCCGAGGGTGAAGGGGGCGGCAGGTCCCTGTTTGGTTAGGCGTCGCTCCAGTGCCTGATAGGTGTCGTGATGCGCGCTGTGCTCGGTGTCGATATGTTGCCGGTAGGCCTGATAGGCGTTGTCACGAAAGCGACTGGTGATCGGACCGGGTTCGATGAGTGAGACGCTGATGCCGGAGCCGTGTAGTTCCAGGCGCAGGGTGTCGGTCAGGCCCTCGATGGCGTACTTGGTGGTGTTGTAAGCGCCACGAAAGGGCAAACTGATCAGGCCGAGTACTGAACTGTTCTGGATGATACGTCCGTGCCTCTGACGGCGCATGACCGGCAGAACGAGCGTGATCAGTTCCAGCCAGCCGAGCAGATTGGTCTCCAGCTGTGCCCGCATGACGCTCCGTGTCAAGTCCTCGATGGCGCCGGGTTGACCGTAGGCGCCGTTGTTGAACAGGGCATCTAGGTGACCGTCGGTACGTTTGAGCACCGTGTCGATGGCGGCATGGATCGATGCCGAATCGTCGAGATCCAGGCGCAGTCCCTCCAGGCCCAGCGCCAGCAGGCGTTCCACATCCTGCGGTTTGCGCGCGCTGGCGAACACCCGGTAGCCACGTGCGGCCAGTCCCCGTGCGACGCACAGACCAATGCCGCTCGAACACCCGGTGATGAGGATGCTGCGTGCGCCGGTGGTGCTCCCGGTGGCGGGCGGATGCACCGCACTGCGGTGTGTCGATGGCGGTGTGGGTTTAGTGGACATGGCGATTCCGGTTCCTTGACGACGGGGCGATACCTTTGGATTGATCGGTACTTTTATCACACCGGGGATCCCGCTGGACAGGGTCCGTACCGGTCTGCGCGGATTCAGGCGAGCAGGGCTGCGACGATACCGGTGATGAAGATGCCATCAAAGGTGCCGGCACCGCCGATGGAGGCGACGGGGACGCCCATGTGGCGGATATCACCGAGGTGCAACAGGTCGGCCCCGATGAGCACGCCAAGCGTACCGCAGACATAGGCCAGAGGGGCACTTTGCGGGCCGTTGAACAACACCGCGATCAGCGCCGCACTGAGCGGGGCGACGAACAGTGGCATCCCGATCCCCAGCCCGCGGATCGGGCGACTGACGAGATGGCTGAGCAGCGTGACGAGGCCCACGGCTACGATCACCTGCCCGAGTGGCAAGGGAGTGTGACTGATGAGATACAACGAGAAGGAGAGCGGGATCAAAGCGCCGCCGACGTTGATGGCGATCAGGGTGCGTCCACGAAAGGCTTGAGTGGACCCAAGCAGCAGACCGCGCCGGGGCGCAGGTGATGCGGACTCGGGTGGCGCATCGGCCTGGAGGCTGAACAGGGGCAGATTGATGGCGCTGCCAAACAGTGAGCTGAACAATAGCACCAGGGCGGAGTGCAGGGTAAGACCGAGCTTACTGAAGGCGATGGCGAAGACCCCCAGCTGAATGAAACCGATCAGCAGGCCGAGTATGAGCAGGAACAAGAGGAAATACAGCGGTGAGAACGGTGAGCGCATGCTGTTTCTCCTGCGGGTGGGCTGTCGCGGTGTGGTCGGACGGTGGTGGTGTGTCCTGGTCCACTCAGTAGGTCAGGGTGATGACACCGTCCTCGATGGCCTCACTAATGAAGGCCGCCCCGCCGACCACGCTATCGAGTTCCGGGATCGCGTTTTCTGTGGTGATGCCGTTTTCGCCCATGGCGCCGCCGCAGAGGAAGAACTTTACCCCGATGCCATGGGCATCCTGCATGAACGAATAGACTGATTTCTGTTTTTTCTGACCTGGATACAGGGCCTCGGCCACACCTTTGCGCAGGAGACTGGCGGTCCGGGAGGCAAAATAGATTTCCACCTCCAGGTCCAGGCACGCAGCGACCGTCGCCTGGAAGAAGGGGGCGCCCAGGGTGGCTGGAATGTCCGGATTCACATTGAGCAGCATCATGATGAGTTTGTGGGCCATGGCCTCTCCTGTGTCGATATTCGTGCCTTGGTACAGGATATACGAGATGTAGTTGCGCCGTGCCGTGGATCTCAGTCCAGCGCATCGAGGCCACGCGCCACGCTCTTCAGACAGATGTGGAGTCCCGCGGGCGTTGATTCTTCGATATCCTGACAAGGAAAGACGCGCATAATGCCACATTCCCAATGTGGGGGCACGGCCTTCATCTGTGTAGGTTGGCCACGTTAGTGCGGCCAAGTGATCTGACTCGACAGGAAAAACGCCTGTGTAGCGCGACCCAGCGGGGTATACTGGGGCTTGATATTACACCACGGTGTCCCTATGTCATGCCTGGATGCGGTACCGCTTGGGTGCCGGATCGGTATCGGTGACGCCAGTCAGGCCCGGTCCTCGGATCCCTTGACACAATGATACTCGATGAATCAGCGATGGAGGGTAGGAGCAAATATGCCCATTTACGAATATCAATGCCAGGCCTGTGGCCATGAACTGGAAACACTTCAGAAGATCAATGACGCACCGCTCACTGAGTGTCCGTCCTGCGGCAAACCGGCGCTGAAAAAACTCATCTCCGCTGCCGGTTTTCGTCTCAAGGGCAGTGGTTGGTACGAGACAGACTTCAAGGGCGGCGGCAAGAAAAATGTGGCACAAACTGACAGTACGCCCAGTAGTAGTAAAGGCGGAGGCGATACCGGCGCCTGCACCGGCGGCGCCGACAGTTGAGTGGAGACGGCTCAGAGTGTCGCTGGCAGTGAGGGAATGGTTGCTTGGCACGTGGATGGACAGCGTGTGCGGGTGATCCACTTCGCGGTACATGGCTCCTCGGGGGGGACGGCATGAGGCGCTATCTGATCGCCGGACTGCTGGTCTGGGTACCTCTGGGAGTAACCCTGCTGGTCATCACCACGTTGGTGGATGTGCTGGACCGGGTGCTCCTGTTGTTGCCACCACCGTGGCGCCCCGATGCCCTGCTGGGCGTACACATCCCGGGGCTCGGTGTGCTGCTCTCGGTGGCTGTGGTCTTTGTCACCGGCATCGTCGCCGCCAATCTGTTCGGTCGCCAGTTGGTCGCGGTGTGGGAGTCCCTGCTGGCCCGCATTCCGCTAGTGCGCTCTATCTATGCCGCGGTCAAGCAGCTCACCGAGACGGTGTTTGCCGCGGGCGGTCAGTCTTTTCGCAAGGTGCTGCTCATCGAATACCCGCGCCGGGGTCTGTGGACTCTGGCCTTCCAGACCGGGATCGATATCGGCGAGGCCCAGGCCAGAACCGGTCAGGATGTCATCAATATCTATGTGCCCACCACGCCGAATCCTACCTCGGGTTTTTTTCTGATGATCCCCCGAGTCGACGTGGTGGAACTCGATATGAGCGTGGATGATGCTCTCAAGATGCTGATTTCAATGGGAGTCATCGTACCCCATCCGCGTGTGCCGAAGATGGAAGGCCCCACATCGACCGACAGGGGTGCGGATCAGGCATAATTCCGGGGTTGGCTATGATCCTGAAAGGTGTGTGCTGCACCGGTGTATGGGACTGTGCCTGGTGGACGGCACTGGTTGCCTTCCGCTTATCCGTTTCGTACCATTTCCACTTTTCACCTCACACTTATGCAGTCGGGCGCGTTGCGGCACGCCCGGCTCGCCTGCAGACTTAGGAAACGAGCATGCGCACCCATTATTGCGGTCAGGTTACCGAACAGCACATTGATGAAGACGTCACGCTTTGCGGCTGGGTACACCGTCGCCGCGACCATGGCGGGGTAATCTTCATCGATCTGCGTGATCGTGAAGGGTTGGTACAGTTGGTGTTTGACCCCGATATGGCAGATACCTTCATGAAGGCCGAGCGGGTACGCAATGAATATGTACTCCAGGTCTGTGGACGAGTGCGCCGCCGTCCCGGGGGGACTGAGAATTCGGACATGCCGACCGGCCACATCGAGGTATTGGGCAAGACGCTTGAGATCATCAATCGCGCCGAGACCCCGCCGTTCCAGCTCGATGAGACGGATGTCGCCGAGGAGCACCGTCTGCGTTATCGTTACATCGATTTGCGCCGCCCGGAGATGTTGCAGCGCCTGCGCCTGCGCGCGCAGATCACCCGGACCCTGCGCCACTTTCTCGATAACGAGGGCTTTCTGGATGTCGAGACGCCGATCCTGACCAAGGCCACGCCGGAGGGTGCACGCGATTATCTGGTGCCGAGCCGTACCCACCCGGGTCAGTTCTTTGCCTTGCCGCAGTCGCCGCAGTTGTTCAAGCAGTTGCTGATGGTGGCCGGGCTGGACCGCTACTACCAGATCGTGCGTTGTTTTCGCGACGAGGACCTGCGTGCCGATCGCCAGCCCGAATTCACCCAGATCGATATCGAGACCTCTTTCATGGATGAGGCACAGATCATGGGGCTGATGGAGGCGATGATCCGTACGGTCTTTGCGCAGGTGCTGGAAGTCGCGCTGCCCGATCCCTTCCCGCGCATGTCGTATGCCGAAGCGATGACCCGCTATGGGTCCGACAAACCCGATCTACGTATCCCGCTGGAACTGGTCGATGTCGGTGATCTGATGGCGGGAGTGGCGTTCAAGGTCTTCTCTGGTCCGGCCAATGACCCGAACGGGCGGGTCGCCGCGCTACGTCTGCCGGGGGGCGGCGGTCTCTCACGCAAGGAGATTGATGACTATACCCGGTTTGTCGGTATCTATGGCGCCAAGGGGCTGGCCTATATCAAGGTGAACGAGGTCGCCAGGGGGCGCGAAGGGCTGCAATCACCCATCCTCAAATTTCTCCCCGATGACTGCATTGACGCCATCATGGCCCGCACCGGTGCGCGGGATGGCGATCTGATCTTCTTTGGTGCGGATACGGTGAGCACTGTCAATGAGGCGCTCGGTGCCCTGCGTGTGAAACTGGGCCATGATGGCGGCTTGGTCGAGCATGGCTGGCGCCCGCTCTGGGTGGTGGATTTCCCGATGTTCGAGCGCGATGAACAGGCGCGTCGCTGGGTGGCCCTACATCACCCTTTTACCTCACCCAGGGAGGAGCAGATTGAATGGTTGGATGACGACCCGGGGGCGTGCCTGTCCCGGGCCTACGACATGGTGCTCAACGGTACCGAGGTGGGTGGAGGCTCCATTCGTATTCATCACGCCGAAGTCCAGACCCGGGTCTTTGCCCTGCTCGGTATTGGCGAGGAAGAGGCTGAGGACAAATTCGGCTTTCTGCTCGATGCCTTGAAATATGGTTGCCCGCCGCACGGCGGCATTGCCTTCGGGCTGGACCGGCTGGTCATGTTGCTGACCGGAGCTGCCTCCATCCGCGAAGTGATGGCCTTCCCCAAGACCCAGACTGCGGCCTGTCTGCTGACCCAGGCCCCGTCTCCAGTCGCAGACGCCGCGTTGCGTGAGCTTGGTCTGCGCCTGCGGGCCCGACCTGCGGTCGGGGGCAAGGGCGTGGAGCGCGGACAGGGGGTTGACCAGGCCACGTCCTGATGCGGGTGCATCGCCGCCCGGTCCGGCGACGCGTCCTGTTGTCCTGATCCATGGCTTGTGGTTGTCGGGTCGATCATTGGCCCTGCTGGTCCGACGCCTGGAGCGGCCAGGGGTATCGGCATCACAGTGTTATGTCCTGATACGGTATTGCTACCCATTTATAATAAAAAACCTAAAAAATCCAGAGTCTTGCCGATATAGAAGGGTATGTAATGTTTCTCTGCGGTCCGTGCCGGAGTCGAGGTGGCGCAACGGTCAGCCTTATGTCGACCGGGTGGCGTCTGTTATTATGTGCCGGATAAGTTTGCTAATAACATGATAAACAAAGGTTTTGAGGGTCACTGGTGAAGAAGCATCTGTGGAAACGAGACGGATTTATCGGCTTGGCCGTTGTCGTGTTCTTTCTCCTGGCAACGGGGTCCCCCTGGGTGGAGCATCTCGACCATGTGGCCTATGATCTCGGTGCACGCTACTCCAGTGCCCTCCCGGCCAATGAAAATGTGGTGGTGGTGGCCATTGATGCGGCCTCTTTGCGCGCACTGGGACCCTGGCCGTGGCCACGCAACATGCTGGGTTCCGTGAGCCGCCAACTGAGCGCATCGGGCGCCGTGGCCGTTGGGATAACCCTGCCCCTGGATCGTCCCCAGAACCAGCGTGGCCTGGAGGCCATGTATGCCTTGAGCAGGGCTGTTGCTGCAAACGGTAGAGCCTCGCTGCGCCATGCCCTGCGCCGTACCGAGGCGGCACTGGATACCGACGCCAGGCTGGCACGCAGTCTGCGCCGGGCAGGCAATGTGCTGCTGGGAATGGATTACCGCAGTGTCTCGCTTGACGGCGTGTCGGGCGATGTGTCTGCGCCGCCCGCCCCCGACTATCTGGCCGCCCATGCCCTGAAGGGTTTTGCCAATGTTGCCGCGAGTGTATATACCTATCATACCGGTTTGTTCTATCGGCGCGGAGTGCGGGTTGCCACCACCTTGTCTGCACCCATCACCGAACTGGGCAAGGCGGCGGCAGGCGTTGGGGTCGTCGGCGATCGGGGCCGCAGTACCACAGACGGCGTGCGGAGCGTGCCCCTGGTGGTGCGCTACGGCACACGGTATTACCCGTCGTTGACCCTGCTGTTGACCGCCCGCAGTCTGCACCTCAATCTGCGCCACGCCCGACCGCGACCGGGCATGGGGATCAGCATCGACAATGAGCTGTTCCGTACCGATGCCGCTCTGTATGCCTATCCCTATTTCTATCAGGCGCGTGGTGGCAAGCCGCCCTTTAAGGTGTATTCATTCGCACAGGTGTACCGGCACCGGATCCCGGCACGGGATTTTCGCGGAAAGACCGTACTGATTGGCTTGACTGCACCCACTCTGGCCCGGCGTTTCGATACTCCGCTGGGTACGCCATTGCCGCGGGTCATGATTGCTGCGCATACGGTGTCGAGCTTGCTCAATCGTGATCTGTTCAAGGTGCCGACCTGGGCCTTCCAGGCACAATGGCTGGCACTCGCCGTTGTGGCCTTGTACCTCATGCTGGTGTTGCCGAGGTTTCGTCTCAGCACGGGGCTGGCGCTGACGCTGGTGTTGGTGATCGGCATACTCAATGTCCAGTTCATTCTCATGATGGTGAATGCGACCTGGGTCCAACTCATGGCCCCGACGGCGGCGTTGGTCTTCGGTTATACCTTGCTGGCGGGTAAGCGCCTGGTGGGGCAACGTATGGGGGGGATGCACGAAGCCTTGTCAGACGCCAATCGGCAGCTAGGCCTGTCTTTTCAGGCCCAGGGACAGCTGGATCAGGCCTTTGCGAAATACCGCCGCTGCATACCGACCTCGGCCCTGTCTGACGCCCTCTACGGCTTGGGCCTGGACTACGAGCGACGCCGGCAGTTTAACAAGGCGGTGGCGGCGTTTCACCATATCCAGGAACATGACAGTCACTTTCGCGATGTCGCTGAACGTATCGGGCGAAATCAGGAACTGGAAGGCATGTCCATGTTGGGCAAGGGGGGAGCCCACAACAATGCGAGCACGATGATTATCAGCAACAACGGTATTCAGAAACCGATGTTGGGTCGCTATCAGATAGAGCGTGAACTGGGTCGGGGGGCGATGGGATTGGTCTATGTCGGGCGCGATCCCAAGATCGGTCGCACCGTGGCCATCAAGACCATGGCTCTGTCCCAGGAGTTTGGCTCGGAACAATTCGAAGAGGTCAGACAGCGCTTTTTCCGCGAGGCGGAGACGGCGGGTCGGCTCAATCACCCGAACATTGTCACCATCTATGATGTAGGCGAAGATCAGGACCTGGCCTATATTGCCATGGACTATCTCAAGGGAGAAAATCTGCTCAGCTATTGCAAGGCAGATAATCTGCTCCCCGTCGAACAGGTGTTTGACATCATCATACAGGTGGCCGAGGCATTGGAATACGCGCACAGTAACAACGTGGTCCACCGCGATGTCAAGCCCGCGAACATCATCTATGATGCCGAGACTGGCAGTGTGAACGTGACCGACTTCGGCGTGGCTCACCTGATAGATGCCAGCAAGACCCGCACCGGCACCATTCTGGGCAGCCCTTCCTACATGTCCCCGGAACAACTGGCTGGAAAGCGGGTCGATGGACGCTCCGATATCTTCTCCCTGGGGGTGACCTTCTACCAGATGTTGACCGGGGAGTTACCCTTTATTGGCGAGTCTCTGGCCAGTCTCATGTACAAAATTGCCAATGAAAAACACCCCGACCTGCGCATGTTCCGCCCCGATTTACCCCCCTGCGCCAGCAAGGTCGTCAACAAGGCGCTGTTCAAGGAAATTGACAAACGGTTCCAGAGTGGTTTACAGATGGCCAACGCGCTGCGCCGTTGTCGCGAAAGACTCGAACAACATCTCGATGAGATACAGGAAGGTGCGTGAGTGTTGGTTACGACCCTCTGCCCTGGACAACCACCCCAACGGGAAGGCGATGTGTCCTTGGGCCACGTCGACGACAATCGGTAGACCACATGAATAAGGTATTGTCAGTGCAGGTATTCGGAATGACCGATGTGGGTCGTGTGCGCGAGCATAACGAGGATCACATTGCCTGGGATGCGGCGCATGGCTTTGCCCTGCTCGCCGATGGTATGGGGGGACACAATGCGGGCGAAGTGGCTAGCGCCATCGCCGTGGAAACGATCCAGAGCAACCTGCTTGCTCAGGCGCACCGGCGCGAGGACGACGCCCCGGCCCTGTTGGCAGAGGCCATAGATCAGGCGAATGAGTTCATCCTGGCGCATGCGACGGAACAGCCACAGTGTGCGGGTATGGGCACCACCATCGTTGCCGTGCTGTTCCATGGCGATGGCATTACGCTGGCTCACGTAGGCGACTCCCGGATCTATCGTCTGCGCGACAAGCAGCTTCGGCAAATCACCATGGATCATTCGTTGGTTCAGGAATTGGTGCAAAACGGATTTCTCACCACCGAAGAGGCACGGGCCTCGGCCAATAAAAACCTGATTACCCGGGCCCTGGGTATTGATGTCTCGGTCGAGGTGGATATCGCCCATGATCAGTGTGAATCCGGCGATCTGTTCTTGTTGTGTTCAGACGGATTGACCGACATGGTCCCTGATGATGAAATCCATACGTTGCTCAATCTGCATGCAGATGACGAGACACTGGACCCGGTGGCCGTGGCCCTGATCGAGATTGCCAACGAGCAAGGTGGTCTGGACAATATTTCTGTTATATTGATCCGTGTGGGCTGATGCTAGTGCCCGGTATCGGGGTATGGGCGGACCCGGAATAACAGGACAGGGTCAACAGATTCCGGCGTATACTGGACGAAGTTCAGGCAGGCTTGATGGCCCGAGCCGCGCGGTGTGGGATAGACCCGTGGTGGGCGATATGTAGCGAATTCAAACCGGTGGCGTCTTTCCGGGGAGAGGTGGGTCACAGGGCGTATTGATCTGCTGTGCAACAATAAGCCATTTTGACGATGACGGGGATGTCCATGGCCAAACTGATCATTACGCTCGATGGATCGATAGTGAAAGAACATACGTTGACCAAGGAACGTACGACCATCGGGCGCAAGCCGAACAATGATCTGCAACTCGATGATGCCACTGTCAGTGGCCATCATGCAGTGATACTCCTGTTGCACAATGCCTATGTCGAAGACCTGGGCAGCACCAATGGTACCTTGCTCAACGGCAAGCCGGTGACCAAACGCATGCTCAATCACGCTGATGTGATACGTGTCGGACAGCATGAGTTCAAATTCATCGAAGAGATGGCCCAGAATTTCGATTCGACGGTGATTATCAGTCGCCCCGTCATACCGGTAGCCTCTCCCGCGCATCGGACCGCCGGCGCGGCGACCGCGACGCCATCAGCGACGACAGCACAGGCGGCCAAGGTCAAGATACTCAATGGCTCCAAGGCAGGGGAGGAACTGCCCCTGCTCAAGCCCTACACCACCGTGGGCAAACCGGGCGTGCAGATTGCGGTCATTGCCCGTCGGGGGCAGGGTTATTTCCTGACGCCGATGAGCGGTGTGGGTGATGGCTCTGCGCCGACCAAGCTCAACGATGAGGCCATCGGGGCGCACAGTCGGGTATTGAAACAGGGTGATGTGATCGAGGTCGCCGGCACGCGCATGGAGTTCAGGCTGCAATAAACACTCGCGTGTGTTTTTCTTCGCACTCCATCCGGAGTCCCGCTTGCGGGTGTACCCCGGAAATGACCGAGGCTTACCTGTCCTATGGCCAGACTCACATTGTCGTACCAGGGGGTCGTGATTCGCACCTACCCGCTGGAAGAGGAAGGCACACTGAGCATTGGCAGGCATTCCGATGCCGATATCCAGATCGATGACGCCGCGGTCAGCAGCGAACACGCGCAACTGCTCGTCACTGCAGATCCTTTCTTGGAGGGCCACCTGCAAACTTACCTGGAAGACCTTGAGAGCACCAATGGCACCCTGGTGAACAACCGCATGGTCACCCGTCATCTGCTCAAAAACGGCGATGTGATTCTCATTGGCCGGCATCGTTTCAGTTATCTGGATGACGGTGCAGCGATGGACAGTACCGCCATCTATCTCCCCGATCACGAAGACTAGCATCCCCCCCGACGACTACGCTATCCCTGGCCCTGCTACATTCTGGCAGCGGGCTTTCAGTGGGTCCGCTCAGAATGGTAGACTGCCCTGATCGGTAAATTTGTGGTATTTCCCAGGACATTCGAGACGAGGTCAACATGGCCGGACACAGTAAATGGGCCAATATTCAGCATCGTAAAAACGCGCAAGATGCCAAGCGCGGCAAGCTTTTTACCAAACTTATCAAGGAAATAACGGTTTCTGCCCGCCTCGGGGGTGGAGATGCCGCATCCAATCCGCGTCTGCGTGCGGCCCTCGACAAGGCCTTGTCGAGTAATATGACCCGAGATACGGTTGAGCGTGCCGTCAAGCGCGGTGCTGGCCAGCTCGATGGGGACAGTTTCGAGGAGGTGCGCTACGAGGGCTACGGCCCGGCAGGTGTGGCGGTGATGGTCGATTGCATGACCGACAATCGCAACCGCACGGTCGCCGAAGTGCGCCATGCCTTCAGCAAGGCGGGCGGCAACCTGGGCACCGATGGTTCGGTGGCCTATCTGTTCACGCAGGCGGGGATTATCAGTTACCCGGCTGGCAGTGACGAGGAGCTGATCATGGAGGCCGCGCTGGAGGTGGGTGCCGAGGATATTATCAGCCAAGAGGATGGCAGCATTGATGTGCTGACCCGCTCGGATGCGTTCATGGACGTGAAGGATGCCCTGGTGGCGGGTGGGTTTGAACCCGAACAGGCCGAAGTGAGCATGCGTCCGGCCACGATGGTGGTACTCGAACTTGAGGATGCCGAGAAGGTCATGCGTCTGGTCGACATGCTGGAGGATCTGGACGACGTGCAGGATGTCTACTGCAATGCAGACTTCTCCGATGAGGTGATGCATCAACTCGTGGCGCGTTGATATCTATACAGGGGCCCGGCGGATGCCAGGTAGGGATGAATCGGTTGCGCCGGTGAGACGATGGCTCGGATCCGCCTGCGCCCGGCGAGCGTTCTTATGACACTGAATACACGCATTCTCGGTATCGACCCGGGTTCCCGCATTACTGGTTATGGCGTGATTGAAGTGTGCGAGGGTAAGGCCGCGTATGTGGCCAGCGGGTGCATCCGCACCCAGTCTGCTGAGCTGGCGGGGCGGATCGCGGAGATCTACCGGGGTCTACAGACCCTCATCGGTGAACTGAATCCGGCACAGGCGGCTATCGAGTCGGTCTTCATGCACCGCAATGCCGCCTCCGCACTCAAGCTGGGCCAGGCCCGGGGAGCGGCGATCTGTGCGGTGGTATGCAGTGAGGTTGCGATCAGTGAATATACTCCGGCCCGGATCAAGCAGGCCGTCGTGGGCAGGGGCAATGCCACCAAGGAACAGGTCCAGCATATGATCCAGGCCCTGCTCGAACTGGACCGTTGTCCCCAGGCGGATGCGGCCGATGCCCTGGCCGTCGCGCTGTGCCATACCCATACCCGTCAGACGCTGGGGGGGGTGGCGGTGCGCCGCCGCCGAGGGCGTTGGCGGTGAGAGTGTCCGGGGGGCATTGTCCATCAGTGCGCCCGTGCGGATCGCCCCGAGGGGCATAGAGCGGCCGGCATGCCGGTGTCATCATCCCAAACAAGAGCGACAGCACCCACATGATCGGACGTATCAGCGGCATCTTGCTGGAAAAACAACCCCCCTCACTCCTGGTCGATGTGCATGGGGTAGGCTATCTGCTCGCGGCCCCCATGTCCACCTTCTATCAGCTACCTGCGCTCGGGCAAGGGGTCAGCCTGCATACGCATATGGTGGTGCGCGAGGATAGCCAGCAACTCTATGGTTTCATCTCCGAGCAGGAACGCCGGTTGTTCCGCGCCCTCATCAAGGTCAGCGGGGTAGGGGCGAAGATGGCACTGGCCGTCCTCTCGGGCAGCAGTGTCGATGAATTTGCCCGCTGCGTGCAGGACAACGACGCTGCCAGCCTTACCCGCCTGCCCGGTGTGGGCAAGAAGACGGCGGAGCGGTTGATCGTCGAGATGCGCGACCGCCTAGCGGATTGGGGTCACGAGGGTGTCGCTGGAGTGGCGCCGATCGGATCTGGCCCTGATGCGCCGGGCGACGATCCGGTGCGCGAAGCGGTGAGCGCCCTGGTGGCATTGGGCTACAAGGCCCAGGAGGCCAGTCGTATGGTGCGGGCGGTGGAGACTGCCGGTCTGGCTAGTGAGGAGATTATCCGCATGACCCTGCGTGCCACCGCGCGTTGAGGTCGGTAGCGGTGCTACCGGCGGGCCACCGGCTTCGTGTAAGATGAGAGCTACACCGGCGCTCGCCGGATCGACAGCGGATGGCGCACGTTTCGAACATGATCGAAAACGACAGAATCGTCAGTGCAGGTGACCGCGCAGAGGATGAGGTACAGGACCGCGCCTTGCGTCCCCTCAGCCTGGCGGCCTACGTCGGTCAGCCCGTGGTGCGCGAGCAGATGGAGATCTTCATCCATGCCGCCCGTGGCCGTGGCGAGGCACTCGATCACACCCTGATCTTTGGTCCACCGGGGCTTGGCAAGACCACGCTCGCACACATCATCGCTAGGGAACTGGGCGTGAACCTGCGCCATACCTCCGGTCCGGTGCTGGAGCGACCGGGCGATTTGGCTGCCTTGCTGACCAATCTCGAAGCGCGCGACGTGCTGTTTGTCGACGAGATTCATCGCCTCAGTCCGGTTGTCGAGGAGATCCTCTATCCGGCTATGGAGGACTATCAGCTCGATATCATGATTGGCGAGGGTCCCGCAGCGCGCTCCATCAAACTCGATCTGCCACCTTTTACCCTGGTGGGCGCAACCACCCGCGCGGGCTTGCTGACCTCACCGTTGCGGGATCGCTTCGGCATCATCCAGCGTCTTGAATTTTACTCAACGGCCGATTTGATCGGCATTGTGCGCCGTTCGGCACAGATTCTGGAAATGGTCATCGATGTGGACGGGGCGCACGAGATTGCGCGCCGTGCGCGCGGCACGCCACGCATCGCCAACCGCCTGCTGCGCCGGGTACGCGATTATGCCGAGGTGCGCGCCGACGGCACGGTCAGCAGTGAGGTGGCGGCCAGGGCACTCGACATGCTCAATGTCGACGTCCTGGGCCTTGATGTCATGGACCGTAAACTTTTATTGGTTATGATGGAGAAGTTTGATGGCGGCCCAGTGGGGGTCGACAATCTGGCGGCGGCGATCGGCGAGGAACGCGGCACCATCGAGGACGTGATCGAACCGTATCTGATCCAGCAGGGCTTCATCATGCGCACACCGCGCGGGCGCATGGCGACGCGCAATGCCTATCTGCACTTCGGCCTGACGTTACCAGCCCAGCTTGCGGCTGTCGCGCAGAACCGGGATATGTTCGAGGACTAGCTCATGGCTTGCATCGCCGCATTTTTGCCGAGGAATTATTTGTCACGGGCGTTGTCTGTGAGGCAGACATGGAAAGCGTGAACGGGTTCCTGTGGGATGTACGCGTTTACTACGAAGATACCGACGCGGGAGGTGTGGTCTACTATGCCAACTACCTTCGCTTTCTGGAGCGGGCGCGTACCGAGTGGTTGCGCAGCCTGGGGTTCGAGCAAGATGAGATGATGGCCACCGAGGGTGTCCTGTTTGCCGTGCGAGCCCTCCAGATCGACTATCTCAAGCCCGCCCACTTCAATGAGCGCCTGCAGGTGAGTGTACGTGTAGTGCATAGAGGCAAAGCCAGCATTGCGGTGGCGCAGTCGGTACGGCGTCACACGGACGCCCTGACCCTGTGCACGGCGAGCGTGAAACTGGCCTGCCTGGATGTCGCCAGCCTGCGCCCCAAACCCATGCCCGGCAAATTGTTTACATGTCTCGATGAGACAGGACCGACACCATGAGCGCCGATCTGACCATTACACACCTCGTTCTCAATGCCAGTGCGCTCGTGCAGGTGGTTTTGCTCCTGCTGTTGCTGGCCTCCTTGTTGTCCTGGACCCTGATTTTTCAGAAATGGCAGATGATCAAGCGTGCACGCACTCAGGCCGAGCGCTTTGAACAGCGCTTTTGGTCCGGGGGTGAACTGGGCGAACTCTACAAGCAGATCAGCGCACGGCGCAGCGAGGCCAGTGGCATGGAGGTGATCTTCGAGGCCGGTTTCAGTGAATTTGCGCGCCTGCACAATAAATCAGGTATCGAGCCAATGGCGGTGGTGGAGGGCGCGCAGCGTGCCATGCGCGTGTCCATGAGCCGTGAGGTCGATGCGATAGAGATGCACCTGTCCTTTCTCGCCACCGTGGGCTCCACCAGTCCCTATGTCGGGCTGTTCGGTACGGTTTGGGGGATCATGAATGCCTTTATTTCCCTGGGCAATGTCCAACAGGCCGCCATCTCCTCGGTCGCGCCCGGTATCGCCGAGGCGCTGGTGGCCACGGCAATGGGGCTGTTTGCGGCCATCCCGGCGGTGATCGCCTATAACCGCTATGCCAGCGATATCGATCGCCTGCTCAACCGCTATGACAACTTCATGGAAGAGTTTGCTACCATTTTGCAACGCCAGGCCCATGCCTGAGCGGTGTGTATAAGGTACCCCGACCATGGCCATCGCCTCCCGACAGCAGTGCCTTCGCCATCGCCGCCGTGCGATGGCCGATATCAATGTCGTGCCCTACATCGATGTGATGCTGGTCTTGCTGGTCATTTTCATGGTCACCGCGCCGTTGCTGAGCGAGGGCGTGAAAGTGAAACTGCCGCAGGCCAATACCCGGCCGATGACGGTGGTGCACCGTGCGCCGCTGGTGGTCAGTGTCAACGCTCGGGGGGCGTACTATGTCAACGTGGGTGAGCCACGCCACCGACCGGTGGACCCGCAGACCCTGGTTGCCCGTGTCGCGGCGGTATTGCGCCAGCGCCCCGACACGTCCGTGCTGGTGCGGGGTGACCGTGATGTGCGCTATGAGTACGTGATCGATGCCATGGTGTTGCTGCAAAAGGCGGGCGTCAAAAATGTGGGTTTGATTACCCAACCGCCACCTTCCAGACAAAAGCGCTGAGTAGAATCTTTCATGCTGGGTCTTATCCGCAAATACCCCGGTGCCGCGTTTCTGGCGCTCTGCGTGCACATCGTGTTCTTCGCCCTGCTGGTCGTGAGTTTCAAGTTCTCCGAGACGGCCGAGCCGATCACCGATGCCCAGACCCAGGTCGTGCAGGCAGTGACGGTTAACGAGGCTCAGGTCCAGAGCGAACTGAACAAGCTCAAGGCCGAGCAACGCCGCAAACAGCAGGCGCGGGCGCGGGTGCGTCGTAAAGTGAAGCAGGCCACGCGGCGCGAAGAGCAGCGCCTGGCAAAGCTCAAGCAGCAGCAAACGAGTGCCCGGCAGCGCCTGGCCAGATTCAAGCAGCAGCAGGTCGCCGCCCAGCAGCGCCTGGCCAAGTTCAAGCAGCAACAGGTCGCTGCCCAGCAGCGCCAAGCCAGGCTGAAGCAGCAACAGGCGGCACTGGAAAAACAACATGCCGCGCAGGTCGCGGCGCTGGAGGCCCAGCGCAAGGCCGAGGAGGCGGCGCAGCACAAAGCGGTCGTGGCGGCAAAACGCCAGGCGGCGGAACAGGAATTGCAACAAAAACTGGCGGCCGAGGAGGCGGCGCGCCAGGCGCAGAAAAAGGCCTTGCGCAAGCGCCGGCAGGCGACTCTGATGGAAGAGTATAAGTCACGTATCCGTGCGGATATCAGCCAGCACTGGTTGTTGCCGCCGAACGTGCGCAAGGGGCTGGTGTGTCGGGTCCGGGTGCGCCTGATCCCAACTGGCGATGTGGTCGATGTGCAGGTCATCAAGAGCAGCGGCGATGCCGTTTTCGACCGCTCGGTGGTCAATGCGGTGAAGCGTGCTTCACCACTGCCGGTGCCGCCGCCAGGCTCTGGTATATTTGATACCTTCAAAAGATTTGATATGAATTTCCACCCCAAAGATAAGAGATGAGACCGTGATAAAGCGTCTAGCGTTCATTATTGTGTTGGGACTGCTTGCCAGCGCACGTGTGCAGGCCGAGCTGACTATCCAGATCACCCAGGGTGTCCAGGGGGCGGTACCGATCGCCATCGTGCCCTTCGGCTGGAAGGGTGCCAAACCGCCGCCCCAGGACCTGGCTGCCATCATCAGCGCGGACTTGATCCGTAGTGGACGGTTTGCCCCGGTGGCGCGAAAAAACCTTATCGCCCAGCCCCACGGTGCGCGCGCGGTGAATTTCAAGGACTGGCGCACGCTCGGTGCGGATGACCTGGTGGTGGGGTCGCTGGCTCCGCGACCCGATGGTCGCTATCAGGTTCAGTTCCAGCTGCTCGATGTACTGGGCGCCCGGCAACTCACCGGTTACAGCATCGCCAGCCCAGGCAGCGACCTGCGCCAGACCGCGCACCAGATCAGCGATATCATCTATCAGAGCCTGACTGGTGAGCGGGGGGCCTTCGACACGCATATCGCCTATGTGACCGTATCCACGGACAAGGCGGGCAAACGGACCTATCGTCTGGCAGTAGCGGATGCGGACGGGCACGACGAGCAGACGATCTTTACCTCTTCCCAGCCGATTCTGTCGCCAAGCTGGGCACCGCACGGTCAGCGTCTCGCCTATGTCTCGTTCAGCAGCGGTCGCCCGGCCATCTATATCCAGAATGTGTTGACGCAGCAGGTGCAGCGGATTGCCAACTTCCCGGGACTCAATAGCGCGCCAGCCTGGTCACCGGACGGGACCCGGATGGCGATGACGCTGTCCAGGGGGGGGAGTGCGGATATTTATATAATGAATCTCAAGACCCGGGCCCTGACCCGTATCACACACAGTTACGCGATCGATACCGAGGCGGCCTGGATGCCCAACGGCAAGTCGCTGGTCTTTACCTCTGATCGGGGTGGCAGTCCGCAGCTCTACCAGATCCCGATCGGTCCCCAGGGCGCCACCGGTCCGGCGCAGCGCCTGACCTTCGACGGGACCTATAATGCCCGGGCATCGATCTCGCCCAACGGCCAGTACATCGCCATGGTGCATGGTGTCGATGGTGCGTTTCATATCGCCGTACTGGACATGAAGAGCGGTGATCTGCGGGTATTGACCACGACGCGCTTCGATGAGTCGCCCAGTTTTGCACCGAACGGTGGCATGATCATCTATGCCACCGAGGAGAATAACCGCGGTGTACTGGAGGTGGTTTCAATCGATGGCAAAGTGCACCAGCGCCTGAGTTTGCGCCAAGGTGATGTCAGAGAACCCGCCTGGTCGCCATTCAAGCATTAACTGAAACAAGCAGGAGCACCGTCATGAGAAACATGCGCTATTTTCTACTGTTGATGATCGTAGTGAGCCTCGGTCTGGCGGGCTGTGCCAGCCAGGGGCCTTGGGGTAAGAAGTACACCAAGGGCACGCCGCCAGCGGCTGCCACGCAAACCCAGGCCGGCCAACCCGCCAGCATCGAGCAGCGCCAGGGTGCGCGGTTGGGTAGCACCTTCAAGGGTAATCCACTGGACAACCCCGCCAGTCCCCTGTCCCAACGGGTATTTTATTTCGACTTTGACAGCAGCCGGATAAAGCCGGAATATTTGAGCGTTATCGCCGCACACGGGCGTTATCTGGCCGATCACCCCAATCTCAGTGTCATGGTCGAAGGCAATACCGATGAGCGGGGCTCGCGCGAGTATAATATGGCGTTGGGCCAGCAGCGTGCCCAAGCGGTGGCCAAACTGCTCATGTTGCAGGGTGCAGACACTGGGCAGATACAGGTGATCAGCTATGGTGAGGAACGTCCGGTGGCGCTGGGCCACAATGAGGCTGCCTGGCGATTGAATCGTCGGGTGGAACTCCACTATTCGGGGCAATGATGACGATGTGGCAAAGACACGTGTGGGCACGGCCTCCGATATTCGGCCTGATTTCTGCTGCGGCCCTGTTGCTGGCGTTCGGTGGTGGCGTGCGGGCGGCCCCGGTTATGACCCTTCCGGTAGCCGCACAGGCAAGGGTTCCGAGCGCGAGTGTGGCCGTACGACTGAGGCGACTCGAGCACATCGTCAACGGTCGGGGTCTGATGGATATGCAGGTCCGGCTGGACGCTCTGCAACGCAATGTCCAGCAACTGCGTGGTCAGATTGAGCTGCAAAATCACAGGCTCACCGAGCTCAAGCGCCGACAGCGTGACCTCTATGTGGACCTCGACCGGCGCATGTCACAGCTCGAACGCGCGGGTGACGGGACGACGATGGCCCCTTCAGGGGTGAGAGCGTCGAACCCCGCCGCGCAGGGTGCACCAAAGGCCTTCGTCCCCGCCCGTGCGCCGCACCGCCGCTCTGCATCCAGGGCCGTAACAGCGACCAAAGCCCATACAGCCAAGGAGCAGCATGCCTATCAGGTGGCGTTCGATCTCTTGCGTGAACTGCGCTATGACCAGGCGATCACGGCCTTCCACACCTTTCTGAAGGATTACCCGCAGGGTCGCTACGCCCATATCGCCCAGTACTGGGTAGCCGAGGCCAATTATGCACAACGCCGGTTCAAGAATGCCATCGCCGATTACCAGGATCTGCTGGACGATTACCCCCACAGTCCCAAGCGGGCCGAGGCCATGCTCAAGATCGGCTATTGCTACTACGAACTGGGCGACATCAAGCGTGCGCAGGAGAGTCTGAAGAATCTGACCGCGACCTATCCGAATACCACGGAGGCCGGGCAGGCGAAAAATCTCCTGCAAAAGCTGCGGGTACAGGCCAGCCAGCCCGCCCGGTAGGCCCGGGAGCGTCAGCAACAGGGTGCAGATCCCCCTCAATGCAGGAGGGGAAGATCCCCTTAGCGCCTGCGCACGGTTGCCTTGTGCCGGGTTGATCGTAGACCCATGCAGGATGCGCTTCCAGCCCCTGTCTGAGAGCTAAATTGAGGTATACTGCGTTTGATTGCGGGCTGCGAGTGTCTGCAAAACTGATGTGATCCCGTTATCCGGTTGTTCCCTATGCCCGCACCCTGTGACGCGTTACCTGCCGATACGCGCCTGCGCATCACCGAGATATTCTATTCCCTGCAAGGCGAGACCCGCACCATGGGCCTGCCCACAGTGTTCATCCGCCTGACGGGTTGCCCCCTGCGTTGCAGCTGGTGCGACACCGCCTATGCCTTCAAAGGGGGTGATTGGTGGCACACCGATGCCATCCTGGCGGCGGTCGCTGCATACCTGACCCCCCATGTGAGCGTCACTGGCGGTGAACCCCTGGCGCAAAGGGGCTGTCTGGCCCTGTTGCGTCGACTGTGCGATGCCGGTTACACGGTCTCGCTGGAGACCAGCGGCGCACTGGATGTCAGCGGCGTCGATGCCCGGGTCGTCAAGGTTATGGATATCAAGGCGCCAGGCTCCGGGGAGGCATCGCGGAACCACTACGAGAATATCGTCTGTCTCCAACGCCATGACCAGGTCAAATTTGTACTCATGGACCGCGCTGATTATGATTGGGCCTGCTCCCTGCTCGATGAATACGGACTGGCGGCGCGGTGTGACGTCCTGTTCTCCTGCGTCCAGGGTCATCTCGAAGCGCGGGAACTGGCCGAGTGGATCCTCGACGATCGCCTGCCGGTTCGCCTGCAGATCCAGTTACACAAACTGCTATGGGGCGATCAGCCGGGGCGCTGAAACGTTATTGACAAGGCAAACAGTGCAGACTCATGTCTAAAGCCGTCATCCTGGTCTCTGGTGGGCTGGATTCTGCCACCACGCTGGCCGAGGCTCGCAAGCAGGGCTTCGACTGCTACGCCCTGAGCTTCGATTACGGACAGCGCCATCGCTGCGAACTCGAGGCCGCAGATCGGGTGATCGCCGCGCTGGGGGCCGTGGAGCATAAACTCGTTTGCCTTACCCTCAACGAGATCGGTGGTTCGGCCCTGACCGATCCAGACATTGCCGTGCCCGAGACACCGGGTGAAGGGATACCGGTGACCTATGTGCCGGCACGCAACAGCATCTTTCTCTCACTCGCGCTGGGCTGGGCCGAAGTGGTGGGGGCGAGTGATATCTTCATCGGCGTCAATGCCGTGGACTACTCTGGATATCCGGACTGTCGTCCGGACTTTATCGAGGCCTTCGAACACATGGCCAATCTGGCCACTCGGGCCGGTGTGGAAGGTCGCCCGTTTCGCATTCATGTCCCGCTGATGCATCTGGGCAAGGATGAGATTATCGCGCGCGGTATTGCGCTGGGTGTGGATTATTCCCTGACTGTATCCTGTTATGCCGCCGATGCGATCGGTCGAGCCTGCGGGCGCTGTGACGCCTGTCGACTGCGCCGTGAGGGCTTTGAACAGGCTGGCGTGGCGGACCCCACCCGTTACCGATGAGGTGTGCTGCCGCGGCTTGGCACAGACAGTGTCTGGCGCGTCTTGGTCCGGCAGGGACCCCTCTTCAGGCGTGTCGGTGGTGGCAAACGCGGGCCGTGGCCACAATTGCGTCTGGCCTGAATCACCCGGACACAGTAAAATGCCCGTTTTACATGCCTGCGGCGGCATCGAGGGGGGAAAATCAGCGGCTGCGGGTTCCACCATCAAGGTTGTTTTGGAGGACGGGATGGACATTATTTGGCAAGTACTTTTATTGGGCTTCGGCATTGCCGTGATCATGGGTGCGGTGGTCCACAAGACCAATTTTTGCACCATGGGAGCGGTGTCGGATGTCGTGAACATCGGCGATACCGGTCGCATGCGGTCCTGGGTCTTTGCCATGGCCGTGGCCATGGTGGGGGTATTGCTACTACAGGCCGCGGGCCTGATAAGCATCAATCTGGCCGTGAGTGGCACCACCTCCTTCCCACCCTATCGTACCATCATGTTCGCCTGGCCCCGCTACCTCCTCGGTGGCTTCCTGTTCGGTATCGGTATGACCCTGGGCAGCGGCTGTGGTAACAAGACCATGGTGCGCATCGGTAGCGGCAACATCAAGTCCCTGTTGGTCTTTCTGATGATGGGCTTTGGCGCCTATCTGATGATGTATACCAATTTCATGTATAGCGTCTTTCTGCGCTGGATGCAGCCGCTGTTCATCGACCTGACGAACCACGGTATTGCCAGTCAGGGTCTGGGCGATCTGGTCAGTGGTGTGATCGGTGCCAGCGACGCGGGCAGGGTGCATTACATCATTGGCGGGCTCGTGGTGGTACTGATGCTGATCTGGGTGTTCAAATCGATTGATTTTCGCAAGAGCTTTGACAACATCCTCGGCGGCGGCGTCGTCGGCCTGGCTGTCCTGAGCGCCTGGTACGTCACGGCAGGTCCCATGGGCCAGCAATGGCGTTCCGCCGCAGAGTTTATGGACCAACCCCCGCTACATGTGGCGGCCCAGTCCTATACGTTCGTCTCGCCTTCGGGAGATTTCTTTAATCTGCTCAACAATGGTTTTACCACCACACTCATCAGTTTTGGCCTGATGGCGGCGGCCGGTGTCGTCGTGGGCTCCTTCCTCTACGCATTGTTCGCCCGCCGTTTGCGTGTCGAATGGTTTGCTTCGGTCAAGGATTTTGTCCGCCACACCATTGGTGGCTTCTTCATGGGTGTCGGTGGTGTGCTGGGTATGGGATGCACCATCGGCCAGGGGGTGACGGGTATCTCCACACTGGCATTGGGCTCGTTCATGGCCTTCGGTTCCATCGTGCTGGGCAGTGCCCTGACCATGAAGATAGAGTACTACAAGATGGTCTACGAGAAGGAGGCCACCTTTACCAAGGCCTTGCTGAGCGCGCTGGTTGACATGCACCTGCTGCCCTCCAGGTTGCGTCGACTTGAGGCCCTGTGATCCACCCTTGTTTGACCCGCATCCCCGACTCGCTGGACTTGTCATTCCGTGCGAGTCGGGTATGATGCGGCCTTGCTTTTCGGGCCGTTAGCTCAGTTGGTAGAGCACCGGACTTTTAATCCGATGGTCCCGCGTTCGAGTCGCGGACGGCCCACCATTTACACCGATACTGAGCGCAGACCTGCGCGCTTGTGTCGAGTATCTTTTCTCAAGAACACAGTGAGCCGGTGTCATATACTCACCAGATCGTGGCCAAACCGGCATCATTACGCTACCCGTGTGAGACACGCCCGTGCACACGTGAGGGTGTACTCACTCACGGATCAGAACCTCGCACTTACTCCTGAGTATTGTCCGCAGTACCCACAATCAGAACCACCATGGTACCCATCCCACCATCTGAATAAGATGTTCCAGGACTAAAGTCGCATAAATCAGAAACAAATACGTGATCGAGGCCGAAAAGACACTTCGGGCATAGCGTTCCATTGTCTTGTCGACAGCCATGCGCTGAAGCCGGACAGTCAAGGTCAGATAGCGAATCCCCGTGCCCGCTGCAACCAATACATAGACCAGCCCCGCATCGCCAAACAGGGGTGGTAGAAGACTTACAATCAGTGTGGCGAATGCATATTTGACGATCTCATAACGTGTGCGATCCACGCCATGGGTCACCGGCAACATGGGAATATGCGCCTTGGCGTAATCCTCTCGATAATAGAGAGACAATGGCCAAAAATGCGCCGGTGTCCAGACAAAGATCAACAAGACGAGAATGATCGGTAGTGTGGAGATGGGTGCACCAACGGCAGTCCAGCCGATCAAGGGGGGCAGGGCCCCTGCAATCCCCCCCCAGACAATATTCCACGGTGTGCTGGGTTTGAGGTAGATCGTATAGATGACGCCATATCCCACGGTACCCGCCAGGGTGAGCAACAGCGTCGTCATGTTGGTCCACAGGCTGAGGATGATGACGGCAGCCGAGAACAGGGAGGCCGCATAAATCATTGCCCCGGTTCGGCTGATGCGTCCACTGGCAAGTGGCCTCACATGGGTACGGCGCATGTTCTGGTCGATGACCGGTTCAACCAGTTGGTTGAGTGTCCCGCCAGCGCCACCAGCAAACGCGATACCACACAGACCTGCCAGTGCGCCGGCCCAGTGCGTCCAGAATCGGGGGACAAGCATCTCACCGACCAGCGCGGTAAATACCAGCATGGATACGACACGGACCTTGGCGAGCGTCAACAGGTCTTTCAGTAGACCCGGCTTCGGTGCGGCAGCGGCGGACAATGCCAGCTTCACCATCGTACTCTTGGCGTTTAATTCCACTTCGTTCATCGCGTCGTGTTTGTTAACTAAAAAATAACATACAAAAGAAATATTCTACCGCGCGTCTCATCGTGAATCCTTGTCGAGGTGACAGAGTATTCCCTCGTGCCACTGACGGTACAACAGGGTTGCACTTGCCTCTGCCAACTGCATCCATGTAGTCAAGGGGGAGCGCCCAGGAAATCACGCGCCAGGAAGTCATGCACTAGCGACGCCTCAAGTCTGAATCGCAGGCGGGAGCCGGTTGATACTAATCGTGTTGTTTTGCCGAGTCAATTCCTTACCGTCGCCAATGCGGGACGACAGAGCGGGTGCTTAATATCCCTTATGATTAGGTGTAAATACACTATAATAATAGGTGTTTTAGGATTGCATCGGCAACAGAAAAACACGACTACGCAGTGGAAAAGAAACGGAAAGAAAGTGACGGGATGTCCGTGCCCCAGGCCGGGGTTCCGGGGACTGGTACCGCACGAGTTGAGGGGCAATAAAATGGAACTGCACCGTCTCATCTGTGGCGAGAAAAGTGGCTGGGAATGTGAGGATAAAAAAAGGCGGACAGGGGATGTCCGCCATGAGGAGATGCAACAAGGAATATACGGTACTAATGATGATTGGTTTTTTTACCTTTGCGCAGATGTCCTCCAAAGTGCTTCCCGAAGACGGAAAGAATTTGCAGACCCGCCTGTGTTCCGGGTTGGCGTGCGGTGTGCAAGAGGCCGCCGATCCCACCCTTTGGCGCAGGTAGATTGGCCAGTTCGTTACTCGTTGCATCCAGTGCGTTGGCCAGTGAGACCAGCAGGTGCTGGTTATCAGGGCGGTCCAGTGCACACAAAAGATGCTTGAGTCCTTCGTTGCGCGACAGTCGTTCAATGAGGCACATGCCTTCTGTTGCGAAGGCGGCAAGTCGTGTGACGATATCTTCACTCAGTGAGTCCGAGACAGATCCAAGAACCTGGGCAATATCGACAATACGATCCAGATCGCCATTATCAACAAGGCGTGTTATCGCGGGCAGGGCGTGGACGATGCCGCTACGATTGACCCTGTCGAGTAGATCGACTCCGTCACCGAGCATCGCTGATACCCGTGTGACAATGTCGTCAGAGAATGAATCTTCTGCCGCACCCATCAGCCCGGCGAGATGTACCAGGCGTTCAAGATCACCGTTTTCGACGAGGGTGGCGAGAGAGGGCAGCATGCGGTCAAGCCGGTAACGGGTCACTTGATCAAGCAAATCGACACTGCCTGAGAGTGTTGTCGCCAATCTTGACACCATGTCGTCACTCAACGAATCACGCGCACTCTCGATAAGGCGTTCGAGTTCTACCGCGACGGAGCCCGAGTCAGTGCTGTCTGGTGCTGATGCTTGTGTCATAGTAGCCACCTTTAGAGCAATCCACGTGCGCTGGCCCAATAGAGCTTATTGTAGGCCAGCTTGAACCAGTATACGGCCTTGGTGGGTGGCTTCGGACTGGGTGGCGTTTTATAGTCGAACATCGCGTAGGTTGCGCGATCATTGCCCGCCTGTATGAAGCAGAACACCTTGCCATCATATTCCCGCACCGGGGTGCCCATCTTGATAACGGCAGCGATATTTTCTGCGATTGTTTCGGCCTCGAAATGTGCAGTGGATCCCGCTTTGCTGATCGGCAGATTGGTGGTATCTCCGAGGATGAAGACGTTTTCCCGTCCTTCCATGCTGAGACTGTGCCGGTCGGTGGGGATCCAGCCGTTTTGTCCAAGTCCGTTCTTCTCGATAACGTCCATACCCTTATGAGCCGGAATTGCGATGAGCAGATCGTAGTTGGTTTCTGTGCCTTCCTCACTGCGCAGAATCTTGTTTTTGACATCCACCTCTTTCATATTGAAAAGCGTTTCATAGGTGATACCGAGCCTGTCAAATTCCGGCGTGGCCCATTTGGCCACATTTTCGAGGCTGTGAGTACGCCCTATAGGGTAAGTGTAATGAATCTGTACCTTATCCAGCATGCCGCGTTGTTCAAAATAGCCATGCAGCATTAAGGTGATCTCCAGGGGCGCCATGGGGCATTTATGGGGTACACCGACAGTGATGACGATCTTCCCACCCTGGAACCCGCGCAGGCGCTTGAACATACTGACGGCACTGTCTTCCGTGTAGAAGAACTCGGCGCCTTCCTCAAGTCCGGGTATTGTTTCGGCGGCGATTCTCGAACCGGTGGCAATCGCGATAATATCGTAATCTATCTTCTTACCGCTTTTAGTGATGACCTGATTGTGGTCGAGATCAAAGGTTTCTGCCGGATCGACATGAAATTCAATACCGGGTTCCAGCAGGCTTGCCTGATCGCGGTAGAGCTCATCCGGCGTCATTTTCCCGACGGCTACATACAGCAGTCCTGGCTGATACATGTGCCGGTCGCTCGCGGAGAGCATGGTGATGCGTGCCTTGCCCGACTTCATTTCAGCGCTGAGTCTACGGGCCAGATTATTAGCCAGAATGGTACCGCCCATCCCGCCTCCGATGATTAGAATTCTCATATTTCTCCTCCTGTGGCCTTGTTAGATATAGATTGTCTCTTTGTGCCGTTTACTACCTTGTCGATGGCGTGATGCCGTTGATTTGTATGTGCAGGGCTGGGGTTGCCCGGTCTTGTGTGATGCTCGACACAAGAGAGGTCATTTCACCTTGCGCACCTGTATGTGCCATACACCATCGATCTCCTCGTTGGACAGGATTTCGTGTCCGACCTTATTGACCCATTCCGGTATATCTTGTGCAGAACCCTTGTCGCTCGAAAGCAACTCAATGACCTCACCGATTTGGCATTGTTTCATCTGACCAATCAGCTCCATAAGGGGACCCGGACAGAAGGTGTTTTGTGCATCAACAATTTTCACTTTGTCATTCATTCCGGTCTTCTCTCCTGCATTTTTTAAACTTTCAGATGACACCTGTCAGTCAATCCCTGTGGCGGGATCAGAAGGTAATAAGTTGGCTGCCTTCGGCATCACTGAGAAAACGGGTCAGTCCCAGTGGTGGTTGAATGTAGGGTTCAAGCGCAGCAGATTCAATATCGAGTAAATCCATCGCCATGGAGCAAGGGTAAAGTTGGGCATCACCCAGATCGACGGCCTGTTCAAACAGCGTCTTGAAGGGGGGGGCCTTTCTATCGATGAGCAAATGGCCCATTTCACCTTCGATATCGGGTTCTATAGAGACACCTTTCAGGAAGTGGCGCAATGCATTCATTGAGAAAAATACGGTGACATCGTCACCGCTGGCTGCCGCGACGGAGGCGAACATGGCCGCCATTTGCAGACGTTCTACGCTGCCGGCAATACAGATGATACTCAGACGTGACATTATGATGATGCTCCTGGTTTTTTCTTTGGCTCACGTATCCGATGGACCATGCCCCGTACTGATCGGCTGCATTCCATGCGGATCTGGCAGGCTTATTGCCTGATCATGTCTGTCGCCGGGTAGCCTGACATGCTATGTCATCGGTTATCTCGGGAAATTAGGTATCAAGAAATGTGCCAGAGTGTTTACCAATAAACGTTTGCGATTGTATTAGCAATAAATACAATAGGATACGCTCGACGATTCGATGATATTCATGGAAATGACAGGGTCGTGACTTGACGCTAGTAACACATAGACTGACACTGGATCATGACACATTGTCATGATCTGTCACGTCAATGGCCATCGAGACCGCCATCTCAAGGTAAATAACCGGATGATCAGGGGGGAGGGGCATGAAAGAGAAATTCAAACCCACGTGTGAGCAGATCATTGATATTCTTCCCGGCCCCTTTCTGGTTATCGACCGGCAGTACCACATCGTGTCGACCAATGAGGCCTATCGACAGCACTATCGGGTTGGCAAGCAGGACCTGGTTGGCCGGCGTTGCCATGAAATATCCCACCACTCATCGGTGCCCTGCAGCCAGAATGGTGAGCATTGTCCACTGGAGGTCGTGTTAAGTACGGGGAAATCCGCTCATGTCGTACATGAGCACTATAGTTGTCAGGGGGGAGCAGAGCGCGTGCATCTGCAGGCGGTGCCGATATTCGATGAGGTCGGGCAGATCCGCTATATTGGAGAATATGTCCAGGTGCCCATGGTGGAAAATGCCGACAAGGCTATATTGATCGGTAAATCAAGGTCGCTGTTGCATACGCTGAGCTTGTTGCAGCGCGTCGCACCCACCGAGACAACCGTCCTCATACAGGGTGAGAGTGGTGTGGGAAAGGAACGGGTGGCCGAGTATATCCATCATTATTCGCGGCGAACCGATATGCCCTTTGTCGTGGTCGATTGCAGCACCTTGGGCGAAACAGTGATTGAAAGCGAATTGTTTGGCCATGAGAAAGGTGCTTTTACCGGTGCGGCACAAATGAAAAAGGGTTTGTTTGAAATTGCGACGGGCGGGTCGTTGTTTATTGATGAGGTGGGTGAGTTGCCGCTGCATTTGCAGAGCAAGCTATTGCGTGTGCTGGAGACCGGCAAGATTCGCCGCCTGGGTGGAACGAAGTATATTGCCATCGATGCGCGCATTATCGTGGCAACACATCGCAATCTTCGTGCGATGGCTAATGAGGGAAGTTTTCGCCACGATCTGTATTATCGTCTTTCGCCCTTTCCGGTGGAGGTGCCACCATTGCGTGACAGAAAAGATGATGTGGCCGCATTGGCGGAGTATGGCCTGTCACGAGTGCCTGATGGGGAAAGGCATATACCGCTTTCCGCGCAGGTGATCGAGCGTCTGTTAGGGTACGATTACCCCGGTAATGTGCGCGAACTCAATAATGTTATGTGCCGTGCCGCCATCCTTGCCGGTGACGACATAATTGGCCCCGAGCATATTCATTTTACCCAGGAAGGTGTTGTGGATAATCGTGAGCAAGCCAGGATTTCCCTGGGGCAGGAACCCGATGGCGTCGCTACCCGGGTGGCGACGCAGGCATCACCACGCCCGCGGTTCCACCCGAGCAGGGGCGTGCCTGATGCGACAGTCATCGAGCAGGCGCTTGTGGACAGTGGGGGTCACCGGGGTCGCGCTGCGGCCATGCTCGGAGTTACCGAACGGACCCTGTATCGATACCTGGTTACACTAAAGATGAGTTAGGGTTTTCGTGGTGTCCATCCACGCACACTGCCCACTCCATCCAGACAGCACTGTCCGGATGGCCTGTGTGGAGCAAGAACGTAATCCGGGGCAAGGCGATACAGGGGGAGGGGTGTGCCTTGCCTGTGACGCATGTCATATCCAGTCTGCGGCCTGCGGATAGGTACGGATAGAGTACGAACCTTTATGCCGGGTGTAAGCTGGAAGAGATAGAAGGGACACGGCACTGGCCTGGCGAGCTGGAGTGCCGTGTCCTGATAGTGGCTCAGAAATTTTCCTGCACCTGAAGATACAACCCTCGCTGATTCTTGCCCTGGGGATAGACCTCGCTCACGATGTTGCCAAGGTTGGCATAGGCTACTACCACGGAGAGCTGTTTGTTGGGGAAGTAGGCAAAGTGCACGTCCCACCAGTCGTTCTCTTTCAGTGCGCTGAGATTATCCGGCTTGCTGCGGTATTCGACGCCTATTTCGCTGTTGGCAGTGAGAAATACACCCGCAGAACCCTCGAAATGCAGTGAGTAGCCGTCATGGCCGTTTCCCTTCGTGGCGCCGAAGCCAAGGATACCGATCTGGTTGGCACGGGTATAGCGCAGGGTACCGTCAAGCAGTACGTTGTGACCCGCTATCGACAGCACCTTGGTGGCGGCGATGTAGTAGTCCGTACCACTGTCGTTCTTGTAAGGCACACCGCCTTTCTTGAGGGCGCTGGAGCTCTGATTCTTCTTGTACTGGATGCCCACCGCTATCTGGGGCAGGTTGGCGGACATGCCCGTGATTTTGTACTTGGCGCCGAAGGTGTCCAGGTTGATGATGCCTAAACCGACGCCTTCTGTGTCGAAGGATGCGCGTGCGTAGGATAATTCGAGGCGCTTCATGATGGTGCCCGAAACCCCAAGGCTGGTGAGGCTGTAGGCGCCAGTACCCACGTAGGTGAAGGACACCGTTGGGCTGGCGGGGGCCAGCAGGGCCCAGGGTACGATGCCGCCACCGGCGGCACCTTCCACTTCGGTGGGGGCTGCCTGGGCACTGGTGGCCAGGCAGATGCAGGCGGCGAAGACCGCGCTGTTGAGCAGAGTTTTGTTTGTCATTATAGACTCCTTCATTTCCGACTGCTGAGTGGTACATGTCCTCGTCATGAGTGGTGACGGGTTATCGCACAGTGTGCAGAACACTCGCCTTTGGAGGCTGTATTCTGGTGAAATGATGTACTGTCATATCCATTTACCCGCCGGCTGACATGATCCACACACTTGCTGGAGAGAACACATGAACAAGAACTGTGCCAGATCCATTGTTGAACATGGGTAAGAGGCACATTTCATAAGATGTTCAGCAGCTTAGTACGGATGATTCAGGGAAGTGGCGAGGTCTTTACGGCAGATTATGTTTGCGGATCGAGGCCCCTTGATCGTGTCGCGTCATGGCCCATCATGTCACGTCATGACCTCGCAATGCACACTACGGCGCCCTGGTGAGTGCGCCTTTTCTAGCCGTTCACCTGGTCCCCGCAGTGAACAGGCAATCAAGGTGTCCTCAGTGCAGGTTTTAATAATTGCTACAAGGGATCTTGCCGCAATACCTTGGCCGCAAGTGCGGATGGCGTCACTCGTCAAGGTGGCGTCATCAGGGTGAGACACAGTGCAACAATGGGATTGTTGGCAGGATTGTCGCTGTTCATGGCGACCAGACTTTTGCCAACGGCCTAACGGTGTTGTTTCTGCCAGTGCCTGAAGCGTTGCCACTTCTGCCATTGCTGGAATGCGCGGCGCTCAGGGGCGTCCTCGGGGAGTCGTTTGAAACGCTGCCAAGCCTCGAAGGCCTGGTAGTGGCGATGTGCATCGGATTGGGCGCGGGGGGACTCTCGCCGGGAGTGTTCGGTTGGCGTACGGGTCGTGGTGGGGGAGATCACTTTTTCACCGGGTGCGCGCGTCGAATAAATCGTATATCCGCCGTCATAAGCGCCCTTTTGATCACGGGAAAACAGACCGGGACCCTTGGCCATATGATCGCTGCCGGGCAGGGCGTTATAGTCCATGGCCTGCGGGGTGGCCGCACACCCGAAGAGCGTGAACGGCAGGATGAACAACGCTGCAAGGAGGAGGGATAAGCGCATCATAATGGGCTCCTGAAAGTGACCGGCCCCGAGGGGCCGGTCGATGCATCGCGCTTACATGAACTTGATGCGGGTACCGACGTAGAGCTGTTTGATGTTGTTGGCACTACCCCAGCTCTGACTGGTTTGGATCTGACCGGGCAGGTCCAGCTTGTACACGTGGTAGGAGGCATAGAGCTCCACCGAGCTGTTCCAGTTATAGACATAGGCGGCACCGATCTGGCTGCTCTTCACGCCATTGGCAGGCAGGTCCTTGGTGACACCATAGTTCACGGCGTAGTGACTCTTGCCGCTGATGTAGCCCACCTGGACAAAGGTGTTTTTGGCGTCGTAGCCTGTCTGTGTGTAGTTACCTGGATTCAGGATGGTATCGGTCTTGCCGGCGCCGTAGGACAGGGTGGCATTGAAGCCGTTAGGCATGAGCATGGAGAGGGAGGCACTGGTGATCTTCTTGCGTAATGTACCCGGATTTGCAGATATCGGGCTGCCAGTGACAGGATCGGTGGCAATTTGCAGGTCCTTGGTGTTCACATAGCCGGCACCGGCGATGATCTTGGTGCCGGAGGCCAGGGTGGCCTGGTAACGGGCGGCCAGTTCGATGGCCTTGCCACCATCCAGGCTGGCAGACAGCACCACGCCGCCCAGTGAGGGTGAATCATAGCGAACACGGCTTTGACGACTGATGGCGTTGAAGGGGCTCTGTGACTTGCCAATGGTGTACAGCGTGGTGGTGCCATCGTTGAAAGACAGACTACCGCTGTAGAGTTCGTACCAGACACCGCCGCCCAGCCAGGCGGTACCGGACAGGTCCATGGTGTTGGCGTAATAGGCGGCGCCGTCGCCCTTGCCCAGGCTCAATTTGCCGAAATTACCCTGCAGATAGACCTCAATCTTGCGGGTGTTGTAGTATTTGGCGCGGCGCAGGTTGGCGCCGACATCGTAGCTGTCCGACAGGTGGTCGGCCAGGGCGATTTCATAGACGAAGCCGGTCTTCTGGCCGTTGTCCATGGTCTGCACACCGGTGAAGCGTACACGGGAATTGGAACCATCATTGTCGACACTGGACAGGTCGGTCTGTTTGCCATTGTTGACATAGCTCAGGGCGCGGTCAACCTGACCGGAGACCTTGAAGTCCATGGCTTGGGCATTGACCGCCATGACCAAGGCAGATGCGGCGACCAGGGTCACGGGCAGTGTGGTCTTGAAAATGGATTTTTTCATTGGTGGAATGTCCTCTGCTAGCGATAGAGATGATAAAAACCAGGCGTACATCCTGGTAAAAAAAACAATGACGCGGGACGGCATTCCCGTGTCTTTGTTACTTCGTGCGTCTGCGCCGCATCCTGCACGCACACACCTAAAGATCGTGCTTTTTATCCCTGATCTGCGGATCCTGCTGTCCCGTACTATTTTCCCGTAGCATGCGGATATTCACTGTCCGGGTCAAGCCACAGTGTGGGGTTGTATCGATCGGGTCGCAGGTCAATCAACCTTGTTTCATAATGTGGTATTTTTGTGGAATAAGGGCCCCGATGGGTGTTTTGCGTTCACCTCGGATCAGGGCCGTTCGACATTCCTGTATCAGTGTCGTGCGGGGAGGGTGTCGCTCATCGGTTAGTGTTCGAGGACTTGACTGAGGAAGAGCCGGGTGCGTTCATTGCGTGGGTTGCCAAAGAACTCCGCGGGTGGATTTTCCTCCACGATCTGGCCAGCATCCATAAAAATCACGCTGTCCGCAACCTGTTTGGCGAAGCCCATTTCATGGGTGACACAGACCATGGTCATGCCGTCTTGCGCGAGTCCGATCATGACATCCAGCACCTCCTTGATCATCTCTGGGTCGAGGGCCGAGGTGGGTTCGTCAAACAACATGATCTTCGGATTCATGCACAGGCTGCGGGCAATGGCGACACGTTGTTGTTGCCCCCCTGAGAGCTGGCCCGGATATTTCTTTGCCTGGTCGGCGATTTGTACCCGGTCAAGGTAGAGCATGGTGGCCTCTTCCGCCAGCTTGCGCGGCATCTTGCGTACCCAGATTGGCGCCAGGCAGCAGTTTTCCAGCACGCTGAGATGAGGGAACAGATTGAAGTGCTGAAAGACCATGCCGACTTCGCGACGGACGGTATCGATATTCTTGATGTCATCGTTGAGTTCGATGCCATCGACAACGATGCGCCCCTGCTGGTGTTCCTCCAGCCGGTTGATACAGCGAATCATGGTGGATTTTCCGGAGCCGGAAGGTCCACACACCACGATGCGCTGGCCTTTGCGCACGGTGAAGTTGATGTCCTTGAGGGCGTGGAATTCACCGTACCATTTGTGCATCGCGGTGATCTCGATCATTTTCTCGACACCGTCCTTGGCCGTCGGCGTTAGGTTGGGCGCATCAGGCATGGTGGCATTCTCTCAATGCAGAATTAGGGGTCGGTGTCGTCGTCTCATCAGCACGCTCAATGGTGTGCCTCCTAGGTTCCAACATCAGCGTTTGTGTCCGGTCTCGAAGCGTTTCTCCAGGCGCAGGGAGTAGCGGGAAATGCCGAAGCAAAATACCCAGTAGAGCGCACCGGCAAAGACGTACCCTTCCAGGGAGTAGCCCAGCCATTTGGCGTCGGTAAAGGCGGACTGGACGATGCCGAGTAAATCGAACAGGCCGATGATGGAGACCAGCGTAGTGTCCTTGAACAGTTCGATGAAGGTCACCACGAGTCCGGGGATAACCATTTTCAGGGCCTGTGGCAGGACGATCAGTCCCATTGTCTTGGCGTAGTTTAGGCCCAGCGCTGCTGCGGCCTCGTGTTGGCCCTGGTCGATGGCCTGGAGACCGCCACGTACGACTTCGGCGACATAGGCGGCCTGGAACAGGGCGATGCCGATAAGGGCGCGCAACAGTTTGTTGAAGTCCATACCCTCGGGCAGAAACAGCGGCAGCATGACCGAGGCCATGAACAGCACGGTGATCAGCGGTACACCGCGCCACATCTCTATAAAGGCAGTACTCAACGAGCGGATGATCGGCAGGGTGGAGCGCCGACCCAACGCCAGCAAAATGCCCAAGGGCAGTGCGGAGACAATGCCGACCGTGGAGAGGATCAGAGTGAGCATCAATCCCCCCCACAACGAGGTGCGCACCGCTGGCAGTCCGAACACGCCGCCCAGGAAAAGAACATAGGCGATCAGCGGATAGATGAGCAGGGTAACCGCGCCGATCCAGGTTTTCTTGGGTACGCCACGCACGATCAGCAGGGCCAGCAGGATCAGCAGAATGGCGGCGGCCAGATTGACTCGCCACTGCTGCGCGAGTGGGTAGAGGCCATAGATGAACTGGTTGGCGCGTGCGCCGATAAAGACCCAGCAGGCGCCGCCGGAATGGCAGGCCGTGCGATTCGTGCCGGTCCAGTCGGCCTTGATAAAGGCCCACTCAATAATGGGGGGCACTATTTCGTACATGAGGTACAGCGCAGCCAGAGTCAGGGCGCTATTACCTGGCGATGAAAACAGATTCTTGCGCAACCAGCCGATGATGCCTATTTCGCTGGCCGGGGGGGGCAGGTCGGGCAGTTTATCAAATGCTGACATACGGGGTTCCACGTATTTGTTGCCGATGTGGCCTGGGGTGGAGGGCACATCGGCGTTGTGCCCATGGCCGGATCAGAGGCGGCAGGACACTCACCGCTCCACCAGTGCCATGCGGCGGTTATACCCGTTCATGAACAACGAGATCAGCAGGCTGATACACAGATACACGGCCATGGTCATACCGATAATGATCACCGCCTGACCGGTCTGATTAAGTGTGGTGCCAGCAAAGACATTGACCAGGTCGGGGTAGCCGATAGCCGTGGCCAGGGAAGAGTTCTTCGTTAGATTGAGGAACTGGCTGGTCAGGGGCGGGATGATCACACGCATGGCCTGCGGCAGTACCACGAGCCGCATGGTGAGTGTGGGGCGCAGGCCCAGGGCGGCGGCGGCCTCGGTCTGGCCATGACTGACCGAGAGTATGCCGGCGCGCACAATCTCAGCGATGGATGCGGCCGTGTAGATAGTCAGCGCGATCAGAAGGGCGGTCAATTCCGGTATCATGACGAGACCACCGCTGAAGTTAAAACCGTGCAGGGCCGGCAGCGACCAGCTCAGTGGCGCGCCTGCGGCGTAAAAAGTCACCAGGGGTAAGCCGACAAGCAGGGCCAGCGACACAGAAACGCTATGGAAGGCCTTGCCGCTTGTTTCCTGGCGCTGATGCGCCCAGCGTCTCAGTATGATGACTGCGATGATCGCCACTGCCAGCGCCAACCATACGGCGTAGAAGCCGGGCTGTGTAACCGGTGCGGGCAGATAGAGTCCGCGTACGTTGAGAAAGACGACGTTGCCCAGTGACATGCTTTGGTGCGGTGTGGGCAAGGCTTGCAGCACCGCAAAGTACCAGAAAAATACCTGCAACAATAACGGGATATTACGAAAGGTCTCGATATACACGGCAGCTAATCGCGCTATCAGCCAGTTGCTGGAGAGCCGCGCAATGCCGATAAACAGGCCCATCAATGTGGCGAGTATGATGCCGAGACCGGATACGAGCAGCGTATTGAGCAGGCCGACAAAAAACGTGCGCCCATAGGTCGAAGCGGGGGTATAGGGGATCAGACTTTGGAGGATACCGAACCCGGCCTCCCTATTCAGGAAACCGAACCCGGTGCTGATGCCGCGAGTGTTCAGATTGTGTACGGTGTTGTGGAAGAGGTAGCCGAAGAACAGCACGACACCACCTAGCACGATGGCCTGAAATAGCAGGGCGCGTATACGCGGGTTTTTCAGCAGGGGAAGTTTGGTTGGGACTGGATTGTTGTTCGGGTTCGTAGACATCTGCCACCACTTTCATGTTGATCGCATGTTCCGCGGCAGGACTACCAAACCATGGGTTCAGGTCCATGAAAAGGCGCTAAGGGTGCGGTTGAACCGTGCTGTTCGCGGGTGTAGACCCGCACGGACAGGACCGCATATGTTGGTTGGCCGGTATATCGAACACGATATACCGGCCGGATTGCGTGAGATTAACGCAGTGGCGGAGCGTATTGAATGCCGCCATTCTTCCACAGTGCATTGAGGCCACGCTTAATCTTCAGTGCAGAGTCCATGCCGACATTACGCTCGAAGGACTGGCCGTAATTACCGACTTGCGTGACGATATTGTAGGCCCAATTGTCAGACACGCCGAGCATCTTGCCGAATCCGCCGGTCACCCCCAGAAAACGCTGGATACCCGGATTCTTGCTGTCTTTCCTCAGCTCAGCGGCATTTTTTGACGTGATGCCAAGACCTTCAGCATCGAGCATGGCGAACAAGCTCCATTTTACCAGATTGAACCACTCATCGTCACCCTGGCGGACGACGGGCCCTAGCGGTTCCTTGGAGATGACGGCAGGTAGTACCTCGGCACCGTCAGGATGGGTCAACTGGATGCGTAGCGCATAGAGCTGGGAGCGGTCGGAGGTCAGCACATCGCAGCGACCGGCGTCGAAGGCCTTGACCGTCGCGTCAGGGGTGTCGAAGGTGATCGGTGTAAATTTCATGTGGTGACTGCGGAAATAGTCGGCCAGGTTCAGCTCGGTGGTGGTACCGGACTGCACGCAGATCGACGCGCCACCGAGTTGCTTTGCACTCGTGACCCCCAGGGACTTCTTGACCATGAAGCCTTGACCATCGTAGTAGTTAACACCGGCAAAATTCAGACCCAGCGAGGCGTCACGAGTCAGGGTCCAGGTGGTATTGCGTGACAGTATATCGATTTCGCCCGACTGCAGGGCGGTAAAGCGTTCTTTGGCGGTCAACGGGGTGTAACGCACCTTGCTGGCATCGCCGAACATGGCGGCGGCAACGGCGCGACAGACATCGACATCCAGACCTTTCCAGTGGCCCTTGTCATCAGGATTCGAGAAACCGGGCAAACCCGTGTTCACTCCACACTGCACGTAGCCTCTCTTTTTAACGGCATTGAAGGTGGCACCAGCCTGAACCGTGCCGGTAACGGCGATCATGATCAGGGCGGATGCCGCTGCAACATAGCGTAGTATTTTCATCATTAGCCTCGTGAATTAGACGTGTTGCTCTCGCTCTTGCAAACGTGGGCAAGGGCGTCGCAAGGGCGCCATTGCCCACTCCACATTGCCGGTTCCGCCAATCCGATCAGATCGGAGACGAAACGACAATCCGGTTTAGCACGGCGCAGTCGTTCTGGCGGCCAGTGCACTGATCTCGTACCGGTACTCCGTGTGCCGGTGCGCTGTCTCGAGCGCTAAAGCACATTACGCCATGGGGTATAAATGTGCCCTAAGGTCGCTCCTGGCTTCAAGGGGGGCAACCTGGTTGCACGATTGTTCGGCGTGCTGTGACTGAATGTTAACGTAATATCAACGCGCAGTCGCTACACATTGTGTTGAGAAGATTCGCGGCATAACCACGCTTTGTACTCTTGACTATGATCCGAGGAGAATACGTGGTTATTTGCGTCGTGGGCGGTATCTGCAGTGGCCTCCGTATGCGATACGGTCTGCGGGTGCCGTGTGGGGTTCTGGAGGGGAAGGATCAGGTGGCTGGGCGAAAAGACCGGGCTGGCCCGGCTATAGTGATGGCGCCCGTGATGACGTGGTGGCGCATAAAAAAGCCCGGCCACCAAAGGAGGCCGGGCTTCCACTGACACACTGTGTCGGTGGCTACGGACGGTACGTTGGTGCGTTGACCGGTTCTCCGTTGCTCATATAGGTCAGGAAGTACTCGAGATCCTTGTACTCTTTACTCTGCGCCTTGAAGGGCTTGGCGCGGACCTGTTTGTTGCACCCCGCGAAACGCCGATCGACTGTACCCAGATTGCCCCATTTGGCTCGGTAGACCGGAAAGCCGGTCATCTGACCCAGCGCGGGACTGAGGATATTGGCACGAATGCGCTTGCCGGCGTTATACATGTGGCAGTCCGCACAGGAGAAGTTCAACTGGCCGCGTTTGGCATAGAAGAAGAGCTTGCCACTGTCATAGGCAGCCAGTGCACGCGGATCGTTGGGGATCTTGACGTCAAGTGACTTGCCACGCGAGGTGTAGGCCATATACGCAGATATCTCGGCCAATGCCCCCTTTTTCCATTTCAGGGGTTTTTCGTTGTTTTTGACCCGGCACTCGTTGATCTCGCCTTCCAAGGTCTTGATCTGGCCGGTCCTGGCATCAAAGTACGGGTAGTACTGACGGATGTCTTTGCCCCCGTGCTTGAAGCAACTGGCGTAAGTCTTGCCATTCTTGAACGGTGTGTTGAAGAGTTTCTTGCCCTTACTCAGCGCGAAGTCGTAGGGCGGGAATTCCATGATTGTCTTCCACTGGTCGCGCTGGTCGGCGGGACCCACGGCGTAGGCACCGTTAGCATAATTTGCCATGGGTACACCTGGGAAACGTTTCACGAAGTAGCTGCGAAAGGCCCTGAGGTCCTGCTTGGGAGTGCTGGCCTGCACGGCAAGCGGGGCAAGCCCGAACACCGCGAGCACCGTGGCTGTTATCAGTATTTTTTTCATGAGATTAACTCCTTCAAACATCCTGTCCGGAACCGGGCCGTGGCGTCGGTGCGGTGTTCCGGTATGGTTAGCCGATTTTCACCGTTTTGGAATCGCTCTCACCCTCATTGTCGACCCAACTCAGGGTGAGGGAGTCGCCGGGCTTGGCACCCGTGAACTGAAAGGACAGGTAGGGATTTTTGGAGATACCGATGCCCCAGTCAGCGGTCATCACCGCAGTGCCCTTATGGTCGCACTTGACTAGCTGGATGAAGTGGGCGGGGATCTTCTTGCCCGTTTTCTTGTTTTTGCGCAACCCGGTACTCATCGGATGGCTGATCAGGGCCTTGACGGTCGTTACCCCACCGGTGTCTGTGGCGCGGATGCGGATAGTATTGCTCGGCATGGTTCAAATCCTCTCAATAAACATGGTATGTCAGGTAATCAAGGGGTGGGCGTTCTAACCGCCACAACCACCGATGGTGACCTTGACCCGCCTGCGAGCGGAGTAGATCTTCCCGCCGGCCTTGACTACGGCAATGACGTTGGAGGTCTTGCGCATCTTGACGCGAGTGGAGATGAAGCCCTTGCCCTGGGGAGACAGATTAAAATTGGCGGCCAGGGGATTGGGGTTTTTCTCGATGACGATGCCGATGGATTCCACGCCCGCGAGGCTGGTGGCGATAGTGACCGGGACGACGGCGCCGTTTTCAGCGATGTCAGGGGCCTTGATGGTGATGTCGGCGCTGGTCTTGGTCACCTCGGTACCGAACAGGTCCTTGATGGCGCTCTGGGCGCTGCCGGCAGTGAAGGCGGCCTTGGGCCAGCCCGAGGCGGCAGCCATGGCCTGGCGTGGGTCGAGCAGGCCAGCGCTGACGGCGACAGCAACGGCGCTTGCGCCCAGTGTGCCTTTCAGAAAACTTCTACGTTGCATGGTGTACTCCCCTTCTCTATAAGGTGTAGATGTAGTCGACGATCTTGTGGATTTCATCCTTGCTCAGGATGCCGTAGGCACCGAACGGAGGCATGATCGTATTGGCTTTGTTTTTGCGCGCGTCGTAGATCTGGTTAAAGAGTTTCTGCTTGTCCGGGAAACGCGTCTTCATCGTCACCAGAGGTGGGCCGATATTGCCAGGCAGTTTGCCGCCCACTATTGCGTGGCAGGCGAGGCAGTTGCCCTTCTTTTTACTGAATACGAGTGCCTTGCCTTGTGCGATCGTCTTGGCATTCGCGGCGCTGGCAATTGCAGGCACCATGACGCTCATGGTGCCGAGCAGCACAGCGACGGCACTGGCGGCGGTAATGAAATGAGCAGCTTTCCGCATGGCTTCCTCCTCCTAACTTCATGTTTGCATAATACTCAGACGTTATACGCGTCTGAAATTTGGTAATTATTGTAACGCTGTTATGCGCTTATACCTTGCACTGGGCACATAGCATACCTAAACACGGTGTGATGGCAAGTATTGCTGCACACTTTAGATAATTAGCAATATCTTAAATTCGGGAAGGAGGTAGATTCAGGTACGTGTGCTGAGGACTGAGAACAAGAGAGTGGGGACTTGAACCTCAGGACTGAGGACTCAAGACCTGGGGCTGGGGGGCGTGTTCATGGTGTCGGGGTTGGTGTTGCAGAGGCCGTGCGTTTCAGTGCCTTGAGCCGGGCCTCGATACGGGATCGGTGGTAGAAATTCAGCCCGGATGTGCGTTGTGCCTGTTCCAGCAGCTGGATGGCCTGGTGCAGTTGTCCATACAGGGCGTAATACTCCGCCATGGCCATCTGGGCGTCGACGCCATGCCCGGCCCGACCTTGCGCCTGCGCCAGCAATTGATAGGTGGCGGGCGTGGGTGTGGCATTGTTGTTGAAGTCCTGGAGATAGGCGATGGCCGATTTTGTCTGTCCTGCCTGCAATAGGGTGCTGGCGTAGTAGTGACTCAGTAGCGGATTGTATGGATTGAACTTCAGCGCAGCGCGCAATTGGGTGAGTGCCCTGGCACTATGACCGGCATCGGTCTCGGCGCGGGCGAGACCGATCACGTAGGTCAGGCCCTGTGGATCGGCCTTGTGGAGGCGACGCAATACAGGCAGGGCCTTGGCACTGTCGTTATTGGCTATCATGGCCAGCGCATAGCCGTATTCTTCGGCGCTCTTGTCGAGGTAGCTGCCCTTGGCCAGCGCCTCCTTGAAGTCATGCAGGGTTGCGCCCGGATCCTGGCTGGTCACTACGCGCAGGCGCGCGCGCATCAGAAAATAGGCCTCGTGTTCCACGACCTTGTGTTGCGGGTACTGACGGGCGCGATTACGAGCCTCTGCGATACGGGCACTGGTAACGGGGTGGGTGCGCAGGAAGGCAGGGGCCTCGCTGCCGTACAGACGGGTGGTGCGCTGCATGCGTTCAAAGAAGCTGGCCATACTATTGGGATCAAATCCAGCGTTCTCCAGCAACTGGATGCCGATGCTGTCGGCCTCTTTTTCATCGCCGCGGGTGATGTCGAGCTGTTTCTGGGCCGAACCAGCGGCAATGGAGGCGGCGGCGGCCTGACCGACCTGGTCGTTCTTGGCCCCCAGTAAAATGGCCGCGATCAATGCGGCGGTCGTGGTCAGGCCGGATCCCTTCAGTGCCTCGTAACTGCGTGCATAGTGGCGCTGGGTGATGTGGGCGATTTCATGGGCCATCACCGCCGCCAGTTCGCTCTCGGACTGAGTGTCGAGGATCAAGCCGTAGTTGACGCCGATATAACCACCGGGCATGGCAAAGGCATTGATGGCCGGATCATTGACGATGAAAAAATGGAAGCGAAAATTCTGTGCATTGCCACTGGACACGAGTTGATAGCCCAGGCGTTGCAGGTAGTCCTCGACCAGCGGGTCGTTGAGCAGGGCATGATTCTCGCGCAGGGTGTTGAAGGCGCTCTGACCGATGCGGTGTTCCTTGCGCAGACTGATGCTGGAGCCGCCGATATCGGGCAAGGCGAGACCCTGAGCAACGACACGCGCCGGGAGGCCTGACGTGCTTAGGGCAAAGCACGTCAGGAGCAGGAGGTGCGTGCTGGCGTGGCGTATCGACATGATGAGTGGGCCACGGGAGGGTGCGAAATCAGGGGCTGCGCCCGGCCCGCTTGTGCCACCCGCCAAGGGACGGGGGCGCGTGCAGCGGATTACTTGCCCATGTGCGGTGACGTGGAGTAACGGAACATCTTGTCGCGGTCCTGCCAGGTCTTCTCTGCCAATACGACTTCGGGCATGACAAAGCGATCTTCAGCGCTAACCTGGCGGGTCTTGACGACCTTGATGATATCGTCGTACTTCAGTTTACGCAGCAGGCCGTCATTTTGGGTCATACGCGCCACCATGAACGTATCATACAATCTGTATACGTAGAGATTGGCGGGACGCCACTTGCCGTTCTCATCACGCAGGGTCACGGTATAGCGGGTATCCTGAGCAAACGCTTTCTTTTCCAAGGTTGAAGTCCTCTCACATCTTTAATGTTTCGCTTATCCGGGTCACCGGAGCGGTGCAGTCTAACCGAAAAACCGCTGTGGAAAAAAGGTAGTTAATGTTATTAACCCTGATCTGGGCGCGTGCCGAGAGTGCCTTTTCGCACCCGTCACAACGCTCTTTGCCGAGTCAGCCTGAAGACAGTATTGATACGATAGTTTCAGAATATTAAAACCTACTACTATTTATCCGATGAGACAAGGTGTTTGTCAGTGCGTGAATTGTCAGGTTTTTGTTATGAAAATCAAAAAAAATCTATTTGATCCCGACATGCTCTGGCAGAAATATAAAAAAGTTGCCATCGTTATCAAGTTGTCATATAAGTGGTCTCTTGAATGCTAATGCCTGAGCAAAGACTTGAAGACACCCTGCACGAGAATTGTATTCTCTGAGGGGCAAGGTCGTCTGTTCGTAACAGTAAGGAGAGAAGAAATATGTCCAACTTTGATCAAGAGCTCGATGCTTCCGGTCTGAATTGCCCGCTGCCTATCCTGCGCGCTAAAAAGAGTCTGGGGGCAATGTCCGGCGGTCAGGTCCTGCATATCATTGCGACTGATCCTGGTGCCATCAAAGACTTCGAGGCCTTCTCGAAGCAAACCGGTAATGAGTTGATGGAGTCACGCGAAGACGGTGGCAAGTTCTATTTCCTGATAAAGAAGAAGGCATAACGCCACAGAAGCGTTGGTCCATGGCCATGTTGGTCACCTGTTGAGGAGAATGTGATGTCTGATGAGAAGAAACTTGCCATTATTGCGACCAAAGGTACGCTGGACTGGGGCTATCCGCCCTTCATCCTGGCATCGACGGCCGCTGCGTTGGGTTATAAGGTCCAGATCTTCTTCACCTTCTATGGTTTGAAGTTGCTCGAGAAGAAACTGAACGTGAAGGTCACTTCTGTGGGCAATCCGGGGATGCCCATGCCTATGCCCATGCCGGTCCTGCTCCAGGCCCTGCCCGGTATGCAGAGCATGATGACCATGATGATGAAACAGAAAATGAAGTCCAAGGGCGTCGCCAGCCTGGAAGAGCTGCGCGAACTTTGTCTCGAAGCGGAGGTCCAAATGATCGCCTGTCAGATGACAGTAGATCTGTTTGACATGAATCCCGCGAGCTTCATTGACGGCATCGAGTATGGTGGGGCGGCGATGTTCTTCGAGTTTGCCGGTGAATCCGACGTCTGTCTGTTCGTCTAGTTTGTCTTGCGAGGGGGGGGGCCCTGGCGTAAGGCCAGGGCCCTCTTCTTTTTGGCCGATCAAACTATGAGTATCTGGCAAACAGACTTGAACAGGGATAGCGTCGGTCATTCAGGGTGAAGGTGTACAAACGGGACTGAATTTAGTGGGAAAAACCAGCATGTTTATAGGGAATTAGCAATTAATAATATGCTGGCAAAAAGACGCATATTCATCTAACATCTTACCGCGAGACTCCGCACGGCGATGCTATCGCCCTTAAATACGCGGCCGATACGTGGTCCAGTTCAAAAGTCCGCAGACAAGGTAGTGTGCATCCCGGATGCTGAGACGAGCGCCACTGCGAACCGGGTGATCTACCGCTGCAAAGAGTGAGGCGGTCACAACCAGAAAACGAGGAATCCTGATGGCCACATATGCTGAAATGCAGGAAATGTATGATGACATCCGTGGTGATTTTCGTTACGACCATGAATTGAACGGGTGCCTGAACTGCGGCATTTGCACGGCGACCTGTCCGGCAGCACAGTTCTACGACTACAGCCCGCGCGAGATCGTCCAGCTGCTCTGGACCGCAAACGTCGAGCAAATCTATGATGTCATGCAGGAAAAGATCTGGGCCTGTGCACAGTGCATGACCTGTGCGGCGCGTTGCCCGTTCGGGAATTCACCGGGTGGTCTGGTCTCGATCATGCGCGAAGTGGCCATTAAACACGGCCTGCAGTCGGCCAGAGATGTACTCCGGCCTTTTGGCCGTGTCATGCTCAAACTGATTACCACCGGAAACCAGCTTTCTCCCGACATGATTCAGCCTGATCACTTCCCGGACTGGGGGCCGAATATCCAGAAGGTGGAAGGTGATCTGAAGACACTGCGCAAGGCCATTCCCGTCAGGACATTGCAGACCACAGATACAGCATGGGAGATTTCCCTCAAGACCTCGATTGAAATGTACACCATTTGGGACATGACGGGCGTGATGGATTCGCTGTCGAGGATGGACGAAAACCTCTTCGATGTGATCGAGGATTTCATCGAGGAGAAGCGTGACGACTACAACGATTGGCTCGAAGAGCAGAAAGACGACGATTAGGGCACGCGCCCTCTGCGCGCTACCAGACGCTATCTAAGAGGTGAGCAAAATGGTTGATCAAACTCCCGGTAATCACAACTCGACGGGTGAAGGTGGCGCAACGGGCGCCATGAAACCCGGCTCCCCTAACACCGGCGCTCAGGGCGTGGCTGGCCACGGTTCGTTCTTCCAGCAGACCAACCTGTCGGCGCAAGAGGCGACTCAGGCGACCGAGTGGGTGCGCAAGCACGTTGACCGTCGTACCATCGACCTCGGCGAGCGTATGGATGATATTCGCGAGCACATGTGGGAGTTGGAAAAAGAGGGCCAGATCGTCGTTCATCGGATTACCGATGAGCATGAACCGATCGATGTCAAAACCCTGTATGGTTGGAACAAGCGCATCCCTACCAAACAGTTATGGCACCACAAGAGCTGCGGCCAGTGCGGTAACATCCCCGGTTATCCGACCTCGCTGATGTGGTTTATGAACAAGTTCGGCTATGAGCCGGGCCTGGACTACCTCGATGAGACTGACCAGACCTCCTGTACGGCATGGAATTATCACGGCTCTGGCATCGGCAATGTCGAGTCACTCTCCGCCGTGTTCCTGCGCAACTTCCACCAGGCCTATGTCTCGGGCAAGCAGCACGGCCATGAGCTGGGTCACTTCTTCCCGTTGGTGCACTGCGGCACTTCCTTTGGTAACTACAAGGAGATTCGCAAATACCTGATCGAGTCCGCCGAACTGCGCGAGAAGGTCACCAAGATCCTGGGCAAGCTGGGTCGCCTGGTCGACGGCAAGCTGGTCATTCCCGAGGAAATTATTCACTACTCCGAGTGGTTGCACGTGATGCGCAACCGCATCGCCTCGGAACTGCAGACCGTTGACGTGTCCCATCTTCGCGTGACCTTTCACCCGGCCTGTCATTATTACAAGATGGTGCAAGAGGATGCGATCTACGACCCGAGCGTACTGGGCGGCAATCGCACTGCGGTGGGCACCTCTATCGCGCAGGCTCTGGGTTCGCAGGTTATCGACTACTCGACCTGGTATGACTGCTGCGGCTTTGGTTTTCGCCACATCATCTCCGAGCGCGAGTTCGTTCGTTCATTCACCATGGACCGCAAGATCAGGGTGGTCCGCCAGGAGGCCAATGCTGACGTGTTGCTGGGTAACGACACCGGCTGCATCACCACGATGGACAAGAACCAGTGGATTGGCCAGGCGCACGAGCAGAACTTCACCGTGCCGGTCATCGCCGATGTGCAGTTCGCGGCACTGGCCTGCGGGGCCGACCCGTTCAAGATTGTGCAATTGCAGTGGCATGCCTCACCGTGTGAAGAGCTGGTGGAGAAAATGGGCATCAGCTGGACGGATGCGAAGAAGAGTTTTGAGGCGTATTTAAAAGAAGTCGAGGCGGGTAATATTGAATACCTGTACAACCCTGAACTGGCATTAGGAGGCAAAGCGTAACATGACACAGGATACCGTTCTTGTTATTGGTGCTGGTCCAGCTGGTCTGGCGGCGGCTGCCGGTGTGTCGGCAGCGGGCAAAATGGCTGTTGTCGTTGAGAAGGAAGAGGTTCTCGGTGGCGCGCCCATCTTGTCCGGTTATGCCAAGCTCGTGCCGTCCGGCGAATGGGCCAAAGATGCGATTGGGCGCATGGTAAAACGTATTGAAGACGACACGGCGGTGACCATTCACAAGTCCACCAAGGTGACTAAAGTGGAGGGCATGGCAGGTGATTTCACGGTGACCCTGAGTAATGGCGAAACCGTCAAGACCGGCGCTATCGTGATGGGCACCGGGTTTACCCACTTTGATTCCATCAATAAGCCCGAGTTGGGTTTTGGTACCTACGAAGACGTGCTCACCACGACCCAGATGGAACAGATGATCACCGCTGGTGAGATTCGTTGTCCGTCCGATGGCCGTGTGCCCGAACGCGTGTGCATCCTGCTGTGCGTGGGTTCGCGGGATCGCCAGATCGGTCGTGAATGGTGTTCGAAGATATGTTGCACCGTGTCCACCAACCTGGCCATGGAGATCAAAGAATTGTCGCCCGAGACCGAGGTCTTTATCTATTACATGGATATTCGTACTTTCGGTCTGTATGAGGACAAGTTCTACTGGAAGTCCCAGGAAGAGTACAAGACCAAGTTCGTCAAGGCCCGTATCGCCGAGGTGACCCAGGCCAGTGACGGTCGCTTGTTGGTCAAGGGCGAAGACACCCTGGTCAAGCGCCCGATTGTTATCCCCATGGATATCGTGGTGCATGCGATCGGTATGGACCCGAGCGATGAGAATCCGGAGATATCCAGAGTCTTCGGTATTGGTCTGGAAAAACACGGTTTTATCGACAAGGCCGAGCACTATACCAACACCAGTGGCACGACGCGTCCGGGTATCTATGTTGCCGGTGCGGCGACCGGTCCCGAGACGATCGATGATTCGATTTCGCAAGGTCAGTCTGCAGCCTTGCGTGCAGTGGGAGACCTCAATGCTCTGGCGAAAAAAGCGAGCTGATGAAGGCGCTGCGAGCTCGATGACCACCGTCATCGAATCCGCAGCGCTCACTGTCCCACTCGACTCACGCGTCTTTGACAGCAAACTGGAACAGTTGCTGAGTGCGTTGGAGGACCAGGGCGGGTTACAGGCCTTTCTCGACTCTTTGGACAAGAAACATCGGCTGTTCGCCCAGGTGTTGGAGAAAGAGGCGGTACCCGAGCTGGATAGAGAGGCAGTGGGGTCGATGGTGGTAACCGTCTTCACTGCCCGACGCAGGCTGCCGGACGCGTTGTTTTCGGTACCGCAGGAAACGGTGAATGCGGCGATCAGCACACTGATTTATGGTACCGATGCACTGGCAAAGAGAATGCAGCACTTTGTCGATATCGTGCCATTGCAGGAGGGTGAAGGCCGGGATATTACAAAGTCGAATCTCAAGTTGCAACGTGCAGCCTGGGATTTTGCCGCGGAAATGTTGCATTTCCGTGTGCCCGAGACCTATCCGTTGATGTCACACTGGGTCTGGGATGCCGACACGGTCAGTGGTGCTATACGCGAATTCGTTACGAGCAATGACTCACTGCGTGAGACCCCTTTCGATAGTCGGCCCGAGACGTTCGAAGCGGTGCGCCAGTGGATGGCTGAGCAGTTCGGCACAAGCGGGTTTTATCGCGATGTGCATTTCCTGATAGACCTGGCGCAGGCCTGGGCCTATACCGATTATATGCGTGCCATGTCGAGCACCATGAACCTGATCGAAGCCGACTTCGGTGGAAAGCAAGACCCTACCGAGCCGGTGCAGAAATTGCTGGGGATAGACCCGGCACGACGTTCCGGTCAGTCCCGCCTGAAGCGGGCAACGGTGCATTAACACGCTTGAAGAGCGCGGAGATCAAAAATGGCAATTCATGAAAAGACACTGGTCGATCCAGAACGAGTTCTGACACACGATAAACTCGTCATCGATGGCGTGGATGTTTCTGGCCATTGGAACACTATGGTCACTCCTCGTACGATACTGGACTATGACGATCATTTTGAAGAAAAGATTCAGAAATACGGCGGTGAAAATGTGCACCGATGCTGGCAGTGCGGGTCCTGCACGAACTCCTGTACGCTCTACGCACTGAATACCGACTTCAATCCGCGCTATTGGATCTATTTAACGCGTTTGGGCCTGAAAGACGAAATTATCAAGGACAAAGACATTATCTGGCAATGTGTGTCCTGCAACAAGTGTACTAACGTCTGTCCTAAAGATGTGTGCCCTGAAGGTGTGATGAAGGCACTGTCGCACTGGATGGAGAGCGAGGGAATAACAGAAAAGACACCCTCTTCCATCTTCGATGAAGAATTTCTGGACCAGATTTACAAAACGGGCCGCATCGAAGACTCGCACGTCATGATGCACTTCTTCAAAAAGACCAAGCAGCCGATGTTACAGGATTGGCTGATTGAATTCGTCAAGCGCTTGATCAAGCACTTGCCCGTCACCCAACTTATGAAGATGGGACTGAATCTGGTCTTTGTGCCCAAGACCAAGTCCTGGGGGCGCACGGGCGACGTTCTCAAGCAGTACGTTCGTGAACAGAAGGAGGCTGCACATGGCTAAAGTCGCATATTATCCCGGTTGTGCCCTGGAGGGTTCCGGTGGTCCCTATGACAAATCCACCCGTGCCATCGTCAAGGCGTTGAACCTGGAGATGGAAAACCTGCGCGACTACAATTGCTGCGGTGCGATGGAGGTCAAGAATATTCACCCGATGCTGCAAACCTATATGTCGGCGCGCAATCTGGCGATCGCCAGTGAGCAGATGGGTTTCGATGCCGTGATGGCGCCGTGTAACGGCTGCTATCATGCATTGAAGATGGCTGAGTATGAACTTGCGACCTCTGATGATTCCCTGAAGACCGTTCAGGACTTGGCCAGGAAGGCGGACGATCCCGTTTTTGACAATGGCAAGGTGCGCACCCTGCACTTGCTGGAATGGCTGATGGAGGAACTGGGCACTGAAGGCATCAAACAGCGTCTCAAGAAAAGCCTGAATGGCATCAAGATCGCCAACTATTATGGCTGCATGTATACTCGCCCACGGCAGATTTTTCCCGAAAAGGATCAAGGCCCGGATTCGGAGTCGTGCTACAAACCGCACTTCATGGATGACCTGCTCCAGGCTGCCGGCGCAGTCAATGTCGATTTCCCGCTCAAGACCGCCTGCTGCGGCGGCGCGCATACCCTGTCCGATGCCGATACGTCGACCCAGTTGGTCCTGAACATCCTTCAAGCCGCCGAGGATACCGGTGCCGAGATCATTGCGACTGAATGTCCGACCTGTCACTCCGGTCTGGAAATGCATCAGGTGCGTGCAGAGAAGGAATTCGGCATCAAGACCGGCGTCAAGATACTGTATTTTACCCAACTGTTGGGTCTGGCCCTGGGCCTGTCACCGCGCAAGGTCGGCATCCATGAGAATGTCAGCGACTCTATGGACTTCCTCAAGCAGAAGGGTGTTGCCTGAGGAGACACCTGGCTTCTGGTTTCACGGGTACATGCGCCACGGGAACCGTGTTCCGGTTCCCGTGGTTTTGTTCGCCAAGGCGCAGAGGCGTTCCGGCATTGCCCAAGCAGTGAGTGCGTGATGTGAGGCGAAGGAAGACTGAATGGAGTGTAATGGCTGCGAATTTCGTCCCGAACTTTATTACGATGATGAGTTCCAGATATGGGTGCGCCAGGAGGAAGATGGCACTCTGACCGTTGGCATGACGGATATCTCTCAGAGCGTCGCGGGCAAGATTCTCAATCTGCGCGTACGCAAACCGGGCACGCTGCGCCCTACTGGCAAGCCGGTTGCCACCATCGAAAGTGGTAAATGGGCCGGACCCATCCCGAATTTTTTCGATTGCACCATCATTGAAGGCAATGTCACGGCTCTGGAAGATCCCAGCCTGCTCAATATCGAACCTTATGAGGCCTGGGTCGCGCGGGTATTGCCCGCGCAGGACGCAGAACAGGCGCTGCACACGTTCCTCATCGGTGATGAGGCACACCAGGCTTATTGCGCACGGGCACGCCGTGAAGACATTCACTGTGAGCGTAACATCAGATAATGAATAGCAACTATTATCTTGATAATGAAGAAAAATCCGTAGTCATTATTATGACCAGCGGACCCTCGACGCCGCACCGTTGTGCCACACCTTTTTATCTCGGCGCTATTCTTGCGTCGATGGACGCCGATGTTAATATATTCTTTACCATGGAAGGTGTAAAACTATGTGAAAAGGGTGTGGCGGCGAATCTGGTCGCCATGGAGGGGGGGAAAAAAATTATCGACTTCATACGCGAGGCCAAGAAGGCTGGCGTCAAGCTGCACTTGTGCACGCCAGCGTTGTCGAGTTATGAAATCGATGCCAAGAATGACATCATTGAAGAAGTAGATGACCTTTCAGGCGGCGGCGTGCTGGCCGACCTGATTCTCTCTAGTGACAAGGTCTTGCAATTCTGATTAACGAGGCTGTTTGTCCCTTGCGGGAAAATAGTACATTATCGGGTGCTAAATAACATTTTGGAGGAAAAATAATTATGGGCGCCGTACGCGGTTGTAATATTCCGGAAGATCTGCACTACAACATCGAAAATAATGTCTGGATCCGTCGTGAAGACGACGGTACCGTCACCATCGGTATGACTGCTTATGCCTGTTCCCTGGCGGGTCTGATCGTGTCCTACACACCGAAGAAGCTGGGCAAAAGCGTCAAGCAGGACAAGTCTTGTGCCACGGTCGAGTCCGGTAAGTGGGTGGGTCCGGTAAAGGCACCCGTGGCGGGTGAAATGCTGGCCATCAACGATGCCGTATCGGCCAATCCCGCTCTGGTCAATCAGGACCCCTATGGTGATGGCTGGTTGGTGAAAATGAAGCCCGATAATTGGGATGACGATTCCGCTGCCCTGGTCACGGGTGCCGGTGCGATGAATGGTTTCGAGTCCAAGATGGAGACCGACGGCTTCGGTGGCTGCTGAGTTGTCGGCTCAAGGGTTGCCGGACCGAGGGCAATTTTTGCCTGTGTGAGGTTTGATGGCCCTGCGGCAGCGCACATGGGAGTCTCATGTTGTGCGCTGCCGACTCTTTCCAGATCATTCCCGGTTTATGGATTCAAACCGCGCGACTGCACATCGCAGCCCTGTCTCGCGTGGAATACACCTGTTCAGCCCGTCTTGTCGGCGGGCGTCGACGTTGAGGTACAGATTGCCATGAGCGACTGGTACGAGGTAGCGCAACGTGTCGAAGCGCTGGAAGATATGGATCTGGACCACACGCTCATCCAGGATATGAGCAAACGCTGGAAAGAGAAATTTGCCGATAAGACCGTGTCGGTCAATTTTTATACTCCCACCTTCAAATCATATCAGACCAGCGAGATTTCCGGTTGCGCCAAGAGCGCTTGGCCAGCGATATCCATCACCGGTGGTGACTGCAAGCTGCAATGCGATCACTGCAAGGCCAAGATCCTCGAACCGATGATCCCGGCGCGCACGCCGGAGGAACTGTGGCGTGTCGTCAATGAAATCGTCGAGCAAGGTGGTCAGGGCATGTTGCTGACGGGAGGCTCGAACCACCGCAACGAAGTGGAGTACGGGCCTTACTGGTCGACGATACGCCGGATTAAAGACACATTCGCGAATTTTAAAATTGCCTCCCACACCGCCTTGATGGATGAAGACACGGCGGTGTGCATGGAACAGGCAGGTATCGATGCCGCTATGATGGATGTCATCGGCGCGCAGGAGACGATTACCCAGGTGTACCACCTGCGCCGCACGGTGGAGGACTTCGAGTCCAGCCTCGATGCCCTGGTCAACAAGACCCGCATGAAGGTGGTGCCCCACATTGTCGTGGGCCTGCACTACGGTCGTTTGCTGGGCGAATGGCATGCGCTGGAGATGCTCCAGCGCCATGTACCCAGTGCGGTGGTGTTGGTCGTGGTCATGCCGTTTTATGCGCCGGCGCATCGCCCCTTTGCTACACCGGACAGCACGGAGGTGGGGCGTTTCTTCATGGACGCGCGCCTTGCCCTGCCCGAAACTCCGTTGTTACTGGGGTGTGCACGGCCACCGGGTAAGCACAAATACCAGATTGACACCTATGCCGTGATGGCGGGACTGAGTGGCATCGCACATCCGTCCGACGGCATGGTCGAATTGGCCGCACGCCTGGAACGCCAGGTGCGGGTCACCCCGTCCTGCTGTTCCATCGCCGTGGGCGATGAGGTCATGGCGCTAGAGGGGAAGGGGGGGGGTGTCGAGGTTGATCTCGCGGCCATCCTTGAACATGAGCGCCAACAACGCGAGAAGATCATGCCACTGGCACCCTCCACAGCAACGGGATCGCTGGGTGGTATCAAGGTGGTGAGTGGCGAGGGAATGAAAGTTGGCGGTGGCCACTGCGCATGAGTGAACGCGACCCGCAGTGTTGGCGTTTGATTGACACCGGCCTGCGCCCGGCGGCGCAGAATCTGGCGATCAATCGTGCCATGCTGGAGGCGCACCAGGCGGGTCTCATCCCGCACACCTTGCGATTTCTGCGTTTCGAGCCCTGCGCCCTGCTCGGGTTTCACCAGAATGTGGACCAGGAACTGCGCAGCGATTATTGCCGGGACCATAACATTACCATCCAGCGTCGTATTACCGGTGGCGGTGCGATCTATTTTGACGAGACCCAGATTGGCTGGGAGCTGTATCTTGACAAGGGTTTTTTGGCGACCGCGGACATGGCACAGATCGCGCGTCGCGTGTGTGAGGCGGCGGCGCAGGGTATGCGCAGGCTGGGCGTGGAGGCCACGTTCCGGCCGCGCAATGACATTGAAGTCGATGGGCGCAAGATTTCCGGTACGGGTGGGGCCTTTGACGGCGATTCCATCCTGTATCAGGGTACGTTGCTGGTCGATTTTGATATCGAGAAGATGTTGCAGGTCTTGCGCATCCCGGCGCAAAAGCGCAGCGACAAGGCGATCGCCTCGGCACGTGAGCGGGTCACCAACCTGAAAGAGCTGTTGGGCGTGGCACCGGAGCTGCGACAGGTCAAGGCGCACCTGCGGGATGCCTTTGCCGAGGCGTTTTCTATTCGCTTCGAGGAGACGAGTGCACTCAGTGAGGCAGAAGAACGACTGTATCGAGAGGCCCTGCGCGAGATCGATACCGCGCAGTGGGTGTTCCAGGCGAACCGCTCGGTGCACGAAGCGCCGACCCTGGAGGGTCTGCACCGCTGTGCGGGGGGGCTGATGCGCGCCAGCGTGATGCTGGACACGTTCAAGCAACGGATCAAACAGGTGTGGATTAGCGGTGATTTTTTTATCAACCCCAAGCGCATGGTGCTGGATCTGGAAGCGGCATTGCGCGATACCGCGCTCAGCGAGCTGAACGATAACATCACCCGGTTCTTCGCCGACTACCCGGTGGAGATGCTGATGCTCAAGGCGGACGATTTTTATGCCGTGGTGGCCAATGCCCTGCATGCCGGCGATGGCGCAGTGCAGGCCGGGGCTTGAGGCGCCAACGCCATGCGCGAAGTCGATGCACTGGTGGTGGGTCTGGGCCCTGCGGGCAGCAGCGCTGCCGTGCTGGCGGCACAGGCCGGGCTGCATGTGCTGGGCGTGGAACGTAACCGGCGCATCGGTGAACCGGTGCAGTGTGCGGAGTTCGTGCCCATGCCGATGGGACGCTATGCCCACGGTGAGGGCGTGTTGCAACAGCGCATCAGCGCCATGAAGACCTGGCTGCCCTCCGCGAACGTCGAACGCTCCGCGTTTCCGGGGCTGATGATCGACCGGGCGGCGTTTGATCGCGATATTGCGGCGCGTGCACGCGCCGCTGGTGCCGAGCTGCGCGAGGCCACACGGCTCGATGCACTGGACGCCGCCGCGCATGTGGCAACGCTGCGTAGTGAGAAGGCCTGCGAACAGGTGCACTACCGGGCGCTGGTGGCGGCCGATGGTCCGCATTCGCGGGTGGCTCGATGCCTGGGACTGCCGTCCCTGCGCATTGTGCACACTCGCCAATACACGGTGCCCCTGTTGCACGCCTATGAAGACACCGATATCTGGATGAGTGATGAATTTCCGGGGGGATATGGCTGGTTGTTTCCCAAGGGTAGACTCGCCAATCTCGGCATGGGGGTAGACAAGCGCTTTGAGACCGATATGAAGGCCCCGCTGGCGCGCCTGCATGCCCGATTGGTTGCCCAGGGACGGGTCGGCGATACCGTCCTGGGCCGCACTGGTGGGGCCATTCCGGTCGGGGGACTGCGCGCGCAGTTGGTGGTCGGTGATACGCTGTTCGTCGGTGATGCTGCCGGACTGACCCATCCCATCACCGGGGCAGGGATATCGGCTGCGGTGGTCTCGGGTGAGCGTGCCGGTCAGGCGATCGCACACTGGCTGGGGCGTGATGAACGCGAGGCACTGGATGATTTTGAGCAAGACGTGCGTGATCAGTTCGAGGTCTCGTTGCAACGGGCGGTTGCGCGGCGCAACGTGCTCGACACCTGCTGGCGGACCCACAAGGCGCAGCAGGATGAGACGCTGCGTCGCGGCTGGATTGCCTTTGATGAATACTTTGCGACCTGAGCGGTGGCGCAGGTCCGGGTTTGGGTTGCCGCTTGCACAGGACCGGCGGTGTGGCTTGCACGATGTCTGAACCGGGCAGGTGTCCCGGTCAACGATGAGGGTAGAGAGAAATGAGCATACCTGCAGAAACCGTTATCCCGGTGAATTTCTATCGTCCGGATTACCACATCAAGACGCCCGACATGCGTTCGCCGGACTATGTGCAGATGTCCACGGCGGCGGCGATTACCCTGGGGATGGTGCCTGGCACCATGCACCGTACCGCCTGTACGCACTGTCTGAATCTGCTGGTGACCTACCCGGAGGGGTGTCGGGCCAATTGCAGTTATTGTGGTCTGGCGCGCCACCGCGAAGAGACCCGAGACTATGCCGATCGCAATTTTATCCGTGTGGACTGGCCAACGGTGCGCTACGCGGAGATCATCGAACGAGTCAAGAACAGCGCCGATAAGGGCCAGTTCCAGCGCATGTGTATTTCCATGATCACCCACCCCAACTCCGACGAGGACGTCTTCGTGTTGCTCGATCAGTGGGTGAAGGCCGCGCCACACATCCCGGTGTCCATCCTCTCCAACCCGACGACGATGGACTACGACGACCTGGTGCGCCTGCGCGACATGGGCGCGGACATCTTCACCGTAGCGCTCGATGCCGTCACCCCGGAGATCTTCGAGCATACCCGCGGCAAGACGGTGGACAGTCCGCATACCTGGCAGAAGTACTGGCAGGCCATCGAATGGGCTGCCGAGATCTTTGGCCCGGAGAAATTTGGCTCGCATCTCATTTGCGGCATGGGTGAGACCGAGCAGGAGATCCTCACGGTAGCGCAGAAGATCAAGGACCTGGGTGGCCACAACCACATGTTCGCCTTCTTCCCCGAGCAGGGTTCCCTGATGGAAGACTGGGATCCGGTTGACAAGGCACAATGGCGTCGTGTGCAACTGGCCCGGTTCATCATCGACTATGCCGGTGGGCGCATCGATGAAATGACCTTCAACGAGGCCGGACAGGTGAGCGACTATGGGATTCCACACGCCGAGGTCGAGACGTTGATTGCCTCCGGTAAACCGTTCCAGACCTCGGGCTGTCCGGGCAAGGACGATGAGGAGGTCTCGGCCTGTAATCGTCCGTACGGTGATTCCAGTCCGACGGATATCCTGTCCTTCCCGTTTATACTCGACAGCACCGACGTCGGCTTTGTACGCCGCCAGATGGCGGGTGAGCAGATAGGTACCCTGGACCCGGACACGATCGAGTAATGCGGTTGGCGCGAGCCTAAGGCCCCCGCGTAAGGCGGGGGCCTGTCTTGCCCGCTAATGCAATCAGCAACACCGGGTCCCGGTAAACGGCGCCTGGAAAGGCAGTGTACTGCCTTATTATATTAGTTATTAAACATGTTCTGATTATACATTTACCTCGTTTCCTCACCCTAAACGATAAAAAAATATCCGGTTCTGCCAGGATGTCTGAACCGTTCTTTCCCATGGAAAGCGGGATTCATTGTGCGTGAAATTAGGAGTACACCCTCCATGCAGTATCATTATCGCCGTATTGCGGCGGCCGTCTCACTGAGCCTGTTGCTCTCGCCGTGTGCCTTTGCCACCAATGGTTATCAGCTTATCGGTATCGGCAGTTACCAGATGAGTCTGGCGGGCGCGGTCACCGCGCATCCGGGCAGTGCCATGACGGCGGTGACCAACCCCGCCGGGATGGCGCGTATCGGCTCACGGGCGGATTTCTCCATGGAGGCCTTCATGCCGGATCGACAGGCGAATTTCTCTGCCCTGGGCGGAGCGCGGGCAGACAGCGCGGCCAAACTCTATGGTGTACCGGCCATCGGCTGGACGGCGCCGATCGCCAAGGGCAGCAAGGTGTACTTCGGCGGCGGCATGTATGGCACCTCCGGCATGGGTGTGGACTATGCACCGACGCGCATGGCCTCGGGTCGGTACTGGGAGGGTTATAGCAATATCGCCTTCTGGCAGATGGCACCGACGCTGGCCTGGAATGTCAACAACCGGCTCAGCCTGGGCGTCTCGCTCGATCTCGACTACCAGTCCGTGGCCTTTCTCCAGCGTATCAGCAATGGCACCGGCACTACGTACAGCAATTTTAACCTCAGCCGCGCCTCCAGTGTGTTCGGCTATGGCCTCAGCCTGGGGATGTTGTACACCGTCAATGATCGCCTCACCGTCGGTGCGGCCTACAAGAGCAAGCAGGTGTTCAGTGACCTGAAATACCAGTTGGCTTACGGCGATATCAACACGTCCGCACAGCCCGGTGGACATATCTTCCCGGCGGGCACCTATTCACTGTCGCTCGACTATCCACAGCAGCTCGCGCTGGGCATGGCCTGGAAGGCCACCGGGGCGTTGACGGTCTCAGCAGATCTGAAATGGATTGATTGGTCCTCGACCCTGGGCAGCATGAAGATCAATGGGCCGGGCGGCAATGACGTGGTGCTCAACAGCAACTGGCGCAATCAGAGCGTCGTGGCCATCGGTCTCGATTACGCGCTGAGTCCGGCGCTGCGCCTGCGTGCCGGTTACAATCACGCCCGTTCCCCGATCACCCGCGCGGACGTGGAGAATAACCTGATCCTGCCCGCAGTGGTGGAGACCCACTACACCCTCGGTGCTCAATACCGTCTCGATTCACGATGGGACATCGGCTTTCACTACATGTACGCGCCGAAGAGGACATTGACGTCACCGGCCTCCACGAACCTGCCTGGAGCGAAGATCGCCTTGTCCGAGACATCGCTGGGTGTCAACCTGGGGTATCGTTTCTGAATTGAACCTCCCTCACCCTAACCCTCTCCCTGGGGGAGAGGGGATCAAAACCGAAGCCCTCCCTTCTCCCTGAGGGAGAGGGGGTCAAAACCGAAGCCCCCCCTTCTCCCTGAGGGAGAGGGGATCAAAACCGAAGCCCCCCCTTCTCCCTGGGGGAGAGGGGATCAAAACCGAAGCCCCCCCTTCTCCCTGGGGGAGAGGGGATCAAAACCGAAGCCCCCCCTTCTCCCTGGGGGAGACGAATCCCGCCCTTACCCACCTCATTGCCCCTAAAAGTGCTTGGTGACACCGATGGCGAACAGGTCGACACTGGACTTGTAGGTGCCGTTATAGGCGCTCGTTCCGTTCGGGTCTATATTACCGCCAGCGGCCTGTGTCGGGTAATTGGTGGCGGAGTTGATGGTGCGGTCCTTGAACTTCACGTACATGTAACCGGCCTCCAGCGACCAGCTACCCATCTTGTGGGCGATACCGATGCTGTACAGGTTACGGTCGGCACCGGGGATACGCGCAGAGAACCAGGCGTTAGGCTGTGGCGTCTGGTCCAGGGCGTAACCAAAGCGCAGTTGCGTTCTGGGCGTGAGCTGGTAGCTGGCGCCCAGGCGGTAGGCGTTGCTGTCCTTCCAGTGGTTGGTGCTGACGATTCGGTTGGCGGGGGAGGGTGCAAGCGGGGCTGTGATGATCAGATTGTCGAAGCTGCTCCAGCCGGTGCGCTCGATATCGAATTCCATGGCCAGCGCGGGATTGACCTTGTAACGGGCACCGACCTGGAGCATCGAGGGGAAGGTGATGGAGGTGGTGGCCGGCGCGCCACCTACCTCACCATTGATGTCGACACTGACCTGCGAGCGGTAGCTGGCACCGAAGGACCAGGGGCCGGCCTGGTGCAGGAGGGCGGCATTGAAGCCGGTGCCCGTCCCGGTGCCGTCAATGGGAACACCCTGGGTGCTGAAGGTCAGTGTGCTGGCCTGATAGAAGTCCACGCCGAAGGCGATGCTGGTGTGGGCAGACAGGCGTCTGGCCACGTTCGGGTTGATGTTGAGGACATCGATCTCGCTGTGCTTGGGGGCCAGGGCGGCGAGTGCACCGGCAAATTGGGGGAAGGTCCCGGCCGGCCAGACGGTATCCAGGCCGAAGGGCACGCTGAGGCCCAGCCCCCAGGTCCACTCACCCTGCAACTGGCCCATAAAATAGCCATTGGGGGTGAACACATTCTTGCGCCCCTGGCTTTTAGTGGCGATGCCCGTGGCGGGGGTGACCTTCAGGTCCGGGCGGATCAGGCTCAGTCCGGCGGAGACGTTGTTACCCGTATGGAAGCTCATGGCGGCGGGGTTGTAGTGCAGGGCACCGATCGCATCGGGGTTGGCCACCAGGGCATTGGACAGACTGAGTCCGGCGGCCGATGACTCCGGCAGGCGAAAACCCGAGGCCTGGACGGTGACGGCCAGGCTCAGGCCGGACAGGGCGCAGGCGGTGCGTAACAACAGGGATTGCTTCAAGATGAACCCTCCAGGTAGCGTAGTGGTGCGGGTCGCAGAGTAACGATTTCGCTGTCGGTTATGTTCCGGCATGGATGCTCGACATGGCGGGATGTCGATTTAATTAAAGCACAAGTTTCGGGTGGTGTCCCGGTTTGAATATTCCCCCGTGATGATCCGCGATCGGATTGATTTGTCAGGATTAAGTGAAGTTATGAATAAAAGACGGGTTCTTGTGATCCCATGATGCAAAACGCTTGACACGCGGGGCCATCTTGCATAAAACAGGGTGCGCTCTGCATGTATGCAGGGATTTATACAACAATAAGTGGTAAATGTGCCACATATCAGCAATAACACCAGCCTGAGGAGACATGTATATGAAAAGAATGACCAGGAATCTGCTGGCGTGCGCCGTGGCCGCTGGCCTCGCCGCACCGGTGGCCGCTTTTGCCACCAACGGCTATTTCGCTCCGGGATACAGCATCAAGAGCGACGGCATGGTCGGCACCGGCGTGGCCCTGCCGCAGGACGCCATGGCCGCCGCGACCAACCCGGCCGGCATGGTCTGGGTGGGCAATCGCATGGATATCGGCGCCGAGATCTTCAGCCCGCGCCGTTCGTACACGGCGGGCCCGATAGTGGGCACACCAGCGGCCACGTCTTTTCCTCTAAAGCCGGGCAAGGTCGACAGTGGCAAGAACTACTTCCTCATCCCGAGCTTCGGGCGTAACTGGATGCTGGACGCCGACAGTTCTGCGGGTCTGAGCATCTATGGTAACGGCGGTATGAATACCGAATATCCGGGCTTTGCTAATGCTGCAATGTGTCCCCCAACCTCGAAAAAGACAGGGACATTTTGCATGGGTGGTGCCGGTATCGACCTGATGCAATTGTTCGTCAACGGCACCTACTCGCGCAAGATCAACGCCACTTCGTCCTGGGGGGTGAGCCTGATCGGGGTCTATCAGCGTTTCAAGGCGACCGGGTTGCTGGCGTTTAGCCCGTACTCATCATCTTCCGGAAATCTGTCGGACAATGGCTACAGCACCTCCACCGGTTTTGGCGTCAAGATTGGCTGGCAGGGCCAGGTCACGCCGACGCTGACCCTGGGGGCCTCCTACCAGACCAAGATGTCGATGGGCAAGTTCGACAAGTACAAGGGCCTGTTCGCCGAGCAGGGCGGCTTTGATATCCCGGCCACCGCCACCGTCGGTCTGGCCTTCAAGACCGCGCCGACCTCGACCTTGGCCTTCGATATCCAGAAGATCTTCTACAGTGGCGTCAATGCCATTGCCAACCCATTGATGCCGAATCTGATGACGGCCCAACTGGGTGATACCAACGGTGCGGGTTTCGGCTGGCAGGACATGACCGTCTACAAGCTGGGCTACCAGTGGCAGGGCAGTCAGGGCTGGACCTGGCGTGCGGGCTACAGCTATGGCGATCAGCCCATTCCCAGCTCCGAGGTTCTGTTCAACATCCTGGCGCCGGGGGTCATGCAGAGCCACCTGAGCGTCGGCTTCACCAAGCAGATGGGTCCCAAGCAGGCGTTCAACTTTGCGGCCGTGTACGCCCCCAGCACGAGCGTGACGGGTAACAACCCATTAGCTAACCCAGCGGCCCAGAAAATCAAGATTCAGATGGTGCAGTATCAGGTCGAGGCGGGCTGGAGCTGGAAGTTCTAGGACGCAGGCGCAGACCTGTTTGAGCGACAGGAAAGCAGAACCCGTAATAACGGGCCACGGGGCATGCGCGGCATGCCCCGTTTTTTCCCGCCGCTGTGTCTATCACTCACGTGAGAGGAATCTCTATCATGCGTAATGCGCGTTCTCTATTGCGCGGACTGCGGACCCCTGCCTTATTGACTGGCATCGTGTTGTCCGTTGTCTGTGCCCCCTTGTATGCCGCCGCTGTGTTGTACAAACCCTTTGTCCTGGCCAGCCAGACGACGGGTAACATGAAGACCACGGTGGCGACAGTGAGCGCCAAGCTCAAGGCCGCCGGTTTTGATGTGGTGGGGACGTATTCACCGTATCCGTCCGCGACCGTCATTGCAGTGACCAGCACGGCCCTGAAACAGGCCGCCGCGAAGACCGACTTTGGCGCCTTCGGGGCCGCCCAACGGGTCACCGTGACCCGGGTGGGCAGGCAGTTGCAGGTCAGTTACACCAATCCGCAATACATGGCCAACGCCTATCAGATGAAGGCCAGCCTCAAGGGTGTGGCGGCGGCGTTGCGCCAGGCGTTGGGCGCGAAGCGGAACTATGGTGTGGACACGGGATTGTCGGCGGCCGATCTACGGGACTACCACTACAAGTGGTTGATGCCGTATTTCAGCGATCGCCTCACCCTGGCCACCTATTACAACCATGCCAAGGCGCTCAAGGCCGTGGAGACGGCCCTGGCCGCAGGCAAGGGCGGTGTGACCAAGGTCTATCGCATCGACCTCCCCGGTGGCAAGGTGAGTGTCTTCGGGGTGCACATGACCCATGAGTGCAGCGGTGACCGCTACATCATGTCGCGCGTGGATTTCAAACCGTTGCGCTCCACTGGCCATCTGCCCTACGAGATGGTGGTGCGTGGCGATTCGGTCTATGCCTTGCCGGCAGAGTTCCGCATTGCCATCAACTTCCCCGACCTGTCCATGCTGGGAAGCAACAGCTTTGCCTCCATCATGTGCGCGCCGGGGGCCATCAAGAAGGCGCTGACGCTGGCCGCGGGCAGTTCACCGAGCAGCGATTACTAAGACCGGAAATATCAGCCGGGCGCCAGGTCTGCCCGGTGTTGTGGACGCCCTGCTTTTGCGGGGCGTTTTTTTTGACAGTAGCACCCTCTGCCTCCATAGCCCCCTCTCCCCCCGGGAGAGGGTGAGGGGATATTTTGCCCCTTTCCCTGTGCGAGATGCACCTCCTGAAGGGCGTTTGTAAATGCAATCTGGTCTCGGATCGGGTAGGCTAGGCGCCTTTCCCGTACGCTGCTGGTGGGTATCAGGTGTCCCGTGGTGTATCATTCAACAGATTGAAACTCAACGATAATGCCCCTGCCTTTTGCAGGGCAGGCTAAGAGGTGGGGATGTTCACGAAAGAGATGACAATTGCCGGGTATGACGCGCAGTTGTGGTCCGCCATCGAGGCCGAGACGCAGCGCCAGGAAGACCACATCGAACTCATTGCCTCGGAGAATTATGCCAGCCCCCGGGTGATGGCGGCGCAGGGTTCGGTGCTGACCAACAAGTACGCCGAGGGGTATCCGGGCAAGCGTTACTACGGTGGTTGCGAGTATGTCGATGTGGCCGAGCAACTGGCCATCGACCGGGTCAAGCAGCTATTCGGGGCGGACTACGCCAACGTACAGCCCCATTCCGGTTCGCAGGCCAATGCCGCGGTCTATTTTGCCCTGCTCCGGCCCGGCGATACCCTGCTGGGTATGAGCCTGGCCCACGGTGGCCATCTGACCCACGGCGCCAAGGTCAATTTTTCCGGCAAGCTTTTCAATGCCGTGCAGTACGGGCTCGATGAGGCCAGCGGTGAGATCGACTATGCCCAGGTCGAGCAATTGGCCCACGAACATCAGCCGAAGATGATCGTGGCCGGTTTTTCCGCCTATTCCCGCGTGGTCAATTGGGCCCGGTTCCGGGCCATCGCTGATGCGGTGGGGGCCTATCTGATGGTGGACATGGCCCATGTTGCCGGCCTGATCGCCACCGGGGTCTATCCCAGCCCGGTGGCGATCGCCGATGTCACTACCTCCACCACGCACAAGACCCTGCGCGGCCCACGGGGGGGGATTATCCTTGCCCGCCACAATCCGGAGATCGAGAAGAAACTCAATTCGATGATCTTCCCCGGCACCCAGGGCGGTCCGCTCATGCACGTGATCGCCGCCAAGGCGGTGGCCTTCAAGGAGGCGCTGGAGCCGGCCTTCAAGACCTATCAGCACCAGGTAGTGAGCAATGCACGTGCCATGGCGGGCGTCATGCAGGAACGCGGCTTTGAGATCATCTCCGGGGGCACCGACAATCACTTGTTCCTGGTCAGCTTCATTACCCAGGGACTCACCGGCAAGGCGGTGGATGCCTGGTTGGGCAGTGCGCATATCACCGTCAACAAAAATGCCGTACCCAACGACCCGCAGTCCCCCTTCGTGACCAGCGGCATCCGCATCGGCACCCCGGCGATGACCACGCGGGGCTTTGATGAGAGCGATGCCCGCGCGCTGGCCGGGTGGATCAGTGACATCATCGACGCGCGGGGTGACGCGGCGATCATCGACCGGGTCCGACTCCAGGTGCTGGCGGTGTGTGCGCGACGCCGGGTGTACGCACAGTGAACCGGCGCGGGCGGGACCGATGTGTCGAGTCGCACGAGGCCCTGGTGCGCCAGCGCCAGCGCGGCCGAGTGATGGCCTGAGCCATGCGCTGCCCCTTTTGTCTCGTCGATGATACCAGGGTCATTGACTCGCGCCTTGCCAATGACGGCGACCTGGTGCGCCGGCGTCGCGAGTGTTTGGGCTGCGGTGAGCGTTTCACGACCTTCGAGTCGGCCGAGCTGGTGATGCCGCGCCTGGTCAAGCGCGATGGCAGCCGCATGCCGTTTGATGAGCACAAGCTGCGGGGCGGCATGTTGCGGGCGCTGGAGAAGCGCCCGGTCGACACCGAGGCGGTGGAAGGGGCGCTCAATCGCATCAAGCAGAAGATCCGCACTACCGGTGAGCGCGAAGTCTCCTCGCGCGCCGTGGGTGAGTGGGCGATGCAGGAGTTGCGCGACCTGGACCCGGTGGCCTACGTGCGCTTTGCCTCCGTGTACCGGAGTTTTCAGGACGTGCGCGCCTTTCAGGATGAGATCGAACGCCTCAATCGGGAATTGTCCCCCGCGGCCCGGCGCGACCAGATTCCACTGTTGCCGGGTGATGACACCCCATGACGGGCGACAGCGGGGCCACGACCTTCAGCACGGAGGATCGTCGCTACATGGCGCACACACTGCAATTGGCGCGACGTGGCCTGTATGGCACCGATCCCAACCCCCGCGTGGGCTGTGTGCTGGTGCGCGGGGGCGAGGTGGTTGGCGAGGGTTGGCATGCGCGTGCCGGTGAGCCGCATGCCGAGGTGCATGCCCTGCGCCAGGCCGGTGCACGCGCACGCGGCGCCAGTGCCTACGTCAGTCTGGAACCGTGCGCCCATCATGGGCGCACCCCGCCCTGCGCCGATGCCCTGCTGGGCGCAGGCGTGAGCCGTGTGGTTGCGGCCATGGAAGACCCGAACCCGCAGGTGGCCGGGCGCGGTCTGGCACGCCTGCGCGAGGCCGGTGTGGCCGTGGCGGTGGGGCTGTTGACGGCACAAGCCGAGACCCTCAACCCCGGATATATCCAGCGTATGCGCACCGGGCGCCCCTTCGTGCGCTGCAAGCTCGCAATGAGCCTCGATGGGCGCACCGCCATGGCCTCGGGTGAGAGCAAGTGGATCACCGGCGCACCGGCGCGTGAGGATGTGCAGCGCCTGCGCGCACGCAGCTCGGCGCTCATGACCGGTGTGGGCACCGTGTTGGCCGATGATCCGAATCTGACCGTGCGCCTCGATGGCGCGGAGCGCCAGCCGCTGCGTGTGATCGTCGATACGCACCTGAGTACACCGCCGACGGCGCGGCTGTTGCAACAACCCGGGCACACCCTCATCGTTACGGTCTCGGAGGAGGGCGATGTGGCCGCCGCACTGCGCGAGCGGGGTGCCGAGGTGGCTATCCTGCCCGACACCCAGGGGCGCGTTGACCTGCCCGCTGTGCTCGATCTGCTCGGGCAGCGGGAGATGAACGAGATCATGCTCGAGACCGGCGCCACCTTGAGCGGTGCCATGCTCGCCGCCGGTCTGGTCGATGAACTGATCATCTACCTGGCACCGGTATTGATGGGCGATGCCGCCCGGGGATTGTTTCACCTGCCGGGACTGGACGCCATGGCAGCGCGGATGAGCCTGAGGATCAGCGATATCCGCCGTGTCGGTGATGACTGGCGGATTACGGCCACCCCGAAGGGGAGGGGGAAGAATCCGGGACTGGGGACTTGAAGGATAGGACTGAGGACGTGGCAGCACGGATTTTGAAATGTTTACTGGAATCATAGAGACTATCGGCAAGGTGGCGGCGCTTGAGCCGCGTGAGGGCGATGTGCGCCTGCGTTTGCGCACGGGTGGACTTGATCTGGGCGATGTCGCGCCGGGTGACAGCATTGCAGTCAACGGGGTGTGTCTGACGGTCATCGAACTGGGGGAGACGGGGTTCAGCGCGGATGTCTCGCGGGAGACGCTTGCGCGCACGAGTTTTGCCCAGCTACGCCCTGGTGCCCCGGTCAATCTGGAAAAGGCGCTGACGCCCACGACGCGATTGGGTGGACATCTGGTCAGCGGACATGTGGATGGTGTAGGTGAAGTCGTGTCGCGGGAGCAGGCGGCACGTTCGATACGGTTTCGCCTCCGGGCACCGCCGGTACTGGCGAAATACATTGCCGGGAAGGGATCGATTTGTGTCGATGGCGTGAGCCTGACCGTGAATGGCGTAGCCGGGGCGGAGTTTGAACTCAATATCGTGCCCCATACCTTGAACGCGACGATCATTGCGCACTACCAGCCAGGCCGAAGGGTGAACCTGGAAGTGGATATCATCGCCCGTTATCTCGAACGTCTGTTACTCGGTGAGCGCGCCGCCGAGGCCGGGATGGGCGTGCCACCGAGCAGTGAGGGGATCGACCGTGCCTTTCTCGGCGAACACGGATTTATAGGCGGTGATGAGTGAGCGGTGATGAGTCACCAATGACCCAGTACCGAATTTACCCATCACGAGTCATGAACGAGCGAATTCACCCATCACTGGACTACTATGCCACTTAACAGTATTGAAGAGCTCATCGAGGATATCAGCCAGGGAAAGATGGTTATCCTGATGGATGATGAAGATCGCGAAAACGAGGGCGACCTGATCATGGCCGCCAGCTTTACCCGCGCGGAAGACATCAATTTCATGGCCCGCTACGGGCGCGGGCTGATCTGTCTGACCCTGACGCAGGCCCGTTGCGAACACTTCAATCTGCCGTTGATGGTGCGCGACAACAATACCAAGCACTCGACCAATTTTACGCTGTCCATCGAGGCCGCGCGCGGAGTGACCACAGGCATTTCTGCGGCGGACCGGGCGGTGACGGTGCAGGCCGCAGTGGCGCCGGGGGCCAGGCCGGGCGATCTGGTGCAGCCCGGGCATATCTTTCCGCTCATGGCACAGCCGGGCGGGGTGCTGGAGCGTGCCGGGCACACTGAGGCGGGGTGCGATCTGGCCCGCCTGGCCGGTGTCGAACCAGCGGCGGCGATCGTGGAGATCCTCAACGAGGATGGCAGCATGGCCCGGCGCGCTGATCTGGAAATCTTCGCGCGCGAGCATGACCTGAAGATGGGTACTATCGCCGATCTTATCCACTATCGCCTGCAACATGAGAAGACCATGACGCGGGTGTGCGCGTCGCAGATGCCGAGCGAATTCGGCGACTTCCGTCTGCTGGCCTACCGGGGGCAGTCCGGGGATGACCTGCATCTGGCCCTGGTCATGGGCGAGGTGGCTGGCGAGGAGCCGGTGCTGGTGCGTGTCCACATGCAAAACAGTCTGTGCGATTTGCTCGGTAGTCTGCGCAGTGATTGTGGTTGGCCCCTGCGCGATGTGTTGCGACGGATAGCCGAGGCGGGTCGTGGCGTGGTGATCATCCTGCGTGGCCTGGAAGACAGTGAGACCATTGTCGAGAATATCCGCAACTACGCTTTGCAAGATGAGGGCGTGGAACTGCCGCACCAAGTGGTGGGTGCGGACTTGCGCACCTATGGTATCGGGGCCCAAATCCTGATGGATCTGGGCGTCAAGCGCATGCAGGTCCTGAGTTCACCGAAGAGGATGCATGGCCTGTCCGGTTTTGGCCTGGAAGTGGTGGGCTACGTCAGCGGGTGACGGGACACGCTGGCCACTGTGGCGTGTCTGATTCCGGCGGTAACGGACTTTGGCTCTGTAATCTTAATCCACTGCAAAAGCGGTGACTGTTAAAGGTAGTGACATGAGCGAGCAAATCAAGACAATCGAAGGGGACATGAGCGTTCGCAGTGCGCGCTTCGGTATTGCGGTGAGCCGCTTCAACAGTTTCGTGGTGGAGAGTCTGCTCTGCGGTGCACTCGATACGTTGCGCCGCCATGGTGCCCAGGGGCAGGATAGCGAGATCGTGCGCGTGCCCGGTGCCTATGAACTGCCGCTGGTGGTCCAGCGTATGGTGGCAACGAAACGCTATGATGCGATTGTTGCGTTGGGTGCCGTGATCCGTGGCGGTACGCCGCATTTTGAATATGTGGCCGGTGAATGTACCAAGGGGCTGGCGCAGGTCTCATTGCAGTCCGGCATTCCTGTCGCCTTCGGGGTGCTGACCGTCGATACCATCGAGCAGGCCATCGAACGGGCGGGCGCCAAGGCGGGCAACAAGGGTGTCGAGGCGGCCTTGTCGGCTATCGAGATGGTTAACCTGTTGCGCCAGCTCGACGCCTGAGACCCGCCCGCAGCCCGTGGGCGATCGGGCACTTGGTTCCTTGAACGTGGAGTCCCAGCAGAGTGGTATGTTATGAGTAACGCACGGAGCAAGGCACGGCGTCTTGCCCTTCAGGCCCTGTATCAGTGGCAGCTTAGCGGCTTGGCCGTTGCGGAGATCGAGACCCAGTTCATCCAGGACAACGACCTGGGCAAGGTCGATACGGCGTATTTCCATACCCTGTTGCAAGAGGTCGCGGCACGCGCACCGGTGCTTGACACTGAACTGGCACCACTGCTGGGCCGTTCGATTGATGCGGTCGATCCGGTGGAACGCGCCATTTTGCGTATGGCCACCTATGAGCTGATCGAGCGCGTCGATATCCCCTACAGGGTGGTGATCAACGAGGCCATCGAACTGGCCAAGACGTTCGGTGCCGAGCAGGGACACCGCTATATCAATGGCGTACTCGATCGACTGGCATCGCGGTTGCGTGGTGTTGAGGTCAAGGCCCATCCCCGACGGGGTCGCCGACCAGCCTGAGCGGGACGCATGCCGATCTCCGAATTCAGTCTCATAGCGCGGTATTTCACCCGTCCGGTGTCGCCATCGAGTGGAGTGGCACTGGGCATTGGTGATGATGCGGCATTGGTCAGTGTGCCCCCTGATCAGCATTTAGCCATTGCGATCGACACCCTGGTCGCAGGGGTACATTTTCCTGTCCAGGCCTCCCCAGGTGACATCGCCTACAAGGCCCTGGCGGTCAATCTCAGCGATCTCGCTGCGATGGGCGCAACCCCGTGCTGGTTGACCCTGGCGTTGACCCTGCCAGCGGCTGATCCGCACTGGCTGGAGGCGTTTGCCCAGGGCCTGTTTGCCCTGTCCGAGGCTCATGGCCTGAGCCTGATTGGGGGCGATACCACCCGGGGGCCGTTGTGCGTGACCGTGCAGGTGGCCGGTCTGGTGCCGGTGGGTGAGGCGCTGACGCGCCGGGGTGCCCGCCCGGGTGATGGCATTTACATCACCGGGACCCTGGGTGACGCCGCGCTGGCTCTGGCGCAGTTACAGGCACGCACCCGATGGCCTGAGCAGACGGCCGGCGCCGGTTTCGACCCTGATTCCGATGCGGCTGCACTGCGTGCCCGATTGCACCGGCCGCTCGCCCGGGTCCAGGCGGGGCGGGCGCTGCGCGGGCAGGCCCATGCCGCGATTGACCTATCGGATGGCCTGCTGGCCGATCTTGGCCATATACTCACAGCCAGCGGTGTCGGTGCGTCGCTGGATGTCGATGCCTTGCCGCGTTCGGCGGCCTTTCGTCGTTGGGAGCAGGCCCAGGTCCTCCCTGCCCCGGAGACCCTTGCACGCACGGCCGACACCGCCGACGCAGGTCCACCCTTGCCCCTGGAACTGCTGCTCAGCGGGGGGGATGACTATGAGTTATGCCTGTGTCTGCCCCCGCAGGTGCAAACCCGTCTGGCGACGTGCGCCACCGGCGTGGCGCTGACCCGGGTCGGGATCATCGAGGCCAGCTCGGGTCTGCGCCTGCACCACGCCGACGGGCGGGTCTGTACCTTGCCTGGGCACCGTGGTTATACGCACTTCTGAGCTGTCGCTGTCCCGACGGCCGAACCGGAGACCGACACCGATGAAAAAAATGACCGTGCCTGTTCCTCCCGCCCTGCTGCGCAATCCGGTTCATCTGCTCAGTCTGGGCTTTGGCAGTGGGTTGGCACCACGGGCACCCGGCACGTTCGGTACCCTCGTTGCTGTGCCTATCTATTTGTTGTTGCGCCACGTGGACCCTCAGCTCTATTGGCTGTTCGTGTTGGGTTCGGGCATGCTGGGGGTGTGGTTGTGCGGCGTGACGGCACGCGCACTCGGTGTGCATGACCATCCAGGTATCGTCTGGGACGAGATCACCGGTTATCTGTTGACCATGGTGGCGGCGCCGCCCGGCTGGCTTTGGGTGGTGCTCGGATTTGTGTTGTTTCGCCTGTTCGATATCTGGAAACCGTGGCCGATACGCCAACTCGATCACGGTGTGCGGGGGGGGCTGGGGATTATGCTCGATGATGTGGTCGCGGCACTGTATGCATGGGCGTGTCTGCACGCTATGCTCTACGTGTACCGCCTGTGGTGACCCGGCGCGTATTGTTTCACCCGCACGTCGATGAACAGCCCTTTACCCGCAGTCTGTATGCCGTGCGCCTGCCCGTCGGCATCAAGGTCCTCTATGTCGAGGGCCATGACAAGGTGCATGGCTGGAGTCCGCAGCGCCTGCGCATCACTATGGACCAAGCCCAGGGGGCCGGTTACACGATCACCCGGTGAATCGACGTGAGGGTAGCCGCTCAGCACGCCCCACGCCTCTCACTGCCGTGCGGTCCGCTTGTCCTTCTCGATCAGGGCGTAGGCCGAGTGGTTGTGGATGGACTCGAAATTCTCGGATTCCACGGTGTAGGCGTCGATGCGGGTGTCGGCATTGAGACGGGCGGCGACGTCGCGGACCATGTCTTCGACAAATTTGGGATTGTCGTAGGCGCGTTCGGTGACGTATTTTTCATCTGGGCGCTTGAGCAGACCATAGAGTTCGCAGGAGGCCTCGCTCTCGACCAGATCGATGATGTCCTCGATCCAGATGAAGTCGTTGGTCAGGGCGGAAACGGTGACGTGTGAGCGCTGGTTATGTGCGCCGTAGTCGGCGATCTTCTTGGAACAGGGACACAGGCTGGTGACCGGCACCCGCACCTTGACGCGAGCACGGGTCACTCCGTCGCGCCTCTCGCCGAGGAAGGTGACATCGTAGTCCATGAGACTTTTTACGCCGCTGGCCGGTGCCTTTTTGTTGACGAAGTAGGGAAAGCGCATCTCGATGTGCCCCGCCTCGGCCTCCAGCAGTTCGGTCATCTCACCCAGCATGTCTTTGAAGGATTTGACCGAGATCTCTTGTTCGTGGCGATTGAGGATCTCCACGAAACGCGACATGTGCGTGCCTTTGAAGTTGTGCGGCAGGTTCACATACATGTTGAATGTGGCGATGGTGTGCTGTTCACCCCCGCTACGGTCACGCACCTGCACGGGATGGCGGATATCCTTGATGCCGACCTTGTTGATGGGAATGCGGCGAGTATCGGCCCTGCTCTGGACATCTTCCATGGGTGTGGTGGTGGGCGGGTGGGTCATAGTGAGCGTTCCTCGGTGTACTGTACGCAGGCTCTGTCGGTTTCCCACAGGGTGACAGCGCTGACCTGCACGCGATCATCGTTGAGTACCTTGCTGAGGCTGCGGTAGAGGTGTGCGGCGATGTTCTCAGCGGTGGGATTGATGCGATCGAAGGGCGGGATCTCATTGAGATGGCGGTGATCCAGTGTGCCTATCAGTTCACGGGTATGCGTTTTGATGATCCTGAAGTCCACACCCATACCGATGTTATCCAGGGCACTGGCGGTGACCTCGACCTCTACCTTCCAGTTATGACCGTGTAAGCGGCTGCACGGCCCTGCATAGTCGCGTAGCAGGTGCGCAGCGGCAAAATCGGTGATGATCTTCATACGATAGCGGGCGGTCATGGATATATATTTGACTAAAGTTCTAGGAATTTAAGCGGGCAGGATGCTGCTGGCAAGTGCCGGGATCACGCAGAGACTCGATTGCGCGGCGAATGCCCGCTGTGTTCAGGCCGGCTTGCGCCAGCAGTTCATCGCGGCTGCCGTGCGCCTGGAAGCGATCGGGCAGGCCCAGGTTGTGGATGGTAGTGTGACAGTCGTGGGCCACCAGGCATTCATTGATTGCGCTGCCGGCGCCTCCCTGAACCGCGTTTTCCTCAACGCTGAGCAACAACGTATGCCGCCTGGCGAGATCCAGGACCAGTGCCTCGTCGAGGGGTTTGACGAAACGCATGTTGGCGACCGTTGCATCCAGTGCCTCTGCGGCCTCCAGCGCCGGGGCCAGCATGCTGCCAAAGGCGAGGATGGCGATGTGCCGGCCTTCGCGGCGGATCTCGCCGCGACCGGGCTCCAGAGGCTCAAGACCGGCGTTGACAGCGACACCGGGACCGCTACCGCGCGGATAGCGCACGGCGGCGGGTCCATCGTGGAGAAAACCGGTACTGAGCATCTGTCGACACTCGGCCTCGTCGGCCGGGGCCATGAGCATCATGTTGGGGATGCAGCGCAGGAAGGACAGATCGAAGCTGCCCGCGTGGGTGGGGCCGTCTGGGCCGACCAGGCCGGCACGGTCGATGGCGAACAGGACCGGCAGGTTTTGCAGTGCAACATCATGGATCAGCTGATCGTAGCCACGCTGCAAAAAGCTGGAATAGATGGCGAGCACCGGTTTGAGACCCTCGCAGGCCAGTCCTGCGGCGAGGGTGACGGCGTGTTGCTCGGCGATACCGACATCGAAGTAGCGCTGCGGGCAGGTCTCGGAGAAGCGGACCAGGCCCGAGCCCTCGCGCATGGCCGGGGTGATGCCGACCAGGCGCTCATCCGCAGCGGCCATGTCGCACAGCCAGTCGCCGAAGATGCGGGTGTAGCTGGGTTTGTCGCTGGCGGGGGTGAGCATCTCGCCGCTGTCCGGGTCGAATCGACCCACGCCGTGGTAGGCGCAGGGGTTGGCCTCGGCCGGGGCGTAGCCTTTGCCCTTGCGGGTGACGATGTGGAGAAATTGTGGTCCGTTGAGGGCACGCAGGTTTTTCAGTGTGCGCATCAGGGTGGGCAGATCATGGCCGTCGATGGGGCCGATGTAATTGAAGCCCATCTCCTCGAACAGTGTGCCCGGTGCCACCATGCCCTTGACGTGTTCCTCGGCGCGGCGGGCGAATTCCCACACCGGCGGCATGGCGCCGAGCACCTTTTTGCTGCCCTCGCGCATGGTCGAGTAGAGCTTGCCGGAGAGGAGCCGGGCGAAGTAGTTCGACATGCCGCCGACATTGGGCGAGATGGACATATCGTTATCATTGAGGATGACCAGCAGGTTGGCGTCCAGATCGCCGGCATGATTGAGGGCCTCGAAGGCCATGCCGGCGGTCATCGCGCCGTCACCGATGACGGCCACGACCTTGCGCTCGCTGTGCTGGAGTCTGGCCGCGATGGCCATGCCCAGCGCGGCGCTGATCGAGGTGCTCGAATGGCCGACACCAAAGGTGTCATAGGGGCTCTCCGTGCGCCGGGGAAAACCGGACAGGCCATGGCGCTGGCGCAGGGTACCCATGCGATCACGGCGCCCGGTGAGGATCTTGTGCGGGTAGCTCTGGTGGCCGACATCCCACACCAATCGGTCTTCCGGGGTCTGGTACACGGCGTGCAACGCTATCGTCAGCTCGATGGTGCCCAGGCCAGCAGCCAGGTGTCCACCGGTGCGGCTGACCGTCTGAATATGGAAATCGCGCAGCTCGTCGGCGAGCTGCCGCAATTCGGCCGGATCCAATGTGCGCAGGGCCTCGGGCGAGTCGACGCGCGCAAGCAGGGGAAAGTGGCTCAGATCAGGAAGCTCCCCTTTGAAATCAGTGTGTTCAGACATGGAGGGTCAAGTGGCCGCGTGGTTTCCGGGTAAACGAACAATGATGTCTCCAAATAGCGACCGATGCAAGCGCGAATGGCGGCCTTCAGTGGCCTCGTTCGATGATATAGTGGGCGATCCCGCGCAGTGGGTCGGCACCCGAGCCGAATGTGTCGAGGCTGCCCATGGCCTCCTCATACAGGGTACGGGCCATCTGTTTGGCACCGTCCAGACCGAGCAGGGCAGGATAGGTGGGTTTGTTGTGTGCCTGATCTGCCCCCTGGGCCTTGCCCAAGGTCGCCGTATCCGCCTCCACGTCGAGGATATCGTCACGGATCTGAAAGGCTAAACCGATGCACTTGGCGTAGTGATCGAGGTGAGTGAGCAGGGCAGGGTTCGGCTCGGGGTGGCAGCGCCCGCCCAGAGCGACGCTGGCGCGGATCAGGGCCCCGGTCTTGTGGATGTGCATGTTCTCCAGTTCAGGCAGGCTGAGCGTATGGCCAACGGCGCCCAGATCGATGGCCTGTCCACCCGCCATGCCCCGTGAACCGCTGGCCATGGCGAGAATGTCGACCATCGCCAGGCGCTGTGCGGGCAACACCTGTGCCGGGGGGCGTGTCGCCAGCACATGGAAGGCCAGTGCCTGCAAGGCATCGCCGGCCAGGATCGCCACCGCCTCGCCGTAGGCCTTGTGACAGGTGGGTTTGCCACGGCGCAGATCATCATCATCCATGGCGGGCAGATCATCATGGATAAGGGAGTAGACATGGATCAGTTCGATTGCGCAGGCGGCGGCGTCCAGGGCCTCGTCCGGTACGCTCAGGGCGTGGCCACTGGCATAGACCAGGCCGGGGCGGATGCGTTTGCCGCCATCCAGCACCGCGTAACGCATGGCCTGGTGCAGCGCATCGGGTTGGGTGTCGGCGGCGGGTAGCCAGCGTGACAGGGTGTCTTCGAGACGGGCCTGACAGGTAGCCAGAAAGGTGTGCAAGGCCACGTTGTTCAGTCGTTATCCGGGGTGAAGTCGACGAGGGCGGTCTCGCCGTCCTTGTCGACCAGGAGGCTGACCTTCTGTTCGGCCGCCGTGAGTGCCTGCTGGCAGGTCCGGGTCAGGGCGATGCCGCGCTCGAAATCGCTCAGTGATTGTTCCAGCGTCATTTCCCCCTCTTCCATGCGCCCGACCAGAGCTTCGAGTTCGGCCAGGGCCGCTTCGAAATCGAGGCCTGAAACGGCGACAGGGCTGAGTGCGGTGCCGGACCCGGTCGCATCGGTGGTTTTTTTTCTGGTCACGCTGTTGCGCTCGCTTGTCGGTGTCGATTGAGACAGTGTTTGCTCACTGTGGGTGGCTAACTTAGCGTGGCTTATCCGGTGGGTCAACCGGGTCTATACTGTGTGGCTGTCCAGCGCCGGACAGTGTACCCCGACATGATCTACATCAAGGTACAATGGAGCGACGCGGCGCAGAATAGCAGGCACAACTTAGACTCAGTCTTGACAGCTGAGAGGTGGGTACGGTATTGTAGCGGCGTGATTTAGAATGAGTCTAAATTGCATCGATTCCCTTCGCGCAACCGATGCGCAGGAAGAGTCGACTTGAGATAGAAAACCCACCGCCTCAAACTGGCAATAACTCGCAACCGGAGGATATTATCATGGAACTCAAAGGCAGCAAGACCGAAACCAGCCTGAAGGACGCCTTTGCCGGTGAATCCCAGGCCAACCGGCGTTACCTGTATTTCGCACAAAAGGCCGATGTCGAGGGTTACAATGACGTGGCTGCGGTGTTTCGTTCCACCGCCGAGGGTGAGACCGGTCATGCCCACGGTCATCTGGAGTATCTGGAGCAGTGCGGCGATCCGGCCACGGGGATGCCCTTTGGGGGCACGTCCGAGAACCTGAAGACCGCTGTCGCCGGTGAGACCCACGAGTACACCGACATGTATCCCGGTATGGCCAAGTCGGCGCGCGGTGAAGGCTTCGACGAGATCGCGGACTGGTTCGAGACCCTGGCCAAGGCCGAGCGCTCTCACGCCAACCGTTTCCAGAAGGCCCTGGACGCCCTGGACGGTTAAACTGTCCAGCACGCCCTGAAAGAGGGGTCGGCGACAGTTAAACTGTCCAGCACGTCCTGAAAATGGGGCCGGCCCTGACTTTCACAGTCACACCCTTGTTTTACCCTATTCAAAGTACAAGGAACACGTCATGTCAGCACCGACACAGGGTCAACGCGAAGGCAGTCTCGATGCGCCCAGCCGGCATCCGCTCGACTGGAAGAGTCCGGCGTTTTGGGATGAGGCGGCGCTGAACGAAGAACTCGAACGTGTCTATGACATTTGTCACGGTTGCCGGCGCTGTGTGAGCCTGTGCCATGCCTTTCCCACCCTGTTCGATCTGATCGATGAATCATCGACCATGGAAGTCGATGGTGTGGACACGCGAGACTACTGGAAGGTGGTCGAACACTGTTATCTGTGCGATCTGTGCTACATGACCAAATGCCCCTATGTGCCGCCGCACGAGTGGAATGTGGATTTCCCGCACCTGATGCTGCGCGCCAAGGCCGTACACTTCAAGCAACAGGGTGCCCGTGTGCGTGATCGCATCCTGACCTCGACCGATGCCGTGGGCAAACTCGCCGGTATCCCGGTGGTGGTGCAGGTGGTCAACGCCGCCAACAGGAACACGGGTATGCGCAAGGTACTGGAAAAGGTGTTGGGTGTACATGCCGATGCGGCCGTGCCGGCCTACCACAGTAAGACCCTGCGCAGGCGTGCCCGCCATCTGTTGCCGGGTGCGCCCGCGGATCAATCGATCAGGGTGCAACCGAGCGCGCACACCCGTGGCAAGGTTGCGCTGTTTGCCACCTGCTATGGCAACTACAACGAGCCCGAGCTGGGCGAAGACCTCATTGCCGTGTTCGAGCATAACGGCATTCCGGTGACCTTGGTCGAGAAGGAGCAGTGCTGTGGCATGCCCAAGCTGGAGTTGGGTGATCTGGATGCCGTACAGCGAGCGAAGGAGGCCAATATCCCGGTGCTGGCCCGTCTGGTGGATGAGGGCTGGGATATCACCGCCCCGGTCTCTTCCTGCGTACTGATGTTCAAGCAGGAGCTGCCACTGATGTTCCCCGGTGATGCCGATGTGATCAAGGTGCGCGATGCCATCTATGACCCGTTCGAGTACCTGATGCTGCGCCACCGCGATGGCAAACTGAATACCGACTTCAAGCAGTCCCTGGGCAAGATTGCCTACCACGTGGCCTGCCACCAGCGGGTGCAGAATATCGGCATGAAGACGCGCGATCTGTTGCAACTGATCCCGGACACTACGGTCATACCCATCGAACGCTGCTCGGGCCATGATGGCACCTACGCCGTGAAGCGTGAGTACCATGATATATCGATGAAGATTGCCAGACCCGTGGTCAATCAGGTCAAGAAACTGGACGCGGATCACTACACCAGTGACTGTGCCATGGCCGGGCATCAGATCGAACTTGGCTTGGCCGATGCACGTCATCCGGAACCCCCCTTGTTGCTCCTGCGCAAGGCCTATGGGATCTGAATACGTGCTCCAAATGCCCGTCCACGTAGAACCGGTAGAATCGAATTGCGGTTTTGCACCGGTCTGATTTTTCAAAATGATCGCCTGTTTGGAATGCGTATTTGGACCCTCGTCTGACACATCACAGTGAGGCCCGGGTGGGGTCGCCCCCACCCTGTCCTCCGGAACCTGGAGACCATGATGGAAAAGCTCACGCGCGCTACCCTCTATTCACTGGAGCACTATGCCGAGATGCGTCCCGAGTATCGTGCCCGGGTCATGGCACACAAGAAAAACCGCAATGCGCACCTTGGCGAGCACGCCACGTTGTACTTCGAGGATGCCCTGACCATGCAGTACCAGGTCCAGGAAATGCTGCGTGCCGAGCGCATCTTCGAGGCTGCGGGTATCCAGGAGGAGATCGATGTTTATAATCCATTGATCCCGGATGGTTGCAACCTGAAGGCCACCTTCATGATCGAGTACGACGATGTGGGAGAGCGTGAGCAGGCTCTGGTTAAACTAAAAGGTATTGAAGACATGGTTTGGGTGCGGGTTGAGGGCTTTGACAAGGTTTATGCCATCGCCGATGAGGACCTGGAGCGCGATACCGAAGAGAAGACCTCCGCAGTGCACTTCATGCGTTTTGAACTGACGCCGGAGATGGTCCGCGCTGCGAAGGTGGATGCCACGATTGGCATGGGCATCGATCACCCGCATTACACGCACAGCATTGAGACTCTGTCGACGGTCTCGCGCGAGGCTCTGGTGGCCGATTTCGACTGAGTCGTCATCGGTGGGCGTGCGTGAGCGCACGCAAAAAAAACCCGTTCGGTTGAGCGGGTTTTTTGCGTTAGGCCGGTCGCTAAAATTTCTATACTCAATCAGCTGGCGCCATCAGTGGCCCATGTGCATGCGGCGCCCGCTGAGTTTGCGGTAGCCGAGCTCGGTGAGCAGCGCGAGCGTGAGCATGGTGCCGAGTATGAGCAGTTGCCAGCGGGTATGCGGGTCGCTCATGACTTGCCCGCAAAGGGCGGCAAAGGCGATCAGGCAGGCGATTAACCCGGCCGCCGCGAGACCGCGCCAGGCACCGGTTTCACGGGCAAGTTTGAGATTGGCGAGATTGACTGCGGCAAAGATGAGCAGGAAACCAGCGCTGCCCATGGCGGCGATGGCGTCGAGTGGTACGGCGTTGACGATCAGCAGGGCCAGTGCGGCGAACAGGATCATGCCTTCGATGGGTTGGTTGCGAATATCATGTTCAAACACGCTGGGTAGCTCGCCGTATTTGGCGATCAGGTAGGTCAGGCGTCCCGAGCCGTAGAAGGTGGCATTGATGGCCGACGCGGTGGCGGCGAGTGCGGCGATGATGAGGGCGATGCTGCCCACCGGCCCGAGCATGCGGCTGGCAGCGCTGGATAGGACCTCGGCGCTGTGACCGGCGATTGCCGAGAAGTCGAGGTGCAAGAGCACGACGGTGGCAATGGCCATGTAACTCAGCAACACGATCACCGTGCCGCCGAGGTAGGCGATGCGCAAAGACCGCTTGGGATTGTTGGCCTGGGGTGCGGCGTTGGCGATGAGTTCGAAGCCTTCGTAGTTGAGGAAGATCACCATGGCGCCCGCGATCAATGGCAGTGGGGCGACCCAGTGCACGGGGGCCAGATGCGACCACTGGCCGGGCAGGGCCAGGCCGATGCCGATGAAGGCAAACAGGATGAGCATCTTGATGAGGTTGAGGCCGTTCTCGCTGCGAATAACGAGATGCGGTCCGAAGAAGTTGAGTGTGGCGAGGACCACCAGTACACCGCTGGCCAGTATGTGGCGGGCGATCACCCCACCGCCAGTGAGTTCTGCGCCGTAGCTGCCAAAGGCATAGGCATAGACGGCGAGCAGGATGATGTAGCTCAGGCACAAGAGGATGTTGAGTGTGCCGGTGAACACGCCACTGCCAAAGGCGCGGTTGAGAAATTCCACGGTGCCGCCGACGCTGGGGTAGCGCAGGGTAAGCTTTAGATAGGAGTAGGCCGTCAGCAGCGCCACGATGCCGGCGATGGCGAAGGCGAGGGGTGTCGCACCACGGGTGAGATCGATGGCTAGGCCGGTAACGGCGAAGATGCCGCCTCCGACCATGCCGCCGATGCCAATGGACAGCAACGCGGCGGTGCCAAGGCCGGTCGGGGTGCGTGGTGCAGCCTCCGCCCTGACGGGTGTGCCCGGCCGTTGGTTGGGGCCGGGGCGCGGTGTCTTGCGCATGGTTCGCAGTACTCCTGTATGGGGATCCGTTGATAGCTGGACTTGACACAAAGGACTTGAGCAAGCCGCACGGGGTGGCGTTATCGGCGGCAGGGTATCGGGGCGTGTTTCAGCGATAAAGTGATTCGCTGAACCCGCCGGGGATGATGCGGCACAGGGGGGGATGAATGGTGCTCCCACGGGGACTCGAACCCCGGTTTTCGCCGTGAGAGGGCAAAATATTCTTTTTTTATCTCAATGGGTTGCGCGCCTAAGTAGAGTCTGCTCATTAAGTCGTCAAGTCACCGCCGATTTCCCGACCACGCCATAAACGACCGGGCATGTTCCCCGGTGACGTAACATCGTTTGCCCAATTGGCAATAGAACGGCTGCAACGCCCCCTTTACAAAGGGCAAAAAAGATCCTCAACAGGATCAGAAGGTTCATCACCAGGAAGATGCTGTTGAACCACGCAAAGGAGGTGTCGGCCCGTTTCGCCCGAATGGTGTCGAGCCGGTAACCGTTCTTGCCCTGGCCAAACTTGCCTTCAATTGGAATGCGCTGCAGGTATTCCTCTCGCTGTTGTGCCTTCAGTCGTTTCAGCTCTTCCCGGTTCGCTTGTGTCACTTTCTTCGCACGACCCAGTGGCTTGCCAGCAAATCGAATGCCGTGGCCTTTGAGGTAACGCCGGTTTGCTTGCGTACCGTACGCCGGATCGCCCAATACAGCCTCCGGATAATGACCCCGGCGTATGCGATAGGCTTCTACCTGGCTTTTCAGATCGCCCCCTTCATGAAAGGCATCCCAACGAAGATGATCCACACAAGCCACGCCATCCCCCGTCAAACTGACGCTCAGCTTCGCGCCAAATTCCACCGGCTTATCCAGCTTGCCCCGGATGATCGGTCGCACATACGGCTGACTTATGCTGACAATGCGATCATCACAGTGACGGCTTTTGTTTTTATACATCTCCCACTGCTGTGCGTATACGTGTTGGAGCACCCAGTAGCAGTACAACGACCTCCGGGGCAGGGGTAATGCTGAGCCTTCCGGCCAGCGTTCCAGCAAACGTTCGATGTGTCCCAGATTGCGACGCAAGTACTGCAACTGCTGCTTGAGTCCACGACGCCGTACTTTGCTGGACGGACGTCTCTGTTTCACCATGGCGAGAAACGCTTTGCGGTTGGTCTCATCCAGCACCGCTTGAAACGGCCAGTCGAATTCGGCGAGGGAAAGTTGTTTTTGGCTGCGGTATCGAATCATAGGTGCACGACTTTTGGCAAGAAAGGCTTGTTTTTCAAGCACAATTATACCTCTAAACGTCAATATCTCATAGCAATATCAATGCGTTAAACTTTATGAGCAGGCTCTACGCAGATCGTTCTCACCCTGATTATTGGTGAAGGGAACGCTCTCCACCTCCATGAAACGCAAGACATCGTGCTCGAAGTTCCGCAGCCTCTCCAGCAGGTTCCTGGATTTGGATCGTTTGAGCCTACCCCGTTTCCCCCTGCGTTGGCTCTCCTCGGGCGGTGGACATTCGGTCTCTGCCTTTCGGAGCAGCTCCCGATAGCGCTGGCGCCACGGATCGGCCTCCTCCGGTGCCAATCGCCCGCTGGCCTCGAGGCCTCGCCTCGCGTGGGGATAGGACCAGGTCGCTGAGGGATTGGAGGCGCAGTGCAGCCAGTGGCGTTTGCCGCCTACGTTGATCCCGGTCTC
>CAZLQI010000009.1:0-103022 GCA_964561765.1 uncultured Chromatiales bacterium
CCTATCTCCTGTTTGTGGGAAGCAGGCTGATGGATTACAGCGAAGACACCCTGGTTCAGCAGACCACCGCCGACTATCTGGAGCAGCAGCTCGGTTGGCAGTCGGTGTACGCCTACAACAACGAGACCTTTGGGCCGCACGCTACGCTCGGGCAAGCGTAGCCCGGATGGAGCGCGAGCGTAATCCGGGGTGGAACGATGCCGCAAGGATATTCCCCGGATTTCACTTCGTTGCATCCGGGCTACGGTGTGGTCGCTGCGGAATTTGAGGACGATGATCAATGGTGCAGCAAATGTAGCCCGGATGAAGCATGAGCGTAATCCGGGGTGGAACGATGCCGCAAGGATATTCCCCGGATTTCACTTCGTTGCATCCGGGCTACGGTGTGATTGCTGTGGCATGCGAGGGGCACGATATACAGCATCATATGATGTACTGTATGATGCCGTATTGTGAGTAAATGAGATGCGCCATGCGTACCACCCTGAATATTGATGACGAACTGCTGGCTGAAGCCCAGCGCATGACCGGTATGAGCGAAAAAACCGCATTGGTGCGCGAGGGACTGCGCGCCCTGATCGAGCGAGAGAGCGCCCGGCGGCTGGCGCGGCTGGGGGGCAGTGAACCACAACTGAAACCGGTATCCCGGCGACAATCTGCCCCGACATGATCCTGGTCGATACCTCGGTGTGGATCGATCATCTGCGTGCCGGTGACGCGGAACTGGCGGCGTTGCTGAACAGTAGCTGCGTGTTGATGCACCCCTTCGTCCTGGGGGAGCTGGCCTGTGGCAACCTGCGCAATCGGCAGGAGGTGCTGGCGTCGTTCAGGGGTTTGCCACGGGTGGCGGTTGCTCTGGATGACGAGGTACTGTTCTTTATTGAGCAACACCGTTTGATGGGGAGGGGTATCGGTTATATCGATGCCCACCTTCTGGCCGCTGTTTCCCTGGACCGCCCTGCCAGGCTTTGGACCCGCGACAAAGGGCTGGCCTTGGTAGCCGCTGATTTGGGGCTGACATATTTAGAGGGAAGGTAGACGCAATATGACGCCGGCAGCCTCTAGGGAAGACACCCTGATTCAGCAGCCCGCCGCCGACTACCTGGAACAACAAGGAGTCATGTATGAGTGACATCGTATTTTTGCTCAGAGTGATCAGCCCATTGAGGTGCGACTGGAGGGGGAGAGCGTCTGGTTGACTCAGGCTCAAATGACTGATCTGTTTTGGAAAACCAAGCAAACCATGCAGCTTGCATATCCGCAATCTGTTCAAGGAAGAAGAGCTGGTGGAGGATGCAGTTGTCAAGGATTCCTTGATAACTGCGGCCGATGGCAAGCGCTACAAGACTCGGTATTACAACTTGGATGTCATCATCTCCAAACTGTGGGCATGTTAATATTTTTGAAACGAATTACACGAGCTGGGGCTTGCTATGCTAATCAATGAATTGCATGCAAAACGAGAGGTCATTAGGGAATTGGCCAAGCGCTATGGTGCCCGGCACTTGCGGGTATTTGGGTTGGTTGCCAGAGGTGAAGAGCGGCCTGACAGTGATGTGGATTTTCTGGTGGAGTTGCCGCGCGGCCATGACCTGTTTACCCAACGTTTGCCGCTGACTGAACAGCTGGCGGATTTGCTCAAGCGCCGGGTGGAACTCATTCCGGAACATGAACTCAACCGCCATATTCGCGAGCAGGTTTTAAGGGAAGCTGTGGAGCTATGAAAAAGTCCTGGCAGCCTTATACGCTGCATATTCTTGATGCCATTGCGAGGATTCGGCGTAACCGGGAGCGCGGTGATCTTGCCCGGGATGAGGTGCTGTATGACGCAGCCTTACGGAATTTGCAAACACTGTCGGAAGCGACGCAGTTGTTGCCGCAGGAGATGAAAATGCGCTGGCAGACTATTCTGTAGCGTGAGATCAGCGGTTTTCGGAATATTCTCGTGCATAACTATCTGGGCACTATTGATCCTCTCACAATAGCTGCGGTAATCGATGGGCACTTGCCACCGCTTGAAGAATGTATTCGTGAGATGCTGAACGAGGTGGATGACGTTAACTGATGGATTACACCGAAGGCACCCTGGTTCAGCAGACCACCGCCGACTATCTGGAGCAGCAGCTCGGTTGGCAGTCGGTGTACGCGTATAACAACGAAACCTTTGGGCCGGACAGTCTGTTGGGGCGCGCTTCCGACCGCGAGGTGGTGCTGAGCCGTACTCTGCGTGAGAAGTTGGTGGCGCTGAACCCGGGGCTGCCCGCAGACGCCTACGATGGTGCCGTGCGCCAGATCGTGACGACCGTGGCGGTGCAAACTCTGCCAGCGATCAACCGGGAAAAATATGCCCTGCTCAAACTGGTGCAAGAACTGGATGAAGAACAGAGCCGGGCAGTGCGCGAAGGTTTGGACGAGGAGTCTCTGGCGATTTTCGACCTGCTCAGAAAATCCGGGCTCGGTTCCAAGGAAATCAAGAAGGTCAAGTCTGTCGCGGTTGCGTTACTGGCCCGGCTGAAGACAGAGAAGCTGCGCATCGACCACTGGCGCGACAAGGAGGCAACCCGTGATGCGGTGCGAGTCACGATCCGGGATCACCTGTGGAGCGATGTTACGGGACTACCTGGTGATGCCTACACGGACGAGGACGTGAACAAAAAAGCGGAGGAAGTATTCAGGCATGTCTATCGTGCCTATCCTGAGTTGCCCTCCCCGTTCTATGCGTCTACGGCAGTCTGACAGATGGAGCTGGCATCGCTCACTTGTATGTTCTGGGTCTTGTTTATGATGGCGCCCCGGACACGATTCGAACGTGTGACCTTCCCCTTAGGAGGGGGACGCTCTATCCAGCTGAGCTACCGGGGCGGTGTATAACTGACTGTTTCTCAATCGGTTCTGCTTTGGTACCGTTCCCGGCACGTGCAGGTGGCGTAATCCACCGGAACCCTTTGATTTTATGTGGTGGAGCCGAGGAGGATCGAACTCCCGACCTTCGCATTGCGAACGCGACGCTCTCCCAGCTGAGCTACGGCCCCGATGTTGTCAATGCTGGCGTTTTGCCGAGGGGCCATCTGTAACCGGCCCCGTTAAGGGAGCGCCATTCTAGCACCCCCTGGACCGTGCCCGCCAGCCCCTCCCCCAGCCCTGCATCGGGCGGCCCACTGCGGGCGAGGCGCTGATTTCAGTCGGTATTGCGTGTGGCGCGTTTGCGGTTTTGACGATCGAGTGTAGCGACGGCGCGTTCGATCTGCTGTTGCTGGCGGGTGTCGAGGTCAATGAAGGCGAAGCCGAGATGCAGATACCCCCCCTGCCGCTCATCATGTAGATTGCGTAACGCCAGAGTGCACAGGAGGGGTTGGCGCTGCCCGGGCAGAGGGATCAGGCAGTCCGTTAATTGCATCCCTTCGGCCAGGGTGCGCCCGTCAAGGCCCTGACAGCGCACGGCAAGTCCGCCGACGGAGAGATTGACGAGTTCGCCATCCACCACCTCGCGTGCAGTGAGTCGCAGGCCTATGCGGATGTGCTGCGCCCGCGCGGAGCGCGCCCGATAGTACGCACGTCGTTGCAGGTGTTGCACCTGAGCGGGTAGCGGGCAGCGGTAAATGGCGATGCCATCGGACAGGGTGATGGACTCGGCGCGCACGTGAAATCGTATCTCCACACCATGCAGCCGAGTCATGATGTGCAGTGTACTGCCGGGCACGATCTGATTGTGCCCCTCCTTGCGGTGGAGTTCATCGAGTTCGATTGCCTTGTCCCCTGGCATGACCCCAAGCAAGGTACTGTTATATAGGCGGACATCATTCGCCAGGGTGACGCTGAGCAGGGCATGTGCCTCCTGGGCCTGCTTCAACAGCGCGATGATGAATGCCGGGTCGGAGACGCTCTGGAACTGGGATTGATATTCGTCGGACCGGGAAGGTGTCGGGGGGGATGCTTCGTCGTTGCTATGAGACATGGGACGCAGTGACAGGATGTATGCCCGGGCACTTCCGGGGGGATGGTTTTGCGCGTCAGTCGATGACCGGTCTCTATATCTGCAGGGTGTCAGCCCCGGTGCCGCGCCAGAGGACCGACTCAGGCGTGGGCGAGACTGGCAGAGGCACGAAGAACGACAGTGGCGCCGTGCGGATCATAGATCTCATTGCCTTGACCGCCGCCCTGCAGCAGCGCTACGACGGTCTGTACCCGGTGGCGGCTGCGTTCGAGCAGAAAGCCATTGATACGGTTTTGTCGGTCGCACTTGCGGATCAGGTGTTGCAGTGCCTGCCAGCGTTGCACCAGCTGAGGGACCGGACCGTATTGCTGCTCCAGTGTCCCCACCAGGGCGGCCATGCCGGTGGCATCCGTCGTGAAACCCGCCTGGACGATAAGCTGGCTGCGGTGTTTTTCCAGCGCGTCGATGTGCTCGCTGAGCTGGTTTTTTTCGCTGCTCGCCGCTTCCAGGGTGCTTAGGTCGTTATCGCGCAGGGCAAGATGCTCATTTTCGAGTACCCGGTATAACCGGGCAAGCTGCTGACCGGTCGCATCCAGTACGGCCTCGAGTTCGCCCAGATCCCGTTCCATGTCCATATGCTTACCCCTTGCCTGCGAGTTGGCGCTCGAACGCGATCAGTTTGCCCGCCACGCGCTCCGCATTCACGGAATAAGTGCCGTTGGCCAGGGCGCGTTGAACGTCCCCGACCCGATTGTTGTCCACGACCGGCAGCTTCGCCAATTGCGCCTCCAGAGCCTTGAGCCGCGTGGCGGTGGCGGTGAGGCTGATTTTGTCGCTCGCATTGGGTGGGGAGGATTGATCGACCGCCTGGGAGCGGGAACCAGACCTTGACCGGTCAAGGGTCTCAACTCGACGCTCCGTGCTGTTTTGCGGTTTGCCGTTAGCGTTGATTCCACTGAAATCGATGGCCATTTTCGGGATACTCCTTAAAACATTCTCAACGTCAATAGCGGCCGGGGACGCCATACCTTTAATTGCCTGGCGAAAAATCCCCGGGTGATATCATCCGGTGTATACCTGCCGATGCAAACAGGGGCTTGTTCGTGGTCCCTTGACCCTGGGCTGATCCGTCGCAAATCCCTGAGCCCGTTCGCCCTCATCGTGTCACATGCTGACCTTGACGCTGCCCAGGGCGTTCACCACCGCGTCGATGACCCGTCTGGAGCGCGCATTGCGCACCTGGATCAACTGGCCATAGGCCCCGTTCATGAGGGCGGTGCCGGCACTGCGCACGACCAGTCCGTTGAGTTCAGCGATGATCGTCACGCGCTCCCCGCGGCGGACCAATTGACGTGGCTTGAGGGCGCTTTCACTGAGCGGGTTACCGGGTGCGAAGGGACGTAGCAGGACCATGCCGACGGCCTGCTTCACCTGGCTCAGGTAGCCCGGTGCCGCCCGGGACAGGTCACGGCGCACGATTCGCAGATCACTGGCCTGCAAAATGACACCCTGTGGCAGGGTGCGGGCGGCAACGACGATGTGACCGTAGACATGGATTGTGACCGGGACATACAGCGTCCAGGGGGCATGTCCCGTACAGCGTACGCCGACGGTGATGGCCCCCAACCGGCGACTGCCCGGTGGCAGGAAGGTTGCCAATGGCTGTGTGCAGGCGGTCAGGCGCAGCCGCGGGTCAAGACGCCCGGCATCGACAATCACCGTGCCCTGCTGGCCCTGGGCCTGGGTCCGGGCATAGTTGCGTGCAGCATTGCGGATGCTCGCCAATGACTGCACGGTGCCGGCATGGCCGAGTCCGGGCAGGCCCAGCAGGACAGCAATGATGAGAATGAAAATGCGCAATCCCGTTGCAGTGGCGGGAGGGGGGAGGGGTCGCGAGGTCCGGTGTTCGGCAGGGTATGGCCGTGACCGCATCATCGTCGAAAAATTGACGCCCAAGAAACCGGTAGAGTATTTCATCTTTAATGTACTGTTTATTAACATGTTTTGTGTAAACTGTCGGCCATATTGATAGTGTGTTGAGTTCGCTTATTGGTCATGCAAGCGAGATGTCTGTGGAATATGCAAGGTATGTGCCGCAGTAGAGATAGGGGGTGTGAGTATGCAGACAGGATACGCCGGAGGGGCGCACTCAAGTTCGCTGGAGCATGACCGATAAGACAGGTGTCGAACTTGGCCGTAACCCGGTGCGGTTACTTTGTACAGGAGTAGAACATGGCAGGCTTACTCGAAGGCGTAAATCAACGCACACAACTGGTGGGCCGCAATCGGCTGGAACTTCTGTTGTTTCGCCTGGGGGGACAACAACTCTACGGGATTAATGTCTTCAAGGTCCAGGAGGTGATCCAGTGTCCCGCGCTGACGAATGTGCCGCATGCCAACAGTGTCGTGTGTGGTATCGCCACTTTGCGTGGCAAGACCATTGCTGTGCTCGACCTTGCGCGCGCCATTGGCAAGCGCGGTGAACAAAATCCGAGTGAGGGTTATGTCATCATTACCGAGTACAATCGCACGGTGCAGGGTTTTCTGGTCGGTGGTGTGGAGCGCATCATCAATATCAATTGGGAAGAAATCCTGCCACCGCCCAAAGGCGTGGGTAAGGAAAACTACATGACAGCAGTGACCAACGTCGACGACAAACTGGTGGAGATCATCGACGTGGAGAAGGTGCTGGCCGAGATGATCGGTGTCGAGGCCACGTTGTCCGATACCCTGTTGGACCGGGGCGCCCAGAGCGAGAGCAAGGTGCCCATGCACATTTTGATCGCAGACGACTCCAATGTAGCGCGCAAGCAGATCATCCGCACGCTGGAACAACTCAATATCAAAGTCACCGCGACCAAGGACGGGCGTGAGGCGCTGGATCAGCTCAAGCAATGGGCCCAGGACGGGCCGATCCAGGAGCGCATTGCGATGCTCCTGTCCGATGTCGAGATGCCGAGAATGGATGGCTATACTCTGACCAAAGAGATCCGGGCCGATCCGGCCCTCAAGGATCTTTATGTCCTGTTACACACCTCACTGAGTGGTACCTTCAACAAGACCATGGTGGAGAAGGTCGGCGCCAACAAGTTCGTCGCGAAGTTCCAGCCCGATGAACTGGGCGGGGCCGTGATGGAGGTGATTGAGACCTGGGAGCATTTGCAGGCATGAGTGGTCCCGAACGGTAGGGGCGACCCCACCTACGTGGTATATTCTCCAACCCGCTCCCGGGTCAACAATATTGGGTTGTGCTGTGACGCAGTCGGACATAACAAGCAAGGATTATGCGGCGTTTTGTGTGTTCCTCGAGCAGGCATGCGGTATCGTTCTTGGTGATAACAAGCATTATCTGGTTAAAAGTCGCCTCAATCGCTTGATGCAGGAATTTTCCTTCTCCTCTCTAGGGAGCATGCTGGACGCGTTCAAACGCGATACCCGCTCCGGTTTGCGCGAACGTACCATCGATGCGATGACGACAAACGAGACCATGTGGTTTCGTGATACCTATCCCTACGAGATCATCAAGCAGGTAATTCTCCCCGAACTGGCCAAACAACGTGGCCGTGCCTCACGCATCTGGTCGGCGGCCTGTTCTTCGGGACAGGAGTCCTATTCCATCAGTATGTGTGTCAGCGAGTACCAGCAGGCCAAGCCGGGCAGTCTGACGGGAGAGGTGCAGATCGTCGCGACCGATATTTCCCCCAGCATGTTGCAGGTAGCGAAATACGCCACCTATGACGGTCTCTCGGTCGTGCGTGGTCTGGAAGAAGCGCGCAAACAGCGGTTTTTCACCAAAAAAGCGGACGCGTGGGAAGTGCGCCCTGAAATCCGCCAACGTGTGCGGTTCTCGGAGCTCAATTTACTCAACAGCTATGTATTGCTGGGGCGCTTTGACGTGATCTTCTGCCGTAATGTCCTGATTTATTTCTCCGCTGATCTCAAGCGCGATATCCTCACCCGCATGGCACAGGCACTCAATCCGAGTGGTTATCTGTTGCTGGGTGGTTCCGAGTCACCGATGGGTTACACCGATGCCTTCGAGATGGTGCGCTGTGCCCAGGGTGTGTTTTATCGGCTCAAGGCCGGCTGGAAACCTACTCGCTAATTACCTCGTCCACGCTTCTCCGTCTGGCATATACGCCGACATCTCTCTTCCCTTCATGGTTTGCCGCTGGCCTGCCAGCGCAGGCCAAACCTTGCCGCCTGGTGCGATCCGAATACCTGTGTAAATTTGTAATACTTTGAATATAAAGGGATATCGTGTTGTGGTACGGCGGTTGCATAGTATCGCCCAAACACACCGATACAGGGGCCCAGGAGAACGGATATGGGGTTTAGTCTCGACAAGATATTCGGTATTCATGAAACAGCGCTGTACCTGCGCAGTCAGCGTGCCGAGTTGCTGGCCTCGAATCTGGCCAATGCGGACACCCCGAACTTCAAGGCCCGTGATATCGACTTTCGTGCCGCACTGGCGCAGGCGGCCGGCACCGGTATACAGCTCGCCGGTGCCGGCCCACGTGGGCCACTGATGCTTACTAACCCGCGTGATCTGCAACCGTCGGATACGGCGACGGGTGCGCAAACCCTGTACCGCAATCCCCTCCAGGCCTCGATTGACGGCAATACCGTGGAACCCCAGGTCGAGATGGCGGAGTTCATGAACAACGCCCTGCGCTATCAGGCGTCCTTGCAATTCATCACCGATCAGGTCAAGGGTCTGATGCTGGCGATAAAGGGAAATTAGCTCATGTCATTGTTTAATATACTCAATATCGCCGGTAGCGGCTTGAACGCGCAGACGCTGCGGCTCAATACCGTGGCCAGCAATCTGGCCAACGCACAGAGCATCAGCAGCAGTATCAATACCACGTATAAGGCGCGTGAGCCGGTATTCGCCCCGATGGTGCAAAGTCTCATGGACCCGAATGCGCCAGTGGGTGTACAGGTCAAGGGCATCGTGGAGAGCCGGGCACCGGTACGCAAGGAATACAGCCCGAGCAACCCCCTGGCCGATGCCAAGGGGTACATCTATCTACCGAATGTCAATCCGGTTGAATCGATGGCCAATATGATCTCGGCCTCGCGTTCATACCAGAACAACATTGCCATCATGAACACGACCAAGCAGTTGCTGCTCAGGACTCTGAGTCTGGGGCAGTAGAGTGCCACCCATTGAACAGGTAAACCTTGATACGGACCTGCATAGTGCGATTTAAATCCGCATTCAGGTAAACAAGAGACCGGAGGCAGACGCGATGAGCAACATCGACACGACATCCCAGATCCTGGCGCAACTAGGCTTGAAGCCACCCAGCAGTCAGAAAAAGACGGACCAATTGGGTCAGGCCGATTTCCTGAAGCTCATGACGACCCAAATGAGCAATCAGGACCCGTTGTCGCCCATGCAAAATGGACAGTTTCTCACCCAGATAGCCCAGTTCACCTCCGCGTCCGGCATACAGGGGTTGCAGACCTCATTTAACACTCTCGCCGCGACGCTGACCTCCAACCAGGCCTTGCAGGCCTCCACCTTGGTGGGGCGCCAGGTACTGGTGCCCGGTAGCACTGCGGTGTTGAGTGCCACGAAGGGGATGAGTGGGGCGGTGAATCTGGCGTCGAGCACGCCTTCGCTGACGGTGAATATCTATGATGCCAGCGGACAACTCGTGCGCCACATGGACCTGGGTCCGCAGGCACAGGGGCAGAGCGCGTTTACCTGGAACGGCAAAACGGACAAGGGTGGCATCGCACCACCCGGCCAGTACACGGTGCGGGCTGAAACCTTGTCCGGTGGTACGACGGTGGCGGCACAGACACTGGTCGCGGTCGGTGTTGACAGTGTCACCCTGGGTGGTCCAGGCAAGGGAGTGACCCTGAACCTGGCCGGGATGGGGTCCATCGCTTTGTCCAAAGTGACGGAAATCATGTAATCAGGCTTTACTAACCAGACTATACAGGAGGGTCGGTTATGTCATTTCGCACCGCTTTGAGTGGGCTCAACGCCGCCACGGCTGATCTGCGCGTTATCGGTAACAACGTAGCCAACGCCAGCACCACGGGGTTCAAGAAATCGCGGGCCGAGTTTTCTGATATTTATGCCGCCTCGAACTATGGGGTGGCCGCGAACGCAATCGGCAGTGGTGTCAAGGTGGCTGCGATCACCCAGCAGTTTACCCAGGGTAACGTCGAGTTCACCAACAACAACCTCGATCTGGCTATCAATGGGCATGGATTTTTCATGCTCGATGACAAGGGTGCGCGCTCCTATACCCGCTCCGGTGCCTTTGGCGTGGACAATGCCGGTTACGTCGTCAATAACAGTCATAAAAAATTGCTGGCCTACACGGCCGATGCCGCTGGCAACATTACCGGTTCGTTGGGCACGCTGCAGCTCAATACCGCGAATATTACCCCGCAGGCCACCTCGACGGTCAATGCCGGGCTGAACCTGGATGCTACCCAGACGCCACCACCGGTGGCCTTTAGTCCGACGGTACCCTCGAGCTACAACAACTCGACCTCGCTGACGGTCTACGACTCACTGGGCTCGCCGCACCTGGCCACGATGTACTACGCCAAGACCACCACACCGAACCAGTGGAATGTGTACGGGTTTATCGACGGCAATGCACTGCGCGGTGGACCCCCCTACACGGCCGATACGATGACCTTTAACGGCGCAGGCCAGTTGTCAACGATCAATGGCGCGGCGGTAACACCGCCCGGTGCCATCGCCTACCCGGCCTATACCCCGGGCAATGGTGCAAATCCGATGACCGTGACCATGAACTATCTGGGCGCATCGCCCACGACCCAGTATGGCAGCAGCTTTGGTGTGAACAGCCTGACGCAAAACGGTTATGCGACCGGGCGGTTGAGCACGATCGCGATCGATGCATCGGGTGTCGTGCAGGCGCGCTATACCAACGGTCAGAACAAGACCCTGGCCCAGGTGGCATTGGCCAACTTTGCCAATCCTCAAGGCCTGCGCCAATTAGGCGATACCTCCTGGGCGGAGAGTTTCGATTCGGGGGCGGCCCTGGTCGGTGCGCCGGGCACGGCGAGTCTGGGGGCGATTCAATCCGGCGCCCTGGAGGGGTCGAATGTGGATCTGACCGCGCAACTGGTCAAGATGATCACTGCGCAGCGCAATTTTCAGGCTAACGCCAAGATGATCAAGACCTCCGATACGATCACCCAGACGGCCATCAATACGTTCTGATGCCTGTCGCCTTTGGCGAACCATTGAGGAACCGACATGGATCGTATGCTCTATATCGCTATGACCGGCGCGCAACAGACGATGCTGGCCCAGGCGATCAACACCAACAACCTGGCCAATGTCAGCACGACGGGTTTCAAGGCCGACTTTGCGGCGGCGCGGAGTATGCCGGTGTTCGGGCCAGGGTATCCGACCCGGGTCTACGCCATGACCGAGCGCGCCGGTACAGACCTCGCATCGGGACCCATCAACCGTACCGGGCGCGCCCTGGATGTGGCCGTCAAGGGCCGGGGCTGGATCGCCGTGCAGACCGCCGATGGCCGTGAGGCCTATACGCGTGCCGGTCATCTGCACCTGACATCGACCGGACAGCTCCTGACCGCAGCGGGACGGCCGGTACTCGGCAACAGCGGCCCGATTGCCCTGCCACCGTCGCAGAAGATAGTGATTGGCAAGGACGGTACCATCTCGGTGTTGCCCCTGGGCCAGCCCGCCAACACCATTTCTGTTGTCGATCGTATTCGCCTGGTGAACCCGCCGGAGGATCAGTTGGTGAAAGGCAATGATGGGCTAATGCGTCTGAAAAACGGGACCACGGCACCACCGAACGCGCACGTTCAGCTCAGTGTCGGTGCGCTGGAGGCCAGCAACGTCAACGCGGTGCAGGCCATGGTCAATCTGATCACCCTGTCCCGGCAGTTCGATTTACAGATCAAGATGATGCAAACCACCCGACAAGACGACCAGCAAACGGCCAGTCTCGTCAAGTTGGCATGAACCCTGCAACTTTCCATGCAGTAGTGCCAATGTGCTTTAAGGACTATGAGGTATCGCCCCGATGATGCGTGCACTGTGGATCGCCAAGACCGGCCTTGAGGCCCAGCAAACCCGCCTGGCCGTGGTCTCGAATAACCTGGCCAACGTCAATACGATGGGTTTCAAGCGGGGCCGGGCGGAGTTCGAGGACCTGCTCTACCAGAACGTGCGCCAGGTGGGTGCGCAGGTCAGCCAGAACACACAGTTACCCTCGGGACTCAGTATCGGGACCGGTGTGCGTACCGTGGCGACACAGAAGATCCACACCCAGGGTAATCTGGTACAAACCGGCAATTCCCTGGACCTGGCGATACAGGGATCGGGTCTTTTCCAGATTCTGCGCCCTGACGGTACATTGAGCTATACCCGTGACGGTGAATTCCAGGTCAATTCGCAGGGGCAAGTCGTGACCCCGGGCGGCAACCTCTTGCAGCCCGGTATCACCGTGCCGCAGCACACGATCAGTTTGACCATCGGCACGGATGGCATCGTGTCTGCACTGGTAGCCGGAGCGACGGCCCCGACGCAGATCGGCACGATCCAGCTTGCCGGTTTTATCAATCCTGCCGGGCTGCAACCCATTGGCCAGAATTTGTATGTGCAGACCGCAGCCAGCGGTTTCCCGCAGGCCGGCAACCCCGGTCTCAACGGTCTGGGCACCACGGTGCAGGGTGCGCTGGAGAGTTCCAATGTCAACGTGGTCGAGGAACTGGTGGACATGATCGAGACGCAACGCGCCTATGAAATGAACTCCAAGGCAATCGCCACCAGCAACCATATGTTGCAATACGTCACCCAGAATCTATAGCCATGGGGGGCTCGATACGGGCACCCGCTGAACGGATGGACAAGACGATGAACCACGGTATGCACACAATTGCACTCGGACTGATGGTGGTGTCATTGCTCGGCGGCTGTGCCAGCCAGCAGCTGCGTCCCGACCCGGCCTATGCCCCGACTTACCCGGCGCCCGTACAAAAACCGAAGATTGCCACGGGGTCCATCTATCAAACCAATGATACCGTCAGTCTGTTCGCGGACTACAAGGCTCACCGCGTTGGTGACATCCTCACCATCGTTCTGGATGAGAAGACCGATGCCAGCAAGGCGGCCAAGACCAGTACCGCGAAGGACGACACTGTTAACCTGCCGGTGCCGTCTATTGCCGGTGGTGGGGTTTCGATCGGTGGCCGAAGTATCTTCAGCGCCAATGCCACGGCAAACCGCAGCTTCAAGGGGCAGGGGGCCAGCACCCAGAGCAACAGCCTGAGTGGTGACGTCACAGTGACGGTGGCCAAGGTGTTGTCCAATGGCAATCTCGTCGTGCGCGGTGAAAAATTGGTCTCGCTCAATCAAGGCAATGAGTACCTGCGCATCTCCGGTATTGTGCGCCCGGCCGATATCTCCACGAACAACTCCGTGATCTCCACCCAGGTGGCGGATGCACGCATCAGTTACGGTGGTAGCGGCGCAGTGGCCGACGCCAACAGCATGGGTTGGCTGGGGCGTTTCTTCCAGAGTGCGTTCTGGCCCTTCTGAACGGTATCAGTCTGACACAGGCAGAGGCAGTACAGATGAAACGAAATCAAGGTTTTCTGACAGGCTCAGCGCTGGCGTTGGTCTTCGTGTGCCTGGCCGGTTTTAGTGTCGGTGCCCAGGCCGAGCGCATCAAGGATCTGGCCGATATTGCGGGTGTGCGTAGCAACCAACTGGTCGGTTATGGCCTGGTAGTGGGGCTCGACGGAACCGGTGATCAGACCAGCCAGACCCCCTTTACGGTGCAAAGCTTCAAAAGCATGCTCCAGCATTTCGGCGTGACCTTGCCGGTGGGACAGACGTTGCAGTTGAAGAATGTCGCGGCGGTCAGCATTATTGGCGTACTGCCACCCTTTGCCAAACCCGGCCAGACCATTGACGTGACCGTTGCCTCGATCGGTAACGCCAAGAGCCTGCGCGGCGGTGCCTTGCTGATGGCCCCGCTCAAAGGGGCGAACGGCCAGGTCTATGCCCTTGCCCAGGGCAACCTGTTGGTCAGCGGGCTGGGTGTTTCGGGCAGCGATGGTTCCAAGATCACGATCAATATCCCCAGCGCGGGGCGTATTCCCGACGGTGCAACGGTCGAGCGCAGTGTGGCCACCCGCTTCGGGACCGAACACAGCCTGGTGCTCGATTTGCACACCCCGGATTTCACCACGGCAAACCGGGTGGCGGAGGCGATCAATACGGCCATCGGCCCCGGTACCGCCACCCCGATCGATGCCGCATCGGTGCGCGTCAATGCACCGCGCAACCCGGGCCAGCGCGTGGCCTATATGTCCATGCTGAATAATCTGTCGGTACGCCCCGGTGAGGCGCCGGCACGTATCATCATCAATTCACGCACCGGCACGGTGGTCATCGGTCAGCACGTGCGGGTCAGGCCAGCTGCGGTATCACACGGCAATCTGGTCGTGACCATCACCGAGTCTCCCCAGGTCAGTCAACCGGCGCCGTTGTCGGGCGGGAAGACGACCGTGGTGCCGCGTTCGAGCATCAAGATACAGCGCAAGGGTAAGGAGCGCATGTTCTTGTTCAAACCCGGGGTCTCGCTCGATGACATCGTGCGGGCCGTCAATCAGGTCGGTGCGGCACCGAGTGATCTGGTCGCCATCCTTGAGGCGCTGAAAGACGCGGGTGCCTTGAGTGCACAACTCATCGTCATCTGAGGTCACCGAATGAATTCAGCCGCCATCACCGCTGACATCTACACGGACTTTTCGGGGTTCAGTGGGCTGCGCAAACTGGCTCGGCAAAACGAGCGCAAGGCCCTGCCGCAGGTAGCCAGACAGTTTGAGGCCCTGTTCCTGCAAATGATGCTCAAGAGTATGCGCAAGGCCAGCTTCGGTGATCCCCTGTTAGGCAGTCAGCAGGGCAAGATGTACCGCGACCTCTATGATCAGCAACTCGCATTGAGTATGTCCCAGGCGGACGCGGCACGGGGTAGCCATGGCCTGGGCCTGGCGGCGATGCTTGAGCGCCAGCTTGGCAAGACACTGCCGCAGGCCACACACCCTGCGGACAAGCGCGTCGCGCCGGCACCGCTCGGCGCGCAGACGCCGCCCGCGTTGCGCCCACTGGTACGCCAGTCCTGGGCGGCGGTGCGGCTAACGACACTGCCTGGGTCCGTAAAGCGCGTGGGCACAATGGCCGGCGTAAGGGGGACAGGCACCGGCATGAGCGCGGCAGCACAGGCACCACAACCGCACTCACCGCAAGCCTTTATCCGCCAGCTCTGGCCCCAGGCCCAGCGTGCGGCCCGCGAGTTGGGTACCCGCCCGGAAGTGTTGCTGGCCCAGGTCGCGCTGGAGACGGGGTGGGGACGGGGCATCGTTCGGGACGGACGCGGTGCCAGCAGTCACAATCTGTTCAACATCAAGGCCGATCACCGTTGGGAGGGTGCGCGGATGCAGATCAACACCCTCGAATACAAGGGGGGTGTCGCCGTGCGCCAGCGTGCCGCCTTCCGGGCCTATGACTCCTATGCGGCCAGTTTTCGCGATTACGTGAAGTTTCTGCGCAGTGATCCACGCTATCAGAACGCGCTGCGCCAAGCGCACGATCCCAGGGCCTTCATCGATGCGCTGGATACGGCCGGGTACGCGACGGACCCGCACTATGGCGCGAAGGTGTGGCGGGTGCTGCACAGCCGCCCGCTGCAGGAGGCGGTGGCGGGTCTGGCACCGGCGTCGGCAACACATACCCTCACCAGGGCAGACTCAAGAATGCCGCACACGGGACGCTATCATGAGCGCACGTAGCGTCACCGGTCGGCGCGCCACAGCCGTGGGTGGACATCCGCCTGTGGCACCAACGATGACACACGGGTGGGAATAGACCATGGCCGACACCTTACAGATTGGCATTTCAGGTCTGCTGGCGGCACAGAGCGCCCTGGCCACGACGAGCCACAATATCTCCAACGTCAACACGCCGGGATATTCGCGCCAACGGGTTGAACTCGTTGCTCGGCCGCCCACGCCCAAGGCCAACGGTTTTGTCGGCAACGGTGTGCGGGTCGATACCATTGCCCGGATCTACAATCAGTTTCTCGTTGGGCAATTGCGCACCAACACCACATTGAACAGCCAATACAGCACCTTTGCGGACTATGCCAGTCGGGTCGACAACCTGCTGGCCGACCCCAAGGCCGGGCTTTCACCGACCCTGCAGGAATTTTTCAAGGCCGTACAGGGGGTGTCCGATGCGCCTTCCTCGACCCCCGCCCGACAGGTGCTGCTGAGCCAGTCCAACGCCCTGGTCGATCGGTACCGGTATCTGTATAACAATCTCAACGCCCAGTATGCCAGTATGAACACCCAGACGGACACAGCAGTCAGCGAAGTCAATCAACTGGCCAAGAGCCTGGCCAAGCTCAATCAGCAGATTGTCACTGCACAGGGGCAGGCGGTTGGCCAACCCGCCAATGATCTTCTGGACCAGCGCGATGAACTCATCCGCCAGCTCTCGGAGAAGGTGGCCGTCAGCGTGGTGCCCCAGAGTGATGGTGCCCTCAACGTCTTTATCGGCAATGGACAGACTCTGGTCATCGGCTACACTGCGGCGACCCTGAGCACCCGGCCCAATGGCTTCGATCCCAATAAAAAGGATATCCTCATCGGCAATGGTACGGGCACGCCGGTCAACATCACCGACAGCCTCAAAGGCGGTGTGCTGGGTGCCCTGCAATCCTTTCGCCAGCAGATATTGAACCCCGCACTCAACAGCCTGGGGCGCGTGGCGATCAATCTGGCTGATGCCTTCAATGTGCAACACAAACTCGGTCTCGATCTGAATAACAATCTGGGTGGTACCTTTTTCAATGTACCGACCCCCACCGTACTCGCCAATACGCTCAACACCACCAACGCCACACCAACGGTGAGCATTACCGATCCGGGCCAGTTGTCCAACGTGGACTATCGCTTGCAGTATGACGGCACCACCTCGACCTGGAACCTCATCAATACCACGACAAACAAAGTGGTGACCTCCGGCAGTGGCGCTACTCCACTTACCGCTGATGGGCTGAGTATCGCGGTCAGCGCCATTGGTGCGGTGCCAGGCAACAGTTACAGCTTCGAGATCCAACCCACGCGCAACGCGGCACGGGATATTTCCGTGGCCATCACCAATCCGCGCCAGATCGCCGCTGCGGGTGCGGTGCGTGCCAGTGCCGCCACCACCAACCTCGGCAGCGCGACTATCAGCGCCGGGCAGGTGATCAATCCTGCTGATCCCAACTTTTTAAAGACTGCCAACATTAAATTCAGCAGCAGTATCACCGGCACCCTGATAGCCAATCAGTACAGCATCAATGGTGGAGCGCAGATTGCCTATACTAGTGGTGCCAACATTGATATCAATGGCATGCGAGTGCAGATCACCGGCAAGCCCTATGTCAATGACACCTTCACGGTCGAGAAAAACACCGGCGCAGTGAGTGACAACCGCAACGCGCTGGCGCTGGGGGCCTTGCAGACGACGCCGACCATGCTGAAAAACACCAGTGGCACACCCACTACAGACTTCCAGAGCGCCTATGCGCAAATAGTCTCTGCCGTGGGCACGCAGACCCACCAGGCCGACATCAACCAAACCGCACAAAAGAGCGTGTTGCAACAGTCCGTCGCCCAACGCGATGCCGTCTCGGGAGTTAATCTGGACCAGGAAGCGGCCAACATGTTGCGCTACCAGCAGGCCTATCAGGCGACGGCGCGTATCATTGCCACGTCGAACCAGCTTTTCACCTCTCTCATGACCGCATTGGGAGGATAACCATGCGTATCTCGACCCGCCAGATGTATGACAGTGCCGTCAACGCCATGCTGGACCAGCAGGCCAAGGTCAACAAGACGCAATTGCAGGTTTCTTCGGGCCAGCGGGTGATGACACCCGCCGATGATCCGGTGGCCAGTGCGCTGACCTTGAATCTCAATCAGGCGCTGGATACCACCCAACAGTATCAGTTCAATGCCAACGCTGCGACGGCGCGGCTCAACCTCGAAGAAAGCACTCTCTCGTCTGAAACCAACCAGATCCAGCGCCTGCGCGAGCTGGCGGTGCAAGCCAATAACGCGACAAATACCAGCGCCAATCTGCGCGCGATTTCCACCGAGGCGAAGCAGATCCTCAAGAGTATGATCGGACTGGCCAATACGGTCGATCAGAACAATGTTTATTTGTTTTCCGGCCATCAGGGGAACAACAAGCCTTTTTCTGCCACCGCCAGCGGTTCATTCAGCTATGCGGGTGATGCGGGGCAACGACAGATACAGATTGGTGCCTCACGCACCGTGGCCGACAGCGACCCCGGTTCGGCGGTGTTCATGGCCATCCGCACTGGCAACGGGACCTTCACCACCCGAGACAATCCCGCCAATACCGGCAATGGGATTATAGACCCGGGCAACGTAATCAACCCCACCGCCTATGTGCCGGATACCTATACCATTACGTTTGTCACTAACGGAGCGGGCCAATTGGCCTACAATGTCTTCGGTGCCAACGGTGGCCAGATCACTCCCCCCCTGCCACAGAATGCGACAACCAATGCGCCCACCTACGTGGCCGGGGCCAGCATCAGCTTCAAGGGCATTCAGACCAACATCAAGGGTACGCCAGCGGCGGGTGACAGTTTCACCCTGTCGCCCAGCAACAATCAATCCCTGTTCGAAACCGCACAGAAACTGATCAATACACTGGATGCGGGTGTTGGCAACAATGCATCGCGCGCACGCCTCGCCAACGGCATCAACCGCAGTTTGAGTGATCTGGACCAATCGCTGGGGCACATTCTCGACACGCGAGCCCGGATCGGCGCGCGACTCAATGCCATCGACAGCCAGACCAATAACAACAGTAATCTCATTTTTCAAGTGAAAAAAACCCTGTCGACCACCAATGACCTCAACTATGCCGCCGCGATCAGTACCCTGGATCAGCAACTGGTTGGACTGCAAGCGGCACAGAAGGCATTTACCCGTGTGCAGGGTTTGTCCCTGTTCAAGTATCTGTAAGATTAAAAAATAAGAGCCCGTTTTCCAGTGGATACGTCAAAAAACAAGACATTGTCTGAACAAGGTATAGCACCAGGCGCCGGTGTCGATAATGCCAGTGACACCGTAACCCTAACGCTATTACCGGATACTTTTCGCAATGCATTGTTCGAACAAAATCTGGCCTATTTTCAGCAACATCAACCCGATTTGTTTAGTGCCATAAGCAAACATCGGTGCCAGGATTACCGTCTCTGCGCTAATCCCGATGGTAGTCCCAATATAGTGTACGTGCCAGATAATAGTGCGGTGTATGCGGCCTCTACGATAGAGGGGATCATGTCACCCATCCAGAAGGTCATCGACAAGCTGTTCTGCTGGACTCACCTGAGTCCGGGTATCATGGGTACATTAGATGCGGCGTGGGTAGAATCGAATCCGATACAGGCTAAGATGTTCAAGCGTCTATATGACAGCAGTATTTTTAAAGAAATGCAGATTTCTACAGAAAATCTCGCGCCGTTGGAATGCTATAAAAATGACTATCTTGCCATGGTCAGGGTGTATGGTATCGGCCTTGGTTTTCACCTCACGGAATTGATAAAACAAAAGAAGATCAGTTATATGCTGGTCTACGAGCCACACTTCGATTTATTCTACACCTCACTCTTTACCATACCCTGGGCGCTCATTTTCAAGTATTTCGAATTTAACAATAAAGGGCTCCACCTGGCACTGGGGACAAATGCCGAGCAGGCGATCGCCAGTCATCATGCCTTTATGGGAAGCAGACTTACGCCGGTAACCAGTCTGTTTTACCGTTTCAATCATTTTGATAATTCGTTGGCAATTGATGAGATGATCCGCAACGAGTCACAAAAAGACAGTGTACAAAGGCAACAACTGGATTCCGGGTGGTATGAAGATCAACGTATCGGGTTCTACTTTGCGGCCAGAAATATTAGAAAGAATAACAAGTTCTTTACCGGGAAGAAAATTAAACAGTTTTTCTGCGCCTTCATTGTCGGCAGTGGACCCTCACTGGATGGTGCAATCGAATACCTCAAGGAACACCAGCATGATGCCATTGTCATCGCCTGTGGCTCGGCTATTGGCCCACTCATAAAAGCAGGCATCATCCCTGACTACGAGGTCGTACAGGAACGAAACTGGCACACCGCTAAAGTAGAACAAGAACAGGATGCTGGAATTCTCAAACAGATTTCATTACTTAAACTCAATGTCGTCAGCACTCAGATCGATCATTTCTATAAGGAAGTGTTGATTTTTCAAAAACTAAACGACCCCGGTTCTACGTTGATGGATGAGCGTTATGCCGTGACCGGTGAGGTCAACCCCACAGTCACCAATGCGGGGATTGCAATGGCCGCAGATCTCGGGGTAAACAAGGTCTATTTGTTTGGTGTGGACTATGGCGCACCTGAAGGTGCCAGCCGGATGCATGCAAATAACACACTTTATGATGATATGGATGATGGCCTCAGCAATGCGTCACCATTCAAGTTGCCGGGGAATCTGGGCGCCGTTATCTGTAGTGATGGGATCTTGGTCTGGTCCCACGATACAACAGAAATGCGTTTACGCAATCACCTCGACATTCAATGGTTCAATGTCGGTGAAGGGGCTAAAATCAAGGGGACAATTCCCATAGAGGTCGCCAGGTTGCCCAAGCGATTTACCAAGAGCACCGACAAGCACCGGCTACGCCAGAAGATTAGTGCCTGTTTCGATAATCACTATCAAGCAGATGCGGTTATAGAACGACTAAAAACCTATTATATGGCACAGGTGGATGATTATTTTGACGCTCTTCTGGGTTTTACGCAGGCAACCCCTCAGACAAGGGAGGAGATCGTCGGTACACTCACGCTGATGTACAAGGCCATCGGTGTCGGGCACAATCAGAGTCATTTTCTACCGGCCACGTTATTATCGCAGGGGCTCAGGCTGTTTGTCACCAATGTATACATTCAAAACGGTCTGCAACGTGATGAGGTCTCTGCCGCCCGATCTTTTGAGACCGCGCAGCAGGTTTTGATTGAACATATTAAAGATATACATGGTGATCTGCGGGAGATTCTTGCCGTGATAGATAATGACGACGAGATGGACTTGTACCGCAAAACTCTATCAATACCCAGGAACGTGCATTGACGCGATAATGATATCGTGGATAAGGCTCCGAATGGAATGAGCATAACCACAACAAGGTTGGCCTGATTTGACGGTGATGATTCCCTATGCCCGCCAGGATATCTCTGAAGCCGATATCCAGGCGGTAGTGGATGTTCTGCGATCTGATTATTTGACGCAAGGCCCTGCTGTACCCGCTTTTGAAAAAGCGGTGACTGACTACTGTGGCGCTGATTATGCCGTTGCTGTGAGTAGCGCCACCTCTGCATTGCATGTTGCCTGTTTGGCGCTGGGGTTGGGAAAGGGCGACTGGCTTTGGACTACACCTAACACCTTCGTTGCTTCGGCGAATTGCGCCTTGTATTGCGGAGCGAAAGTCGATTTTGTCGATATTGATCCTCGCACATATACTACCAGTGTATCGGCCTTGCGGGAGAAGTTTGAGCAGGCAGAGCGTACTGAGTGCCTCCCAAAAGTTATGATTCCAGTCCATTTTTCTGGACAACCTTGCGATATGCTTGAGATCATGGCGTTGGCTGAGCGCTATGGTTGCAAGATGATCGAAGATGCCTCCCATGCCCTGGGCGGTAAATACCGTGGCGAACCAGTAGGCAACTGTCGTTACAGCGACATCACCGTATTCAGTTTCCACCCGGTCAAGATCATCACGACAGGCGAGGGTGGTATGGCCACTACCAACGACATTTCCTTGGCCAAAAAAATGGGCCGACTGCGCAGTCATGGCATCACGAGTGATACAGCCGATATGTTTCCCAGACCACCGGAGGAGATTTGGAACTATCAGCAAGTGGACTTGGGATTTAACTACCGTATGACCGACATTCAGGCCGTATTAGGTCTGAGCCAGATGCAGCGGTTGGATAAATTTGTTGCAAAACGCCATGCCATTGCCGACCGCTATGAGAAACTGTTGGCTGACCTGCCAGTGGTGACACCTTGGCAGAATCCAGATGGTTACTCAGGGTTACATCTGTATGTGATTCGCCTGAAACTGGCCGAAATCAGGAAATCCCATCGACAGGTGTATGAAGCATTGCGTGCAGAGGGGATACGGGTGAATCTGCATTATATCCCGGTGTATCGCCAGCCCTACTATGAAGGCCTGGGGTTCGAGGCAGGTTATTGTCCGGAAGCCGAGCGATATTATGCAGAGGCCATCAGCCTGCCGATGTATCCAGGTTTGACGGGGGACGAACAGAATAAGGTGGTGGAAGCCTTATGTCAGGCTATTTCAAAATGAAAATTGCCGTTATCCCTGCACGCGGTGGTAGCAAGCGTATTCCGGGAAAGAACATTAAAAATTTCTGCGGCAAACCCATGATTGCCTGGTCAATCGAGACAGCCAGGACGTCCGGGTTGTTCGATCACATCGTCGTATCAACCGATGATGTCGAGATTTCAAAAGTGGCTAAACATTGGGGTGCTGAGGTGCCTTTTATGCGACCCATTGAACTCTCCAATGACCATATAGGAACCACCGAAGTTATCGCGCATGCAACGCGGTGGACTTTAGACCAGGGTTATGCCGTCGATGCGGTTTGCTGTATTTATGCCACCGCACCCTTTATTTATGTCAGTGATCTCATACAGGGGTGGGAAGCACTCAATTCTGGCGATTGGAACTACGCGTTCGCTGTTACTGATTTTGCTGCTCCGATTTTTCGCTCCTTCCGGAAAACCGTAAATGGTGGATTGGAAATGTTATTCCCGGAACATTTCTCAACCCGTTCTCAAGATCTGCCGGTGGCGCTTCATGACGCCGGGCAATTCTATTGGGGACGTCCCGCCGCCTGGTTGGAAGGGCAGAGGATATTTGATCGACATTCAATGCCCATCAACATTCCGCGTTGGCGGGTGCAGGACATTGATACCCAGGAAGACTGGGAGGGGGCCGAAATATTTGCTCCCGCCATAATGAGCAGAAAGATTTAAAAAATGTCTGTATATACAATCGCATTTCGTGTCGATACTTCGGTTCTGATTGGAACAGGCCACTTCATGCGTTGTCTGACCTTGGCGAACGCATTGAAACAGCGTGGCGTGCGGACTCGATTTGTCAGTCGTCATTTACCCGCATATTTTCGTGACATGTTAATAGAAAAAGGACATGAGTTGGCGCTGCTTGATGGGACACAAAATGATGCGGCCTTGGATGAGTTGGCGCACGCCCGTTGGCTGGGGGTTGGACAGACACAGGATGCAGCGGATTCCATACGGGTGCTGTCGTCCGATAGAACTTTGGATTGGCTCATCGTTGATCACTATGCACTGGATTTCCGTTGGGAGTCCATGCTCCGGAGAACGGCCAATAAAATTCTGGTCATCGATGACATCGCTGATCGTCAACACGATTGCGATGTATTACTGGATCAGAATCTGTATGCGGATATGCAGACTCGCTACACCGGGAAAGTACCGACACATTGCCGATTATTGCTGGGCCCGCGCTATGCTTTGTTGGGTGATGAATTTCGGCGGCTGCACGATCAGATCAAGCCGCGTAGCGGACCAGTCAAGCGCGTATTGGTGTTCTTTGGTGGCATAGATGCAGACAACTACACAGGGCATGCAATTGAAGCTCTGTCTGAGCTTGATATTTCTGATCTACATGTCGATGTGGTGATAGGCGAGCAGCACCCTGTTCGTGAGCGAATTGAGGTGGACTGCGCGCGGTTAGGATTTATTTGCCATATCCAAACCGATAAGATGGCGGAGTTGATGGCGGCTGCCGACTTAGCGATTGGGGCTGGTGGCTCTGCTAGTTGGGAACGTTGCTGTTTGGGGTTGCCTACGTTGACCCTCTGTGTGGCGGACAATCAGCACGAACAAATTACTGCGGCCGCCTCTGAATGCTTGCTGTATGCACCGGAATTAGAGGGTGAGTTGATCTCGGCGATTGGGCGCCACATGAGCGCGCTCATGGAAAATGGTCGTCTGAGGCAAGTCCTTGCCCGTGCTGGAATGCAAGCTGTGAATGGTCGCGGTGCGTTGCGAGTGATCAGAAGTTTGGGCTGCAGTGACATTGAGATCCGGGTTGCAAGACAGGATGATGCAGATAAATTATTGGAGTGGCGCAATCACCCAACCATCAGAGCGGCATCATGTGAACCTGGTGTAATCAACCGAGAAGAGCATCAGCAATGGGTTGCTTCGGTGCTGGCCTCCCCTGATAGATTATTGCTCATTGGACACCGAGAAGGCTCGCCGGTCGGGGTTGTACGTTTTGACATTCAGGGTGATGAAGCTCAGGTCTCAATCTATCTCGTTCCGAATATCAAACAGCCCGGTCAAGGGCGTGAGCTTTTGCAAAGTGCAGAATGTTGGTTTATCGCTAATCGGCCCAGGGTGAACAAGATCAGCGCTTATGTATGCGGCGATAATGAGCGCTCCCAGAGGCTGTTTTTAGGTGCAGGATACCAGTTTGAGTCCATTAGTTATTCAAAGAGGCTTCATTAAAAATGACCGTAGGGTTCAAGATTGCTGACCGCCTGATAGGCGGGAACGATGCCCCCCTGGTTATCGCCGAAATGTCCGGCAACCATAACCAGTCACTTGAACGTGCGCTGAAAATTGTCGAGGCAGCAGCCAAGACGGGTGCCCATGCGCTGAAAATCCAGACCTACACGCCTGACACCATGACGATTGACTTGGACGAGCGGGAGTTCCATATCAGCGATCCGGAAAGTTTGTGGATGGGCTCGTCTCTTTATGCACTTTACAGTAAGGCTTACATGCCGTGGGAATGGCATGAACCTATCTTTGATCGGGCACACGAGCTGGGTATGATCGCCTTCAGTACCCCGTTCGATGACACCGCGGTTGATTATCTCGAAAGTCTGAATGTGCCGTGCTATAAGATTGCCTCATTTGAGAATACCGACCTGGCACTGATACGCCGTGTGGCCGCTACCGGGAAGCCGGTGATTATCTCCACCGGCATGGCGACGATGGCCGAACTGGATGAGGCCGTGCGTGTGGCTCGTGAGGCGGGGTGCAAGGACCTGATCCTGTTTAAATGTACCAGTACCTATCCTGCCTCGGCACAGAATACAAACATCCTGACCCTCTCGCATCTGCGTGAGCGGTTTGATTGTGAAGTGGGTTTGTCTGACCACACCATGGGTGTGGGGGTGTCGGTGGCCAGCGTTGCATTGGGTGCCAGCGCCATCGAGAAACATTTTACCCTCAACCGTGCAGATGGTGGGGTCGATAGTGCCTTTTCAATGGAGCCTGCCGAGATGGCTCAATTGGTGGTGGAGACCGAACGTGCTTGGCAGTCGCTTGGACAAGTACGCTATGGTCCTACTGGCGCCGAGAAGAATTCCATGCAGTTTCGCCGTTCACTCTATGTGGTGCAAGATATAAAATCCGGGGACACGCTTACACGCGAAAACCTGCGTGCGATTCGACCCGGGTTGGGTTTGCCACCGAAATATCTGCGGCAGGTGCTGGGAGAAAAGGTGACACGCACTGTCAAGCGTGGGACAGCATTGGTTTGGGATTTGTTACGTTAGTGCGATTGTGGTGGAAGCGATGTTCGATATCGTGTAGGTGGGGTACGCTGGCGGTCAGAAACTGCTGACTTCAGAGTGTGCCTCAAGGTCTGGCTGAGGGATTGCGGAGCAAACTCGAGGCTTGTCACCCTCAGTCCCACCGCCTCCTGCTAATCATAGATGAGGCGAAAACAAATACTGGGAGGCACGCGGTTTCAGGCGCCCCATTGCCGCCGTTACGAATCCATACCCTTTATCATTTCCAGCAATGCGCCATGGGTTAGCCAGTGTGTGTTGTTGCTTGAATTATATTCAAAACCTTGCTCTACGAACCGCCCCGTTTCACCCGCCTTGTTCTTGGTGAAATCGGCTTTATATGCGAACTGTATGTCGGGACACAGCACATAATGGTCATCGAACTCAAGTGTTAAGTGACTGGCATCGGCCGGACACATGGTCTCATTCAGTTTCTCGCCGGGTCTTATCCCGGTCACCTTGATCGGTACATCAGGAGCCATTGCCTTTGCTAATTCTACCATCTTCATCGATGGTATCTTTGGAACAAAGATTTCGCCACCCTGCATTCTTGCGAAATTTTTAAGTACAAAATTGACGCCTGCTTCCAGGGTGATCATGAATCGGGTCATATCCTTATGGGTAATGGGTAACGCGGCGGCCCCTTGCGCTATTAATTTCTTGAAGACCGGTACAACAGACCCCCTTGAACCCACTACGTTGCCATAACGGACTACCGAGAAGCGGGTTTTTCTACCCCCTACCATGTTGTTTGCGGCTACAAATAATTTATCGCTTGCCAGTTTTGTGGCCCCATACAGATTGATGGGGTTTGCCGCTTTATCCGTAGACAAGGCGATTATTTTTTTCACCCTATTGCGTATCGATGCCTTGATGACATTCTCGGCACCATAGATATTGGTTTTAATACATTCCATTGGATTGTATTCTGCTGCCGGGACCTGTTTCATTGCCGCAGCATGTATCACATAATCGACTCCGTCCATCGCCTCGTGCATACGGTTCTCATCGCGCACATCACCGATAAAATACCGCATACAGGCATCATTGCAGGTCTGTTGCATCTCAAATTGCTTCAACTCGTCCCTTGATAATACGATGATCTTTTTCGGCTGATATCTTGTTAAGATCATTCGTGTGAATTTCTTGCCGAAGGAGCCGGTCCCGCCGGTGATTAAGATGGTCTGTTTATTAAACACGAGTCTTCACCCTGGAATGATCACGCGCACAATGCACGGTACTGTGTTGATTGTGCCATACAACGTAGAGGCTCTGCGCCGGAAATGACCGGGTGTGCCCCGTGCAGGCTACGACAGCCCTGCCGGGCCTCTGCCAACAGGGACGCAGGGCAGGGACGATGCGGGGACTTCTCATCGCGAGTGGAGATCAGAGCGGGGTCCGGTATTTCAGGGGCGCCCTCTTTAATCCTGTTTGACCCTGGGTATTGATTTTATAACAGATTGATATCTATAAAGAATGAACTTTCCTGGAAGAAGAGATTTTATTTTCCCCGACCCTAAAGTTCCCGGTGTTATGGACGCTAGGAGTGTCGGAAGCGGTAAATATCCCAGGCGAACGGGGTCTATCCGCTAAGTATAAACTGCATGGGCGTGCCAGCTGTGGGCGTCGGTGCCGATGGGGAGCGACTGTCATGCCTCAGATTATCAACACCAATATCGCCTCGCTGACCGCGCAGCGTAACCTGAACGTCTCGCAAAACGCACTGGACATCGCCCTGCAGCGCCTGTCCTCCGGTCTGCGTATCAACAGCGCCAAGGACGATGCGGCCGGTCTGGCCATTTCCGAGCGGTTTACCGCGCAGATCAATGGCCTGACCCAGGCCTCACGTAACGCCAACGACGGTATCTCGCTGGCCCAAACCGCCGGGGGTGCCCTGGGGACTGCCGATAGCATGTTGCAGCGTATTCGCCAGTTGGCGGTGCAGTCGGCCAATGCCACCAATTCGGCCTCTGATCGCCAGGCGATCCAGGCCGAGGTGGGCCAGTTGACGGCTGAACTCGATCGCACGGCCCAGACCACCGCATTCAATGGCAAGAATCTGCTCGACGGGACCTTCGGCACCGCCCAGTTCCAGGTCGGCGCCAATGCCAACCAGACCATTCAGGCCACCATGGCGAATTTTCGCACCAATCAGTACGGTGATTACCGGATCACCGGCCAGGCGACTACGGCGGTGGCGGGCACCGCGAGCGGGATAACATTAGCGAGTAACTTGACCGTCAGTGGTGCGATCGGTAGTGCGAATGTCGCGGTAGCTATAGGCGAGAGTGCCAAGGCCATAGCCACAGGCGTCAATGCCGTGACCGGTTCCACCGGAGTGACGGCGGCCGCCAAGACCACCGTGAACGTCACTTTTGGTGCGGCGGGGGCCTACAAGCTGGCGGTAGTCTCAGATAACGGCACTGCCGCATCGGTGTCTATCTCCTTTAACCTGAGTGCGGCTACCACTGCCGATGGTCTGTCGGCGGCGGTCAGTGCCTTTAATTCCCAGACATCGAAGACGGGGGTCACGGCGCAGGTCGATGTGGCGGGTACCGGTATCACCCTGACCAATGCCACCGGTAATAACATCGAGATTACGAACTCCGCAACGGATGCCGGCGCGACCACGGTGGGAACGGCGGCGGCATTGGTGACAGGCACCTCCACCTCCGCCACGGTCACCGGCCAGGTGACCTTTGATGCCAGCAAGGCCTACAGTGTGACGACTACGGCGGCCAGCCTTGGCGTCCTGAGCGCTGCCAGTGCGTCGGCTACCCTGAAGGCCGTCTCGACACTGGATGTCAGTACCGTCGCCGGTGCCAACCTGGCCCTGTTCATCGTGGATGCGGCCCTGAGTACGGTCAACGGCGAACGGGCACAGCTTGGCGCCCTGCAGAACCGGTTCCAGTCGACCATCTCGAATCTGAGTATCACCACGGAGAATCTGACGGCGGCCCGTTCACGCATCCGCGATGCGGACTTTGCCAAGCAGACCGCTGCGATGACCCGTGATCAGATCCTGCAACAGGCCGGTACTGCCGTTTTGCGCCAGGCCAATGCTCTGCCGCGAAATGTCCTGACCCTGTTGCGGTAAACGCGGGTTAGTAGCGGACGGGCATGAGCCGCACCCGGAGGACATCCCGGGTGCGGTCTTTGTCCAAACGCCCTGAGAGGATATGACGATGGCTTCAGAACTGGCCTCCCGAATTATTCCGACGGTCACCACGACATCGGCTGCCCGATCGGGCCCGTCCGCGCGCGGCCCTGCAACCGGCAAGGGTGCGGTGCGGCAAACTCCCGCCCCGGATGGCGGACCTTTGCCGTCCCAGGTGCCAGTGCAGACACAGGTGCCAACGAAGGCACAGACGCCAGCGCAGTCGCAGATTCACACGCCGGACCTGCAGGACACGGTGAGTCGGCTCAATCAGTTTGTCCAGAGTGTCGATCGACAACTGCAGTTCAGTATCGATACGCGGAGCGGCCTGACGGTGATCAAGGTGGTGGATACGCAAACCCACCAGGTGATTCGCCAGATCCCCGCTAAGGACGTTTTGGCTCTGGCGCGACAGATGCACGAGGCCAACAAGGGGGCCCTGTTCGCCCAAAAGGCGTGACGGGTACCAATCTTGCATCCTGTTTTATTCTGCATGAGGGGGCGGCATGAATACGCGGGCGTACGTCGGCTGAGGGCAGGCGGTACGGGAATAGCGCAGAAACAGCAACGATAGCAGGGGACGCCGCTGACATGGCACTGATTTCTTCACCAGGTATTGGCTCGGGTCTGAATGTCAATAGCATCGTAGCCAAGCTGGTCGCGGCAGAAGGCCAGCCCGTGACGGCACACCTGAACCAGGAAGAGGCCCAGCTCCAGGGCAAGATCTCCGCCCTGGGCAGCTTCAAGGGCGCGTTATCCAGCCTGCAGTCCTCACTCAGCAACCTGGTGACCACCTCGAGTTTCCAGCAACGCAGCGCCAGCAGCAGTGATACCAGTATTCTGGGCATCAGCGCCAACAGTACGGCGGCGGCCGGCAATTACAGCATTGCGGTCAACACCTTGGCGCAGACGCAAAAACTGGCCTCTGCGGCCTACGCCGATACCACCACCTCGATCACTGGCGGCGTGGGGGGGACACTGACCTTTCGCTTCGGCACCTATGACAGCACGGCGAATACCTTCACTGTCAACACCAAAACCCCGACCCAGACGGTAACCATCAATGCCGCGGACTCCAGTCTGAGCGGGATCCGCGATGCCATCAACGCAGCCAACATCAGCGTGACAGCCAGTATCATCAATGATGGTACTGGTAACCGCCTGAGCATCGTGTCCAAGAATTCCGGTGCGGCCAATAGCATGCAACTGACGGTCACCGACGGGGACGGGACCAACACCAACACCACCGGGCTCTCGGCGCTGGCCTATGACCCGACCGCTGCAGTTGGCAGCGGCAAAAACCTGACACAGACTGTGGCGGCGCAAGACGCGAGTCTCACCATCGATGGCCTGGCGATCATCAGTCCCACCAATACGCTGAGTGCAGCGATTCAGGGGGTGACCCTGACCTTGGCGTCAGCCGCGCCAGGCACGACCGTCACGGCTGCCGTCAGCCGCGATACCGCGAGCATCAAGACGGCGGTCAACAGTTTTGTCTCCAGCTACAACAAATACATGAGTACGGTCAATTCCCTGTCGAGTTATGACGTCAAGACCCGCAAGGCCGGTCCCCTGCTCGGTGATGCCACCTTGCGCACTGTCACCTCCCAGGTGAGCCGGGTGCTGTCCTCGGCGGTGTCCGGCTTGTCTGCCGGGGCTTACCAGTCGCTGGGCGATCTGGGGATCAGCTTGCAAAATGACGGCACCCTGGTGCTCGATAGCAGCAAGCTCGACGCGGCGCTCAGCGCCAATCCCGATGCGGTGGCCAAGGTGTTTGCCGCCTCGGTGACGGCCTCGGATTCACTCATCAACGCCACCGCCATGGGCCCGACGGCCCAGACGGGCAACTATGGCGTCACGATCACTCAACTGGCCACGCATGGTGTCTATACCGGCACCACTACGGCGGCCTTCCCGCTGACGGTCGATACCACCAACAATAGTTTCACTGTCAAGGTGGACGGTATCACCTCGGGGCTGGTGTCGCTGACCCAGAAGACCTATGCCTCGGGTGCAGATCTGGCCGCGGAGATACAGGGCAGGATCAATGGCGATCCCACCTTGATGGCGGCGGATTCTTCGGTCACGGTGGGCTTTCAGTCGAATCACTTTGTCATCACCTCCAACCGCTACGGCAGCGCCTCCACGGTGGCCTTCACCAGTGTCGGCACCAATACGCCGACCACGCTGGGTTTTACCGCCACGGCAGGGACCGCCGGACTGGATGTGGCGGGGACCGTGGCGGGATTGCCGGCCACGGGTTCGGGCCAGACCTTGACAGGAACGGGTCTGGTCGATGGCGTGGCGCTCGATGTCACCGGTGGGGTGATCGGTGACCGGGGCACCGTGAGCCTCAGTCGCGGCATCGCCTATCAGCTCAATACCCTGCTGAGCAGCGTGTTGTCATCGAGCGGTGCGATCGGCACCAGCACCACGGGCCTGAACAGCATGATTGCCGACATTGGCAAGCAGCGTGTCGCCCTGGCGGCCCGCCTGGCACAGGTTAAACAGAACTACCTGACCCAATTCACGGCGCTCGATATCGTGATTGCCAATCTCAGATCCACCAGTTCCTACCTGAGTCAACAGTTGACCGGCCTGCCGACGACGAAACCAATGTAGTGCGGCACCGATGTAAGGGTGGCGCCGGGGCAGGGCATCATGATGTATACCGCGAGGATGAGGAAAATGAGTTACCCGAACATGCGCAATGCGATTCAGGAATATGCAAAGGTCGGTGTACATAGCGGCGTTGAGGCGGCCGATCCACATCGGTTGATCCAGATTCTGATGGAGGGGGCGCTGGACCGGATTGCCGCGGCCCGGGGGCAGATGGTGCGCCACCAGATCGCGGAAAAAGGGGCGAATATCAGTTGGGCCATCTCGATCATCGACGGTCTGCGCGTGAGTCTGGATATGCAAACCGGGGGGGAACTGGTGGAACGTCTCCATGCGCTGTATCAGTATATGACGACTCGCCTGCTCGAGGCGAACTTGAACGATGATCCCGCCCTGCTTGATGAGGTCTGCGCGCTGATTGTCGAGATCAAGGGCGCCTGGGACAGTATCCCCACCGCGGCACGCCAGCAGGCGCAGATCGCACTCTGAGCGAGCAACCAACACCGGGCGTTCAGCGACGGTGAGCGTTGCGCGTTACACCCCCCCCCCCCGGTGAAGCGGGTAGATGGATATAGATTCAAAGCACCAAAAGTGAATGCTCATGACCCTGACGCTCAGCACTGTCAAGTCACACTGTCGCGAGGTTCTCGCATTGTCACAGCGCATGCTCGATGATGCCCGCCGTGGGGCGTGGGTCGAGGTGGCCGCATCCGAGGCCGCGCGCCGGATTCGCCTTGAAACCCTCTTTCCGTTTGTGGCCGGCCCCACAGGCGCCCCTGCCATCCTCGCCGATTGTATTCACCAGGTACTGACCATCGACCGCGAGATGCTGTCGCTGGGCCAGACTCAGCGCACGGAGTTGAACCAGGCCCTGGCGACCTTGAACCGGGGAGAGCGTGCGCGCGCAGCGTATCAGGCCAATGGCGGCTGAGTGGTTGTGCTGTGTTCGTGGATTGATTGCTCCGGGAATGCTCTGGAGATTGTCCTCCCTTTGCATCCTGCAGTAAGCTGTGCCTATGAGTGACGCGGACAATGAGGCGAATCGCCCCAGCGTGCAGGACGATCCGCTGGGCGCCGCCGTGCATTTCGAGGGGCATGTGCCGTTGGCGTGGCACCCCCCCCCGGCGGGCCACGAGGAGGGCACGGTGTTGCAGGCCAACGCCGATGTCCTGCGCATCATCACCGCACTGGATGAACACGCGGTCGCCAGCCATATTGATGAAGGTGAGCGCGGTCAGGAACTCATGCGCCTGGAGGCCAAGCTGGACCTGATCCTGGACCTGTTGGGGCAGGTGCTGCAACGGGACACGGTCATGCCTGCCTGCACGGCGGTACGCCTCTCGGCCAGCGGTATCGAATGGGCGGGGACGGCGTTGCCGAAAGTGGGTGAGCAGGTGGATATCGAGGTCTTTCTCGATGAGCGTTATCCGCGGCCCCTGCGCCTGTCCGCCGAGGTGACCGGGGTGGCGCGCAGCCAGTGTCATGCCCGCCTTGCGATCGATGATGGTGAGGTGCGCGATGCACTGGAGAAATTTATCTTTCGCCACCACCGGCGCAGTATTGCACAACGTCGACGCTGAGCCGATGCCCTGTCCGCTCCATCCCCTCCGGCCTTGATATACTCTAATACCGAATATCCGCTCTATTCAATGCACTGCCTGTGTCGGTCCGGTTTGATGACCGGACCGACAGGATTTTGACTTTATCGGATAGACTGGCTAATCTTTGTCCGGGGGATGAAGAAATACTATTTAAGTCATCCATCTGCACGATTAAATTTAGCTGCATTCTATCTGTTGGCCACGCAACGCTGGCAGCGTTCCTTGCGAGGTCAACGTACTGGCATGCAGCCTCTATTCAGGACAGGAATGTTCGCCCATGCCTAACACCATCCTGCTGGTTGATAACAACGCACAACGGCGTGAAAATCTGCGCTTGATCCTGGACTTTATCGATTATGGCGATGTGATCGAGGCTGAATACGGCAACTGGTCATCGCACATGGACGAGGAGCCGGTGTTGATCCTGCTCGGTAATGCGCCTGCGGCGCTCGCTACAGAGTTGGCGGCACTCAAAGAGGCCTATCCAAAACTCCCCGTGTTGCTGGTGCAGGGCCGCCAAGTGGCAGAGACGACAAGCCCCCACCTCGGTGGCGAGGTGGTCACGCTGCTCGAGACCCCCTTCAAGTACCGCCAGATTATCCACGCGCTGCATCTCGCTGAGGTCTATCACACCACTCAGAACGGGCATGGGCAGGGTCAGTCACCGATGCTGTTTCGCAGTCTGGTAGGCAACAGTCGCACGGTGCGCCGGGTGCGTGCCCTGATCGAGCAGGTGGCCGATTCTGATGCCAACGTGATGATCCTGGGGGAATCGGGCACGGGCAAGGAGGTGGTCGCACGCAATTTGCATTATTTTTCCTCTCGTCGTAACCGGCCCTTTGTGCCGATTAACTGTGGTGCGATTCCGCCCGATCTGCTTGAGAGCGAGCTCTTCGGCCATGAGAAGGGGGCCTTTACCGGCGCCATCAGCGCACGCCAGGGGCGTTTTGAGATGGCAGAGGGTGGCACGCTGTTTCTCGATGAGATTGGCGACATGCCCCTGGCTATGCAGGTGAAGCTCCTGCGTGTATTGCAGGAGCGGATCTATGAACGCATCGGCAGCAACAAGAGCATGAAGGCCGACGTGCGTATTATTGCCGCTACCCACCATGATCTGGAAATGGAGATCGACAAGGGCTGTTTTCGCGAAGACCTCTACTACCGGCTCAATGTCTTCCCCATCGAGATGCCACCGCTGCGTGAGCGTATCGAGGACATCCCCCTGCTGGTCGAGGAGCTGATCAGCCGTCTGGAGCGTGAGCGCCGCGGTTCGGTCCGCCTGACGCCGGCGGCCATCGCCGCCCTGTGCCATTATCCCTGGGGTGGCAATGTGCGCGAGCTGGCGAATCTGATGGAACGCCTGGTCATCATGCATCCCTATGGCGTCGTGGATGTGCGTGAACTGCCAGCGAAATTTCGCAGTGACGATGTCATGGCCTCACTGGAACAGGTGGCTGCCGCTGCTGCTGCCGCACCCGTGGTGCAAGACCCCCTGTCGGTGCCGCCGCGCCTGCCTTCCCGGGGGCTGGACCTCAAGGAGCACCTTACCCACATGGAATTGGCACTGATCAAACAGGCCCTCGACGAGACGGGCGGGGTGGTGGCCCATGCCGCTAAACGATTGCGGATGCGTCGTACCACCCTGGTGGAGAAGATGCGCAAATACGGTTTGCAACGCAGCGAACAGATGTCGGAAATTTGACTGTCCAATTTTAAATTATTTCATAACAGGTTAAATTATAACGTAAAACAAACTCAGGCATACTTCTTGCTCATTAACGTGTTGGAACCCTTGACCGACACAAAACCGACAGATGGAGCAGGAGAGGCCAGACTATGAGTCACGCGCCCGTACTCAGGGAACAAGCCCTGACCGACGCCTTCCAGGCGTTCAATCAGCTCTCCGAGCACCTGGCCGATTCCTATCATACCCTCGAAGATCGAGTGGCGGACCTTAGCGCCCAACTCAACACTGTGCGCGACGAACGCATGGCGGAGTTACAGGAAAAGGAGCGACTGGCCAAGCGGCTGGAAACCCTGCTGGCCGCCCTGCCGGCGGGGGTGGTGGTCCTCGATGCCCAGGGCCAGGTTCAGGAGGCCAACCCGGTGGCCTGTACCTTGCTGGGAGGACCTCTGGTCGGCACGTCTTGGAGTGATGTCATTGCCCGGGCCTTTGTGCCGCGTGCCGATGACGGGGCCGATATCTCACTCGGCAACGGTCGACGTGTCAGTCTGTCGACCTGCCCCCTCGGTCAGGAGCCGGGACAGATCCTGTTGCTCAATGATGTGACGGAAACCCGACAGTTGCAGGACCGCCTCAATCAGCACCAGCGCCTTGCGGCCATGGGTGAGGTGGCGGCCTCTCTGGCGCACCAGATTCGTACCCCCCTGGCCTCGGCCCTGCTGTATGCCTCGCACCTCAAAACACCACAACTCACTGCTACGCAACGCCGACGTTTTGGCGAACGTATCATCACCCGGCTCGCTCATCTGGAACACCTGGTCAACGACATGTTGCTCTATGCGCGAGGCAGCACGCCGGACACCGAGACCTTTGCCGTCGCGGGGCTGCTGGACGAACTCGAACAGGTGCTGGAGCCGGCGCTGCGCGAGAGTGCTACTCGTCTGGAGCGGGTGGACACCACAGGCGGTGCGACCTTGTACGGCAACCGCGAGATGTTGCTCAGTGCCCTGCTCAATCTGGCCAACAATGCCCTGCAGGCGATGGGCGAGGGTGGTCGCTTGCGCATCCATGCCGAGCTGGAGGAGGCACTGAACGATGCCTCCCCGGCACAGTCTGCTACCCTCGCACTGCATATCGAGGACAACGGTCCGGGTATCCCGGATGCGCAGCAGGGTGCCATCTTCGATCCCTTTTTTACCACCCGTTCCAGTGGCACCGGTCTGGGACTGGCGGTCGTGGCGGCCATCACCCACGCCCATGAGGGTCGTATTACGCTGGAGTCCCGCACCGATGAGGGGTGCCGGTTTACGCTGCATCTGCCCTTGGGCGGGGTGCAGGACGGCCGTGCCGGGCCCGATGGTAGGGGGGTGAGGGCATGAGTCAGGCCACACTGCTGGTCGCCGAGGACGATGACGCCTTGCGCGAGGCCTTGTGCGATACCCTGGAGATGGCGGGCCACCGGGTGTTGGCTGTGGGCGATGGCCACAGTGCCCTCAACGTGCTCAAGACACAGGACCCGGTCGTGCATCTGCTGATCAGCGATGTGCACATGCCCGGTATGGATGGTCACAGCCTCCTGCGTGAGGTCAAGCAGCTCTTTCCCGATCTGCCGGTCATTCTGATCACGGCCTATGGCACGATAGAGAAGGCCGTTGAGGCCATACGGGGTGGTGCGCTGGATTATCTGGTCAAGCCCTTCGAGGCGGAGGTGCTGGTACACATGGTGGACCGCCACCTGCCGGCGCTGGAGACCGCCTCGGAGGTGGTGACGGTCGACCCGGCGATGCGTGACCTCATGGTGCTGGCCCGGCGCGTGGCGGCCAGTGATGCCACGGTGCTGATCGGGGGCGCATCGGGGACTGGCAAGGAAGTACTCGCACGCTATCTGCACGCACAGTCGAGTCGCGCCATGAAACCGTTTGTGGCGATCAATTGCGCGGCCATCCCCGACAATATGCTCGAGGCCACATTGTTCGGCTATGAAAAGGGGGCGTTTACCGGGGCCTACAAGGCGAGCCCCGGCAAGTTTGAGCTTGCTCAGGGCGGCACCTTGTTGCTTGATGAAATATCGGAAATGGACCAGGGTCTGCAGGCCAAGATCTTGCGCGTGCTGCAAGAGCGTGAGGTCGAACGCCTGGGCGGGAGCAAGTTGATCCAGCTCGATGTCCGTGTGTTGGCCACCTCGAACAGAAATATCGCCGAGGAAGTGGTGGCCGGGCGTTTTCGCGAAGACCTCTATTACCGCATCAACGTTTTTCCGCTGGTACTGCCGGCCTTGCACCAGCGCCCGGCGGATATTATCCCCCTGGCCGAGTATCTGCTGGCGCGTGCTGCTCAGGCCGCCGGGCGGCCTGTACCGAAGCTCACGCCAGCGGCGCGCGAGCGCCTGGGCGCGTATCACTGGCCGGGCAATGTGCGTGAACTCGACAATGTCGTGCAGCGTGCGCTCATTTTACAAAGCGGGACGAGTATCGCGGCGGACGATCTGCATTTCGAGGCGATGCCCGCGCCAGTCACGATGCCCCTCGCCGGGCCGGTGGTGGTGCGGGTACCGGAGGAGCGCGCCGCACCACCGCAGGGCCCGGAGTGTCTCAACGATGATCTGCGCATGCGCGAGTGGAACCTGATCATTGATGCACTCACCCAGGAGCGGGGCAGTCGCAAGGACACCGCAACGCGCCTGGGTATCAGTCAGCGTACCCTGCGCTACAAACTCTCGCGCATGCGCGAGGCGGGGGTACGGATTCCGGGCGATGTTGGTCCGCAACATGCATGATTATGACGCGTTCAATCATCGATTCCGGAAATGGGTCGTCAATGAACAGCACACTGGGGGACGCCGGACATGAGTAACACCATTAACAACGACGTGAATGCATTGCTGGCGAAGATGCAGACGATGAGTCTGGAGGCCCAGGGTGGTGCACCGGGTGCAGGCGGGGCCCTCGCCGGCGGTGCGCCGACAGACAAACCGGATTTCTCGGCGCTGCTCAAGCAGTCCATCGACAGCGTCAATGCCACTCAACAAAATGCCGCAGCATTGTCCAGGTCCTTCGAACTGGGTGATCCCGGCGTACAGTTGGCGCAGGTCATGGTAGCCATGCAAAAGGCCTCGGTCTCGTTTCAGGCGATGACCCAGGTACGCAACAAACTGGTCTCGGCCTACAAAGACATCATGAACATGCCCATTTGATGATCTGCGCAGACGCTGGGGTGCACGGTATAAGCAGGATAGATAAACACTAAAGCAAGCGGATACGACGATGGCACTGGTCAAGGCTGAAGATATCAATACGCAATTTAAAAATATGTCGCACTTGCCGATGTTGCGCCAGCTCGGGCTGCTCATTGGTCTGGCGGCGAGTATTGCGCTGGGGGTGGCGGTGGTGCTGTGGTCGCAAACGCCGAACTACAGTCCGGTGTTCAACGGCCTGTCGGGTACGGATGCCAGTGCCGTGATGAGTGCCTTGCAAAGAGATAATATCCCCTACAAGCTTGAGGCCGGCACCCTCATGGTGCCGGCCTCGAAGTTGAACGAGGTTCGGCTCAAACTTGCTGGCGAGGGCCTGCCACATGGCACCAATACCGGCTTTGAACTGCTGAGCAAGCAGCAGGGTTTCGGTACCAGCCAGTTTATCGAACGGGCGCGCTATCAACACGCGATGGAGGGCGAACTCGCCCGCACCATCGCGAGCATCAATGCAGTGGAAAACGCGCGGGTGCACCTGGCGGTGCCACGCGAGTCGGTATTCATCCGCGCCAGCAAGAAACCCAGTGCCTCGGTCATGGTGGAATTATATCCCGGGCGTAGTCTGGACGCAGGTCAGGTGACGGCGATCATGCATCTGGTTGCCTCCAGTGTGCCAAATCTCGATGCGGATGGGGTCACAGTGGTCGACCAGCGTGGACAATTGTTGACGCCGGATGAAAGCCCACACTCGATGGCGTTGAGCAATACGCAGTTCAAATACACCCGTAAGATCGAACAGGCCTATAGTCGCAAAATACTAAATCTCCTCAGTCCCCTCGTGGGTCGCAACAATGTACGCGCGCAGGTCGTTGCGGATATGGACTTCACGCAGAGTGAGCAGACCCGGGAGGTGTACAATCCCAATTCGCTCGCCGTGCGCAGTGAGCAGCGCTTCGATGAGCAGGTGCCAGTCGGTAGCGGTGTCGGCGGAGTGCCGGGGGCGCTGTCCAATGAGCCGCCGGGGGCCGGCACGGCACCGCAACAGGTCACACCGCCCGCCAGTGCCGGGAACACGAACGCAGCAAACGCTGGAACAAATGCGCAGCCAAAGCCCGCAGGCAGTACCAATGCATCGAAGAAAATCACGCGCACGCCCTACAAGACGACCAAGCGCTCCACGATCAACTATGAACTCGACAAGACGATCAGTCACACGCGCCGCCCGAGTGGTGTCCTGCAACGGCTGTCGGTTGCCGTGGTGGTCAATGACACGCAGAGCGTCAATGCCAAAGGCAAGAGGGTGGACACGCCCCTGGCACCGAAGGAGCTCAGTCGCATCGCACAGCTGGTCAAGGATGCGGTGGGTTACAATGTGCAGCGCGGTGATACGGTCAATGTCATCAATGCCGCGTTTAAGGCCCCTACGATGGTGGCACCGCTGCCCAAACCGCCAATATGGAAGCAACCCTGGGTGTGGAGTATCGGCAAGCAGCTCCTCGGTGCGCTGGCCGTGATCTTGCTGGTGTTCGGGGTGTTGCGCCCGGTGATGCGTGGCCTTGCCACGCGCCCCGTGCACACGGTGGCCAAGGATGAGGCGCAGGAGGATATGGCCGAGGATCAACTGACTCTCAGTGACGGGACACAGCAGCGTCTTCCGGCACCGAACGGTCAGTATGAGAACGCACTGGAAATGGCCAAGGCCGCCGTCGGTGACGACCCGCGTCGGGTCGCACAGGTGGTCAAGACCTGGGTGGCCAGTGAGGTTTGAGGGCCCATGAAGCCTGGCCACAACACCGCCCGGATGGCTGTCGGCATGGGGGCCGTAATGCACGCAAGGATTAGAAGGTAATGGCGGAGAGTAAAACCAAATTCAGCGGCAGCGAGCGTGCGGCCATCCTGCTCATGTCGCTGGGTGAGAAGGACGCCGCCGAGGTCATGCGCCACATGTTACCGAAGGAGGTGCAGAAGATCGGCGAGGCCATGGCCACGCTGACCAATGTGCCCAAGGATTCGGTACATGCCGTGCTCGATGACTTTTGCGGTGTCGTGCAGCAACAGACCTCACTGGGTATCGGCAACGAGGATTACCTGCGCACGGTGCTGGTCGATGCGATCGGCGCCGATAAGGCGGGTAACCTGATCGATCGTATCCTGCTCGGTCGTTCCTCCAAGGGGCTTGAAGCACTCAAATGGATGGACCCACGCGCCGTTGCCGAGATCATCCGCCTCGAACATCCGCAGATTATCGCCATTGTATTGTCCTATCTCGACAGTGATCAGGCGGCAGAGGTGTTGTCGGCATTGCCCGAGCGCATGCGCCCGGATGTGTTGATGCGCATCGCGTCGCTCGATGGTATTCAGCCCAATGCGCTGCATGAACTCGATGAGATCCTCGAACGCCAGTTCTCGGGCAATACGAGCAATGTGCGCTCATCCAGTGTGGGGGGCGTGAAGACTGCGGCGAATATCCTCAACTTCATGGATAGTGCCGTCGAAGGCCAGCTCATGGACTATGTCAAGGAGCAGGACGAGGAACTCGGCCAAAACATCCAGGACCTGATGTTCGTCTTCGAGAACCTGATTGAACTCGATGATCGCAGTATTCAATCCCTGCTGCGCGAGATTTCCTCGGAAAACCTTATCACCGCGCTCAAGGGTGCCGATGAAGCCATCAAGGAGAAGATATTCCACAACATGTCCAAACGTGCCGCCGAGATGTTGCGCGATGATCTTGAGGCGAAGGGTCCGGTGCGCCTGAGCGATGTCGAGGAGGCGCAAAAGGAGATCCTGTCCGTGGCCCGGCGCATGGCCGAGTCGGGCGATATCTCGCTGGGCGGCAAGGGCGATGAATATGTCTAGTCCCTCCAAGCTCATTGGCGCGGAGGAACTGACGGCCTACGAACGCTGGGAGTTGCCCACTGTAACCGAAGGGGTCGAGCACCCGCATACCACAGGGCTGGGGGTGAACATGGACGACAGCCCCAACCTGCTAACGGCTGCACAGATTGAAGAACTGCAACAACAGGCCTATCAGGAAGGCTACCAGTCCGGTTTCAGTCAGGGGCGCGAAGACGGTGTGCAGGCAGGCCGTGATGAGATGCACGCGGCCGCAACGCATCTGGCCGAGGCGTTGAGCGCCCTGAGCACACCCTTCGAGGAACTCGATGCTGAGGTTGAACAGCAACTGGTGGCGTTGGCGTTCAGCGTGGCGCGCCAGATCATCCGCCGTGAATTGCGTACCGATCCCGGTCAGGTGATTGCCGTGGTTCGCGAGGCGTTGGGTGTATTGCCGGCCGCAGCACGCACTATCCGTGTCCACCTGCATCCCGAGGACGCCCGGTTGATGCGTGAGGCGATTACGCTGGGTGATGACGCAGACAGCGCCTGGCAGATTGTCGACGACCCGGTGCTGACCCGGGGCGGTTGTCTGATCGAGACTGAATTCTCCACCGTGGATGCCACGGTGGAGAAGCGCATCAATGCCGTCATGGCACAGGTGCTGGGTAGTGAACGTGGCCATGAGCGGGCGGTGGCGGATCAGCGCTCGCCATCGACTCCGGTTGAGCAGACACGGGTGCCTGTCGGTGATGAGCCGGGCGAGGGGCACGGTGATGAGCACTGACGCCCCCGCCTCACCCTCGATCCGGCGTGGCGCGCGCTGGGCACGACAACTGCACGCCCTTGAGGCACATCTGGAAACCATGCCGCCACTGGCCGTGACCGGCAGGCTGACCCGCATGGTGGGTCTGACCCTGGAGGCGGTGGGTTGCCAGGCGGTGATTGGCACGCGCTGCCTGGTGGAGAGTGTTGGCGCCGATCCTATCGAGGCCGAAGTGGTCGGCTTTTCCGGCGAGCGCCTGTACCTGATGCCCACGGGGGAGTTGCGGGGTGTGGGGCCCAACGCGCGGGTCACTCCCAGTCAGGAGACCTATCTGGCACCAGCCGGGGAGGCCTTGCTCGGTCGCGTGCTCGATGGTGTTGGCCGCCCGTTGGATGGGCGTGGACCCTTGCACGAATCGACGCGAGTGCCTATCACCGGGCAACCGATCAATCCGCTGGCACGACAGCCCATTCGTGAACCGCTCGATGTCGGTGTGCGCGCGATCAATGCCTTGCTGACCGTGGGGCGTGGGCAGCGCATGGGTCTGTTTGCCGGCAGTGGTGTCGGCAAGAGCGTGTTGCTTGGCATGATGACCCGCTATACCACGGCCGATGTGATTGTGGTCGGTCTTATCGGTGAGCGTGGGCGCGAGGTCAAGGAGTTCATCGACAACATCCTCGGTGAAGAAGGTCTGGCACGTGCGGTGGTGGTCGCCGTGCCCGCAGATCATACCCCGGTCATGCGCATGCATGGCGCGGCGCTGGCCACCAGTATTGCCGAATACTTCCGTGATCAGGGGCGCGATGTCTTGTTGCTGATGGACTCACTCACCCGTTATGCTCAGGCGCAGCGCGAGATCGGGTTGGCCATCGGCGAACCGCCAGCGACCAAGGGTTATCCGCCGTCGGTGTTCGCCAAGATGCCGCAACTGGTGGAACGCGCCGGTAACGGGTGTGCCGGTGGGGGCTCCATCACCGCCTTCTATACGGTACTGACAGAAGGCGATGATCAGCAAGACCCCATTGCTGATGCCGCCCGCGCCATCCTTGATGGACACATCGTGCTCTCACGCACGCTGGCCGAGTCTGGCCACTATCCGGCGATCGATATCGAGGCATCCATCAGTCGGGCGATGACGGAAATCACCGCCCCGGACCATCAGTTGCAGGCGCGTGAGTTCAAGCAGATGTATTCAACCTATCAGCAGAATCGTGATCTGATCAGCGTTGGCGCCTACAGTTCGGGTAGTGATCCACGTATTGATTTGGCCATCGAGATGCAGCCCATCGTGCAGGCCTTTTTACAGCAGGACATGCACACCCCGGTGCGACTGGCCGACAGCCTGGCGGGTCTGCACACGTTGATGGAGGCGGCCGCACACTCCACGGGCAGGGCTGGCTCCAACGCCGGTGAGGGTGCTGCGGGGATGAACGAGGGTGTGAGCGTCAGTCAGGCCGCCGCATCCCGGGTCTATCAGGAACAGAGCGAAAGCAGGTAGCTGGTATGTCAAAGCGAAAATCCCGTCGTCTTGAACCCGTCGCTCGCGTGACCAGCCATCATGAACAGGAGGCCATGCGTGCACTGGGTCAGGCCCGTCGGGTTCTGGAAGAGCAGGTGCGCAAGCTGGGTGAGCTGCGCGAGTATCGCAGCGATTATCAGCAGCGTTTGCAGCACCGCGGCGAACAGGGTATCGATATCGGTGTCTTGCAGGAATACCGTCGTTTTGTCGAGCGCCTGGATGTCGCCGTTCAGCAGCAGGAAGAGCAGGTGACGCGGGCCAGGCAGGCCTGTGCGGTCTGTGAGGCCCATTGGCAGGACCGGCGTATTCGTAGTCAGGCCATAGACAAGGCGGTGGCACGCAGCCGGGAGGCCGAGCAACACACCCAGGCTCGGCGTGAGCAGGACGAGACCGATGAAACGGCGGGGCGTATCAGCGCCAGCGATACCACATCCGAGAGCGGCTCTCGCTGATGACACCGCCCGTTGGCGTTGTCGCATTATCCTCAGGGCGCCCACCTGCACTCAGGTGATTCACCCCGAAATGTGATTTCAGCGCGGTGTACTAAGTCAAACAATCTCTGGCACGCTCCTTGCTACTTCTCCTGACGAAGAGGACCTCGTTACGGAGTACATCATGCCGCAAGTCCCAATGCTTCACGTGAACGCCGTGGCTGCCAATACCCAGAGTGGAGCGCCGGGCCCCAGCCCGGGGACGTCCGGTGAGGTGAGCGGCCAGGACCCGTCCGCAGGTCATGATGTGCGCGCCGACGGGGGGTTTCACACGGCACTCAAAGGGGTGAAGAAACAGAGTGATGGTGTGAAAAAGCCGGGCAGCGAACTAAAAAAACAAAATGATGGCCGGGATACGGGGCCGGCATCCACCGCCGGGTCGATGCCGACCCATCCGGATACAAAAACCGCCCCGACTGCTCTCGCAGGCAGCATATCAGGTGCTGTCGTCGGGAAAAAATCGACCGATCACGGCAAATTTCAGCCGCCCTTCCTGCCCTGGACCCTGCCGGTGGAGGCACGCGCCGGGCACATCGGCCTTGTTGCCGACCCCGATTCTGCCATGACAGCATCGGGGCAGGGTCGTCTGCCGCCAAGCCTGGCGGCCCTCCTGCGACACCCTGGTGCCAATCCCGGTGCCAATCCCGGTGCTGCTCTGGGCACTGGCCCCAAGGCAATTGCGGGTAAAGAGGGCGATTTTCTGCGCAAAGTGTTTTCCGCGCTCCACAAGCAAGACCCTCCGGGGACCGCCCTCGATCAGACGTTGCTCGCGCGTTTGGCTGTTGATCCAGCGACCACGAAGGCACTGCTTGGCGGTGGTGCCAGTCCGGCTCAGCTCATGCTCGCTGGCGCAGGTCCGGCGGTGCCCCAACTGCCTGGGGCCACTGTGACTCCTGCCGGGCTGATTATCCCGCAGCCGGTTCAGCATCCCGGCTGGTCGCAGGCACTGGGTGAACGGGTGCAGTGGATGCTGGGACAGAACATGCAAAGCGCGTACATCCGCCTCAATCCACCGGGTCTTGGCCCCCTGGAGGTGCGCATTCTCATCCAAGGTGATCAGACCAGCGTGCAGTTCATTACCCATCACACACAAGTACACGATGCCCTGGAGGCTTCGTTGCCGCGTCTGCGGGATATGCTCGGCAATCAGGGCATGCAGTTGGGTAATCTCAATGTCAACGTCTCCGCCCATCCTTTCTCCGGATATACGCCGTCGCACGGTGGCGCGGGTCAGGGCCAGGGTGGCTATGGGGGTGGTGCCCATGCGGGTTTCAACGCCGACGATACCGCCAGTGTGTTGGTGGGGGCCGTCGGGCTGCGACAGCTCGGGCTGAGCATGCTGGATGTGTATGCCTGAATGAAGGGCTCGGTTACACTGTGACCTTGTGCCAAGGCGCAAGACGGCGAACCCGTGCGCAGATTTCGCGGCGGACGATTAAAGGTTTTTCCCGTTGGACCGACACACTGACAAGGCCCGCACGCCCACTGACAGTGCCCACGCTGATGGCACCAGGGGCAGGCAGACCACGCTTTTCTATCTTTCCGGCAAGCGGACTCTATTCAGGGAACACGCGTGGATGTACCCCAGCATTGAGGCGAATACTGCCAGTGAACTGGTCGAAACCTATGCCCCACTGGTCAAGCGTATTGCCTATCATCTGATTGCGCGCCTGCCACCGAGTGTGTCGGTCGATGATCTCATTCAGGCCGGCATGCTGGGTTTGCTCGACGCCTGCCGCCAGTACGATCCTTCCCAGGGTGCAAAGTTTGCAACCTATGCGCGTATACGCGTGCGTGGTGCCATGCTGGATGAATTGCGTCGCAATGATTGGGCGCCGAAGTCGGTGCATCGGCGCATGCGCGATGTGGAAGTGGCGATCAGGGTGATTGAGGCACGGTACGGACGTGATGCCCGCGACGGCGAGGTCGCCGAATGCATGGGCATTGAACTCGATGAGTATTACCACATCCTGCAAGACGCGCGCAGTTGCACGGTGCTGACTCTCGACGATGCCGGGCTGGAGGGCAATCTGGGTCGCGATGACCCGGGGGAAGGGCTGCGCGGCCCCCTGGATGGCCTGCTCACTGAGCAGTTCCGCCAGGAACTGGCCAATGCTATCAGTAGTCTGCCCGAGCGCGAGCGCATGGTAGTCAGCTTCTATTATGACAACGAACTCAATCTGCGCGAGATCGGCCAGCTGCTGGGTGTGAGTGAATCGCGCATCAGCCAGTTGTTGAGCCAGGCGCATCTGCGGCTGCGCTCGCGCTTGCGCGGCGGCACGGACTGACGGTATTTATCACCAGTCCGACGGGAAGTTGTGATGTGCTTGGTGTTTTTGGTGTCGCTGCACGGTTATGCTCAATGCGTCGTGATGCTACTTTCCGAGCGCAGGATGGCGATTCAATATGCCTGGTACAAACCGTTCGCTGCCCGCATTATCTGTCGGCGCGTGGAACGGTCGATATAATAATTATTCATTCTTGATTTGAAGACCTCTCAAGGAGGCATCGATGAGCCTGTCCGATATTTTTCTCTTCCTGCCGGGACCGCCCGTCATTTCCATCCTGTTCTGGGTGGTGCTGTTAATGGCGGCCCTGTACCTGGCACGTACCCCTGCACATCGCGCCCTGTTATCTCTGAGCAGTGTGCTGCACCATGCCTTCAGACTGTCGGCGTACTCGGTGCGCCTGGCCGAACAACGCCTGCACCTGCGCAACCGCGAGGTGTTGCTCTCTGCCGGGCGCGAGGCGTCGGAACGCATCATTGAACGCGAGTTCGAACGCGTGGATGATGGGGTGCGCCGCGATCTGGCCGAGTATCCCGCCCTGCAGCGCCACATCAACGAGGGCATCACGCATATCGAGGAGGACTACCAGCAGAGCACCGAGGTACCACCGGCCCCGCCGGGCTGGGTCAAGGCCGTTGAGTCCGTGGCCAAGATTCCGTCTGCGGGCGATCCTATGGTGGCCAATATTCTTGAGGATATCCACAGTTCGTTGCTCAAGGCGCAGAACCATGCCACCGAGGAATACCGCAAGAGTAGCCACGAACGCCATATGTATCTCAAACGCATGATGCCGCACTGGCGCAGGCTGCTGCAATTGCTTGGTCGTGTGGACAAGAATGTGAACAGCCTGCTGGAGCGATCCAAGACGCTGGACCGACACATGGACGAGTACGAGGGGATCATCAAGAAGACGGACCATGCGGTGCGCATGCTGTCCTCGTCTTCCATTACCCAGTTCTTCATCGCGGCCTTTGTGTTGGTGATTGCCATTGGTGGTGCGGTGATCAACTTTCATCTCATCGCCCGGCCGATGTCGGAGATGGTAGGTGGGACGAGTTACATCAATCTGGGTTTTGCCAGCTATCGGACTGCGGATGTTGCCGCCCTGGTGCTCATCTTGGTCGAGGTCGCGATGGGCCTGTTTCTGATGGAGTCCTTGCGTATCACGCGCCTGTTCCCGGTGATCAATGCGCTGAATGACAAGCTGCGTGTGCGCATGATCTGGATTACATTCGCCATCCTGCTCGCATTGGCCAGTGTCGAATCGGGGCTGGCCTATATGCGTGAGATCCTCTCGCTGGATGATGCGGCGCTGCGCGCCACGCTGCTCGGCAATACCTCCGTGGCGGTGGACCATACCAGCCGCTGGATCACCACGGCGGCGCAGATGGGGATGAGTTTCATCTTGCCCTTCGCCCTGACCTTTGTGGCGATTCCACTGGAGTCCTTTATTCATTCCCTGCGCACCGTGCTGGGTCTCGTCGGTGTGGGGTTGTTGCGGGCGTTGGCTTTTGCGCTGCGACTGCTGGGCAACATCTCACGCTATACCGGAACACTGTCGGTCAATGTGTATGATTTGCTGATCTTTGCGCCGTTGTGGCTGGAGCGCCAGTGGATACAACGCAGTGCCGGGCGGCCCCTCGGCGTGGTGGTGAAGGCGGAGGGTCGACGCGGGGGCGGCGCCAAGCCCGCCGCGGTGGAGGGGCAGTCATGAACAGGCGTCCTGACCTTATGCGTGTCCTGGTTGCGCTCCTGTTGGTGTTCGCGCTTGCGGGCTGCTCTTCCAAGAGTGCGGTCTCCCACACCCGCGGGGTCTACATGCTCATTGACACCTCAGGGACTTATACCAATGAGTTGCAGAAGGCACAAAATATTGTCGACTACGTGCTGTCCAAGCTCAACCCGGGTGATTCTTTTGCTGTGGCGCGTATCGATACCGGCAGTTTCAGTCAGAAAAATATCATAGCCAAGATGACGTTTGATGATCGCCCCAGTATGGCCAATGCGGAGAAGCGCGAGTTTCGCGAGACCATCGATAAATTCATCAAGCACGTGAGACCGAGCGCTTACACGGATGTCACCGGCGGTATCCTGCAGGCCATCGAGTTTCTCAACGAGGTGAACCCGGGCCACAAGACCATCCTGATCTTCTCCGACCTCAAGCAAGATCTGAAGAAAGGCTATGTGCGCAACATTCCTCTCCAGCTCAACGGTTTCGATGTGATCGCACTCAATGTCACCAAATTGCGCAGCGACAATGTTGATCCCCGCGAGTACATGAACAGGTTGAAGGAATGGCGCAAGAAGGTCGTGGCGGGCGGTGGTCATTGGCGCGTCATCAATGACCTGGAACGTATGGAGGGAATCTTCCCTAATCCATAGATTATGGTCAGTGATAGCGTGGGACGACACGCCTTTTCATAAAAAAACCCGTGATGGTATACCGCGGGTTTTTTTATGGGCTGATCGAAGTGCGATTGAATGCTGACTATTGAATGCGTGACAGGACCCGTTCCAGTGCGCCGGATTGCGCCTGTGCCCACTGTCGGCCCTGCTCGGACAACCGGCGTGACCGGGTCTCGTCGCTGATCAGTTGGTATGCGGCTTCGACCAGAGCGTGGTCATTATCGACGCCAATGATCGCGCCCGCAGCGAGGGCTGCACGTACCACAGGATCATGGTGTACGGGGCCGACGATGACCGGACATGCCAGGCTCAGGGGCGTCAAGATATCGGGGGTGTGGCCCGCCATCTCGCTGAGGCTGCCACCGGCGACGACGAAGTCCGCACAGCGGTAGAGCGCCGTCAGTGTCTGTGGGTCTTCGATGTAGTAGACGCGACTCTTGATGGGTACGAATGAGGTGCTCAAACGGTTGTGCCGGTTGGTGGGTAGGTGGTACTTGAGGGCATCACGGTAGACCGGTTCGTAGCGTTCGCCATCCCGGGGTGCCAGCGCGAGCAGGCCCATTTTGCGCCGTATCAAAGTGAAGAAGGCGCCATAGGCGATGGCCTCCTCACCGGCGCCGGTGGCGGCAAAATAGCCGATCCAGCGCCCATTCTTGCGGTGCGCGCGAAAGCGCTCACAGAGGCCGTCAATACCCGCTGGTTTGGGTAGTTGCGTGATGCCGAGCAGGGGATCGCCGGTCAGTTCGGTATCGGCCATGTGGGTGACGTCGGCGGGATCGGCGCTCAACAGAGCCTGGGCGCGGGGCATTTTGGTGACATGGCGGGGCACGTTGACCCAGAACAGCGGTGCACGGGTGGCTGTGGCGATCGTCTCGCTATGGGGTATGTCACCAAGCAGGATGAGGCGCACTGGTGCGAGCCTGGCCAAGGCCCTGCGCAGGGCCACAGGATGGGCAGGGAGTGGCACATACGGCATGGCTTGCGTCGATGACGCGGTGGGTGGTGCGTCAAAGCCGGCGCTGGCAACGCGCCCGAAACGTGCCTGTAACCCGGCCAGCAGGTCGTGGGCCTGCGCCAGGGTGGCACTGTCGCCGATCAGCACTGTGGCCTCGCGCGCCACGCACGGGTGCGTCCCGAATCCCATACGCGCAAATAGTGACATGAGCGAGCCCATTGAATAAAAAACCGGTATTATACGGACATGGGCGTCAAATGCCACGAGAGGAATAGCCGCCTGCGAGGGTATCGCCACGGTTCCAACAACGGCGCATGCAATTGCGATTGTCTCGCGGGCATCGGGTACAGCGATTGCCACGTGTCGGAGCGGGTTGTTACCATGAACGTGGATTGCAGGTCTGGAACGGAGACTGCGGTTGTGACGTTATATGCCAGTACCGTAGGCAGAGTGGGCAAGGTCGGCGAATGTAACCGCAGGGCGTTAACGTGTCCTTCACGGCAGTCGGTTCCAAAGTGGGTATGTTAAAGCCGGGCACGTGTCTGCCGATAAACTGCTATGGTTCGCGCCGGGGATATGTGCACTGGCGTACTGGCATGGTGAGGGCATTTTCAGCAGTGTTGAGCAAGTCTTACAATCGGACAAATTCATGAGCCATACGATTCCAGTCGGGCGCACACGCCACCCCATGTGGTTCTATGAGCGGAACTATGCCCTGTTGCATCGACTCGTACCGGGCGGATTGAGTCTGGGTGAGGATGTCCTGCTGGCTGCCCGCGAGAGTGGTCTGTTGCGTTTTCGTGTCGAGGAACAGTGCAAATATACCCTGACGGTTGGCATCACTCACGCGTTTAGTGTCCGATCGGCGGCGGTGAACGAGCTGTATTTGCAGGTAAGAATCTATTGTGATGCCAGTGTGGCTGAAGTGATGGGTTATCAGGGGCATTGGCGATTTCTGCCTACCTATGATTACCCTAATGAAAACATGTTTTTACCCGATGAGAAACGACAAGTCAATTTTCTGCTCTATGAATTATTGTGCCATTTCATGACGCGAAATCGTCAGTTTGTGGACATGACCGTCGATACTGTAGGTAGCTGACATGAATGTGCCTGAGAAAAGAGGGTGTGACTCGAACGCCGCGTGCGCCCTTGACGCGACCTTCGTGTCCTGCAAGTGGCGTGGAATTGGCCGCGTCATGTTGTTGTGCGTTGCGCTGAGTGTGCCCGTGGGGGCAGTGGCCGCTAATGCAGCTCAGGCCCTGCAAGCGCAGCAAGTCGGTGATTTCGCTACCGCGATGCACGTGTGGATGTCATTGGCGCAAGGCGGTGATCCGGTGGCGGAGTACAATCTCGGTTTGCTGTACCGCCATGGACAGGGCGTGGCGCAGAGTGTTGCTCAGGCACGGCATTGGTTTACCCTTGCGGCCAGTCACGGGTTGGCTGATGCCTATGCCATGCTGGGTCAGGTACCGGCCGCTCTACAGGCCAGCGCCCAGGCGCCTGCGATGCGCAGTCCGAACGCGCCACAGGTCAGCGCCAATGTGCCTGCGAGGCAGACATCGACAGGTGTAGCACCAGGCGCCAGTGTGGCGCAGGGTGCACAGAGGTGGATCAGGCAACAAAGCCCGAGCCACTACACCCTCCAGTTGGCGAGCAGCAAGAACGTGAGTCTGATCGAGAAATACATCTCTGCTAATAACCTTGAGGGGCGAGCAGGCTATTACAAGAGTCGGCGAGGTGGCGAGGATTGGTATGCCTTGGTCTACGGCAGCTACGCCTCCTTGGCCACTGCGAAGGCGGCCATCGCCAGTTTACCCGCGAGTCTGCGCAAGTGGTCACCGTGGGTACGCAAGTATGCCGATATCCAGCATATCATGGCGCGTTGAGTCAGCGTCGACTCAGTCCTGAGTGTGTCCACCGCACTGTCTTGCCATGTTCATGATGCGCTGCGCAGCGCGTGTTTCGGTCTTACCAGCGACCTTCACCGCCTGTGCATAGCCATGCAGAAATGCGGGCAGACGTTGTACCACCAGTGCCTTGCGGGCGCGGCTGACGCCCTGCACCGCCCAGGCAACGCGCCAGTCCGCATTAGGCAGGGCGTCGCAGATCTTCAGGCTCCAGGTCGGTTGACGCAGGGTCCATTCATGGGCGCGCACCACCAGCCGATAGACCGTCTCTTTGCCCTCCACACCGACACCGGGGCCGATGTACTCGACTTCAAGGGCGGGGGCCAATTGTTCGAATTCCGCGTCCAGCGCAGCCAGCGCGATATCCAGTGCCTGTGTGATGGCCACAGGCGTGGTCTGACTCAGTTTGGCAAGGACATCCATATAGTCAGGCATCGTTGCTCCCCTTTCGGTGCAAATCCAAGGCGACGCAGTATAACAGCCCTCAGACGGGGAATCTGCGTCATCACTCACGGTCAGGTTGTCGTTAATGCCCCACGCCAGGTAGACCCCGGTAACCTCAGGGTTCATCAAGACGTGCGCAGAAAGCAGATACCCCACACGGGCGGGTGCGTGCAACTGGAATGATGGTCACACGATAGGGCGGAAAGAGGGTGAATGTGCTTCACGGAAATAGTACATTTCATACGGGAATATACAGGATATATGCTAGTCGGCCTCCGCTTTACAGTGGGTGGTTTATCGAGTGCATGTGCTGCCAACAGCGACAAGACGCATTGCGTTATTTTGGGCATGGATTTAGCCCTATTTCTGTGCTAGACCTTTAAGTAGCTCTGTAACTCAGGTTACTGCCAAACAGGATTACAGCATGATAGGTTAGAGCCGTCCCTTAAAGCGAAGGAATTCAGCAATCCTTGTATTCATTTAAGGTGTGATCTGGGATGTTGTTGTAATCCTAACTACTAGGAGGGCATAGCCATGAATACTGAAGACCTACATATGAAAGAAACCCTGATCGGCGGTGCCGGGGCGGAAGCGATTGCCGGCATTGGTGCTGTCGCCCTGAGCGTTATCGGGCTGGCACATGTATATCCCGATGTACTGCTTGCCATAAGCGGGATCGCCGTTGGTATCGGGTTGTTGCTGGAAGGCAGCAGTCTTGCGGTAGAACACAGAAAGTTGTTGTCACTCATTGCCCCTGACAAACTGGAGCACATAAACGTCGACATGGGTATGAGTGTGGAGGTAATCGCTGGTCTGACCGCGGTGGTACTCGGCATACTCTCAGTACTGGCCCTGAATCCCGACGTCCTCATGCCCGCTGCTGCGATTGTCGTGGGCACCGCCCTGCTACTTTCCAGTGGTACCACGGCGCGTCTTAACGCGTTGCGTCTGGCGGGCCAGGATGTAGAGGGTCCTGCCCTGCACGTAGCCCGTGAAATGGTCAACGGCTCGGCCATGACCGAAGTGTTGGTGGGCATCAGTGCTGTTGTACTCGGTATCCTGGCACTGATTGGTGTTGTGCCGACCGTATTGACCCTGGTCGCCTTCCTGGCCATTGGTGGCTCGCTGGCGCTGAGCGGTTCTGCGATCGGTGGACGCCTGTTTGGCGCCATCAAGGCCTAAACCAGGTAGCGCAACCACGTTGGCTGACAATAGAGACTTCACTTAAATCGACCAAGGGCCTATTGCGCAAAGACGACACGCGTCAATAGGCCCTTGCGCTCTGGTTCCATACGAACCTAAAAATCAAGAAAGCCGAAACTCTCTTCCCAGACGTTGATTATCTTCGTTTTCATCTCGTTCAATGTAAGCTCAAGACGATCAAGAATATATCTCAGCATGGACAGCGGTGTGACTGTCCTCCTGTGCAACTCAATCGAGTCTGAACCCCATTGATTGATCTCCGGTTGGGGGCATCAACACGTGCCGACAGCCACCAGCATTTCGCAGGGGCCTTCGAACCGGGCGTGAGTTTCAAACTGTCTGAGTGCCTCCGCTATTTCCTGCCAGGTTTCATCTTTTTCTGTATCGGACAGCGAAGCCATCATCTGATGCAATGCGCCGAATGATTCTTGTTCGAACTGTAAACATTCGACAGCGGATGCCAGCCGAATCGGCGCGTCAATGGCTTCCACCCGAATGTCTTTCAGTCCTGCCCGGTTGAACACATCGGTCAGAATATCCGCCGTGCCCAGGCTGAAGGGGCCGGGTTGGCCGGGCAGTGGGGCAGGCGGTTTGGCGCGGCGGCGGATGATGGAGACCGGAATGGAAAAGAACGGGTTCTTCTCTGCGGTAGCGTACACCATTGCAGCGATCTTGCCGCCTGGCTTGAGTTGCTGTTTCATTCCGAGCAGGGCCTTTTGCTGGTCGGGGAAATAGATCAGGCCAACACGCGAGATCACGGCATCGAACAGGTCGCCCTTCAACGTGTCCAGGCATTCGCCGTCGATGACACAGGCGTGGACATTGTTCAGCCCGGCCAGTTTTGCCGAGGCAGCGGCGTAGTCAAGAATGTTTGGCGACAGATCCGTGGCCAGCACATAGCCGGTGTCACCGACACGTTTGGCGGCGGTAATGGACTGCTCGCCTGCGCCGGCAGCCACATCGAGCACCCGGCTGCCGGTGGTGATTTCGCACATATCCAGCATGGTGTCGGTGGCTGGACCCAGCCAGCGGTTCAGCAAGGGGCTCCAACGGTGCCAAGCCTCGGCTGCGCTGTTCCATTGTTCCAGAGTGGTTTTCTTGTATTGTTCGGCGTTGAATTGCGATGGGTTTTTGGTCATGATTCAGTTCCTCCTGACTTGTTGTGTCACGGTATGAGAAAGCTTACCCTGTCCGTAAATAGATGCCATTCTCTAAATATGGAAACATGATGTGCAAATTTGCACAGATGACTACGGCCAATGAATTGGGATGACATGCGCCTGTTTCTGGCGGTGGCGCGCACCGGTTCGATCAGTGGTGCCGGGCGCCAACTGGGGGTGCAGCACTCCACGGTGTCGCGGCGGATGCGGCAACTGGAGGAAAGACTGGGCGCGCGTCTGATCGAGCGCAAGAAAACCAGTTACGAACTCACCGCCGCCGGTGAGAAAATCAAGCTGGCTGCTGAACGCATGGAAAGCGAAATCCTGTCGGTGGACGGTTCGGTGCTGGGAAGGGATGCCCGGCTGGTCGGCCCGCTGCGCGTGACCGCGATCAACAATATGGCCTCATCCATCCTGATGCCAATGTTCGCCGCATTCAGCCGGAAGCACCCGGGGGTGGAACTGCATATCATTGTATCCAACACCTATGCCAGCCTGCCGCAACGCGAAGCCGATGTCGCCATTCGCCTGACCAACCGCCCAACTGATACCCTGATAGGCACGCGTGCAGTAGCCGTTGCTTCGACTGTTTATGGCAGCCGTGACTATCTGGCTGAAATCGGCAGACAAGGTACCCGGCCAAAATGGTTGGGTGTGGAATGTTGTAATTTTCATCGCACATGGACAAAACAGCAATGTGACGGTCAGGCATATACGTTTTACAGTGACGATACCTTATTAACCCTGGCCGCGTTAAAGCAGGGGCTGGGGGTATCCTATCTTCCCTGCTTTATGGGCGATACCGAACCACAGTTGGAACGTGTTGGCGAACCGGATGCGGCACGTGATCTAGGACTGTGGATTTTGATGCACCCTGATTTTAAGCACACGGCAAGAGTGCTGGCATTTCGCGAATTCATACTGGATGCGATAAAACAGCAATCGGCGGTTTTTGAAGGACAGCTTAACTGACGGCTGAATCCGTGAGTCCATCACCCAAGCTCTTGATCCGTTTTTCCTACTTCAATCCTCTTGCAAAACGCTCGGAAATGAACGCATGGAGTCTGCTATTGGTAGAGAAAAGACGGCAAAGAACTGGAAGCGTTCATGGAAGCTAAGGGTGATTGGGACGATGACCCCTGAGCGGGAACAAGTACTTTCGGCTCTCTAACCACAGAGAGCAGGAAGTAAACCTATGTGATGCAGGATCAACTACGACTCGGGTTATAGCTGCGCCTTGGGCACCTATCCACCGGTAGCAAGCCGTTTGTCGTAGATAATGCCTTTTCCTTCCTGCTGGTCATGGTTCGGTCCCTCGACGTACTGGTAGGGAATGAGTCCGTCGATGCGCTCAAATCCAGCTTCATCCAGCATATCGGTCAGATATCCCGCCAGGGGGCTGATATCGGCATAATGGAAAGTGCCATCAATCTCCAGCCTTGCCCAGCATCGGTGAATATCACCAATGGATTTGTTTCTATCTCATTCTACGCTCGGAAACTGTCGGGGTGGTGCCGGGGCCGTCATTGTGGCAGACACCGCACTGATGCGGTTCGACTGTGTATGCCAGCACACGGCCGCTGAAATTAACGGTGTCGCGCCATTCACTCACCAGCCGGTAATGGTTATCCTCTTGTCTGGCGAGGATTGAATGCGCGAAATCCACTGGCATCTTGGCGCCAACTATTTGGGTCAAAATGGTGCTTTGTTCTTCCCGGTATGATATTTCAGATATTCTTGTGCTATGTCTTCGTGATAGGTTGACACCGCTCCGTTACGACCTGTTCGATACGTTTCAGCTCTGGATAGGCGCCGTAGCGTGCCTCTACTTCCTCCCGTGCAGAGCCGAGGTGTTTTTGTAAACCGGGTGCAATCTCTTTCACGAGCTTACCCAGGAATTGCGACCGTATCGCACATACTGTTTGGTCAGTGTGTCCCCGTCAGGGGGTACACCGTCCTGTACCTGCGCTTATCCTGGTGGTGTGGTTCAGGTTTCTTTGATGAGTGATGAGCATGTTATGAAAAGGCCTTGGGGACAGTGACGAACGCTTCGAGTCAGGATGTGCGCTGGATGCGCCATGCACTGGGTTTGGCCGCACGTGCCGGGGCGCAGGGTGAGGTCCCGGTTGGCGCGGTGCTGGTCGACGCTGAAGGTGCTACGGTGCTGGGTGAGGGCTGGAACCAACCTATCGGTGGACACGATCCCACTGCGCATGCAGAGATCATGGCCGTGCGTGCGGCAGCGGCACGGGTGGAAAACTACCGGCTGACGGGCGCTGTGTTGTACGTGACGTTGGAACCCTGCACCATGTGTGCGGGCGCGCTGATCCATGCCCGGCTGGCACGGGTCGTGTATGGCGCAACCGATCCCAAGGCCGGTGCTGCTGGCAGCGTGTTTGATATCCTCGGTACCTGGCAGCTCAATCATCACGTCGAGGTTGAGGGCGGAATACTGGCTGAGGCCTGTAGCGAGACCCTGCGCGCCTTTTTCCATGCGCGCAGAAATGGGAAGAATCAGGTGAGGAGTGAGGAGTAGGTCGATACAAACCTTTACTGATAATCATCGGCAAATAATGACTGGTTGTGGCTATGTAATCGCTTGCTCTGTTTCATGGCATCTGCTCAAATAGCCGCGGCTCGTTATTGTGTCTGCGAGTCCCTGCTCGTTTACCAAGGTTCTGTTTCCTCATGGCATTATTGAGTCTGGACAATGTTTCCCTGGCCTTTGGCCATCATCCGTTGCTGGATGCTGTGGCGCTGAGCATCGAATCGGGTGAACGGGTATGCATCATCGGCCGCAATGGGGCCGGAAAGTCCTCGCTGCTACGTATCCTGGCCGGTGAACTTGCGCCAGATGATGGCCAGGTCTGGCGTCAATCCGGGTTGCGCGTGGCAACATTGGCCCAGGAGTTACCTGCCGATGAACGGCGTACGGTGTTCGAGGTTATCGCCGATGGGTTGGGTGAGGTGGGCAGACTGATCGCGGACTACCATGCCTGCGTCGCCACACTGGCGAGTGACGCGGGGGGGTTGGTGAAGCTGGAGCGCTTGCAGCATGCCCTGGAGGCCGCCGACGGCTGGTGTCTGGAGCAGCGCGTGGAGGCGGTCATGACCAAACTGGGCCTACCGGCAGACGCGACCCTGGACAGTCTTTCGGGCGGTTGGCAGCGCCGGGTTCTGCTCGGTCAGGCTCTGGTGCGTGAGCCGGACCTGCTCTTGCTCGATGAACCGACCAATCATCTCGACATCGACAGTATCACCTGGCTGGAGCGTTTTCTCGTCGACTTCCGGGGTGCCGTGGTCTTCATCACCCATGACCGCACTTTTTTGCGCCGCCTGGCAACCCGCCTGGTCGAGCTCGATCGCGGTTGGCTGACCTCCTGGCCGGGCGACTACGACAATTACCTGCGCCGACGCGAGGAACGCCTCTCGGCCGAGGCGGTGGAAAATGCCCGTTTTGACAAGAAACTGGCCACGGAAGAGGTCTGGATTCGCCAGGGCATCAAGGCACGGCGTACCCGCAATGAAGGTCGGGTGCGAGCGCTGGCAGACCTGCGCGCGGAGCAGGCGCAGCGCCGGGCCCTGATGGGCAAGGTACGCATGAAGCTGGAAGACGGCAAGGGCAGCGGTAAGCTCGTGCTGGAGGCTGAACACATTAGCAAGGCCTGGGCAGCGGGTGTCGTTGTGGAGGATTTTTCCTTCACCCTGATGCGCGGTGACCGGGTCGGTCTGATTGGCCCCAATGGCAGCGGCAAGAGCACATTGCTCAAACTGCTGCTCGGCGAGCTCGCGCCTGACAGTGGCACGCTTCGCCACGGCACGCGCCTGGCGGTGGCCTATTTTGATCAGATCCGCACCCAGCTCAATCTGGAACAGCGTGTGGTCGATGCCGTTGCTGATGGTCAGACGACGATCACGATCAATGACCGCAGTCGCCATGTTATGAGCTATTTACAGGACTTTCTGTTCTCGCCAGAGCGTGCCCGTACTCCGGTGAAGGCACTTTCGGGCGGTGAGCGCAACCGCCTGCTGCTCGCGCGATTGTTCACCCAGCCCGCCAATCTGCTGGTCATGGACGAGCCGACCAACGACCTGGATATGGAGACTCTGGAGCTGCTCGAAGAACTCCTGGCTGACTACCAGGGTACGCTGCTGCTGGTCAGCCATGACCGTGCCTTCATGGACAACGTCGTCACCAGTACCCTGATCTTCGAGGGAGAGGGCCGGATTCAGGAATACGTCGGTGGTTACCATGATTGGTTACGCCAGCGCGGCACTGCTGCGCCCACCAACACCCCGACCGCTACGCCGTCCGCCGCCGGGACCGCTGACACCAATAACGCTGTGGCACCGGCCAAAGTCCGTCCCGCCCGGAAACTCAGTTATAAGGAACAGCGCGAGCTCGACGCTCTACCGGGCCGCATCGAGGTGCTGGACGCGGAACAGGCCAGCCTGCAGAGCCGCACCGCCGATCCGGCCTTCTACCAGCAAGGTGATGACAAGGTGATGACCGAGACCGTGGCGCGTCTACAGGCGATCGAGATCGAATTGGCAGAGGTCTATAGCCGCTGGGAGATATTGGAGGAAAAGTGCACCGACCGCTGAGCCGGACGAATGCCATCGGGTGTCCTGAGCACACGGACTCAATGCCAGTCGAGGACGATGCCGTGGGCCGTGAGTGTGCGCAAGGTCGAGGCGAGGTTTTCGTCGACGAAGCGGATGCGGTGTGGATTGGTGCGGGCGAGGCGTTCCCAATCGGTATGTGGTGACAGTCCAGCGAGGTCGTAGACGCTGGAAGTGGGGAAGTACAGAGCGTGTACAAACTGACGAAATAGTCTTTTAATTAATGGCTTGAGAAAGAATAAGCGCCAGCGAGGCATGACCGCGAAGCGTGCCGCGAGGGTATCCAGCGCGTGGGCAATGTGGCGTGCCTCATCAATAATATGCACCCTGGTGACATCATAGATGGCCGCGTTGACCGTATCGCAGTGCGTGCGGATAAAGCGATTGAGCCGATCCGGCACCTCCTCGCCAATGAGCATCGCGATCCAGAAGGCGGTGGAATCAAAGGGTGCGAAACGTCCCACCAGATTCGCCGCCCGCATCTGGTAAAAGCGCGTCTGTGGCCGGGGTAGTCCGCTGCGACGCATCACCTCCAGAAACATCAGGCTGTGACCTGCCTCCTCGCGCAACTCATGCAGATGATAAATGAGGCGACCGAGATGGGCATCGGTGTGCTGCAGGGTGCGACTGATGCGCTCCATGAAAATGCCCTCCAGCCACAGTCCTGCCTCAAGCACATGGAGCAACTCGAACTGTGACAGGGTGATGCGCTGCTCCTCGGTCAGGGTGTCATAGACTGGCAGACCATAGAGTGACAGTGCCTCCTCAGGCAGCCAGAACGACGCCGTATCCAGCGCGTCCCAATCCACGCGCACCAGCGCATCCCTATACGGTGTGCTGTTGCGGCTGAGCTGCTCGTGGAGTTCACCCGAGTTGGGTTGGGGTATACGCATGATCCGAAAATCCAGGCCTTGGGTGCAAGTATTTCTGATGCCCTCGCGGGGCGTAAATATTACGTCAAACGCCCCCGGAATGCACCCGAACCCTGCCACGTATAGCACGAGGCCAGGCCTCGATAAGACCCCCATGCGACCGGATGTACATTGCAAGTCACATCCATCTGGTTTAATCTTGCCCGCTGTCCGGCGCGGGGCCTTCACAAGTCGATAGCATGAAGTAATAGGCGTGCCTGGTACAGAATCCGGAGAGGTGTCCGAGCGGTTGAAGGAGCACGCCTGGAAAGCGTGTATACGGTAACCCCGTATCGAGGGTTCGAATCCCTCCCTCTCCGCCATTTACGCAGTAGTACGAAATGCTTCGCTGTGACCCTCAGAAACCGACACGAACCCCATTGGATTGTCAGGCAACCTGTTGGCTATTCAGAGTCCATTTCAATTCCGCCGTCTTTGTGGCGAACGGGGTAGGACATGAACGTCGATTCCCGGTCAATGTTCAAGGGCGTGCTCCAGAGCGCCCTGAGCATCTGACATGCAGGCGAGAGAGTAAGTTGGCGCAGCGGGTGTATTTCAACCTGACGTCGAGCAGACGCCACCTTACTATTCTCTTACTTTTTCGCGGTATCTGTAGATACCGACTCCAGCAGTGGTCTGATCAGGTCGATAGGCAGCGGGAACAGGATGGTGTTGGACTTTCCGGGTGCGGCGACTTCGGTTAGCGTCTGCAGATAGCGCAACTGAATGGCTTGTGGTTGCGTAGCCAGGCGATTGGCAGCCTGGGTGAGTTTTTCCGAGGCTTGCAGTTCGCCTTCGGCGTTGATTACCTTGGCGCGACGCGCGCGTTCGGCCTCGGCTTGGCGCGCGATGGCACGCACCATGTTTTCATCCAGTTCGATTTGTTTGATCTCGACATTGGTGACCTTGATGCCCCAGGCGTCGGTCTGGTCGTCGAGGATGGCCTGAATGGCGGTATTGAGTTTTTCGCGTTCGGCAAGCATGTCGTCGAGTTCGTGTTGCCCCAGTACCGAACGCAGCGTGGTCTGTGCCAACTGACTGGTCGCATCGAACGGATCGGCGACCTGGATGATGGCGCGTTCCGGGTCCACGATACGGAAATAGATGACGGCGTTTACCTTGGCCGATACGTTGTCGCGCGAGATTACGTCCTGCGGCGGTACGTCCATGACGATCACGCGTAGATCGACCCGTGTCATCTGTTGAATGCCAGGGATCACGATGATCATTCCCGGCCCCTTCACGGCCTGAAATTTGCCGAGCAGGAAGATCACACCACGTTCGTATTCCTTGAGTATCCTCATCGAGCTGAACGCGATCAGGATGATGAGGCCAATGATAACGAGAATAGGGGTCAGCATGATTCAATCCTCCAGTGCTTGTTTTGTCACTATTGCGTGTGGCGCTCAGGTGGAGTGGGTTCGTTGCGTGGAAGCCTGCGGCGAAACGGACAACACCAAGCCGTCGATGGCGTTGACGATAACACGTTCGCCACGTTTGAGGGGGTTCGAAGTCACCGCCGCCCAGCGTTCGCCCTCGATATGGACGTAGCCCCTGGAGTCGAAATCCGACAGCGCTGTGGCAACGTGCCCGATCATGTGCTCCACTCCACTCACCACTGGCCTTCGTCTCATTTTTACGACGAGGTAAAGCACTCCCATGATGATTGCCCCGGCCGCAGCGGCGAGGCTGGTGATGTAGATGCGCGGCAGGCTGTAGCCGGGGGCATGGGTGTCGATCAGCATGATCGAGCCGACAACGAAGGCGACAATGCCGCCGATGGCGAGCGTGCCGTAACTGGTTACAAAGGCTTCGGTCACAAACAGGATGACGCCAAGCACAATCAATGCCAGTCCCGCGTAGTTGACGGGCAGGGCATGGAAGGCGAACAGTGCCAGGATGAGACTGATGGCGCCCACCGTGCCAGGCAGTATCACACCGGGATGCAGGCCTTCCATGATCAGGCCGAAGAGGCCGATCAGGAATAACAGGTAAGCCACCGTCGGGTTGGTGATGACGGTCAGCAATCGTTCACGCCAGTCCTGATGCTGGATTTTCACAGTGACGTTGTCGGTGTGCAGGGTAACTGTGCCTTTTGCGGTGGGCACGGTCACGCCGTTTATGGTGGCCAGCAGTGCCTGCGTGTTGGGTGCGATGCGATTGATAACCTGTTTGGCGAGAGCGGTTCTCGCAGTGATGCTGTCCCCATTGCGAACCGCCTGCTCGGCCCAGACTGCATTGCGCCCGCGCAATTGCGCCAGACTCGTGATGTAGGCTACGGCATCGTTCAGTATTTTTTTCTGTTCTGCCGTTTTTGGTTTGGCCGGCGTGTTGCTGCCGCCAGTCGGATTGAGCGCCACCGGCGTGGCGGCACCCACATTGGTGCCGGGCGCCATCGCTGCGTAGCCGCAGGCATAGAGGATGTAGGTGCCGGCACTGGCTGCCCGCGAACCCTCGGGTCCGACCCAGCAAATCACTGGTATGGGCGAGGCGAGAATGTCTTTGATGATGTTGCGCATGGAAACGGATAGACCGCCCGGTGTGTCGAGTCGTATAAGGACAAAAGGCGCCGCGCTACGCTGCGCCTGGCCGAGCGTGCGATGCACATAGCCGGCCATGGGCGGACCAATTGGCCCCACGATTGCGATTTCGGGCACTACCGTACCTGCAACCACCGGTGCGATGGAGAAGAGCAGGGCGAAAACGACTAAGGCACACCGTGCAAGCGCGCTCATTGGACTGGATCGATGGCAGCCATAGGTTGCATCAGAGCAGAACCAAAGCCGGAACACAAGCCGTGCAAGTCGGCGCCACTCTCATCCCAACAGCAAACAATCAAGCGGGTGCGGTACACTGCAATGGCACAGCACGTATCGTCGGCGATGCCCTAAACAGAAGAGGGACAAAACGAGGGCCATGGCAATGAAACATCGCAAACTGGAACACCTGCAAATCACCTGCGGCGATGAAAATTTCGATTACCGGCGGGCGCGACAATTGGCCGAGGAACTGGCCGCCGGGCAGCTCGGTGATGCCCTGCTGGTCGCCTGGTTCGATGGCCAGAAAAACGAGGAGCACCCCCAGGTGCCGGAGTGTCAGCACAAGCCGGGTTGGCTGGCCTATGCTCATGGCCATGGTGGCCGGTTGTGTATCGATGTCAACGGCGGTGAATTTAGCTTTGTTTATGCCGATGCGGGTAACCTGGAGGGCAATGCCTGACGACAGGAGCCATACCCATGAGAACGACACTGGATACAGCAACACGCAAGCAGGCCTATGCCAGGCTCGCCAGACACGACGACCCGTAGCACGGCTTTATCATCGTGAGGGCAGATCAGCGGGGACGACTGCGGCTGATGGAACTACTGGTGGCCCTGGCGATCGGGTGCTGGACGGTGGTGGTGGTGAATGCGACAGCTACCGTTTGCCGATGATGGCTTCGATGTTGCGCTGGCGGGCCAACGGCAGACGGGGTTGAACCTTGAGCCGCTTTCTTCCCTCTGGTATCCTGCCGACGCGCTTGGGAGTGGATGTGGTGATGCTCCCGGCGCACTGCAATGGTGGCTTGTGTCGGTCCCCCCGCGACGATAAACCGTGAACCCGGTCAGACCCGGAAGGGAGCAGCCGCAGCGGTGGACTCGGGCGCCGGGGTGTGGCTGGCATGAGTCGCCACCCAATTTGATACTCTATCCCTGCCCCTTAGTGCTACAGGCGGTCTTTCGAGCGTGTCCGTCCGAGGTGTGCCACGGCGCACGGATTTGATGATTGATCTCGTCTTTCCGGGTGCGCCGCGCTCGTCGAGTCGGTAGAATGTGGATCTACGTTCCCAGGCAGATTCTGACAATTTAATGAGCTATCAGGTACTTGCACGCAAGTGGCGTCCGCGCAGCTTCGCCGAAATGGTTGGCCAGGAGCATGTGCTGCGCGCCCTGATCAATGCCCTGGACAATGACCGCCTGCATCATGCCTTTTTGTTTACCGGCACCCGTGGTGTCGGCAAGACCAGCATCGCCCGGATTCTGGCCAAGTCACTGAATTGTGAGCAGGGTGTCAGCTCGCAGCCGTGCGGGGTGTGTTCGGCCTGTCAGGAGATCGATGAAGGGCGTTTCGTGGATCTCATCGAAGTGGATGCGGCCTCGCGCACCAAGGTCGAGGATACGCGCGAGTTGCTGGACAATGTGCAGTACGCGCCGACGCGGGGGCGCTACAAGGTGTACCTCATTGATGAGGTACACATGTTGTCGAATCATAGTTTCAATGCCCTGCTCAAGACGTTGGAGGAGCCGCCACCGCATGTGAAGTTTCTGTTGGCAACGACAGATCCGCAGAAACTGCCGGTGACGATCCTGTCGCGCTGTCTTCAGTTCAATCTGCGCCGGTTGTCGGCGGAGCGTATTCGTGACCATCTGGCGGAGGTGTTGGGCAAGGAACAGATCGAGACCGACATGTCGGCACTGGCCTTGTTGGCCCGGGCGGCGGATGGCAGCATGCGCGACGCTTTGAGCCTGCTTGATCAGGCCATCGCCTTCGGTGGTGGTCGGGTAGGTGAGACGGATGTGGGGGCAATGCTGGGCACGCTGGACCAGACTCAGGTCTATGCCTTGCTGGAGGCGCTGGGTCGACAGGACGGGGTCGGGGTGATGGCGCAGGTGGCGGCGTTGGCCGAGCAGGCGCCGGACTTTGGTGCGGTGCTGGCCGATCTGCTTTCGGTGTTGCATCGGTTGGCGCTGTTGCAGGTCTGCCCGGGGGCCTATACGGAGGACATGGGGGAGCGGGGCGTGCTGGAGGCATTGGCGAACACCCTGTCGCCGGAGGATGTGCAGCTTTTCTATCAGATCGGTGTGATGGGACAGCGCGATCTGCCATTGGCTCCGGAGCCGCGTGTTGGTCTGGAGATGACGGTCTTGCGGATGCTGGCCTTTCGCCCCGTCGATGATGTGACGGCAAGTCCAGGCACCGCGACAGGTCCAGCCCGGTCTCAGGGGGTGGTTGACACACAGGGGCAGGCCGGATCATCAGCGCATGAGGGGAACAACGCATCGGCTGATGCCCGGTCCGGTGCCCCCGCATCGCCATCATCGATATCGGGGACCACGCAGTCCCACGCGACGAACACGGCCCCGGTGGGCGTCGCTGAGGCGCCACCCGCACAGCCTGCTCAGGTTGGCCCATCCCCCCCCGCAGTGAGCGCGGCTGCGCCCACGATGACCCCGTCTGCCGGGGAGGCGAACCCCGACAAGAAAGAGGTAGCGTTCGGGTCTGCCGATGAGTGGCATGCTGCGGTGGCGTCGTTGCGGCTCACTGGTGTGCTGCGCCAGATTGCATTGAATACGGCCTTCGTGCGCAAGGAGGGGGTCGTCTGGTATCTTGCGCTGGACCCCTCTTGCGCACAGTTGATGACTCCGCGTCATCAGGCCCGGTTGGAAGCGGCGTTGGGCGCGCACTGCGGCGAGAAAGTGCGGCTGAATATCTCAACCGAGGCGCCCTCAGCAGAGACACCCGCGGCGCGCAGTGAACGTGAGCGCGGTGAGCGCCAGGTCAAAGCGGTCGAGGCCATTGAGCATGATGCGAATGTGCAGACCATCATGGATACGTTCAATGCACATATTTTACCGGACTCGATCCGACCGCGTGACTGAGCCGAGACAGAGTCGGGTGGTGCATGTGTTTCATACTGAGCAAGAGGTGAAGGTACTATGAAAGGCGGAATCGGCAATCTGATGAAGCAGGCCCAGCAGATGCAGGCCAACATGCAAAAGGCGCAGGAGGAACTGGCGAACATGGAAGTGACTGGGCACTCAGGCGGTGGCATGGTCAGCGTGGTGATGACCGGCAAGCACGATGTGAAACGTGTCAGTATCGACGACAGTCTGGTGGGGGACGACAAGGAAATGCTTGAAGACCTGGTGGCCGCGGCAGTCAATGATGCCGTGCGCCAGATCGAGAAGGTCACTGAGGAAAAATTCTCTGGCATGACCGGCGGGATGGGGCTGCCCGGCGGTTTCAAGCTGCCGTTCTGAGCCCGCGTGTCTGCGAGTCCCCTGATTACCCGCCTGGTGGTGGCGCTGCGTTGTTTGCCCGGCGTCGGGCCGAAGTCGGCACAGCGCATGGCTTATGCGCTGCTGGAGCGTGACCGCCCCGGCGCGCTGGCACTGGCTGATGCGCTGCGCGAGGCGGTCGAGCGTGTCGGGCATTGCACATCCTGCCGGACATTCAGCGAGGACGCGGTGTGCGGCCTGTGCAGCAATCCCCGGCGTGACCGTGGCGTGTTGTGTGTCGTGGAATCACCCGTCGATGTGCAGGCACTGGAGCAGGCCACGGATTTTCGCGGCCTGTACTTCGTACTCATGGGACATCTCTCGCCGCTGGATGGTATCGGTCCAGATGATATTGGCTTGGACCTGTTGGCCACACGGTTGGACAGTGGCGAGGTCACGGAGGTGATTCTGGCCACCAATCCCACTGTCGAGGGTGAGGCCACGGCGCACTACATTGGGGAGATGGTACGCAAACGCGGCCTGCGGGCGACCCGGATAGCCCATGGTGTGCCCCTTGGCGGTGAGCTGGAGTTCATTGATGGCAGCACCTTGTCGCATGCCTTCGCCGGGCGCCTGGACATCTAATTTTTCCCTGTTGTTTAGCGTTACGGGCCGGGTTATTTGCGCCGCGGCGAGAGACTGGCGATGGCGGCGGCAGCCTGTATGCACAGCGACTTGAAGTGCTGATAGCTGCGCATATCGAGTCCGCAGGCGTCGTTGTGACGATCGGCGTAGAACAGCCCGATGGCCTTATCGTGTACAAAGATGGACATGGCAAAGAAGGAGTGGGTTCCGATGAGGGTACGAAATTCCTCCGGCACCAATGGCCAGAGGTGGGCGCGATTCTCATCGTTGAGCCACACGGCCTGTTGGCGTTGCAGCAAGCGCTTGAACAGATTGGCGCCGTCGAGCGGGATTGTCAGGCGATTGAAGTGGGTGTCGTTTTCCGTGCCGGCCAGCGCACGTACCTGGAGATTTTGTTGATCGGGACTGAGCATGGTGAACACGGCGCGGTTCATGCCGGCACCATCGTGCAGGCCGCGCATGAGTGTATCCATCAGGGTCTGTGAAGTCAGTCCGGCGGGTCGACGTAGCCGGGCCATGACTTCGGCCAGGACGGCGGCATTGGGCATGATGCAGATGCCGGCCTCCTCTGCGACAGCTTCGACCTGGGCAGCCGGAGGCTCTGGCAAGGGCAGGAGGGGCAGCAAGGCGGCAGCAGGCAGAACCCCGTAGATCGATGATTGAGCGGCACGTACGGCAGTGCGGTGTACACGTGCGTTCATGGCGTCGGGTTTGAGCCCGAGCAGTTCTGCTCCTTGTTCCACCAGGGCGCTGACTTGTGGCCGGTACCAACCATGTTCACTGGCCCGTGCCAGTTGTACGGCCAGCATCACGCCCAAGGCACGGGGATGCTGGGCATTTTCCGCCGCCAGACCTTGTTGCACCAAGGTGGGGAGATGCCATTCCTGGGCCAGGGCCAGAGAGAGCTGGTCAAGGGTGAAACCGAGTACGATGTATTGCGCCTCTTCGTCCGCAATATGTTCATCGCGGATCATGCGCTCGATGTGTTCGAGTTGTTCGGCACCGAAAATGGACAATACCATGTCACCGATAAAATGCTGTTGTGCGGCGGCGAAGACCTCGTCGGGTTGCATGTCACGGCGCAACAGCGCCCAGTCGCGTGCCTGAACGGCGGCGTGGTAGGCGCAACTGCAAGTCATGAGCAGGCGGTGGCGGGCGGGGTCGCGTAATATTTTATCGAGTATCGGCAGGGTCGCGGGCAGTTTGCGCAGTCTTTCGAGTCCGAGTATGAGCAAGGCGGGTTCGACGGCGGTGATCTCGGTGCTGAGTCGTCCGCGATGCATCGAGTTGGTGATACGCAGGATCTGGGCGGTCAGCCCCGGATCGCGGTGGACAATATCGGCAAATTCACCCAGGGGAATGCGGCCCTGGTCGATGATCTGTGTCAGCGCACGCACGGTGCGTGCTAGCACCGGGATTGGCCGGTGGCCGATGCGCTTTATCCACTCTGCGATGGGTAGTTGAGGCATGCGGTTTTTGTTGTCAGACGTCGGGATTTTGGCGTGTCGTGATCTGCAAGGTGGATAATCCCGATATCGCGGTTGTCTCGTGGCAAGTTCGACACTGGGACGGACGTGCCCGCCGACCCATCCTTAGAGTGTATATCGGTAGTTTGGCGAGTTTCTTTAATATTGAGTACTATGGTAGTCCTGGGCAGGCACACATTCAGGCTCAAGGTTTACCCGGTTGCAGTCGATAGGTACATTAACGCAAGCCTGTGGATTTTAATACTCATTCCGGAGTGAAGTACGTTCCATGAAGTTTATCGTTGGTTCTTTGATCGTTGCGGGCTCGGTCTTTGGTGGCTATATACTATCGAGTGGGAAATTGGCGGCGCTGTTTCAGCCATTCGAGTTATTGATCATCGCCGGTGGTGCGACCGGAGCCTTCGTGATCTCCAACCCCGGCAAAGTATTGAAGGATGTCCTCAAGGCCATTCCCAGCCTCCTTGCCGGTGCCAAGTACAACAAAAAGTCCTATCTTGATCTGCTGACGATGATGTACGCATTGTTTGCCAAGGCACGCAAGGAAGGGTTGATGGCGCTGGAAAATGATATCGAAGAGCCTGAGCAGAGCGAGATTTTCAATCAGTATTCCAAGATAGTAAAGGACCATCATGTGATGAACTTCATCACCGATTACCTGCGGTTGATGGTCGGTGGCAGTATGAACGCCTTCGAATTGGAAAACCTCATGGATGTCGAGATGGAGACCCACCATCACGAGGCCGAGCAGCCTGCCACCGCGATTACACGTGCTGCTGACGGCCTGCCGGGGTTCGGCATTGTCGCCGCCGTGATGGGGGTGGTGATCACTATGGGCTATATCAGTGAGCCCCCCGAAGTGTTGGGCCACCATATCGCCGCCGCCTTGGTGGGTACTTTTCTGGGTATCCTGCTGGCCTATGGCTTCGTCGGCCCGATGGGTACGGCAATAGAGCACAAGTCGCAAGAAGAAGCCAAGTTCATGGAGTGCGCGAAGGTATGCATACTCGCCACGCTCAATGGTTATACACCGCAGATTGCCGTCGAGTTTGGTCGCAAGGTGATCTACAGCAAGGACAGACCGGGTTTTACAGAGCTGGAAGAGCACATCAAACAGAATAAATAATTCGGAGCATGGTTCGAGCAGACCGACGCGGGGGAATGCTCCGCTCCCGCTCCCGCACAGGCATGTTGCAGGCATATGGACGACAAGAAACAACCCATTGTCATCAAACGCATCAAGAAGGGCGGTCATGCTGCGCATGGCGGTGCCTGGAAGGTGGCCTATGCCGATTTCGTGACTGCGATGATGGCGTTTTTTCTGCTCATGTGGTTGCTTGGTTCCACGACCAAGGCGCAAAAACGCGGTATCTCCGACTGGTTCCAGAATCCCACCGGGATACAGGGGCCGGGTGGAGCGAGTACCAGCATGATCCAGCTGGGCGGCACCATGGACATGCCGACCGGTGAAGGAAAAAAGACCAATAAGGAATCGCCTTCCAATAATAAGGCTAGGCAGCGGGTGCTCATCGCGGAGAAGGCGCTGGACAAACGCCGCCTTGATGCACTGATGCAGCAGATCAAGAAGGCCATTGACAAGAGCCAGGCACTCAAGCCCTTCAAGGATCAGCTATTGCTCGACATTACCCCCGAAGGCCTGCGTATCCAAATCGTGGACAAGGAAAATCGTCCCATGTTTGACAGTGGCAGTCCCAAGCTGAAGTGGTACACCACGGAGATCCTCCACGAGATTGGCAAGACCATTAATCAGGTGCCGAACAAGATATCGATCACCGGGCATACCGATGCGACGCCCTACAGCAATGCAGTTCATGATTACACGAACTGGGAGTTGTCGGCGGATCGTGCCAATGCTGCTCGCCGGGCACTGATTGCCGGTGGGATGAATCCAGACAAGGTTGCCCAGGTGGTGGGCCTGGCTTCGACGGTCTTGTTCGATAAGGCTAATCCCTTCAGTCCGATAAACCGGCGTATCAGCATTATCGTGATGAATAAGGCGACGGAAAAGGCGATACGCAAGCAGGGCAGAGGGCAGTCGGTGCCTACCCCTAGGCTTGCGGCACCCAGTGTTCCCCCTGGTGCGAAAGCGCCTGGAGCGACGCCGGCTCCAGGCGCAGCGGCGCCCGCATTAACGCCCATATTGCCACCGATTAAATTGCCATCGCCCTGAGTTTTTCGCACCACTTTTCAGACGCTCAAGCTATCCACAATGCAGTGATAACTTTCCAGGCGACGAGGGCTGGCACGGCCTGCGTCCACGGCCGCACGCACGGCGCAACCCGGTTCCTGGCGATGTCTGCAGTTACGAAAGCGACATAAACCACGCAGTGGACGGAATTCGGGGAACCCCTCAAAGGCCTGTTGTGGTGAAACATTCCAGAGCCCGAATTCACGGATTCCCGGAGAGTCGATGATGGCACCTGACTTCGACAGGCGGTAGAGCAGGGAGGTTGTGGTGGTATGACGCCCCTGGTCGGAGTGTGTTGATATGGCACCGATGCGGGCATTGGCCTCAGGCAGCAGGGCATTGATGAGCGAGGATTTGCCCACTCCGGACTGGCCGACAAAGATGCTGGTGTGTCCGTGCAGGTGGGTGTGCAGGGTGTCAAGTCCGTGTCGCTGGCATGTGCTTGCATAGAGAAGGGTGTAATCGAGCCGGTGGTATTCATCAAGGCTGTGTTCGAGCGCCACGCGTTCATCCGCATTGAGCAAGTCGATTTTATTGATCAGAATGAGGGGAGTGATGCCGGTGATCTCAGCCGCCAGCAGGTAGCGGTCAATGAGTGGTAACTGGATGCCTGGACGCGGTGCCACTACGATAAATATCTGCCCGATATTTGCTGCGATCGGTTTCATCTGCCCTTCCCGATCGGGGCGGGCAAGCAGGGTTTGCCTCGGGGTGAGGGCCACCACCACACCGTCGCCGTTGCGGGCCCTCTGCCAGATGATCCGATCGCCGCTTACCATGGGGCTGAGGTTTTGGCGCAACAGGCAGCGATGGTGTGCGCCCATTGCGTCCTCGACGAGGACATAGGCCCCGTAGCGTGCCAGCAGGGTGCCGGTTTGCTCCGGGTACAGTGCTTGGTCACTGGGTCCTTCCTGTAGACGTACGGCTTTGCGCGCGGCCCGAGTCAGCCGTTCTTCCTGTATTTTTTCGATACGCCAGCGCTGGCGTCGACTCAGTTTACGTGAGGCCATGCAGTCAGCGCGTGGGCCGGGAACGGCCGTTGGTGTGACGTCATGGCGCACCTCATGGCGTGGATACCGGTCGTTTAGCCAACAGATGCGCGACGCGCACCGAGGCGGGGCGGATGGGAGTCGTGAAAGGCTGAGTATAGCGGGTCCGGTGTCAGGGTGCTGGCATTGTCACGATACAGTTTGACCAGGGCGCGAACCAGGGTGCCGGCATCGGTTTGTTCGACGGCAAAATCGTCTGCCTCGAATTCGTGCCGACGTTGAGAGGCCGCGAGCAGAGGTTGGAGGAAAAAGGTGAACACCGGGGCGATCATCAGAAACAGGAGCAGGGCCATGTGCTGGGAGGCACGGGTGACCCCCAGGCCATGGTAGAACCAACCCTGGGTGGCCAGCCAGCCAAGCAGGGCAAGGCCAAGCAGGCTCATGAGGGCCATGATCAGCAGGCGTTTCTGCACATGGCGACGACGAAAGTGTCCGAGTTCATGCGCCAGGACGGCCTCGACCTCGGTGGGCTCCAGGGTCTGGAGCAGAGTGTCGAAGAACACGATACGCTTGTTGGCGCCGAAACCGGTGAAATAGGCATTGCCGTGACTGGAACGCCGTGAGCCATCCATGATGAAAACTCCCTGGCTGGTAAAACCGCAGCGCACGAGTAGATGCTCGATGCGGTTCCTCAGACCGGTATCCTCCAGGGGCTTGAAGCGGTTGAATAGTGGGGCGATGAAGGCGGGGTAGGCCCAGAGCATGAGCAGACTGAAACCCATCCAGACCAGCCAGACCCATACCCACCAGAACGGTCCGGTGTGGTGCATCAGCCACAGTACCAGCCAGATGAGTGGGGCGCCGATGAGCACACTGAGCAGCACCTGCTTGAACAGATCGGTGATGAACAGGGCCGGTCGGGTATGGTTGAAGCCGAAACGTTGTTCGATGCTGAAGGTCCGGTAGAGATCGAGCGGCAGGCTGATCAAACCGGCAATGAGCAGGACGCTCAACACCACAGCGGTGGCGCTGAGCAGCGGAGACAAGCCGCTGGTCTGCCAGGCCCGGTCCAGGACATTGAGACCACCGCCCAGCGTCCAGCCGAGCAGGATGAGGGCGCCAAAGACGGTGTCGAACATCGCGAAGCTGGCCCTGGCCTGGGTGTAGTCTGCCGCGCGTTGGTGCGATTGTGGTTCGATCTTGCCGAGAAAGGCCTCGGGCACAGTGGCGCGGTGTGCCAGTACGTGCCGGCGCTGTCGGTACAGCAGCCACAGTTGGGTCGTGCCTTGAATAATCACGGCGGCAATGAAGATAAGGCTGAAAAGGTCCATGTTTTTGCTCTGTTACGCGATCGACGGGCGCTGAGCGCGAACACCGCCAAGTGCAAACGTGTGAAAAGAGTCTGGCGGCGACCGGCCCGGACAGCGCAGGGTAGCCTTTGGTAGAATGCTTGGCAAGTCGCTGGCACACAGCTACTGCGGCCATGCAGGCACCGGTGATGTGCCCTGCGCGCGGGCACGGGACCGGTATGGGGAGGGTATTGCCCGTGCTTGCGCCCAGGGTCAAATGAAAACCGGTTAACATCAACTGCATTCAACTAACTATAAGGAATGACGCATGCCCCAGGACGCGATGAATCTCATCTGGATCGATCTTGAAATGACCGGTCTGGATACACAGGCGGATTTGATTATCGAGATTGCCACCAGCGTGACAGATGCCCAGCTCAATGTGCTGGCGGAAGGACCGGTGGTGGCCATCCACCAGAGCGATGCTGTGCTCAATGCCATGGATGCCTGGAACACGAATCAACATGGCAAGTCAGGACTGATTGAGCGTGTGCGCACCAGCCGCTGTGACGAGGCCGAGGCCGAACGCCAGACATTGGCGTTTTTGTGCGAACATGTGCCGGCCAAGGCCTCACCGATGTGCGGTAACAGCATTTGTCAGGACCGGCGTTTCCTCGCCCGGTGTATGCCGAAGCTGGAGGCCTATTTCCATTACCGCAATCTCGATGTCAGCACGATCAAGGAACTGGCCCGGCGCTGGGCACCAAAGGTTTACAGCAGCTTCAATAAGCAGGGCGCTCACCTGGCACTCGATGATATCCGCGACTCCATTCTGGAACTGCAACACTACCGTGAACGGTTTATCCGCGTAGCGGAGTGAATCGGTTTTCCCGATACGGTCACGCTGGCAGGCACATCTGCCCACATCAACGAGCGGGTGCAGGCACACCACGGCTGAGCGATTACGTTCCTGCGGGTTAGTCGTGGCGCGGATTCGCATCCTCTGGACGGCTCTTCTGCCGTCGTCTTTACTCTCCATGATTCTGTACAGAACACCCATTACGCACGGATAAGGGGGGGACACGTTGCAGCGGGTGTCGATCCGGCACGGATACTCGTCATATTTTCGCCGGTATCATCGGGCGACAGCAGTCAAATCTCCGACACTTTGCTTTTGTCGGTTTTTATCTTGTTGATTAATAGATCTAAAATAGATGGCACGTGTTTTGCTGTTTGGTCTCTGACGTCAGTTTGATTCCGGAGTATACAACATGGCAAAAGACGATACTGAACTGGATACCACTGCCCCCAGTGGGTCCGGCAAGAAAAAACTTATCCTGATCATCGTGCTCGTTGTGGCGCTGGTGGGGGTGTCGGTCGGGGCGACGTTGTTTCTGACCGGTGCCCTCGGTGGTGGCAAGGCGCATCCTGGCAAAAAAGCAGAAACGGCACAGATCAAGCCGACATTGTATTTACCGCTTGATCCCACCTTTGTGGTCAATTTCGAAAATCAGAGCATGGCGCGTTATCTGCAAGTGAAGTTACAGATTATGGCCCGATCAAAGGCTGCGCTCAACGCCGTGCAGTCGCAGATGCCGGTGATTCGTAACAATATTCTGCTCCTGCTCAGCAGCCAGCGCTACGCGCAGGTCAGTACCAGTGCGGGTAAGGATAAACTGCGCCAGGCCATCCTTGACTCCATCAACAAGGTGCTGCACGACGCGGGCAGCAAGGAACACATCACGGCGGTGTACTTCACCGGCTTCGTGATGCAATAGGAGGACGCGTGCATGGCCGTCAATGATCTGCTGAGCCAGGACGAGATCGATGCACTGTTACACGGGGTCGATTCGGGTGATGTCGAGACTGAGGTCGATGAGGTCGAGGCCGGACAGGCGCGTAGCTACGATTTCAACAGTCAGGATCGTATCGTGCGTGGGCGTATGCCCACGTTGGAGATGATCAATGAGCGTTTCGCGCGCCATATCCGTATCAGCATGTTCAATCTATTGCGCCGCAGTGCCGAGATATCGGTCGGTGGGGTGCAGATGCTCAAGTTTTCCGAGTACCTACATAACCTGTTTGTGCCGACCAGCCTGAATATCGTCAAGGTACGGCCCTTGCGGGGGGTGGCGTTGTTCGTGCTCGATCCCAAGTTGGTGTTTATTCTCGTCGATAATTTTTTTGGTGGTGACGGGCGGTTTCACGCCAAGATCGAAGGCCGCGAATTCACGACTACCGAGCAGCGCGTGATCACGATGATCCTGGAACTGGCATTTAAGGATTTGAAAGAGGCATGGAAGCCGGTGCTCGACGTGGATTTTGATTATGTCAACTCGGAGGTCAACCCGCAGTTCGCCAATATCGTTAGTCCCACAGAGGTGGTGGTGGTTAGTACCTTTCATATCGAACTCGACGGTGGCGGTGGCGATCTGCACGTGACCATGCCCTATTCCATGGTTGAACCGATCCGCGATCTGCTCGATGCCGGCATTCAAAGTGATCGCGCCGAGAAGGACGATCGCTGGACCAATGCCCTGCGCGATGAGATCAAGGCGGCGGAGGTCGAACTGAGTTCGGTGCTGACCCAGACTACGGTCTCGCTGCGCGAGATTCTGAATATGAAACCGGGGGATGTGATTCCCATCGAATTGCCCAAAAAAGTGACTGTGCTGGCAGAGGACATTCCGGTGTTTCGCGGTCGCTACGGTGTATCACGCGGCAACATGGCGGTGAAGATTCTCGAACATGTCGAGCGTCCCAAAAACTGATTCGAACACGGCGTTTTTACCCGAGAAACGGGAGTATACCCATGAGTGACGAGACGACAGAAGACACGCCGGCCGGTGGCGAGGCGGTGGATGAGTGGGCCGAGGCCATGGCTGAACAAGCGACTGATGAGGCGACTGAACAGGCGAGCGAGACCGTTCAGACAGGGAGTGACAGCGCGGCGGGTGGTGAGATTGCCGCTGCGGGTTTCGACAGTCTGGTGGACGAGGGTGTGCCGGGTGATGCAGAGGTCAACCTGGACGTGATTCTGGATATTCCAGTCACCATTTCCATGGAGATTGGTCGCAGCAGAATTAACATTCGTAATCTGCTTCAGCTCAATCAGGGTTCGGTCATTGAACTCGACCGATTGGCCGGTGAGCCCATGGACGTACTGGTCAATGGCACCCTTATCGCACACGGTGAGGTCGTGGTCGTGAACGAGAAATTCGGTATCCGTCTCACCGATGTGATCAGTCCGGTCGAGCGCGTGAAGAAATTAAAATGAACGCGGTCCAGGTGAATTAGGCGCCATGATGCTGTTTAAACGTATCCTCATGCCGATCTTGTGCCTCGGTCTAAACTGGCCGTTGGCGGCGTCTGCGAGTGCATCGGTCACGGATAAGGTGGTTTCGGGCAGCCGTGTGGGTGGTGTCGCGCAGGCGGCGTTGGTTGGACAGGGGGTGGGTGGAGGCGAATACCTTCAAGTCTTTCTTGGTCTGTTCCTGGTGGTGGGTCTGATCATTGCGTTGGCTTGGGTGGCCCGCCGTTTCGGGCGCTTTAATGTGGCGGGGGCCGGTGCTCTGCGTATCCTGGGCGGATTGTCGATGGGGCAACGCGAGCGTGTCGTATTGATCCAGGTGGGCGAACAACAGATCCTGCTGGGTGTCGCGCCAGGACGGGTGCAGACCCTGCACGTGCTGACACAACCGATCACCTCGTCTGCGGCCAACACGGGGTTAGACCGCGGTGGCGCATCGGGCAGTGGCCCGCGTTTTGCCGAACGACTCAGTGCCGTACTCAAGCGGGGGCTACGCCCGTGACGAGATTTATATCGGTATCGTTACTGCCACCAGTGAGCGCGCGCCGGGGAATACAATGTGTACTGGTGTTGTTGCTGGCATTGTTGCCAATCGGTGTGGCGCTAGCCGCGCCGGGGCTGCCTGCGGTGACGGTAACCAGCAATGGTGATGGTAGCCAGACGTACTCGCTGAGCCTGCAGGTCCTGGGCCTGATGACGGCGCTGACACTGTTGCCCGCAGCGTTGCTGATGATGACCGCCTTTACCCGCATCATCATTGTCTTGTCCATCCTGCGCCAGGCACTGGGACTGACACAGACACCGTCATCGCAGATATTGATTGGACTGGCCCTGTTTCTGACTTTCTTCATCATGGCGCCGGTATTCAACCGGATTAACAGCACGGCCCTGCAGCCCTACATAAAAAACCAGATTTCGCTCCAACAGGCGATAACCAATGCAAGCCTGCCGTTGCGCGGCTTCATGTTGAAGCAGACCCGCAAACCCGATTTGAGTATGTTTGCCAAGATCAGCGGTCAGGGCAAGATTGCCTCGCCGGACAAGGTGCCGTTCTCGTTGTTGGTGCCGGCGTTTGTCACCAGTGAGTTGAAGACGGCATTCCAGATAGGTTTCCTGTTGTTCATCCCCTTTATGATCATCGACCTCGTCGTGGCCAGTGTATTGATGGCCATGGGCATGCTGATGCTCTCACCGATGATCATCTCGCTGCCGTTCAAGATCATGTTGTTCGTGTTGGTCAATGGCTGGACGCTGGTGTTGGGGACGCTGGCCTCGAGTTTTTACAGATGATGACAGTATAGGGAGAAGTGCGATGAGTCCGGATAGTGTACTCAGTATTTTCCAACAGGCCTTGCATGTCATCTTGTTGCTAATCATCGTTATGCTGGTGCCGGCGTTGGTGGTCGGTCTGTTGGTGAGCATGTTCCAGGCAGCCACGCAGATCAACGAGCAGACCTTGAGTTTCATCCCCAAACTGCTCGTGACCTTGTTGACGCTGTTGCTGGCTGGCCCTTGGATGCTAAATCTTCTGGTGCAGTACACCGAGCGGTTAATTCACAACATCCCCTACCTTATCGGGTGATGCATGCACTTTACCAGCGCCGAGATCAACACCTGGGTCGGTGCCTTCATCTGGCCCTTCGTGCGTATTGCGGCCATGACTATGACCGCACCGCTGCTCAGTGCGCGCAGTGTACCGGTGCGTGTCCGCTTAGGTATCGCGTTGGCCATCACGTTGGTGGTGGCGCCGATGTTGCCGGCCATGCCACAGGTCGCCCCCTTCAGTGTGGCGGCGCTGTTGATTTTATTCCAGCAAATGCTCATCGGTATTATCTTTGGCTTCATAATCCAGCTCGTGTTCAGTGCGATCATCACCGCCGGACAGTTGATCGCCTTGCAAATGGGTTTGGGTTTTGCCGCCATGGTTGATCCCCAGAACGGCAAGCAGGTGCCGGTGGTCAGTCAGTTCTACCTGATGATGATGACGCTGGTCTTCCTCGCCCTGAACGGTCATCTGATTCTTATTGAAGTGCTGGTGAACAGTTTCAAATTTATGCCGATTGCCAGTACTGGGCTGTTGCCGGCAAATTTCTGGCAACTCGCATTGTGGGGTGGACATGTCTTCTCCGGGGCGGTGAGTATTTCGTTGCCTGCGATTGCCTCACTGCTTATCGTCAATCTGGCCTTCGGCGTCATGACCCGTGCGGCACCGCAAATCAATATCTTCTCCATCGGTTTCCCGCTGACCATGCTGTTGGGCTTTGCCGTGATGTTAGTGACGCTGCCCAGTGCGTTGCCGCAGTCGGAACAGCTCTGGCGCGGTGCCTTTAATCTGTTGCGCGCACTGTCAGGGGGGGGCTGAGCCATGGCCGAGCAGGACACCGGACAGGAACGCACCGAAGAGGCGACCCCGAAACGCCAGCAGGAGGCGCGCGAAAAAGGCCAAATTGCACGTTCGCGTGAACTCAATACCATGTTGTTATTGCTGGCCGCCGCGGTGGCGGCGTGGAAGCTGGGTCCGCGCATGATTCACGGCCTGCTCGCCATGCTCCATGCGCACCTGAGTCTGACACGCGCCGAGGTCTTCGATACCCATGCGCTGACCTTGCAGTTACGCGTGGCCCTGCTCCATGCGTTGTCCATCATGACGCCGTTTTTTGTCATCGTTGTGTTGGCGGCCCTGCTGGCACCGCTGGCCATGGGTGGGTGGGGTTTCAGTGGCGAGGCCATGGCCTTCAAATGGGACAAACTCGATCCGGTCAAGGGGCTCACGCGCGTGTTTGCCTGGCGGGGCCTAGTGGAGTTGATCAAGGCGTTGGCGAAATTCATTCTGGTCGGCAGCGTGGCGCTGCTCTTTCTCTACCTCAGCCTGGGGGCGTTGCTGGGTCTGGGCTATGAGCCGTTACGCCAGGCACTGGGACACACGGGTCATCTCTTTGTGCGGGCCTTCATGGTGTTTTCCGCTGCGCTGATCCTCATTGCCGCGGCGGATGTCCCCTTCCAGCTCTGGGATTACAAGCGCCAGCTCAAGATGACGCGCCAGGAGATCAAGGATGAGTTCAAACAATCGGAGGGCAGTCCCGAGTCGAAGGCACGGGTGCGCCGCATGCAACAGGAAATGGCGCAAAGACGCATGATGTCGGAGGTGCCCAAGGCCGATGTCATCGTCACCAATCCGCAACACTATGCCGTTGCCCTGCGCTATGACCAGACGAAGATGGCTGCCCCGGTGGTGGTTGCCAAGGGCGCGGATCTGGTGGCGGCAAAGATCCGCGGCATTGCCGCCAAGGTGAAGGTGCCCATCGTTTCCGCGCCACCGTTGGCCCGCGCGATCTTCCATACCACCGAGATCAATGCCGAGGTGCCGGCGGCCCTGTACATGGCGGTGGCCCAGGTGCTGGCCTATGTCTTCCAGTTGCGCCAGACCGCCGGAGCAGGCACGTCACGACAAGGCTCAACGCATGCCGCGGAGATACATATGGATGATTTGCCGATTCCCGATGACTTGCACTACGACAGTTAATTTGGTGCTGCGGACAACCTGTGCCCAGTCCGGGCCGACACTGTCCGGTTGCACTGCAGACGGATGGTAAGGATAGAGACAATGGCTGAACAGAGCATATCGCAGAATACACCGAGCAACCTGCTCGCTACGGTGCGCAATGTCCTGGGCAACGGGCTGGGGGCGCCTCTCCTGCTCATGGTCATGATGGCCATGATCATTGTGCCGCTGGCGCCGTTTATGCTGGACCTGTTCTTCAGCTTCAATATTGCGTTGTCGCTGATTTTCTTGCTGGCAACTATCTATGTGTTGCGGCCGCTGGACTTCAGCGTATTTCCAACGGTACTGCTCATTGCCACGTTGTTGCGCCTGGCCCTCAACGTTGCCTCCACGCGTGTGGTGTTGCTCAATGGTCAGACCGGCCCTGGTGCGGCCGGTCATGTCATCGAGGCCTTCGGCAATTTTGTCGTCGGCGGTGACTATGCTGTCGGTATCGCGGTCTTCCTGATTCTGGTGATCATCAACTTCGTGGTGGTGACCAAGGGTGCGACCCGTGTCTCGGAGGTCAGCGCCCGCTTCACCCTGGATGCCATGCCGGGCAAACAGATGGCGATCGACGCCGATCTGAATGCCGGCATTATCGATCAGGAGGAGGCGCGCCAGCGGCGCGATGAGATCGTCCAGGAGGCGGATTTCTACGGTTCCATGGACGGTGCGAGCAAATTTGTCCGTGGCGATGCCATCGCTGGTATTTTGATCCTGTTTGTCAATATCATCGGCGGGCTGACTATTGGGGTATTCCAGCACAACATGCCGGTGGCCGATGCCGCACGCACCTACACTCTGCTGACCATCGGTGATGGCCTGGTGGCGCAAATTCCCTCGCTGCTGTTGTCTACCGCGACCGGCATCATGGTGACCCGCGTGTCCTCCTCGCAGGATATGGGCACACAGGTGATCTCTCAGCTCTTCAGGAACCCGCGCACACTGGCAGTGACCGCCGGCATCCTGACCGTAATGGGTATTATTCCCGGTATGCCGAACGTGGCGTTTCTCAGCCTTGCGCTCATGTGCGGCGGGACGGCCTGGTGGATCTACCGCCGCAGCCTGGTCAGTGTGGTCGAGGAGCCGGTGCCGGCAACGGTTGAACCCGCTGCGGAGAACCGGGAGTTGAGCTGGGATGATGTCACGCCGGTCGATGCCATTGGTTTGGAGGTCGGTTATCGCCTGATTCCGATGGTGGACAAGAATCAGGGTGGGCAGCTCATGGCACGCATCAAGGGAGTGCGCAAGAAACTGTCGCAGGAACTGGGTTTCCTGGTCCCGCCCGTACATATCCGTGACAACCTCGACCTGGTGCCCAACGCCTATCGTATTACCCTCATGGGGGTGACGGTGGGCGAGGCGGAGATCTATCCGGAGCGTGAGATGGCCATCAATCCCGGTCAGGTCTTCGGTACGTTGGAGGGGGTGGAGACACAGGATCCGGCCTTTGGTCTGGATGCGGTGTGGATCGAGCATGGCCAGCGTGATCACGCCCAGACCCTGGGCTATACCGTGGTGGACGCCAATACCGTTGTCGCCACCCACCTGAGTCAGCTGATCCAGTCGCACAGCCACGAGCTGCTTGGCCACGAGGAAGTCCAGCAGTTGCTCGATCTGCTGGCCAAGCACTCGCCAAAACTGGTGGAGAATCTGGTGCCCGATACACTCGCGCTCGGCGTGGTGGTGAAGGTGTTGCAGAACCTGCTTGTCGAGGGGGTGGCGATACGCGATATGCGCACGATTGCCGAGGCATTGGCGGAGCAGGGTGCACGGAGTCAAGACCCCGACGTCTTGACTGCGACGGTCCGTATTGCACTTGGGCGTTTAATTGTCCAACAAATCAACGGTATGCAGCATGAGTTGCCGGTTATTACACTTGATCCTGAGCTGGAACGCATATTGCATCAGTCAATGCAGGTGTCGGGCGAGGGTGGCGGGACCATCGAGCCGGGGCTCGCGGAGCGGATGCATGCGAGTCTGGCTGAAAGTGCTCAGAACCAGGAGCACGCCGGTCAACCCGCGGTCCTTGTTGTTTCCGCCGGGCTGCGGCCCTTGTTGACCCGCTTCGTGCGCAACTCGATACCAGGACTACATGTGCTGTCCTATAACGAGATACCGGACAACAAACAGATTCGTATCGTCGCCGCTGTTGGCCAACCGACCGGCGCCCTGGCCTGAGGGCCTCAAGATTAAACCTGTCAACCAGGTATGGGCCTACGGGTATGGTACGACACCGGGCCACCACACAGTTTCGGGAGTGCGTGAATGAAAATTAAGCGGTTCTTTGCCCCCGACATGCGCCAGGCCATACGCCTGGTGCGTGAGGCAATGGGGCCGGATGCCGTCATCCTGTCCAATGAGCGGGTCAAGGGTGGTATCGAACTGGTTGCTGCCACCGACTATGATGAGTCCATTTTCGAGTCTGACGCCAAACCTGCACTCAAACCGGCCCTTCGGCCTGCCTCCAGATCGACTCCCATAGCCGCTTATAGCAGCGCCACAGCCAGTGCGTCGCCGGTGCATACGGTTCACGTCGCAGGTGAGGGGTGCAGCGCACAGAGCCCTGTCGAGCTGTCCGGCGACGCCGCGCAGAATATCTGGTCTCAGGAACCCACACTGGTCGAGATGCGCCGTGAACTCAGCGGCCTGCGCGGACTGTTGGTCAATCAATTATCGGGACTGGCTTGGCACGAGACACAACGCAATCGTCCTCTCTACGCCCGGCTTTTGCAGCGCATGATGGCGCTGGGATTGAGTCCTGCACTGGCCAGGCATATCGCTGAGGCCGCGCCGGAGACCGAGGATTTTGACCACCACTGGCGCCAGGCGCTGGGTCGGCTCGCGCATGCGCTGCCGATCACGGATGATGATATTCTGGAACAGGGTGGTGTGGTGGCACTGGTGGGGCCGACCGGAGCGGGAAAAACGACCTCGGTGGCCAAACTGGCCGCCCGCTATACCCTGCGCCACGGTGCTGGCCGCGTGGCCCTGGTGGCGACCGACAGTTTTCGCATCGGTGCCCAGGAGCAGTTGCGCACCTATGCCCGCATCCTGGGTGTGCCCCTGCGGGCTGCGGACAATGGGGAGGCCCTGCGTGAGGCACTGGTTCATTTTGCCGACAAAGATCTGGTCCTGATCGACACGGCAGGCATGGGACCACAGGACCTGCGGTTGAATCAGCAACTGGCGCTGCTCAATGAGGAGGCCTGCCCGGTGCGCAGCTATCTGGTCCTGGCCGCCAATACTCAGCGCCGGGCAATGGAGCAGGCGGTCACGGTCTTTCGCCACCCCCGTCTGACGGGTTGTATTCTCACCAAGATCGATGAAGCCGCCAGCCTCGGCGGCGCGCTGTCGGTGGCAGTGGAACAACAACTTGCGGTCGCCTATCTGACGGATGGGCAGCAGGTGCCGGAGGATATGCACGCGGCCCGTGCGCACACTCTGGTCAGCCGCTGTGTGACACTCATGCAGCACGGGGCCGTTGGGCGTAAGGATGTGGACACTCTGACAATCGGTGGAATGGTGGCTCATGCTCATGGTTGAAACACAACAGTTTGATCAGGCCGCCGGGCTTCGGCGCATCACCCGACCCCGGCCGGTCCGTGTCGTCGCGGTGGCCAGCGGCAAGGGTGGGGTCGGCAAGACCAATGTCTCGGTCAATCTCGCCATGTCGTTGGTCAACAACGGCAAGAAGGTCATGCTCATGGACGCCGATCTGGGTCTGGGTAATGTCGATGTCCTGCTGGGTGTTCACCCACGCTACAATCTGTCACACGTGGTGACCGGCGTATGCAGTCTGGAGGAGGCCCTCGTCCAGGGTCCCGGTGGTCTGAGGATCATCCCGGCCTCCTCGGGTGTGCAGCAAATGGCCATGCTCTCGCCCGCCGAACACGCTGGACTCATCCGTGCCTTCAGTGAACTGAGCCAGCAGGTCGATGTACTGCTCATCGACACCGCCGCGGGTATCGCTGACAGCGTGATTAGCTTCAGCCGGGCCGCGCAGGAGGTGATCGTGGTGGTCTGCGATGAACCCGCATCGGTCACCGATGCCTATGCCCTGATCAAACTCCTGAACCGCGAGCACGGCGTCTATCGGTTCCATGTGCTGGCCAATATGGCCCAGAGTGCGCAACAGGGGCGCGACGTCTTTGACAAGATCAATAAGGTGTCGGACCGGTTTCTGGACGTGACTCTTGACTACCTCGGCCATATTCCTTACGACGATTTTCTACGCAAGGCAGTACAGAAACAGCGTACTGTTGTCGAGGCCTACCCGCGCAGCAAGGCGGCCATGGCCTTCAGGACACTGGCAGACAAGACAGAGCGCTGGCCCATGCCCTCTGCGGCGGGTGGCCATCTGGAGTTTTTTGTTGAACGCCTTATTCAGACCAATCTGCATGATGCGGGGGTGATGCCATGAATGGAATGGCAGTGTATGCGGCGGTCCAGTTGACGACGTACTATGACGACATGGTGGAACGACATGCGTCTTTGGTAAAGCGCATTGCCTATCATCTAATGAGCCGCCTGCCGGCGAGTATCCAGATCGAGGACATGATCCAGGCGGGGATGATTGGCCTGCTCGAGGCCTCGCGTAATTACGACGAGACCCAGGGGGCCAGTTTCGAGACCTACGCCGGTATTCGTATCCGTGGCTCCATGTTAGATGAAATCCGCAAAAACGACTGGGCACCACGCTCGGTGCATCGCAAGGCGCGCATGGTCGCGGAGGCGGTACGCGGGATCGAGCATGCCCATGGGCGCGATGCCCGTGATCACGAGATCGCCGCCGAACTGGATATCAGCCTGAATGAGTACTACCACATCCTCCAGGAGGCCAATAATCACAAGATCATGAGCGTGGAGGACATCGGGGTGGGTGATGAGTCCTATCTCAATAACATGTCGGACAATGCCCCGGGCATCGTCGATGGCCTGCACCGTGAAGACTTGCAGCGCCTGTTGGGTGCGGCTATCGCCGGTTTGCCAGAGCGCGAACGGCTGGTCATGGCCCTCTACTATGAAGAAGAACTCAATCTGCGCGAAATCGGGGCCGTGATGGGAGTGAGTGAGTCGCGGATCAGTCAGATACACAGTCAGGCGGTCATTCGCCTGCAGGCCCGGTTGGTCATCAGACCGGACTAAGCGGTTTAGATTGAAGAAATTCCAGATTCCGCCGATATACCCAAACGATAGGGTTATGTTCCCCCTGCGGAGTCTGGGTGGGGTTGTTATAAAGATGCGTTGACGCGGTACTGGAGGGTACGTTGGATAAGAGCATGAAAATTCTTGTTGTGGACGACTTTTCCACAATGCGGCGGATCATAAAAAATCTGTTGCGCGATCTGGGGTTTAACGACACCGCAGAGGCCGATGATGGCACGACCGCCTGGCCCGCGCTGCAAAATGGCGGCTTTGATCTGCTGATCACCGACTGGAACATGCCGGGCATGCAGGGCATCGACCTGCTCAAACTGGTCCGTGCCGATGAACACCTGAGCAAGCTGCCGGTACTTATGGTGACTGCAGAGCAAAAGCGCGACCAGATTGTTGCGGCTGCACAGGCCGGAGTGAACGGCTATATTGTCAAACCGTTTACCGCCGTGACGCTCAAGGAAAAGCTTGAGAAAATCTTCGAACGCATTGAAAGCAATGCCTGAGCAGGGGAGCCTGGATGGAAGAGCACGTAGTCGACGAGAACACCTTGACGTATGCCCGCGAACTGGTCGCACTGATGGAAGCGGGAGACGAACAGAAGGCATCCTTACTGCTTGATAAACTGATGACCGAGCGCGAGAAGGACCTGTACCAGGAGTTGGGACGACTGACTCGCGATTTCCATGATACGTTGAAAAATTTTCAGTTCGATGATCGGCTGACGAACCTCGCCGAGGAGGAGATTCCGGATGCGCGGGAGCGATTGAACTATGTCCTGACCATGACCGATCAGGCCGCTGATCGCACCCTGACCGCGGTGGAGGCCTCCTTGCCGCTGTGTGACGGCTTGGCGCAGGAGTGTGCCGGTTTGTCCAGCGACTGGGAGCGGTTTACTCATCGGGACATGGATGCAGAGGAATTTCGTGGATTGAGTCTGCGACTCAAGGATTTTCTCAACAACAGTAATGCCTCGGTGCACAGCTTGCGTGAGAATCTCAATGAGGTATTGATGGCGCAGGATTTTCAGGATCTGACCGGGCAGATCATCAAACGTGTCGTTACGATGGTCGAAGAACTGGAGGCGAGTTTGGTCAATCTGATTCGTATCAGTGGACAAAAATTCAAAACCGAGACGGAAAAAACGACGCAACCGGTGTCGGCCGATAGCAAGGACGTCAGCTGCGAAGGACCGGTCGTTCCGGGTGTGACGGGCGCCCTGGATGTGGTTTCCGGGCAGGATGATGTGGATGACCTCCTGTCCAGCCTGGGCTTCTAGGCGCGTATCGCTTTATTAATTAGGCAGAGTCACTATGGCGTTGGACGTTGACGACGAGATTCTTCAGGATTTCCTGATCGAGGCGGGTGAGATCCTCGAACAACTGGGTGAGCAACTGGTTGACCTGGAACAACGCCCGCAGGATGTTGAACTGCTCAATACGGTATTTCGTGGATTTCACACGATTAAGGGTGGCGCTGGCTTTCTGGCGCTGGAGTCGATGGTGGCGCTGTGCCATCGTGCGGAGGATGTCTTTAATCTCCTGCGCAACGGCGAACGCCAGGTCGACACGCAGTTGATGGATATCATGTTGCCGGTGCTCGATATGCTCAATGATCAGTTCGAGAGCCTGCGTGCCGGTGAGGAACCGGCGGCGGCGGAGCCGGCCCTGCTGGCGGCACTTGAGGCGTTGTCATTACCGGCGGCTCCGGTAGCGGCACCTCCCCCGCCAGCGCCGCCTGCCTCGCCAACGTCATCGGTCCCGTCCACCCCGCCGGGGCAGTGTGCCGGCGCGGCGGTGGCGAGTGGCAGCGGTGAGGACATCACGGACGAGGAATTCGAGGCCCTGCTTGATGCGATGGAGGGCTCCGGCGAACAAGGCGATGCAGTCGCCGCTGGCGTGGTGACACCCGCTACCGGGGCAGCATCGTCCAGTGATGAGATCAGTGGCGAGGAGTTTGAAACGCTGCTCGATGATCTGCATGGCAAAGGGCAGTTCAACGGACAACCGGCAACGCTGGCCGCTGGAGTAAACGCAGGCAAGGTGGGCACGGAGGATATCACGGATGATGAATTTGAGGCCTTGCTCGATGGCCTGCACGGCAAGGGGAAGTTTAGTGGGGAGGTAGTTGCCCATCCCGTGGCAAAACCTGGCGCACCGGTTGGTGCGAGTGCAACGGCCGCGACGGGCGGGCGCACGGCTGGGGCACGCGCCGAGAAGCACGAAGGGGTACAGACCGAGACGACAGTGCGTGTCGATACCAAGCGTCTTGATGACATTATGAATCTGGTCGGTGAGCTGGTGCTTGCACGCAACCGCCTGGCGCGCCTGGAAGAGAACATGGCCGATGAGGCAATGGCCAAGGCCGTTAGTAATCTCGATCTGGTGACCGCCGATTTGCAGACGGCGGTGATGAAGACCCGTATGCAGCCTATCAAGAAGGTCTTCGGGCGTTTTCCCCGTGTAGTGCGCGACCTGGCCCGTCACCTGGAAAAGGAAATCAAACTGGAGCTCCAGGGCGAGGAGACCGATCTCGACAAGAATCTGGTCGAGGCGCTGGCCGATCCCCTGGTGCATCTGGTGCGCAACGCCGTCGATCACGGTATTGAATTGCCGGATGTGCGCGAGGCCGCCGGCAAGCCGCGTAGCGGTACGGTGATTCTTTCCGCCGAGCAGGAAGGCGATCATATCTTGTTGTCGATCGAAGACGATGGGGCAGGCATGGATGTCAATGTCCTGCGTAACAAGGCGGTTGAGAAAGGTCTGCTCGATGCCGATGCCGCAGCCAGGCTGGATCGGCGCGATACCTACAATCTGATTTTTATGCCGGGTTTTTCCACCAAGACCGAGATATCCGATGTCTCTGGACGCGGTGTGGGTATGGATGTGGTCAAGACGCGCATCGCGCAGCTCAATGGCACGGTTGATATTGATTCACAACTTGGCAAGGGCAGTCGCCTGAGCATCAAGGTCCCGCTGACACTGGCGATCATGCCCACCCTGATGGTCAAGCTGGACACGCAGATGTTTGCGCTGCCACTGGTCAGCGTCAGCGAGATATTCCACCTCGATCTGAGCAAGACCAATACCGTCGATGGACAGCTGGTGGTCATGGTGCGTGCGCACGCCCTGCCGTTGTTTTACCTCAGTCGCTGGCTGATCAAGGGATGTGAGAACCGTTCCCTGCCGGGGTTTGGCCATGTCGTGGTGGTGCAGGCGGGTACGCAGCGGGTCGGTTTTGTGGTTGATCAGCTGATTGGCCAGGAAGAGGTGGTCATCAAGCCGCTGGGGACCCTGTTACACGGTATCGACGGGCTGGCGGGGGCCACGATAACGGGCGATGGCCGTATCGCTATCATTTTGGATATTCCGGGGATCATGGACAAATATGCCCGGCGCGCATAACGCGTCGGGTACTCGTGGCATAGCGATCAAAAAGGAGCTGGGGTGGAACTCAAACAGTCAGGCAGGTTACCGCGTTGGTGGGTAGGGCAATCAGCGCAGTGCAACAAGACATTACGTGTGGTGATAGCAGGGAGGCGGGGATGAGCGTCAAGGTGCTGGTTGTCGATGACTCGCGGTTTTTCCAGCGTCGGGTCACAGAGATACTGAATGCCGATCCCCTGATCGAGGTTGTGGGTACCGCCGGCGATGGCGCGGAGGCCATTACGCAGGTTGTCCACCTCAAACCGGATGTGATCACGATGGATATCGAGATGCCGGTTATGGATGGCATCACGGCCGTGCGCAAGATCATGGCGCGCCACCCGGTCCCGGTGCTCATGTTCTCTTCACTGACCACTGATGGCGCACAGGCCACGCTTGATGCCCTGGATGCCGGGGCGGTGGATTTTTTGCCTAAGCGCTTTGAGGATATTTCCAAGGATCGGGAAGAGGCCAAACGGTTGCTATGCCAGCGGGTGCGTGCCATTGCACGCACCCGTACCGCTGCGCTGCGCCGTGCCCCTGCCACGGTGGCTGGCGCGCTCCGAACGGTGCCGGTCGTAGCGCCTGTTGCGCGACACATGCCCCGCGGACGGCCCGTTAAACTGGTGGCGATCGGGACGTCGACCGGTGGTCCCGTTGCCTTGCTGGAGGTCCTGCGCAAGCTGCCTGCCAGTTGTTCGGTGCCCTTGGTGCTGGTTCAGCACATGCCGGCGACTTTTACCCCGGCGTTTGCCAAGCGCCTTGACCAGCAATGCGCGATTCGGGTTCGGGAGGCGCAGGATGGCGATCGACTCGAACCCGGTCTGGCCTTGCTGGCACCGGGTGGGAGTCAGATGAGTGTGGAACGCAACGGGCATGAGGCGCGTGTGCGTATTCGCGAGGGAACGGCGGATGAGACTTATAAACCCTCGGTGGACATTACCTTCAGTGCGGTGGCCAGGCTGTTCCCCGCCGATACCCTGGCGGTCGTTCTGACCGGCATGGGGGCCGATGGGCGTGAAGGGGTGCGTGCGCTCAAGCAGGGCGGCTCGACGGTTTGGGTTCAGGATGAGGCCAGTTGTGTGGTCTATGGTATGCCGGCTGCCGTGGCGGAGGCGGGCCTGGCGGATCAGGTGATCGCACTGCCGGAAATTGGTTCTCTTCTGGCACAACGGGTCTAGCGTCGTGGATTTGCTCAGTCTCATCGGTCTGGTGCTTGGCCTCGCTGCGGTGCTGATGGGACAGTCCCTCGAAGGCGGTCACATCGACACACTGGTCAATGGGCCGGCGGCGATGATCGTCCTCGGTGGCAGCATCGGCGCTGTCATGTTGCAATCGCCGTTGGCGTTGTTTCTGCGTGCCTTGCGCATGCTGGCCTGGGTGTTCAGACCGCCGCGTCTGCAGGTGGAGTCCGCCGTGGAGAAGATCATCGGCTGGAGCGGCATCGCCCGTAAGGAGGGTTTGCTGGGTCTGGAGTCGTTGGAAGACGACGAAGACGATCCGTTTATTCGCAAGGGCCTGCAATTGCTGATCGACGGCAGTGAGCCGGAGAGTATTCGTGCGATTCTGGAGGTTGAGATCGATGCCAAGGAGCACTTCGATATGCAGGCGGCGAAGATTTTCGAGAGTATGGGCGGCTATACCCCGACGCTGGGCATCATCGGTGCGGTCATGGGTCTGATCCATGTCATGGGCAACCTGTCCAATCCGGCGAAACTTGGCAGCGGGATCGCCGTGGCCTTTGTTGCCACGATTTACGGTGTCGGTATGGCCAATATGATCCTGATTCCGATGGCAAAGAAACTCCTGATCCTGGTGAGACAGCACAGTCAGTTTCGCGAGATGATTGTCGAGGGTATGGTGTCCATCGCCGAGGGTGAAAATCCGCGCAATATCGAGACCAAACTGCAGGGATACCTGCACTGAGGCGCCGTGTGTTGCGCCACGGGTGGATGATACAACCATGTCTCGCAGGAAGCCAAAGCATGAAGAGAACGAGAATCTAGACCGCTGGTTGGTGTCCTATGCCGATTTTATCACCCTGTTGTTTGCGTTTTTCGTCGTGATGTATTCGATCTCCTCGGTCAATGAAGGAAAGTATCGCGTATTGTCGGACTCGATCATTGCCGCATTTCGAACGCCACAGAAAAGCACCAAACCCATCAGCCTCAGTCCTAAGGCGAAGTCGGTCATGATCAACGAAGGTGCCCCGGTTAGAGCACCGCTGATCCAGATACCCCATGCGCCGGGATTGCAGATGCAACACATCGCCAGCCAGCTGCGGGATGCGCTGCGCCCGTTGATCGATAAAAAACTGATCAAGGTCTCCAGCAACAAACTATGGGTTGAGGTGGAGATGAGCACTCACATCCTGTTTCCTAGTGGCAGTGCGGTGCTGGAGAGCACGGCAACGCCCGTTCTGCGCGCCTTGGCCGGTGTGTTGAATAAGTTGCCCAACCCCGTGCAGGTCGAAGGATATACGGATAATGTGCCGATCAGCACTCTGGTCTATCCTTCCAACTGGGAACTCTCCACAGCGCGCGCCTCCAGTGTGGTGCGCCTGTTTATGCGGGCTGGCGTGGACCCCGGGCACATGGCCGCGATCGGCTATGGTGAGTATCGCCCGCTGGCCAGCAACGCGACGGCGGCGGGGCGCAGCCGTAACCGCCGTGTCGTGGTGGTGATCCTGGCCAATAAAAAGGCCCGTCATGTACTGGAAACCGGGCGGGGCGTAGCGCCGACCAGCACTGCGCTAACTGGCGGGCCGGCACGCGCACCGAGTCAGCCCGTTATTGCCACGCCGGGTGTCGCAGGCCGGAGGACGATACCATGAGGATCTGGGCCGTCGCCAATCAGAAGGGAGGTGTGGGTAAGACCACTACCGCCGTTACCCTGGCGGGACATTTGTGCCGGATGGGCAGTGCCACATTGCTGGTCGACCTTGACCCGCATGGCTCGATGACGGCGTACTTCGGCCATGATCCGGACGCGATCGAACGCGGTGTCTATCAACTCTTTCAGTCCGAAGCCTTGCCAACCACCGCGCTCATTGTGCCGACCGCGAACGAGGGCTTGTCGCTGATGCCGGCCACCACGGCCCTGGCCACGCTGGATCGTCAACTGGGCACTCAGGAGGGCAAGGGGTTGGTGATTTTGCACGCCTTGAAAGGGCTCGATGCACACTATGAGCATGTCATTATCGATTGTCCACCAGTCCTGGGTATCCTGATGATCAATGCCCTGGCGGCGTGCCAGCACCTTCTGGTGCCGGTGCAGACCGAGTTTCTTGCACTCAAAGGGCTGGAACGCATTATTCACACTCTGGAGATGATCACGCGCTCGCGCCGCCAGCACTTGCCCTACACCATTGTGCCGACGATGTTCGACCGCCGCACACGTGCCTCCATCAGCAGCCTGCGCGCGCTGCGCAAGCGCTATGGCGAGGAACTCTGGGACGGGGTCATTCCGGTCGATACACGCTTTCGTGAGGCGAGTATGCACGGTCAGCCCCTGTCCATCATGCAGCCGCACTCGCGCGGTGCGCTTGCCTATGGGACCTTGCTCGAACGACTGCTTGCGCAGAGCCCGGTCAGGCATCTCAACGTGGTATAGGTCCATGGCAAAAGACAACATACTGGTTGATCAGAAGCTCGCGCTGTCCCTGTTTCTGGACGCCCTGTTACACGAGCCGGCCCCGGAATCGGTAGTGGCGCCGGAACGGGTGACGACACTCCCTGAGCAGACCCCGCCGTCACTTGCCGTACTCAGACCGGTGCGGGTCCCACCGCAACAGCTGCCTCCTGTTGCCTTGCCCGAACCTGCGCTCAAGACACCGCTGACCCCTCCCGTTGTGTCCCTGCCCAGGAGTGGCGCACCTGCGCTGGCAACGCCGGATGCCGCGACCGAGGTGCTGCGCCCGGATTGGGCTACCGAGGCGTTTCAGATCCTGCTGTTCAAAGTGGCCGGACTGGGGCTGGCGGTGCCACTCATCGAACTCAATGGCATCGTTGAATGGACCGACGCGGTGACCCCCTTGCCCGGTCATGCCGATTTCTACCTCGGTCTGCTACAACATCGGGATTGCAGCGTGCCGGTGGTGGACCCCGCTCGTCTGGTTTTGCCTGCGCAGCAGTTTGCGGCCCTGACGCAGGACCCGCGCGAGCGCGTGCGCCGTATCGTGCTCATTGACGAGGGGCGTTGGGGGTTGGCCTGCGATCAGGTCAGCGAGGTCATCACGGTCAAGCCTGAGCAAGTGCGCTGGCGCGGTCGCCGCACACAACGCCGCTGGCTGGCCGGTACCGTGATCGATCATATGTGTGCTTTGCTCGACACCCAGGCGTTTGCCCGCTTGCTGGAGTCCGGGTGGGGATAGGGTGCCAGGCAGGGGATAACGTCGATATTGAACCAGTTTATGGCATGTATCGTGCTTATATTTTTGTACAAATGCCTTCAGCGCCGGGGCTTTGACGCCCGCAGATCGGTGCGTGACAACCGAATCTCAGGAGAATGACTGATGAATCAGGCTGTGGAAACCAACAATGCCCCGCTGAGCCAGTGGGTGACCTTCCGGCTGGATGCCGAGAAATACGGCATCAATGTCATGAGCGTGCAGGAGGTGCTGCGCATGACCGAGATCGCCCCCGTGCCGGGTGCCCCCGATTATGTGCTGGGCATCATCAATTTGCGCGGCAATGTCGTGACGGTGATCGATACCCGCAAGCGCTTTGGACTCAGCGACAAGGAAGCCGATGAGCAGACCCGTATCGTGATCATCGAGGCCGAGAATCAGGTCGTGGGCATACTGGTCGACAGCGTTGCCGAAGTGGCTGATCTTCAGGGGTCCCAGATCGAGTCGGCACCCAATGTCGGAAATGATGAAAGCGCCCGGTACATCCAGGGGGTGTCCTCGCAGGAGAGCGAACTTCTGATCCTGATCGATGTGAACAAGTTGCTCTCGGATGACGAATGGGAGGAGGTGGCGGCCGCGTTGTAGGCCGCCGTCCGTGTCGCCGTGGCCGAGATAGGGGACCTTAACCCGCTCGGTCCGATCCGCCCGACTCGTGCCCCCGGGCCACGCAAGGAACGGCGGCAGGTGCCATCCCGGCCGCCAGACAGAAAAGGCGATGACGATGATGGACCGGGTGATAACCCGCAGGGAGAGTCCGATGAGAACAAGCGGCCACCCCATATCGATGAGTATGTGTGAGGCGATGGCCGGGGATGGTTGTCGACGAACGGATGAGGAGGCGCCTGAGTCATGATGAGCGCACTGTTTTCGCTGACCGACCCCTGGTTACCCGTGGCCGGCGTGGTTACCTCCGTCGTATTGCTGCTGGTGACGCTCGTGGTGCTGAGCGCGGTCGTGCGCCGTATGCGCCGGCGTCTGTTGCACCAGGATGAGAGGATTTCGGCCCTGCGCCAGGATCTGCGTGCCCTGACCACCGCCGCGGTTGGGGTCGGTGAGCGGGTACTGGGCGCCGAGCGCCGGCAACGCCGTCTTGCCGAGCGCCAGGACCAGCTCGACCTCTACGATGCCGCCAACCAGCCCTACGAACAGGCCATCCGTCTCGTGCACAAGGGGGCCGGTGTCGATGAACTGGTCGATATCTGCGGCCTCAATCTTGGCGAGGCGGAACTTATCCGCATGCTCCACCGGTTAGACAAGAGCGCTTGAGTTCGTATCGGTGTCGATACCGACCCCTCGGCCCGCGTTGAAGGCGTGGCGGTTCTGCGCTAGGGCGTGGTCGCCGGGGGGGGCTCGCGCCCGCGCACCTGATAGGCAAAGGCAATGATCTCGGCGACCGCCACATACAGCTCATAGGGAATTTCGCTGCCCAGTTCCAGGTGCGACAAGAGCTGTACCATCTCCCGATCCTCGCGCAGGGGCACCCCGTGTTCCTCGGCCAGGGCGAGGATCTGTTCGGCGACCAGTCCCGCCCCCTTGGCGGTGACGCGCGGGGCGCCGCTGCCGTCATAGTGCAGGGCGACGGCGAGGGTCGGTGGCGTGTCCTGTGGTTCATTCATGCCTTTTCGTTCACCAGACCGGAGGGGGGCGGGGGTGGGATGTCACTCGGTATGCCGTCCTGGCAACCCAGCCGGCCGACCTGCAGTCCGGCGGTGCCCAGGTGGGTGCGCAAGGTGGCCAACTCGGCGTCGAAACGCTGGCGTGTCATGGGCCGTTCGACCCAGAACTGGGCGCTCACCTGGCCATCGTACAGACTGACATGGACGCGTACTGCGCCCAGTTCGCTGAGGTTAAAGGCCAGGATGACCGACCAGACGGCAGAGCGCGTACTGGTTACCTTCCGCTCACCTGCGTCGCGTTGGATATGCAGCTCGAACAAATCGATCTGTGGTCCGTTGTGCAGGGGGAGTTCCATGGCCCAGATGGCACGGGTGGCCTCAGCGCTGGATTGGGAGGACTGAGATTGAGATTGGGGCTGGGACTGGATCTGGTGGAGCTGGATGCGCGCCAGGGCCCCTTCGATCTGCTGGAGCAGTTCATGTCCGGCTGCGCTCGGCGGTAGGGTGGCCAGGGTAGGCGCAGCCTGTGGCTGGGGATGCGGCGATGTGCCCCGCAAGGGGGCCGGGGTAACGGCGGGAGGCACAGAGGCAGACTTTGCCTGGGCGCCGGGGAGGGCAGCGGACTGCGGTGGGGTCGCAGGGGGTTGTGCGCGACTGGCCTGCAAGGTCGCCGCCAGTCGCAGTAGTCCGGCACGCAGATCGCCGCCCAGCAGTTGCGCGGCCTGGCGCTGCAGGCCGTCGGGCTGGGTGCCTGGCGTCGCGCTCAACAAACGGGCAAGACGACCCTCCAGGAACACGCCGCTGTCCTGCAGGGCCTGTTTCAGGCCATCGGGGTGACTGGCCTGTGCACTATCGGGCAGCAGGCGCAGCCATTGCTGCAGCTGTTCGATAACCGGACGGGACAAGGCCGTGGTGAGGCCGGTCGTCGCCGTCTGTGCCGGACCGGAGCGGGTGCCCGCCGCGCTGTCGGCCAGCAGCCTCAGATTGGCGAGCAGCGGTGCCAGCGAGGTCTGTCGGGGAAGCAGTATCCGCAGGGCCTGTTCGGCCGGGTTTTTCCTGTCGGTGGCGGTCAGGATGCGCAGAATGGGGGGGTCACTGCGTGGCTGGACGACTTCCAGCCTCAAGTGCTGGCCGACCTGCAGCGGGGCCTGGGTGCGGGCCAGGACATGCTGGCGACCCACCGCCAGCACCGCACCTTGGTCGACCAGTCGCAGGACCGTCGCCAGCAGTTTGTCGCCGGCCTGCCAGGGGCGCGTGTTCAGCGCCTCCGCGCCCGGATTCTGGGACGGCGCGGGTGGTGGCAAGGGTGGGCCGTTAATCTGCATAGTCCTGAGAACCTGACGCTTGGCATTGGCCGTGGTTGTCGGTGTGCTTTATGATGCCAGTATCCCACATCGTAAAGGCCAATAATAATCAATAAGCATAGCCAGTTAGTGCAGGAACCACAGGCGCGCAACAGACGCTGAACCCGGTGGCGGGTACCCGCAGCGAGGAGGCTCGATGGCACACAATAATCTCTGGTACGTTCGGCGCGGGCGCACGCTCAAGGGGCCGTTCCCGGCCGGTCTGATCTCGCGTTATATCCTGCTGGAGCGGATTCGTCTGAGTGACGAACTGAGTCAGGATCGCACGACCTGGAAGCCGGTGAAGGCGTGTGCCGAGTTGATCCCGGAGGTGCTGAAGGCCGATCCGGAGGATGAGGACGCCCAGCGTCGGCTTGAGGCGGCCCGGCGCTGGGCGGATGAACGGCGTGGGGAGGATCAGCGGGCCTGGGGGGGCGCCGGGGATCAGCCTGGAGAGGTGGCCGAGGTGGCCGAGGTGCGCGATGCGGGCGAGCGGCGTAGTGCGGAGCGCCGGCGCACGGAGTCGGAGGAGCAGGCCCAGTTCCGCCAGATCCATCAGCGCTTGATCGGGGCAGCGCACCAGAAGCAGCACTACCTGTTGCAGTTGTCGATGATCCTCATCGTGGTGGCGGTGGTCATCGGTGCGGCCATGTATTACACACCGAGCAAGACGATAAATACGGCGGACTGCACGGCGCCGCCGGGCCTTGGGGTCAACTGGAGCAATTGCAGGTTACAGGGTATTCAGGTGCCGGGGAAAGATCTGCGCGGGGCACATCTCAATAGCACTGATGCCTCGGGTAGTGACCTCGCCGGTACCAATTTGCGCCAGGCGGTGTTGTCCTACGCCGATCTGAGTCTCGCCAATCTGCGGGGTGCCGATCTGCGTGACGCACAGTTGGTCGGTACCAATCTGCGCCGGGCCAATCTGGCCCAGGCAGATCTGCGCCGAGCCAATCTTACCTATGCCGATCTCACCGGTGCCCGCCTGACGGGAGCGCAGTTGCAGGGCGCACGCCTGGATCACGCCATCTGGGTGGATGGTCAGACCTGTCAGCCGGGCTCGTTGGGGCGTTGCCTGACCGGGGTCCCCGCCGTGCCGCCCGTTCGTTAGCCATTGCCCCCCAATCGTTGGCCGGTTCAGTCGACCGTCTCCACCGTGTAGCTCGCAATGTGCAGCGTATCAGACCAGTAGTCGGCGGGCAGACCGGCCTTGCGTTTGAGCGCCTGTATGAACTGCGCGGGATCGGGCAGGCTGCTCCAGACCGAGGGCAGGAAAGTGGCGCGATGTGCCCGATCTTCGAGGATGAGTCCATCGATGCCGGGTCGCAACCGTGCGCATAGTGTGGCCTCGTTGGGCACCGTCAGCACGTGCGGTGGCTGAAGTATTGAGATGTGCAGGTGCAGTTCGGCGCGTTCGGTGGTGGTGAGCGGGTTGAAACGCGGATCACGAAAGGCCGCGGCATAGGCATTGTCACTGACATCGTGCGCCAGGGGACGGCAGGCCTCCAGGCTGCCGATGCAGCCGCGCAGTGCGTCGTGCAGGGTCAGAGTGACAAAACTGGCACGCCAGGCCTGCAGGGCGGATGGGCAGGTCGTGCTGTCGAGTGCGGGAGGATGGCCGGTATGCAGACCCTGATCGATGGCCTGGGTAGCCAGGGTCAGTAGGGTGTGGCGGTCAGCGGTGCTCAGCAGGATGTGATGAGGGTTCATGAAGGCGGCAGGGCGTCAGTGTGGCCCTCCCCCGAAGACACCGCCCAGAAGGCGAAGGCGCCATAGCCGACGACACGATCCTGTGGCCCGGCGGTATCGCCGGAGTTGCGCAGGTCCAGTGTCCGGGCCTGTAGCCCGTGTTGTCGGGCGAAATACAACAGCCCGTTGATGGGGTCACGGCCGCAGGCGTCCTCATAGCCGATGGTCTCCGGGTGCAGCTGTTCGATAGCACTGGCAGTGGCCTGATCGCGCCAGCGGGCCGTCTCATAGTCGTGGTAGTGGCTCAGATCGGAGCTGATGACGATCAGGGTTTCCGCTCCGCCCCATACCCTCTCCAGTACCTGTGCGACTGCGCCCGGTTCGGCCCTGCCCACCACCAGCGGTACCAGCGTGCATTCACCCAGCACCACCTGCAGGAAAGGCAGGTGCACCTCCAGACTGTGTTCCAGCGCATGGGCTTCATCGAACGGATGTACCTGGGGCAGGGTGAGTAACCGATCCAGGGTCGCCCGGTCGAGGGTTATGGCGCCCAGCGGTGTGTCGAAGGCGCTGGCGCTGCTCGTGGCCAGGCCTGAAAATGACACCCGATGCGCCGGGCCGAGCAGAACCACACGCTTGACCGTGCCGCGCAGAGGACGCAGGCGCACATAGGCGCTGGCCGCGACCGGCCCGGAATAGATATACCCGGCATGTGGTGCAATGATGGCCTTAGGTGGTGCTGTATCATCGTGCACCACCGCGTGTAAATAGCCTTCCACCGCACTTTGCAGTGCCTGTGCCTCTTCGGGATAGAACAGGCCAGCGACGGCAGGGGGGCGTACACAGGTGTGGCTGGACATAGCGGAAACTTCCGACACAGACCGATGAGGGTCTCAGAGGCAAGTATAGCGTGCGGTGCTGATCGGCGATGGGTCGGGTGACGGGCGGGTCGATGTGCCGGTAGGGTCGGCGTCGCTGAACTATGCTTGATCTATCGGTTTGCGGAATCAAGGTGCCAGGAGGGGCGGCGACAATGAGCGATACGGCCGTGCAGGAGCCGGTTCGGCCGGTGGGCTACTGGCATCGCCTCGACGACGGTCGTATCCAGTGCGATCTGTGTCCGCGTTTCTGCAAGTTGCGCGATGGCCAGCGTGGTCTGTGTTTTGTACGTGCCCGTCAGGGTGACACCTTGGTGTCGACCACCTACGGGCGCTCCAGCGGGTTTTGCATTGATCCGATTGAGAAAAAGCCGCTCAATCATTTTCTTCCGGGCACCTCGGTGCTGTCTTTCGGTACCGCCGGTTGCAACCTCGCCTGTGCGTTTTGTCAGAACTGGGATATCAGTAAATCACGCGAGTTCGATACGCTGAGCGATACGGCCTCGCCCGAGGCGATTGCGTGTGCGGGCGCTGCGCAAGGCTGTGCCAGCGTGGCGTTTACCTACAATGATCCGGTGATTTTTCATGAATACGCCATCGATGTGGCCCGGGCCTGTCATGCACGCGACATCCGCACCGTGGCGGTCACGGCCGGTTATGTGAGTGCCGCGCCACGCGCGGAATTCTATCGCCACATGGATGCGGTGAATGTGGACCTCAAGGCGTTTACCGAGCGCTTCTACCACACGCTGACCGGTGGTCACCTGCAACCGGTACTGGAGACCCTCGAATACATCCGCCACGAGACTGACGTCTGGCTGGAGGTGACGACACTGCTGATCCCCGGTGAGAATGACAGCGACGAGGAACTCCGCACGCTCGCACGGTGGATAGGCGAACATCTGGGCGTGGACGTGCCGCTGCATTTCAGCGCCTTTCACCCGGACTGGAAGATGCTGAACCTGCCGCCGACACTGCCGGCGACGCTGCGCCGCGCGCGCCATCTCGCCATGGAACAGGGTTTGCATTATGTCTATACCGGCAACGTGCATGATCCGCAAGGCGAGAGCACTTTCTGCCCCGCGTGCGGTAGCAAAGTGATCGGCCGGGACGGCTACACCCTGACGGCCTGGCACCTCACCGACGAGGGTCATTGTCGTGCTTGTGGTACACCCTGTGCCGGTGTGTTCGCCGCTCCTCCTAGACAGAGGGGAGCGCGTCGAAGACCCGTGCGCCTTAGGGATTTTACCACTTGAGTGGGCCTCCCCGCTTGTACCCCGAGACCTGCAGAAACAGTCGCACCGGGCGTTAACGCTAAACGATGCAGGGTTGTGGTACGTCGGGCCGATGTTTGCGCGGGAAATGCCAGGATTCCGGCCAATCTGGTGTATGATTTCCGCACCCGATGGCCCGGTGCCAACGGGCATCGGCCCACAGAGCAGCGAGATAAGGCAGTTGAACCGACGATGAGTAAAGCGAAAGTACGTATTGGTATTGTGACCGTTTCCGATCGCGCCAGTCGTGGCGAGTATGAGGACCTGGGTGGTCCGGCCATCCATGAGTGGCTCGACAAGACCCTGGTGAGTGCCTGGGAACCCGTCCCCCGACTGGTTGCCGATGAGCAATTGCAGGTCGAGGCCGTCTTGCGTGCCCTGTGTGATGAGCAGGGGTGCTGCCTGGTGGTGACCACCGGGGGCACCGGACCGGCACCCCGCGATATCACTCCGGAGGCGACCATGGCGGTGTGCGACAAGATTCTCGACGGTTTCGGCGAACAGATGCGCGCGGTCTCGCTGCGCCATGTGCCCACGGCCATCCTCTCTCGCCAAATCGCTGGCGTGCGGGGGCGTAGTCTGCTCATCAATCTGCCGGGCAAGCCCTCGGCCATCGCCGATTGCCTCAACGCGGTGTTCCCGGCGGTGCCCGATTGCATTGAACTGATAGGAGGCGGCAGCGGCCCGTATCTGCACACCGATCCGGAGAGGCTCAAGGCCTTTTGGCCGAAGCACGCCGAACAATCCACTCCGGTCTGAGGTGTCTGCACATGCGTGATGCGACATCGGGGCCACGATTGGGGAACCCAGGTGATACCGTGTCCGCCAGCGATCAGACGCTGGCGGCGTTGCATACCCTGCGTGACTTTATCCGCTGGGGCGCCAGTCTGTTCCATGCCGAGGGCCTGTGTTTCGGTCATGGCAGCGATAACGCCTTTGACGAGGCGACCTATCTAGTCAGCCATGCCGTGCATTTGCCACCGGACTTCCCGCCGGCCTATCTGGATGCACGCCTGGTGCCCGCAGAACGTGAAGCGGTGGCGGGCCTGTTGTTGCAACGCGCGCAGACACGCTTGCCAGCGCCCTATCTGACGCACGAGGCCTGGTTTGCCGGTCTGCGTTTCTATGTGGATGAACGGGTGTTGGTCCCGCGCTCCCCGATCGCGGAGCTGATTGAACACGGTTTTGCGCCTTGGCTGGAGGCAGACGGCGTCAGTCGGGTACTGGATTTGTGCACCGGCAGCGGTTGCATTGCCATTGCCTGTGCGCAGGCCTTTCCCGAGGCCGGGGTCGATGCCGTGGACATCTCCACAGATGCGCTGGCAGTGGCCGCCATGAATATCGAACGTCACGGACTGGGTGAGCGGGTGCAGGCGATCGTCTCGGATCTGTTCACCGGGTTGCCCCTGCGCGGTTATGACCTGATTGTCAGCAATCCGCCCTATGTAGATGCCGCAGACATGGCAGCCCTGCCTGCGGAGTACCGCCATGAGCCCGTGCTGGGGCTGGCGGCGGGCACGCAGGGGTTGGACCTGGTGATCCCTCTGCTGCGTGATGCCAGCGATTACCTCAATCCGGGCGGCATCCTGGTGGTCGAGGTTGGCCACAGCGCAGCGGCCTTGGTCGGGCGTTTCCCGCAGGTTCCGTTCCTGTGGCTGGATTTCGCCCGCGGCGGTGAGGGGGTATTCATGCTCGATGCCGGGCAGTTGTCCGGGTATCATCGCCTGTTCGCCGAGGCATCCTGAGCAGGCCCGGCATACCGATGCCACACGGACACCACAGGTTCCCTGTGAGGTCTGTATTGAATACAACGAAGACAGTGGGAGGAGAGACAGACCATGCAGATACCGAAAACCCGGGTGCAGCGTCCGCACACGGCACAGGAGTACGTCGATCTGGTCGAGCAGGCGATCTTCGAACTCGAGGAACTGCGCTTGGCGATGGAATACGACATGGAGTCCATGGGCGAGTCCGGTGGGTTCATTGACGAAATGGAACGCGCGATGCGCGCGCTGCGCCAGTCGATGGCCGACGGCAGCTACCAGTTTGACCGCCACGATTTCCCGTTTATGGCGCTAGTGGACAAGCAAAATGACCATGTCCTGCCGTTCAAGTACCTGTTCAAGGTGATCAATGAAACGCACAAGCTGGGTCTGGACACCGATGGGGCTTGATCCAGGTCAACGCGGTGTACAGGTGGGGTATTTATAGTGAACACCATGACAACAGACGATGATTTTCACGCCCTGGTCTTCGACCCGGAGCGACTTGAACGCTATGATGCCAGCGGTCCGCGTTATACCTCCTACCCGACGGCCGTTCAGTTCCACAGTGGTTTTACCGCCGAGGATTACCAGGCGGCCTGCGCGCGTAGTCAAGCGCATGAAGACCTGCTACCGCTGTCGCTGTATTTTCATCTCCCGTTCTGTAACACGGTCTGTTATTACTGCGCCTGCAACAAGGTCATAACCAAGAACCGCAACCGGGCCGCCCCCTACCTGGCACGTCTGCACCGTGAGCTTGCCCTGCAGGGCGCACTGTTCGACTCACAACGCCAGGTCGAGCAACTGCACTGGGGCGGGGGGACGCCGACCTTTATTTCCCATGACGAGATGCGTGCACTGATGGCCGAGACCCGCCGCCACTTCAGTCTGAGTGATGACGACAGCGGTGAGTACTCTATCGAGATCGACCCGCGCGAGGTCGGTACCGACACCGTGGCCCTGTTGCGCGAACTGGGCTTCAACCGCATGAGTCTGGGGGTGCAGGACTTCGACCCGTTCGTGCAGCGTGCGGTCAACCGCATTCAGTCACAGGAGCAGACATTGTCGGTGCTGGAGGCCGCGCGACGCGAGGGGTTTCGCTCGCTGAGTCTTGATCTCATCTATGGCCTGCCTCACCAGAGTGTGGAGAGTTTTGCCCGTACCCTGGACACGGTGATCGCGATGGACCCCGATCGTCTCTCGGTGTTCAACTACGCCCACCTGCCCACGCTGTTCAAATCCCAGCGACAAATTCAAGCCGCAGACTTGCCGAGTCCGGCCGAGAAACTGGCCATACTGAGCCATACGATAGAGCGCCTGACTGGAGCAGGCTATGTCTATATCGGCATGGACCACTTCGCCCGTCCTACGGACGAGCTGGCTATCGCCCAGCGCGAAGGCAGCCTGTACCGCAACTTCCAGGGCTATTCGACCCATGCGGAGTGTGATCTGGTGGGTCTGGGGGTGACGGCCATCGGCCGGGTCGCCGATACCTACAGCCAGAACGAACGCGGACTTGAACAGTACTATGCTCGCATCGATGCCGAGCAGATTCCAATCTTTCGCGGCCTGCGGCTGAATGATGATGATCGCCTGCGCCGGGAAGTGATCAGCCAGCTGATGTGTCACTTCAGACTGGATTTCGGAAATATCGAATCCCATTTTGGTATCGATTTCGCACAGTATTTCGCTACGGAACTCGACCGACTACAGCCCATGGAGCAAGACGGCCTGCTACACCGTGAGGCGCACGGCCTTCAAGTGCTGCCCGCAGGAAAGCTGCTTATTCGTAACATCGGCATGGTCTTTGATCGCTACCTGCCACCGGCTGAATCACACGATGCGCCGCAGGGCCCATCGCGTTTCTCACGGGTGATTTGAGGGCTCAAGCAGTTCGCGACCGCCCCTGCGTAGCCTATTGAAAAAACGCTTCACACAGAAAGCCGGTTACGCTGACTTCCTCAAATCCTGGATCACAGATCCAAAGGACTGATCACGCCACGCCCGCCCTTATTCATCACGTGAGTGTAAATCATCGTCGTGGCGACATCCTTGTGACCGAGCAATTCCTGAATGGTGCGAATGTCCTGCCCGCGCTCCAGCAAATGCGTGGCGAAGGAATGGCGTAAGGTGTGAGGTGTGGCCGGTTTGACGATACCCGCCGCCTGCACCGCTTTTTTCATCGCACGTTGCAACAGCTTCTCATCGATATGGTGACGCCGCTCGATGCCGCTACGCGGATCCGACGAATAACTGCCGGACGGGAAGACATACTGCCAACCCCACTGCGTCGGTGCATTCGGATACTTTTTTGCCAGCGCATGCGGCAAATAGACCGAAGCCTTGCTCACGTGAAGATCATCCTCGAACAGGGCGCGCCGTTTTTCAAGATGCACATGCAAAGTCGGCCCGATCGACTCGGGTAGCATTGTCACCCGGTCTTTTGCTCCCTTGCCATCGCGAACCACGATTTCACCCCGTACGAAATCCACATCCTTCACGCGCAGCCGCACGCACTCCATCAGGCGCATCCCCGTGCCATA
>CAZLQI010000010.1:0-96966 GCA_964561765.1 uncultured Chromatiales bacterium
AATGAAATTAAAGAAATAGATAGACTTTCATGGCGAGGTTTGATCAAATTGGTTCACGACCATCGCCGGTGGCAGAAATATAGGTCTGGAATTTCACTGTGACTGAAGATGGCACGAGTAGCGCGTAGGAAAATGTGAGTCCCGTCAGGGATCGTGAACCGGTCATGGCGACGATACAACCTCAGAATCAGCTCCCGGTCATCCGTCGCACCAGCATGTTGCGAAAGGCCGCGAATAGTTTTTGCATCTGCGGTTGTTTGTACGCATAGGTCTCGACCGAATCCATGGCGTGGACCACCAGGGCGCTATCGATCTCGAATACCAACAATTCGCCCTCCTGGGTCTGCGCACAATCTATACCGAAGTAGTCCAGACCCATTCGTTCGACAATAGCCTCCATGGCGGGTGCGTGGTGGCGGGCGAAGTCCTCATTAAACACGGCCATGACACTGGCCTCCTCCGCCCGTTTCGCCTCACTCTCGCCCATTCCTGCGTTTAGGTAGTGGATCATCCAGTGCTCGGAGATGGCCATATGCGCAATGAAGGGACGGCCGTCGATGAATATGATCCGGAACTTCCGGAACAAACCATCTTGTCCGCGATAATCGACAAAGCGGGCGAGATAAAATTCGCGCTCGGTTTCCCCTTCCAGGTAGGCGGTGATGTCTTGTGCTCCGTCGAGCTTGGCCAGGCCGCGTCCCGCCTGGGAATCGACCGGACGTATGATGACAGGGAAATCACCGTCTTCGATGAGATGGCGAATGGTTTTCTTGCCGTGAGCGACGGCCTCCAGATCATGGCGGGTGATACGCGCGGAGAGGGGCATGTCTACCCCCGCAATACCGGTCAGCAGATTGCTGGCGTCTGCGCGTGAGAGCAGGGCGAGCCGACTTGGCTGATTGAGCACCGGGCAAGGCCAGGAGGCCACGATGTGTTCGAGTTCGTGCAATAGCGGGCGCGTGCGGTCTGAGTCGGCCACGGCGATGAACAGCAGATCGTGCGCCGGCAATGACGCGGGCAGGCGCGCGCCCTCGCCGACATAGAGCATATCCAGTGCTATGTCGGACCCCTGCAGCAGGAATTCCAGCGGTGTGTTTGCCATCAGTTCTCCCGGCACCATAATGGCAAGTACGCGCACAGTCGCCGGTGCGCTGGCCGCAGGGAAGTGATAGAGCGGCTGGATTTTCAGGGCTTGTGCCTGCATGGAAAGCGCGACATCCGGTATGCCGGTGAGATGCATGATTATAGAAAAATCCATCATGGCATTGGTATCGCCTGGATCGGCTTCGATGCGGTGCAGCAGTTCCTTGCTCAGGGGTGTGAGGTCTGCGCCGGACAGGGACATGTGCATCAGTGTCGGCAAACCGATAAGCGGTTTTACTGGGGTATCATTCATGTTGCCGTCTGCTTATTGAGTGTGAATCATGGGGTCTTGCTCTGCATGTGGGTTTTGCTGTGGGCCGCACCGATTTCAAGCGTGGCCTGGATCAGAGCGTCGATATCTGCAGATTCGGTACGGTGGTTGACGATGGCTGCGCGTATCGCGACCCGGCCGTTGAGGGTGGTGAGCGAGGGTGCAGCGATACCCGATTCTTGCAGGGTAGAGACAATACGAGTGTTGGCGATGTCGGGGTCTTGGCAACAGTAGCGAAAACAAACGATATTCAATGACACCGGTGCGAGCAGTTCCAGTCGGGGTTCGGTCTCGATACGCATTTGCAGATAGCGCGCCAAGGCACAGGTGCGCGAAATTGCCTCGCCGAGTTTCGCTGTGCCATAGACCTTGATGGTGAACCAGGCCTTCAGCGCACGGAAACTGCGCGACAGATCGGGTCCGAAGTCACAGGGCCACGGTGAACCCGCCGCCAGGCCGCGCGATGCCCTTTTCAGGTAGGCGGCCGGTGAGGAAAAGGTGTCGAGGTGCAGCGCGCTGTCACGAATCAGAATGAAGCCCGCATCGTAGGGTACCTGGCCCCACTTGTGAAAATCAAAGGCCAGGGAATCGGCGTGCTCGATGCCCTTGAGGCGAGGGGCGATATCAGCGGCCAGCATGCCGAGCGCGCCATAGGCGCCGTCGACATGGAACCACAAGCCCTCACTGTTCGCCAGCCTGGCGAGCGCGTCCAGATCATCGATGGCACCGACGTCCACCGAACCGGCGGTACCGGCAATGAAAAAGGGTGTCAGACCTGCACGTCTATCGGCGTGGATGGCCTGCTCCAATGCCCCCAAATTCAACTCATAGCGCTCAGACATGGGAATGAGGCGCAGGGATGCTGTCCCGAGGCCCGACAGGTCCATGGCCTGGGCAATACAGCCATGGGCGCCAGCGGAGGTATAGGCCACCAGACGCGTGTCACTTGCCGCGATGCCTTCCTGGCGCACGCGGGTGCCTAGGGCACCGGTTCGGGCCACCAGCACCGCAATCAGGTTCGCCATGGAGGTGCCGTTCACGAACAGGCCACTGGCAGACTCGGGAAAGCCAAACAATGTGCGCACCCAACGGACCACCTGGCGCTCCACCTCGATGGGTATCTGATCGCGCCCGCCAAGATTCGCATTCAGTCCGGCTGCCAGCATTTCTGCCAGCATCCCCACTGGTGTCCCTCCACCATGCACCCAGCCCATGAAGCCCGGGTGGGCGTTGCCGACCGCGTACGGGAGGATATCTTCCATAAAGGTTTGATGCACGGCGGCCAATTCCGTCGGTTGTTCGGGAAGCGGTGCCTTGAACGCCGCACGTACTGCCGGGGGGATCGGTTGCCAGACCGGGCGTTGGCGAATGTGTTCCAGATAGTCCAGCATGTCATCGAGCATGCGATGTCCCTGGTCCCGAAGGGCGCTCCAATCTGTCGGATCAAGTGTATTTCGTGTCACTACAATGGCCCATTGCGGTACAATTTCATCTCCGCTTTACGGGTGGCCGACGGCCGCGCACGGAAATGGCTACGATAGGATGCGACATGCTGTCGATCGAGCGTCATTTTCCCAATATTACGCAACATCTATGCCGATGTCATGGCTGCGACCGGGGCGAAGGGTTGCAGAAGTGTAAGACGTTTTCCGGGTTATCGCTGGAGACCCAACGCGATGTGTTGTTGTTCCTGGTCGAGGAGCACCTGTGCCGCAAGATACTGGAGAAGATTGCACCGGCGAGCGAGGCGTTACTGCGCCCGCTTGTTCGATCGTTTGGGTCTGAGCCGGGCGCCGGTCATCGAGGACGCAAAGGTTATCGGTATTATCAGTTATACCGACATGGTGTGGCACGGCCTGCTGAGTCAGGATTAGCCGACCATCGGGATATCCTGGCGCAGTATGTTGCGAAACAGTGCGATATGCATATCGACGCGCAGACAAATGCGCTGTTTTGCCGTTATGAACCGGGCCGCAACCAGCCGTTACACTATCGCGCTATACTTGGTGCCGTTTGTCTATCGAGGGGGCGTAACGTGGTGGGGAGAAGGGGGCCGGGGGGTGAGCGTGGATGCGTGAGATGGACGGCGCAATGAATCTGGGCCCGGCGTGCGAATACGTGTTTGCACACCCGGCGCTGGTGCTGTGCGCGGGCGGTCCGGTGGCGTTGTCGGTGAATCTCTATCAGGTGGTGCCGTGAGCATGTGTGTCGATTTGCGCACCGGTCTGCTCGACGCCGCCCTTCAGATGAATTCGCCGAATTGTGATGCACGGCGCACCGCTGGCGTCATCGACTTGCTGGTGATCCACGGCATCAGTCTGCCACCGGGGGAGTTCGGCGGCCCGTATATCGAGCAGTTGTTCACCAACCGGCTCGATCCGGCAGGCCATCCCTATTTTGCGGACATCGCGGGCCTGCGGGTCTCGGCGCACTTGTTGCTCCGGCGCGACGGTGCGCTGCTCCAGTTTGTGCCGTTCACCTGTCGTGCCTGGCATGCCGGGGCGTCCTGCTTTGGAGCGCGCGAGGGGTGCAACGATTTTTCCATTGGTATCGAATTAGAGGGTACCGACACGACACCCTACACCGGCGAACAATATCGTACGCTGGTGGCGGTGACGCGGGCTTTGCAGCGCGCCTACCCGGGCATCGGGAATGCACACATCGTCGGGCATTGCGATATCGCGTCCGGTCGCAAGACCGATCCCGGCCCGGCCTTTGATTGGGACGGGTACCGTCAGGCCCTGGCGGTATCCGTCGCTGACCTTGCAACTTCCACGCGTAAGCAGGAGACTTAGGCACTCATGAACCTCATTATTATTCTCATCAGCCTCGGCATCGAACACTTCCTGGGTTCCCTGGAAGACTATCGCCGTTTTGACTGGTTCGATGACTTCTGCGACGTAGTCATGACCCGGCTCTCGTCGTGGTCATGGAGCGACGGTCCGATGGGTGTCCTGCTCACCATCACCCCGGTGGTGCTCGGTATTTGGTTGATCGCCGATCTGGCGCATGCCGTCACGCCGGTCTTCGCCTTTCTGTTCTCTATTGTTGTGGTGTTGTTCTGCATCGGCCCCAAGGACCTGGATCGCGATGTGGAGGGGTATCTGGAGGCGATGGAGCGCGGCGATGACGAGGGCGGTGCCTGGTATGCCAGCGCCGTGCTCAACCGGGATGTGGCCGCACCACCGGCCGAGATGGCCCGCATTGTGCGCGATGCGGTGCTGCTCAAGTCCAATGATCGGCTGTTGGGTGTATTGTTCTGGTTTGTGCTGCTCGGCCCGGTGGGTGCCATGTTGTTTCGCCTGGCCAGCGTGGCGCGCGAACACGTGCACGATGAGGGGACAGGTTATGCGAAGTCGATGCGGGACCTCTATGCCGTCCTGCTGTGGCCGGTGGCACGCCTGAGTGTGCTGGCCTATGCCCTGGCAGGCAGCTTTATGGAGACCTTCAGCCATTGGCGTAACCTTGCGGATGTCTGGCAATGGGACAGCGAGGATCTGCTGCTCAGGAGCGGACGGGGCGCCCTGCGCCAGGCCGGTGAGTCGGAGGTACCCGACGACGCACAGGCCGAGCCGAATACCGATGCCGTGCGTGATGCACTGGCGCTGGTCAAGCGCACCCTCATTATCTGGATCGCATTGCTGGCGCTCATGACCCTGACGGGGTGGACGCGCTGAGGCGTGTACCGGCCCGATTCGGCGGCCACATTTCTGCTTGATAGTCTGGCTTTTTCAAAATGATCGGGTATCTGGAACCGCTATTTGGTCTTTCACGGTGGTTGGCCATACGGTGTCGACCGATAGGGTGTCTGATCGGGTTGGGGCTGCTCAGCGTGTGCTTGAGTGGGGCTGCCGCCGTGCTCAGCGTGCGCGACGATACCGGCCATACCGTCACGTTGCCGGCACCGGCCCGGCGGATCATCAGTTTGGCTCCCCATATCACCGAGTTGCTGTTCGCGGCCGGGGCGGGGGCGTCGGTAGTCGGGGTCTCGGCCTATAGTAACTATCCCCCCGCGGCGCGGCGCCTGCCGCGGGTAAGTGGTGCGGGCGGACTGGATCTGGAGACGATCCTGGGCCTGCGCCCCGATCTCGTCGTGGCCTGGGCCTCGGGTGGGCAGCAGCAACAGGTGGCACGGCTACAGGCGCTGGGTGTGCCCGTCTACTGGAGCGATCCTCGCCATATCGCAGATATTGCCGCTAGCCTGTTGCGCCTGGGGCGTCTGGCCGGCACAGAGGCCGTGGCCCGGCGCGAGGCGGCACACCTGCGCCGGGGCTTCGCCGAACTGGCCCGACGCTATCGCCACCGTCGCCCGGTGCGGGTCTTCTACGCGATCTGGGCGCAACCCCTGATGACGGTCAATGGCCGACACATGATCTCCGCTGTACTGCGCCTGTGCGGTGCGCGTAATATCTTTTCCCGGTTGCCTGGCCTGGTGGACACGGTGGGCACCGAGGCTGTTCTGGCCGCCAATCCACAGCTAATCCTCAGCACGACCCGTCCCCGCCAGGACGCGCACTGGCGGGCCGAATGGCAGCGCTGGCCACAGCTCGCCGCCGTGAAATCAGGCCAGATTGACACCCTGCCTGCGGATCTCGTTCAGCGTCCCGGCCCGCGCCTGCTGGCGGGGGCGCGGTTAGTTTGTCGAGATGTGCAGCAGGCACGCGAACATTTGCCGGCCATCCTGCACTAAGGCGCCCGGTATGCCGATCGCCGTTGTTCAGCCCGTGGTATGTGCGTAGATGTCGCGCAGGGTGGGAACGGCCAGACCGGCCCCATCGGCGTGGCCCAGTGCGCGTGCAAGCCTTGCGGGTGCCGAACGGCCCATGCACGCGTGGGCTGGGTCGCCCTGGATGGCCGCCACCATACCCTCGATGAGGCGGTGGCGATCGAGGGCCATGTCGATGAGGTGAAACTGGATGTCCATCACCTCGTTGGCGACCGTACGGGCCAGGTCCTGATGCCTGTACCACAGATCCTCGACTGTGCCACCGACCCTGATCCCGGCGATGTTGGTGGTGAGGATATAGACGTTTTTGCGTACCAGTTCGAAGCTCAGTTCCGCTGCGCCATCGAGTGTCCAGCAGGGGATATCCAGTGTCTCCAGCGCCTGCTCGATCAGTTTCGTTGCCGGGCCATAGACCGGCGAGGGCACCAGGACCTTGTAGTCTCGTCCCGGTTTTTTCTCAAACCAGACGGCCACGACCGTCGGTTGGGTGAGGCCGTGTAGGGTCCAGTCGCGTGGCAGCAGCTCGTTTTGTAACAGGCCGACCCGGTTATGCCAGAGGGTGGGCAAGTGTTCGAGGACGGGATGGAGTTCGTTTTCATCCAGTGCGATCAGGACCAGGGCCGGCACGGGTACGGCCTGGGCCACGGCCTGGATATCGCTGTGCCGGGTCACGGGATAGACAGGATGACCCGAGCGGAGAAAGCCCCGGGCGAAGACCCCGCCCATCTCGCCGATGCCGACAATCACTACGGGTGAGTGCATGCGTGTTCCTCAGTGATTGCGCCAGGGGCGAGCGGGGTGCCGCTCACCGTGTTCTCAGGCCTGGCGCGGGATTGCACGCACGGCGTAATGGGTATCCGTGTCGATAATCTGGAACAGCCGGTCGATGTTGGGATGTACGCCCGGATGACGGCGGGCCTCATCAGTCTGTTCAGCATAGAGATCGAGCGCCTTGCGGGCGGCGGATGGGCCGATGCCGCCAAAGTCCACGGCTATCTTATAGTACACGGCGAGGGAGTCGGACTGCCCGGGTTTGTTCTCAATGATGGCGGCCGGGGAGTGGTTGTCACCGGCATAGAGTTCAAGTCGATCGAGGCCGTCGATCGGGGGCAGAGTTTGCAGATTGGTTTCGAAGTTGTTCATAGTCGGCTCAAGGTGGTTGAGGACAATGCGACCTGAGCGGTCACTCCAGTTCCGGTCTATTCTAGCGCAGATAAGCGCGGACGGGCGCACCGTTTGTAAAACGCCAACGCCTCGCCTGACCCTGATGTCCATCCGGTTTGCAGATACCGCAACCCCCAATGTGCATGCCGAGAGCCGAACCGCTTGTCTGGTGCGACGGGCACGCTTACGGAGGGGTTCAGGGGGGCGTTGTGTCGAACCCATCCGATGTCGTTGATGTCAACAGCACCTGGGCGGCCTCGTGCAGTGAGGCATAGGGCACTGCACCGGAGAGTTGCATTTTGCCAAAGATATAGCTTGGGGTGCCACGAATACCAAGCTCCCGGGCGTGTGTCAGGTTGATGCGCAGGCGCTCGGCATACATCGGGTTATGCCAGGCATCATCGGCAAGGGTGTCGGGCAAGGCGCACTGAGTGGCGATAGCGCGCAGGACCGCCTCGTCGCCAATGTTGCGCCCGGCACTGAAGAATGCCTCGAACAGGGCCTCGTGCAGGAGGTAGAAGGCCTCACGTGATTGATGCTTGGCGGCCTCGGCGAGGAGTAGGGCCTGGTGTGAGTTGGTGGTGAAGTCGTGCGCTGTCAGCTTGAGCCCTTCGTCCTGTGCCATGTGTGCGAGGCTGACCTGCATCTGCTCCCATTGATCCCGGGGATAACCCAGGGCATCGATGGGCATCCCCTGGGTCGGTGTATCAGGGTGGATCTCGAGTCCACACCAATTGACGCGAAGGTCATAGTCATCGCGCAAGCGCAATAGGCGGCGACTGCCGATGTAGCAAAAGGGGCAAATATAATCAGAGAAGATGCTGACCCGCAGCTCCGGTTTTTCATCGGCCATGTTGACACTCCTTGCGAATAGTCCCTTTCCGCTGCCTGACAATGAGGCCGGTCTGTCTGTCCGACCGATTGCGGCCGTACGCTGATGGGGCCAGATGCAGTGCAAGGACGGCCCGTACTCGATTATGTCGGCAACGCTGTGCATTTTACCAGTGCGTCGTATTTATGACGCGCGGCCTGTCGATAGACTCGAACAACAAGGTCGCCGTCACCCCTAGGAGAAGCGTATGTATCGAGGACGTATAGGAGTACATAAATTCGTCCCATCAATCACTTGGGGGACCATCCGGGCCACTATTCACCTGTGATTCCTGCGGGAGAATAACATTGTAAAAATAAAGAATTGCTATCATTTTAATAGTTGTTGTAGAATCAAAATATGGAAAAAGAGACTGCAACATCTATTTTTGAATCGCTCTCATCAGGCGTGCGTCTGGATGTGTTCCGGCTACTCGTCAAACAGGGCATGGCGGGCGTGGTCGCCGGCGAGATCGCCTCCACGCTCGGTGTACCGCCGACCAATCTCTCCTTCCATTTGAAGGCACTGACACAGGCGCGCCTGCTTACGGTGGAACAGGAGGGTCGCTTTCAACGCTACCGGGCCAACATTCCCCTGATGCTGGACCTGATTGCGTATTTAACCGAGGAATGCTGTTCGGGCGACCCGGGCCAATGCATCGACATGCGTGACGTATCGGTGTGCCCCGAGGCGATAGCAGCGCCTATTTCACCGGGCTCGGTAAAGCCTAAGGGATGAACATCCTCTTTCTCTGCACCGGGAATGCGTGTCGCTCCATCCTGGCCGAAGCCACCTTCAACCATCTGGCGCCGGTGGGCTGGCAGGCCATGAGTGCGGGCAGTCAGCCCGCGGGGCAAGTCCATCCCCGTTCGCTGGTGTTGCTGGCGCGTGAGGGCATCGCTACTACAGGCCTGCACAGCAAGTCATGGGACAACCTGGCGCTCACCCCGGATGTTGTCATCACGGTTTGCTCCAGCGCGGCAGGTGAAACCTGCCCGGCTTACCTGGGCCCGGTGCTGCGCACCCACTGGGGTGTGGAAGACCCGGCCCGCACTATTGGCACCGACGCGCAAATCGATGCCGCCTTCATTGTGGCGTACCGAATCCTGCGTGTTCGCATTACCGCATTTCTTGCCTTGCCGCTGGCGGATTTGAAAAAGACCCCGGCACGATTGAAGGCGGAGCTGGATCACATCGGCACGATTTTTCCATAACCCCCGTTGCCAAGAGAAGATTGATGTGCTGATTGCCATAGTGATTTTTCTTGCCACCCTGCTGCTGGTGATCTGGCAGCCGCGTGGTCTCGGTATCGGCTGGAGCGCCCTGGCCGGCGCGGTGGTGGCCTTGATCACCGGGGTGATCCGGTGGGGCGACATACCCGTGGTCTGGCACATCGTCTGGAATGCCACCTTTACATTCGTTGCGCTGATCATCATTTCGCTCATCCTTGACGAGGCGGGTTTCTTTCATTGGGCGGCGTTGCACGTGGCACGCTGGGGTGGTGGGCGCGGACGCCGGTTGTTTCCGCTAATCGTGTTACTGGGGGCCGTGATCGCGGCGTTTTTTGCCAACGACGGTGCGGCGCTGATCCTCACTCCCATAGTTCTGGCGATGGTGCTGGCACTCGGATTCAGCCCACAGGCGACGCTGGTGTTCGTGATGGCCACCGGTTTTGTCGCTGATACCACATCGCTGCCGCTGATGATCTCCAACCTGGTCAATATCGTCAGCGCCGGATACTTCCAGATCCCGTTTGACCGGTACGCCGCAGTGATGGTGCCGGTGGATCTGGTCGCGCTCGCCGCCACACTGTTCGTGCTGTATGCCTATTTCCGTCGTGACATTCCGTTGCGCTACGCAGTGCAGCGCCTCGACGAACCGGCAAGCGCCATCCGCGATGCGCTGGTGTTTCGTTGGGCCTTTCCAGTCCTGGCAATTCTGCTCATCGCCTATTTTGTCACTGCGGCGTACGATGTTCCCGTGTCTTTTGTCACTGGTGTTGTGGCAGTACTCATGTTGGCCCTGGCCGGGCGCTGGTGGCGAGGTGGGCGGGGTGCTCGAATCAATGTGCGTAAGGTGCTCAAGGAAGCCCCCTGGCACATTGTGCTGTTTAGTATCGGCATGTATCTGGTGGTCTACGGTTTGCGCAACGCTGGCCTCACGCAATATTTGGCGCGCGTGCTGGAGGTTATCGGTCAACATGGTGTGTTGGCTTCAACCCTTGCTACCGGTTTCATCAGCGCCATTTTGTCCGCGGTGATGAACAACATGCCTACAGTGCTGATAGGGGCCTTGGGCATTCACCAGGCGCAAGGACTGAGCGCACCGGTGCGCGAGGCCATGATCTACGCCAACGTAATCGGTTGCGACCTGGGGCCGAAGTTCACGCCAATCGGCAGCCTAGCCACCCTGCTTTGGCTGCATGTGCTGGCGCGCAAGGGGATCACCATTACCTGGGGCTATTACTTTCGCGTCGGTGTCCTGCTCACTGTGCCGGTTTTGCTGATGACCCTGTCCGCCCTCGCACTGCGCCTGAGTTGATGGACAAATAGCCGTGCCCACCGGTTCGGCGTTATGGGGTCAATCCTCAATATGCCGGAGATAAAGGGGGCGAATCCCTTTATCCTTAATTGCGCATTCCAGGGGAGTATCAGCGTGCCTAGAATGCGTTAGTGTTTTTCATGGGTCCCTGTTTTCACACGCTTGTCGGTGCCGATGCGGTGCACGGTATTGGGGAGATGGTCGAGGATGGTGTTGGCGAAGGCCAGCAGGGCGGGACGCCGTGGAAAGTGATGACGGAACACCAGTGAAACCCGCCGCGAGGCGTGTGCTATCGCCAATGGCTGTGCCACTATTCCACTGCCGGTCGTCCAGGAACCCCGCATGGCCAGGGCCGGGACCAGGGTGATGCCATAGCCGGCCCCGACCAGATGTAGCAGGCTTTCCAGGCTGGCGGCACGCAGGTCTGCCATCTTCCCCTGGGTCTGGCGATCATGTATGCGGCAGATGTCCATGGCTTGGCTGGCGAGACAGTGTCCCTCGGCCAGGAGCAGTAGATTTTCTTTGTCCAGATCACGCAAGGTGATCTTGTCCTTGGTATAAAAGGCATGCGTGCTGGGATAGGCGACCCAGAATGGTTCCTCGAACAGCGCCAAGGTCTCCAGGTCCGTGCCCTCCACCGGCGTGGCTAGCAGGATGGCATCAATTTGATGATCGCGTAGCCGTGTCTGCAGCGTATCGGTGAGTTCCTCCGACAGGACCAGTTGCATCTGCGGGAATTGCTGCTTCAATGGTGCCAGAATCAACGGCAGCAGGTAGGGACTGAGGGTAGGGATCGCGCCGATGCGCAGCGGCCCCGCCAGTGGGTCCTGGTGGGCGCGGGCCAATCGCTGAATGGCATCGGCCTGTTCCATCATCTGCCGCGCATGGGCCACAATATCCTTGCCAACCGGGGTAATTTTTACCGTGCGGTTGGTCCGCTCAAAGAGGATGACCCCCAGTTCTGCCTCCAGCTTTTTGACCTGCCCGCTCAGGGTTGGCTGGCTGACAAAACAACGCGCTGCCGCCTTGCCGAAGTGACAGGTTTGCGCTAGTGCGATGATGTATTTCAGCTCGCGCAGATTCATGGCATGAAGGGCATAATTTTAATCATTGGCCTTGTCGATAATTGTAGTATAAACGAACGACCTTGATCATCAATGCAGCAGGGCGAATTTCCCCCTCACTGCAGCACAAGTTGCACCACCGACAGCTTTCACGAAGGCATGATTGGCGGGTGTCTTCCCGTCATCTTTTTTTGTTCCTTTTCCCTCTGCGCCCTTGTGGGGTATTGGGAATCAACCATTCCCGTGCCGCTTGTGTGATTGCAGATACCGCGGGATGGGATATCTTGCGTTCCACGGAAATGGCATAGAATTGTTCGTGTACCGCGTTTGCTTGTCCTATGGTGACCACCCCATACTGCTTTTCCACCTCCGCCGCAATGGGTGTGGGTGCGATAAAAACACCGGCCCCGGCTTGACCGAAGGCCTTCATCAGGGCGCTGTCGTCGAATTCTCCGGCGATCCGGGGATGAATATGCAGCTCGTCAAACCACTGCATGAGACGGTTGCGTACCACGGTCATCTCGCCCGGCAGCAGTAATGGCACATCATTCAGATTGCGCGGAAAGTCCTTACCGATTGTGCGTGCCAGTGAGGGGAGCGCAAAAAAGGTGATATCGCAATCACCCAGCGGGTGGTTGAAACCCCGTACATTCACGCCCGGCGGAATGGGGCCGTCGGCGATCACCAGATCGACCCGGTGTACGGCTAGTTCGACCAGCAGGGCGTCAATGGCACCCTCCCGGCAGACGATACGTACGGGTTCCGGCAACTGCAATGCCGGAGCCAACAAACGATAGGCGATAGATTTCGGCACCACGTCCGCCACCCCCACTTTGAATACCAGTGGCCTGCCGGACGGAAGGGTGCGCACCATTGCCTCCAGTTCGCCGCCCAGAGAAAAGATCTCATCGGCATAGCTCAACACCAGCCGGCCGTTGTCGGTCAATTCCAGATTGCGCCCCACACGGTTAAACAACGCCTTGCCCATATTCTCCTCCAGCAGGCTGAGCTGTCCGCTGATGGTCTGAGGTGTCAGGTGCAGGCGCTCGCTGGCGCGGGCGATGCTACCCGCTTTTGCCACCACCCAGAAATAGTGCAGATGCTTATAGTTAATCATCTTTTGTGAAGATCACTTCGTGAAATACGAACATTATAGCAATAATATTCGACTTTTTATTCATTAAAAGCACGCTTACCCTGAGTGTCACCTATCACCAGACCGATACACCGGAGGCGACAATGCAAATCGATATTCAAGCACGCAATTTCCCGCTCACGCAGGCCTTGCGCGGCCACGTTGAACGCCGACTCGGTTTTGCGCTGAGCACCAGAGACGAGCACATTCAGCGCACCATGGTGCGGTTGTCCGATATCAATGGCCCCCGTGGTGGGGCGGACAAATGCTGCCACATCCAGGTCGTGCTCACCCATCTGGCTGATGTGGTGATCGAAGATACCGAGGCGGATCTCTACGCCGCTATCGATCGCGCGTCGGATCGCGTCGGTCGCACCGTTGGACGTCGGTTGGCGCGCCAACGGGACAGGGACCGATCATCGGGTCTGCATGACACGGTACCGATGAGCGAATGATCCGCAATCACTCGATCCACCCGACAGGAGATAACCCGCCATGAATACATCCGTGACAAACGCGACGCTTCGTAGACCTACGGCCATTCTGACTACCAACAAGATGATCCGTAATACCTATACGCTGCTGGCCATGACTTTGCTCTTCAGTGCACTGGCAGCGGGCGTCTCGATGACCTTGAATCTCCCCCCGCCCGGTTTGTTGCTGACACTCGCCGGTTACTTTGGTCTGCTTTTCGCCACGTCAAGGTTTCGCAACAGTAGCCTTGGTCTCGTTTTCGTCTTTGCCCTAACCGGATTCATGGGTTACACGCTCGGTCCCATCCTGGATGCATATTTGTCCGTGCCTAATGGCGCTCAAGTGGTAATGACCGCTATGGGTGCTACCGGCGTCATCTTCCTCGGTTTGTCTGCTTATGTACTGACCACCCGTAAGGATTTCAGTTTCATGGGTGGGTTCTTGATGGTGGGTATCCTGGTGGCCTTCCTTGCCGGGCTCGGTGCGCTGTTCTTCGATATGCCCGGATTATCCCTGGCGGTGTCCTCACTGTTCGTGTTGCTCATGGCCGGTTTGATTCTGTATGAGACCAGCAACATCATTCACGGCGGTGAAATCAACTACATCATGGCGACCGTGACATTGTATGTCGCCATCTTCAATCTGTTCACTAGTCTGTTGCACCTGCTGGGCTTCATGAGCGGTGAAGAATGAGGCCTCGTTCAGCGCCAGAGGCGACCTCTGGGTCATTCCAGGGGTCGCGGGCATAGCGGTGGTGGGGTTTTATCCTTCAGGTGTGCGCGGGAGTACGCGACGGAGTATGAGATAACCGAGCACAGCGGAGAGCAGCGAGCCGATGACGATACCAAGCCGATCGACAAGCAACGCACCGTGGCCGCTTGATTCGAAGGCCAATGAGGCAATAAACAGGCTCATGGTGAAACCGATGCCACACAGCACGGAGACACCGTACAGGGCCATCCAGCTGACCCCCTTGGGTCGCTTTGCCAGGCCCAGGCCGATGGCCAATGCGGAGAAACCGAAGATGCCAATCTGCTTGCCGAGAAACAATGCGGCGATGATGCCCAGGGAAATGGGTGCGAGCAGGTGGTTCAGCCCCATGCCCTTGAATGAAAGGCCGGCATTGGCAAAGGCAAAGATGGGCAGGATGCCATAGGCGACTAACGGGTGGAGGTCATCCTCGAGTCGATGCAGTGGGGAGGGGACCGATTTGTCGCGGCTACGCAGGGGAATACACAAGCCCAATACGACACCCGCCAGGGTGGCATGTACGCCGGACTTGAGTACTGACACCCACAGGATCAGCCCCACGGCAAGATAGGCGGAAAGTCGACGGACACCGAAGACATTGAACGCGATCAGGACTGCGAGTGCGCTGGCAGCGACGATCAGCGAGGTGGTTGACAACTGTGCAGTGTAGAACAGTGCGATGATGATGATGGCACCCAGATCATCGAAGATAGCCAGAGTGAGTAGAAACAGTTTGAGCGTACTGGGGACACGCTTGCCGAGCAGCATGAGGACCCCCAGCGCGAAGGCGATATCCGTTGCGGTGGGGATGGCCCAGCCGGCCAGGCTGCGTGGGTCATGATAATTCAAGGCGATGTAGAACAGGGCGGGGACCAGCATGCCGCCTACCGCCGCAATGCCCGGCAGGGCGATCTGGGACGGATCGGACAGTTCGCCGTCGAGGACCTCGCGTTTGATCTCCATACCGACCAGTAGAAAAAATCCTGCCATCAAGCCGTCGTTAATCCACAGCAGCAGGGGCTTGTTGATGCCCCATGCGCCGAGGCGGATCTCGAGATGGGTCTGCAACAATGCATTGTAGTAGTGTGCCAGGGGCGAGTTGCTGAGCAGCATGGCGAACAATGCGGCGGCAATGAGTAGCAGGCCGCTAGCCGATTCGAGCCGCATGAATCTTTTGAAGGTGTTGATAAGCATGGGTGTTCGGTCCAGGAAATCACAGTGTGGTTCAGCACGAGTGTGGCGGACTATATCGCGCCAGGTGGTGACCGTATCGCGTGCTGGTGCAGCGCGCCATGCATAGGCACCGGTTGGGCGCGCCGAGGTGGGGGGGATGCGGGAGGTGTTTTGGGTACCGTTCTTGCTAGAACCCGCCAGGATGCACCATGGCGCCCATCATGGCGCCCATCATGCCGCCGGCCACGGTGCCCAGGATAACGAGGAGCAGGCCTATCAGGGTGAGGATGCCCATAATGGTGAAATAGGTCTGGAGTTTTTCCAGCGCCCTGATCAGCGTTGCCTCATCACCGCTCTGGCTCGCCTGGGTGGCCGCCGAGGCGGACTGGAACAGCACCACGCCGAGCCAGATAGGTAGCCAGGCGATGAGTATCCCGACGATAGTCAATGCCATCAGGACACCATAGATGATGAGCAGGACGCCGAGCAGTTTCATCCAGAAGTTGCTTTGTGCGAGTGGTCGGCTGATGGCCTGGATCGTATTGTTCATGCTGCGTTTCCCCCCGGAACGTCGGCCTTGCCCGTGTCGCCGAGGCAAGGAACCCGTCTATTGTGCGGATGTCATTCCACTATTTCATGTTAGTCCTCAATGTCTTTTATGCCGCAATCTGCGCCAGAGGTCAATGCTTTGCCGGTGTAGCGCTCGTCGCCGGAGCTGGTCGGGCGCTGTCAGTCAGGCCGAGCCTGCTGTGTCAGTCGGGCGGGATCGAGCAGGCGACGCAGGCCGTCTTCATCGAGTCCGGCCTGTTCAAGGTCTATCATCTCCAGGGCCACCTCCAGGACGGGACGACCTTCGGCATAGGCGCGTTTGGCAATTGCCGCGCCGTGCTCATAGCCAATCACCGGATTGAGGGCGGTGATCAAGATGGGGTTGCGCTCGAGTGCTGCGCGCATCTGTTCCGTGTTGACGGTGAAGCCGGCAATGGCCCGCTTGCCGAGTGCGCTGGTGGCATTGGCGAGCAGCGCAATGCTCTGCAGCAGGTTGTAGGCGATCACCGGCAGCATGACGTTGAGCTGAAAATTGCCGGCCTGCCCACCGATGGCGATGGTCGCATCATTGCCCATCACCTGAGCACAGACCATGGCCACGGCCTCGGGGATCACCGGGTTGATCTTGCCGGGCATGATGGAGCTGCCTGGTTGCAGGGTGGGCAGGGCGATTTCACCCAGCCCAGCCAGTGGCCCGCTGTTCATCCAGCGCAGGTCGTTGGCGATCTTCATCAGGGTGACCGCCAGGGTGCGCAAGTGACCGCTCACCTCCACCGCTGTGTCCTGGCAACTCAGACCGACAAAGGGATTGGCCATGGCGCTGAAGGCGAGACCCGTGCTCACGGTGAGTGCTGCGGCCACGCGCGGGCCAAATTCGGGATGGGCGTTGATACCGGTCCCCACGGCGGTGGCGCCCTGAGCCAGGGCCTGGAGTCGGGGCAGGCTGTCACCGAGCCGTGCCTGGTTCTGGCGCAATTGTTCGGCCCAGGTGCCGAGTTCCTGGCCCAAGGTGATGGGCAGGGCATCCATCAGGTGGGTGCGCCCGGTCTTGATCTCAGCGCGCAGGTCGGTGGCGCGATGGGCGATGGTATCGATCAGGGTGTCGAGCGCAGGCCGCAGGTGCTCGTGCAGGGCCAGTGCCGCGCTGACGTGCAGTGCGGTAGGGATGACGTCGTTGGAACTCTGACCCATGTTGACGTGGTCGTTGGGATGGACTTCGTGCCCGGCGTATCCGGTGGCGAGGTGGGCGATGACCTCGTTGGCGTTCATGTTGGTGCTGGTGCCCGAGCCGGTCTGGAACACGTCGACGGGAAATTGTGCGTCGTGCCGGCCTTCAGCCACATCATTGGCGGCGCGTATGATGGCTTCGGCCAGTGGGGGAGGGAGCCGGCCCAGATCACGGTTGACCCTGGCGCAGGCGGCCTTGATCAGGCCCAGGGCACACAGGAATCTGTGCGGCATGTGCAGTCCACTGAGGCTGAAATTGTCAATGGCGCGCTGGGTCTGAGCACCGTAGAGGGCCGATGCGGGCACTCGTAACTCACCCAGACTGTCGTGTTCGATGCGCTCGTCTTGTGCCGTCATAATGGGGCTTCCAGAAGTAGTGAATCGGTGCGCAACTGTGGCGTTTTCGAGGGTAGTTTATAACCTGTGGCCCTCTGTCGGGGAGGCCGCTCTGTCCTGCGTCTTGATTTGTTCTTCCACCAGGCGCCAATGGTCGTCGGTTTCTCTTTCCAGCACCCAGTGTTTGCTCAGGGTTTCGTGTTGGCCATCGGCGAAATGCAAGGTCTCCTCGACCTGCATGACGATGCGGCGCAGGGCCAGGACGCGAAAGCGGGGTGTCCCATGGCTCAGGGCTGTGAGTCGGCCCTGTTCGATAGCGCTCCGGCGAGCGGTCGCCCAGTGGGTATAGTTCAGTGGTGTGCACCGGGTGGCGGGATAGGCGTGCAGCGTCTCAGAGACGAGCGCGAGGTGAGCGGGGACATCACGGGAGGTGACGGTCTCGCGCAGGCGCCGTAACCACTCAAGGGCGGTATGGGTGTCAGTCATGACGGATCACTGGGTGGCACCGGGGCCGGGCGGGAGTACGATCATGGGGGCGATGAAGGTGTTTGTCCGAGTTATATCGGGAAGAGTTGGATATTGATTTATCTTGGTTTTCATGGCTTTGTGATGGCTGACAGAAAATGCCTTGTCTTGACCTCAGGTGTCAAAAAGTCGATCATACGCGGCTTGTGTCTGGCGCGATACCGTCTGACCTGGGTCGGCCTGTTTAGCTCGGGCCAATCCAGATCGGCCGATACCCGGATGTCCAATTCATCCACTCATCCAGAGAACGATTAGATAGGGACCCGCATGAACGCCGCTGACAAAAAACGGTTGCTGCGCGAAATGTTGTTCGCGCGCCGCTTCGAAGAGCGTTGCTACGAGGCTTATGTGGAACGCAAGATTGGTGGATTTCTTCACCTTTACCCCGGTCAGGAGGCCTGTGCCCATGGTGTCCTGGAGGCCGCCCGACCCGGCGAGGATTATGTCATCACCGGTTACCGCGATCATGTCCACGCCATCAAGTGCGGCGCCGATCCCAAGGCCGTGATGGCCGAACTCTTCGGCAAGGAAACCGGTTCCAGCAAGGGTCGGGGTGGTTCCATGCACATCTTCGATGTCGCACACCATTTCTACGGCGGTTATGCCCTGGTGGGGGGGCCCTTCCCGCTGGCTGCCGGCATGGCCAAGGCCATCAAGCTCAAGGGCGAGGACAACATCGCCATCTGCTTCCTCGGCGATGCAGCCAATAACCAGGGGACCTTCCATGAGACCATGAACATGGCGGCGTTGTGGAAACTGCCTGTGCTGTTTGTCTGTGAGAATAACCTTTACGGTATTGGTACGCGCATCGACCGTTCCACGGCCGTGACCGAACAGTACAAACGAGTGTCTTCCTACGGTGTTGAGTCCGCGCAGGAAGACGGCCAAGACATCGAGAAGGTCTATGGCGCGGCGCAAAAGGCCGTCGAGCATGTGCGTTCCGGCGAGGGGCCGTACTTTCTGGAACTGATGACCTACCGCTATCGCGGCCATTCCATGTCCGATTCCAATGCCTACCGTTCCAAGGACGAGGAGCAGGAATGGAGTGATCGTGACCCCATTTACATCCTCCGTGATCGCCTAATCAACGCCGGTGAGATAAGCCAGGAGGACTACCAGACGATGGACAAGGCAGTCATCGACGAGATCGAGAACGTGGTTGTCCGCTTTGCCGAGGAGTCCCCCGAGCCGAAGGTCGAGGAACTTGGGAAGTATGTGTTTGCGGACCACGATCCCTATGTCCGGGGAGGATCGCACTGATGGCTGAGTTGATGTACTGGGAGGCGATTCGCCGTGCCCACGATGAGGAAATGGCCCGCGATCCGCTGGTGATCTGCATGGGCGAGGATATCGGTGTGGCCGGCGGTACCTACAAGGCCACCCAGGGCCTGCACGACAAATACGGCGCCGAGCGTGTTATCGACACGCCCATCTCGGAAAACGGTTACACCGGTCTGGGCATCGGTGCCTCGTTTGCTGGCGTGCGGCCCATCATCGAGATCATGTCGGTGAATTTTGCCTGGCTGGCCATGGACCAGATATTCAATTCGGCGGCCAAGGTGCGCTACATGTCGGGCGGTCAGCTGAGCACGCCGTGTGTGTTTCGCTCGCCGGGGGGTACGGCGCATCAGTTGGGCGCCCAACACTCCGCGCGCATGGAAAAGGTGTTCATGGGCATCGGTGGCCTGCGGGTGGTCACGCCCTCCAATCCCCGCCAGGCCTACGGTCTACTCAAGTCTGCGGTGCGTTGTGATGATCCGGTGTTCATTAATGAGCATGAATTGATGTACAACCTCAAGGGAGAAGTGCCCGACGAGGAGTTCTTTCATCCGCTGGAGGGCTCGGAGATTGCCCGCGAGGGTCACGACGTCACCCTGTTTGGCTATAACATCTCGGTGCACTGGTGTCTGCAGGCCGCCGATATCCTGTCTCGGCAGTACGGCATCGAGGCGGAGGTCATCGACCTGTTTTGCCTGAGTCCGCTGGACCGTGCCGGTATCGCCGATTCAGTCGGCAAGACGCACCGTGTGGTGATCGCCGAGGAGGCCGAACCCGTGGTCGGCGTCGGTGCCGAGGTCATGGCCATCATCAACGAGACGTGCTTCTTCGAACTCGATGCAGCACCGGTACGCGTGTCGGCGGTGAATGTGCCGATACCGTATGCCCGCGTGCTTGAAAAGGCGGCCATTCCCGATGCCAACGATGTGGTGCAGGCCGTTCTCAAGATGTTCGGAAAATAATCGTGATAGGTGACTGGCACTGTTTTCTTACCCTGCCCGAATCACCAATTACCACTGCATTGAGCAAACCATTTGAGTAAACCATGGTGGGTGCCGATACCCGGTGCCCGCCCCGGTACACCGCCCGCTTGCGGAGCGGGACTGGGCGTATTACTCGTCACGTGCTAGCCAGGACTTTCTATGTCTGAGCCCTATATCATCAAAATGCCCCAGCTCTCCGACACCATGACGGAGGGTGTGGTGGTGAGTTGGGAAAAACACATCGGCGACAAGATCTCGCGCGGCGATATCGTTGCCACGGTCGAGACCGACAAGGCCATTATGGACGTCGAGGTGTTCCGGGAAGGTTATCTCTCCGGGCCGCTGAGCGCGGTGGATGCCGTGGTACCGGTCGGTGAGGCGATGGCCTACCTCGTGAGCGATCCTGCCAAGGTGCGGGGCGGCGCGGCTGAGACGATAGCGGTGGCGCCGAGCGCTGATGCGCCACCACCGGTGGCCAGTGCCGATGCGGCGCCGGAGGGCGTGCAGCATGTCGTCAAGATGCCCCAGCTCTCCGACACCATGACGGAAGGTGTGGTGGTGAGCTGGGAAAAACAGCTGGGTGACCAGGTCGTGCGTGGCGATGTGGTGGCGCAGGTCGAGACCGACAAGGCGATCATGGACGTGGAGGTGTTTCGCGAGGGCTATCTCTCCGGGCCGTTTGCCGAAGTTGACAGCGTGATTGCGGTTGGTGCGCCGATGGCTTATCTGGTGGAGAGGCCCGACCAGGTGAAACAGTCCGCTCGTGTGGTCAGTGTCGGCCAGCCGGACGATGTGACCAGCCCCTCGGCTCAGGAACCGCGCCACCGCGATGCGAGCGCGCATCCGGCCCCCGGCCACAGGGCCCCCGAACCGTATGCTGTTCGTTCCGGCGCGGACCCGGCGCCCCGTCCGGATAACAAGTATGCGACCCCCGCTGCCCGCAGGCTGGCCGGTCAACTCCACGTCAATCTGAACACCATCAAGGCGACCGGATCCGCGGGCGAGATCACGACAGCAGATGTGCGCCATGCGCAGCCCATCCAGCGACCCACCGAGATTGCCGCGCTGGCGCCGGCCCATTCCATGCCCGAGGTTCAGGTACCCGGTCATGGCCGGGCGATGACCGCCATGGAGCGTGCAGTCAGCCACTCGATGACCGCCTCGCTGACCATGCCGACCTTCCGGGTTGTCCTCAATGCACACCCCGAGGCCCTGATCCGGGTGGCCAAGAAGCTGGGGGTGTCGATCACGGTGGCGATTGCCAAGGCCTGTGCTCTGGCGATCAAGAAACACCCGACCATGAACTGGACCTATCAGCCGGTTGACAAGCTGGTCGAGCGCGACAACGTTGATATCGGCATGGCGGTGGCGGCCGAGGGCGGCGGTCTGGTGGTGCCGGTGTTGCGCCACTGCGAATCGCGTACTCTCGATACGCTCAACGACAACTGGAAAGACCTGGTGGACCGGGCGCGCAAGCGTCGTTTGGCACCGGAGGAGTACGCCAATCCCACCTTCATGGTGTCCAATATGGGGATGCTCGGGGTGACTTATTTTGATGCCATCCCCACGCCGGGTACTGCGGTCATCCTGGCCATTTCCTCGACTGGTCCGGAAGGCATGCCGCTGACGGTGACGGCCGATCACCGGGTGGTCAATGGTGCCGAGGTAGCGCTGTTTCTCAATACACTGAAGAAGAATATCGAGCAGCCCGAGCGCTGGCTGGGACCACCGGGTCCAGCAATACCGGAGGGCAACTGGGACTATGACGTGGTGGTCATCGGGGGGGGGCCAGGCGGCGAGGACTGCGCCCGTGATCTGGCCGAACACGGTGTGAAGGTCGCCATGATCAATGACGCCCCCTTCCCCGGCGGGGAATGTTTGTGGCGTGGCTGTATTCCCTCCAAGGCCTGGCGTGCCGCGGCGGACCGGATTCGTGATCGCGCCGAGGATGACCATCTGGGGATCGAAGGGACGACCCGGGCTAAGCTCAACTGGGCGAAGCTCGAGCGGACCCGACGGGGCGTGCTGGAGACTCGCGGCGAGATGGCCCTCAAGACTGATAAAGGCGTCAAGATCGATGTCATCCAGGGTTTTGCCTTCTTCGAGACGGCACACCGCGTCTTTGTCGATATCTCAGGTAATGGTCAGGACCCGCATGCCCGTGCACAACCGGGTGATGCCTCCGCTGGGCGCAGCATTACCTTTGGCTGTGCGGTCATCGCTACGGGGGCACCGCCTTTCGTGCCGCCGATCCCCGGCGCCCACGAAGGGTTAGCCTCCGGCGGGGTGTTGACCTCCGACAGTGTTTGGACCCTGGACCGGGTACCCAAACGTCTCGGTGTAATCGGAGGGGGTGCCATCGGTGTTGAAATGGCGCAGATCTTCCAGGACTTTGGCACCCGGGTCACCCTGATTGAGACTCAGCCGCGCATCCTGGCTGAGGTCGAGGACGAGATCGCCAGGCAGTTGACGGCGGTGCTCGATGCCGATCCACGCCTGAGTATCGAGACCGGCGCCCAGGTCAAAGCCATCAAGGGCGAACCGGGTGCCATGAAGATCACCTACGCGGGGGCCGACGGCAAGTCCCATAGCTGTAGCTGTGACTATGTCATCATGGCCACCGGCAAGCGCCCGGTACTCGATCCGCTCAAACTCGATCAGGGCAGTGTGGCGGTCGACAAGGGCAGGGTCAAGGTCGACGCACACTGTCGGACCTCCGCGGCGCATATCTTTGCCGTGGGTGATGTCATCGGTGGTCTGATGCTGGCTCATACCGCTGCTCAGCAGGGGCGGGTGGCGGCAGCCGGCATCCTCGGTGAGGATAGGCGCTATGACGAGGCCAAGGACTCCGGGGTGATCTTTACTCGACCCCAGGCCGCTTTTGTCGGCCTGTCCGTTGCCCAGGCCAAGGCCCGTGGCATCGACGCGGTTGAGGTCAAGGTGCCGATGAGCATTGATGCCAAGGCCATGATCAACCATGAGATGCACGGACTCATCAAGATCGTTGCCGACAAAGTCTCGCAACGCATCATCGGTGTGCACTACCTTGCCGATCACGCCGACACGCTGATCGGCGAGGGCGTGATGATGGTCGCTGGTGAATTGAGTCTCGCCCAGGTGGCTCAGGCCATTCATCCCCACCCGACTCAGACCGAGTTGTTTGGTGAGTTGGCGCGTCGCCTGCTCTCGCGCCTGCGCCGTAGCGCACGCAAGGCGAAGCAGCCCGCCTGAGTCCGCACCATCCGCCCTGCCAGGGTGCAGGGCGGGCATGCCGTTGGGCTAAAGTTTGCGTGCACCGGGACGCAAACAGGGTATGCCTTTCAATCGTTTGTTTGCATGGATCACACGCCGCCGCCAAGCTGTGCTGTGGAGTGCGCTATGGTGTGTGTCCGGCCTGCTGGTCAGCCTGTCGGCCCAGGCCGGATTGCAGCGCTATGGTGCCAGTGTCACCGACTCACACTGGCAGGTCGCCGCCAGTGCCCTGAGTTGCCAGCTCAGCCACGTCATCCCCCTGTATGGCAAGGCCCGGTTCATCCAGCGTGCCGGCAGCGAGGGTGTGGCCTTCTCCGTGCAGGTGCGCCGCCGTCCCTTGCACAAGGCCGAGGCGAGTCTGACGGCACAGCCGCCTGGCTGGCAGCACACCCTGCCGGCACAAAAGCTCGGTGTATTGGCGATACAACCCACGGCCACTCCGTTCAGACTGGGACGGGAGCGTACCCGGCGGTTGTTGGCTGAATTGCGTGCCGGGATGTTTCCGACCCTGACCTACCGCGACTGGTCCGACGCTCGGGGTGAGGTGCAGGTGGCTATTTCAGCGGTGAATTTTCTTCCCGCTTTTGAACATTTCCAGGCCTGTACACGCAAGCTGTTGCCCTTTGATTTTGCAGATATACGTCGTACCCGCATCCACTTTGCGACGAATAAAACAGTGTTGAATCGCCGTGCGCGTGTGCATCTGTCCCGGCTGGCCCGGTATATTGCGGTGGACAAGCGTGTACTCTATGTCGATATCAAGGGCTATACCGACAACATTGGTAGTCGTCGCTATAATCGTGCACTTTCGCGTCGCCGCGCGCGGGCAACCAAGGTCTTTCTGGTCGCCAAGGGGATCGCAGCCAAGCGCATCGAACTCCACTATTTCGGTGAACGCCGGCCCGCGCACAGCAATGCGACGGCAGCCGGGCGGGCGTTGAATCGCCGGGCCGTGGTGCTGGTGGATAACTGACCCCCATCGGGGTTAAAACGCCACTACGCCATGAGCCCGGGGTGAATACACCGCACCATTGTTGGCCTTCAGGTATAATTCCCTATAAGTTTCTCCGCGCCAGCTTGTGCGCCCTTCGCACGGTCTGTCTGACGGGCAAAGCCCACGGTCAATTATGGAGCCTGTTCCCCATGTCTGAGGTCAAGAAAGTCGTCCTGGCGTATTCTGGCGGTCTGGATACGTCGATTATTCTCAAGTGGTTGCAGGACACCTACGCGTGTGAGGTGGTGACCTTTACCGCCGATATCGGCCAGGGCGAAGAGGTCGAGCCGGCACGCGCCAAGGCCCAGGCTGCGGGCGTGAAGGCCATTTTCGTCGACGATTTACGCGAGGAATATGTGCGCGATTTCGTCTACCCGATGTTTCGCGCCAACACCGTGTACGAGGGTGAATATCTGCTCGGTACCTCTATTGCCCGGCCGCTGATTGCCAAACGTCTGATCGAAATTGCCAATTTGACCGATGCGGACGCCATCTCGCATGGCGCGACCGGCAAGGGCAATGATCAGGTGCGTTTCGAGTTGGGGGCCTATGCGCTCAAGCCGGATGTGCGGGTGATTGCGCCTTGGCGCGAATGGGCGCTCAATTCGCGCGAGAAACTGCTGGCCTATGCGGAACAGCACGGAATTCCCATCGAAATGAAACGGGGCAAGAAATCACCTTATTCGATGGATGCCAATCTGTTGCACATCTCCTACGAAGGGGACATTCTCGAAGACCCTTGGGCCGAGCCGGAAGACGCCATGTGGCGCTGGACCGTCAGTCCCGAGAAGGCGCCGGATGTGCCTACCTATATCGAGCTGGAGTATCGGTGTGGTGATATCGTGGCCATTGATGGCAAGGCCATGAGTCCCGCTGAGGTCCTGGCTTATCTGAACAAGGTGGGTGGCGAGAACGGCATCGGGCGTGACGATATCGTCGAGAACCGTTATGTGGGGATGAAATCACGGGGCTGTTACGAGACCCCCGGTGGCACCATCATGCTCAAGGCGCACCGCGCCATGGAATCTCTCACGCTGGACCGCGAAGTGGCACATCTGAAAGATGAACTCATGCCCCGTTATGCCAGTTTGATTTACAACGGCTACTGGTGGTCACCCGAGCGGCGCATGATGCAGACCATGATTGATGCCTCGCAGGCGCACGTCAACGGTGTCGTTAGACTCAAACTCTACAAGGGTAATGTGGTGGTTGCAGGACGCAAGTCCGGGCATGACAGTCTGTTCGATGCCGACATTGCGACCTTTGAAGACGATGCGGGCGCCTATAATCAGCGAGATGCGGAAGGCTTCATTAAGCTCAACGCATTGCGTATGCGCATCGCGGCCAAACAGCGCGCTTGATGCAGAGACGAGGGGGTATCCATGCGACTGCTTCATACCATGATCCGGGTCGGTGATCTGGACCGTTCCATTGGTTTTTACACGCAAGTGCTGGGGATGAAACTGTTGCGCCGGAAGGAGTATCCAGACGGAAAGTTCACCCTGGCCTTTGTCGGTTACGGCGACGAGACGGAGAACACGGTTATCGAGATGACCTATAACTGGGGCACTGAACACTATGCACTGGGTGATGCCTTCGGGCATATTGCCGTCGAAGTGGACGATGTCTACAAGGCGGCCGAGGCCATCCGTGAGCGGGGCGGTAAGGTGATCCGTGAGGCTGGTCCGATGAACGCAGGCACTACCCTCATTGCCTTCGTTGCAGACCCCGACGGTTATCAGATTGAACTGATCGGTGCCTGCCGCACGAACTGACGGGTCGCACACGTTTTAGGCAAATTCCGAATCCATCAGTTGCGTCGGTATGCGCGCGCTATCAGGTGATCCAGACTGGCCTTGCCAGGCCCGCTGAACAGCAGGGGCAGCAACATGAGCAGGTAGATCAGGGACAGTTTGTAGCCATCGGCGCAGACATTGTAGCCATTGCCGGTATGCACTGCGTACCAGGCCACGAGGTCGATAATGAGCAGGGCTGCCGCCCAGAAGCGGGTGCCCAGCCCGATAGCCAGCCCGCCGGCCCCCAGCAGTTCAAATCCGCTCGACATGAGCCAGTTGATGTCGGCCGGGACGAGATTGAAGGGAAACGGCAGTACGCCCTGGATAGGACTCAGCCAGTTTCCGCCGTTGAGCTGCGTGAGCCCGGATGTCCAGAATGTCCAGGCCAGTAACAGGCGCAAGCCAAGCTGCGGCAGGAATCGCCCGATTCTATCCAGTCTGCCATAGACGGTGCAGCCGAGAGACATGAGTTTGTGACCCGGCATGGTGTTCTCCTCTTAAGCGCTTTGACTGTGACGGAGTGCCTGGTGGCCCCTCTATTCGGGTCCTGGCACGCGCGCAGTATCGCATACTCTCCCCGGGTGTCGCCTTGGGGCGAGACGATGTGGCATGCAGTGGTGTCGGGCGCATGCTGTCGAGGTGGGTTGACGGATAGACCCGTAGTGGTATCGCTTGTCGGTGGGACGCATCGGGTTGTGCGGTGATGGACCGGATAGCGCGGGCGTCGGTGTCAGGACGCTAGGCAGGTGTGGTGTTACACGCTAAAACAGGTGGTCCAACTACGCGATCCAAATGCCCGTCCACGTAGAAGCGGCGGAATCGAATTGCGGATTTGATTGTGGAAAGCAATGCGGCGGCCGTGCGCCAAGATACGCCGTAAATACGTCCCTGTAGGCTTGAAAACTGCGCCTATGTGGTCCATGGTTTTGGTGCACGGTGGCCACATTGTTGCCTGATAGTTCTGTTTTTTAAAAATAAACAAGTGCTTGAAATATCCATTTAGATGATCGTCCAGGGGCCTTTAAAAATGATGTGTCCCCGTGGCCGAGTGTGTTTTTCCCCGATGGTCTCGATGCTGATCACGACCTTGGCCTTGTCCGGATTGTGTACCATGCCTTTGGGCAGGGCGATCAGCGTCTGGCCTGCCCGTTCGGGCAACGCACCCAGGGGTTGGACGTGACCATCGCGCCATGTCAGCCAGAGTACGCAGGTATAGCCAGGGTCCAGACGAGGGCTATGGAGGGTCTTGACCGTGAGCCTGGGAATATTGTGCCGGGTGCTGATAACCCAGAGGGGTTTGGCCTGTCGGTTGGTGACCACAATGATGTGCTCGGCTGGGATCGGGGCCGTGGTGGGTAGCATCAGCATAACGGTCATGCCGAGCAGGAGGCCGGCTGCGGCCAGGCCGAAGCCACGCCAGAAGGGCAGTGAGTACCACAGCCTGGCTTGGCGCCGCGGGCGAGTCGGGACGTGGCCAGGTGCAGGCACGGCGATGTCGGTGAGCCGCGCCTGCAGGCGCGGCCAGAGCTGTTCAGGGGGTGGCTGTGGCGTGAGGTCTTCGCTCAGAGGATGCAGGCGGTTCTCCCAGCGCGCAACGCTGGCGCGCAACGCCGGGGTGTCTGCCAGCAGAGCCTCGAAGCGGCGCCGGGCCTGGCCGTGCAGCGTACCAAGGACAAATTCTGCGGCCAGGCGCTCGCGCAATTGTGAGTTCTGATACTTCATACTCTCATGTCATTCGTCATTGTTGCAGATATTTCATTGCGGATACTCATCGTGATTGACGTCAATGGCCCGTGTGCTCAGTCCGGGTTGTCATCGTCGTCCAGACAGGCCCGGAGCTGGAGCAGGCCACGCCGGATCCAGGTCTTGACGCTGCCAAGCGGTGCGTGCACTCGGGCAGCCAGCTCAGGGTGGGTCAGGCCCTCATAGTAGGCCAGTTGCAGGCATTCCCGCTGTCGGGCCTGCAGTGTCTCCAGGCAATGCTTGAGGCCACGACTGAAGTCGGTGTCTTCGCCCATGGCGGTATCGGCCCGGCCTTCGAGTCCGGCCTCGATGCTGTTCTCAAGTTGTGCCTGGTTCTCCATATGGACCTCGGGGCGACGCTGGCGCAACAGGTCCAGGGCACGATTGCGCACGATGCTCACCAGCCAGGTCATCGGGGCCGCCCGCTCGGCATCGTAGCGATCCGCGCGACGCCAGACATTGATGTAGGCATCCTGCAGACATTCCTGCGCCTGACCTTCCTGTTTCAGGATACGCAGTGCAGCTGCATACAGATTCGGGCTGGTGAGTCGATACAGCTGGGCAAAGGCGGTTTTATCCCCCTTGGCGCTGGCGGCGAGCAGTGCAGTGAGTCTGCGGTTACGCTGCTGGCGCTCCGTGCTCAAATCAGGTCCTTTCGCATTGTTGCAGGCAGGTCAGATAGGCGGTTTCATTCGCTGCCTGGCCGCTGCGCTGTGCCTGCCACAGGGCCTCACCGAGGCATTCCATCATCCGGTGCTCGGCGCCGTGGGCATCACCCTGTTCAGCGAGCAGTCTCTGGTAAGCCGCGCGTATCCCCTGCGGGCGTCCACAGGCGAGTTGTTCGTGGATGGCGATATGCATGGCCATGTGTAAAAAAGGGTTGGTATCGCCCAGATCCGGGAGATAGTCACGGTCGAGGTGATTCGCCGCGTCCGTCTCCAGCAGGGCATGGTATTCGGGGTGCATAGTGATGATCTGTGCGATCAGCGTCTCCAACGGCTCCAGCGTGTTGCCTGCGCGGTGTTTGTGCCAAGCTTGGAAGAAAGTGCGGCGCAGCATCGCGCGATCTTGCCCGAACATGTGCAGTTCTGCCTCTATTCGACGAGCCGGTGGATGAAAAACGACGACACTGTGAGCATTTTACCCATAATTGGACGAGGGGAGAAAGCAATCCGGTGTGACGTGAGGGGAGGTTCAGTCGAGGTTTTTGTGTGTGTACTCGCAGAGGTCTTCGATGATACATGAGCCGCAACGGGGTTTGCGGGCAATACAGGTATAGCGGCCATGGAGGATCAGCCAGTGATGGGCATCCTGGACAAAGGCTGCAGGTACGGTGCGCAGCAACGTGCGTTCGACCTCCAGTACGGTCTTGCCCGGGGCCAGTCCGATGCGGTTGGCAACACGAAATATGTGTGTGTCGACCGCGATCGTGGGCTGGCCGAAGGCGGTGTTGAGTACTACATTGGCGGTCTTGCGCCCGACGCCGGGTAGGGCCTCAAGGGCGCCACGTTCCTCCGGCACCTTGCCTGCATGTTGCCCGACGAGTATTTCGCAGGTCTTGATGATGTTCCTTGCCTTGGTGTTGAACAGGCCGATGGTCTTGATGTGCTGCTTCAGCCCCGCCTCACCCAGCCTGAGCATGGCCTGTGGCGTCTTCACCTCCCTGAACAGGGCGGTGGTGGCCTTGTTGACACCGCTGTCGGTGGCCTGGGCGGAGAGGATCACCGCCACCAGTAGCTGGAAGGTGTTGGTGTAGTGCAGTTCCGTGGTGGGTGCGGGGTCGGCGGCCTGGAACCGGGCGAAGATTTCCTGGCGTTTTCGCGCGTTCATGCGGCAATAAAAGAGGTGGCGCACGTCATCGCGAGGCGATCTCGCCGACGTTGTTCGCGCGACGTGCGCACCGGCTCAGGTGTGGCGGAAATAGCCGATGTCGGGCACCGGTTCGCGCGGTTTGGCTGTGGCCTCTTTTTCCAGGGTGGTGATCAGTGTGTGGTGCTCTTCTTCAAGTTGGTGCAGGGCATCCTGGTCCAGTTTGGGCAGGACCACGGCCTTAATGAAGGCACCTAGGTCGTCCAGACATATGGCCCACTGTTTGCCCTTGAGGTGAAAGTTGTAATGGGCGTGCTGGCCATAGGGGTATTCGATGAAGTCGCGACCCTTGGTCTGGGAGAGTCCAGCGTCCTGATCGACTACGGTCTTTGCCCGGTCATACCACCACTTATAGTGTCTTTCCTGTAGTTCATCATTCAGACCGTGGCGTTCGTAGTAGGCCGTGATAGCGCCCCGGCCGCCGTTACCACTGAAGGGAAAATGTCCAGCCATATGCTTTTACTCCCCTGGATAAACGAGATTATCGCTATATTAGAAAATACTCAGGGTCGCTAAGGTAGCAGAAAGTGCTTGCCGGTGCCAACCCGTCGTGGGCTGCACCGGCGCAGTCACATCATCCCAGGTCCGATAGTTCCCCTGGGTGCGGGCACACCTGCCCGTTGGGCCGCAGTGCGGGCCTGGAGGCGTGCATCGATGACGTTTTTGATAGCGATGAGCAGGCCCAGACTCAGGAAGGCGCCGGGGGGCAGGATGGCGAGCAGGAAGCCCCGGTAGTGTTTGAATAGGGTCACGGTCATCCCGTTTGCACCGTGACCGAACATCAGGTAGGCCTGTGAGAACAGGGTGCCGTGGCCCAGGGCCTCGCGCAGCCCGCCGAGCAGGATTAGTGCGAGGGTGAAACCCAGACCCATGAACAGGCCATCGGCTAGCGCACGTCCCGGTGCGTGTTTCGAGGCAAAGGCCTCGGCACGACCCAGGACCGCACAGTTGGTGACGATCAGGGGGATGAAGATACCGAGGATTTTGTACAGGGCGTGCAGGTAGGCGTTCATCAGCAGTTCGATGACGGTGACCACCGAGGCGATGATGATCACAAATACCGGGATACGGATCTCGGTGCGTACCCAGTTGCGGATGAGCGAAACCAGCAGGTTTGAGACGATCAGGGTCAGTGCCGTGGCCAGCCCCATGGCCAGACCGTTGATCACTGTGGTGGACACGGCCAGCAGTGGGCATATACCGAGGATTTGCACGAAGGCGATGTTGTTGTGCCACAGGCCGTCGCCGATGATCGTGGTGTAGCGTATTTCACTCATGGCCCTTGCCTCGCTGATGATCCTTGCCGGGCGCTGGCGCGAACAGGGCAGCACGGTGTTGCTTGAAGTATATCAGTGCCCGGTGGACCGCCTTGACCACGGCGCGCGGGGAAATGGTGGCGCCGGTGAACTGGTCGAAAACGCCGCCATCGCGTTTTACCGCCCAGCCCCGCTTATTCGGATCACGCAATGACTTGCCGTTGAAACGGTAGATCCATCTCGATTTGTCCGCCTCGATAGCATCGCCCAGTCCCGGGGTCTCATGTTGCGAGACGATGCGCACACCGGCAATGGTACCGTTGTAGCGCACGGCGACCAGGAGTGTGATAGCGCCGCCGTAACCGCCAGGGGCCACGGTGGTCAACACCGCCGCCACCGGTTTTCCGTCCTTGCGGATGCGATAGACCGTCATGGGATGTGCGCTGCCCAGATAGGTGGGGGCGCGCACCTCGATGGTATCGAGGGCCGGGTCATTGTCCATGTCGCGTTTTGGTACCAGGGTGTACAGGCGGCGCAACAATACCGCGCTGTTATTCGCCTGGATGCGGGTGCGGGTAGCGTCATAGGTCAGGACCACCAACCCCGTGCCGACAATGGCGAACAGGCCGAGCAGGACAGCGTTCAGGCCCATGTGTCTGAGTAGCGACAGACTCATCTTGGCCCCTGGCCGAATACGCGCGGCTGGGTATAGTAGTCGATAGTGGGTGCGGCCATGTTCATGAGCAGGACGGCAAAGGCCACGCCATCGGGATAACCGCCCCAGGTGCGAATGACATAGGTCAGCGTTCCCACACCGATGCCGAACAGCAGTCGACCGCGGGGTGTGGTGGCGGCGCTGACCGGGTCGGTGGCAATGAAGAATGCGCCCAGCATGGTGGCCCCGCTGAACAATTCGAATAGGGGGGTGGCGTGGGCAGCGGGGCCGCTCAGGTAGAAGATCAGGGCCAGCACAAAGACGCTGCCGAGCATGCCGGTCGGGATGTGCCAGGTGATGACCCGGCGCCGGAGCAGCCACAGGCCACCGGCAAGATAGAGCAGATTGATCCATTCCCAGCCGATCCCCGCAAGCTGGCCGAACAACCGTGAACCGCTCATGATCTCGCCAACGGTGTGATCGAGGCGCAGCTGGGTCCGGAGGGTGTCGAGCGGTGTGGCCATGGTGAGCGCATCGAGGTGCAGTCTGGCCGGGAGGTGGCCGAGGAAGGTGTAGCGCAGGTTATCGAGCAGGCTCAGGCTGTGGATGCCGGGCAGGTGTGGCGGCAGCCAGGCGGTCATCGCCTGTGGAAAGGAGATGAGGACGATGGCGTAGCCGACCATGGCCGGGTTGAAGGGGTTATAACCGAGTCCGCCGTAAAGGTGCTTGGCCACGATGATGGCAAACAGGGCGGCAATGGTGGGCAGCCACCACGGCGTCAGCGGTGGCAGGGCCAGGGCGAGCAGCACGGCGGTGACCAGGGCGCTGCCATCGGTGAGAAAGGGGCGCAGGGGGCGGTGGCGCAGTGCCAGCATGGCGGCCTCGGCACCGAAGGCGACAAGGAGGGTGATGACCATGTTGACCATCACGCCCCAGCCAAAGAACACTACATAGGCGATGATGCCGGGGATCAGGGCATAGAGCACCTGCCGCATGACCCGAATGACGCTGCCGACAGGCTGCAGGTGGGGTGAAGAGGGGGTGAGCGGATCCATGCCTTAGCCTTTGTCCGGCGTAATGGGGGGCGAGGTGTGGTTCGTAGTGTCGCTTTGCCGCGTGCGGCGTGCCTTGGCCTCGTTGGTTGGGTGCTGCTGCGCCGAGCGTGGGTCTCGGGTCGTGTTCGCTACGCCGCCAGCGCCCTCGCGTTTGGCACGCGTGCGTGCCATGGCGGCTTCAATGATCGCCTTTTTGTCAGCGTTCGTCGATGGGCCGCGCCCGGTATCCTGCCGGGTGAGGGCGGCGCGTTTTTGTTGATGACGTGCGGTGCGCTCGGTCTGTTCACGGTCCTGGCGCTGGCGGCGGAATTCGTGGCGCTGACGTGCCAGATCGGCTTTTTGTTTCTCATGTTCGCGGGCCCATATCTCGGTCTTGGCAAAACGGTAGTACTGCACCAGTGGCAGGTGGCTGGGGCAGACATGGGCGCAGCAGCCGCACTCAATGCAGTCGAACAGATGGTGGTCCTGGATACGCTCTAGCTCGCGTGCACGGGCGTACCAGTAGAGTTGTTGGGGCAGGAGGTCGACGGGACATACCCACATACATTCGCCGCAGCGAATACAGGGCATAATGTTGCGCCCACCGGGTTGATCGGTGACCAGATCCCTGCCCCGTGTCGCCAGCAGGCAGTGGGTGGTCTTGATCACCGACACATTCCTGTTGGCAATGACAAAACCCATCATCGGCCCGCCTATCAACAGTCGGTCAAGGTGTTCGGCCTCAAAACCGCACTCATCGAGGATGTCGGCTACGGAGGTACCGATGAGCACCTCGAGGTTGCGCGGATGAGCGACGGCGCTGCCGGTGACGGTCACATAACGCGACAGCAGGGGTTCGCTGTGCATCACTGCGCGGTAGATGGCCGCAGCGGTGGCGACGTTGTGGCACACCACACCGATGTCCAGCGGCAGGCCCTGACTGGGTACTTCCTTGCCGGTGAGAACCTTGATGAGCTGCTTCTCACCCCCTGCGGGGTAGCGGGTTGGCACCGTGATGATGTCAATGTCGGGTTCGCCGGAGTGTGCGAGTGTCTCGCGCAGGGCGGCTATGGCCTCGGGTTTGTTGTCCTCGATACCGATGAGGCAACGGCGGGCGTGGAGGGCGTGGCGCATGATGCGCAGGCCCTCGATGATCTCGCGTGGGCGCTCGATCATGAGCATGGCGTCGCAGGTGATATAGGGTTCGCACTCGGCGCCGTTGAGGATCAGTGTATCGACGATGTGGGTGCCGGGATTGAGTTTGATGAAGCTGGGGAAACCTGCACCGCCCAGGCCGACAATGCCGGCCTCGCGGATAAGGTTGCGCAATGCGCTTGGGTCGAGTGTGGCATAGCCTTCAGTGCGCGGTTTGCGATAGCGCCACTGTTCGCGGCCATCGGTCTCGATGACGATGCACAGTGCGCTCAGTCCGGAGGGGTGCGGGACCGGACGTGGTTCGATGGCAATAATCGTCCCTGAGCTGGAGGCATGCACCGGAGCGCTGACGTAGCCCCGGGCACGGGCGATGCGCTGACCCTTGAGGACCGACTCGCCGATTGCCACGAGTGCCTCTGCCGGCTCGCCGATGTGCTGTTGCAAGGGGAGGGTCAGGGTGCGGGGCAGGCGGGTCGGCACTACCTGCTCGTGCATGGACGGGGCCTTGTGGTTAGCCAGGTGCAGGCCGCCGTGGAAGGACCAGAGGGTGTTGCGATCGGCCGTGGTCATGGCGAATGCTCCAGGGGCAGGATCGGACAGGGCCACTGCCACTGGTTCAGCGCTTTTTCGACCGCCACCATGGTGATGCAGTCGACCGGGCAGGGCGCGATGCACAGTTCACAACCGGTGCATTCGAGCTCGATGACAGTATGCATTTGCTTGGTTGCACCGAGGATGGCATCGACCGGACAGGCCTGGATGCACAGGGTGCAGCCAATGCAGACAGACTCATCGATGAAGGCGACCCGTTTGGGCTTGGTCTCGCCGTATTCAGGGTCCAGCGGCTTGGGATCACCCCCCAGCAGGTCGGCCAGCGCCTGTATCCCTGCCTCGCCGCCGGGTGGACACTGATTGATGTCTGCCTCGTCATTGGCAATGGCTTCGGCGTAGGGTCGGCAACCCGGGAAACCACATTGTCTGCACTGGGTTTGCGGCAGGATGGCATCGATCTTGTTGGCCAGAGGATCGGCGTCGACGCGGAAACACACTGCGGCGAAACCCAGGATCAGGCCCAGGATCACCGCGAGCGCTGCCATTGCAAACACGGCCGTCAGCATCTGCTCAGCCCTTGACCAGGCCGGAGAAGCCCATGAAGGCGAGTGACATCAGACCGGCCGTCACCAGGACGATCGCCGGGCCGCGAAAGGCGATCGGTACATCGGCCACGGCGATGCGCTCGCGCATGGCGGCAAACAGGATGAGCACCAGGGAGAAACCCAGTGCCGCCCCGAAGCCGTAGACTGCCGATGCCAGAAAACCGTGTTGGGTCTGTACATTGAGCAAGGCCACGCCCAGCACTGCACAGTTGATGGTGATCAGCGGCAGGAAGATCCCCAGCACCTGGTAGAGCATCGGGCTGGTCTTGCGCACCACCATCTCGGTGAACTGCACGACTACCGCGATGACCAGAATGAAGGTGAGGGTGCGCAGGTACTCCAGCCCCAGCGGTGCCAGCAGGTAGGTATTGGCCAGATAACTGGACACCGAGGATAGTGTCAGCACGAAGGTCGTCGCCAATGACATGCCGATAGCGGTTTCCAGCCGCTTGGACCCCCCCATGAGCGGGCACAGACCGAGAAACTGCACCAGCACGAAGTTGTTCACCAAAATGGTGCTGATCAGGATGAGGACGTAATAGCTCATGGGTAACCGTCGCCAGGTCGTCGCGGTAGGTCAGCGCAAAGTCTAAATCGGTTCAACGACTTGCCGGGAAGTCGGCGTATCGGTATAGCCTTAAATAGTAGGCGTGCAGGCGCACGGGCACAACACTGGCATTCATACAGGATAAACCCCTGCACCGGGATACCGGTGCGCCTTGTACATGTCCGGCAGTCGGTAGGTCGTATCGGCGAGTCTATTTTACGCGCATGCCGGGTTGGGCGCCCTCATCGGGGAGCACGATGAACAGGTCCTTGCCACCAGGGCCGGCGGCAAGGACCATACCCTGCGAGACCCCGAAGCGCATCTTGCGCGGAGCGAGATTGGCGACCATGACGGTGAGTTTGCCCTCGAGGTCTTGCGGGGCGTAGGCGTGCTTGATGCCGGCGAAGACGTTGCGGGTCTCGCCACCGAGATCCAGGGTCAGACGCAGCAGCTTGTCCGCCCCCTCCACCTGTTCGGCCTTGGTGATGCGGGCCACGCGCAGGTCAAGTTTGGCAAAGTCCTGGTAGTCGATTTCCGCAGCGATAGGGTCGGTGTGCAGCGCTACAGTGCTGTCTGGCGCCTTGCTGGCGGGGGCAGGCGTGGTGTCGGTACGCGCGAGGGTTTCCCGTGCATCCTCCAGCATGGCCTCGATCTGTGCCACCTCGATACGGGTCATCAGGGGAGTGAAGGTCCCGATGGTGTGGCCGCGCAGGGGGAGCGCGATATCGGCCCACTGCAGGGGCGGGATGGCAAGGAAGGTCTCGGCACGCTCCGTGGTGGCGGGCAGTACGGGTTTGAGATACAGCATCAACACCCGGAACAGGTTCAGCCCCAGGCTGCACACGGCCTGAACTTCGGTCTCGCGCCCCGGTTCCTTGATCATCTGCCAGGGCTTGTGTTCATCAATATATTGGTTGGCACGATCAGCCAGAAGCATGATCTCACGGATGGCGCGACCATAGTCGCGGGCCGCGTACAGGGTGGCGATGGCCGCACTGGCATCGGTGAATGTCTGGTACAGTGCTGGGTCGGCCAATTCGTCGGCGAGCTTGCCTGCGAAGCGCTTGTTGATGAAACCGGCACAGCGGCTGGCGATGTTGACCACCTTGCCGACCAGATCGGCATTGACGCGCAACCTGAAGTCTTCCAGGTTGAGGTCCAGATCGCCGATGCCCGTGCCCAGCTTGGTCGCAAAGTAGTAGCGCAGGTACTCGGGTTCGAGGTGATCCAGATAGGTGCGTGCGGTGATGAAGGTACCCCTCGATTTGGACATCTTCTGACCGTTGACGGTTAGAAAACCGTGGCAGTAGACGGCATCGGGCTTACGGTACCCCGCCCCGGAGAGTATGGCGGGCCAGAACAGGGTGTGGAAATAGGCAATGTCCTTGCCGATGAAGTGATAGATCTCGCAGGGGCTGTCCGGCTTCCAGTAGGTATCGAAGTCGAGGTCGTTGCGGCGCTCGCACAGCTGCTTGAAACTGGCCATGTAACCGATGGGCGCATCGAGCCAGACATAGAAATACTTGCCGGGGGCGTCGGGGATCTCGAAGCCGAAGTAGGGCGCATCGCGCGAGATCTCCCAGTCCCGCAGGCCGGTTTCGAACCACTCATTGAGTTTACGGGCGATCTCCGGCTGGACATGTCCGGCGGCCGTCCATTCTCGCAGCATGGGTTCAAAGGCACCCAGGTCGAAGAAAAGCTGTTCGGTCTCTTTTTGGACCGGTGTGGCCCCTGACAGGGCAGAGACCGGATGTTTGAGCTCGATCGCCGGGTAGGTGGCTCCGCACACCTCACAGGAGTCGCCGTATTGGTCGGCGGCACCGCAGCGTGGGCATTCGCCTTTGATGAATCGATCGGGCAGGAACATCGCGCGTTGCGGATCATAGGGACGCTGGATGGTGCGGGTGTGGATGTAGCCGTCCGTGCGCAGGCGTAAATAGATAGACTCGGCCAAGGCACGGTTTTCCGGCGAGTGCGTGCTGTAGTAGTTGTCGAAGGCAATGTGAAAGGCGGCGAAGTCCGCGCGGTGTTCTTCCTGATAACGCCCGATGAGTGCCTCCGGCTCGATGCCCTCGTTTTGTGCCCGCAGCATGATGGGTGTGCCATGGGCATCGTCGGCACAGACATAGGTGCAGTGGTGACCTTGCAGGCGCTGAAAGCGGGCCCAGACATCGGTCTGGATGTACTCCACCAGGTGGCCGATATGAATCGAGCCGTTGGCATAGGGCAAGGCGCTGGTGATCAGGATGTCGCGCGGTTTGGCTGTCATGGTGTCGGGTCAGGCTCCTGATTGGGGCGGCGGTGATGTTGGCCAGAGTCGTGTCGGGCGCCTAAAGTAGCAATTCCTGGCTTTGCCTGCCAGCCTGAGGGCAGGTGTTGGGGCGCAATGTCCCCTGTGTTCCTGGGTGATTCTACGCGAGATTGACACCAAGAGAACGCCACCAATAGAACCGGGTCGGTAAAGTGGTGTAGTATTGGCGATTCGTTTTTATCCGCAATTTCATTCGACCGATTACATCCCGGGCGAAGTGCAACAGGAGGCTGTATGGCTAGCGTTTCCCAGTTACAGGTCGAGACCGCACTCAAAGAGTACATCGACCCCTATTTTGAAGAGGATCTGGTGACTGCCAAGTCCGTCAAGCAGATTGCCGTCGAAGGTGACAAGGTCAGTGTGGATATCGTCCTGGGCTACCCTGCCAAGGGTTACGCTGACGATCTGGCTAGCAAGCTCAAACAGAAGGTCGAGGCCATCAGCGGCGTGTCCTGCGCGACGATCACCGTAGAGTCCAAGATTGAGAGCCACACGGTACAAAAGGGCGTGAAGTTGATTCCGGGGGTGAAGAATATCATTGCGGTGGCCTCCGGCAAGGGTGGTGTAGGCAAGTCCACCACAGCGGTCAATCTGGCCCTGGCCCTGTCGGCCGAGGGTGCCAAGGTGGGCATCCTGGATGCCGACATCTATGGTCCGAGCCAGCCCCGGATGCTGGGCATCAATGCCAAGCCGGAGTCCAAGGACGGCAAGTCACTTGAACCGCTGGTGGGTCACGGTGTGAAGTCCATGTCTATTGGTTACCTCGTTGATGAGGAGACGCCGATGATCTGGCGTGGCCCGATGGTGACCCAGGCGCTGGAACAGTTGCTCAATGACACCGCTTGGGGGGATATCGATTATCTAGTCGTTGATCTGCCGCCGGGTACCGGCGACATTCAGTTGACTCTGGCGCAGCGGGTGCCGGTGTCGGGGGCGGTGATCGTCACCACGCCACAGGACATTGCTCTTCTCGATGCGCGCAAGGGACTGAAAATGTTCGAGAAAGTTGAGGTGCCGGTACTGGGTATCATCGAGAACATGAGTATCCATATCTGCAGTAAGTGCGGGCACGAGGAACATATCTTTGGCGAAGGTGGCGGCCAGCGCATGTCGGAGCAGAACGATGTGGACTTTCTGGGTGCATTGCCGCTGGATATCCGCATCCGCGAGGAGACCGACGGGGGTACGCCAACCGTGGTGGCTGAGCCGGACAGCCGCATTGCACAGATTTATCACGAGATTGCCCGTCGGGTCTCGGCCAGGCTTGCGCTCAGGACCAAGGATTTCAGCGCGCGGTTCCCGAGTATCGTTATTCAGAACAATTAGAGGCGGGTCTGTGCCCCGTTGGCGGGGCGTGGACGAGCGGGGTTCGGAGTTTAGCCGTCGAACTTGTAGGTGATAGAAGGGTACGCGCGGTGGTGGTGGGTAACGCTGCGTTGTCGCCTGCTGCCGCTGGCGCGGGTGTTGGGAAGTCTGCATGAGTATCAAGTCCGACAAGTGGATACGGCGCATGGCCGAGCAACAGGCCATGATCGAGCCCTATGAGCCGGGGCAGGTGTGCGAGACCGCGTCCGGCCGGGTCATCTCCTATGGCACCTCCAGCTACGGTTACGATATTCGCTGCGCGGACGAGTTCAAAATATTCACCAATATCAACTCGGCCATCGTCGACCCGAAGAATTTCGATGACAACAGTTTCGTCAATGTACAGTCAGATGTCTGTATCATTCCACCAAACTCCTTTGCGCTGGCGCGTACAGTGGAATACCTGCGCATCCCGCGCAATGTGCTGACCGTGTGTCTGGGAAAGTCTACCTATGCCCGTTGTGGCATCATCGTCAATGTCACGCCGTTGGAGCCGGAATGGGAAGGGCATGTGACCCTGGAGTTTTCCAATACCACCACCCTGCCCGCCAAGATCTACGCCAATGAGGGGGTGGCTCAGGTGCTGTTCTTCGAATCCGATGAGGTCTGTGAGACCTCCTACCAGGATCGCAGGGGCAAATACCAAGGTCAGCGCGGCGTCACCCTGCCCAAGGCCTGAATCCAGATACCCCCCTGTTCTGCATGTCCTGATGCCGACGCCTTGGCGTGCAATAATCTATCAGTCGGCCTGTCGTCGCGCTACCGTCAGTCCTGCGAGCCCTCATCGGGCAGACTGGTGATACGTCCTCGCAGACTGTGCAGTGCCATCGTGGTCATATTGCCATCCTGATCATAGTGCTGGATGAGTACGGGCAGGTAATTGTGCTGTTTGGCGAGCCAGAACACGAAGCGGCCCTCGCCGTCTTGGTTTGCATGGATCAGCCTGACGGTCTGGATACGACCGATGGCGGTATCGAGCTGTTTCCCACCACTGACCTGAAAGTGATATTCGCGCACCTGTTTTTTGTCGGCGATGGCATAGGTGAACGTGTGTTTTCCCTGCTGCAGATCGAGCATCAGTGCGAGCTGGAAGCTGAGCAGATCCTGCACGTTGCACGGCAATGCCGTGGTGGTGTGGCGATAGCTGCTGGTGATCACTTTTTGCTGCCAGTCAAATTGCAGGTTGTAGTGGCGTTCATGTTTGCCACCGGTCTTGCGGTAACTGTAGCGCAGCGGGTGCAGCTGGTGATCGATGAGTGTGATCTCACTGTGCTCGATGACGTGGTCAGAGATGAACAGGGCGGCCAGCCCGGTGGGTTTTGCCACAGACTCGAACTCCAGCGTGTCGGGGCCGGTCCGGCGCAGAGTGCGTTGGGCGACACCGAGGTGGAAACCGTTGTGACTGACAGTGTAGCTGACGGGAAAATCGGCAAGCAGGCGCCGGATGGTTTGGTCCGTGGCGGGATTGCCGGGCGGGACGGCGGCAGGTGCTGCCTGCACACCCAGCGCCCACAGCAGCATTAGCAGACCCCACCCTCTGCGTGGCCATACGGGGCCGCGCCTACCCTGGCACCGGGTGTTGAACCGGGGGGAATGGGGCTTCATGGTCGTGGCATACCCTGTGCGAGCGGTGGCGATTCGTCGAGCAGGACCCGCTCGCCCTGCAGGCGCAAGCGGCCCCGTGCAAACCAGTCGATCACCTGCGGGTACAGACGGTGCTCACTGGCCTGGACCCGGGCGGCAAGTCGTTGGGCATCGTCGCCCGGCCGCACCGCGACGCGTGCCTGGGCAATGATCGGACCGCCATCGAGTTCCGGGGTGACGAAGTGCACGGTGCAGCCGTGTTCCAGTTCGCCGGCCTCCAGTACACGCTGATGGGTATTCAGCCCCCGGTAGTGGGGCAATAAGGAGGGGTGGATATTCACCATCCGGCCGTGGTAGTGGTGGACGAGGTCGGGGGTGAAGATGCGCATGAAGCCGGCGAGGACGACCAGTTCCGGCGCATAGGCGTCGATGCGGGTCATGAGGGCCTGATCATAGGTCGCCCGATCCTCACCGGCCCGGGGGCGGCAGACTTCGGTTGTCACCCGCGCATGGCGGGCACGTTCGAGGCCATGGGCCGTGGCGCGATCGCTGATCACGGCACAGACACGGGCTGGCAGCCCACCGTTTGCACGAGCATCGAGGATGGCCTGGAGATTGCTGCCGTTGCCCGAGATCAGGACCACCAGGCGCAGCGGTGCGTTGTTGTTATGGTGGCTCACGCAGCGGTGGGCCGGATCACTACCCGAGGGGCATCCGCGGTGGGCAGGGCGGTGATGTGACCGATACGCATGACTGTTTCGCCCGCATCGCGAAGCAGGGATGCAGCCTGCTCGGCCTGTGCTGCAGCAACGACGAGTATCATACCGATGCCGCAGTTGAAGGTGCGGTACATCTCCTGATCGGTGATGTGTCCCGTGGTTTGTAGCCAGTCGAAGATAGCGGGCCGGGTCCAGCTGTCTGCCCCGAGTACGGCCTGGGTCGCACCCGGCATGACCCGGGGCAGGTTTTCGGTGAAACCGCCGCCGGTGATGTGCGCCATGGCATGGACTTCGATGCGCTCCAGCAGGTGCAGCAGGGGTTTGACGTAGATGCGCGTCGGCGCCAACAGGGCCTCGCCCAGGGTGGTACCGTCAAAGGTGGTGCCGAGGTCGGCAGCGGAGACCTCGATAACCTTGCGGATCAGTGAGTAGCCGTTGGAGTGCGGACCGCTGGAGGCCAGGCCAAGCAGGACATCGCCGGCCCCGACGCGACTGGCATCGATGATGCGGCTCTTTTCCACGACGCCGACGCAAAAACCCGCCAGATCGTAGTCGTTGTTGGCGTACATGCCAGGCATTTCGGCGGTTTCACCCCCGATGAGCGCGGCACCGGCCTCCTCGCAGCCTGCGGCGATGCCACAGATAACATCGGCCGCCGTGGCGATCTCCAGGTGACCCGTGGCGTAGTAGTCGAGGAAGAACAAGGGTTCTGCGCCCTGGACCACCAGATCGTTCACGCACATGGCCACCAGATCGATGCCGATGGTGTCGTGGCGGGCGAGTTGCAGGGCCAGTCTGAGTTTGGTGCCCACACCATCGGTGCCGGAAACCAGGACCGGCTCGCGGTAACGGTCCAGGGGTAGTTCAAACAGGGCACCGAAGCCTCCCAGTCCGGCCATGACGCCTGGGCGACGGGTACGTGCCGCCAGCGGTTTGATCCTCTCGACGAGGCGATTGCCGGCATCGATGTCGACGCCGGCATCGCGGTAGTTCAACGATGTGCCGGACGGTGCATTTGCCGTAGTCGGATCTTTGGAAGCCACAGATTCTCCTGAGTGCATATTGGAAGATGAGTTAGCGCATTCAATCGACGCGGGTCGATACGCCTCGGGTCGCATTTCTTGTGGCGCTGCGGTACGTATAATAGCCATTTTATCAGGCTGCCGGTATGCTTGTGAATGCGTATCTGATGGTCCGAAAGGTACGAACACCACGAACACCATGGGAACAAGCAGGAGAGAGGATGCGTAAGTTCTTAGTTGTACTGGCGATGTTGTCCGGGTTGCTGGCGGTGCGGGGCGCAGCGGCAGTGGAGGTCCAGGGCGTCTACGAGGCGCAGGTGCCTGTGGCCACGCAGCAACGCGATGATCGTACGGTGGCCATCCGTTTGGCCCTGACCCAGGTATTGGTCAAGGCCTCGGGCCGCAGCGATGCCGCGAGCATACCCGACATCGATCAGGTACTGGCCCAGGCTTCGCGGTATGTGGAACAGTTCCGCTATCGCAGGACGCCGCCGTTTCAGGAGGGGGGCACAGAAAATGGCGGAAGGCTGTATCTGTGGGTGCGTTTTGAGGCCAATGCGATTGATAATGTGCTGCGCAGTCATGATCTTCCGGTGTGGGGGCGGGTGCGGCCAACCGTACTTGTGTGGCTGGCGGTGCAGAGTCAGGGCCGCCGGCAACTCATCGGTGTCGACAGCCAGGGCCCGAGCCACAATTTTCTCCTCTCCGAGGCGGCCCGGCGTGGTTTGCCTCTGCGCCTGCCATTGCTCGATCTCACCGACCAGGCCCAGGTCACTGCCAGCGATGTCTGGGGTGGGTTTCAAGACACCTTGCTACAGGCGGCCAAACGCTATCAGGCCGATGGCGTGCTGATTGGTCAGGTCTACCAGGATGCCAATGGGATGTGGCACGCGAACTGGACGCTTTTTGAACAGGGTGAGCACCAGAGCTGGACGGCGCAGGGCGGGGCGTTGGCTGAGGTGATTGACCCGGGGGTCGATCAGAGCGCAAATATCCTCTCGCAGCGTTTTGCTCAGGTGTTGGGTGGCAGCGGGGACACGGTGTTGTTGTTGCGAGTAAATGGGGTCACGTCGTTGGCCGACTACACCCGGGTGGTCAATTATTTGTCTGCCTTGGTTGCGGTGAAGGCGGCTGATCCGGTCAGTTTGGGTAAAGAGGGGGTCATTCTGCGATTGACCGTGCGGGGTGATCGCATCGGCCTGATCCAGGCCATATCCCTGGGCCACACTCTGGGTGCGACTGGGGGTGGCTCAGGGACGGGCAATGGCACCGGTTCGCTCGTCCCGACCCAGACTCCAGCCCCAGCTCTGGTCCAGCTCCCGGTTTCGGCCCCAGCTCCGGCTGCCGATGTGCAGGTTGTTGCGGGTCCGGTACCGGAGCTGATTTATCGCCTCCTGCCGTGAGTTTGCGCGGCCTGCCCAACCTCATTACCGTGATGCGTATCCTGCTGGTGGCGCCCGTGCTGTGGTTGTTGGTGGAAAAACGCTTTGCACCGGCCCTGGCGCTGTTTGTCGTGGCGGGGGCGTCGGATGCCGTCGACGGTTTTCTCGCCAAGCAGTTTGGCTGGACCAGCCAGCTTGGCGCTATTCTGGATCCGCTGGCCGACAAGTTGCTGATGGTGACCTGCTATCTGGCGTTGGGTTGGCTCGACTTGTTGCCGTGGTGGTTGGTGAGTGCGGTGATCCTCCGTGATGTTGTCATCCTGTGTGGGGTGGTGGCGTACCAGATGACTATTGGCCGTCTGGAAATTGCCCCCACCCTGCTTAGCAAGGCGAATACACTGTGCCAGATCCTGCTGGTCATGGCGGTCATGGCACAGCAGATACTGAATTTTCCAGCCTGGCTGGTTCCGGGACTGATGTGGCTGGTGCTGTTCACGACGCTGGGCAGCGGTCTCGTCTATGTTTGGGTCTGGGGCCGCCGGGCACGGCAGATGATTCACTCAGGGGAGCGGGGATGACACAGACCTCCAAGTGGTTATGGCTGGTGGGTGCGGTGCTGCTTGGCGGGGTGCTGTACCTGCTGGCGCCGGTGCTGAGTCCTTTCATGATTGCGGCCTTGCTAGCCTACATCGGTGATCCGTTCGTCGATCGACTGGAGGCATGGCATCTGCCCCGCACCTTGGCGGTGGTCATCGTGTTTGTGGTCCTGAGCGTGGTGGCGCTGATATTGTTGATCATCCTCCTCCCCCTACTGGAGCGCCAGGCGGTGGTGCTGGTCAACAAGTTACCCGGGCTCATCGACTGGGTTCAGCAGACGGCCTTACCCTGGTTGACCCAGCATTTCGGTGTGAAGAAATCCGCTTTCGACCTGAGTACGCTCAAGGCCTCGATACGTGAGTACTGGCAGGCTGCGGGGGGCATGGCGGCACAGGTGCTGGCCTCGGTGTCGAGCTCGGGGTTGGCACTGGTGGCCTGGTTGGTCGATCTCGTGCTGATCCCGGTGGTGACCTTCTACCTGCTGCGCGACTGGGATGTGATGGTGGCGCGGATACGGGAATTATTGCCGCGGCGCCTGGAACCGGTGATGGTGCGGCTGGCACGGGAGTCGGACGAGGTACTCGGTGCCTTTCTGCGCGGGCAGATAGCCGTCATGGCTGGTCTGGCGGCGATCTACACCCTGGGCTTGTGGTTTGTCGGGCTGGAACTGGCCCTGTTAATCGGTTTTATGGCCGGCTTGGTGAGTTTTGTGCCTTATCTGGGTTTTATCGTCGGCATCCTGGCCGCCAGTGTTGCGGCCGTGATGCAGTTCCATGATATGACGCATCTGATCTATGTCTTCATTGTCTTTGGTATCGGACAACTGGCGGAGAGCATGGTATTGACCCCCTGGCTGGTCGGTGACCGAATTGGTCTGCACCCGGTGGCGGTCATCTTCGCCGTCCTGGCGGGGGGACAGTTGTTCGGTTTCTTTGGTGTCCTGTTGGCCTTGCCGAGCGCCGCAGTGTTCATGGTGTTGGTACGCTATGCGCATGAACGCTACCGGGCCAGCCGGCTCTACGGGGCCTGAAACCGGTCATGACAGTACAGCTCCCGCTCGGCATCGGCCTGCGTGAGGCCACCACCTTTGCCAACTATGTGCCCGGTGCCAATGCCGCAGCCGTGTATGCATTGGTCCAGGCCGGGGAGGCCTGCACCTACCTTTGGGGCCAGGCGGGCAGTGGGCGGACCCATCTGCTACAGGCCGCCTGTCACGCCGAGGCCGAGCGTAGCGGCGCGACCGTCTACCTGCCACTGACGAAGTACCGGGAGTTCTCTCCGGCTATACTGGAAGGCCTTGAGGGCCTGTCACTGGTCTGTCTGGATGATGTGCAGATCATCGCGGCCAAGCCGGTCTGGGAGATGGCACTGTTCCACCTCTACAACCGTTTGCGCGAATCCGGTGCGCGTTTGTTGGCGGCCGGTGCGGCGGCACCTGCCCGACTGGGTCTGCGGTTGCCCGATCTGGTCTCGCGGCTGAACTGGGGACCGGTGTTTCAGCTACAGGGACTGGGTGATGAGGACAAACTCGTTGCCTTGCAGTTGCGTGCCCGTGCCCGCGGTCTGGCACTGCCGGACGAGGTTGGACGTTATCTGCTGCGGCGTCTGCCACGCGATATGCATACTCTGTTTGACATGCTGGAAACGCTGGATGTTGCTTCGCTGGCGACTCAGCGTCGTCTCACCATCCCCTTTGTGCGCGAACGTCTGCCCTGAGTCCACGGTTGTTGGTGCCACGCTGATGCCTATAAAATCAGGGTGTTTTGGTGTGCGACCCAAGCCATCAGGGTAAGTGGGTGCAGGTTCGGCAACGGCTCATCGTGTGCTCTCCTGGCCGAGCCGGGTCGCGAGCAGGGCCAGGCGGTGTCCCAGTGCGTGACAGAGTTGTTTTTCATCCTCGCTCAGCGCCATATCGCTGTGAACCCCGGCAAGGTGACTGACGCCGTAAGGCGTACCGCCGGTCCGGGTGTTGAGCAATGCAGCCTCGCTGTAGGGCAGTCCCAGAATAAGCATGCCCTGGTGCAACAAGGGCAGCATCATGGACAGGAGGGTGGATTCCTGTCCGCCATGCAGGCTGGAACTGGAGGTGAATACCCCCGCCGGTTTACCGATCAGCGCACCCGATAGCCACAGCGGACTGGTGGAGTCGATAAAACACTTCATTGCAGCGGCCATATTGCCGAAGCGCGTGGGGCTGCCCAGCGCCAGTCCCGCGCACTCCTGCAGGTCCTCCAGGCTGGCGTAGGGTGGGCCCTGTTCGGGGATGTCATCGGCCACCGCGCTACATTCGGCAGATACCTCAGGTACCGTGCGCAGACGGGCCTGCATGCCGGTGACCTCCTCGATGCCGCGGGCGATGAGCCGGGCCATGGCGGCGGTGGCACCGTGGCGGCTGTAGTACAGGACCAGTATCTCGGCCATGGTTAAATAATCTCCAGTACATTTTCGGGTGGACGGCCGATGACGGCACGTGCGCCATCGACAACGACGATGGGGCGTTGCATCAGGCGGGGATGAGTCATCAGAGCGATCAGTAGCTCCTCTTCACTGATATCCGGTCGGTCCAGATTGGCGCCCTGGTAGGCGTCCTCGTGCTGGCGCATCAAGGCGCGCGCGGAACCCAGCCCGAGTAGCCTGATCAGGGTCTTCAGGGTGTCCATGTCGAGGGGGGTCTTGAGGTAGTCGATTTGCTCGGGCTCGAAACCGCGTTGCTGGAGCAATGCAAGTGTCTGGCGGGATTTGCTACAGCCGGGATTATGGTAGATAGTGATCTTCATGGGCTCTTTGACACTCTATTCAGTGGGTCGACAGGGGCGTATATTTTACCGGTTCTTCCCTTGACAGCCTATGGAACGGATGTTAGATTTTTGTTGTATTACATATTATAACTATCTGCATGAAAAAGACATTTAGCCATTTTCACCGCACTCTCGGCATGCTGTTCATTATGCTGGTAGCAGTGGTGGGCTGTGCGGTGTCGGCACCGGTTCAGGAAATGAGCGATGCCCGGCAGGCGATCCATGCTGCCCGGGAGGTCGAGGCTGCACGCTATGCACCGGGACCGTTGGGGACGGCGGAGCGCCTGCTGGGAGAGGCGACGCACGCCCTTGAGCAGGGTCAATATGCCGAAGCGCGTTCAAGCGCGCTGGCTGCCCGGCAGGCGGCCATCAGCGCCCGCCAGTATGCCCTGTCCGATCTGCAGAACCGAAAGCGTTAACGCCCCGGCGGTATGTTCAATACCTTGTAATATTACAAAATATTAATATCTTTTCGGCTACATCAGATGCGTGTTGCTACCTTGACACACAGAATGAGCGGGTGATAATTTGCTCACAACCGGAAGCGGATGAACGGGCTCTATAATTAAAGAATGCTTCTCACGCCTTAAACTGTCTGGAGTTGATGGAAATGAAAATAAACAACATTCTCAGGTTGGCTGGATTACTGGCACTGGTGCTGACGGTGGCGGTGGGTTGTGCAAGCTCCCCCGAATCCAAGGCAACCGGACCCACCGCCACACAGGCGCAGGCAGCTATCGCCGCAGCCAAGGATGCCTACAAGCGTGCCGTGTCTGCACAGGCGGCCTGGAAAAATACGGGTGGTTTGATCAAGAAGGCGGAAGCCCTTGAGGTTAAGGGGAATTACGCTGGAGCGATTAAGCTCGCCAACAAGGCTCGCCGCCAGGCTGAAGATGCCCTGACGCAACATGCACAGCAGATGGCCAAACTCAAGCCGATGATCGACACTACTGCGGCGACCAATGCGAAGGCGGGTGATTATACCGTGGTCCGCGGTGACAGCCTGTGGCGAATTTCCGGTAAGGACACCCTGTATGGCAATCCGTACGAGTGGCCACTCATCTACAAGGCTAATCAGGATAAAATCAAACAGGGTCCTGATCTGATCTTCCCTGGTCAGGTGTTCAATATCAGGCATGATGCCAGTCAGGCCGAGATCAATACCGCCGTTCATTACGCCAAGACCCGCGGCAAGTGGGCGCTGGGTGTGGTCGAATCCGCCGACAAGGCGTATCTCGCGCAGTAATCACTGCACTCTCCGGTCATGAGATCGAATATAGGCCCCTCTCTGCGTGGAGGGGCCTTTTTTATTGTGCGAGAGGGGTATGCGTTCTGCGGTACGCCCATCCACGGGCGTGTTTTTCGGGCGGACCAGCCGGTGACCCGGAGTCTGGCGTGATGGCCTGCGTGCGCTGTCTGGTAAAGGGGCGCGTACAGGGTGTGTTTTTTCGCGCGGCGACCCGGCACCAGGCGCAGGCACTTGGATTGACCGGCCATGCGGTAAATCTGCCCGACGGGCGGGTAGAGGTTATCGTCTGTGGTGAGCTGGCGGCACGGGAGCGGTTGTGCGCCTGGCTTTGGGAAGGTCCAACTCAGGCGCGGGTGGAAGATGTGGACTGTGCGACGATGGCTATTCTGCCCCCAGCTGATTTCCGCACGGCATGACTTGCGCTGCTGCAAAATGCAGCCACCGTCGCGGTGGACAGATGCGTTGTGCGCGCTGGTACTATTGTTGGAACCAGCGTGAGCTGAGCAGGAGAAAGACCCGATCAGGGTAGTGAGGATTGCCGTAGCTGCCATTGTAGCGGGCCAGCGCCTTGCGCAAATCACCGTGCTCCTGGTCAAGATAGTATTTGAGGATGGTGCAGCCGATACGCAGATTGGTGCGGGTATTGAACAGGTTGGCCTTGGGTCGACCGATCTCCTTGAGCCAGAAGGGCATGATCTGCATCAGCCCACGTGCGCCGACCGGCGAAATGGCGAAGCGGCGAAAATTGCTTTCCACGTCTATGACCGCCAGCACCAGCTCTGCTGGCAGCCCCGCCCGGGTGGCCTCGTAGTGCACCTGTCGCAGGATTGACAGGCGTTGCCGGGGATCAGGTATCTTACTGGCCAGACGTTGGGACATGTCGGTGAGCCAGACCTCGGCGTCGAAGCGATCGTGGAAGCTGTCACTCTCGTTCACCGCCGCCCGGACGAGGGCACGTAATTGTGGATCCGGTGCTGGCGTCGGGAGGGCAAACGCGACCATGCTGTGCAGGCAGAGGGCCAGCAGGCCGACCAGGTATCGCCCCCGGAGGTGTGTGAGCGTGGGATGCCGGTGTGAAAAAAAACGCCACGCCGGATACTGGTGGATAGTGTGGCGGCTGGGAGCACGGGCGCATGGGTCGATATCTGCGTGGAAGTACATCGCCTAGTCCTGTTTGATTCTGTGCACCAGGAATGCGCTCAGAGTGTCGAGCGGGACATCCTGACTGTCGGCGTCACGTCGCCCCTTGTACTCGATCTGTCCCGCATCAAGTCCCCGCTCACCGAATACCACGCGATGCGGGATGCCGATGAGCTCCATGTCGGCGAACATCACGCCGGGGCGTTCGCGCCGGTCATCAAGCAAGACCTCGATGCCAGCCACGCGTAACTGCGCATAGAGTGTCTCGACAGCCTGGCGCAGGCGCTCGGACTTGTGCATGTTCATCGGTAGCAGGGCGACCTCGTAGGGTGCGATCGTGGTGGGCCAGATGATGCCGTGTGCATCATGGTTTTGCTCGATGGCGGCGGCGACCACACGCGATACGCCGATGCCGTAGCAGCCCATGGTCATGGCGCTGGAGTGGCCGTTTTCATCCAACACCGTGGCGTTCATGGCCTCGCTGTATTTGCGCCCCAGTTTGAAGATGTGCCCCACCTCGATACCGCGCTTGATGGACAAGGTGCCGCATTGATCGGGGCTGGGATCGCCCTGCACCACATTGCGTAGATCGGCGACCTCTGGCAGGGGCAGATCACGTCCCCAATTGATGCCGAAATAATGTTTGCCATCGATATTGGCACCAGCGCTGAAGTCACTCATCACGGCAACCGTCCGGTCGGCGATACAGGGGATGGGCAGATTCACCGGTCCCAGTGAACCGGGTCCAACGCTGATGGCAGCCCGGATTTCGGCCTCACTGGCAAAGCACAGCGGGTCGGCGACGGCGGGCAGTTTTCCTGCCTTGATGACATTGAGTTCATGATCTCCACGAATGAGCAGTGCCAGCAAGCCACCGCCAGTTGCCTCATCGGCGTGTACGAGCAGGGTCTTGATAGTCTGCTCGATAGGCAGAGTGAACTGGTCCACCAGTTCTGCGATGGTTCTGGCATTGGGGGTATCGACCAGGTGCAAAGCGGTGTGCGGTGCGTGCGGTGTGGTGGTGGGTGCAAGGGCCTCAGCAAGTTCGACATTGGCGGCATAGTCGCCGCTGTCACTGAAGGCAATGGCATCCTCACCGGAGTCGGCCAGGACGTGAAATTCATGGGAGGCATTGCCGCCGATGGAACCGGTATCGGCCTGCACGGCTCGGTAGTCCAGCCCGATGCGGCTGAATATCCGGGTGTAGGCCTCATACATGGCCTGATAGGTCGTATCGAGCGAGGCCTCGTCGAGATGGAAGGAATAGGCATCTTTCATCAGAAACTCGCGCGCGCGCATCACGCCAAAACGGGGCCGTACCTCGTCCCGGAACTTGGTCTGTATCTGGTAGAAATTGACGGGCAGCTGTTTATAGCTGCGCAGTTCACGGCGGATCAGATCGGTAATGACCTCCTCATGGGTCGGACCGGCGCAAAACATACGTTGATGGCGGTCGTGCAGGCGCAGCAGCTCCGGGCCGTAGTGTTCCCAACGCCCGGATTCCTGCCACAACTCGGCGGGTTGTACCATCGGCATGAGGATTTCCTGGGCGCCGGCGCGGTCCATTTCTTCGCGGATAATACCTTCAACCTTGCGCAGTACGCGCAGACCGAGCGGGAGCCAGGTGTATAAACCGGCGGCCAGGCGTCGAATCATGCCTGCACGGAGCATAAGCTGATGGCTGATGATCTCGGCGTCGGAGGGGGTTTCTTTAAGCGTGGCGAGCAGGAGTTGGGAGGTTCGCATAGGTACCGGCTGTGGGTTGGGAAAATGACTTGCAGGGGATTTTAGCCGCTGAGATGGCCATGAGTACAGCCCAGGTTTATCAACCAGTCGAGCGTTGTCGGCAACAGGAGGTGTTGTACCGGCAGCGAATGGGGCATGGGCGGAGGCATTGCAGCGAGGAGATCGGTCTGTCTTGTGTCGACGCGGTACAGGTGAAACGGGTTTAAAAGGTAGCCTTGTTCCAGCCCCACAGGTGGCGTGGCGTATTGGTGAACTCGATATAGACGCGCTCGGAGGGGATCTGGAGTTGTTCCTCGACCAGTTGGCACAGGGCGGCAGACAGTTCGGCGATACGGGCCTCGGGCAGGCCGATGCTTTTGAGTGTGAGATAGGCGCTAGGGGCGGCATCACCGGCAAATACCATGGGCACGGATGGGGTCAGGGCGACCATGATGTAGCGCTCCGGTTTTCCGAGCAGTGCGGCAACCGTTTGCGAGGCCTGTTGCAGCAGGGCGGACTGGTGCTCCGCCGCGATAGGCAGATTGGTCTGGATACTCAGGTAGGGCATAGAGGGTACGTTTCCGGAGCGAGCGATCAGTAACAGAATTCTTTGATGGCCTGCTTCATCTCGGCGATTTTCTTTTGCCGTTCCTGATCGTTGAGGCGCACCACAGTGCCGTTCTTTTGTTTGATACGGCGGTAGATCTGGTAGACCTGCAAGTTCTGCTTGGCCCCCTTGCACTTCTGCGCCCGAATGGCCTCGTTGTCCTGCGTCAGTTTCTCGACTTTGGCATTCTTGCGGGCATTCGTCTCGCCGGCCTGGATGGCCCCGTTCGTATTTCCCACACCGGTATTGCCCGTGGTGTTCGCGGGTGGGACTGATGATGTTTGGATGGACTCATAGCTGCCGGTTTCCGGCGGTAGTTGCGAATAAACGGTATTGCCGCTCTTGTCGATCCACTTGTAGATACTGGTCTGGGCGGTCGCGGTCATGAGAGTACTGCCTGCCAGAAGGAGCAGGATGATAAGGCGGCGTGACATATTCATGCGGATCCCCTGGCTGGTAAAAAGTGCTGATGCAGCGTGCCTTCTACATTACTTAGCTTATTATGGATTTTCTCAACGGGATCGCAAGTTGAATCGTTGCCCGCGCCAAGCCCGCAGGCACGAGGACTCGGCGTGCCCCGTTAGCGCGTTGCCAGCGAGCGCTCCGGGCATCGGGACCTTATTTGTCGCCGGTTACCTTGAGACGGTTAGTGCGCGCGAACTGCATGATGTAGCTGTACAGCTCCGGGTTGATCTCTTTGAGCGCAAGGTCAATGACCACACACTTTATGCCCTTGTGGGCCATGGGTTGCAGCATGGGGGAGTAGTGGATACGACGGCCACGGTCAAAGGTGGACAAGGCACCGCTCATGCGTTCGGCCCAGTCGCTGGGGCGAAATTTGCGGCCTTCAGTGGTGACCCCCTGAATAATGAGCTTGCCAGGTAGCCTCAGTTCTTCCAGATCATCTGCGGGTTCAGGTGACATCGCTCTGTTGTCCGGACTTAGTATGGGTGCACGTTGATTTAACATGGTGGATTTAGCCTATTATTCTACAATAAATTTGTGCGCCCAGTGTACGCCAAATGTGCACTCGTGTATCGAACCGAGTCTACATTTAGCGTCTGCGGTGGTCGTGAACGGGCTGGCTGGGACACAAGGCGATATTTTATGACATGTGCATTATACTCGCATTGGACCACATCAGGACCAGGAGTTCCGCGCGCATAGTGGTGCGAGCGACACAGTGGCAGCACCGTTCACCTCTCTGCTAGCATGGCGGTCCATCTCTAGCCACCTGTCTTCGAATCTGACTGATGCAAAGTGATCTCAAGGCCCTGGAATTCGATGGAATTCGCCGCCTTCTGGATAAATTGACCCGTACACCCTATGGTGCGGATGCCGCTCGCGGCCTGGAACCGGCGCCGGACATGGCCAGTGCACAGCGTTTCCAGGACGCGGTGAGTGTTGCTCGCACGGTCATCGATGCGGGCGCTGGACCGGCCTTGCCTGATCTGCCCGATATCAGGGCCGCTCTGCGCCAGTCGGGCAACGTGGGGGCAACCCTGAATGCGAGCGCTCTGCACAATCTGCGTCTGGTCATGCGCGCCGCCGAGCGGTTGATTCCCGCTATCGAGACTCACCCCAAGCTCTGTCCCGAGGGTACGGCGGTATTGCGGGCCCCCTGTCCCCTGAGCGAACGCCTCGATGCCACACTGGCGACAACAGGGCGCCTGCGCGAGGATGCCACCGTCGAGCTGGGAGATCTGCATCAGCGCCAGCGCCAGTACACCGAAGAGGCCAGTGCGGTAGTGCGCAAGCGTATGCAACGCTCTGATCTGACCGACAAGCTGGACAACACCGACAAGGTGAAGTGGTATAATCAGCGTGCGGTCATTGTGGTGCATCGCGATGTGGCGGCGGGCGTCAAGGGCGTACGGCGGGGTTCATCCATGGGTGGGCGCGACATCATGGTCGAGCCTCTCGAGGTGGTTGGGGTCAACAATCAAATCGAAACGGTTGACGGGCAGATCCATGCCGCAGAGCAAAAACTGTTGCGTGAACTCACCATGGTGGTGCGCGAACATGCCGAGGCCCTGTACGCGCTCCTCGGCGCTCTGACCTGGATCGATCTGGCCTTGGCCGCCGGTCATCTCAGCGCCACTTTCAATGGGCATGCCCCACGGCTGCGGGCAGGCGCGGGCGTGGTCTTGCGCCAGGCCTATCATCCCCTGTTGTTGCTCCAGTTCACCCAGCGTTCGGGACCGCAACCGGTCCCCCTGAGTATCGAGCTCGATGATGCGCAGCGCATGCTGGTGGTGACCGGACCGAATACCGGCGGCAAGACGGTGGTCCTCAAGACCCTGGGCCTGCTTGTGACCATGGCGCATTGCGGCCTGCATGTGCCTGCGGAGGAGGACTGTGAGTTCGGTACCTACCGGCGGGTTATGGTGGACGTGGGGGATCGGCAAAGCCTGTATCACCACCTGTCGACCTTTGCCGGCCACGTTGCGGTGCTCAAACGCATCCTGGAGCAGGCTGATGCCGAGACCCTGGTGTTGCTCGATGAACTGGGAACGGGGACCGATCCGGAGGAGGGGGCCGCGCTGGCGATGTCAGTGATGGATGAACTGGTGGCCAGGGGGGTGCATGGCATCGTCAATACCCATCTTTCAGCACTCAAGGGCTATGCCGCCACCAAGGCGCACACGCGCAATGCCTCCATGCTGTTCGACCATGTTGCCCTGTGTCCGACTTACCGCTTGCAGATAGGCGTGCCCGGTGAGTCTTTGGGACTGATTATTGCCGAGAAGAACGGCTTGCCGGTAGAGCTGGTGCAGCGGGCTCGTGAACATCTGCGACGGATTACCGGTCGCACGGTCTAAATAGCAGTTCCAAATACCCGATTATTTTGCAAAAACCGGACTTACCAGCCAGGAATGTGGCCGCTGTGCGCCGCATGGATGCGGCCATTGAACCTGCAGGGACGACGGCGTGTCTTGACGCACGGTGGCCACATTGCTTCCCGCAATCAAAACCGGCATTCGATTCCACCGATTCTACGTGGGCGGATATTTGGAATGCGTATCTTAGTCTGGCGAGGGGTGGGTATTCGGTGGTGAATTGGCCTCTGTACACGTGGATCGGTCGCAATAGGGGTGCGGGCACTTGACCTGATCGCGTATAATAAGTAGTTTCTGTCAGTACTGACCCAGACTTACCCCAGACTGGCCCCATCGCCCGTTTTCCGGGCATTTTCTATCTTACGCGGGAGATATCTGACGTGGAATTGAACGGCGGCGAAATCATCGTCCAGTTTTTCAAGGACGAGGGCGTCGAATACATTTTTGGATATCCAGGCGGCGCTGTCTTGCACATTTATGACGCGTTGTTCAAGCAGGACGCTATCAAACATATCCTGGTGCGACACGAACAAGGCGCGGCTCATGCAGCAGATGGCTATGCGCGGGCCACCGGTAAGCCAGGCGTCGTGCTGGTGACGTCGGGACCGGGGGTGACCAATGCGCTAACGGGCATTGCCACCGCCCATATGGATTCCATCCCCATGGTGATCATCACCGGTCAGGTGACCTCGCAGTTTATCGGCTCGGATGCCTTCCAGGAGGTGGACTCCGTGGGCATCACCCGCCCCTGTGTGAAACACAATTTCCTGGTCAAGGATATCCATGACCTGACCAGTACGCTGAAAAAGGCCTTTTATGTCGCCACGACCGGCCGCCCGGGTCCGGTGGTAATCGATGTGCCCAAGGATGTCACCGATCCCAACATCAAAGTTCCCTATACCTATCCGCGGGAGATATCGATGCGCTCCTATAATCCGGTGGTGAAGGGACATCCCCGACAGATCAAAAAAGCGGTGGACCTGATTCTCTCGGCCAAGCGCCCGATGATCTATGCCGGAGGAGGCGTGGTACTGGGCAATGCCTCGGCGGAGCTGACCGGGTTTGCCCGTCAGCTGAACTTCCCCATCACCAACACTCTGATGGGGCTGGGTACTTATCCGGCCACCGATCGTCAGTTTGTCGGTATGCTGGGTATGCATGGCACCTACGAGGCCAATATGGCCATGCACGAGTGTGATGTGCTTATTGCCATCGGCGCACGCTTTGATGATCGGGTGACCGGTGATCTGAAAAAATTCTGTCCACATTCCCATATCGTGCACGTGGATATCGACCCGTCCTCCATTGCCAAGAACGTCAGGGTGGATATCCCCATCGTTGGCGATGTGGCTGAGGTTCTGCGCGATATGAGCAATGAGATTGCCGCGCGTGGCCTGGAGCCGGACCAGGATGCGTTGGCGGGCTGGTGGGCACAGATTGGACAGTGGCGCGGCAAGCAATGTTTGCGCTATGACCATGCCAGTGCGCTCATCAAACCGCAATATGTACTGGAGAAACTCTATGCGGTGACGGGCGGCGATGCGTATGTCACCTCGGATGTGGGTCAGCATCAGATGTGGGCGGCCCAGTTCTACAAGTTTGATAAACCCCGGCGCTGGATCAACTCCGGTGGGCTGGGCACCATGGGCTTCGGTCTGCCAGCGGCCATAGGCGTACAGCTCGCCTTCCCCGACGAGCAGGTTGCCTGTGTCACCGGTGAGGCCAGCATCCAGATGTGTATCCAGGAACTGTCGACCTGTTTGCAGTACCGGCTGCCCATTAAGGTCGTGAATCTGAACAACCGTTACATGGGTATGGTGCGCCAGTGGCAGGAGTTCTATTACGGGAGCCGTTATTCAAACTCGTATATGGATGCCTTGCCGGACTTCGTCAAACTGGCACAGAGTTACGGTCATGTCGGCATGTGCATCGAACAACCGGGCGACGTGGAGGGTGCGCTCAAGGAGGCGTTCGCCATGAAGGATCGGCTGGTGTTTCTCGACTTTATCACCGACCAGTCGGAGAATGTCTACCCCATGATTGCCGCTGGCAAGGGACACCATGAAATGCACCTTGCCCCTGAGTGTGCAGCCCCCCAGCCCGCAGAGAGAGAATTGGCATGATGATGCGCCACATTATATCGGTTCTGATGGAAAATGAGGCGGGGGCCCTGTCACGGGTAGCGGGTTTGTTCTCCGCACGTGCCTATAATATCGAGTCGCTGACGGTCGCGCCGACCGAGGATGCATCGATGTCACGGATGACGATCATTACGCGAGGCTCGATGGAGATCATTGAGCAGATCACCAAGCAGCTCAATAAGCTTGTCGATGTGGTTAAGTTGGTAGACTTGACCGAAGGCAAGCACATCGAGCGCGAGATGATGCTGATCAAGATGCACGCGACAGGCAGTGAACAACGCGCCGAGGTTCAGCGACTGGCGGATATTTTTCGCGGTCGCATCATCGATGTGACTGAGGCAACCTTCACGATCGAACTGACTGGCCCCGGCGACAAGCTCGATGCCTTTATCAGTACGGTTGAGCCGAGTGAAATACTGGAGACGGTGCGCTCGGGGGTAATGGGTATCGCGCGAGGGTCCCGACATCTGGGATTATGACGTCTGCGGGCGGCACAGTGCGGTGTGGTTGAAGCTTGAATAACGACAGTGGGATAACGGAAAAACAATGAACATCTACTACGATAAAGACAGTGATCTTTCCATCATCCAGGGCCTGAAGGTGGCCATCATCGGTTATGGTTCCCAGGGCCATGCCCACGCCAATAATTTGAAGGAATCGGGCGTTGACGTCGTTGTCGGCCTGCGCCCGGGTTCGGGCTCCGAGGCCAAGGCCAAGGCCGCAGGCCTGGCGGTCCAGTCGATTGAGGTGGCTGCCAAGGGTGCCGATCTGGTCATGATTCTCGCCCCTGATGAACACCAGGCGCGTCTGTACCGCGAGCAGATAGCCACAAACATGAAGCAAGGCGCAGCCCTGGCCTTCGCCCACGGCTTCAATATCCATTTCGGCCAGGTGGAACCGCGCGCCGATCTGGATGTCATCATGATCGCCCCGAAGGGTCCGGGCCATCTGGTCCGCTCGACTTATGTGGAGGGTGGCGGCGTGCCATCGCTGATCGCGGTCTACCAGGATGCCTCCGGTCGCGCCAAGGATATCGCCCTGTCCTATGCCTCCGCCAACGGCGGCGGGCGTGCCGGTGTCATTGAGACCACCTTTCGTGAAGAGACAGAGACGGACTTGTTCGGTGAACAAACCGTGCTGTGCGGGGGTGTCACGGCATTGGTTCAGGCCGGTTTTGAAACCTTGGTCGAAGCGGGGTATGCGCCGGAAATGGCCTATTTCGAGTGTATGCACGAATTGAAGTTGATCGTCGATCTGATGTATGAAGGTGGCATTTCCAACATGCGTTATTCGATCTCCAACACGGCGGAGTACGGTGATCTGACGCGCGGTCCACGTATCATTACCGAGCAGACAAAGGCCGAAATGGGGCGTATCCTCAAAGAGATACAGAGCGGTGAATTTGCTCGTGAATTCATTCTGGAAAACCAGTCAGGTGCCGCAACGCTGAAGGCCAAGCGGCGCATCGGCAAGGAACACCCGATTGAAGACGTCGGGACAAAGCTGCGTGACATGATGCCCTGGATCAAGGCCAACAAGCTGGTTGACCACAACAAGAACTGAGTAGGGCGTTCATCGCACGGGCCGGTGTATTTCCGGTCCGTGTGGTGGCGCTGTTTAAGCCCCGCCCCCTGACGAGCCGATTGTTGCACCATGGCGTTCTCCCGTACCTCGCTGATTGCCCGCGAAGGCTGGCCTATTCTGGGGCTTTTTCTGCTTGCCGCGATTGTCGTCCAGTCGTTGTACGGTCTTGTCGCCCTCCCACTCTGGGGTCTGGCCAGTGTGATTGGCTTTGTTTATCGTGATCCACCCCGGCGCATCCCGGCAGTTCCTCTGGGGGTGCTCAGCCCGGGGAACGGGTGTGTGCTCAGCGTCGAGAAGGTGCATGATCTCTACCTGAAACGCGATGCATTGCGTCTTTGCATCGCCATTGGGCGACTCGATCCCTATTCGCTACGCAGCCCGATCGAAGGCAAACTGCTGCAACAGTGGTTGCAGCCCCCCGACGGTGGTGGACAGGGAGACGGGCGCCTTGCCCGGGCGCTGCACGTGCAGAGTGATGAGGGTGATGATGTCATTATGGTGATACGTGCCACGAAGCTGCTCAAGCGCATGTCATGCACGGTGCATACGGGCGAGCGGGTCGGCCAGGGCCAGCGTTGCGGCTTTGTGTTGTTCGGCAGTCGCCTCGAGGTGCTGGTCCCGGCTGGCAGCCGAGTCCTGGTCCAGCCCGGTGAGCGGGTGCAGGCGGGCGCGAGTGTGTTGGCGCATCTGGTGCATAAATAACCGGGACGCAGGGTGAAAGAGATGGGCGCTGTTCGTGGTACGGAGCTTCCGCTAAGCTAAGCGCTCATTTTGTGTCGTTGCAACCGGGGCAGGATGATGCTGGATAGCGCATTGATCGGTGTGTTCACCGTGGGAACAGGCACATGAATGACGAGGACCACGTTGAAGATGGCCCCGAGGCCGGGGGCAAACCGCCGGAGAAACGCCGCCGCGGCATCTACCTGCTGCCTAACCTGTTTACCACTGCGGCCCTGTTCGCCGGGTTTTATGCCATCGTGGCGGCCATGGATCAGCGCTTCGAACCGGCGGCTATTGCTATCTTTGTGGCCATGTTGCTCGATGGCCTAGATGGACGAGTGGCGCGGCTGACCAATACCCAGAGTGCCTTTGGTGCGGAGTATGACAGCCTGTCGGATATGGTGTCCTTTGGCTTGGCGCCCTCACTGGTTATCTATGAATGGGCCCTGTCCGGCATGGGGAAACTGGGCTGGCTTGCCGCCTTCATCTATACGGCCGGGGCGGCCCTGCGCCTGGCCCGGTTCAATACCCAAGTCGGGATTGCCGATAAACGCTATTTTCAGGGTCTGGCCAGTCCGGCGGCGGCGGGTATCGTCGCCGGCCTGGTCTGGGTCGGCAGCACCTATGGCGGAGTACCGGCCCTGCCGCTGCACCTGATTGCCCTGATGTTGACCATCATTGCCGGCATTCTGATGGTCAGTAATATCCGTTATCACAGCTTCAAGGGCCTGGATCTCAAGGGCAAAGTCCCCTTTGTTGCCATTCTGCTGGTGGTGCTGATCATTGTTTTTGTGTCACTGGCGCCGCCCCTGGTGTTGTTCGGTGTGTTTTTGCTCTATGCCCTGTCGGGGCCGGTCTTCACGCTGGTGACCTTGCGCAAGCGCCGTGCTGGGCGCAAGGCGCAGTCGGCCGCGTCGAGGGGCGGGTCGGGTGGCAAAGGAGGCTGACCGGCTGCCGGGAAAACCGCTGCCGGTGGCCAGGTCATGTTGCCGCTTGGCAAGTGATCCCGCTGCGGTTATAGTGATAGTCAGACATTGTTCAGACCCGGTCAAGATTCCAACCTGCCATGATATTGAACACGCACATTTATCAGCAACCGTTACGCATGCCGGCCCTCGGCAGTCGCTTGTCCGGGGTGCGGGATCTGCCGGCGTTCCTGCTGCGACTACTGCCCTGACGGGCAGCCACTCTCTTTTCAACGCCCTCGGGGCGACATCCATTACGTTATCCAGGCCAGCCCGTTTCGGGCGGGGTCGCTGTCATGCGAACCGGGTCCACCAGAGGGACTGTCGAGGTTCTGCCTGACGCGCCTGCCATGCCATAATGGTGGGCACTCGACGGAGTACAGCAGCTATGACGGACAAACTGATTATCTTTGACACCACCTTGCGCGACGGGGAACAGAGCCCCGGTGCCTCGATGACGCGTGATGAGAAGGTGCGTATTGCGAAGGCGCTGGAGAAGATGCACGTTGACGTGATCGAGGCGGGTTTCCCCATTGCCAGCCAGGGTGATTTCGACGCAGTGCAGGCGGTGGCCCGACAGGTGAAAGACAGCCGGATCTGTGGACTGGCACGTGCCCTCGACCGCGATATCGACCGTGTCGGCGAGGCCCTGAAAGGGGCCAATGCCGTGCGTATTCATACCTTCATTGCCACCTCGTCCATCCACATGGAAAAAAAACTGCGCATGACACCGGAACAGGTGATCACGCAGGCAGTGAAGGCGGTCAAGCGCGCGCGGAAATACGCCGATGATGTGGAGTTTTCGCCAGAGGATGCCGGGCGTTCGGATCCGGATTTTCTCTGCCGGGTGTTGGAGGCGGTGATCGATGCCGGTGCCCGCACGCTGAATATTCCGGACACCGTGGGGTATAACGTCCCCGAGCAGTTTGGGGCACTCATTCTCCAGTTACGCGAGCGCATCCCGAATTCGGACCGGGCAGTTTTCTCGGTCCATTGCCACAATGATCTCGGACTGGCCGTGGCCAACTCCCTCTCGGCGGTGCTCAATGGCGCACGCCAGGTCGAGTGCACCATCAATGGCCTGGGTGAACGGGCCGGTAATGCCTCACTGGAGGAGGTCGTCATGGCGATCAGGACGCGCCAGGACATCTTCCCCTGTACTGTCGAACATCTCGATACCACCCAGATTGTGCCCTGTTCGCGCCTGGTATCGGGTATCACCGGTTTCGCCATCCAGCCGAACAAGGCCATTGTCGGAGTGAATGCCTTTGCCCACGAGTCCGGCATTCACCAGGATGGCGTGCTCAAGAGCCGTGAGACTTATGAGATCATGCTGGCCCAGGATGTCGGCTGGAGTGCCAACCGCATGGTGCTTGGCAAACATTCCGGGCGCAATGCCTTTCGTACCCGGCTGAATGAGCTGGGTGTGGCGTTCGCCTCCGAGGAGGAACTCAATGATGCCTTCACCCGCTTCAAGGATCTGGCCGACAAGAAGCACGATATCTATGATGAGGATATTCAGGCGCTGGTCACCGAAGCCAATCTCGCCACGGAAAACGAACGGGTGCGCCTGGTGGCGCTGCGAGTCTGCTCCGAAACTGGTGAGACACCGAGTGCGGCATTGACGCTCTGGTTTGACGGTAAGGAATGCATGGCCGAGGCGCCGGGCGGCGGGCCGGTGGATGCGGCCTTTCGTGCCATCGAGTCGGTGATCAATAGCGGTGGTGAACTGCAGCTCTACTCGGTGAACAATATCACCAGTGGGACCGATGCCCAGGGCGAAGTCACGGTGCGCCTGGAGAAGGGGGGGCGTATCGTCAATGGCCAGGGTGCGGATACGGATATCGTCATTGCCTCGGCCAAGGCCTATATCAACGCAGTAAACAAGCTGCTGGTCGAGGTGCCTCGTGCCCATCCCCAGAGTGCAAACGTGTAAGGTGTGACGCCGCAGTGACGATGAACGGGCAAGACGGGGGACGCTGATGGCACGTACCGAGGTGCAACGCCAGGCTTATTTGGGCGCCATGGGTATCCCCGTCTGGGAGCGCCGCCTGGTTGTCGCGCCAGTGCTGCTCTGCCCATCGGAACGGGCTATTGCGAGAGAAGTCACTCCCTCGGACGAAGTGGCGCCGGCCAGCATGGTCACGCCACAAGCAGTGTCGACGCAGGCCATGGTGCCCGATGCCACGGCGATTGCATCCGTGGCTACCCTGGACTGGTCGGCGCTGGAGGCCCGGGTGGCGGCGTGTAACGCCTGTGAACTGCACCGCAGTCGTCGCCAGACGGTGTTTGGTGCGGGCTCCCGTGAGGCCACCTGGATGATCATTGGTGAGGCACCCGGTGCGGATGAGGACCGCCAGGGCGAGCCCTTCGTCGGCCGTGCCGGACAGTTGCTCAACAACATGCTGTTCGCGCTTGGTTTGCAGCGTGAACAGGTCTATATAGCCAACATTCTCAAGTGTCGCCCACCCGGTAACCGTGATCCGCTGCCTGCGGAGGCAGCGCAGTGCGAAGGCTATCTGGCGCGACAAGTAGCACTGTTGCGCCCGCGGTTGATCCTGGCCATTGGTCGGGTGGCGGCCCAGCATTTACTCAAGACCACCGCCCCGCTGGGTCAATTGCGGGGTCAGTGTTACCACTATGGCGAGGTACCTGTGGTAGTGACCTACCACCCGGCCTACCTGTTGCGCAAGCCGCAGGACAAGCGCAAGTCTTGGGAAGACTTGCAGTATGCCCGACAGGTCGCCGGGGAGGGGGGATGAGGCTGCGAACACGACAGCGATGCCACTGGCGCTTGGCATGAGTGCCGTGATAGATGACGTCGATGCCGTTAAACAGTCGGTCCCCGATGGGTTGCGGCCGATGATCGAACCGGATCTGAAAGCAGTGATGGGCATCGAGCTGAGCGCCTATCCGCATCCCTGGACCCACGGTATCTTCCGCGACTGCCTCCATGTCGGTTATTGTTGCTGGGTCTATGAGGAGGCCGGAAAAGTGCTGGCCTACGGGGTGATGTCCATCGGTGCGGGTGAGGCTCATATTCTCAATCTGTGCGTGTTGCCCCAGGCGCGTCGCCGTGGTCTGGGGCGCATGCTGCTGGCGCATTTACTCGATGTGGCCCGTGCGCATAAGGCCGATACCTCTTTGTTGGAAGTCCGGCCCTCCAACCGGGCTGCCCTGCGGCTCTACCATGACATGGGCTATAACGAGGTGGGTACGCGCAAGGCCTATTATCCTGCTGAAAAGGGCTATGAAGATGCCCTGATTATGGCCCGCGCCCTGTAGAGTACGGATGTCGCCCGTGTACATGTAGGCTTTCCGTGTCAGATACCGAATAACAAATGTTACCTTTGTGTTTTACGGAATACTCTGAGCCTTCATGATTAGGGCCTGCCCATAAAGTATAATAGACTGATTTCATCATAAAATACTCTTGATCCGGGGTATCATTGTGCATGAAAAACAAGCCTGTCATGCCAAAATCCGCACACCTATGACTCGATATCGCGGTCAAAAACAACTTCTCCGTGCAGGGTTCGCTTGGCTGTTCCAAACGGCGCCGGATGAAAACAACCGATGGGTCAAACTGGGCGAGCGTATCCCTTGGGGTGAATCGAGTGGTCCAAGATGGCCTCACCCTCAAGGCCAATGCCGTCTACATGTCGCAATTCCAACTGATCCCCTATGAGCGGGTACGAGATCACTTCCAGGACCAGATGTCGATTCCGATCCGTGGCGCCAGCGCTATCGAGTGCTGCTCTGAAAGGCAGAGACCGAATGTCCACCGCCCGAGGAGAGCCAACGCAAGGGGAAACGGGGTAGGCTCAAACGATCCAAATCCAGGAACCTGCTGGAGAGGCTGCGGAACTTCGAGCACGATGTCCTGCGCTTCATGGAGGTGGAGAACGTTCTCTTCACCAACAACCAGGGGGGAGAACGATCTGCGTAGAGCCTGCTCTACGAAGTGCTTTGGGTATAACCAAGGTGCAGCAGAAGATCTCCGGTTGCTTCCGCTCTATGGAGGGGGCACAGATCTTCTGTCGGCTACGCAAACATTGACGCTGCTTTTTCAGGGCAAGCATCCGGATTTTATAAAAAAGGGCGTGGCCTGAATAGCCGCATTCATGACAGAATGGGCTGAATAGTTACAATTCCTTTTGAGTCAGATCTCCGCGTTTCCAGTGCTTGATGTGCTCAGACCAGCGCTGGCGGTTGACTTCTCTTTTGGATAAGCTTGAACTCATGTTATGCCCTCGCTATGTTAATGCATGGTGAGGACATCATGGTAACTCCAGCTGGGACGGGGTAGATGTAATTCGCCAGACGCTTACGAATGGTAATTAATATAAAACCATTCAGAAGAAGAGGAGAAGTCCAAAATGAACATTACACGAGTTGGCGTTGATATAGCAAAATCAGTTTTGTCTTGACTATGGGGTCCACTACACCTTCTCGCATGATCGCTTGGCATCCAACTCAAGCAGATAAGGAGCTACAAAGCCTTCATACTCTTTCTTCTCTTCGTCTCGTAAATCTTTCCACCCTGTAATCGTACCGCGACATCTCGCAGATCCACACATGCACTTCTTCGGGAAGTAGTCGATAATATAGTTGCGCATAGCATAATCGAAAGTCATTTCCTCATTAACACTGATGTTCTTTCTTGCAACAAAATCATGTGCGCCAGTTTCATTTACTCTAATACCACAATTTGGGTCACAGGAATGATTAACCTTAGTTATTAAGCCATCGTGAAGCACAAACTTATTTTCGCCTATCTGTGAAGCATGAGAATGATTCTCGTTCAATATTTTTTTAATAACGCCAACCATTACTATGTCACCAATCTTAAATGATTTGGTGACGAAAATACCTTCTCCTTTTCCAGAAGATTTCCTTAACTCAAACCCATCTTTCATGGTGTAGCCCCATTTAAAATCTAACGTCAATTTAAACGATTGGTTGCTCTATTCATTTACTGAAACCTTAAGAGTTTCCAATATCCATTCATCATACTCTTATTTGCGGTAGTTTGATAAGCTTGAACCCCTGACACTTTGGAGAAAGTAAAATGTGGTAGAGAAAAACTCAATAAGTTACAAACTGTTTGACGACCTACACTAGAAGCCATTACCGGCAAAGAACCGGTTCCCAAAAGACCAGGCCGAAAACCAGTTTTTAGGAAATAGGTATACTCGTGTCCCCTGAATCCGCCGAAGGGAAATCAGGCAGGGAAATCGCAGGGCCTCAAAGCAGCATGACTTAATGAACGCGACAACTTCGTTGACAAACACCGATATCTCTTAGTGTAAAAAGTATGTGATCGTTTTACGCTCGTGCTCCAGCCCGTCAATGGTTTTGAGCTGGAGCACGGAGGTAAGCATCGACGTGGTGTTAATCTACCTCAGTCATTGAAATTCCTAATGCGTCCGCTACCCCTTTACCGTAAGCCGGATTGGCCTTCAGGCAGTTACGGATATGGCGCTTTTGCACCTCGACATTGGCACCACCCACCGAACGCGCGGTGTTTTCAAATAACACCTGCTGTTGCTCGGGGGTCATCAGGCGGAACAGGTCACCGGGCTGGGTGTAGTAATCGTCATCATCTTCACACGCATTCCAGTGCTCAGCTGCACCTTCGATCGCCAGTGGCAGTTCATTGGCCTCCGGTTGTTCCTGCCATTCGCCCAGGCTATTAGGCTCATAGGCCTTGGTGCTGCCGAAGTTGCCATCCACACGCATGGCTCCATCGCGATGAAAACTGTGCACCGGGCAACGGGGCGCATTGACCGGTATCTGCATAAGGTTCACGCCGAGCCGGTAACGCTGTGTATCACCATAGGAAAACAGACGGCCCTGCAACATCTTATCTGGTGAGAACCCGATGCCGGGGACTACATTGGCCGGATTAAACGCCGACTGCTCGACCTCGGCATGGTAGTTTTCCGGGTTACGATTGAGCTCCAGCACGCCCACGTCGATGAGCGGGTAGTCCTTGTGGGACCACACCTTGGTCAGGTCAAAGGGGTGGAAGCGATAGCTTGCGGCTTCCTTCTCCGGCATGATTTGTACCTTGAAATCCCAGCGTGGAAAGTTGCCGTTTTCAATGCTCTCGTACAAATCCTTCTGGTGACTCTCGCGGTCCTTGCCGATCAATGCTTCCGCCTCTTCATCGGTCAGGTTTTCAATGCCCTGCTGGCTCTTGAAATGAAACTTTACCCAGAAGCGCTTGTTCGCGGCATTGCTGAAGCTGAAAGTATGGCTGCCGAAACCATGCATGTGGCGATAGGTGCGTGGAGTGCCGCGGTCGCTCATGAGGATGGTGATCTGGTGCAACGCTTCAGGTAGCAAGGTCCAGAAGTCCCAGTTGCTGTGCGCACTGCGCACATTGGTGCGCGGGTCGCGTTTTACCGCATGATTGAGATCGGGAAATTTCAAAGGATCACGCAGGAAAAACACTGGCGTGTTATTACCAACCATGTCCCAGTTGCCTTCGTCCGTGTAAAACTTGAGGGCAAAACCGCGAATGTCGCGTTCCGCGTCTGCGGCGCCACGCTCACCTGCCACGGTGGAAAAGCGCGCAAATACGTCGGTCTTTTTACCCACCTTGGAAAATAGCTTGGCCTTGGTGTACTGAGTGATATCGTTGGTTACGGTAAAGGTGCCATAGGCGGCCGAGCCCTTGGCGTGCATGCGGCGCTCGGGAATGACCTCACGATCGAAGTGGGCCAGCTTTTCCAGGAACCAGAGGTCCTGCAGCAGCATTGGGCCACGTGGTCCCGCAGTCAATACGTTCTGGTTGTCACCTACCGGTGCGCCATTGGTCAGTGTTAATTTGGGTTTGTCGCTCATCTCTGTCTCCTTATCTGCTTAACTTGTCGATTTAGTGTCAACTCATTGTTGCCGAGCATGGGTCTACTTTATAGCGAAACAAATAATAGTTTAAATCGTTTGTTATTATTAAATTAATAGATATTAACTATCGTTAACCGAGCGCATGCCCGCGCTTAAATTTATTCTAACAACTGTAGCTTAGAGCTTGTCTAAATAGATTAATCAGACATGGACAGTGAAATGAGGATAACGGGGTTCTCGCATTGTAACATTTCTGCAATGACGTAGAGGGAAGGTTGCCCAGCTCGGCCATGCCACCTGAGGGTTGGGGCGCGAGGGATTATTTGCCGACACGATGGATAATGCGAAGAGTCGCCCTGCCGGGGTCGGGTCGCCGCTGGCGCCTTGCCTTGCTGTTCCTCTGACTGCGCGGGTCTTCCGTCAGTTCTTGTCCGCTGTGGTGTGCGTGGCCTGCCAGCGCTCATAACAGGCGAGTCCGCAGAAGTAATGGACGTAGTCGGGGCCTTCCAGGCTTTGCTCGACCGAGGCGGGGATTTCCTTCAGGCAGGTGTCACAACTGAGTTGTGGTTCCGCGGTGACGGGTGGGACAGGTCGCATTGCGGCCCGGTTGCTGGACAGCGGTTTCGAATAGGAAGGGTGATGGGTCATAGGGCCTCCTTTGCGGTTGTCACGGTGGCGCAATTTCGCGCGACCGCTCATGGTACACCGCTACTAATGTAAGGATAGACCACAATTGGCAGGGTGAGTGGGCACCGTCCAGGTCGCAGGGAGCCCCGGTCAGGCCGGTGATACGCAACGGGTTCAAACAGTATAGTGGCCGAGTCGTTGCCCCATGCGCAGCGGGGCGGTGGGTCGAATGGCCGGGTCCCATGTCACCGCATTGGGTCCGAAGACAACAATGACAGTGGAGCCCATGTTGAAGCGTCCCATTTCATCACCCCGGTCCAAGGTGATGGCCTCTTCGTCCTCATAGACCCATTGGCGCACACGTCGCCCGGCGGGGGGGGTGACTTCGCCTGCCCAGACGGTCTCAATGCTGGCGACGTTGATGGCTCCGACGAGTACGAGGGCCATGAGACCGGCGGTGGTGCCAAAGACGGTGACGACCCGCTCGTTGCGGGCAAATAGACCGGGTACCGTGCGTGCGGTGGCGGGATTGACACTGAACAGGCGACCGGGGATATGCACCATCTGTTGCAGTCGCCCGTCAAGCGGCATGTGGATGCGATGGTAGTCCCGCGGCGAGAGGTACAGGGTGGCGAAGTGGCCACCGGCAAAGCGGTGGGCGAGGGCCTCATCACCGCCGAACAGTGCCTGAAGACTGTAGTGGTGCCCCTTGGCCTGGAAGACGGTATCACCCTCGATGGGTCCGGCCTGGCTGACGGCACCGTCTACCGGACAGGCGATCTCACCGGGCGCCTCTACCACAGGACGTTGTCCGGGCTTGAGGGCGCGGGTGAAAAAATGATTGAAATCGACAAAGGCCTCGGGGGTGTCGAGCTGCGCTGTAGAGAGGTCCACGCCATAGCGGCGGATAAACCAGCGTATGAGACCATTCTTGAACCCGGTGACACGGCAACGGGTCAGCCGATGGACCAGCCACGAAAGGGTGTGGGCGGGCAGGATATATTGGTACTTCACCGCCAGCCAGTCACGCCAGCGGGGTGGGGTCGGGGTATCGTGCATCATGTGTCGCGTGCGGGCAGGCGTATTCATGGGTCGTATTATTCCATGTTAGCGGGTCTGGGTCATTGTCGTTGCAGTGACCGGTGACCTCTAGCGGAGACGGCAGGTGGATCTTGCTATTGATCACTGCCCGGGCTACCGTAGGCCCAATGAGAACCCATAGAGGACAATTGTCATGGCCGAGATCAGCACACTGATTCCCAAACGGGTACGCTCCGTGGTCTCTCCCGCTCTGGAGTCGGTGGAGATCGAGCCGATTGAACAACGTGAGATACCGCTACTGGGCTGGGTCAGTGCCGGACAGCCCGTCGATCTGTGCAGCGACGCTGAGACCGTGTCGGTTCCGGTCAGCATGGTGCGCAAGAACACCTATGCCTTGCGTGTGCGGGGCCATTCCATGATCGACGATAATATCCAGGATGGCGATATTATCATCATCGAAAAGCGTGAAACGGCTGAAAATGGGCAATCGGTGGTGGCCATGATCAATGGCGAGCAGGTGACGCTGAAGCGTTTCTATGTCGAGGTCGATGGTATTCGCCTGCAACCGGCAAACCCGGACATGACACCCATCTTTTTGCGTAATGAGGAAGTCCAGATCCTGGGTATCGTCACGGGCGTTATCCGCCCGTGTTGAGGACACCCATCCCGCAGCTGCGGGATGGGTGTCATGACGGTGCGCGCAGGGTCCCCTAGTGTCGCAAAGAAACCCTGTTTCACCTGTAACAAAATACGGCAAGGCCGGGCGGCTGTATGTGGGCGCAAGCCGTGGCCCGATCCGTCAGAACGATTGCCTCGAAGATAGAATATATAGTAAGCTTGCTTATTATGTGTAAGGATAACTATCTTCACCATGGCCCATCCTGAGCTCGATCGCAGTCTCGGATTCCTGCTGCATGATATTTCACGGCTGTTCCGTCGGCGCTTCGACGTTCGGGCGCGGGCGGTGGGGCTGACTCGTGCCCAATGGTCCGCCCTGAGTCACCTCTATCGCAATGAAGGCATCACCCAGAGCGCATTGGCCGATATCATGGAGGTGGAGAAGATCACCTTATGCCGATTGCTGGATCGCCTGGAGGCGGCGGGTTGGCTCGAACGCCGGGCGCACCCGAGCGATCGACGCGCGAAATGCCTGTATTTGACCGACAAGGCCTATCCGGTGCGTGAACAGATGCGGGCTATTGCACAGGCGGTGCGCAATGAGGCCTATGTTGGAATGAGCCCGGAAGAACGGGATGTGCTGATCGATACCCTGTTGCATATCAAGGCGAACCTCCTCGCCGTTGCAGAGTAACGACACCTCTGGATTGTGCGAATGTGTCAGCAAGGACAAGAGAGCTTTCGATGACTGTGTTGCGCAACTTGATGGACGATGAAGGGCGTCGGCGCCGCTGGCGTTTCATTTTACTCGTGGGTGGGCCCATCCTGGTCGTGCTGATCGGCCTGGGTCTGTATCTGGCAGCCGGGCGTTATGTCACCACCGAGGATGCCTATATTGAGGCCAATCTGCTGCCGATGGCTGCTGAGGTCTCGGGTCGTGTGGTGGCCGTACTGGTCCACAAGAACGAGGTGGTGCATGCCGGTCAGGTCTTGTTCCGCATCGACCCTGAACCTTTCCAGTTGGCGTTGAATCAGGCCCGAGCCGCACTGGTTGCGACCCGCAACAGTATCGCCGCCCTCAAGGCCAGTTATCGCGAAAAACAGGCGGAGCTGGCGCAGGCGCGTGAAGATACGGCCTATGCCCGGCGCGAATATGCGCGTCGTCAGGGGTTGGTCGCGCGCAAGGCGGTGTCCGAGAGTGTGCTGGATGCCGCGCGTCACGCGCTCAATGCCGCGCGTCTGCACGCACAGACCGTGCAGCGGGCGATCGATGCGGTGCGGGCAGAACTGGGTGCGGGCGCCGACGTGTCGATCGCCCACGAACCCCGAGTGATGGGGGCCCGGGCACGGGTCGCGCAGGCGGCGCTGAATTTAAGCTACACCGTGGTGCATGCCCCGATGGTCGGCGTGGTCGGGGCAAAGAATCTGCTGGTGGGCGATTTTGTCACACGTGGTCGGCCTGTCCTGGCCTTGGTCGCCACCCACCATTATGTGGATGCCAATCTCAAGGAGACGGCCTTGACACATGTGCGGGTGGGACAGCCGGCTACGATCGAGGTGGACACTTACCCTGGTGTGGTCTGGCGAGCCTGGGTGGAGAGCATCAGCCCGGCCACTGGTGCCGAGTTCTCCCTGTTGCCGGCGCAGAATGCCAGTGGTAACTGGGTCAAGGTGGTACAGCGGATCACCGTGCGCCTGGCCCTGTTCAAGTTGCACCACGGGGCCGTATTGCGCAGTGGTATGAGTGCTACGGTCAGCATTGATACCGGTGAGCGGCGCATCCAGCGCTGGTGGGGTAACGGGGCACCGAGCGTGCAGATCGGCCCCGCTATGCGCCAGAGTGCAGGTAGCGATCAGCACTCATGAGTGCTCCGGCCACGGGCGTGGCCGGAGACGGCCTGAAACGCGGCTTCATTACCTTTGCAGTGATGCTGGCCACTGTCATGCAGGTGCTCGACACCACCATCGTCAATGTTGCCTTGCCGAACATGCGTGGCGCCTTTTCTGCGACGGAAGGCCAGATCGCCTGGGTCCTGACCTCCTACCTCGTCGCGGCCGCAGTGATGACACCGCCGACCGGCTGGTTGGCCGCCAGACTGGGACGAAAACGCCTGTTTCTAATCTCCATCGTGGTCTTTACCCTGATGTCGGTGTTATGCGGGATGGCCGGAACGCTGGACGAGATTGTGTTGTTCCGTCTGCTCCAGGGCGTGGCCGGGGCGGCCCTGGTCCCCCTGTCCCAGGCGGTGTTGCTCGACAGCTATCCGCGCGAGCAGCATGGCACGGCCATGGCCCTGTGGGGGGTGGGTATCATGGTGGGGCCGATCCTGGGTCCGGCCCTCGGTGGTTATCTCACCGAGTTTTACAGCTGGCGCTGGGTGTTCTACATCAACCTGCCGGTTGGCATACTGGCCTTTTTCAGCATCCTGTCGGTGGTGCCCGAGACCCGGCGGGAGCGGGACCGGCACTTCGATGCCTCGGGCTTCATACTGCTCAGTCTGGGTATCGCTTTCCTGCAACTGATGCTGGACCGTGGCCAGCGCAACGACTGGTTTTCCTCACCGGAGATCGTCCTCTATGCCGGCATCATGGGCGTGGCCTTCTATCTCTATGTCGTACATTCCGCCACGACCCGCCACCCCTTTCTCGACGCCGCTTTGTTGCGGGATCGCAACTTCATGATGGGACTGGTCTTCATCTTCGTGGTGGGGATCATTTTGCTGGCCACGATTGCCATTCTGCCGCCCTATCTGCAGATGTTGATGGACTATCCGGTGGTTACCACCGGTCTGGTTCTGGCCCCACGCGGGGTGGGTACGATGGTCTCCATGTTTCTGGTAGGGCGAGTGGTCAACCGGGTCGATATGCGCGGGCTTATTTTTTCCGGATTCATCCTGGTCGCCCTCTCGCTGTGGATGATGGCCCAGTTCAATTTGCAGATCAGTGAGAGCGCCATTATCTGGAGTGGTGTGGTGCAGGGCCTGGGACTGGGCCTGATCTTCGTGCCTCTGAGTACGCTGGCTTTTTCCACCCTGGCACCAGCCCTGCGCACTGAGGCGGCCGGCATCTTCAGTCTGATCCGCAACATCGGCAGCAGTATCGGTATCTCGGTGATTTTTGCCTTGTTTTCACATAATCTTCAGGTCAACCATGCCAATCTTGCGCAGCATGTGAGCGTCTACAATCCCCTGTACCATGCACCGCTACTCCCCGAGGCCTGGAATCTCCACACGCCATCGGGGTTGATGGCACTCAATGGCGAAGTCACTCGTCAGGCGGCCATGATCGCCTATCTTGATGATTTTCGTTTTATGATGCTGATCACCCTGTGCACCCTGCCACTGGTGTTGCTCTTGCGCCGACCGGGTGGTCGGCGGGGCGCTGAGACAACGGGTGAAGATGCGCCGGGTGAAGAGGTGGGCATTGCCGTAGTGGACTAGCTGATGCGTGCCGCAGTCCTCTTCGGGACAGACCGGGTGTGATGTGCACAGCACGTCTATAGTATACTGCAAGAGTAGGGTATAGTGGCCTTGCCGGTGCGCTCCGGCCGGTTGGAGAAGGCGCGGGATCCAGTGATGCGACACGGCCGATGCACGTTTTACAATGATGAAATAAATGGGCAAACCCGCACATAATCAGGCACCCCCCCTCATCCGTTTCTACACGGAAGATGAGCTCGATACCCTCGAAGAGAGTGAGCCGGAACGGGCCTATCGCATCGCGCGTGCGCAGGCGATGGCCGCGCGCGGCATGGGCCTGGATCGTCATCCCGCGGATCATCCGCCACCCGACCCGGTGCAGGTGCGAGAGGCCATCGAGGACGTACGCCAGATTCTGGCCCGTGATGGCGGTGACATCGAACTGGTCACGATCGAGGATCGGCGCATCAAGGTACGTCTGAAGGGGGCCTGCGCGGGATGCCCGAATGCACCGATGGACCTCAAAAATGTAGTCGAACGTATCTTGTTCAATGCCTTGCCGGGCGCCAGTCAGATCACCAATACATTTTAGGCGATGCGCCGTGTGTGGCGGGTTGCGATGGTTTTGCCTCACCCTTTTGTTAAAAAATTGTCACGGGAGTACGTCATGCGCATAGGTTCATTTCATCCCCCCGGACGGACACTGATGGGACCGGGGCCCTCCGACGTCAGTCAACGAGTGCTCGATGCCCTGGCCCGCCCGACCGTCGGTCACCTCGACCCGGCCTTTATCGGCATGATGGAGCAGATGAAGACTCTGCTTCAGTATGTCTTGCAGACCGAAAATGTCCTGACTCTGCCGGTGTCGGCACCGGGTTCGGCTGGCATGGAGACCTGTTTTGTCAACCTGGTCGAGCCGGGTGACAAGGTCGTGGTATGCCAGAATGGTGTCTTTGGCGGGCGCATGAAGGAAAATGTGCTGCGCTGTGGTGGTGTGCCGGTGATGGTCGAGGACACCTGGGGCGAAGTGGTCGATCCGAACAAGCTGGAGGAGACACTAAAGGCCCATCCCGACGCCCGTCTTGTGGCCTTTGTGCATGCCGAGACTTCCACGGGCGTCCTGTCCGATGTCTGTACCCTGGTGGACATTGCCCATCGCCACGATTGTTTGACCATTGTCGATGCCGTGACCTCCCTGGCCGGTAACCCGCTCAAGGTTGATGAATGGGGTATCGATGCGATCTATTCCGGCACACAGAAGTGCCTGTCGGCACCTCCCGGCCTGTCGCCGGTCAGCTTCAATGAGCGGGCCGTCGAGACGATGCGCCGGCGTGCGCAACCGGTCCAGAGCTGGTTTCTCGATCTCAATCTGATCATGGGCTACTGGGGCACGGGTGCCCAACGCAGCTATCACCACACCGCGCCGGTCAACACGCTCTACGCCCTGCATGAGGCCCTGCTCATTGTGCAGGAAGAAGGTCTAGAAAACGCCTGGGCCCGCCATAGGCACTACCACACCGCACTCAAGGCGGGTCTGGAGGCCATGGGTATGGATTTTGTAGTCAAGGAGAGTGCGCGTTTGCCCCAGCTCAACGCGGTGAGTATTCCATCGGGTGTGGATGATGCCGCCGTGCGTGGCAGGCTGCTTCACGAACACAATCTGGAGATCGGTGCCGGGCTCGGCGTCCTGGCCGGCACGATCTGGCGCATCGGTCTGATGGGCCACGCCAGTAATGCCCGCAATGTCACCTATTGCCTGCAATCCCTGGAGGCCGTGCTCACGGATATGGGGGCGCCTATTGCCACCGGCGTGGCGGTCGATGCAGCCAATGCGGTCATGGATCACGCCGATGCGATGGCCGTGGCATCGGCCTGAGACCCACGCTCTAGAGCCAGCCGAAGAAGCCTCGATCAGGGAGGCAATCAGGACAATCGATACCACGAGCATGGCGCGCGGTCTCAGCTTGAGAGGGGGTGGTGGCGGTCCAGCACGGCATCGTCGAAGGCGGCATCGGTGGCTTCAATGAAGCGGGTGAGCAGTTGAAAGGTCGTGATGGGTGCATCCGGGTCTGTCATGTACCGCAGGCGCAATGGCCCCAACGCATCAATGACGGCCGAACGTGACAGCACGGTCTCCATAGTCTCTATCCGGCACCAGGCCACAAGGGTCGCGAGGATGTCGTCGCAGGGCCCGGAAGGCAGGTGCTGCGGGGTCGCTCCCGGCACATCGGCACCTCCTACGGGCAGGCCGTAGCCGGACAGGCGGGTGAGCAGTTCAGCATAGGTCATGGCCGGATAATACGTGAACCGCACGGGTAACCCCAGCCGGTGTGGCCGGCGCCCTGCGCCATGGCCACGGTTGCAGGCTGGTGCCAGGGGCACCTCAGGGCGACTCACCGGCCAGATACAGCCAGGTTTGCACGACAGAGTCGGGATTGAGCGAGACGCTGTCGATACCTTCCTCCATCAGCCATCGCGCCAAGTCCGGGTGATCCGAGGGTCCCTGGCCGCAGATGCCGACGTATTTGCCCGCTTTGCGGCAGGCCTGGATGGCCATGGACAGCAGCGCCTTGACGGCTGGGTCGCGCTCGTCGAACAGTGTGGCAATCAGCCCGGAGTCACGATCCAGTCCCAGGGTGAGCTGGGTGAGATCATTGGAGCCGATAGAGAAGCCGTCGAAGTGGGCAAGAAAGTCCTCGGCCAGCAAGGCATTGGAGGGCAGCTCGCACATCATGATCAGCCGCAAGTCGTTCTCACCACGCTGCAGACCCTGTTCGGCCAGCAGGGCCACGGTGCGTTCGGCCTGTTCTACCGTGCGCACGAATGGCACCATGATCTGCACATTGGTCAGCCCCATCTCATCGCGTACCCGTTTCAAGGCACGGCACTCGAGGGCGAAACAGTCGCGAAAGTCTTCCGAGACATAGCGCGCTGCGCCACGGAAGCCCAACATGGGGTTTTCTTCCTTGGGTTCGTAGCGCTGCCCGCCAATCAGGTTGGCGTACTCGTTGGATTTGAAGTCGGACAGGCGCACGATGACCGGCTTCGGTGTGAAGGCAGCGGCAAGGGTGGCAATGCCCTCGGTCAGCTTGTCGACGTAGAAACTGACCGGATCGGCATAACCGCTCATGCGCTCATCGATCTGCGCACGGGTGGCCGTATCCTGTTCACCATAGTTCAATAGCGCCTTGGGGTGCACGCCAATCATGTGATTGATGATGAACTCCAGGCGTGCCAGACCCACACCGGCATTGGGCAGGAATTGGAAGTCGAAGGCGCGATCCGGATTGCCCACGTTCATCATCACCTTGAACGGCAGATCAGGCATGCTCGCCAGATTGATCTCCTGGTGTGCAAAGTCCTGTTGCCCGGCGTAGATATAGCCGGTGTCGCCCTCGGCGCAGGAGACCGTGACCGCGTGCCCGTTAGCGATGACCTCGGTGGCATTGCCGCAGCCGACGACCGCAGGGATCCCCAGCTCGCGGGCGATGATGGCGGCATGACAGGTGCGCCCGCCCCGGTTGGTGATGATGGCGGCGGCCCGCTTCATGATCGGTTCCCAGTCCGGGTCGGTCATGTCGGTGACCAGGACGTCGCCGGCCTGCACCTTGTCCATGTCACTGACCGCACTGATGACCCGTGCCGGTCCGGCACCGATGCGTTGGCCAATGCTGCGCCCGGTGGCCAGCACCTCGCCGCGTGATTTCAGGGTATAGCGTTCCAGTACCTGGTGATGGCTGTGACTTTTCACCGTCTCGGGCCGGGCCTGGACAATATAGAGCTCACCGCTCTGTCCGTCCTTGGCCCATTCGATGTCCATCGGGCGCTGGTAGTGGCGTTCGATGATCAGGGCCTGGCGGGCGAGGGTCTGAACATCCTCTTCGTTAATACAAAAATGCGCCTGCGCCTGCGCCTCCACCTCGACAGTCTGAACCGAGTCACCGGTGCCGGTCTCATCGGTGTAGATCATCTTCACGGCCTTGCTGCCGATGTTGCGGCGCAAGATGGCGGGCCGGCCGGCCTCCAGTGTTGGTTTGTGGACATAGAATTCATCGGGATTGACCGCACCCTGCACCACGGTCTCGCCCAGGCCCCAGGCCGCAGTGATGAAGACCACGTCGCGGAAGCCGGATTCGGTATCGAGGGTAAACATCACGCCACTGGCACCGATATCGCTACGCACCATGCGCTGTACACCGGCGGACAGTGCGACATGGCTGTGGTCGAAGCCCTGGTGGACACGGTAGGCAATGGCGCGGTCGTTGAACAGGGAGGCGAAGACCTCGCGGATGGCATGCAGAATCGCGTCCAGGCCGTGGATGTTGAGAAAGGTTTCCTGCTGTCCGGCAAAGGAGGCATCAGGCAGGTCTTCAGCGGTGGCGGAGGAGCGCACCGCAAAGGAGGTCTCGTCGCTGGATTCGGTGACGAGTTGGGTGTAGGCCGTGGCAATTTCCGCGCGTAGACGCTCGGGCAGGGGCGTGTGTCTGATCCAGTCCCGGATCCTCTGACCGGTCTCGGTGAGGGTGATGATGTCGTCCACGTCGAGCTTGGCCAGTGCGTCGTTGATGCGGGCCTGCAGTCCGTCCTGGGCCAGGAAGTCGCGGTAGGCGTCGGCGGTGGTGGCGAAGCCGTTGGGCACATTGACGTCGAGGGTGGCCAGTTGGCTGATCATCTCGCCAAGGGAGGCATTCTTGCCGCCAACCCGGCCGACGTCGTTTATGCGCACGGTATTGAACCAGAGGAGATAGTCTTTCAATGTCTTGCCTCTTGATCAGGGAGGGGGGGGGGACCAGCGCGCCACGCGGGGTCCGGGTGGTTCACTTGAGGGTATAGTAGCGTAATTCCCGTTTGGAATTCAGACTATGAAGCGTAAGATTTTCTATCTGTCCGATCGTACCGGTATCACCGCCGAGACGCTGGGTCACAGTTTGCTGACCCAGTTCGAGGGTATCGAATTTGAACGCGAGTCCCTGCGCTTTATCGACACCGAAGCCAAGGCGCATCACGCCGTTGAACTGATCTGCCAGGTACGGGAGGGGGGCAAGCCCCTGGTTTTTAGTACCCTGATCGATGCCGCCTGCCGCGATATCGTGGCCCGGGCCCCGTGCGTGTTCTTCGATCTGTTCGATGCCTTCATCGGCCCGCTGGAGCGGGAGCTGCGGATGCCCTCCTCACACACAGCGGGGCGCAGCCACGGCATGTACAACAGTGAGGGTTATGCCTCACGCATCAATGCCATCAATTTCACGCTGACTCACGATGATGGGGTCACCACGCGTGACTATGAGCATGCCGAGTTGATCCTGGTGGGCGTGTCGCGTAGTGGCAAAACGCCCACTTGCCTCTATCTGGCCTTGCAATACGGTATTTTTGCCGCCAATTATCCGCTGACCGAGGAGGATTTCGGTGAGTTGATCCTGCCGGCCAGGATCAGGTCCTTTCGCGCTAAGATACTGGGTCTGACCATCAGGCCCGAGCGCCTGCAACGCATCCGCACCGAGCGCCGCCCGGGCAGTCGCTATGCCTCATTGCACCAGTGTCGGTTCGAGGTTAGCCAGGTCGAGGCGCTGTACCGCAAAGAGGGCGTGTACATGCTGGACAGTACCACCATGTCGGTCGAGGAACTGGCCGTCAATGTGCTGGATAGACTCAAGTTGCGCGGCGACCGCCGACCTCTGGCGTCTCCGCTCAGGTAATGACGGTGGGGGTCGTGCGCCCGGTGCGCACGCGCAGTTCAGCCAGTTCGCCCGCGAGCGTGATAAGCCCGGCTAGCGCCTCCTGGGTGTCCTGGGTGTGGCGTGTGGGAGCGGGTTCGTAGCGCTCGATGTAAACGCGCAAGGTTGCGCCTTCGGTGCCGGTACCGGATAGCCGGTAGACGATACGCGCAGCGTCTGCGAACAGCACGCGCACGCCCTGATGTTCGCTGACACTGTTGTCGATAGGGTCGGTGTAGCTGAAGTCGTCGGCACTCTGCACCTGGAGCGGGCCGAAGTGCTGTCCGGGCAAGGTGGCCAGGCGGGAGCGCAAGTGGGCCATGACCCCGGCGGCGGTCTCGGCATCGAGGGCCTCGTAGTCGTGGCGGGTATAGAAATTGCGGCCGAAACACGTCCAGTGTTCACGTACGATCTCGGCCACCGACTGTTGGCGTACGGCCAGGATATTGAGCCAGAACAGGACCGCCCACAGCCCGTCTTTTTCGCGCACGTGATCCGAACCGGTACCGAAGCTCTCCTCGCCGCACAGTGTAATGCGCCGTGCATCGAGCAGGTTGCCGAAGAATTTCCAGCCTGTTGGCGTCTCGTAGCAGTCGATACCCAGGGTTGTGGCCACCCGGTCGATTGCGCCACTGGTTGGCATGGAGCGTGCCACGCCAGCCAGACCCATACGGTAGCCGGGCAGATGATGGGCGTTGGCCGCCATGATGGCAAGGCTGTCGCTGGGGGTGACGAAACAGTGTCGTCCGAGGATCATGTTGCGGTCGCCATCGCCATCGGAGGCGGCGGCAAAATCCGTTGCCTGGGGGCTGAACATCAGCGCGGCCAGTTCGCGGGCATGGACCAAATTGGGGTCGGGGTGGTGGCCACCGAAATCCTCCAGGGGCACACCGTTGATGACACTGTTCTCCGGCGCACCGAGTCGGTGTACGAGTATCTCACGGGCATAGGGCCCGGTAATGGCGTGCATGGCATCAAAGCGCAGGGTGAAGTGTCCGGAGTTGAACATAGCGCGGATGGCGGGAAAATCGAACAGGGTCTGCATCAGGTCAGCGTAATCGCTGACCGGGTCGATGACGCTGACCGTCATGTCGCCGATGCGGGTCGTGCCGAGTCGGGTCAGGTCGACATCCGCTGCCTCCACGTAGCGGTATTCGCTGATACCCCGACTGTGCGCGTAGATGGCCTGGGTGATCTTCTCCGGGGCCGGACCGCCATTGGCGGTATTGAACTTGATACCGAAGTCGCCGTTCGCGCCGCCGGGATTGTGGCTGGCGGAGAGGATGAGCCCGCCAAAGGCACGGTGTTCGCGGATGAGGTGGGAGGCCGCTGGCGTCGACAGCAGTCCGTCGCGCCCCACCCGTACCTGTGCGAAGCCATTGGCGGCGGCCATTTTCAGGATGCTCTGGATGGCGATGCGGTTGTAGAAGCGTCCGTCACCGCCCAGGACCAGAGTCTGCCCGGTGTGCTCACCAGTGGCGTTGAACACGGACTGGACGAAATTTTCCAGGTAATGGGTCTGCTGGAAATGCGCCACTTTCTTGCGTAACCCCGAGGTGCCGGGGCGCTGATCTTCAAAGGGTTGGGTGTGGACAATGCGTGTTGTCATGGACGTGTGACCCCGGGGCGGTGCGGGTTGGATGAGCGAGTGTGCCTGGCGTCCATTTCAGCACAGGGGGTGGTCGGGGTCGAGAGGCAATGCGTGTTGATCGACCGGGGGCGTCCTCGAACTTGAAATTTGCCACCGGTGACCCTACTTACCTTAGGTAATTTGCCGCGCCTGAGTGCCCAGGTGTGAGTGGGGTCCGCACGGCGGTTGCCGCCGCTATCGCCACCCCATGTATGAATGGCGGGCGTAGAAGCACCCTAGGTATAATGGCCCGATGACATCACAGAATAATTGCCACAGGAGAGAAAACGACCATGAGTGTTGAAGGACACGTTGAGGCCCATAAAGAGACCTTGGGCTTTCAGACCGAAGTAAAGCAGTTGCTGGATCTGATGATCCATTCCCTGTATTCCAACAAGGAAATCTTCCTGCGCGAACTGGTCTCCAATGCCTCGGATGCCTGCGACAAGCTGCGCTTCGAGGCCCTGTCCGATGAGGCCCTGTTCGAGGGCGATAGCGAACTGAAGATCCACATCGAGGTGGACAAAGACGCCCACACCATCAGCCTGCATGACAATGGCATTGGCATGGACCGTCAGGAGGTGATGGACAATATTGGCACCATCGCCAACTCTGGAACCCGCCGTTTCCTGGATACCCTCTCCGGCGATCAGGCCAGGGATGCCCGTCTCATTGGCCAGTTCGGTGTTGGCTTCTACTCTGCCTTCATCGTTGCCGAGCGTGTCACGCTCATCACGCGCCGCGCCGGGTTGGGCCCGGAGCATGGTGTACGTTGGGAATCCGATGGCCAGGGCAGTTACACTCTGGAGAATATCGAACAGGCCGCACGGGGTACGAGCGTGACTCTGCACCTGCGCGAGGATGAAGACGAGTTCCTGGAGAGTTTTCGCTTGCGCACCATCGTTAGCAAATATTCCGATCACATCTCTTTGCCCATCATGATGAAAAAGGACGCTGAGCAGAAGAGCGATGAATGGGAGGCCGTGAATACGGCCTCAGCATTGTGGGCGCGGCCCAAGAAAGAACTGGGTGATGAGGACTATAAGGAATTCTACAAACACCTTGCCCATGACTTCGACGAACCGTTGGTCTGGACGCACAACCAGGTCGAGGGTACCCAGTCCTACACCACCCTGCTATATATACCCAAGCGTGCACCGTTTGATCTGTGGGATCGCGACAAGCGCCACGGCATCAAGCTCTACGTCCGGCGCGTGTTCATCATGGATGATGCTGAACAGCTCATGCCGACCTATCTGCGCTTCGTGCGCGGTGTAGTCGATTCCGATGATTTGCCACTCAACATTTCGCGGGAAATCCTCCAGCGCAACCGCCACATCGATGCTATTCGCAGTGCATCGGTCAAACGGGTGCTGGGTTTGTTGGAGAACATGGCCGAAAACGAACCGGACGCGTACGCGACATTCTGGGATGCCTTCGGGGCTGTGCTCAAGGAAGGGCCAGCGGAGGACTTCTCCAACCGTGAACAGATTGCCCGTCTACTGCGCTTCGGCTCGACCCGCAACAACGCACAGGCCTGGGATACCTCACTCGAAGACTATATCGGGCGCATGAAAGCGGATCAGGAAAAGATCTACTATATCACCGCCGAGAGTTTTACTGCTGCGAAGAACAGTCCGCACCTGGAGGTGTTTCGCAAGAAAGGTATCGAGGTCCTGTTGTTGTGGGACCGTGTCGATGAATGGTTGATGTCTCACCTCAATGAGTTCGATGGCAAGGCTCTGGTGTCCGTGGCCAAGGGGACACTGGATCTGGGCAAATTCGAGGACAAGGAGGAACAGAAAAAGGCCGAGGAGGCCGAGCAAACCTGTAAAACATTGATCGATGCCATGAAGACGGCCCTGGGTGAGCGTGTCAAGGCAGTGCGCATCTCCCAGCGTTTGACCGATTCTCCAGCCTGCCTGGTGGTCGAGGATCAGGACATGGCGGTGAGTATGCAAAAAATGCTCAAACAGGCCGGCCACGATGTTCCCGACATCCAGCCTGTTCTTGAGATAAATCCTGGACATCCCATCATCGAGTTGCTCAGGAGCGATAATGATACTGCCCAAATCAATGAATGGTCACAGGTCCTGTTCGAGCAGGCCATGCTGGCCGAGGGTGGTCAGCTCGATGATCCGGCAGGCTTTGTGGCACGCATGAATGCCCTGTATCTGGCTCACATTGGTAGTGAAGCGTCTCCGGGTTAGGCGTCACGCGCAGCGGTGAAAATACGCCAACGTCACTCGTTATGCGCGAGTGACGTTGGCGTTCTGCGTTGTGAGAGACCGTATCGCATCATGGATTTGTATGCACGTTAAAAAAGCCATATTTACTTTGCGTTTACATGTGTCGGCATTGTGTGTGCTGCATTTTTTGCGGGAACCTTTGTTTGCTCACAATGCTCTAAATTTTTAGAGCGGGTATAGAGCTGGCAGATGATTGTCGTGTTCCACTGTGATCTTCATGGCACATTCAGCGCCTGCCGTATTTCGGGAAGGTGTATCCGCAGTGTGGATGCCGGGACACAACCGTGCCTGGTGTTCAGATCGATTCAACATGGCAAGCAAAAGTCAGAGGTGAAGTATGGCAAAAGAGAGGTTGACGATCGGTCAGGTGGCTGGCGCGGCGGGTGTCAATGTCGAAACCATCCGTTATTACCAGAGACGTGGTTTAATCCTGGAACCGCAAAAGCCGGTAAATGGGTACCGGATATATCCGCAGGCTACAATATCGCGCTTGAGCTTCATCAAACGGGCCCAGGCCCTGGGTTTCACTCTGGAAGAAATTACAAAGCTGCTCGACCTGGGTGATGGTAAATGCGAGGAGACTCAGGAGATTGCCCGCCAGAAACTCGAACAGATCGCAACGCGTATGCACGATCTCGAGGCGATGGCACAGGTTCTGGAGAATTTGCTGTGCGCCTGTGATACCAAGATGTCCGCGCACCAGGAATGTCCCATCATCGAAGCCCTTGTTGGCTAAATAGCGGTTCCAAATACCTGTCCATTTAGAACTGGCGGAATCGAATTGCAGTTTTGATTTCGGGAAGCAATGCGGCGCCCGTGTGTCCCTCTTCGTGCCGCACCCGGTGCTACCTTGGCGCGCACGCGTCGGTCTCGCTGCAATCTGTCCCCGTGTTTTCGTCGACAACTTGGTTTGGCGTGGTGCGTATGTGCGCGCATAATGGATCGGGTACGGACCTGAAATCAGGGCGTGAAAACCGGGAGCAGATATGAAATTGTATTTTTCACCCACCTCACCCTATGTGCGCAAGGTCACGGTGCTGGCGATCGAGCTGGAGCTGGACGGGCGCATTGAACGTATCGCCACCAACCCCTGGGCGATGCCGGATGCACTGATTGCAGCCAATCCCCTGGGTAAGGTGCCGGCACTTATCACCGATGACGGGTTGGTTCTGTATGACTCGCCGGTGATCTGCGACTATCTGGACAGCCTCAATAGCGGCCGGCGCCTGATCCCGCTGGCAGGCAAGGCACGCTGGCATGCGCTGCAGTTGCAGGCCTTGGGCGACGGTCTGCTTGATGCCGCAGTATCGGTAGTCCTGGAGCGCAAGCGGCCGGTCGAATTGCGTTCAGATGATTGGATGGACCTGCAACATCAGACGCTCCTGCGCGGCCTGGCGGCGTTGGACGCGGAAGTGGCAGGTTGGGACGACGCGGTCACGATCGGACAAATCAGTGTGGCCTGCGCCTTGGGGTATCTCGCATTTCGCTTTCCCGCACAGGACTGGCTGGGTAGGCATGCGGGTCTGGCACGGTGGTATGAGCGGTTTGCCACGCGCCCCTCGATGCTCGCGAGCGTCGCCCACGAACCCGTGTAGCGGGGCTACTGCGCACAGGCTCGATGTCTTGATGTTACCAATAGCGGGGGTGGTTGATCCTGGCATCGGTGTACTGTCACCGAAATATCCGCACCGGATCGGTTTGGGTTTAGCGCTGCCGCGCGGCGCACTGATCCAATAAAGTGATCCAGTGCACCACGGGCAGCTTGGAGCGACTTTGCAGATGGGTTAGGCAGCCGATGTTGGCCGTAGCGATGAGGTCGGGCGCGTCGGTGCCGAGCGCGTCTAGTTTGTTGTCGAGCAATCGCGTCGACAGGGCAGGTTGCAACAGCGAATAGGTGCCGGCTGAGCCGCAGCACAGATGGGCATCGGGTACGGTGCTCAGCATGAACCCCGCCCGTGTGAGGATCGATTCGACTACGCCGGACAGCTGCAGGGCGTGTTGCAGGGTGCAGGGGGCATGAAAGGCAATGCGTCGCTGCGCCGTGTCAGAGTCACGCAGCAAAGAGAGATCCTCATCGCGTAGTACCTCGCTGATGTCGCGTGCAAGGGCGCAGACTCGTGCCGCTTTTTCGGCGTAGTCCCTGTCGTTACGCAGCAGATGGCCGTATTCCCTGATCATGGCACCGCAACCGCTGGCGGTGATGATCAGCGCCTGTGCACCGGCCTCGATGTGTGGCCACCAGGCATCGATATTGCGGCGCATGAAGCCCCGGCTTTCCTCCGCTGCACCGAGGTGCTGGCTCACGGCACCACAGCAGCCACCACGCGCGCGGATGAGACTGATACCCAGCCGGTCGAGCACCCGGGCCGTGCTGGCATTGATGTCCGGTGCCAGCACGGGCTGTACGCAGCCCTCCAGGATCAGCATGCGCCGTGCGTGTTGCCGTGTTGGTACCGGTGCTATGGCAACACGCGCTGGGATCTGAGCGCGCAGGGCAGGGGGTAGTAACGGGCGCAGTGCGCGCCCCAGTCCAAGCAGGGGCGCGAAACGGGCGGGGTAGGGCAATACCGTGCGTAGCATGCGCCGTAGCGCGCGTTCGAACAGCGGACGTCTCACCTTTGCCTCGATCAGTGTGCGCCCGATATCCACCAGTCGGCCATAGCGTACCCCGGAGGGGCAGGTGGTCTCACAGGACAAGCAGGTGAGACAGCGATCAAGGTGGCCCTGGGTGCGTCGTGTGACTGCCTCGCCCTCGAGCATGCGTTTGATCAGATAGATCCGTCCACGGGGGCCGTCGAGTTCATCACCGAGCAGTTGATAGGTCGGGCAGGTTGCCGTACAGAATCCACAATGCACGCAGGTGCGCAGGATATGATCGGCTTCCTGTCCGGCGGGGGTGTCTTTGATGAAGTCGGCGAGGTGGGTTTGCATGGTGTGTTGGCGCTTGTGGGTTTCAGGGTCGCTTCCGTGGGTGGTTGGGGTGACGTGCAGCGTGTCGTCTCGTGTACTGCGATGGGTGCCTGGGCGGTGACTCAGAAATCGGTGTACATGCGCCCCGGGTTAAACACCCCGACGGGGTCGAGGGCCTGCTTGAGGCGCCGATGCAGTTGTGCTATCGGTGCCGGCAGTGGATGGAAGACTTCGCCGTGGTGGTCACCGCCACAAAACAGGCTGGCATGTCCCCCGGCGGCCGCGGTGAGTGTGCGGATCGTTTCCGGCTCGGCCGTGCTGTGCAGCCAGCGCTGTGCACCGCCCCAATCGATAAACTGTGCTCCATTCAGAGTCAGTGGGATGGTGGCAGGGGGTAGGGACAGGCGCCACAGCGGGGCCGCTGTGGAAAAAAAAGGCAAGGTATGCTCACGCAGTCCCAGCCAGAAGGCGACATCGTCTGTGAGTCGCTCGCCCCCGAGCTTTGCCCGTGCCGTCGCAACACCGCTGGCGGTGCCCGACAGGCGCAGATACAGACGCCCACTCTCGTAGGCACTGGCGCTGAGCGGCAGCGGCTGGCCGGCCCAGTGGTTCATGTGTGCGATGGCCTGGGCTGCGTCGGTCTCTTCCAGGACGACGGTCAGTTCGCTGGTCGGGCGTGGCAGGACCTTGAGTGAGATATCGAGCAGTACGCCGAGCGTCCCGAGGGCGCCAACCATGAGTCGGGAGAGGTCATAGCCGGCGACGTTCTTCATGACCTCACCACCAAAACGCAGAATTTCTCCCTTGCCGTTGAGCAGACGCACGCCGAGCACGAAATCGCGCACGGCACCGGTATAGGGCCGCCGTGGCCCGGACAGGGCGCAGGCGACGGTGCCCCCCAGCGTGGCAACGCCGTCGGCGGCGCCATCAAAATATGCCGGCTCGAAGGCGAGCATCTGGCCTTTGGCAGCGAGTGTGGCCTCGATCTCGACGAGCGGGGTGCCGGCATGGGCGGTGATCACCAGCTCGGTCGGTGCGTAGTGGACAATACCGCGGTAGTCGGTGAGGGACAGCGTGGCGGTCGTCTCGACGGCACGACCGTAGAAGGCCTTGCTGTCACCGCCCACGATACGCACAGGTGTACCGCCAGCGGCAGCCTCGCGCACCTGCTCGGACAGCGCATCATCCAGCGGATGGGTCGATTCAGCGTGTATCGGTGTGGGGCTATCAGTGTGGCGCATTATGACGACTCATCGGCATGCGAGCAGACTAGCGCTCGCGCCGCATTTGTCAATGCTGCGCATCGGAACGCCAGGGTCTTGAGCGGTTTCGCATTCTGTTTCACCTTACACTTCACCCGTTACGCCTCACCAACCTGACGGCGCAAGCGCCGATAGGCCAGTGCCAGGCTATCGCGCTCACCCACATTGCCGGGAAAGATCACCACCGGCAGTGCCGGGTAGCGCGGGTGCGTCTGTGGACAACGCACGACCGAACAGCCGGGCAGGATCTGGCCGACGACCCGCGCGGTGCGCAAGGCCAATCCGTCGCTCAGCACCTCATTGGAGGTGATGCCGCCCTTGCTGATGAGAAAACCCAGGGTCGTGGGCAGGGCGCGCACAATGTCCATCAACAGCCCGGAGACCGTCTCGCCAAAGGCGAGGCGGGTCTGTTGATCGGAAAACTGGCGTTCGCGGCGACTGGTGTAGAGAACGAGGGTTTTGTTGTGCGCGTGCGCCGCGCTGGCATGGGCGAGAGCCGCGCTCAGGAGTGCCTCGCGATCCTCGGGCAGACGGCTGACGTCGATCTCCAGCGGTGCGAGTCCGTCCTCGGCCAACAGGTCCTGGAGTTGTTCGGTGGTCTTTTTCACATGCGAGCCGATGATGATGGCACCGGCCCTGTCGGCGCGCACATAGCGCCCCATGTCCTCAGCCGTGACCGGTTGTGGCGGCAGATCGGCCAGCGCGGTGAGCAGACTGGCCGCGCTGCGAAACAGAAAACGCTTGCCGCGTATGGTGGCCTCGCGCAATGCTTGACAGAAGCCATCCAGGTCGGCCTGTTTCACGGCGTCGACGCAGCAGCAAGCATTGTTGTGCAACGCAAGCAGGCGGGCTAGGCAATCGCCCCGTACGTCAGCCAGCAGGAAACGTTCGACCTCGGTGGCGCGGATGCGCCCGTGGGTCTTTTCCTCGACATAGTCGGGCAGATAGCTGTGGCGGAAGCCGAACACCGAGTCGTGGGCGAATTCGGTCTCATGCACCGGCACTGGCGTATCCTCGACCAGTAGATAGTGCACGCTGTCACGGGTGATGCGTCCGCCCTCGAAGAAGGCCGGGACGAGGAAGTGCGCATCGAAGGGGCCGAGCCTCTCGGCGATGATATCGGTCTCGATCGGGTAGTGGCCGCGCAGGGTCGAGTCCGAACGGCTGACCAGAATCGGATTGATGGCCCGACCTTCGCTTTCCAGGGTGCGCAGTACCCTGTCGAGTGCGGCGCACACCTCAGCAGTGATCGTGGCGGCGTGTTCGCCTGACATGCCGCGGGTGTTGGTGAGGATGAAAAACAGCGGCGCGTTGTCGAGCAAGGCCTCACGCAGAGTGGCCTCGTCCCAGCATGTGAGCAGCAGACAACTGTGGACAGTTTGTGAGCCGGTGGGGTCATCATCGAGTACGATGATCTTGGTCTCGCTCATGGAGTGTTTTCCCGGTGAGTATCGATGCGCACGCAGGGCGAAGGACCGATACTGTGTCCTTCGCTTCAGGCTTTGCAACTATTCAATGAGTGAGAGCCTTGACTCGTGCCACCATGGCCTCGGCGGTGATGCCGTTCAATGCCATGAGTTCGGCCGGGCTGGCCGTGGTCTCACCGCGTTTCCAGGCATAGACATCACGGTGTGGGGCACGGGTGCGCAACAGCACTGGTTCCAGTGGGGCGCTGGGTCCGCCACTGACGGCGAGCAGGATATCGGCGTCGAATAACCGGTTGAAGTGCGCGTCATCCATGAACCGGTTGTCCGCTTCGGACACCGTGTCCCAGGCAATGTCGCTCGGGCGGTAGAGCCGGCGCGGATTGGCCACGGTGACGATGCGCACGCCGTAACCGCTCGCCTCCAAAGCGTCTTTCGCCTCGAACACGGGCAGCAGGACCATGTCGCCGGTCACCGCGAAGGTGACGGTGCGTTTGGATTGTGCGCTGCTGTCGTGCAGGACCATGGCGCCGTCCTCGATGGCCTTCTGCGCCTGTACGGGTGTGGTGTACACGGGCAGCAGGCTCTTGGAGGCCAGGATCACTACACCCTTGTTATAGCTGTTCAGCGCCCAGACATAAGCGGCCTGGATCAGGTTGGCGTCACAGGGGAACAGTGGATAGACGTTGCCGTTGCGCATCATGGCGGCGAAGTGATTCTCGATCTCGGGGCGCTGGTGGGTCCAGCCGTTGCGACCCTGCTCCAGTGCCCCCGCGGTGAACATGCACACCACCGAGGGCGTCTTGCGGCGCAGCTCAGCCATGGCCTGTGTCACCGTTTGCACAATGGGCCAACCGTTGATGACGAAACTCTCGTAGGACAACCACAGCGAGCGTGCACCGAACAGCGCCAGACCGGCTGCAAGGCCGGCACAGGCATCTTCACTGAGCGGCTCGTAAACCTGGCCTCCCGGTCCCTGATGGTAGAGCGCATCGGTGGTCGGATGACGGATGGTGAGTGCCTGGTTGATGTTGGCCATGGCCGAGGCCTCGTTGCCATCGGCGTTGGTGACCACGAAACGCGGGTCAGCCTTGCCCACGGCGGCGACCAGTGCCCCCAGGGCGGTGGCCGGCACCTGCTTGTCGCCTGGCTCGAAGGTCTGCAGCGGCAGTGTGCCCAAGGGGGCAAGCGGCAGTATCGATTCGGTGACCACGGTCTTGACGGCGGGTCCGCCACCGGCACGACGGAAGTTCTCGCGCACAATGGCCCAGGCCTCGGGGTTAAGTGCGCGGCGCTGGAGTCCCGCGATGATGTGTGGCTGATCCAGGGTGTCCTTGGGATACAGATTGTGTGACTTCGCACCGGTAGTGTGCACCCCCGCGCCCTTCATCTGCTTGAGAATAAAGGCCGTGCGCGTGCCGTTGAGGGCTGCGTGTGCGGCACGGTCCATATGCTCTAACACGGCGCCAGTGAAGCGCAGCCGATTTTCCAACGAGAAGCGGGTGCTGTCCACATAGGCGCCGTCCTGGTCGGCATCATCGAAGTCCTTGGCGTCGATGAGCACCACGTTTTCAACACCGTGCCCCCGCCAGTAGTCGCACATCCGTGCGTTGCTCCAGGTTGAACACATGGCGTGGTGTTCCTGGCTGTAACCGTTCCAGACCAGTACCGGCAGGACATTGGTGGCCTGCGGATACGCGGTGTGAAAGTGCATCATGGCAGAAAGAATGTAGGGCTCACCCATGCCGCCGTCACCGAGGGTGAAGGGGAACAGCGTGCCAGGGTGCAGCAGGGCACCGGCCAGGGCGAAGTGCTGGCCCTGGCCGAGTGGGCCAGCCGGCGCCAGGATGCCCGGGATGGCGCCGGAGAGATGCCCGAGCAGGCCGTGGCGCTCACGATAGCGCATGCGCATCTCGCTCACGGTATGAATACCCATGGTCTCCAGCGAGGTGTCGAGGAACATGGCGCTGTAGAAGCCGGGGGCGTGATGGCCGACCTCGGTGATGATGTTGGTGTGACCCAGCATGACCAGTGCGGCGTAGGCCTCGGTGCTGGAGGCGAAGCCCCCCGGATGGCCGGAGCCCTTGGCGGCGGTGATCTGGAGGGTCAGATAGCGCAGTGCATCGGCACCGAGCAGGGTTTGGAACACGGCCGCATCGGCGCTTGGGTCGGAGATGGCGTTCTGGTCTTCGCCGATGGCCGGTTCATGAGCTAGGGTGTCAAAACCGGGCCAGGCAGCGCCAAAGTGGTCGATGCCCGCGCAAAAGGCAGGGGCCTGTGCGGCAAGGGGGGGGACGGTGGGCATGCGCGGTTTCTCCTGGTGGATAAATTTAAGCGGAACTCTGGTACTAGCTTACGAAAGCAGCTATTATTCCACAATACATAATCATTCCCACGATGCGAAAAATGGTGTAACACAATGAAAGATAAGAGATCGTCCATCCAGGTTATTGATCGTGCGGTGCGACTGCTCGACAGCATTGCACGCAATGGTGACGCGGTGAGCCTGAAAATCCTCTCTGCCGAGACCGGACTGCATCCTTCCACGGCGTTTCGTATTCTGGCCTCTCTAGTCGAACAGGGCTTTGTCGATCGTGCCGGGGGAGGGCGTTACCGTCTGGGGATTCGTCTGTTGCAGCTCAGCAGCAGGGTGAGTGTGGCGGTTGATGTACGCCACGCGGCCCTGCCGATCATGGAATGGTTACGCGACCAGGTTGACGAGACCGTCAATCTCACGGTTCGCCATGGTGATGAGGTGGTCTATGTCGAGCGCGTTACGCCGCGGCGCATGATGCGTGTCGAGCAGGTTATTGGCAGTCGGGCACCGCTGCATGTCACCGCCGTGGGTAAACTCATGCTGGCCGAGGACGGACCGGTGGCGGTGGATGCCTATGCCCGACGCACCGGGTTGAGCGAGTTCACCCGCAATACCCTCACCAACGTCGAGCGCCTGCAGGAGGCCCTGCTGAGCGATCACCGCATGAGGTACAGCCTGGACAATGAGGAGGCGGAACTGGGAGTGGGATGCATCGGCGTGCTGGTGCGCGACGATCGGGGTGCCGTGGCGGCCGGTCTGTCAGTCTCGGCACCGATCGAGCGGCGCAGCAATGCGTGGGTGCCCCTGGTGGAGAAGGCGGGTCGGCGTATTTCTGCCGCCATTGGTTACCGTGACGTGGAGGCCGTGCAGCGCGCCACCGCCTGAAGTGGTGATGTCGTGGGTGTCGGCTGCAGTGCCCGCCGGTACGGGTTCCAGTGCGTTGATTCAGAGCCCCAGGTGTGTGCGCAGGCGTGTGAGCAGCGCGGCGATAGCGCCATCCCCTATGCCGCCGGACTCTCCCGTGTCGATCGACAGGGTACAGGTCTGCTCGTGCGCATCGAGGGGCTCGCGCCGGGACAGTTGTTCGGCGAGGACGCAGAGACTGGCCTCCGAGGCATCCTGCGCGTGAGCTTGGCGGGCAACGATACGTGCATGCAAGACCGTCTCGGGTGCCTCGAAGGCCAGGATCACCCAGGGGATCCGCTGAGTCCGGGCCAGATCGGCAAAGACCTGGCGCTGGGCGTGTCGCAGGAAGGTCGCATCGACGATGACCGGATAGCCTGCGCGCACGATGGTATCGGCCAGTTCAAGAAGGCGTGCGTAGGTGCGGCGCGTGGCCGTCAGAGTGTAGATCCCGTGCCTGGTCCGTGCGCCGCTGCGGGCCAGGGCTGGCAGGCCATGCAGGCGCTTGCGTTCCACATCCGAGCGCAGGCGCAGGGCACCGAGGGTTTCGAGCAGGGCCTGGCTGTACCAGGTCTTGCCGGTGCCCGAGACTCCGTGGGTGAGACACAGCCAGATCGGGCCCGGGCGGGTAAAATGTTGGGCGAGGTCGATGTAGGTGCGGCATTCAGCCAGCGTGGCGGTGCGCCCGGAGGCGTCCGCCACGGATTGGGTGAGCTGGATAGCGCTGACTTTGGCGCGCACCATGGCCCGATAGACCAGATAGTAGCGCAGCAGGGTCAGACCGGCGTAGTCACCGGTTCGGGACAGGTAGGCATTGAGGCAGCGCCAGGCCAGGGCGGACCGATCATGGTCAAACAGGTCCATGATCAGGAATGCCACCTCACTCATGACATCGATCCAGCGCAGATTTGCGCTGAATTCGATGCCATCAAAGATAACGATGTCATCTTCGAACAGCGCGATATTGCGCAGATGCATGTCGCCGTGACATTCCCGAATGAAGCCCGCCTGTTGACGCCCGACCAGCACGTCGTGTAGTTGTGTGTGCTGCTGATCGCTCCAGCGCTCGAGCGTGTGCAGCAGGGGTAATACGGTGTGTAATTCAGGGTGTGCCGTGGCCGCCATGCGTAACTGCGCGAAATTCTCGCGCATCGGTTGTACCACCGCCGTGGTGCTGGCGTAGGTCGAGCTGGGGTCAGCGGTGGCGATGTTCTGATGAAACCGGGCGATGCGCTCGGCCAGGCGATCGATGTGTCGGGGTGTCAGTGCGCCGCGCGCCAGCAGGCGATCGAACTGGGTGGCCTGATCGAACTGGCGCATCTTGATGCCGTATTCAATGATGGGGCCGTGGGGTGTAGGGGTGTCGTGTTCCAGCACCTCGATACGGGGCGCATCCGGCGTGCCGGTTACCGCCACCACGGCCAGGTAGAGGTGCGGCGCCAGGCGCGCATTGAGTCGCAGTTCTTCCTCGCAGAAGTGGCGTCGCCGCGCCAGGGTCGAGAAATCCAGGAAGCCGAGATCGACCGGTTTCTTGAACTTGTAGGCATACTCGCCGGTCAGCAGGACCCAGGAGATGTGTGTCTCGATGAGTTCGAACCGCGACACCGGATGCGTAAATCCCTCGGCGCGCTGCAAGGTTTGCCACCAGGGTGTCATGGGTTCCACCACCGTCCCCGGCGTGTTCAGAAACGCTCCAGTTCAGGATGAGGCAGGGCGTTGTGATGGACATGCATGGCACCAAATTCGGCGCAGCGGTGCAAGGTCGGTACTGCCTTGCCGGGGTTGAGCAGCCCTGCCGGATCGAAGGCGTGCTTCACGGCATGGAACTGTGCCAATGCCGCCGGTGTGAACTGCACGCACATCTGGTTGATTTTCTCGATGCCCACACCGTGTTCACCGGTGATGGTGCCGCCCACCGCCACACACAGTTCAAGGATGCGCCCGCCGAGTTCCTCTGTGCGCTCCAGTTCACCCGGCTGGTTGGCATCGTAGAGGATGAGCGGGTGCAGGTTGCCGTCACCGGCATGGAACACATTGGCCACGGCCAGGCCGTATTCGTCGGACAGCGCACGGATGCCCACCAGGACCTCGGCCAGGCGTGCGCGCGGAATGGTGCCGTCCATACAATAGTAGTCCGGTGACAGGCGCCCGATCGCGGGGAAGGCCGCCTTGCGTCCCCGCCAGAAACGCTGGCGTTCGGCCTCATCACGTGCGGTACGGATCTCGGTGGCGCCACAGGCATCCAGTAGTGTGCGCACGGCCATGATCTGCTCGGAGACCTCTTCGTTGGTGCCGTCGATTTCACACAGCAAAATAGCCTCGGCCTCTACCGGGTAGTCGGCATGCACGAAGGCCTCGGCGGCACGGATGGCCGGGTTGTCCATCATCTCCAGCCCGGCGGGGATGATGCCGGCACTGATGATGCGCCCGACCGCCTCTCCGGCGCGTACGACATCATCGAAGGCGGCCAGCACGACCTGAGCGCGTTCCGGCAGGGGCAACAGGCGCACGGTGATTTCCACGATCACCCCGAGCATGCCTTCCGAACCGGTGATGAGTGCGAGCAGATCAAACCCGGGTGTATCCAGCGCCTCGCTGCCCAGGGTCATCGGTTCACCGGTCATCGTGATCAGCTTCACCTGCAGGATGTTGTGTACGGTCAGTCCGTATTTCAGGCAATGTACGCCACCGGCGTTTTCCGCCACATTGCCGCCGATGGAGCAGGCGATCTGCGAGGAGGGATCGGGTGCGTAGTACAGGCCGTGGGTGTGGCAGGCTTGGGAGATGGCCAGGTTGCGCACGCCGGGTTGTACCCGCGCAGTGCGTGCCAGTGGGTCGATGTCCAGGATCCGGCTGAATTTCGCCAGACTCAGCAGGACGCCGTTGTCGAGTGGCAGGGCGCCGCCGGACAGCCCCGTGCCCGCGCCGCGTACCACCACCGGCACACCCAGTGCGCTGCAGGTGCGCATGACATGTTGCACTTGGTCGACGGTCTCCGGCAGCACCACCAACCAGGGTGCGCGCCGGTAGGCCGACAGGCCGTCGCACTCATAGGGATGCGTGTCTTCAGGGGCATACAATAAGGCTGTTTCGGGCACCGTGGGTCGCAGACGGCGCAACAGTTGTTCAAGGGGTACGCGGTGCTCGATGCGTTCCGAGGGATGACTGTCGACCAGAGACATGGATGAACACTCCTGCGGACGATGGGTGAAAGGGTATTTACGCCATCTTAGCCCAGACGATGGATGGAGGCCAAACGTTGGCTATGGGTATGCCCGTCGTCCGTCGTGGCGAATACATCACAGCAGTGGCGAGTTGATCAATAAGGCCTGGATCGGCTGTTGTTGCGGATAGTCACCCTTGTGCTTGAGTATCCAGCTCAGGATGTCGTAGTAGCTGCGAATGTTTTCGACGTAGCGCACCGCTTCATCACCGCGGGCATAGCCATGGCGGGACGTACGATACCATTTGCGCTGGCGCAACAGCGGCAGGTTTTGTTTGACGTCTGCCCACTTGTCGGGATTGCCGCCACGGCGCTGGGTCAGGACGCGGGCATCCTCCAGGTGCCCCAGGCCGACATTGTAGGCGGCAAGCGCAAACCAGGTCCTGTCAGGTTCCTTGATGGCGGGCGGAATCTGCGCCAGGAGTGTGTGCAGGTAGCGCGCACCACCGCGGATGCTTTGCAGGGGATCAGTGCGTTTTTTGATGCCCAGGTGGCGGGCGGTGGCCAGCGTGAGCATCATGATGCCGCGTACACCGGTTGGCGAGATGGCGGCAGGGTTCCAGTGTGATTCCTGGTAGGCCATAGCGGCCAGCAGGCGCCAGTCCAGATTGAATGTGGTAGCCGCTTTTTTGAAGGCATCCTGATAGTTGGGCAGACGCAGGTGAATCTGGCGCATGTAGGTGGTGGTGCCGGCGTAATCATAGTCCTCGACATGCCCGTAATACCGGTCCAACAAGACATTAAGTTCGCCGCTGGCCTTGAGTTGCTGGAAAAAGGCCACCGCTGCCTGGTAGAGGCTGTTGTCACCGTCGCGCGGGAAGGCCCAGGCCAGGGGCTGGGGCGGGGTCAGGTTAAAGGCCACGCGCAGTTCTGGGTAAAAGCGGCGGTTGAGTGCCGCATTATTGGAGTCGACTACGGTGTAGTCGATGACCCGTTCCTGGACCAGCGAGAGCAGTTCTTCGGGACCGAGATTCGGGTTGGCTGTCCAGGTGAGCCGGGGATGGGTACGGCGCAACTGGCGCAGGCGTTCGGCATGGCTGCTGTTCGCCACGACCTCGAGTTGTCCGTTGGTGAGATCGTCGATAGTGCGTGGGCGAGGTGTCCCGTCCCGGTAGATGAGCTGTTGGGTAATGTATTCGTAGGGTGGGCCGAAGTGAATGGTTTTCTCACGTTCTGGGGTGACTGTGATCCCGGCGGCCGCGAGATCGCCCTTGTCTTGTCTGATGTCCTTCAGGATATCACCGAAATTGGCCGGTGTGGTGAGCCTGAGCTTCACGCCCAGATAATCGGCAAAGCGCTTGCTCAGGTTATACTCCAGGCCGGTTGGCCCCATGGGCCCCTCATAGTAGGTCGTGATGGATTTACGGGTGAGCACGTGCAACACGCCCGCAGCCTTTACGCGTTCCAGGTGCGTGTGCGGCTTGGAGCAGGCCGTGAGGGCCAATCCGATCAGTATCACAGCGAGTGAAAAACGAGCAAAGCGTCGCACGAACAGCGGTCTCCCTGGGTTATCCCGAGTTGGATGCCGCCATCATGGAGGCTGGTACTTGTATCGGCAGTAAACGGACAGACTGAAATGCAGGGGCCGGTTTTTGGCCAATTCAGACACGAGAGGGGTGCGAATTACACGCCTGACAGGGAAATTATACCACGGGCTATTGTTGTCGGCGCCCCGGAACCGTATCCTATTTGGCGCCGTGGAGAGGTGCCTGAGTGGCCGAAAGGGCTTGACTCGAAATCAAGTGACCCCTTCTGGGGTCCGTGGGTTCGAATCCCACCCTCTCCGCCACCCATAGGAAAGGGGGTCTTGTGCCCCCCTTTCCTATGGGTGGCCTGTGGTGGATTCGAGGCTATGGGTGTAAAAAAGATGGGTTCGATGATCGGCGTGCACCTTAAAGGACGCTGATAAAAAAATAATTATTCAATTTTTTCGTGAATGTAACGTACAGTTCCAATCGCCTATAAACACATCAGAGAGGCCGTGCCAATGGAGATGTTATTCTGGTGCGAGTCCTTAGAGAGAGAGAGAGAGAGAGAGACGATTGCCGGGACACAGGAGAGACGGGTCCAGGGAAACCCTTTTCTGGAGGGAAAAGGCACCAGCGCTGAAAGCAACGCAGGGGTCAGAACAAAGGGGCCTTTCTCCTTCCGGGAGAAGGACGGGGTGAGGGGGACAAAATGGATTGATGATTTGATTGAAAACCCCTGTGGGGTGCTGCCGATACGCCGCGTGCCAACGCTAACTATGCCAATAGGGGACTCTGAAGTGGGAGCGGCTCAACTGAACTGGATAGCCAACTTCATCTGGGGTATCGCTGACGACGTGCTCCGGGATCTCTACGTCCGCGGCAAGTATC
>CAZLQI010000011.1:0-84605 GCA_964561765.1 uncultured Chromatiales bacterium
GCCAATCGATATTATCTAAAAAGTAACTGTCTATATGAGGTTGACACGTTCCGCAGGTGAGTTCAAATCTGTACTTACGTCAAAACGTAAAAAAATGTTGCAAGCTGCTGCTGAAGAAACATTTAAAAAAGACAAACGAATAAACATCAGAATATCAACCCGGGATCTTGAGTCGCTTCAACGACGTGCGCTTGAAGAAGGCATTCCTTATCAAACATTAGTATCTAGCGTTCTTCATAAATATGTTTCTGGTGGTTTACATGACATTATGGCCAACAAGGCCATAAACTCAGACCCCAAAAAGCTACGCTACGCTCCGCTTTTCGGGTCCGGTTATGGCTGGCGTTAAACGAGGTAAGATTCAGCGGTTTTGGTAATTTCTGGAAATTCTAGAAGAATTTTTTTATCGGCTGTAATAAGAGAAACATCCAGATATTGCGCTAAGGCAATAAACTCACAATCATATGCCGAGCATTGGCTACTTTTTACGAGCTGCATAATATGTGCAGATGAAATTTCATATTCATGATCAGTCAGTAATTTTTCTGCTTGCTGAATGATTAGTAAAATTTCATCTATATTTAATAAATTCTTTCGTAAATACTGGGCCAAAACATTTCTGAATTCACTACGCCATAATATGGGGGCAACCCAATTAGAATCGGAAGACAATAAATCCTCACTTTGTTGAGAGTGATCACCCGAAATATACAAATAAGAAATAATGTTGGTGTCCACGACAATCATGGGCGACCTTCATTTTTAAAATCATTTAATTCCTGGTCTGTGAGATTATACTGTGCCGTTTTGGCCCTTAATTTTCTGGCCATCTCGATATGCTCAGCAGCATTAATTTTGTGCGTCCCAAGTGTGCGCTCTACGCAGTATAGGATTTCACTATTTAAGCTCCTATGATGAACATTCGCCGCAGTTTTTAATTGTGCATAGAGAGAATCCGGTATATTTTTCAGGGTAATTGCAGGCATTAGATATTTCCAAATAAAACCAATGTGGTGTAATTATGGTATACAATCTGGCCTATTTCAAGAGAAAATCGCCTAATGAGAACATGAAACGTGATCTTGAGCTTGAAGCGAGTTTTGTTGAGAAATATGGCTCCATTGAACCGGTGCTCAATGAACGTGGGCGACGTCTATGGGCGGGCGCAGAGTCACGCGCCATTGGTTATGGAGGCGATTCGGTAGTTTCATCTGCAACAGGTCTATCGCGTATTACCATTCGAGCGGGTCGACGCGAGATCGAAACGGGGGTTGAAAAATTGGCAAATCTATTCGAATTATTCGTGAATTACAAGAATTGAGCCAAAATGAACTGGCCTCAATAACGAGCATACCCCAGTCAACTCTTTCGGCAATAGAGAACGATAAAATAAATTTGGGTGTAGAAAGAGCAAAGGTATTAGCTAGGGATTTAAAGTGCCATCCTGCGATTCTAGTTTTTCCTGGTTGGGATGTAAATCAAGAAAAAGAGCATAGCAAACTCATCCGGAGAACGTTATAAAGCAACGAAGGACCGTAACTATCAAAATAATTTCATCGTTTTAATGGATCTGCACCCAAACCTTATGGTGGAAAATTAACTCTCCTGTTCTACCGGAGAGCTGCGATGATTCTGGACGATTTGAGGCATGATACGCCACCTATAATAGACGACGGAAATTGCCCAAGTGAAGAGCATGATAATGACGGCAGCTATTCCGAGTAAACTGAAATTCACGCCTTCGATCCAATGCCAGAATCCCCCGTGATCAGTTAAGCCAAGGCGTACTCCGACGATCTGGAGCCATTCCAATGTGCCGACGCCTAGTGCGATGATCACCGCCATGGCGGTGATGGTTGTATTGAAATAAAGTCGCCGCAAGCCATCAGACAACGCCCAATGGTAAGCGCGAAGCATTACTAAACCGTCGAGAGAATCCATCAAAGTCATTCCAGCGGTAAACAAAAAGGGGAAGATCATGATACCCCATACCGGCATATGCGAGGTACTTGCAAGCGTGGCTGTGATGGCGATGATCGCAACCTCAGTAGCGGTGTCAAACCCCAAACCAAACAGAATGCCGACGGGATACATGTGCCAACTTTTATTCACACGCAGGAACAAGAAATGGAAAGCGCGATAAAAAAAGCCCCTTTGTCCTAGCAACGCATTGATATTCGCTTCTTTAAGGGCAGGCACATCATGTCCTTGCAGGTAATCTCTCAACGCTTTAATAAGTTGCAATAAAACGATGAGATTAATTATCCCGATGAACATTAGAAATGCCGCCGATATACCTGTGCCAAAAATGGAACCAAATTTAGCAAGGGCATGTAATTCATCGCCCTTGAGCCCATGAATACCTAACGCAATAGCAGCTGTCAGTGCGATGACGATTGTGGAATGTCCAAGGGCAAAAAAGAAACCGACACCTACGGGATGCCTTCCCTCTTGGCGTAGCTTGCGGGTGACATTATCTATGGCGGCGATATGATCTATATCGAACGCGTGGCGTGCACCAAAGAACCAGGCTAATCCAGCTAGCGCAAAGATACCCGGACGTAAAGAATCAAGACCAAAGGTGGCGAACCAAGCTACAACATTAAACAGCAACAAGGTTAGCAGCAATAGCGTCAAGGGACGACGAGGAATTCCCTGCAAGATGAGACTCGTATATTTCATTAACATCTCGCTTCTATATAAAGGCCAACTTTCGGTGATTGTCAGCTACCCATAAGGTCCCAGACGACATCCATCAACCATTGTTCTGAAGTCGTTCAGTAAAATCGTTCTTTAAACTTCGATCTGGTGGTTTCAATTGTCCGCTTTAATAACTCGTCCTTTCCATAATATAAAATGTCATTTCCAACCATTCGTATTGGCAACTATCCTATTCCGGTTTATACAGACTCAAGCATGCCCCGTGAAATGATAAAATCAATGACCGTCTCTACACCTTCTCCTGCACGTAAATTGGTAAAAACGAACGGACGTTCATTACGCATCCTACGCGCATCTCGGTCCATTATTTCCAGAGATGCACCGACGTGAGGGGCAAGGTCTATCTTGTTAATCACCAACAGATCTGACTTGGTAATCCCAGGGCCACCCTTACGCGGGATCTTGTCTCCGGCAGCCACGTCAATAACGTAAATTGTCAAATCTGACAACTCTGGGCTAAAAGTTGCACTGAGATTGTCACCACCACTTTCTATGAATATTACATCAAGTTTCGGAAAACGTTTCTGCAGCTCACGCATTGCCGCCAGATTCATGGATGCATCCTCGCGTATAGCGGTATGCGGGCAACCACCAGTCTCCACGCCAATAATACGTTCGTTTGGCAATGCGCCGTGGCGAATCAAGAACTCAGCATCTTCGCGCGTGTAAATATCATTAGTAACCACAGCCATTTCATAGCGCTCGCGCAGATGCTTGCATAAGGCTTCGACTAGTGCTGTCTTTCCTGAGCCCACTGGCCCGCCGATGCCGATATGCAGGGCATTATCTTCACCCATGTCAATCTCTCCGTTATCATCTATCAGGAACGAAATAAGCGAGAATACAACCGCTCATGGCGCATACTCGACAACGCCAAAGCAGGCATGCAACGCCCAATCATCTCGTCATCAGCACCCATAGCGGTATCAATCGCATCAGCCATTCTCATCAGTAGCGCACTTAGCACACGCTGTCCGGAAGCCTGCCCCAAAGGTACCAACTTGATCGCTGCGGAGACCTGACTTTCGGCCCAAGCCCAGGCATAACCAAGTAACATCGCACGCGGAACAATACTCCATTCAACTGCAGCCAGGGCAAAGAGTGTAGCGAAACAGGCCGGGCGATTCTCTCGCCAATCTTCCGCGGCGACAACTCCCTGATCGTATAGTATACGCGCCAGAGAGCTACCAAGATGATGATCCTCGGCGCGCATCTCGGCGGTTTCGCGTAATGCGTACAAACGAACGTTCCACTGCCCAACCTCCACCGTGTTGCCCATATTCCAGGCAGCGTGCAGGCGTATCAGTACGGCTAGGTCGGTCCATGCCAACACGTCTGAAAGCACGCCGCGGATCCAATCCAGAGCGCTCTCCTCGTCGCTCACCCATCCGACCTCTACCACGTATTCCAGTCCCTGAGAATAGGCATATGCGCCAACCGGCAAGGTTGGACTCACTAATTGCAACAGGCGTAACAGTGCCGTGTCGGGGAGCAAAGATTGTTCAATGGACATGTCCGTGGCTGCCGTAGGCGCCCGCCTCGGGCTCAAAGGGAACTTGCTCGGCTGTGACCTTCAGCCCCATTTTGTTCACCATATCGTCGAGTACGTGATCATGCACGTAACGCAGCCAGGTTGCAGTAATCTGCAGGGGTACGTGGCGATTACCGAGATGATAAGCTGCGCGCATCAGACCCAGTGCTGTGCCGCTGCTTACAACGGACACCATTTCTGGCGCTGCGCGTACTTCTATCACGCGCCCGTCTTCGGCAAGAAGATGGTCACCATTACGCAATACCTGTCCACGCGACAGCGACAAGAATATCTCCTCGCCGCTATCAAGTCGCGTCAACAACCGACTCTTTTGTCGAAGTTCGAAAGGCAATGTCAGTGTATCCTGCGCCATCGGCGTATCATCCAATCGGACATTTACACATAATACCGTTTTATTCATCTATTATTCTCGATTGCTTGTGGTCTGTTCCAGGCATACTTTCCATACTTGTCATCATCTATTCCCACTACATCCACCGGTAACAGTGGGTAACCCGAGGCGTATTGATCCAATTTTCTGTGACCAGAGTACCTGTTGGTCGACAGCCATTGCCTGTAGTCATCCAGCGAACAGAGTAATGGCTTCATTCACAGCATAACAGGCGCTCTCATCAGAATAGAAAATAACGCTGCGCCAGCGGTAACTCCAAAGCAGGTTCACAGGTAAGAAGTTCACCATCAGCACGTACTTCATATGTCTGTGGATCAATCTCCATGTGTGGCAAATAGTTATTGAGTTTCATGTCGTGCTTGCTGATATCACGAGTATGACACACAGCAACCAAGTTGGAGTGCAGACCGAGATGCTCACCCACATTGGCGTGCAGCGCCGCCTGTGAAACGAAAGTCATCCGCGTCGCGGAGCGTGCGCCACCCAAGGCGGCAAACATGGGTCGATAATACACCGGCTGCGGTGTGGGTATGGACGCATTTGGATCACCCATAGGTGCGGCTACAATCATACCTCCCTTTATCACCATTGCCGGTTTAGCGCCGAAGAAGGCCGGTTTCCACAATACCAGATCGGCCAGCTTGCCGACTTCGATCGAGCCAACCTCATGTGCGATACCGTGAGCGATGGCCGGGTTGATGGTGTATTTAGCGACGTAGCGTCGTGCACGGAAATTATCGTGTCGTGTTGGATCCTCGGCCAAGTTGCCACGTTGTACTTTCATCTTGTGCGCCGTTTGCCAGGTCCGGGTGATCACCTCACCCACTCGACCCATGGCCTGGGAATCAGACGCGATCATAGAAAAGGCGCCGAGATCGTGCAATATATCCTCGGCAGCAATGGTCTCTCGACGGATACGTGACTCGGCGAAAGCAACATCTTCGGCAATAGATGGACTCATGTGATGGCAAACCATGAGCATATCGAGATGCTCATCCACGGTATTTATCGTATAGGGCCGTGTCGGATTGGTACTCGATGGCAATACATTAGGCTCGCCACACGCTTTGATGATGTCCGGTGCATGACCGCCACCAGCACCTTCGGTGTGGTAGGTATGAATCGTGTGGCCCTTGAAGGCGGCAATAGTGTCCTCAACAAAGCCCGATTCGTTGAGGGTGTCAGTATGGATTGCCACCTGCACGTCTTCACGCTCGGCTACACTCAGGCAATTGCTGATAGCTGCAGGCGTGGTGCCCCAGTCCTCATGCAACTTGAGACCCATAGCCCCCGCGACGACCTGTTCATTCAGCGCGATCGGTAGGCTGGCATTGCCCTTTCCCAGGAAACCAATATTCATCGGCAGATCTTCAGCCGCCTGCAACATACGATGGATGTACCATGGGCCCGGTGTACAGGTAGTGGCATTGGTGCCAGCAGCTGGTCCCGTGCCGCCACCAAGCATGGTCGTGATACCAGACATTAACGCCTCGTCCACCTGCTGCGGACAGATGAAGTGGATGTGCGCGTCTATACCACCGGCAGTAACGATCAACCCCTCGCCAGCGATGATCTCGGTGCCAGGACCGATAATAATGTCTACGGATGGTTGAATGTCGGGGTTTCCAGCCTTGCCAATACCAGCGATGCGTCCAGCCTTGAGACCAATGTCAGCTTTGACCACGCCCCACCAGTCGAGAATCAACGCATTGGTAATAACAGTGTCGACCACCTCGGCAGCGGGGCGCTGGCTCTGTCCCATCCCGTCACGAATGACTTTGCCGCCGCCGAACTTGACCTCTTCACCATACACGGTGCGGTCTTCCTCGACTTCGATGACCAGCGCCGTATCGGCCAGACGCACACGGTCACCAACAGTAGGGCCATACATCTCCCCGTAGGCACGGCGATCTATCGTTCGGCTCATGAATCCAGTGCTCCCATGATCTGGCCGTTAAAACCATAAACTATGCGCGCACCGGATAGTGCGACCAGTTCGACCTCACGCACCTGCCCGGGCTCGAAGCGCACCGTAGTACCGGCTGGAATGTTGAGGCGGAAGCCACGCGCGGCTTCGCGCTCAAAGGCCAGAGCTGCGTTGGTTTCATAGAAATGGTAGTGCGAACCTATCTGGATAGGCCGGTCTCCAGTGTTGGCGACGTCCAGCACGCGCGTCTCACGCCCTGCGTTAATCTCGATCCTGCCCTCGGCAGGCAACAGCTCTCCGGGAATCATGAGTATCGTCACCATTTTCGGTAAGGTAGGAATTTCCCATTGTAGGTAATCTTCACGCGATCGCCCTTGGGGTCGGATATGCGTTCAACGTTTAACTCAAAATCGATCGCGCTCATGATTCCGTCCCCGAATTCTTCATGGATCAGCGTTTTGATAGTGCTGCCGTAGACTTGGGCGATCTCGTGCAAGCGGTAGCACAGCGGGTCGGTCGGTATCGTAGGATCCAGAGACCCCTTGAGAGGACATTCGATCAGAAGGGCAATACAGGCTGTATCGAGTCCTAGAAGCTCGACCGCAGCACACGCCTCATCCTCGTTCATGGATTGCTGCCCCAGCAGTGCGGAGGTAACCCATACCGGATGGCGGCCAACCGTTGCGGCGATCTGTTTCCAGCTCAATCCCTTGGCGCGCTTGGCCTCGAGTACAGCAGTAGTGACATCTTCACGGATCATGGTATATCGCCTCGGAATGCGGCTCAGGGAATGGGTTGGTGCACGGTCACCAGCTTGGTACCATCAGGGAAGGTGGCCTCAACCTGCACCTCAGAGATCATTTCAGGCACGCCGTCCATAACATCTTCGCGCGTGAGCAACGTGGTGCCGTAGTCCATCAGTTCGGCGACGCTGCGCCCTTCGCGTGCACCTTCCAGGGTGGCAGCAGAGATATAGGCCACCGCTTCGGGATAGTTGAGTTTGAGTCCGCGTGCCTTGCGTCGTTCAGCGACCAGTCCGGCAGTGAAGAGCAACAGTTTATCTTTTTCTCGCGGTGTCAGTTCCATAGTCTTGTCCGGTATCTTCAGGTAGCCCAGATACGCGGTGCGCATGCGGCGCGACCGAATACCACAGGTCGTAGTGCCTCCCACAGTCGCACGAACCAAGCGTGGGCATATCGTACCTGTGGCCCAAGATAACGTGCCACTAATAGGCCGTCAATAATGCTCACACCAGCGATCCCAACGTGTGGCTCCCCGGCCCTATCACAGATCGCCTCGCCAGCGAGCGCATCGAAGCCTGCCACCGTACATAGCAACGTCGCGGTCACCGGCTGACCTTGTAACCCCCATAGCGCGGCGAGTTGTGTTGCACCACCTTCCAGTAACAATCGCTCACTCAGTAGCGGCAATCCATCGTGCTCGACGTTGAGATATTGTTCGAAACGCCCGGTCTCGAAATACTTGCCCGCCGCAGGTCGGCCCAGACAAATGATTTCCCAGCCAAGGTAACGCGCCGTACCCTTGAGGCTGATGCGCGTTTCCAAGCGGGTCCGGCTACCGGTATAGAGAATCGTCTCCTGCGGCAACCACTCCAGCGCAGCGTCGTCGGCAACGCTAAATCGCTGGCACACGTGGACTTCGCCCGTGGTGCGGTAAACCTTGCCCGCCCCCGGTGTGGTAATGAGTGCATGAGCACCCGGGGAGACCTCGACGATAAGCTCCAACGTGTCGCCCCCCACCAGACCGGCTGGTGGGTGCAGCAAATAGCTGTGACATACCTCACCTTGAGGGTGTGCGCCCTCAGGAAAAAAGGGTCGCTGTACCAGCAGCGGACCGATGTGACGTCGATGAATCGGCACGGTCCGCCCGGCGCTGGGTGCATAGCCCAACTCAAGCCGCGCGTGCCAACCTTCCGTTGCCTGCATCAACTAACCTCCAAGTGTTTACGAATCACGCTATCGTCGAGCGCCTCCATGCGCCCGCCGGCAACGATCTTGCCACGATCGAGAATACTGTAGACGTGGCCTATCTGGCGTGCAAACCCGATTTTCTGCTCCACCAGCAACACGCTCAGACCCCGCTTGCGATTGAGCTCAGTCACCACACTGCGGATCAATGTCACTAAATTGGGTTGAATACCTTCGGTTGGTTCGTCGAGAATCAACAATTTTGGTCGCCCCATAAGCGCGCGTGCGATGGCCAACTGCTGCTGTTGTCCGCCGGATAGATTACCACCGCGACGGCGCAACATGCGTTTGAGATCGGGGAAATAGTCAAACAACTCAACAGGTATCTCAGGATTGCGTTCCCCGGTGGCGAAACCACCAATCCGGATGTTTTCCTCAACCGTTAACTGTGGCAGAATTTCGCGGCCTTGCGGCACGAAACCAAACCCCAGTTGAGCACGGCAGTGGGTTGGTATGGCATCAATAGACTCGCCATTCCAGTACATATGGCCACTCCAAGTCGACAACAGACCCATTACCGCGCGCAGCATCGTTGTCTTGCCCACACCATTGCGCCCGAGCAGACAAGTGACCTCGCCTTGCTTCACGCTGAGCCTTACACCCCTGAGCACGGTGGTGGAACCGTAACCCGTCACTAGATCATGCACCTCCAGAAGCGGTCTGATGCCAATCTTTGGTGTCTGCTCGATAAATACATTGGGCTCAGTGCTCACGCCGCCTCCTCACCGAGATAGACTTTGCGTACTTGGGCATTGGCACTGACAAAATCGAAATTACCTTCCGCCAGCAACTTCCCCTGATGCAGCACTAAAACCCGATCGGCGATGCTGCGCACGAACGCCATATCGTGCTCGATCACCAAGACGCTATGTGCACGCGTGAGTTCACGCAGCAGCGATGCAGTCGCATCGATTTCTTCCTGGGTCATTCCCGCGATTGGCTCATCCAGAATCAACAAACGCGGGCGCATGCCCAAGACCATAGCGATTTCTAGCCACTGTTTTTGCCCGTGACTGAGCACCTGTGCTTTGTTCCGTGCGTGCCTTGCCAGGCCGGTTTGCGTGAGCAGATCGTCGATAAACTGGCGCTGCCCGGGCGACTCACGCCCCAACAATGCCGCACGCAGAGTTTTTTCCGGCTGCGTGGCGAGGCGCAGATTCTCTTCAAGAGTTAGGTCAGGGAATACACTTGGTGTTTGAAACTTACGCGCGATACCTACCCGTGCGATGCTATGTTCCTGCCAGTGTGTGATATCTGCACCATCAAAAAGTACGCTACCCGAAGCAGACCGCGTACGACCGGTCACCACGTCTACAAATGTCGTCTTGCCTGCGCCATTAGGTCCAATGGCTACGGTCAATTCATCCTCGCGGATACTCAGACTGAGATCATCGATCGCACGAAAACCGTCGAATTCCACGGTAATGTTGAAGACTTCGAGGATATCCCGGTTCACGTACGTTTTCTCCTGTACAGAAGATCGAACAGACCAACGATTCCGCGAGGAAACACTAACACCACCAGTACGAACAGGCCACCCATGAAATACAGCCAAACGGTCGCGAAACTGCTGGCCAGATAGTATTGTGCATATTGCACCAACAATGCGCCGATCACCGCACCGATCACGCTGCCACGTCCGCCGATGGCAACCCAGATGACCATGGTAATCGAAGGAACCACACCGAGCATATTGGGTGTAATGATGCCATTTTGAGGCACATACAAGGCGCCAGCAACACCGGCCAGCGCGGCAGCCAGCGCAAATATAAACGCCTGGAATACCGCCGGGTTATAGCCCAGGAAACGCAGGCGATTTTCACCATCGCGTACTGCGCGCAACACCGCGCCGAATGAGGAATGGGTAAGCCACCATACCAACGCGAGCGCACCAATTAGCGCGATCACAGTCACCAGATAAAGTGCTGTGTAGGTGCTGTTGTCATAAAACGAGTGTCCGAGGATTGAGGTGTAGTTGGTCAACCCGGAACTGCCTCCGGTAAAACTCTGGCGTTCCAGCGCCAGGGTAGAGAACGCAACCGCTAACGCCTCAGTGAGGATCGAGAAATACACGCCCTTGATGCGACTGCGAAAGATGATGAGCCCGAATACGAACCCGATTAGCCCCGGAACCACGAGCACGAACAGCAAAGCGAACCAGAAATTGCGGCTCAGTTCCCACATCCAAGGCAGATGCGTCACTCCGCTGTACATCATGAAATCGGGAACGCCGCCCACCGCCAGTCCCTGTGTTTTCAGGTAGAAGGCCATCAGGTAGCCGCCGATACCGAAAAACACCGCCTGTCCAAGACTGAGAATTCCCGCATATCCCCAGATGAGATCGAGGCCGACGGCGAGAATCGCCATGGCCAGAAACTGGCCCAGCAAATTCAATGAGGTCGGCCCCAGATACAGGGGTGCACTCAGTGCGGCAAGAGCGAGCCCTACCCAGACTAATGCTGGCAGCCGCACCCGGCTGAGAGGGCGACGCCCAGGCAGCTCCAACCCTTCCTCAACCGCTGGCATAAGCGACATATTCTCAGAATCCAGCGTACGCATCAGTCGAGTGCCCGGTTACGGGAGGGGAAAATACCCCCTGGGCGCATTTGCAGCGCCAGAATGATCAGGGTGAATACTGCTACTTTAGCCTCGGTCGAATTGGTAAAAAATTCCAGTATGGAATGGGTCTCTCCAATAACGAATGCCCCCAACAGGGTACCAAACAGACTCCCAACGCCACCGAGTACGACGACCATGAAAGCATCGATAATGTAATGCTGACCCGTGGTTGGTCCGATAGAACCGATCAGAGACAAACCCACGCCGGCCACACCAGCCACACCGGAACCCAGCGCAAACGTCAGCATATCGATACGTCGTGGAGAAATACCAAATGATGCCGCTGTCGCACGATTTTGCATGGCGGCGCGTATCTGCAGGCCTGAACGACTATAGTGCAGAAACAACAGTACACCGACAAATACCACGGCCACCAGCGCCAATATATACAGGCGCGCATAGGGCAGTCGCAGTACGCCCAGCGTAACCCCACCGGATAACCATTGAGGAGTTTGCACCGCCACGTTGTTCGAACCGAATAGGTTTCTGAATACCTGCTGCAAAATCAGCGAAACACCCCAGGTGGCGAGCAATGTCTCCAACGGGCGACCGTAAAGAAAACGCACCACAACCCACTCCAGTACCAGACCGAGAAGTGCCGCGCACACGAATGCTACCGGAATCGCCAGCAAGTATGTCCACGAAGCCGCCGCCGCGCCTCCCATCTTGAACAACGCACCCTGGGTCAGATAGGTCGCATAGGCACCGGCGGTCATCAGCTCGCCATGCGCCATGTTGATCACCCCCATGAGGCCAAAAATGATGGCCAGACCCAGTGCCATCATCAGCAAAATGGAGAAATAACTCAGGCCATTGAATAACTGGCTTGCCATCGCCACGGTGTTCATCACACTTCTCCTGTGTCACGGGGCCTGCTTGTCAGGCCCCGTGTTCTGTCAGAAACCGGTGGGGTTCAGGTACTGTGTTTGACCAGGCCACCCTTGGGCCAGTCGCACATCATATCTGAAACATACGGGCTGTACGGCTGTGGCTCGACCGGCTTGTCCGTATTCCACACTTCCTCGAACATGCCATCCGGCCGAATCTTGCCAACACGCACGATCTGCGACATGTTCTGATTTTCCTTGCTGACCTGCACTGCACCCTGCGGCGCGTCGAAACTGAAGGTGGAAACTGCGGCACGTACCTTGTCGGGAGCGAAACTGCCGGCTTTCTCCACCGCCTTGGCCCATAGATAGACATTCAGATAACCGTGCTCTATGGGATCATCGGTAACGGAATCCTGACCGTAGGCATCCTTATAGGCTTTGATGAAGGCCTTGTTCTGCGACGTATTGGTGGTCATAAAATAATTCCAACAGGCATAATGTCCTGCGCAGTATTGCGGACCGATGCCCTGGATTTCCACCTCGGCGATACTGGTGGACATGATCGGCAGTTTCTCCGGAGTCAACCCGGCTTGCTGGAACTGTTTAAAGAAGGCGACATTACTGCTGCCGTTGAGCGTGTTGTACACCACGTCGGCGTCAGAATACTTTATTTTGTCGATAATCGTGGCGAACTCCATGTGCCCCAGTGGCGCGTATTCCACGCCCGCAGTCTTTCCACCCAGCGCCTTGATTTGAGCCTGAATGATAGCGTTGGCGGTGCGCGGAAACACGTAGTCGGAACCGATCAGAAAGAACTTCTTGCCTTTGTTCTTCAACAGCCATTCCACAGAAGGCTCGATCTGCTGATTGGGGCAAGCGCCCGTATAGATGATATCGTGTGAGCACTCCATACCTTCATACTGCACCGGGTACCAGAGCAGGTTGCCGTAATGTTGTACCACCGGCAATACGGCCTTACGGCTAGCTGAAGTCCAGCAGCCGAAGATTGTGGTCACGTGATCCTCGGTAATCAACTTCTTAGCTAGACGCGCGAATGTCGGCCAATCCGAGGCGCCATCAACCACAATCGGCTCTATCTTGCGCCCGAGTACACCACCCTTGGCATTGATCTCATTGATTGCCAGAAGTTCAGCATTCTTCACCGGAATTTCACTGATTGCCATGGTCCCGGAGAGCGAATGCAGATCACCTACCTTTACCGTTTCTGCACTGGTTCCACCCTTCCATAGCGCTTCAGCACTGGCGGTTGTGAATCCGCCTATGAGTGGATAGGCTGCAGCGCCAACAACGGCGGCTCCTGCTCTCTTGAGAAAGTTTCTACGTTTCATTTCATGCTCCTGACGGTGATAGTGATAGATAGATAACGGCTGGTTGATCTCAGTGTGTTGCACCCAGACAGCAGCGAAACCCCGGCCTCATTACACGTCTCTTAGCTGATATCTATATTCGATCCAGGCAAACAGCAGATTTGTTAACCACTCAGTCAGGCATAAACTATGCCAATAATTTAACGCCTTATATTTCCTGAGATTCTGTTCCACACACATCAAGGAACATGCGCTTATCTCGCCACACCGTCTCCATATGGTGCGCGGCCATCTGTGGTTGCACTAAATTTGTGCGTTAATGCACAACGCGATCTTCTCTTTGGTATGGCCAGATCGACAAAACAGAATGTACTGCAGCAGCATCAAAGCCAGAAGATGAGAGCTCACGATCAAGAATATTCCGAGTTCAAAAAAAGGAAGTAGTTAAGGATGGCATGCGTGCTGAGCGCAGATTTGGCAAACAGGGTCTGCCCGAGACCCCTGCAGAAGCGTGCGATGGAAGGCGTGCTGGAAGAAGCGTAAAGCCGTCGCTGCCGATCTCTGCGGATCTACACCTCAAGCAACGTGGGTCAAGCCTGAACAGGCCCTGGAGTGTTTCTCAGAAAGGTGGGACAGCAAGTACCCCGGCAAGCGACCGACCCGGCACTCTGTTTGGGTATGCCTGACAGTATTCTTCGATTTCCCGCCGGGCGTGGCCCTTACCAGACATACCCTACGCTCAGCGAGAGATAACGCGTGGTGCTACGTGGCGCTGCATCCTGTGTCACACCACCTTCCAGGTAGATCTGCACGGGATCAAAACGGTAAAGTATCGTCGTGGCAGCATAGGTGTTGGATGCACTACCATCAATGGCAGAGATATAGTGTGACCACACCAACGATACATCAGCAGGGCTGAAACTGTAACCCAGTTCCAGTCGCGCACTGCGTTTCAGGAAACCCTGCGTCAAGACCAGCGTAGCAGAAGAAAAGACACGCGCCGCACGTTGTGAGCCCAGTATGGAAGGGTCCCGTGAGTAATTGTAGATGTGCACGTCGGCATTCCAGAACCACTTGCCGAAACCATTGTAGGCCAGCGCACCACCCAAGCCGGTGCTGCCCAGTGTCGCCTGTCTTCGCAGAAACCGCGGGGCAGCATAGAGGTGTATGCGTCGATACTCGGGCAGCAGACGCAGTGACCAGCCCCCTGATACATAGGCCACCGCCAGTTTGAGCGCCTGCGTTTCCAGCTCGCCAGCATGGCCCCAGTAAGCGTACTGCAGTGCGACATGAACCGGTGCGCGTCGATCGGTGTCGAAACCAATCGACCAGTATCGTGTATCGGTACCGCCCGGTGGGGCGTTGGACCGTGTCGTGCTGGCACTCAGCAACAGCGTGGCCCCCTTGGGCGGGCCCACGTTGAGATCCAGCCCCCTAGTGTCGGTGCCCATCGTATCGTGGGAGGTATCAAACCAGATCGAGCTTGCCATGGCATTTGTCAGTGGCACTCCGCACAGCACACACAGCAGGCATAGATACAGACCAAACCCCGGTGCCTTGCGGCGCCGCACGCAAACAGTGCCGATACTCGCCACGCCATGCCCCCTTGCAAATACACGCGTTTTCAGGTGCCACCGACGACGAACGACACGACGGCGTTCCCCCCTGAATACGGTGACTCTCGGGACATTAACGCAGCACGCGCGCAGCGGTTGACCGGCATGGTCAAATTTTATATCAGTCCTTCTTTTCCTGTGCCTCGACCACCTCTGCAACACCGGGTATCACTGGCTGTGGTGCTGTCTCGGAGGCACTGTCGTCCTTGACTGCTGCGCGAAAGCCTTTTACCGCCGCTCCCAGATCGCCGGCCACATTGCGCAGACGCTTGGTGCCGAAAACGACAATCACGATGGCCAGCACCACCAGCCAGTGCCAGATACTGAATTCACCCATGGTCTCATCCTGCATTAAGTAGAAAAACGTAAATATTCACCCTTGGACATGGCGTTCCCGCTACATCGAAGGACTCCTGTGAGGACAAATCAGCGTGGTGACGTACCCTCGACGCACAGACGGAAAACGCGCAGTGTGAGCTGATGGCAGCCTGAATATAGGCCGGATGTATTTGCCACTCAATTGCCCCGAAGGAAACCGTTCCAGAGCCATGAGTGACACGTTAATGGCCGCCAGACACCTGCCCGCTCTGGATACTTGTGACTACGCCAGAGGCGACAAGCGTTCCGACAATCTGTCGTCCCCAGACCGACGGGCCATCATACACCCCGCACGGCTGGCCTGCAGCGGATGGCCGCAGAACCCGGCCTCACTCGGCCACGGGCACAATGACAAGATTGTGCCCACGAACACGCCTTGCGCCAACACCCGCCTCTGCGGCACACAGGTGGCACACTTCGAGCCGCGCCAGGGTGTTCAACCCTGGCGACCCGCCGTTCATTTGGACCCCCCACCCGCCATCGGCGGCCGGGGATCATTGCGGATTACTGAGATTGGTCTCGAAATTCGTGCCCGGATTTTCCACTTCAATATCCATATAGGCCTGTCGGGTTTCTTCCGACTCGAAGTAGATCTTGATGGCGGTATCCCCTTCACCCTCAACGATAAACGGGTGCTTCTCGGGACTCGGTATGTCGTGCAGGGTAATGGGGTCAGTGGTACTTACCATCATGGCGGCGTCCTCCCTCGTCATGGAGGCACAAGCGATCCGCGCGGTAGCCGCATCGCCATACTCCCAACCTCGCATGCGACCCGCAGGCCGGAAGGCAGGCCTACGCAGTTGGCCTGATTCCAATCATCCCGGTTCAGGCCATTCACTGAAAAACACATGATAAGCGTACCTTTCAGCGCCTCCCCTTCAATGTACAGGGTTACTTAAAGTGTAGAAGATCAGCGGGCAAAAACAAGCCTACTGGCGCAACAGTTCGACAACGCGCCCGGTATGCTCGACGCGAGAAAACAGGCGGCATAAAATGGGCCCGGCGTGGCATACCGAGCGTCCGCGACGACCTGAACACTCGCCCGCTCACGCGGCCTTCACCGAGGATGCCCCTTTATCAGAGGGTCAGAAAGTGCATGTTGGGGCCAGTGGCAGGCGTCTACTGCGCCTCACTGCGGATTCAACGCAGCAATACGTGCAGGATCATCACCGACACACACTGGAACGAGCAACCGGACCCGCACCATGAGCGATACACCCACCCCCGTCTTCACCGGCCGCATCATTCGCCTGACCCTGGAGCGCGTCACCCTGCCCAACGCGCGCACTCTGGACATGGAAATTGTGCACCACCCTGGCGGTGCCGCCGTGGTGGCGCTGGACGCCGAGCACTGCGTCGCCCTGTTACGCCAGTACCGCCACGCCGTCGGTGGCTGGGTCTGGGAATTGCCGGCCGGCAAGCTCGATCCCGGCGAGTCACCGGCACTCACTGCCCGGCGTGAACTGCTCGAGGAGACCGGCGTGAGCGCCGCCCATTGGACCGCACTCGGCAACGTTATCAGTTCCCCCGGCGTCTTCACCGAGCGCGTCCACCTGTTCCTGGCCCTGGACCTTAGCCTCGCCAACGCCCAGCCTGAAGAACATGAGGTCTTCGAACTGCACTGGCTACCCCTGGAGATGGCCCTTGAACGGGCCGCCACGGGCGAATTCAACGATGCCAAGACGGTCTGCGGCCTGTTTCGCGCCCGCCACCACCTTGCCGCTATCGCACATACCACCCGGTAACGCCGTGTCACCTGTGAACAACCGCATGGTTCCACGACGGCGTTTCACCTACACTCGTGATGACGCTGTTTGCAGCTACAGCCTTCACCTGACCCTGAGCCACGCCGACAACCCAGCATGAACACCCCCATACCACGCCGCACTCCGCGCGCGCGCCGCCTGCTTCCCGTTGCCCTGCTCTGTCTCGGTCTGCTCGCACACAGCCCACCAGGCCTGGCCCAGAGCGCCGCCAAGGCTCCGCCTAATCCACGCGTGCTCAGCCACCGCCTCGATCGCCTCGATGCCTACATCAAACGCGGCACGCGTGACGAAAACACGCTGCGACGCTGGTCGAACGAGATCGACAATCTCAAGGGACAGGCCGCGAACTGCATCTCTGCCAACGACCAGGGGTTGCAAAAAATCCAAGGTGATACCAAGAGTCTCGGGCCGCCGGTGAAGAACGAATCCCGTGCCGTCATCAGCAAACGCCGCACCCTGGCACAACAACAGGGTGCGCGGGAAAAACAGCTCGCCAATTGTCGCCTGTTGCTGTTGCGCAGCGATGATGCCCTGGGGCGTATCAACGGCCAGCTCAAGCAACTGCTCTCCCAACACCTGTTCGCGCGGGGCCCCACACTCATTGCCGTACTCCAGGCCCCCGGCACCGTGCCCCGAGTCTGGCTGCGGGCCGCTTTCGAGTTCCTGCAGACACACAGCGGACTCTCCCTGCTCAGCGGCAAACAGATTGCTGTCCTCGTCGCCTTGTTGTTCGCGCTCGGCGCCCTCAGCCTCTACACCCGCCGTCGGCTATTGGCCTGGGCCACCCGGCGGACATGGCCCGCGCATTTCTCCAGCCGTTTCCACCGCGCCTTCGTCCATACCTTCGGCCATTATCTGCCGCACCTGATACTGTCGCTGGCCACGGCCATCGATCTGTACATACTCACCCACACGCTGGCACCACCACCGTTCATCAGCGTGCTGGCCTACGGCCTGCCGGTGACGTTCACCCTGATCGCGCTGCTGCACCTGTTTCTCGACCCCCGTGCGGACAAGGATGCCCTGGTCCCCTGGCCGCGACCGGTCGCCCGTCAGCTCGTTCGCCGCCTGAAAGTCCTTATCGGCCTGCTGTTCGTCGGCTATCTCCTGTTTGCCACTCTGCTCACACAGAGCCTGCCCGAGGCCGCCCTGTTGCTGGCGCGTGGCGTGTTCGCCGCCGCCTTCATTCTCAACCTGATGTGGGCCGTGTGGTTGTTCGGACGTCTGCCCGGCCTGGCCTCCACGCGCTGGCTGCGCGCGGGCACCTACCTGATTCTGTTGGCCACTCTGGGTGCCGAATGGCTGGGCTATCGCAATCTCTCCCTGATGATTCTCACCGCTATGCTCGGCACCCTGTTGCTGCTCGGTGCACTGGCCCTGCTCAGCCGCCTGTTCTCGGAGTTGTTTGACGGTATCGACAGTAGCCGTCACGCCTGGCATATCGGCCTGCGGGGCCTGCTTGGTCTGAACCCTCGCGACCCCTTCCCGGGTCTGGTGTGGCTGCGGATCATCGTCACTGTGGCCTTGTGGGGCGGCTTTGCGTTGGGGGTATTGCAACTCTGGGGGTTGTCTGACGCCACGCTGCAGACCTTGCAGGGTTATGTCGTCAACGGTTTCAAGCTGGGCTCGCTGGAAATTATACCGGTACGCATCCTGCTGGCCCTGGCGAGCTTTGCCCTGCTGTTTACCTTGAGTGGGTGGTTCCGCAAACGCCTGGAACGTCACTGGATCCAGAAGACCCACTTTGACCGCGGTGCGCGCGAGGCCATGGTCACTATGAGCGGCTATATCGGGACGGCCATCGCCCTGCTGGTCGCCCTCGGCGTCACTGGCGTGGACTTCAGCCACCTGGCCATCATCGCCGGTGCACTCTCCGTCGGCATCGGTTTCGGCCTGCAGAATATCGTCAACAACTTCGTCTCCGGCCTGATCCTGTTGTTCGAACGCCCTATCAAGACCGGCGACTGGATCGCGGTCGGCGGCACCGAAGGCTATGTCAAACGCATCCGTATCCGCTCCACCCAGATCCAGACCTTCGATCGTGCCGATGTCATCGTGCCCAACTCCGAGTTAATCTCCAGTCAGGTCACCAACTGGATGTTGAATGACACCCGGGGACGCTCGCGTATCCCGGTGAGCGTGGCCTATGGCACCGATACGTCAAAGGTCAAGGCCATCCTGTTACGCATCGCCCAGGGGCAACCGCGCGTCATCACCGATGGCACCGCACCGCAACCTGTCGTACTGTTCAGGGCCTTCGGTGACAGCGCGCTCAACTTCGAACTGCGCTGTTTCATCCAGAACATCGACGAGCGCCACGGGGTCATCAGCGACATCAATTTCGCCCTCGACGCCGCCTTTCGCGCAGAGGGCATCGAGATCCCCTTCCCGCAACGCGATGTCCACATCCGCACCGTGCCTGAGCAGGACGGCATACCACCCCGCCCCGCCAGCGCACCACCCGCGTCCCGAGATCCGGGTGACGGGCACGAATAAGGGGCAGAGCCAGGCCGATGGTTTGTCACTCCCACGCCCCCCCGTATCGCACACAGTCATGATCTGGCTCAATAACCTGTCCGCAACCGGCCCTTAGAATCGCCCCTTTAGACTGGGCCTTGGGTTGGTCCAGGGTACCTAAGCGCTGCTTCACCACACCACCACCAGGGAATCTGGACAGACTAGGGGGAAATACGGCATGAGAATTGGTGAAATCTGCAAGCGGGATATGGCCATCATCGACAAGGACGCCTCCATTCGTGAGGCGGTGCGATGTATGCGCGACAATCATGTGGGCGGCGTGGTCGTCACCGAAGGGGTGGAACCCAACCGGGTGCCGATCGGCATCCTCACCCACCGCGACATCATTATCGAGATTTTGGCCGAGGATGTCGATGCCAACAACCTGTGTGTGGCGGACATCATGAGCTACGACCTGCTCACCGCCCGCGAGGAGGATGACATCCTTGATACCATCAAGGCGATGCAGACGAAGGGAGTGCGCCGCGTACCCGTGATCAACCAGACCAGACGCTTGGTCGGCATCGTCGCCGTCGATGACCTCATCGACCTGATGGCCGACCAGCTCGCCAACATGGCCATGTTGCTCAAACACACCCCAAACACGGACCGCACCGCTCTACCTGAGACCAGGCACGACCCGAGGCCACGAGGGTAGCGCCACCCACACGCCATCCTGCCAGGCGCACAAACACGGTGGCGTTTGGCAGCGCTCAAGACGGACCCGGTACCGGGCGTACGCGCCACGTCCGCAGCCAGGACAGCAGTTCCACTGCCGGTACCGGCCGACAAATGTAATAGCCTTGCACGGCATCACAACCCAGATCATCGAGCAGCTCGAGTGCGCGGGGCGTCTCCACGCCCTCCGCCGTGACCTTCAGGCCGAGGCCGTGTGCAAGCTCAATAGTGGAACGCACGATGACGGCATCATTTTCGTTGTGCTCCATCTCCAGCACAAAGGATTTGTCGATTTTCAGCACATCAACATTGAGCCGTTTGAGCTGGGTGAGCGAGGAGTAGCCGGTGCCAAAATCATCAATGAGCAGGTCAATACCCAGCGCATCGAGTGCATTCATGGTCGCCAGCGCCCGGACGGGATCGGTCATGATCGCGCTCTCGGTCACCTCCATTTGCAGATGGCGTGATTCATGGCCATGGTGCGCGAGCAGGGCGGCCACCTTGTCGGCAAAGTCCCGGTCCTGGAGATTGCGCACCGAGATATTCACACTCACCAGGAGACTGATACCTTTCTCCTGCCAGTCGCGCCAGTCACGCAGGGCTCGATCGATGACCCACAGCGTCATCGGCTTGATGTGTTCGCCCAGCTCGGCCAGCGGGATAAACTGATCCGGTCCCAGCAAACCGTATTCACCGTGCTGCCAGCGCACCAGGGCCTCGACACCGAGTACCTGCTGATCGCGCAGGCTGACGTTGGGCTGATAATATAACACCAGTTCGCCGTCGGTCGTGGCACGTCCCAGGTCACTCATCAGGGCCAGACGACGCGGACTATGGGCATCATGGCTGGGGTCGTAGAGTACGCAGCCCTCGCCCGAGTGTTTGGCCGCATACATGGCAACGTCGGCATGGCGCATCAGTTTACTGGCGTTATCGCCGTGTCCCGGTGTCTGGGCGATCCCGATACTGGCACCAATCTGTACCCGCGTGCCGTCGAGTTCAAAAGACTGCTGAATGGCGCCACGCAGTCGCATGGCCTTCTCAAGAACCTGCCCCGGACTGATACTCCCGCGCAACAGAACGGCAAACTCATCCCCCCCCAGGCGCGCCAGTACATCCTGCTCATCGAGCAGACTCAGCAACCGTGGGCCAATCTGTTTGAGCAACAGATCGCCGCTCTTGTGACCAAGGGTGTCATTGACCTCCTTGAACCGGTCCAGGTCAATGAACAACAGGGTGACACCCTCACCGCTGCTGGCATATTCACGCAGTGCCAACTCCAATTGACGCTGCAACAGGTGCCGGTTGGGCAGATCGGTCAGGGAATCGTGTGTCGCCTGATATTCAAGTTCCCGGGTGTGCCGATGCCGGTCGCTGATATCGAGCACACTCACCACCGCTCCCCGGTATTCACCGTGCTCACGCATCGGGCGGGTCCAGCACTCGGCATGAAAACGGCTACCGTCTACACGCGCAAGCAAGATATCCGGCACATGCACGCCACAGTCCATAGTGCCTGGATTGTGAAAGGGACAGTCCTCGCCCGGTAACGGCTCACCACCCGCACCGCTCGGCGCCATCAGTACACACATGTCACGCCCCAACACCTGTTCGGCATGCGCATAGCCGAGCTGGTGCAACAAGGCGGGGTTGCAAAAGGAACAACGCCCCTGTGCATCGAGGCCGAAAATACCTTCTGCCGTCGATTCCAGCAGCAGGCGTACGCGCCGTTCGGACTGCGCCAGCGCCCGACGCGAGGCCCGCTCCCGGGTCTTGGCCGTCAACAGTCCGGCGATATGGTCATCCAGGTGTTCGGCCATCTGGTTGAAGCCCTCCGCCAGCGTGGCCAGTTCCGTGTGCTGCGGCACGGCGATACGCACCCTGCGCTTACCCTGCGCCAGGCGCGCGATGCCCTGTTGCAACACCTCCAGCGGGCGCAGCATGCGGCGGGCGAAGAAAAACACGATCCCGGTGGTCAACAGGGCTGCCAGCAGAAAAGCGGCGACAAAACGCTGTACCAGCCGGTACAGGGGCGCAAGACCTTCCTGCACCGGCTGCTCGACCACCACCCACCAGCGATGCACCGAATCAAACCGGCTCACCCCGGCGACCTTCACGCCGCTGAGGCTGGTGTAGACTTGTAACTGGTGCTCACCCCGACCGCGAAACAGCGCACGGGGGACACCCTTGTCGATCACCCGGTACTCGGACAGCACCAGGCTCGGATCGGGGTAGGCCACCAGTTTGTAGTCCTTGTCCACGATATAGACATAGCCGTCGCGGCTGATCGGCAAGGCCTGCACGGCCGCCCACAACCACTTCAGGTTGACGTGGATCATCAGTACCCGATGCGTGCCCGGCCCTGTGCCCAGGGGGATGGCGATACGCATCTGGGGTTCGAAATAGCGGGAAAAGGTCACCGAACCGGTGACCGTGTGACCCGCCTGCGCCTGGAGGTACAGCGGATCGTGTCGCAAATGGTGCAGTGCATCCTGACTGAAACTGCTCACCCGCGAGATCCGCAAGCGCTCCTTGCCGTTCGCCGCGATCAGCTCCAGCCCGGCAATCTCCGGGCGCCGTTTGAGCAGCCCGTACAACAGCGTGCGTTGCTGCACCAACGACATCCGCCGGGCATGCAGCTTGTCCACCAACACCCCGGTTTCGATCTGCAGCGGTACAAAGAAATTATCAATGGCGCTGGTGGTACGCATTGCCACCTCGCTGAGCTGGCCACTGATCGAGCGCAGCAATTCTTCACGCGCGGCCTGGTAGGCCAACGAGCCCCATAGCAGGATCGAGACCAGTTCCAGGGCCAACACCAGCACCACCACCTTATTGGCAACACGATACGGTCCGTTGAACCCGCCCATATCAGTGCCCAGCACCGATAATCTGGTCAACCTGGTTTCGCACCAACGGACTCAGGTGAATCCCCAAACGCGCCATCGTCCCCTTGTTGAGGGTGTAGACAAAATGCATCGGCGTCTCAAACGGGATGTTCTGCGCCGGGATACCGCGCAATACCTTGTCAGCAAGCCGCGCGGCCTGATGGCCCATGGCATAGAGATTGGCGCCGTAACTGGCCAGCGCCCCCTGCTTGACGAACGTGCGGGCATAGGTCATCAGGGGCAGACCCAGCGCCTTGACCCGTGGCAAAATGATGCTGTGCATGACGTCGTCGATGGGTGCGTTCGGTACGGTGAGCATGGCATCGACCTCACCGGGGCGCAGCGCATCCATCGCCCGTCTGATCGTCGCCGGCGAGTCCACCGCCTGCGCGTCGATCACCAGTTTGCGCCTGATCGCCGTCGCCTTCGCCATTTCCACACCGATGCGCGAGGGTGCAATGTGCGGGTAGTAGAGAATCAGGATACGGTGCAGGGGCGGGCGGTGTCCCCGTAGCAGGTCCTGCAACAACGCCACACGCTTGCCAGAGAGTTCCGCATTGAGGTTGTCCACCCCGGTCACCGCCCAGCCGGGGTGGCGTCGACTGTCGACCAGACCACGCTCGACGATACTGCTGACAAAGAGCACCACCACCGGGATGTGTCGTGGTGCGGCAATGGGCCGCATGCTGTCGGCCTCCAGGCCACCGGCCGCCACCAGCAGATCCACCCGTGCATCGGCCAGTGCGCTCACCAGCGCCCCGAGCCGGGTCCGATCGTTGTGGGCATTGCGAATAAGGTAGTGCACGCGGTGCTTTCCGCCATAGCCAAGGGCCGTCATGCCGGCAATAAACCCGTTCACCTGCGGCTGGCGGGCATTACCGAGCAGCACGATGCCGATGCGCACAGCGCGCGGCGAGTCGAGCTCCCATGACCGCGCCACCTCTCCCAACACCATCATGGCAAGCACGACCAACACCAGACGTACCGGCGTGGAACCGAAAAACTTGACCATTCTTCCTCTCCCCGCGCGCGAGCCGTTCGATCGGTTCTCGCTTAACGCTGTACTGTCGGTATTTTTCTGCGTATGCACACGGCGCTGACCCGGGTCACCACACCGGCGCCATGGCCTTGCTCCAAATTGCATCCCGACACCCGCCGGACACGCCGCGCCTACGTGACCGGCCCGTGTATCTCAGGCTCAGTAACGGATGTCGGCACACGCGCTGAAAGCTTTACCCATACGATATCGACTGGCCAGGAGAACACCCTAACGGGCGGAATCGAGACGAAAACCAACATTTAACGTCGATTTGACGAAATAATGATGGTGCCGCCCGAAAAATAGGTGTAATACAATAATCTCATGCAATGGTTTTGCACGTACTTTGTCTGCTCTCACGTGGAGCCAGAATGTGGCGTGCGCAAAAATCCGGAGAATCCCATGTCCCTATCTATCAGCGCCTCCGCACACCTCACCCAAACCACTCAGGCTGCCCAGACTGCGTCCAACAATCAGGTGCACAGCGAGCGCGCCGAGGTCCGGGAACACGACTCAGACCAGGATAGCAGCCGCGCCGTCAGCCAAACATCGCAGGTCAAGACGAACCGTGTCGCTGTCGCTAGCGGCACACTCGGCAACCACATCAATACGCACGCCTGAATCCGGTTTACAGGCTGAACAGGGCCCCGCGCATAACACCGACACGCCACCGACAGATACATGTCCTGATACGCCATTCGTGACCGGGCGCGAATCCAGACAACGCAGTGTCGCCGCATCGCTGTACGCTAATTGCGCTCACAAAACCGCTGCAACCTCCCCCTTATACGACCTAAAAGAAACTCCTTGCAGTAGGACCGATTGCGGCTCATTTCCTTGACCGAATCACCACGGTCCACCTATTCGCTGAGCGCACGACGACTAACACTCAGCGCCAGGCTTGCATACCGCACCCTGTTCGGCTATAAATTAAACGATCGTTTAATTTATAGCCGAACAGGTCCACGATGACCGAAAATCACCCACATCTGGCCCGCAATGGCTCACTCCCGCCCCGCCGACCCGGGCGCCCCTGTGCCGGTCAGGACAACGACGCGGTACGCACGCGCTTGCTCGAGTGTGCGCGCGAACAATTTGCACAGTTTGGCTACGCGGGCGTATCGTTGCGCCGTCTCGCGGCCGAGGCCCACACGAATCCCGCCATGGTGAGTTATTATTTCGGCAACAAACAGGGCCTGTTCCTGAGCATATTGGCCGAGCATGTCGAACCCCTGCTGGTGCACCTGGAACAGGCCCTGGCGAACACCCGCGCCGAGGGACGGCAGACACTGCATGAATTTCTCTGCGTTTTTGCCCATACCCTGTGTCGCACACCCTGGCTGTCGGGTCTGGTACTGCGTGAAGTATTGCCCGGACAAGGCGCCTTGCACCAGGTTTTTATTGACCGCTTCGCCCGCCGTGGTGCCCACATGCTGCGTACCCTGATCACCCGCGAACAACATCGCGGCAATCTCCCGGCGTCACTGGACCCGTCCATCACCGCCCTGACGATCGCCAGCCAAATATGGTTCCCCTTCCTGGCACGCCCACTGGCCAGCCAGGTGTTCGCCGGTGAGTTCAACGCACACTTTATCGCTGGCCTGGTGGAACAGATCCTGCGCGGACTGTATGGCAATTCGGTGATCACCGCCAACCGCAAAAAGCGCGGAGAAAAACAACTCTGACCCCTGTTTGCCACACTTCTGGCGCCACCCGTTGACTATGCACAAGGAGCCGATAGCATGCATCTGAACAAGGCCCGACGCTGGCTCATCCCGCTCGTCCTTATCCTGGCGCTGGCTGCAGCCTATCTGAGTCGTGATGAATGGTGGCCCGGGGGAAATAACACTGTTGCCTCCACCCCCTTAACGCTGTACGGCAATATCGACCAGCGCGAGGTGAACCTGGCCTTCCAGGAAAGCGGGCGCATCACGGCCCTGAAGGTACGCGAGGGGGAATCCGTTCGGCGAGGACAATTGCTGGCCACCCTGGACCCGGCGCGCCTGGACGACGCAATGGCAGTGGCACGGGCACATGCCGCTGCCCAGCAGCAGGTTGTCGCCGCCCTGCGTGCCGGTACCCGCCCTGAGAAAATCAGCAAACTGGAGGCCGAGCGCGACGCCGCCGCCGCGACCCTGCATAATGCCGAAGCCAGCGCGCGGCGCATCGATGATCTGGCCCAGCGCAAACTGGCCTCACCCCAGCAACGCGATAATGTGCACACGGCGGTCGATGCCGCACGCGCTCATCTCAGTGCCGCCCGTGCGACCCTGGCCCTGGCCCTGGCGGGTCCGCGCAAACAGGATATCGCAGCGGCGCTGGCCACACTCCAGGCCCTGCAGGCACAGTATGCACTCGCCCGGCGTAATCTGGCAGACAGCAAACTCTACGCCCCACGCGATGGTCTCATCCGCACCCGCATCCTCGAGGCGGGGGACATGGCCTCACCGCAGACACCGGTCTACACCCTGGCACTGATCAACCCGCTGTGGGTACGCGCCTATGTGGACGAGCCCGCTCTCGGTCGTCTGCACCCGGGTATGGCCGCGACGATCCGCACCGACAGTTATCCCGGCAAGTCCTACCGTGGTTGGGTCGGTTACATCTCACCCAGCGCCGAATTTACCCCCAAGACGGTGGAGACCGCGGATGTACGCACTGCCCTGGTCTACCAGGTACGGGTCTTCGTCTGCAATCCGCAGAATGAATTGCGCCAGGGCATGCCGGCCACCGTCACCATTGCAACGGCGACGAGCATGGTGCCCGGGAAGCCCCTCCCCCACTGCACAGGGCGCTGAATATGTCCGCCGTAGCACCTCAAGTCGACACACCAATCGTGCTCGAGTTTCACGCTGTCGACAAGACCTTCGAGCGCGCCGGTGCCCGTCACCCGGCACTCAGCGACATCAACCTGCGCCTCACCGCCGGGGGGGTAACCGGGCTGATCGGCCCCGATGGCGCTGGCAAGACCACACTGATGCGCCTGGCCACCGGCTTGCTCGTGCCGGATACCGGCACCATCACCGTCCTCGGTCACGATGTCACGCGTGAGCCCCTGGCCGTACAGTCCAGCACCGGTTACATGCCGCAACGCTTCGGTCTGTACGAGGACCTGAGCGTCCGGGAAAACCTCGAACTGTATGCCGATCTGCAGGGCGTGCCCCGCGCGCAGCGTGCATTACGCTATGACCGGCTCATGCACATGACCGGGCTGGCCACGTTCACCCGCCGTCTGGCCGGGCGACTCTCCGGGGGCATGAAACAGAAACTGGGCCTGGCCTGCACTCTGGTGCGCCCACCCCGCCTACTGTTGCTCGATGAGCCCACTGTTGGCGTCGATCCAGTGTCGCGGCGCGAACTGTGGGATATCGTCTACCGTCTGGTCCAGGACGAGGCCATGACCGTATTGCTGAGTACCGCCTATCTCGATGAGGCCGAACGCTGCGACGAGGTAATTCTGCTCAACGCCGGGCGAACACTCGGCCACGCGCCACCAGCCGAATTCAGCGCACCCCTGCGCGGGCGGTGCTACACCCTCACCCTGCCCGGTGTACGCAAGCGTGTGCTACAAGCCCATGTTGCACATCAACCGGGCATACTCGATGCCGTCATCCAGGGCGAGGCCGTGCGCCTGGTCATGGCCGAGGACGTGCAGCCGGTGCTGTCCACACTGCTCTCCGGCCTACCCGGTGCACACGCCGCCCGGGCCCGACTCGACGCCACCCCTCCCCGTTTCGAGGACAGTTTTGTCACCCGCATCCGTGCCCATCAACACGAGACATCGACGGGACCGCCGCTGAGTCCATCCGCACCACGGCCGTATGCGCCCACGCCGGTAAGCGCGGCCGCACTCCTCCCGACGGCCTCATCGGCCACCACCACGGTGCCGATCATCCGTGTCGCTCATCTCGAACGTTGCTTCGGTGAATTTCGTGCCGTGCGCGCGATCAGTTTTGAGGTGCACCGCGGCGAGGTCTTCGGCCTGCTCGGCGCCAATGGCGCCGGCAAGACCACCACCTTTCGCATGCTCTGCGGCCTGCTGCCACCCAGCGCCGGTCAGGTCAGCGTGGCAGGGGTGGATCTGCGCCACGCCGCCGCCACCGCACGCGCGCGCATCGGCTACATGTCACAGAAGTTCTCGCTCTATGGTCATCTCAGCGTTATACAGAATCTGCGCTTTTTCAGCGGTGCCTATGGCCTGCGCAAGGCCCAACGCATGGCCCGGATCGCCTGGGCGCTGGAGCAATTCGATCTGGGCACGATGGCCAACAGCACCAGTCTGTCCCTGTCGCTTGGGCACAAGCAACGCCTCGCACTGGCCTGTGCGCTGATGCACCAACCGGACATCCTGTTCCTTGACGAACCCACCTCCGGCGTCGATCCGCTGGCCCGGCGCGAGTTCTGGGAACGGATCAATGCCCTGGCCGAGACCGGGGTCACCGTGCTAGTGACCACACACTTCATGGAAGAAGCCGAGTATTGCGACCGGCTCGCGATCATGGCCGTCGGCGAAATTCTTGCGCTCGGCACACCGGCATCGATAAAACACCACCAACAACGTAGCGACGACGAGATACTCAGCATGGAAGAGGCCTTTATCCGGCTCATCGAACACGGCGCAGAGGGTGCCGGAGACACACCATGACACGCGGTGGCGCATCGATGCGCCTGCGCGGTCTCATCCGCAAGGAGTTTTTGCAAATTCTGCGCGACCCTAGCAGCCTTGCCATCGCCTTCGTCATGCCGGTGTTCTTGTTGTTGCTGTTCGGCTATGGCGTATCACTCGATGCCCGGCATGTGCCGCTGGCCTTCGTCATCGCGCACCCCGATGCCACCACGGCGAGCTTCACCGGGGCCTTCGCCCACTCACCCTATTTCGATGCGATCCCGATGCCGAACATGCACACAGCCGAACAGGCCCTGATGGCGCGCAAGGTCAACGGCATCATACGGCTGCGTGCCGACTTCAGCCGTCGACTGCTAAGTGCCACCTCCACAGGTGCACCGATACAGCTCATCGTCAACGGCGTGGATGGCAATACCGGGCGCATGGTCGAGGGCTACGTGCAGGGAGTGTGGGCACGCTGGCTCGAACAACGCGCTGCGGCACACGGAGTCACGCTGAGTACTCCGGTGCACCCGCAGGCACGGATCTGGTTCAACAGCGAACTGCGCTCTCGCGACTATCTGGTACCGGGGTTGATCGTGATCATCATGACACTCATCGGCGCCCTGCTCACGGCCCTGGTCATGGCTCGCGAGTGGGAACGCGGCACGCTGGAGGCCCTGCTGGTCACGCCGGTGACTTTGCGCGAAATCCTGCTCGGCAAGATCATTCCCTACTTCATCCTGGGCATGGGCAGCATGGCCTTGTCGGTGGTGATGGCGGTCTGGTTGTTTGCGGTGCCACTGCGCGGCAGCCTGGTCGTGCTGACGGCAACCTCGGCGTTGTTCCTGCTGGTTGCTCTGGGCATGGGTTTGCTGATCTCGGTCATTGCGCGCAACCAGTTCGTTGCCGGCCTCGTCGCCATCATCGCCACCTTCCTGCCAGCCTTCATCCTCTCCGGTTTCATCTTCGACATCGGCAGCATGCCAGCGCCCATCCAGGCCATTACCTACCTCGTCGCCGCACGCTACTTTGTCGCCATCCTGCAAAGTCTCTTTCTAGCCGGTAACGTGTGGCAGGTGATCTGGCCCAATGCAGGTGCACTGTTGATCATGGCCGTATTTTTCCTCGGCCTCACCCGGCTCAAATCACACAAGCGGCTCGAATAATGCACTCCGGACCCCCCCCGGTGAGCGCCGAACGGCGACCGACCCGGTGAGACGCCCCTTCGGCCTTACCGGTAGTATTTGACTACTCACTGCTCATTGCTAATTGGAATCACATCATGTGGCGACGTATTCTCACCCTCACCATCAAGGAATTTCTGGCCCTGCTCAAGGACAAGAAGAGCCGCATCGTCATTATCGTGCCACCGCTCATGCAACTCATCATATTCGGCTATGCCGCCACGTTCGACTTAAACCACGTGTCGTTCGCCGTCTACAATGAGGACAATGGCAGCGCCTCGCGCGCACTCATCGCCCGGTTTGAAGGTTCACCCAACTTCCGGCGGGTCGCCACCCTCCACCGCCAAGCGGATATCCGCACGCTGATTGATGCGCGTCGTGCCCTGATGGTGGTACACATCGGTCCCGGCTTCAGCCGTCATCTGCTGCGCCACACCCCCGCTGATGTCCAGCTCATCGTCGATGGCCGCAATTCCAATACCGCCATGCTCGGATTGAACTATGCCCGTGGCATCATCGACGGATTTAATCGCAATTGGGCGCACCAACACCATCTCCGCGCCCCGCCCGCCCGGTTGCTCATGCGCGCCTGGTACAACCCCAATCTGGTCAGCCGCTGGTTTATCGTCCCCGGTATCGTCGGCCTGCTCACCCTCATCGTCACCATGCTGGTCACCGCGTTGTCCGTGGCCCGTGAACGCGAACAGGGGACCTTCGACCAGTTACTGGTCACCCCGCTGCGACCGCTGGAGATCCTCATCGGCAAGGCCCTACCAGGGCTGATTATAGGTACACTGGAGGCATCGCTGATCATCGTCCTCGCTGTGCTCTGGTTTCGTGTTCCGCTCATCGGACACCTCACCACGCTCTACACCGGTCTGGGCTTGTTCCTGCTCTCCGGTGTCGGCATCGGACTGATGGTCTCCGCCCTTGCCGTCACTCTGCAACAGGCCCTGCTCGGTGCCTTCCTGTTCATGGTCCCGGCCATCATTCTCTCCGGCTTTGCGACCCCCATCGCCAATATGCCGGCCTTTGTACAGGCCATCACCCTGATCGATCCGGTACGCTACTTTATGGTGGTGCTACGTGGCGTCTTCCTCGAAGGTGCGCCCTTTCACCTGCTCATCGCCCAGTTCTGGCCCATGGCGCTCATCGGCATAACGACACTCGCACTGGCCACCTGGCTGTTCCGGCGCAGAATGTATTGAGCCACACGGCTCACCACACACCGGATCCCCGACGCCCCGCACGCGGATCACCCTGTGCTCAGCGAGGCATCTGTCGGACTATGGACCCGCTGAAGTGGGTGCTACCATAGATGCGCACGCATCGCTGCGGTGTGGCTGAAACGTCCTCACCACATCGGCTGCCCGGCATCCTGATTCAGGTACGGGCGGTAGTGCCACTTTGTCTGCGAGGTTCGACCCTGTCCACCCTGACACTCAAGGCCGTGCGCGTATTGCATGTCGGCCCCATCGATTTATCCCTCTCTGTGGGCGAGTGCGTCTGTCTGTCCGGTGCATCGGGGGTGGGCAAGAGTCTGTTGTTGCGAGCCGTGGCCGATCTCGTGGTGCATGACGGCGAAGCCTACCTGGATGACGCACCCTGCCAGGGTATGAATGCGCCGCAGTGGCGCCGGCAGGTGGGCCTGTTACCGCCCGAGAGCGCCTGGTGGTTCGAGCGGGTGGGCGAACACTTTCCCGCAGGTAATGGGGAGAATGACGTACTGCACGGCGCCTTCGCGCAGCTTGGCTTCAAGGCCGGGACACTCGACTGGGAGGTGGCGCGCTGTTCGAGTGGTGAGCGCCAACGCCTTGCCCTGCTGCGTCTGCTGGCACAGGGGCCACGAGCATTGCTGCTCGATGAACCCACCGCCAGCCTCGACCCGAAGTCCGTGGCCCGAGTTGAAGCTATGGTGACACGCTACCGGAAGGAGCACGCCGCGCCCGTGTTGTGGGTCAGTCACGATCCGGCGCAGATCGAACGCATGGCCACGCAACACCTGATCATGGGCGAGGACGGACAGTTGGAGCGGGCGGCATGAACATGACTACGCTGAGTACCCTGGACCTTGCCCTGGCCGCCTTGCTGGTGCTTGCCCTGGCCGGATTGTCACGCTGGCAGCAGCTTGGCGTCGGTCGGCGCCTGATCATCGCTGCGGCACGCACGGCGGTCCAGTTGACCCTGATCGGACTGGTTCTCAAGGTACTGTTTGCCCATGCGCAACTGCTCTGGATCGGCCTGATGGCCGCCGTCATGCTGGCGGCGGCAGGGCGCGAGGTGATGGCGCGCCAGACACAGCGTTTTACCGGCTGGTGGGGCTATGGGCTGGGCACGCTGGCAATGTTCGTCTCCAGCTTCAGCGTCTTGATCCTGGTGTTGGTGGTGATCATTGCCAACCGGCCCTGGTATGAGCCGCAGTATGCGATCCCGCTGCTGGGCATGATGCTCGGCAATACCATGAACGGGGTAGCGCTGAGTCTGGATCGCCTCACCGAATCGGCCCGTACCCGGCGCGGTGCCATCGAGGGGAGGCTGTGCCTCGGTGAGGACTGGCATGTCGCCATTCGTGACATTCGCCGCGACAGTATGCGCATCGGAGTGTTACCCATCATCAACGCCATGGCCGCAGCCGGTCTTGTCAGCCTGCCAGGCATGATGACCGGTCAGATACTCGCCGGTTCACCGCCGGTCGAGGCGGTGAAATACCAGATCCTGATCATGTTCATGATTGCCGCAGGCACCGGGTTAGCGACCCTGCTGGCCGTGCAGGTGGGTGCCCGGCGTCTGTTCGATGAACGTCAGCGTTTGCGGTTGGACCGGCTGACAGCACCGGCAAAAAACGGTGCCTGAGTGTATGGTCACGACCGGTTGTCCCCCATACCCCCCGCTCAATCTGATACGGCCTCGCTGAACAGCGCCTCGTAGAGGAAATTCGGCGCACACATCGAGGCGGTATGGATGGCATGGTTGTAATAGTGGGTCTGGAACGGCTTGTCGCGCGCGTCCTCTTCGCGAAAACCGCTCAGAGTGGTGTCGCGCCGCGCCAGGGTGGCCGACCACCAGCCAGAGGGATACACGGGCTGGGGGAAGTGCAAGGTCAAGGTATCAAGGTAGCCAGCAGCGCGCATGTCCTGGTGCATACGCTGGATCAGGGGTAGATGCAGCAGGGGAGATTCACTTTGCTGGACGAGGATGCCATCCGCGCCCAGCGCCTTGAAGCAGTCCTGGTAAAAGGGCCTCTGGAACAGGCCCTCGGCGGGGCCGATGGGATCGGTGCTATCGATGATGATGACATCATAGTGCCCGGGAGCAGCCTCCTGGACCCATTTGATGCCATCGACAAAACGCAGTTCGGCGCGCGGATCGCCGTTGGACGCACACAGCTCGGGGAAAAACTGCTCGGAAAGGCGAGTGACACGCTCGTCGAGCTCCACCTGCTGGGCGTGTTCCACGCCAGGGTGTTTGAGCACCTCGCGCAGGGTGCCACAATCACCGCCACCGATGATAAGGACGTTCTTCGGCGCAGCGTGAGTAAACAACGCCGGGTGGGACATCATCTCGTGGTAGAGAAAGTTGTCACGGGTGGAGAGCATGACATAGCCATCGATGGCCATCACATTGCCCCAGTCTTCGGTTGCGTAGATGCTGATGCGCTGGTAGGCGCTGTGTTCTTCGTGGAGCTTGGCCTTGATCCTGAAGGAGAAGGCGCAACCCGCGGCCTCGTGGACCTCGGTGAACCAGTGTGTGTCGTCCAGCACCATGGGTGGCTCCTGTGTGCGGCGTGGCGGAAAAGCAGACCCCAAAGGGTAAAAGATATGGCCAGAGGGAACAAGCGCGCAGGGGCGAATGCGCCGGGGTTTTATCCACGCGCGTTTATTCTCGTGCGCAAATCTTTCATACTCGTGGCCCCTGTCACGCTACCGGTAACTACCAAGCATGTCTGAGTGGACCACACGCGATGCCTGCAAAACCTACAATATCCTCCACTGGGGCGGGGGCTATTATGATATCGATGCCGGAGGGTATCTGTGCGCGCGCCCCGATCGTGATGACACTCACCCTGGGGTGAACCTGTATGCCCTGGCCAGGGACATGCAGCGCCAGGGGCTGTCCCTGCCATTGTTGGTGCGCTTCCCCGGCATCCTGCGCGATCGAGTCGATACCCTGTGCGGCGCCTTTGCCCAAGCTATGGATGCGCTGAGCTACACCGGCGGGTTTACGGCAGCATATCCCATCAAGGTCAACCAGCAACGGCGCGTGGTTGAGGATATCCTGCACAACAACCGGGGCCGGGTCGGCCTAGAGGCAGGCAGCAAGCCGGAACTGCTGGTAGTCATGGCGCTGTCCGAACCCGGTGGTATCGTCATTTGTAACGGTTACAAGGATCGTGAATACATCCGCCTGGCGCTGATCGGCCGCGCCTTGGGCCTGCGTGTCCACATCGTGGTGGAAAAGCGCTCCGAGCTGGCATTGATCCTCCAGGAGTCCCGACGCATGGGCGTGGCACCGCTCATCGGCGTGCGCGTGCGCCTGTCCTCCCTGGGCGCGGGCAAGTGGCAGAACACCGGCGGCGAGAAGGCCAAATTCGGTCTCTCGTCCACACAGCTCCTGGAGATGGTCGAACACCTGCGTACCGAGGGCATGCTCGATGCGCTGCAACTGCTGCACTGTCACATGGGCTCGCAGATCGCCAATATCCAGGACATCCAGCGCGGTATGCGCGAGTGCGCACGCTATTTCGCCGAGCTGTGTCACCTCGGCGCACCGATCGGCATCATGGACGTCGGTGGTGGTCTGGGCGTGGACTACGAAGGCACCCGTTCGCGCAGCTTCTGTTCGATGAACTACAACGTGCAGGACTACGCCAACAACGTGATGCACAGCCTGTGGACGGTGTGCGAGGAACAGGGTCTGGTCCAACCGCATGTCATCAGCGAATCGGGCCGCGCATTGACGGCCCACCACGCGGTGCTGATCGTCAATGTGATCGACGTGGAGAGGACACCGGGCGAGGTGGCGCCAGCGGCACCCGTCGCCGAAGAACCGCCGGTCATCACCCATCTGCGTGAGGCCTTGGCCAGTCTGCAACCAACACCACACGGCACACCACGCTCAGCGCTGGAGGTCTACCACGATGCCGTGCACTGGCTGGGCGAGGCGCAGACCGGGTACACCCACGGTGTACTCGGTCTGGCGCAGCGCGCCCAGGCAGAACGAATCTACTTCGCCATCTGCTGGCGTGTGCGTCGACGCCTGCAACCGGGTGCGCGAGCACACCGCGAGGTACTCGACGCACTCGATGCCAAGCTTGCCGACAAGTATTTCTGTAATTTCTCTCTGTTCCAGTCCCTACCAGACGTGTGGGCCATCGACCAGATATTCCCGGTCGTACCCCTGCACCGCCTCGACGAGGCGCCCACCCGGCGTGCGGTGCTGGAGGACATCACCTGCGACTCGGACGGGCGCATCGATCACTATGTCGATGCCGAGGGCATCGAGGCCAGCCTGCCGTTGCACGCACCACGTGAGGGCGAACCCTATCTGCTCGGCCTGTTCATGATCGGTGCCTACCAGGAAATCCTCGGCGATATGCACAACCTGTTCGGCGATACCAATGCGGTACACGTGGAGGTCACCGCACAGGGCCACCACAAGGTGGTCGATACCCTTCGCGGCGACACGGTGGATGCGGTGCTCGACCATGTCCACTTTGATGCCACGGATCTGATGGCACGCTATCAGGCCAAACTGGCGCTGGCCGCCCTGGATGAGCCAGTGCGTGCGCGCTTTGTCGAAGCGTTGGCCGCAGGTCTGCAGGGCTACACCTATCTGGAAGACTGACCGGGACGGGTCTGCGCACCCGTTGCGGTTGGCGATGCGACGTGGAGGGGAAATGAAAACAGGCTTTATAGGACTGGGCGCGATGGGACGCCACATGGCGCGGCATCTGCTGGGCGCCGGGCATCTCATCGGCGTGTGGAATCGCACCCGTGAGACGACACAGGCCTGGTGGGTGGACGTCGGCTCGCCCGCAGGGGTGATACTTGCCGACACTCCGGCCACGCTTGCCGCGCGCTGTGAGCTGGTGGTGAGCTGTGTCTCCGACGATGCAGCCCTGCGCGAGGTGGTCAGTGCGATGGCACCCGCCCTGGCGCCCGGTACGGTGTGGGTCGATACGTCAACGGTGGGCAGAGAGACAATCTGTGCGCTGGCGCGCCATCTGGCTAGATGCGGTGTCCACAGCCTCGATGCCCCGGTCACCGGCGGGGTGGAAGGCGCGCGCGATGCGCGGCTGGTGATGCTGGTCGGTGGCGAGCGGGACACGCTGGCGCGCGTGCGTCCGACGCTGGCCAGCTTCACCCGCCGTATCGAGCACATGGGTATCCTCGGGACCGGCCAGGCCGCCAAGGCAGTCAACCAGTTGATGGTCGCCGGCATCAATCAGGCGGTAACCGAGGCACTGGCCTTCGGCGAGGCGCTGGCGCGTGAGTCCGGCCTGGACACGGCACGTCTGGCCGAAGTATTGGGCGGCGGCGCGGCCGGCAGTTGGTTCCTGGACCATCGCGGCGCGAGCATGCTCGCCGGAGACTACACGCCGGGGTTTAAGCTCGCCTTGCACCACAAGGACCTCGGCCTGTGCCAGGAACTGGCCAGGGGGATGGGCGCCCGACTACCCTTGGTGGACATGACCCTAGCGCACTATGGTCAACTTATGGATGCCGGGCGGGGGGGTGAGGACATCTCGGTTTTGATCGAACAAAAGCGTACACTTTTCAAACAGAAATCCTGAGCTCAGCCTGGGATGGTATTACCCGTAGTGGAGTACGGGGACTCACAATATAACCAAATGCAGGAGAGAGAACAGCATGAAAAAAACGATTGTGGTGATCTGTGTGGCAGTATTGCTGGGTGGCTGTGCGGCACCCGGGCAGCAGGGTGCAGGCCAGCAGCCAAGTCGCGCAACACTAGGGGCGATCATCGGTGCCGTGTCTGGTGCGGTGATTGGCAACCAGACCCACAGCAAGAACGGTGCGCTCGCAGGGGCGGTGCTCGGTGCGGTTGCTGGAGGCTCCATCGGCTATTACATGGACAAGCAGGAACAGGACTACAAGAATGCGCTGGCGACCGAGCAGCGTAACCATGAGATTGAAATCCAGCGCGTGCGCGCCAACCTGATGCGTTTGACGCTGAATTCGGAGGCCTCGTTCGACTTTGGCAGGGCGACAGTCAAACCGGCCTTCTACCAGACACTGGACAAGCTGGCCACTCTGATGCAGAAGTACAACCGCACGCAGGTGACCATCGTCGGTTACACCGACTCGGTAGGCTCTGCGGCCTACAATCAGCAGCTCTCCGAGCGTCGTGCGCAGGCCGTTGCCGATTATCTGATCAACCAGGGCGTGGCGTCCTCGCGCATACGGACCGAGGGGCGCGGTGAAAGCAATCCGCGGGCGAGCAATGCCACTGCAGCGGGCCGCCAGCTCAATCGCCGGGTGGCGATCCTGATCCGGCCGGACAATACCTTCCAGCAATAAGCAAAGATCGGTCATACACACCGCGTTCAACGCCAGCAGCGCCACCTCCTCCGGTGGCGCTGCTGGCGTGGGGCCGTCTCAGCCCTTGAGCTTGAGCACGATGGACACCACCTTGTCGCGCTTGAGACGAGTCCGTGCGGCATTGAGTTCAGCGAGGCCCTTGAAGGGACCGAGGCGCACACGGTGCCAGGTCTGGCCGTCAATGGTAACAACCTGCACGTCGGCCTGGATGCCATGCGTCAGCGCCAGTCTGGCCTTGAGGCTCTCGGCCTCTGGGCCGCTGCGAAAGGCACCAACCTGCAAGACGTAGGTGGCGTGCGCATCCAGCACCGGCTTGCCCCCCTTGGCTGTAGACTTGTCCAGTGCCTGATTCGGCACCTGCACCTCCATATCCGGCAAAATGGTATAGAAGTCGAAGTGCGGCTTGCCCTGATCGGCGGGTCCGGGGAGCGCCTGCGGCGCGGACTTGTGTACGTCACGGGCATCGCGCAGGTGGGTATTAAATGGCTTGGGCCGGGGCAGAATCGTCTCGGGCCTGAGCGTGATGTGTGCTACGGGCTGGTGGCTCAGGTAGAAGAGAAAGGCAACGAAGAGGCCGACAAACAGCCCCGCCAGCAGCCAAGTCCAGCTCGGGGGCGTGCGGCGCTGGCGGGTGCTACGGCGGCGCCGGGTATTTTTTCCGGTGCGACTCTTGTTGGCATAATCCTGCGCCATGCTACATGGTCTCCGGTGCGCTGACACCTAGCAGCCCCAGACCACCGGCAAGGACCAGGCGCACGGCCTGGATGAGACACAGGCGCGCGTCGCGCAGGGCAGGGTCTGCGACCAGAAACTGATGGGCGTTATAGTAGGTGTGGAATTCGTTGGCCAGCGCGCGCAGATAATGGGCCAGGCTGTGCGGTTCGTGGTTCAGTGCTGCGGCCTCGACCACCTCCGGGTAGCGTGACAGACTCGCCAGCAGCGCCTGCTCGTGGTCCGCGACGAGCAGGCTCACATGCAACAGGCCGTGCTCGCGATCGTGGACCATCGCCTTTTCGTCGAGCTGGCGCAGCACACTGCAGATACGCGCATGGGCATACTGGATGTAGTAGACGGGGTTATCCGCCGATTGTGACTTGGCCAGGTCGAGATCAAAGTCGAGGTGTTGCTCGCACTTGCGCATGACATAGAAGAAACGTGCCGCGTCATTACCCACCTCTTCGCGCAGTTCACGCAGGGTGACGAAGGAACCCGAGCGGGTCGACATCGGCACCTTCTTGCCGCCACGGTAGAGGATGGCGAACTGCACCAACAACACGTCGAGCCGGGCCGGATCATCGCCCAGCGCCTGCAGGGCGGCCTTTACCCGCGGCACATAGCCGTGGTGGTCCGCGCCCCAGACATCGATGACGCGTGCAAAACCGCGTTCCAGTTTGTCCCTGTGGTAGGCAATATCGGAGGCGAAGTAGGTGGTCTGGCCGTTGTCGCGCACGATCACACGGTCCTTCTCGTCACCGAAGTCAGTGGAACGAAACCACAGGGCACCGTCCTGCTCGTAGGTGTGGCCTGCGGCCTGGAGATGTTCGATGGCGCGTTGCACGGCACCGGACTCGGTCAGTGAGCGCTCCGAAAACCACGTCTCATAGACCACACCGAAGGCCTGCAGATCATCACGAATGTCATCGCGCAGGGTGTTGAGCCCGGCATTGAAGACGCTACGATAGGCATCCGGGCCAAGCAGCGCCTTGGCGCGCTCGATCACCGCATCGATATAGACCTCCTTGTCGCCGCCCTGCGCCTCGTCTGCGGGCAGATCAGCGAAGACGGTGGCAGCGCCGTGGCGCAGGGTATCGCCCTGGGTGGCCTTCAGGTCACGCGCGATGTCGTAGACATAGCCTTCACTCTTGTAGCCATTGGCTGGAAAGACGAGATCCTCACCACACAACTCCAGGTAGCGCAGCCAGACGCTGGCCGCGAGGATGTCCATCTGGCGTCCGGCATCGTTGACATAGTACTCGCGATGGACCTGAAAACCAGCGGCGGCCAGCAGGTCGGCCACGGCCGCCCCATAGGCGGCACCGCGACCATGGCCGACGTGTAGCGGACCGGTCGGATTGGCCGAGACAAACTCCACCTGTACGCGTTGGCCGTCGCCCACGGTTGAATGACCATAGGTCTCGCCAGCGCCCAGCACGGCAGGCACAACGGCCTGGAAGGCCGTCGGGCTCATGAAGAAGTTGATGAAACCGGGGCCAGCCAACTCCACACGGCTGATCTGCGCCGAGGGTAACAGGGCACCGATCAACGCCGCAGCCAGCTCGCGCGGCTTGCGCCGGGCCGGCTTGGCCAGCAACATCGCCACATTGCAGGCGAAATCGCCGTGCGCTTTGTCGCGACTGCGTTCGATATGAATATCGACCGTGGTCTCGGTGGGGATGAGCGCCTGATCACGCAGGGCGTCGAGGGCGTCACTGAGCAGGGCCTGGAGGTGTGATTTCATCGCGAAGATTCAGGAAAGGGTGTGTGTCTCAATGGGTCAGATGGCTGGGCGCACGGCGGCACTCAAAGCGCCCGCATTATAGCGTCTCGCCACCGGTATTGCGCCCACTAGTTTATCGTGACGTGACGTGCAGACCGGGCGCGCCTGTCCATGGCAGGGAGGCTCAGTACATCTCCTGCGGGTCGACATCGAGTGACCAGCGTACGCGGCGCGCACGTTTGAGTGATTCCACCTGCAAGGCCCAGGGGGTGAGCAGACGGTGGAGGGCCGCGCGGTGTTCGGCCTGGATCAACAATTGCGCGCGATAGCGCCCGGCCCGGCGCTCCATGGGCGAGGCCACCGGGCCGAGCAGCTGGATAGCGTCGCTGTGGGCAGGCAGCAGCGCACGGGCCCGTTCGGCGGCCTCGTCAAGAAAGGCCTGGGGGGCCTCGGCATCCACGGCCTCGGCACGCAACAGGGCGAGGTGGGTGAACGGGGGCAGGCAGGCGGCACGGCGCTCGTCCAGGGCCTCGCGGGCAAAACCGGCATAACCGTCACGCAACAGGGTCGTGAGCAGGGGGTGGTCCGGATGGTGCGTCTGGATGATCACCTCGCCAGGGCGTTGCGCTCGCCCGGCTCGCCCGGACACCTGAGTGATGAGCTGTGCCATACGCTCGGGACCACGGAAATCAGCGCTGTACAGTCCCTGATCGGTGTCGATGATCCCCACCAGGGTGACATTGGGGAAGTGGTGTCCCTTGGCCAGCATCTGGGTACCGATCATCACCCGGCCCTCGCCGCTGTGCACCGCATCGAGCAGGTCGTCGAGGGCCCCCTTGCGGCGAGTGCTGTCGCGATCGATACGCACGATCCGCTGCTCGGGAAAGTGCGCCACCAGGGCCTCGGCGATACGCTCGGTGCCAACGCCCAGGTCGCGCAGATCGACGCTGCCACAGGCGGGACAATGCGCCACCAGGGGACGTTCGGCACCGCAATGATGACAGCGCAGGCGGCGATCACGCTGGTGCACCGTCATGTGTGCATCACAGCGCTGACAGTGTGCCACCCAGCCACACGCATGGCACAACAGCGTCGGTGCATAGCCACGGCGGTTGAGAAACAACAGGACCTGGCCATCGGCGTCGAGGTGACGGCGCACACACGCAAGCAGTGGCGGGGAAAGATAGTCCTGCAACGGCTGCTGGCGGAGATCGAGTACCTGTAGCGTGGGCGGACGGGCGGTACCGGCGCGATGTGGCAGGTGCAGGCGTTGATAGCGGCCCTGTTGCGCGTTGTGCAGGCTCTCCAGTGAGGGGGTAGCCGAGCCAAGCACGATGGGTACCCCGAGGCGCTGTGCGCGGACCAGAGCGACATCACGCGCCGAATAACGGAAACCGTCCTGTTGTTTATAAGACAGGTCGTGTTCCTCATCGACCACGATGATGCCGGGTCGGGCCAGCGGGATGAATACCGCAGAGCGCGTACCGATGACGATGGTAGCCCGGCCATCGCGCGCGGCCAACCAGGCACACAGGCGTTGCGCATCGTTGAGCCCCGAGTGCAGCACCGCGATGGGCACCGCGAAACGGCCCCGGAAGCGCGCCAGCAGTTGCGGGGTGAGGCCTATTTCAGGCACCAACACCAGGGCCTGGCGCCCTAGAGCGATAACCTGCTCAATCGCCTGGAAATAGACCTCGGTCTTGCCGCTGCCAGTGACGCCATCGAGCAGGCAGGGCACAAACTGCTCAAGCCGAGCGCTGATGGAATTGACGGCCGCCAGCTGTTCCGGGTTGAGGCACGGCGCGGGCGCACGGCCCGCCTCGGCGGGTAGTGCACCCAGGCAGGAACGGGTCTCGATGCGCACCCGCCCCTTGTCCACCAGTCGGCCCATGGCATCACGCCAGTTGACCGTCAGGGTGTTGAGGGCCTCTCCGTCCAGACCGTCGGGATGCGCGTGCAGCAGGGCAAGCAACTGGGCCTGACGCGGTGCGCGGGTCGCCCCCCCTTTTGCCGCATCAGGCACAAGGCACCAGTGGCGACGCCCCACGCTCTGCGCGGGTCGGCCCTGGCGCAGCAGCGCCGGCAGGGCATTGTGTACGACCTCACCGATAGGATGGTGATAGTACGTGCTCGCCCAGCGTAGCAGCGCAAGCAGTTCGTCAGGCAGCATCGCGGTGTCGTCGAGCAGGTGACGGATACGTTTGAGGCGTGCCGCAGGCACCTCGGTCTGGTCGCGTTGTTCGAGGATCACGCCGATCACCTGGCCCCGGCCAAAGGGCACCACAACCCGTGCACCGATGGGCAGTCCGCCTGGCAGCCCCTCATGCGGGCCATCTGTCGGTGGCAGATAGTCGAAACCACGCCGCAACGGCGAGGGGATCGCAACATGTAAAAACAGGTGATCACTGGGAGGGGAATCGGACATGGACGCCACTCTAGCATGGTCACAATGAGGCGACCTATGCCATCAAATCCCCTCTTATCGCCAACCATTTGACGCGTCGACTTAGCATGATCATCTCAGTCAGATTCTAGGAGGTTTTCGCTAACTCTCTGTGCGGCTTTGAGAATATCCCTTATCCACAGAAGCTGTGGATAACTATGTGGATGAAAGGGGATCAACCGTCTCAATCCCGCGCTATTGTTACACTATTGTTAAATTGGTTACATTTCATACGGTAAAATAAACTTATATAAATCATCATGATATAAGATATTAAAGATCACTGATGAGGATATATGCTGATCTTTCGAGAATGTTCTTGTCGTTCGCCAATTATGTGAATAAATCCGCACAAAGGGAGGCGTGAGGGCTTGTTCTGTATGGGTGAGCTGTGCTAAGCACGGAGGAAATGCGATCAGTACAAGAGCGTATATGGGGCGAATTTTATCGTAGCGCCGTATCCTCCGGGTGCTATTGAGAGGATCGGCCCCCCGAATGGTCCGATGGATAAAATGCAGAGATTCCAGCCGGTAGGCTACAGCCAGCACTCTCCCGCGCGAAGTATGATCGGCGTTGAACGGTGCGAGGCACGGGACACTCCCCCCTGTTATTACTCAGTGTCATGACCGGGCGTGGGCAGATCATCGATGCTGACGGCATTCTTGGCGGCGCGATAGGCCTTGAGATTTTCCTCGCCCTTGTTGTTCGCCCAGGCGGACAGGTCATCGCGCTGGCCAAGGTAGTCCATGAGTGGCACGCCAAAACCGCAGGAGGTCTGCACGCGGGTAACGAGCAGGCGGATGATCTGGCGTGCGCCGGGCAGCTCGGGGAAGCGCGGGCGCAGGGCGTCCCAGCCTGCGTCGCCCGGCATCAGGACCTCGCCTTCGCCGTACAGGCGCAGGATACGTGGGGCACCGGTAAAGGCGCAGAACATCAGGGTGGTGCGTGCATTCTCAGCGATGTGCGCGGCGCTTTCGTTGTCACTGCCGGTAAGGTCGAGAAAGGCTACCTGATAGGGGTCGAGAACGCGCAGGGTATCCAGCCCACGCGGCGAGACATTGATATGGCCCTGCGCCGAAAGCGGAGCGGTGGCAATGAAAAACAGCGGCTGGGCCGCGATCCACTCGGCCAGTTCGGGGCTGATCTCGGGGTGTACTCGTGCCATATTCGGGAGCTCGTTTACCTGGGTTATGGAGGGTACTGGTTCAACGCTGGACGGGATGATACCAGCACGTGCCATCACCCTGTGAAGTCACATGATAAAGTACATCAATACCTAATTTGGTGGCCACATACAGCGCTCTTGATTGCCAAAAAGCGGAACCGATTTGGATTAACCTGAATGGTGGAGGCGTTACCTTGTTAGGGATCTATTGCAACCAATTAGAAAAACGCATTAATCTCCCATAACACATGATCGCAAATTTATTTTTTACTAATCGCATGCCCGCCGCCTTGGTTCTGGGGTATACGATTACAATCAAGCTGCATACACTCAGGCAGCGCCTCCGGGGTTCGTAAGCCTTGCTCACAGTGATATAACGCGCCTGGAGAAATACCGAATGCCGCACAGAACCTCTGTTGGCTCATCCCTGTCTGTTAGCGGATTGCCCTGACGTTTATTTCTTCCAGCGCAGGAACGCCGCTTACCCGGCGTCACCTGTACAGCTGTATTCCCGAATTATCGTCGCAGAAGAAGGTGTGCTGAAACACCAAAGTTTGCGGGCCATACATATCAGCGGTCCCGTCAAGAGGGCGCAGACGTTCTCTTGGCACGCGGTGGCAAGGCATTCAAAGTCACCGGTCGTATACCGAAGTCATCGGGATGCAGCATCAGATCGGACAGGGTATAGCGATCGAGTGTTGCAGAAAAGGCATCGAGCGCCTCTTGAAAGATACCGCGCAACCGACACGTGGGAGAAATGACACAACGGTTTTCGACGGTGAAGCATTCGACCAGGGCAAAATCAGGTTCGGTTACACGCACGACACCGCCCAAACAAATCTTGTCAGGTCGGCGCGCCAGCGTCAGTCCGCCGGACCGCCCACGGACAGCCTTCAGATAACCCGTGCGTGTCAGCAGGTTTGCAATTTTCATCAAATGACTCCGCGAAATCCTGCAGACCTGCGCTGTCTCCTCGATGGTGATCAACCGCTCCTGTCTGGCTGCCGCATACATTAGCAGGCGCAGGGCATAATCAGAAAAGTGGGTCAGTTGCATGAAGACATCCTGCAGGCATGGGGCATGGGGACATGCTCTGGTTCGGTGAAGGAAGCATAAAGATGACTTATTAAGGTATATTTAGCAAGTTATTTAACCTCTGCCTACCTTCATCGAAATTCACATAATTGCGCTATATTTATGAGTATATTCATATTTTCACATTAAATAATACTGCTGGATTATCGATAAAAGAATCGATAAAAGAATCATTGACAGTGTATCTTTAGGGGCGTACTTTACGCCCTGCAATGCTGCCCCTGTGGCGAATGTTGTCGCGGTGTATGTTAGCGGCAGCCTCCTGCGCCTTATTTCATCTTTCGAGGGACCCTTCCATGTCAGATTCCATCGCTTCTCCCGTGCCTACCGAGGTCGACCTTCGCAGCCTCGCTCCTGCCCAACGCCATGCCCGGATTTTTGAGTTGGTCGATGCGTTGCTCCCCGACGCCGCCTTCGTTCTGATCAACGATCACGATCCCAAACCGTTGTACTACCAACTCGAGGCCGAACACCCCAAACAATTCTCCTGGACCTATCTCGAGGAGGGTCCTGAGGCTTGGCGCGTCGAAATTCGCAAATTGCCACAGACCAACTAAAGTGTGTTAAGCCCTGGACGCGCACGTGTCCAGGGTGCGGGAGGTATTAAATGACGGGTGTCACGCTCTCGCGCTGGACCTTGGCGTACTTTGCCGTAGCACTGGCCGCGCTGCTCGCGGCCGAGGGACTGATGTCTGCGGGTTATGGTTATCCACAGACTTCCATCAGTGCGCCAGCAACCTTGGTGCTTGTGCACTTGGTTGTGCTGGGCTGGTTGAGCCTGTTGCTTTGCGGTGCGTTGTTCCAGTTTGTGCCGGTATTGGTCGCCAAACCACTCTACAGTATGCTGCTGTCCCTGCCCGCATTGGGCTTTTTACTGCTGGGGATCATTGCGCTGCTATCGGGATTTCTGCATCTAAGCGGTGTGTTCGAGGCGAACCTGCCGTTCTTTCCATTGGCGAGTGGACTACTTGTCATCGGTTTCGGACTGGTATTGTGGGATCTCGGCTTGACTCTCTGGAACGCACGACCGTTGACTCTGCCAGCCCGCTTCATCGTGGTCGGTCTCTGTGGCCTCACCGCGACTGTGGGCTTTGGCGTCATGTTCGCGCTGGTGCTGGGGGGGGTCATCGGCGGGCCTGTCTCGATGCGATTGCTCGCCGACGAGCTCCCCCTGCACATCGTTGCGGGCCTGGGTGGCTGGCTCACCCTTAGCGCAATGGGCGTCAGCTATCGACTGCTCGCCATGTTCATGTTGGCCCCAGAGCAAGAACGCACAAGCAGTCGTGGGGCGTTCTTGCTTGGCGCATCGGCCCTGGGGGTCATTATCCTTGGTGGTGGCGCCGCCATTGCCCTGAACTATGACTCGAAGTCAATCCTGCTGCTGGGTACGGTACTCGGACTGGCGGCCGTCGCCCTGTATATGTACGATATTGTGCATCTGTATCGAGCGCGCAAGCGCCGCGTCATTGAACTAAACAGTATAATGGCGATGGCGGCAATGGCATCTCTGGTACTGGCGGCCGTGTTGATAGCCATCCTTCTCGCCATGGGACAACTTGCGCACCACGCCAGTGCGGTAGTATTTCTCGTCGCCTTCGGTTGGCTCTCGGGACTCGGCCTCGCCATGCTCTACAAGATTGTACCGTTCCTGACCTGGCTGGAATGCTACGGTCCAATCCTTGGCAAGGAGGCCACACCCAGGGTGCAGGATCTGGTCGAGGAGCGACATGCACGCAAGTGGTTCATGTTCTATTTTCTGGGCGTCTGGGGCGCGGTGGCAGCGTTGTTGGTTGATGCTACAGCGGTGTTTCGTATTGCAGCGGCACTGATGTTGGTCGCGACTGCGGGCATCATCATCCAGCTGGTGCGCGCGCGCCGCCTGGATGATGTGCCAATATCAGCGCGTTTTCCCACCGGCAGTTATCGACCTCGACTCTTCATGACCTCAATACGCCCGGACTGACTGAGAGGAAATAACAATGACCGTATATGTAGATCTCGATGTACGACCCATATTACGCGATGGTGGCGAACCGTTCGAACAGATCATGGCAGCAGTAAACGCATTGCAGCCGGACCAGGGTTTGCGCCTACTCGCACCCTTCGAGCCGACACCGCTGCTGCACGTGTTGGGTTCGCGCGGTTTTACCCACGAGATCAAGGAAGTGAGCGCTGGCGACTGGGAGGTTCTGTTCAGTCCACCGGCCACATCTTCTACGGAAGTAGCAACGGCACCCATAGCGGACACCAATGGTGCACAGTGGCCTGAACCCTCGGTGACACTCGACAATCGTGAACTCGACCCCCCCGAGCCGATGGTACGTATCCTCGAAGCCCTCGAGTCCATGTCCGCAGGTGAGGTGCTGTCGGCACTCATGAATCGCGAACCGCTATTTTTACTGCCCGAACTTGCCAAGCGCGGTCATCACTGGCACGGCGCCTTCGAACCGGATGGTACCACCTACGCCATCACGATACAGGTGGGAGCGCAACAGGGGGATACGCAGTGAATCAACAGTCGGATAATCCACTGATTGAACAGGCTGAGCAGGCATTGCGCACTGTTATCGATCCGGAGCTCGGTTTCAATATTGTCGATCTCGGCCTGATCTACACGATCACCGCTGATACTGCAGGTACGACGATCTGCGTGCAAATGACCACAACCACGCGTGGCTGCCCGGCAACGGGCTATCTGCAAGAGGGTGCCCACAACGCGATCGCTCAAGTCCCCGGGGTTGCAGGCGCGGAGATCACCCTGACCTACGACCCGCCCTGGACACCCGAGAAAATGAGTTCCGCCGCCAAACAACACCTCGGCATGTATTGAGGGCCAACACCGATGAGCGATAAGCAGATGGGTACAGACGATGTCTCGCCCGGTACACCCGGGCGAACGGTCGAGGATCTATCTGGGATTCTCATGGACTGCCTCGGGACACTGGTCGCAGCCAACGAAATTGAAGCCGCATGCCGCTTTGCCGGGCGCGCTTGCGTGACACTTAGACACGACAATCCTAAGGCCGAGCAGCGTTTCAACGTCTTGCTACACCGGCTCACTCCACGCGTGTCGTGGTAGCTGCGCGAGGCATCCATGGCGCAATTCCAGCGCACTCGGCCATAGCCCTCAATCACCGGGCATCCTTGCCACCACCAACCCAGCCTCAGCGATCCCCGATGGGCAGAGCCACGGACACTTCACTGATAAAGATCCAGCCCGCCTCAGGTTGGCCCGTACGCCCATGCGCCTGAATAATACCCACAGCCTGTGCCGTAGTGTTTTCATCATTACAGAACAACTCGAGTTTCACTTCGGTAATCACCTCACTGCCAAACTCAATGGAGTAATCCTGCTCTTTACTGCTTAGGGCATTCAGAATGCCCTTGACGTCAATCACTGACAGATTGCGGTATCCCGCGGCTCGCAAGGCGCGTACCACATCCGCTATCCGGTTACGATGAACAAAGGCCTTGATCTCTTTCATTGTTTTTTCTCCTTTCGAGTCTCTATCCACTCATAAAGCACGGGCAGTAACACCAGCGTCAGCAGTGTGGAGGTAATCAAGCCACCCACTACCACCGTAGCGAGCGGGCGTTGGGTCTCTGCGCCCACGCCGGATGACAACAACATCGGCATCAGACCCAGGATGGCCACACTTGCGGTCATCATCACTGGTCGTAATCGGAGTTCCGCCCCCTTGCGCACCGCTTCACCCACCGCCATGCCCTTCTCACGCAGTTCATTGATGAAACTCACCAGCACAATGCCGTTGAGCATAGCCACACCGAACACTGCAATAAAGCCAATGGCCGAAGGCACCGAGAGGTATTGACCACTGATCCACAGAGAAATCAATCCACCAATCGTGGCAAAGGGGACATTGGCAATAATAAGTGTGGCGTATTTCACAGAATTGAACGCGGTATAGAGCAACACAAAGATGAAGAAGATGGTCAGTGGCACAATAACAGCGAGTCGTGCCAAAGCACGTTGCTGATTCTCGAATGCACCACCCCACTCTATCCAGTAACCGGGCGGTAGTTTTATCTGCTTTGTAATGGCTGCGTTAGCGGCCTTCACGAAACCACCCACATCACGTCCCTGCACGTCCATCTGGATCACCGCATAGCGCTGCAACCGCTCGCGCCGCACAAAGGAATAGCCCTCTGCTGTACTGACATCAGCGACCTGCTCCAGTGACACGATGGCACCACTGGCCGTACGCAGAGGTATATTGCGAATCGCCTGCACTGAATTTCGGGAGGCATTATTCAGGCGCGCCGTAATATCAAAACGTTTTACGCCATCTATCAGGGTCGAGACCGGCTGATTACCGATGCCCGTTCTCACCACAGTGAGTACGGTATCGGCATTGATCCCGTAGCGGGCCAGCGCATCACGGTCCACCTTGATTCGAATCTGCGGTTTACCCTTGTTCGCCTCCAGCGACAGATCAGCCACACCCTTCACGCCACTCAGTGCATTCTTGATATCGGCGCTCAAACGATCGAGTTCACCAAGATCAGGGCCGTAGAGTTTGGCCGCCAGGGTAGCGCGCACGCCGGATATCAGCTCCTCCACCCGGCTCTGAATGGGTTGGGTGTAGGCGATGACTGCCGTGGGTACGGCCCGCTCCAACTCCTCACGCATGGCGTTTGCCAGTTCCGTGACTGAACGCGTACGTTGATCCTTTGGCTTGAGAGCGGTATAGATTTCCATATAATTTGCATCCGCCGTCTCGCCCTTTTCAGCGCGACCGATCATGGCAACCGTGGTTTCTACCTCGGGAAACTCGCCCAACACCTTCTCGATGCGTTTGGACACTTTGATGGATTGCTCCAGCGAGGTGGAGGGGATCGAGGTGACACGCCACATGATCGATCCCTCCTGGAGTTGTGGCATAAACTCCTTTCCAAGAACAGGAAACAGCGCCAAACTGACCGCCAGGACTAACACCGCGCCGGTAACAACCTTCTTCTTATGGCGCATTGCCCAGGCCAGCAGGGGCAAATACCCCCGCTTGATCCAGCGCACCAACACAGTGTCTCGTGCTTGCTTGGGTTTCAGGATGAGGGCGGCCAGTACGGGTATCAGCGTCAAGGTAAGCAACAACGAGCCCGCCATGGCGAAACTGATATTGAAAGCCATAGGCTTGAACAACTTGCCCTCAAGACCTTGTAGACTGAACAAGGGCAGGAACACCACGATGATGATAAGGATGGCAAAGGCGACAGGATTGGCCACCTCGCGTGCGGCGGTCAACACCGCTGCGGTCCGGTTAACCGTCTCACCTCTCTCACGCCACTCCGACATGATACGGAATGCGTTCTCGGTCATCACCACGGCCCCGTCAACCATCATACCGATACCGATGGCAAGACCTGCCAGCGACATCAGATTGGCAGACAATCCCACCACTCCCATAAAGATAAAGGCGATAAGCATGGCCAATGGCAATGCAGCGATCACTACGATGGCTGAACGCAACTCACCTAGAAATAAAAACAGGACAATAGCGACCAGGATCGAGCCCTCAATCAAGGCCCGCTCGGCCGTACCGACTGCTTTTTTAACCAGCTCTGTGCGTTCATATACCGACTTTATCTTCACACCTGCCGGTAGTGCGGACTGGGCGATGACCACCTTTTTCTTGACGGCATTGACCACGTCAGCAGCATTACTGCCTATCCGGGCAAGCGCCATGCCCATGACGACCTCCTTGCCATCGCGGGTGACGGCACCGAAGCGCAGTGCAGGTGCCTGTTCTATTCTGGCCACATCGCGCAGGTAGACGGGCGTGCCATTGACCACCTTGACCATGATATTGCCGATATCGTGTTCGCCAGTCACCAGACCCAGACCACGTACCAGATACTGCTCGGCACCCAGGTTGACGTACTGACCACCCACCTGGCGGTTATTGGCCTGGATAGCGCCCATGACTTCCCTGTAGGTGAGGCCGTACTTAATCAGGCGTAGCGGGTCGATAACCGCCTGATACTGGCGCTCTTGCCCACCCCAGGACATCACATCATCGACACCGGGGGCAGTGCGCAAAATCAGCCTGACGGTCCAGTCCTGGATCGTGCGCAGGTCCATGTCCGTCAGCCCCGCATTGAGCTTATCGTCGGCGCGTTCCACGGTGTACCAGAACACCTGTCCGAGCCCGGAGGTATTCGGTCCCATCACCGGCTTACCGTAACCTGCCGGGATTCGATCGCCCACTTCTTGCAGCCGTTCCATAACCAAGCGCCGCGCGAAGTAAATGTCCATGCTGTCCTTGAAGTAGACCGACACGTAGGACAGGCCGAACAGGCTCACTGAGCGTATTTCTGTCACCCCCGGCAAACCGGCCATGCCGGATTCAACGGGAAAGGTCAACAACTGCTCCACGTCTTCCGCGGCAAGTCCCGATGACTCGGTATAGATGTTGACCTGTACCGGTGTCACATCCGGAAAGGCATCAATCGGGATAGTGCTGACCGCGCGCAGACCCAGAAACCCCACCACGAGAAAAGCAATGATAACTAGAAATTTGTAGTGCAATGACACTTCAACCAGTTTATTTAACATGCCTGCATCCCCTGTATATTCAGTGTCCTTCGCCGATCTGCGATTTCAGCAGCAGCGATTTCAACAAAAAGACACCCTTGACCACGACCTTGGAGCCTGCGGCAAGACCTGTTTTTATCTCGGTCCAACCGCTGAGTGTGCGCCCCGCCTCTATGGGTCTGGGTTGCAGTTCATCGCCCTTGACGATGAAGACGGTCTTGTTACCCTGGAGAAGAATGACGGCCTGTTCGGGTACGGCAATCACGGGCGCAGTCTCGCCCGTTTTCAGGGCGACATCGACATACTGACCTGGATGTAACTGGCCGGCCCTGTCCAGCTCCACCCGCACTGCCAAGGTACGTGATGCCGGATCGAGTATGTGGTGCAATTGCACGACCTTACCCTGCTCGCGCACTCCACTGCGGGTAGTAACCGTCACGGCGGTACCTAGTTTTATATTCGTTGCCTTCTTGGGACTAAGCTGTACTTCAACCCATAGGCGTGATTCATCCGTAATCTCAAACAGGACACGACCAGGTTTTATCACTTCACCCACCAAAAACTTGTCGTGCACAATCGTGCCGTCCTGAGCGCTGTACAAATCAAATCTACCAGTCGCCTTACCCGCATCGCGCCCACTGACAAGCGCGTCTATTTGCCTTGTCGTCATACCGTAGGCACGCACGGTGGCATAGGCGCGCTGTCGCGCGACTTGTGCCGCCACATAGCGTTTTTCAGAAACTACGCCACGCCCCAGTCTTTTAACCCGACTCCATTCGCGATCCGTCTCGATCAAGGCACCTTGCGCCTGCGCCATCTCCACGCTCGACAGCGTCACCAGTTTTGTACCTGCCTTCACGACCTCACCCAGTTTGGCGTGGCGCGCCACCACCTGTGCGACAACGCGCGGGGTGACTTGAGACGTGCGATAGGCATTCATCTTCACCTCGCCCGGCGCAATCACTGTCTCCTGCAAGGCACGTTGCTCGACACGTGCCGTCACGATACCTTCCGCATGGCGCTGTTGTTGCGACATTTGCATCACGTTGGCGCGATCGTCCACATGCATTTTGCTCTCATAGGCCATCGCCGGCGTTAGCGCCACGACACCAAACAAGGCCAATACGGCATACACACTCGGCCCTTTAATCCTGCTGGGTGTTGAATTCGATAATTGCTGTTTCATACACGTTATCCCCGAAGTAATCGTTTCAGCATAAAAGCTGAGCATTACGAAATTCATTATTCAGTTGCCGGCCCGTTGCTGGACACGCGTCCCCGCACCCAGGCCCAACCAGGATTCGATGCGCGCCGTGGCCCGCAACCAGTCAAACCATGCCCGCCAGAGATCACCGCGCAGATGCAAGGCCTCATCGCGCGTATCCAGCGCCTGATTCAGTTGCACCAGGTAATCGGTTGTACTCATCTCACCCGCACGCCACACGCGCTCAAGCAGACCCAAATGACTGTCCAGACTTCCCTCGCCGGTTTGACCCCAGGTCTTCCATGCGGACTGCGTCAGCGTCAATCGCTGCCGCGCAGAAACCAGCCGACTGTGCGACTGCCGGTAGGCATCCTGTGCCTCACGCTGTACCTTTATCAGTTCTGCAGCGGCCACTTTTGCTTCGGCGCTATAGGAATTGCGCACATACAGGGGAACTGATATCGACAATCCGATCAGCGCCTTGCTTCCCTCGCGACCACCGCGAAGGCTCAATGTCGGATCGGCCTGTCGCGCGCGCTGGCGCAGACTCAACGTACTGCGAGCCGCTGCAACGCGTGCCTGCAAGACCTGCATCCCGGGAAGGGCCTGCAACACCTGTGCGGTCGGTACTGCGGCGATGTTCGTCTCATCGGCGAACGCTACGGGTAAGTTCGGCCAGACTGTGCGTACCTCACCGACCAGGGCGTTCAGTCTCTGCCCGCTATCGGCCAGCGCCGCAGCGATACGGGCGCGCGCCATTTGTGCGCGGACCAGGGCCAGCCTGGCCAGATCTAGGGCACTCTGTTCCAGATCGCCCGCTTGGCGCCGTTTCACTGTCAGATTCTCGAAACGGGTCATGAGCATGGCGCGGCGCTCGGCAAGCCGGCTTCGTGCCTGCGCGGTATGGAACTGTCCCAGTGCGGAGAGAGTCTCCCAGGCGAGTTCCTCTCGCGTCAGCCGCAAACGTGCCTTTGCAACACGTTCATCCGCCTCCGCAATACGCACCAGGGCACCACGCTTGTCGCCCCAATCAAGGGTTTGCGCCACACCCAGAGTACGGCGTTTGATATCGCCGTTTTCGACATCGAGTTCCAGAGAGGGGTTATACAGAGATTGTCCGGCAGCGCTACGACGCGCACTCGCCGCCGCAAGTGCCGCGCGGGCCGCTTCCACACGAGGATAGTCGGCCAGCACATTTTTCACCAGGCGGCTCAGTGCCGGTTCAGGCTTAGCGGTATTGTTATTTGTTGCGCCAGTAGTGGCGCTCAGCCCGGTAACGGGCAGCAGTATAAACAAGCCACCCAACAGGGCAGCCCGAGAAAATCGGATCGACAACATGATCTGAATCCTTTGCGTGGAAAAAAATAGGCAACCGCTGGCCCACATCGACAGCGCGGCCGATGTGGTATCAAGTTGAGCGGGATTCAGACCCTAGGAGGGGGAAAGGGGATATCTTGTGCCCGGCTGTGGGGCGCCGCGCGGGCATTTAACCGAACAGATGGCCGTGGGTCATTTTGGAGCATCGCAACCGCGAAGGGGAGACCGACATAATGCGCAGAACCATGACAGCAGTGATCACAGACGGGGGGAGAAAACGGTGATGAGGGACCACCCTGATCCGGCGTAGCCTGAAAGTCAGCGGCAATATCATCGGCAAACACCGCCACATGCAGCGGTGGTGTAGAGGTCGATATTTCATGCATATCGGCCGCCCACGCCACACCTCCGTAGGAGACGGTGGCGATCAGCAGGTAAACAAGCCCACGGGCTAATATCCATGTACTATGTGTGGAATAGTGGCGCATGACAACGAAAACTTAACATATGCTCCGACATATGGCAACACCCCCAGGCACACTCTCAGGCAAACGGGGCTACCGACAGGCATGGCAGATCAACAATGTGCTTTACGTGATAGTGATCAACATAGCGTTATTACACCCATCGGAGCTGTCTTACTCGCGCCCATTGGGGTGACACGGGCAACCGTCTCCCTGCGCGGCCTTCTCCAGATTGCGCATGATCGCGCACTCACCGCTGTTGTTCCTTGCACGGCAGGTCGCACGCAGGGTATGCAGCTGTTCCCCCAACGCCTGCAGGGTTTCGATCTGCGTGTGTATACGCGCAATCTGCGTATCGACGAGTTCATTCACCTCGTCACACGTCAGACCATGTTCGCCCTGCAACCCGCGTAAACGACGTATGTCTTCCAACCCGATGCCCAGTGACCGGCAGTGGCGGATGAAATTGAGTTCCACCAGGTGGGAATCCACATAGCAGCGATAACCGTTGGCTTCCCGCTCCGGCGGATCCAGTAGGCCCTTCTTCTCGTAAAACCGCACTGTTTCGATGTTGCAGCCGCTACGCCGCGCCAGTGTTCCAATTCTCATCGCTTCATCTCTCCGACGGGACTTGACCCTGTAGTAGATACAGACTGTTTACTAGGGTCATGGTTCCCGGAGACTCCTCGGTTATGACGCACACGCATCACGCAGAACAGGCCGACGCCTGTTGCTCATCCGCCACAATGGCCTCTTGTGACGCTCCCCCGACCAGCTCGCTCCCCCCGCTGCCGGAGGGCACACAACAGGTCCGCTACCGTATCGAGCACATGGATTGCCCAACCGAGGAGCGCCTGATCCGCAACAAACTGGAACCGCTGCCCGGTATTGTCCGGCTCGACTTCAACTTACTTGACCGTGAACTGACAGTGTATCACCAGCTGGATGATCCACAGCCTGTTGCCACCGCCCTGACGGCACTGGACATGGCGCCTGTGCTGCTCGACACAAATACGCCCGCAGTGGTGACCCGCCCGATCCTGAGCGCCCGGCAAATCATCCTGCTGAGTATCGCCGGATTGACCGCAGTGGGCGCCGAGCTCATCGCCTGGGTCACGGGACAGGGACTGTCATGGGGCGTCGCAGCCCTGGCCTTGATATCAATTCTGAGCGCTGGCGTGCCAACCCTGAAAAAGGGCTGGATTGCACTGAAGAATCTGACACTGAATATCTATTTCCTGATGTCCGTGGCCGTCGCCGGCGCGGCCCTGATCGGTAAATGGCCAGAAGCGGCTATGGTCATCTTCCTGTTTGCACTGTCAGAGACCATCGAAGCACTCTCTCTGGAGCGCGCACGCAACGCCATCACGTCATTGACCGCGCTGGCCCCGGAAACGGCCTCCGTCAGCATCGACAACGACTGGCAGACACGGAGTGTGGCCGATGTGGCGATCGGTGCGCTGATCCGCGTGCGCACCGGTGAACGGGTCCCCCTGGACGCACGTGTGCAAACCGGTCATGCCGCGCTTGATCAGGCACCCATTACCGGAGAAAGCCTGCCGGTCGACAAACAGCCAGGCGATGCCCTGTACGCGGGCAGCATCGTCACCGATGGTGTACTGAGCGCACGGGTCACCGCAGCTGCGAGCGCCAGCACACTTGCGCGAATTGCCAGGGCCATCCAGGAAGCGCAATCGCAGCGTGCGCCCACACAACGCTTCGTCGATCAGTTTGCCCGTTACTACACGCCTGCCGTCGTTGCTCTCGCCACCGCAGTGGCCCTACTCGGCCCGCTACTGCTGGGTGGGAGCTGGAGCAGCTGGTTTTACGAGGCCCTGGTCATGCTGGTGATTGCCTGCCCCTGTGCCCTGGTCGTCTCGACCCCGGTCACCGTAGTCAGTGGACTGACTGCCGCGGCCCGCCACGGTATCCTGATCAAGGGTGGAACCTACCTTGAAGGCGGTCGTCACCTGAAGGCCGTCGCCCTGGACAAAACGGGCACCCTGACCCAGGGGCAACCGGTCCTGACTGATGCATCATCTCTGGGTGACATGCCTATCGAGCATGCCCTGTTGATCGCTGCGAGTCTCGATGAACACAGCACTCACCCCATCGCCCAAGCGCTGGTCAGTGGCTGGCGGTTGCGCCAGCCAGACACGGTGTTACTGGCGATTGATGATTTTGGTGTGCTCAACGGCCGTGGCGTAAAGGGTCATAGTGAGGGACAGCAGTGGTACCTGGGCAATCACCGTCTGGTTGAAGAACGGGGAATGTGCTCGCCCGAACTTGAGGCGCATTTGGCCAAACTGGAGGAGGCCGGAAAAACCGCCATTGTACTGTGCTCAACCCAGCAAGGACCCTGTGCCCTGTTCGCCCTGGCGGATACTGTGCGACCCGAAAGTTCGCACGCAGTCGAGGCTCTCAAGGCACTGCATGTGGTACCGGTCATGCTCACCGGTGACAATCCGGCCACTGCGCGCTCGATCGCCGATCAGCTCGATATCGACGACGCCCGCGGCAACCTCCTGCCGGAAGACAAACAGGCCGCCATCGCCACACTCAAGTCACACTATGGCGCGGTAGGCATGGTGGGTGATGGTGTCAATGACGCCCCCGCCCTGGCTCGGGCCGACATCGGCTTTGCCATGGGCGCAGCTGGCACCGCCACGGCATTAGAAACTGCCGATGTCGCCATTATGGACGACGATCCACGCAAGATAGCCGATTTTATCGCGCTAAGCCGACGTACCACCCGTGTTTTGAAGCAAAATATTGCCTTGGCATTAGGAATAAAAATTATTTTTCTGGCCCTGGCCCTAAGTGGCAATGCCACACTCTGGATGGCCGTGTTCGCCGATACCGGTGCCAGCCTGCTGGTCGTCTTCAATGGCCTACGCCTGCTGCGCAAGACCATACCCAGGCAGAAGCTATCGCCGCTCGACGGCAGCGTCGGGGAGACAATGCGGGCCCAGGCGACAGCGGTCAGTGGCCACCGGTGCGCACCAGCGAAGCCAGAGGGCTGAAGGCCAAAGGCGGTTAGACATGGCCGAAATATTTTACTGATTGGGCATACCAACACGCTGTCCAAGCAGATATAATAGACTTTCGCATGTGGTGTAGAGGTGTGTAGGCATACGCCCCTCTCCCACCGGGTATGAGAAGACCGGATCGGAGAAATACTGTACGCCAGCAGACCGGCGATGACCCGTGACAATTCGATTTCCACCCACCCTGCTATGGTGGCAGATGGGTGGTGTATGCGCTCAATACTGTTTATCGAGGAGATATCGTTATGAAGTCTAAGCTCGTTGCAACCTCCGCTGCGCTTATCCTGGGCCTGTCTGGTCTGGGTCTGTCGTCCACGGCGCTGGCCGGTAATGCCAAACAGCTGCTGACCCAACAGGGTTGCTTTGCCTGCCATGCCGTCGGTCATAAGGTGGTCGGACCCGCCTTTTCCTGGGTTGCCTACCGCTATCATGGTAACAAGGCGGACAAGAAGACCGTAGAAATGCTGGCCGAACAGGTCATCAAGGGCGGTGCCGGCAAATGGAACAAGTGGACCGGTGGTATCCCGATGTCTCCGCATCCGACCATGAGCATGGCGCAGGCCGAAGTGGCTGTGCACTGGGTGCTTGCGCGCAAGCCGGTCAAGGCCCCCCCTGCACCGTAAACGCCTGATCACGCATGCAATCATGCCGCCGACGGTCCCTCCGTTCGGCGGTTTTTTTATGTCCTGAACTCACCGCCTCGCCTGACACACACGACGTGCCGCCTATTGCGCGACCTCCACCCGATTGCGCCCCTGATCTTTGGCACGATACAGTGCCGCATCGGCGCGATCGAAGCAGTCGGTGATGTCCTCCTCCACCCGGTAGGAGGTCAATCCGCAGGAAACGGTAATTGGCACGGTTTTGTCGCGGTAATGAAAATCACAGTTGGCAACCGCCTGGCGCAACTTTTCGGCGGCCTGCCGTGCGCCATCCAAATCGATCTCGGGCATGAGTACCACGAACTCTTCGCCACCATAACGGGCGATAAAATCAGACTCGCGCACGTTCTCGGACAAACGTTTCGCGATCACCACCAACACGCGGTCGCCGGCCTGATGGCCATAGAGATCATTGACGGCCTTGAAGCGGTCGACATCCCACATCATGATTACCAGCGGTGAGCCGTAGCGCTTGCTGCGGGCGATCTCCTGCTCGACACGTTCCTGATAGGCGATGCGGTTGGCCAGACCGGTGAGTGGATCATGCATGGCCAGGCGGTGTTTCTCACGGACACGCTCGCGCAACCCTGCCGCCTCGTTTTCCATCGTCTCGAGCTTGGCGGTGAGCGCCGCGACCTGGGCCTGAGCCTCGCGCTGGCGTGCCGCTTCAGCACTGCGGAACTGTCCGAGATGCTGATCAATGTGTTCAAGCCGGCGCTGGATATCATGCTTGAGGGCATCGAGATGCTGCGCACTCTGGACTGAACTCTGGATGCCACGGACTTCGGCCTGCACGGCGGCATCCAGATCTCGCCCATCGGCCAGACTGGCCTCATTCAAGACCGTATTTTCCTGAAATGCGGCATCCAGCTCTTGCAGGCGCAGGGTCAGTTGCTTGAGAAAGACCTCCAGCTCCCGCTTTTCCGTCTCGACGCTGGCTCTCGCCTCGGCAATAAGACTGGCGATCTCGACGACCGCACGATCGAGGACACCGAGATCCGGCTCATCCATGAGGCGGTGGCGCACCGCCTGGGCACATGTCTCAAGCTCGACAGGCAAGCCCACCCGATCGAGCAGTTCGACCAGCAGATCACCGATGCGGGCAACCTCGACCTCGGTGGCATCGGCATCGGCCAGACTGACAGGCGCAGGCCGCACCTCGGCGACGGGCGAGGTAGGGGGCGGTTCGTTCGCTGCCGCAGGTGAGCTCGGCCCGCCCGCTGCCTCTCCCGCAGGTGACGGCGTCAGCGTCCCGGCCTGTTGCGCCGTCGCTGGCGAAGCGTCGGAGTTGCCCTCGCCGCCACCGAACAACCCCGCCAGCAGACCACGTCGTCGGCCTGCCGTGGCGTCCTCTGGAGGTCCCTTAACACGTTCAAGTGCCTCGCCAACCAGTCCGGAAACGCCCTGAACCAAACGTTCTACATCTGCGCCATGAGTGTTGAATTGCTTTTTAAGGGCACGGGCCTTGTGGTTCATGCCGCGGGGCCAGACGACAGCATCGACCAATTGCACCAGCGCCTCAGCCGGTCCCGGCAATGTGCTCGTCTCACGCCGGTGCTGGTCAAGAGCCAGGATAGTCGTGGACAGTCCGTCGAGCAGACCGCGCAGGGCCAGGCTATCACGGCCCCGACGCAGGGCGTCGCGTAACTCACCAAGCTGGCTCTCAAGTTGGGGCAGACCGGGTTCAGCCGCCAGCGTCAGGTGCGAAAGCCCTTGGCGCAGCATGGCCTCCGCCTCACTCCACTGCTGCTCCTTACGCTCCAGCTCACTGAGGCTATCGTAGTATTTCTGCTTCCACTCGGCCGTTCCACGGCGCCCGGCGTCATCGTGTTCCATGCTCTATCCCGTCCGCATTTTTCTACGTCACGTGTGTCGACAACACCTTAACCATTCAGGCGCATTCCCATCGGTAGGGCAATCTCCACGGCAATCGGCAGGTGATCGGAAAAACTGTATTTCAACGCCCGTGCCTCGATGACATTCAACCCCGGCGTGGTCAGGATGTGATCGATGTGAAACCGTGGACGCCAGCTGGGGAAAGTAAGCACCTCTTCCAGCGGTTCGCGCAGGTTCGTGCGCTGAAACAAAATGTTCATCTCCTTGCTGCCAGGCCGACAGTTCATGTCACCCATGAGTATGGCGTGAGGATAGTCGTTGATCAATTCGCCGATCATAGCGAGCTGGCGTATACGTGCGTGCCGGCCCAGTGCCAGGTGCAGCATGACCACGACCAGTGGCGCGTCATTGCGACCATAGCGAGCAAAGATTGCGCCACGCCCTGGAATCAACCCGGGCAGGCGAAGTTCACGTAGTTCGACGGGGCAGTAGCGGCTGAGCAGTCCATTGCTGTGCTGGGCCAGACGGCCGATGTTGCGGTTGACCTGATGGAACCAGAAGGGGAAACCGGCCTTGTCGGCCAGATACTCGGTCTGGTTGATGAAACCCGAGCGCAGGCTACCGGCATCGACCTCCTGCAAACCCACGATGTCGAAATTCGCGACCATTTGCGCGATCCGATCCAGATTGGTCATGCGCTGCGGGTGCGGCAGCACATGTCTCCAACTGTGGGTGAGATAGTGGCGCGGCCGGGTGGTGGTGATACCGACCTGGATGTTGTAACTCACCACGCGCAGGTGCGGGCGCTGCCCAATGACCGGCTCCATTGCGACCTGCTCGTTCATCAATACCGACATCATAACGACCGCTCTTCGCTGCGCCTAGATTGGGCAGACCATCTCACCCAACTTGCTGGTCAATTTGAGGTTCTCACTGTAGTCCACCGGGCAGTCGATAATGCTCACGGTATTATCGGCCAGGGCCTGTTTGAGCGTGGGCAACAAATCATTGCCGTCCTGGATGCGGTAGCCCTTGGCCCCGAAAGATTCCGCTAGCTTGACGAAATCCGGGTTGGTAAAATCCACATTGGACTTGCGCCCGAACTGGGTCATCTGTTTCCACTCGATAAGCCCGTAACCACTATCACTCCAGATGAGTATGACAAAGGGCGTACCAATACGCATTGCCGTCTCGATTTCCTGGACATTCATCAGAAAGCCAGCATCACCGGTGACCGCCACGACGGCCCGCTCCGGGCAGGCCAGCTTGGCGGCCACGGCACCCGGCACGGCAATCCCCATGCTGGCAAAACCGTTGGAGATCAGACAGGTATTTGGATATTCACAGCGAAACATTCGCGCCATCCACATCTTGTGGGCACCCACATCACAAACCACGATGTCTTCCATGTCCATGGCCGTGCGCAGATCCCAGATGATCTTCTGCGGCTTCATCGGCATGCTGAAGTCGTCCTTGCATTGATTCATGTCGTGGATCAGGGCGTCACGCAGGGCGCGCAGAGTATGGCCGGTGTGCGGCGTGGCCAGATCCATGATCCGGCGCAGGCTCTTCTTGATGTCGCCCACCACGCCCACCGACACCGGATAGGCCGCATCGACCTCGGCGGGTGACATATCGATATGGACGATGTTGCGATCGCGCGTCGGATGCCACAGATAGGGGTGGTACTCGACCAGATCGTAGCCTATGCAGATGATCAGATCGGCACGGTTAAAACCGCAACTCACATAGTCCTTGGCCTGCAGACCGGCGCTGCCCAGAGCCATCGGGTGTTTGAAGGGAATCACCCCCTTGGCCATGAAGGTGTTTGCGACCGGGATGTTGAGTTTGTCGGCAAAGTCGGCAAGCTGCTGCCAGGCCTTGGCGCGGATGACACCGTTCCCAGCGAGGATGATCGGGTTCTTGGCATCAGAGATCAGCGCCACGGCGCGGTTGACCTGTTCGACTGCTGGATCGGGGGGGACCGGCAACATGGTGGGCAGCGGTATATCCTGGACCTCCATCTCGGCGATATTTTCCGGAAATTCGATGAAACAGGCGCCAGTCTTCTCGCTTTGCGAGAGCTTGAAGGCCTTGCGAATCACCTCAGCAATGATATTGGGCGTCAACAGGCGAGCTGAATACTTGGTAATGGAGGAAAACATCTGCTCCAGATCCAGTACCTGGTGGGATTCCTTGTGCAACCGGTGGGTACTGGCCTGACCGGCAATCGCCACCAGCGGAGCATGGTCCAGATTGGCGTCGGCCACCCCGGTAATCAGATTGGTCGCCCCCGGACCCAGGGTGGAGAGGCAGACCCCGGCCTTGCCGGTCAATCGGCCATAAACATCGGCCATGAAGGCGGCACCCTGCTCATGGCGGGTGGTGATAAACGTGATGGGAGAATCCAGCAGTGCATCCATCAAATCGAGGTTTTCCTCGCCAGGCAGGCCGAAGATGTACTCGACACCCTCGTTCTCCAGGCACTTGATGAACAGTTCCGCCGCTTTCATGTCGTCTCCACAGGTGGGTCCTTATATCCTATCGGCCGGTACCACCCGGTCTTTATTGATTCGACCATGAAATCGACGAACTGTGTCACCAGGAGGCGCGATGCTGTGCGGCGATACGAAGCGACAGGCTATACGCGTTGGCACCACGTCCGTGGCCGCAGCGGTCACATTTCCGTCCCCCCCCCAACGGAGAATCGGTCGGCACAGCGACGAAAAAAACCTGAGTGCGCCGACCGTTAGTGCAGTCCCTTGGCCTTGGCCTCCTTGGCAACAAGAAAGTTAATCACCTTGATCATGCCCTCATCGCCGCCGGCCAGCAGGCCACTGGTGCGATATTTACCATCGACGATCAACGAGGGTACTCCACTGATACCGTAATGACGGCTGAGTTCAGCGGCACGACGCACCTTGCTGTAGACAACGAAGGAATTGAAGGCATTCTTGAAGTCCTTGACGGACACCCCGTGGGCAACAAAAAAGGCCTCGATAGCCGGTTCGGTCGCCAGGGACTCACCCTGCTTGTGAATGGCATCGAAAAAAGCCTCGTGGGTCTTGTCCAACACGCCCAACACCTTGGCGGTATAGTAGGCCTTGGCCTGGATCTTCCACACCGGATTATTGAACACGGCCGGCACGCGTATAAAGACCACATGTTTGGGTTTGTGTGCCAACCATTTGAGCAGATAGGGCTCAAAATGATAGCAATGCGGGCAACCGTACCAGAACATCTCGACAACCTCTATCTGATTATCGTTAACCGTGGTGGGCACCGGCGGGGTGATCTTCTGGTATTCAAACCCCTCATTGATATCCGCACGGGCCACGCCCGGCATCCACAAGGGCGACAGGCCGGGCAGCAGGACCAACAGAAACAGCACACGATACAGAGCATTCTTCATGCGTTCATTCTCCAGTTCAGTGTAAAATCCAGACTATGTAAATCCCACTCCGTCTGCAAGCGAGGCCTGCACGTCGCGCGGTTGTCCGCCTTCCTGTAAACGATCAGATCGATTATGCTATATCCCTACGTTAGGGAGGGAAATATGATGCCGACAGAGAAGATCGATCTTGCTGACTTCCTCAATCAACAATACTTGTGTGAATCACTCACTATCAAGGAGGTGCGCACCCTGCTTGAGTACACCGAGCTGATCACACTGGAAAAAGATGCCCTCATTGCCGAGATTGGCGATGTCGGCGATGCCCTGTACTTCGTGGTCAAAGGCGAGTCTGCCCTGTTCTACGACGATACCGGCACGGAAATCGAAATCGGCCGCATGCAGGAAGGTGAACTGATGGGTGAGATGTCCTTCTTCGACCGCCAACCTCGTCTGGTGCGGATGCGTGCCATGCGCGCCGATACCCGTCTGCTCAAACTCACTCACACCATGTATCAACGTATGCGAGTGGAGCACCCCTACATTGCCGTTAATCTGCTCGAGCACGCTATTATCAGCCTGGATCATGTTTTCCGCCGGGTCAGCACCGATGTGGCCACCTTCACACACTACATCAACGATAGCGGTCGCAAGTAAGCCGTCGCGCACTCCCGCACCCGCTGATCTACTCGATTCATACCTCCCCACAAACACACAGCCCGCTGGCGCAGGCCAGGCGGGCCGTGTGTCTGGGAACACGGGTACAGGCGCCCGCTACAGCGTACCGTAGGAGTGCAGGCCTGAAAGGAACATGTTCACCCCCAGGAAAGCGAACAGGGTAATGAACAGACCGATTAGAGCCCACCAGGCCATAGGGGCACCGCGCCAGCCCTTGGTCAGGCGCATGTGCAACCAGGCCGCGTAATTGAGCCACACGATCAACGCCCAGGTCTCTTTTGGATCCCAGGACCAGTACCCCCCCCAGGCCTGCTCTGCCCACAGGGAGCCCAGAATCGTGGCCAGGGTAAAGAAAGCAAAACCCAGACCGATCGCCTTGTACATGACGTCGTCGAGCATCTCGCGTGGGGGCATGTTGTCTGTCACCCGCGGCATCATGACCATCGTACCAAAACCCCACATCACCGCTGCCACTACCACACCGTAGCCGATCGAGATACCGGTGATCGACAAGTGTACACCAGCCACCAGCCAGCCGATGATCACGGCCGCCACCACGGTCAGGCCAAGGATTGAGTAGCCCAGGGCACGATTGGGTTTCTTTGCGTAATCGATCAGCAGGTGCAGGGTGCCGACCATCGCTGCTATGGCAAAGGAACCATAGCCAATAAAATTGGCCGGGACATGCATCTTCATCCAGTAACTCTGTAGTGCCGGCACCAGGGGTTCGATCTGGCTGGCATGCTGTCCGAACTGATACCAGAGCAGAAAGGCAATGGCCGCGCTGATGATCAGGAGCACAAAACCGCCCATGCTGCGGGTGCGGTAGTACATTTCGTAGTACAGATAAATGAGTGCAGTAACGATAGAAAACAGAATGAAGACGTCGTAGAGATTACTGATCGGAATATGACCAATATCCATACCCATCATGTAAGACTCGCGCCAGCGCACCATCAATCCAATCAGACCCATGGCCGTGGCCGACCAGGTCATGGCGGTGCCGACCTTGCTGGCAAACCCGGAGCGGGCAAAGATGCCGGTAAAATAGGCCAGCGTCGCCATGACATAGAGCGCGCTCATCCACATGATCGCCGCTTGGCTGGAGATCAGGAATCGCAGGAAGAATTCATGCTCACGCCGGCTCAGATCATCACCATACAGAGCGATGGCGCTGAGGCTCGCCACGGCCACCACCACGATAAGCCAGCGCAATGACCTCCAGTAGGTACTCAGTGCGATGGTGCCAACGGTTACGCCCACGAGGATCCCGACCTGAAGAACGTTCATGTACTCGCCGTAGCGGTGATAACCTATATAGGCTCCGCCCGCGACCAGTACCGTCCAGATCAGGTCCCAGATATTCAGCTGTTTGAATAGAGAACTCTTTTTTAGTTCCGCCTGTAGAACGGCATGTGATACGGACATAATGATCCTCTCGCTCTTGGGATTAGACTGCGCCCGCAGTATCGGCAACGGCCATACTACGCGCACTTATACTACCCGAATCCTGACTTGCTGTACGTTCCTGGCGGTGCGTATCCCTGTACCGCGCCGCCCGCTTCTTGCGCGGCCGCATCATCTTCATCTGCGCAAATATCCGTCCAAGCGTTCACCCATCGCAGTGAAATCGCGGGCAAAATCCCGCTGATGCCGGTCCTCGTTACCCGCGAACAGCACACGGGTCTGCTCACCATCACGCCGAACGATCGCCCACAGGCGCCGATGGTTGATGTACAGCGACATGAAGACACCACCGATCAGCAAAATAAAGCCTAAAAAGACAATATTATTACCAGGCGCCTTGCTGATCTCCAGACCTGACGCCTGCACTTCCTTGAAGCCGGTAAGCTGTAGATAAAACGGCGAACCGTATTTGCTCATCTCATTGATGGCATTGATGCTGTCATTGTAGAACTGAGCGGCCTTTGGCCCCACACCCTTGGTGGTATCGACCCCCTCTTGGTGCAAAAGTTCCACATAGACACTACGCAGAATACTCTGCAACACCTTGCTATAGGCATCGGTAACGCCCGCCTGGCGCGCCTTGGGTACGTTCTTTTTAATGTGATCAATGATGGCCTTGAATCCACCCTGATCGAACAACCCTACCAATCGAACCATGGAGTCGGTCACGTCCTTGCGCACCCGGGGGTTGTCCATCCCGGCCGCGGCCATGGTCTCGCGGGCCTGGCGTGAGGCGATGGCCCGCACCTGGTCAACATTATTGAGCAGTGCCTCAAACTTCAGGAAGCGCTTGGGACTGGCGTTCGCATCTGCTGGGATATGGAGGAATTGGTAGGGCTGGCCTGGCTCATCGCGCACACCGGAGAGGAAGAACAGGCGACCGTCCTGAAGTACAGGCGACATATAGTTATCATACTGCTTGGCCACACCACTGGCATTGCGCAGCTTAAAGATAAAACTCGGACCGATGTTGGTAAATTTGTGACCACTATTAGGCGGGGCCGGCATGACGTTGTATGCCTTGAAATTGGAAAACTCCAGAGTCATCGGTCCCCGTGAGGTATTGACCTTCAGATCCTGGTGGATTACCCCCTTCAGGTCCAACGGCTTGAGCTGACCGCTAAACAGGGGCCAGGCGCGCAACTGCAGTTTTGAGCCACCGTCGCCAAAGCTGGCTTGATAAATGGTGTAACCGCGGTAGCTCAACGGGTGATTGACCCGTATGGTCGTTGCCAGGATTTTCTGGTGCCGGGCATCATGGACAACGATATCAGACTGGAAATCCTTGGGCTTCCCCGAGGGATAGTGTTTGATACGGAAATCCTTCAATGCTATGGAGAACGGCAACTCTTGTACCAGGTAGCCATCACGCATATTCAGGAAGACCACATTGGTCGATGTCCCTTCCGGAATGGTGACATTGCCACGAAACGAGGTCGTCTCTCCCGCAGCCAGTTTGCTGCTCTCAGGCACCTGCGAGACCGGGATGTCGCGGGTCTCGATACGTTTGTGCCCGAGATACATCTCCAGCCGGAGCCCCAGACTGCCGCCGATCAGGGCACCGATGCAAATGACCACGATACCTGCGTGAGTAAACAGATAACCCAGACGATTGAGACTGCCCTTCTTCCCCGCAATGGTCAGCGTGTTCCCTATGCGCTTGTCGCGGGTCCGGTAACCTTGTCCCTTGATGAAGTCACGCAGGATGAGCTCGGCATCCTCGCTTCTCCCTTGCAACACCCATTCCCGGTGATTGCGCAAAGTGCGCAAGGTTCTCTCCTGCGCACTTTCGCGATACTGGAACATATCGCGCAACAAGGTCGGGCCATTGCGGTAGATACACACGCTGGTCGAGACCAGCAGAAAACCCATCAGCGCCAGAAACCAGACCGTGCCATAGACATCGTACAGGCCCAAGTCGACAAACACCTTGTGCCAGAACGGTCCGAACTTGAAGATATAATCGGTATAGGGTTGATTCTGCTTGAGTACTGTACCGATCACTGCGGCGATAGCAATGGCTATCAGGATGGTGATCGCCAAGTTCATGGATCCGAGAAATTCCAGCGCAATACGGCGCCGGTTCCGGGGGATGTTTGTCTGCCCGCTCACATCTAGACTACCTTGGCGATTACGCCATTCGATGACACTGGAAACAGGAATATCAGAGCTGCCAAAGGGTGGTCAGAGCGACCACCCTTTGGCATAGGACTACGCGATGGGACAGAGGTTCAGTGCAAACCCTGAATATAAGCCGCGACGGCCTTCATTTCGCCAGGGCTCAGTTTGGCGGCAATGTTGCGCATCAACATACCGGCATCGTTAGAGCGAGTGCCGTTTTTGAAGGCCTCAAGCTGTGCCACGATGTACGGCGCATGCTGGCCGGCCAGGCGCGGGAAATGCGCCGCCGGGTTGCCTGCTCCGGTCGGACCATGGCAGGCCATGCAGGCCGCCACGCCCGTCGTCGCATTGCCACCGCGGAAGATATTCTCGCCCTTGGCTGCCAGCTTCTTGTTCGTAGTACCCACGCTCATGGTCTGCGAGGAGTAATACGCGGCCAGGTTGTCGATATCCTGGTTGGTCAACGGTACGACCATGGCCGTCATGATCGGGTTTTTACGGGCACCCGACTTGAAGTCATGCAGTTCCTTCATCAGATAGGGGGCATTCTGCCCGGCCAGTTTGGGGAAGGTCGGCACAACACTATTACCGTCGGCGCCGTGGCAGGCGGCACAGGTCGCTGCCTTGGCCTTGCCGGCCTCGGCGTTACCCTTGGGATTGAAGGGATTGCCTGCGGCCTGAGCGACCGAGACGGCGGACATCAGCACAAAGGCTGCAATCGCAAATCGATAGTTCATCCTAATTACCTGTTTGGCTGAGTTATGACACAATGTAATATAATGAAACGTTAATCAAGAACTCCGTAACCGGGTCTATCGGCCCTGCGCGCCCAGGTCAGGTGGACGCCCGACCTGGGCGCGCAGCAATGCCGATGCCATGGCACCTGCAACAGGTCTGCTGGAACAGAGTCTTGCCGTGCGGGTGATCCGCCGTCTCAGTGGACACCTCTATTGCGGCTGTGGCCGCTACGCATACTATTTTCACTCATCTCCCTCCCTGCCTGGCGACCAGGCCCGCGTGGGTTTGCTTGAAACCCGACCACTGCGACATGTTACACTGCGCCCTGCTTCGGCCAGAGTGAAAACCGGCGCCTCTATATACCAACTGAGGCAACCCCGGTCAAGCCAAGCCCCCAAACCTGGGGCCTCACGGACGCGCTGTGCAGTGACGAGCGCTATTGACACACTACGTGTAAAACTGATTTATCCAGCCGGATTAGCTCTATCCTATACCCACTATATCCAACACAGATGGCCGACCCTGTTTCTGACTCAAGTATCCGGTCGGCACACTGAACACGAGATGAACACGATCCCCCAATGAATACCTATTACGCCCGGGCACGCTACCTGACAAGCGCCCCCACTCTGACCGGCGCCCCACCCGATGAGGGCCGGGAGGTGGCCTTTGCCGGTCGGTCCAATGCGGGTAAATCCAGCGCACTCAATGCCCTCACCCGTCAACGGGCCTTGGCGCGCACCAGCAAGACCCCCGGGCGCACCCAATTGCTCAATTTCTTCTCCCTCGATGACGACCATCGCCTAGTCGATCTGCCGGGCTATGGTTTTGCACGAGTACCCGAGGCGGTCAAACGGCGCTGGCAACTCGCCATGGCTGACTATCTTAACCGACGTTGCTCACTGGTGGGATTGATCCTGATCATGGATCTACGACATCCGCTCAGCCCTTTTGACCAGCAGATGCTCGATGGCTGCCAGCACAGCACCCTGCCCGTCCACATCCTGCTCAACAAGGCAGACAAGCTCAAGCGTGGCCCCGCCCTCAATACCCTGCATGCCGTACGCCGCACCCTGTCCGAGTATACGCAGGTCAGCGTACAGCTATTCTCGGCGACCCGACCCCTGGGCGTCGATGAGGCCCATGCGGTGCTCGATGACTGGCTTGGGCTGGGTGACGGTGCCCCGCCCGCTCAGCCCGGACGGACAAACCAACAGACCCAATAGAACCTGTTCCATTCAGGGGAGGAGGGAGGGAGTAGGTGAAACCAGCAGGCCGCCGGTACGGGTAGAGTGTAAAAAAAAGCCCCGGCCAATTAGGGGGAGGGAGGGTCCGGGGCTCAATGTGTCCGGCCTTGGGTGCCGGACCTAGCAGTTCCCCGCCAGGGAGAGCAGGCGGGAAGGGTGTAAAACACCTGACTAAATAGACCAAAGGTCTAGGGAATGGTTCAGCATATTCCCGAAAATTTTTGCTTATCAACCCTGCTTTAGCACAAACACTCAAGAAACAATCAGTTAGGCAACACTCGTATCACGAAGAACCATCAACCCTGTCACGACGCCTTATCACATCACGAAACGGCGGCCCCATCGCGTTATACGTACTGGTATTGAGACGGTCGCAGGTGAAAAAAGTTCACCCCGCACAGGTGCTGTCGGACACATTCCACCCGTCTGTGGCTTTACATCAGTCAAAGGGCCATCTCCGGCAAAGTCCCCGCCAGCGCGTCAAGCCCAGTGTTGCACTGCACCGTTCGATGCTGTTTCAGCACTGATTAGTGTGCCTCGTCCCAATTCACCCCTACCCCCACCTCGACCAGCAGCGGCACGGCCAGCGTCGCGGCACCGGTCATGCTGTTAACGAGCAGGGCGCTCACCTCGGCCACGCGGGTCTCGGCAACCTCGCACACGAGTTCGTCATGGACCTGCAAAATCACGCGGGCATCAACCTGCGTCTCACGCAGCAGGGCGTCCAACGTGATCATTGCGCGCTTGATGATGTCAGCCGCCGTCCCCTGCATGGGGGCATTAATGGCGGTGCGCTCTGCATACTGGCGCCGCTGCGTATTGCTGGCACGGATCTCTGGCAGGTACAGGCGACGCCCGAACACCGTCTCGACATAACCCTGCTCGCGGGCGCGCTCACGCGTCTGCGCCATATACGCCTTCACCCCCGGATAACGCGCGAAATAACGATCCACATAGGCCTGAGCCTCAGTCCGTTCGATGCCGAGCTGGCGCGCCAGCCCGAAGGCCGACATACCATAGATCAAGCCGAAATTGATCGCCTTGGCCGAACGGCGCTGGTCGGTGCTGACAGCGGCAGGGGTGATACCAAAGACCTCGGCCGCCGTGGCCCGATGGATGTCCTCACCAGCAGCGAAGGCGTGCAACAGACCGGCATCACCGGACAAGTGCGCCATGATGCGCAACTCAATCTGGGAGTAGTCGGCGGCCACCAGGCGATAACCCGGTGCGGCAATGAAGGCCTGACGGATACGCCGCCCCTCCTCGCTGCGAATGGGAATATTTTGCAGATTCGGATCAGAGGAGGACAGCCGCCCGGTAGCGGCCACCGCCTGGTGGTAGGAGGTATGGACCCGGCCAGTGCGCGCATTGATCTGCGTGGGCAGTTTGTCGGTATAGGTGGACTTGAGCTTGGCCATGCTGCGGTAGTCGAGGATCAGCTGCGGCAAAGCATAATCCGGTGCCAATTCGGCGAGTACCGACTCGGCGGTCGAGGGCTGGCCCTTGGGGGTTTTGGCCAACACCGGCACCTTGAGGTCCTCGAACAGGATGGCCCGGATCTGCTTCGGTGAGCTGAGGTTGAAGGGGTGCCCTGCCTCGGCGTGCGCCTGTGCCTCGATCTCGCTCAGCCGCCCGGCCAGAAAGGCGCTTTGTGTGTGCAGCAGGGCGGCATCGATCAACACACCGTTGCGCTCCAGGTGTGAAAGGACGGGGATCAGGGGTAACTCGATCTCGCGAAAAACCCGCGCCTGACCCGGCTCGGCCGCCAACATTGGCCACAGGTGGCGGTGCAGGCGCAGCGTCACCTCGGCATCCTCCGCAGCATAAGGCGCCGCCTGCTCCAGAGCGACCTGATTGAAGCCGATCTGCTTCACCCCCTTACCGGCCACCTCCTCGTAGTGGATGGTCTTGTGACCAAGGTACTTCAGCGCCAGCGAATCCATGTCGTGCCGGCTTGCCGTACTGTCGAGAATGTAGGACTCGAGCATGGTGTCAAAGGCCACACCACGCAGGACGATGTCGTAGTTGGCCAGGACACTCATGTCGTATTTTAGGTTATGACCGAGCTTGTTGTGCTGCGGGTCCTCCAGCAGGGGCTTGAACCGCGCGAGCACACGGTCGCGATCGAGTTGTTTTGGCGCCCCTGGATACTCATGGGCGAGCGGCACATAGGCCGCATGCCCAGGCTCGACGGCAACGGACAGGCCGACGATCTCGGCCTGCATATAGTCAAGGCTGGTAGTCTCCAGATCAAAGGCAAACAGCTCGGCCGCCTCGATACGCTGCACCCAGGTCTCGAAATCCGCCTCGCTGAGGACGGTATCATAGACCGGCTCTGGCGACGCAGCATCAGGTGACCGTGCGCCTTGTGTCACATCCGCCGCGTCAGTCAAAACCTCACTCAGCCAGTTGCTGAATTCCAGTTGGCGATACAGCTCACTCAGGCGTGCCGTATCCGGGGCACGGCGCACCAGCGCCTCGGGGCCCTGGGCCAACGCCACATCGCGCCTGACCGTCACCAGCTCACGCGACAATGGCAGCTGTGCGAGGCTGGCCCGCAGGTTCTCGCCCACCTTGCCCTTGATCACATCGGCGTGCGCAATAATGGCCTCCAGTGAGCCGTACTCGGTGAGCCACTTCACCGCCGTCTTCGGGCCAACCTTGGGCACGCCGGGCACATTGTCCACGGTATCGCCGATGAGCGTCAGATAATCAACGATACGTGTGGGCGGCACACCGAACTTTTCTCTCACCCCCGCGCAATCAAGTACGGTATCACTCATGGTATTGATGAGCGTGACATGGTCATCGACGAGCTGAGCCATATCCTTGTCGCCAGTGGAGATCACCGTATCCATGCCGCAGGCCGTGGCCTGTGTGGCGAGGGTGGCAATCACATCGTCCGCCTCCACCCCATCGATGACCAGGACGGGCAGACCCAGGGCCTGTACGAGGGCATGGAGGGTGTCGACCTGCCCGCGCAGCTCGACGGGCATGGGCGGGCGATTGGCCTTGTAGTCGGCATAGAGCGCATCGCGAAAGGTCTTGCCCCTGGCATCGAACACCACGGCGATGTGCGCACAAGTGTCGTCCTTGAGCAGGCGGCGCAGCATGTTGACCACCCCGTAGACGGCACCGGTAGGTTCACCCTGCGAGTTGGTCAGCGCCGGCATCGCATGAAAGGCACGGTACAAGTACGAGGAACCGTCTACCAACACCAGGTGTTTGCGTGTGCCACCCTCATCTGTGAGGATAGCGGGCGTATGTGACGATAGATTTTCAGTTTGCTTCGACATCGGTCTCAGGGTGTGCAGTCACACGTTTCCAGTGGCGGGTGGGAAGATGAAATGCGAGAATGCCTCGACACAGCACGACCCGCAGCGGGTCCAATTATGTCGTATCCAACACCCTGGCGCGACCTGTCCGCGGCTATACTGCGACTATTCGCGTCGACAGACCACCCCAACAAGAGCCCGCTTGCATGAGTGACCAGCACAAATCCAATCATCCCGGCATGCGCCCCGTGGACGACAAACTGCTGACGCGTGAGTCGTGGAAGATATTCCAGATCATGGCCGAGTTCGTCGAGGGTTTCGAGCATCTGGCCCGGATCAAACCCTCTGTCAGCATCTTCGGCTCGGCGCGCACCTCGCCCGATCATCCTTACTACGCACTCACCGAGGACATCGCCCGTCTGCTCTCCGACTCCGGTTTCTCAGTCGTCAGTGGAGGCGGTCCAGGCATCATGGAGGCTGCCAACAAGGGGGCCTATGCCGGTAAATCTCTCAGTATAGGCCTCAATATCCAACTCCCGCATGAACAGGGGGGCAATCCGTATCAGGACATCTCCCTGAGCTTTCGCCACTTCTTCTCGCGCAAGGTGATGTTCGTCAAATACGCCGCCGCCTATGTCGTCATGCCTGGCGGTTTCGGTACCCTCGATGAGCTGGCCGAGATACTCACCTTGGTGCAGACCGGTAAATCACGGCGCATACCAATCATTCTGGTACACTCACCCTTCTGGAACGGGCTGATGAACTGGTTCCGCGAAACCCTGGCGCACGAAGGGACCATTGACCCCGAGGATCTCGATCTGCTCAAGATCCTGGACAATCCACAAGACGTGGTGGATGCTATCTTCAGCCATTATGAACACCGCGGCTTCGAACCCTCCGCCGAAGAAGAAGCGGCCATGCTGGAACTCTGATGCCACGCACTACCAATAAGTCTCCGCACCGCACCGACATCTCCGCCCGCCGCCTGGCCACCCACGGCCTGCTCCTGTGCAGTCTGCTCGCGCCGGTCCTCATCCTCGCCGATACCACCGCACCACCGCCCCCACCGTTGCAGGGCACCAGTGCCCCGCGCAATCAACCGGCACCGGGGGCGGCCCCTACGCTACCACCGCCACCCATCCCGGAGGTGAACAGCGCCAAGCGCAGCCTGACACCCCAGGTGACCATCATCCATCGCAAGCACGCCGTGATCGAGGAGTACCGCGTCAACGGGCAACTGCGCTATGTGAAGATCACCCCGGACAAGGGGCCACCGTATTACCTGATCGATACCACCGGCAATGGCCTGCTCGACACCCGCAGCGACAGTCTCGACAATCCGCCCATCAATCAATGGATCCTGTTCCGCTGGTGAACCCGACGCATGATCCCAGGCTGCACTGATTATTCCGAGTGGCAGACGACACCCGCACCCAAATGTGCAAAAAACTGTGGATAACTCTGTGGATGAGTTGGCAGTGCACGGGTCTGCATCGGCGCTAATGACATCGAAGTACGATAATATCGAACAGTGAAAACAAAAAAGTTTTATTTATCAAAAGGATAGATTATATACCGAAGTTTATGATTGTTTTCTGCACGTTAAGTGGCTAAGCGTTTGATTTTAATGTGACTGTGCATAAGCAACCAGCACGACCCGTCCTCAGGACGCCATACGTGCCGCCAACGGGCGAAATTGCAGTCCATAGAACATCTCCAGATAACACTGCGTTTCTTCACGTTCGAGATTGGTCACGTACTTCCAGAAACCATAGATACGCGAGAGCGTCATCATGCGCTCGGCATAGCGCCGCCAGGTATAATTCGACTCGATCCGGGCCACGGCGGCATGGGACACCGTTTCCCAATATTCGGGCTCTCTCGCACAGCGGGTCAGAAAATCCGCCATGATGGCTGCCGCCGCGTCACCGTGATTGGGATCGATATGAAAACCCGACCGGCCATCCTCAATGATCTCCAGCGGCCCACCGTAACAGGTGGCAAAGGTCGGCAATCCCGAACTCATGGCCTCAACCACCGTCAGGCCGAAGGCCTCGAACAGAGCCGGTTGCACAAAAGCCCCGCGGCGATCAGCCACATACCGGTACAGCTCGCCGGCCAGATTCTTGTCGAGCTGAACACCCAGCCAGCGCAGCTCGCCGTCCAGACCATACTCGTCCATCAGCGCATGCAGGTGCGCAATCTGCGCCTGTTCCTCGTGATCGGATGAGCGTCCGGCATCGACATGACCGGCAATTACCACCAGGTTCGCCGCCTGGCGCAATTGCGGGCTGCGCCCGAACCATTCCACCAGACCCGTGATGTTCTTGATGTGATCCAGTCGCGCCATAGTGAACAGCAGCGGCTTGTCGGTATCGCTGAGTTGACCGCGCGCCATCTCCCCAGGCGGGCCATCGATCAGAGCCGCGAGCTCCTCGTGCAGACCGGTGAGACGGCGCGCGGTCTGCGTATAGGGAAAGTACACGTTCTCGTCGGCCCCGGGTGAGACGATATTGAACTTGGGGTCAAAGATGTTAATGCCATTCACTACCCGATACAGGCCCGGCATGGTGAACGACTGATAGCTCTCGTACTGGCCAACACCGTCCTCGCAACCGGCGATCTCCTGATAGGTGCTGGTGATAATGAAATCGGCCGCGTTCATGGCTATGAGATCGGCGGTGAACTGAGCGGAGAAGTGATACTGCTCCTCGTTGTCACGCCAGTACAGATCGGAGTAGAGGTACTTGGTCTTCTCCAGCGCGTGGGCGATATTGCACTGGGTCACCTGCAGGCGTTGTGAGAGCAATGTGGCGACCAGATTGCCATCCGAGTAATTGCCAACAATGAGATCCGGCCGGGCACCCAGCTCCGCCATCACCTCTTTTTCCACCTCATCGGCGAAACGCTCCAGGTAAGGCCAGACATTGAAGCGCGAGATCCACTGCGCCACCACCTCGTCACGACTGTTGCGAAACGGCACGCGCAGGATACGGGCGTGCTCGGTGCCAATGATGTTTTCGGTGCGCTGGTCGCAGGTGGTCCCCTGCGCCTGCGGGATCAACCGGGTGACTACCAGGATCCTCGGTTCGATATCCAGCCCCTGCTCAGCAATACGCTGGCGCATCTCCTGTTCCAGGGCGCGCACCTGATCGAGGATGTAGACCACCTGCCCACCAGTATCCGGCATACCCAGTACATTGGATTGACCGAAAAATCCATGAGGCGAGAGGATCACCATACTGAAGATCATGGGGATACGACCGAGAAACCGCTCCAGCACCCCCGGCTCCGGCGCCTCCAGGATGTCACTCAACAGGTGCAGGGTCTCGCGCATGCGCGCAATATCGTGCCCCCAACCCGGCTCAAAACCCAGCTCACGCATCCGCGCCCCCACGATCTCCCAACCGTTGGCTGCTGGCTGACGGGCCAGGTAGTCATCGGCGCCACGCAGGGCCTGGCGTAACACGCTGACACTGTCGATGCGCTGATTGAGCATGAGCTGCTCTCCTCGCACCTGGTGCAGGCGCAGAAAATCGAGCAGATGACGTTCGCCCTTGCCCAGTTGCTGGAACAACTGGCTGGACAGGCGCCGATTGAGAAACTCGACACCGCGGCCGATGGAGCGCGATTCCTGGAGCTTGAGAAAACCACGGTTGAAGGGCGCCATGTCCACCTCCAGTGTCCATGGCGGTTCACCGTGCGAACCACTGCGACCATCGACCTGGCGTTCCTTGAAGGCAAGAAATGCCGACACGCTAATCTCCTCGCACTGCATGGCCTCGGCGTGAAAGCGCAGAAAGTGCCAGCGCGCCACCCGCGGGCGCACTGCCAGGTAAAACCAGGGTGCCTCGAGCACCGCCTCCTGGGCCAGTGCAATGGTCTCGGCCAGGGGGCCCTGGCTGGCCCCCGCCTGCTCACCGCCCGCACTGACATGAGCAAAACCATCGTGCAGATCGGAGCGCAACAGGAACGCGCGTCCCAGAGAAAAATAGTGGCGCAGCAGCAACAGCGCTTCTTCCCGGTGGGTTTCCAGATAGTCCACCAGTTCTTTACTGATCACGTAATTTCCTCCTCCGGGATACGTCGTTTACCCAGAAAATCATAGTATTCGATCCCCTCCAGCACGCCACGGGCACAGGGTGCCTGTGCAAAATAGATGCGTGGACGCCCGCGCAGACGCGCCAGTTCACGACTGTAGTTGCCGACCACCACCCCCAACGTGTTACCGGCCAGCATCTCCTCATCGTTGCCGGAATCACCCGCCACTAACAAGTCCTCCGGTGCCACGCGCCAGCGCATCGCCAGGTAGCGCATCGCCAGTCCCTTGGAGGCACGTACCGGCAACAGGTCCAGGAACGCCTCATGGGAATAGATGAGCTTGCTATGCAGATCCAGGTGGCGCAGATGGCGGCGTATCTCCCGCATACTCGGGCACCTGGTCCGGTCGACAAAATAGCTCAGTTTGAACCGACGCTGGTCGATCTTCGGCTGCAAACGCAGGCCCGGGATACCCTTCAGCGCCTCACGCAACGCATGAGGTTTCCAGCGGTAATCAATGTGGCGCTGCCAACCCGTGTCCTCGACAAGGCCGTGGCCATAATGAATTTCACTGCCCACCGAAGTAATAAGGATATCCGGCCGGGGCACCTTCCACTCCTTGAGCACCTTCAGGGTACTCTCCAGGCTGCGCCCGGTGGCCACCCCAAAACCGACCCCGTCGCCGCTGCCCTCGATGTTGTCGAGCAACACACGCAGCCCTTCACGATCGCCAATCAGCGTATTGTCGATATCGCACACCACCAGGCGCCCGACACTGGGCAGACGGTTCTTGCTCGGCGCGGCAATGCGTGGACGTCGACCCTTGCACACCTTGCGCACTTCACGCAGATACGTGCGCACATGACCGGCCCAGGTGTAGTGGGCGGCGGTCCCCTTCAGGCCATTCTTCGACCAGTTGTTCCAGCGCGTGCGTGCGCTCACCGCATCGAACAACACCGCGCCCATGGCATCGGCATCGAGCGGATCGATGAGCACGCCATTTTTGCAGTGCGCAATAATATCGCACGGACCGCCGTCTTCGGTGGCCACCAGGGGCACACCGCTGGCGGCCGCCTCGATGAGCGTCAGGCCAAACGGTTCAGTCAGAGCGGGATTTATAAACACCCCGCGGGTACGCGCCGCCAGGCGATAGAGATCAGGGACATCATTCGTACCGTGGTGTTTGGGATAGGCGATGTGGCCATAGAGGTCATAGCGGTCGATCAACAGCAACAACTCGGTGAGTACCGCACGCGCGCCCTTGTCCAGCGACTGGATAATGTCACGGTTTCCCGCCACCACGACCAGATTAGCATATTCGCGCAAATCCGAGTGCTCACCGTAGGCACGGATCAGGGTGGCGATATTTTTACGCTCATCGGGGCGCGACAACGCCAGGATGATGGGTTTCTTCGGGCTATGCAGGAAGCGGAACACCGCGTTCGCGATCGGTGGCAACGGATCATTGCGTTTACCGGGATGAAAGCGTTCCAGATCCACCCCAGGGGGGATCACCACCATACGCTTGGGGTGATAGTTTTCGTACTGACTGTATTGCTGCTCGACCTCCTGCGAGGTAGAAGCGACAACCAGGGAGGCATTGCCCAGCGTGATCTCCTCGGCCTCGATACGCTGAGCCAGATTGTACTGGGATTCAATGCTGGCTTCACGCAGGCCATTGTCGAGCAGACGTTGGCGTTTGACCCGACCCAGCGAGTGGCCGGTGTGAATAAGGGGGACTCCGAGTAGCTGGGCGAGGCGCGAACCGACATAACCCGCATCGGCATAGTGACTATGGACCACATCCGGGGCATGCCCGACCCGGCGCACATGTTGCAAGGCATTGTCGATAAAACCATCGAGGTGTGGCCACAGCACCTCCTTGCGTAGATAGCGCCGCGGCCCGCAGGGCAGGCGCACGATGTGCGCACCGGGGGCGATGGTTTCGTGGGGCTCGGCGTAGTCCGCATCGACCTTGGGGTCACACACCTGGCGGGTGAGCAGATCGACCTGCCAAACCTCGGGGTGTTCTGCTAGGGCACGGGCCAACTCAACGACGTACTGGCTCTGCCCACCGGTGTCTGCGTCACGGCCCAGTTCCAGATCATGACCACGAATCAGTCCATGAACGCTGATCAGTACGATATAAAGACCGTGCTTATGCTGTGGTGCTGTCGGCATGTCCCCAGCCATCCAGAAATTCCCGGTACAAATCAAGGTCAGATGCGGTAGCGCCATGTTGGGCACAGATGCGACTGGCAAACGCCAGGGCCCGCGGCAAGATCTGCGCGGGTGCCCAGCCGCGCAACAACCCGAGCAGGGTCACGGCACTGAAGGCATCGCCAGCACCGACAGTGTCGGCGAGGTGGCGCACCGCAACCGGCTCACCGAACTCGGCAAGACCCGGCCCTAGCAACCAGGCCCCCTCACCACCCAGTGTCAGCACGAGTAACGCCAAGCCATGGTGCTGGCGCCAGGCCTCAGCGACCCCCGGTAGGTCCTCACGACTCAGCGTGCGCCCTGTCACCAGCGCCAGCTCATCTTCATTGAGTTTGGCCCAGCGTGTCCCCTGCAAGGCCGTTGAGACCAGATCGATATCCCACCAGGGCGGGCGCAAATTGAGGTCGACGAAACCGGGCACACCGTGTGTCCCCCGCGCCGTACCGCCACCCATCAACACCGCACGCAGGCGTATCAGGGCCGTGCGCGTGGTCTCGCTGCGCAACGCCAGGGTACCGTGATAGAGCAGAGCAGGTTCGATCGTGTCAAGCACACGCTCCGTCGCGTCTGCGTCGATGTGGTCGTAGGCCTGCCCGGCCAGGATGTCAAAGGCCGGCTGGCCCTGCTCCAGGCGTACCCTGACCGCGCCTGTGGAGTAGGCGGTATCACGCTGCACGCCGGTGAGGTCCATACCCCAGGCCATCATGGTCGCCGTGACTTGCTCGCCCTCGGCGTCATCCCCGACACGACTGACAAACACCGGCTGTGCCCCAAACCCGTGCAGATGCCAGGCGACGTTGAAGGGAGCGCCGCCCAGCACCGCGCTGCCATCGGGAAAATGGTCGTAGAGTACCTCACCGAAGACCAGTGGGCGCCCGGACAGGGGACTTGTGACGGTTTCGACGCACATAGCAATCCCTTAATAAAGCATCGCGGCCCGGAGTATCCCGCAGAGTGTCGTACAACAAGCGCAGCGCTCATGGGCCAGGATACAGGTATCCGCGCGCTGAAAATGAGGAAACACCCGGGCAATCGGTCGGCCAGGCCCCGCATGTCGGGCCAGCATAACATGGCCCGGTTCCGCTGTCTTTTTCGCCCAACCCGCCATTTCGGTGGACTTCCCCGACACCTCCTTTTATCGTCACGGGATCCTCTGGCTCGCAGCCATTCCGCCGTTGGCGATCTTTTTCAGGCAGGCCATATATCGGCAGAGACAGAGTCTTGTATCTTACGCCGTGGCGCTTACGAAGACAGGCGAAGCTGTAACTCTGAACGATGTAGTATGGTGCTTCGGCGGGTTACATGCCGAAATCGATTACACGAAGGATCGATGCATTGCACGTATCCTCCCTCACGCCTCAAACGGCTCACCAAGACACGCCGCGCCGCGCCGCCATGGCCCTGCCCAGTTTCTCCTTGTCCTCTGCAGACAAGACCTGGCTTGCCCAAAGAAAGATTTCACCGTCCTCGAAAGCCACGTGGCGGCGTTCCAGATCGGCAAAACGGTCCACCGGACACAATCGCTCGCCGGTTCCTGAGTGAATAGCGAGTAAGTCCTTGCGAATATCATCCCACAAGTCATTGACGCGGCTGTGCTCATCGCGAACCCTTTCACACCAGGCTGCTACCTTCTCTTCACTCCCAGTGCCAACAGTTCGTTCGAGCAACAGCGGCAATAAATCGATATCCTCATCCTGGTGATGCAAGGCTGCAGCCTCATCAAAGCATTCGAGCACGTTGCCGGCAGCGGTCTGTAAATCGGGCGAATTTCCTCGCTTTGGCAACTCACGGGCAATGTGTTCCAATAGCCAGGAAAAGCGCAACACTTGGTGATGAAAAGACATCAACAGCGCGAGGGGATCGTCGAAACTGTCCGCAAGCTGGTTTCCGATCTGAATCATACGTCGCCCCTTACTTCCCCGATTGATTTATCTTTATACGATATGCGCATTATTTTTTGCAGGAGTCATGATTATGAAGACAACTAAAGATTAAGCAACAAGAACAATGACACCAGAAAAACGTAAAGACCATTCAGGTTTACAACAATTCTATCAAGAATGAAGGCGTTTTTAATGACAACATTATGGGAGATGGAGATCAAGTATTGCACTGATGCATTAACGTGATCTACAAATAAAATGGATGAACATCTTTAATGCGAGATGGCGTCCTGCCAATGCTGAGGTAGCATCCATGAAAGCCAAAGATATAAATACGCGCGTCCCCTTTATTCGTCCCCTTTATTCCCGGTAACTCTATCCTTGCAATGCGGGACGCACCATATATGACCCCATTTATTCCCATTAATTGACTTGTTAGGGCTTTACCATTTATTATGTACGGAGTTGCCGTACGTTTTATAGGTGGAAAAAATGGATACTATTAGTGTAAATAAATTTAGAGACAACTTAAAAACTTTTGTGGAACAGGTGGTTACGGAGCACTTGCCTCTTAAAGTCACACGCAGAAGTGGTGATGATTTCGTGGTTTTAAGTGCGGACGACTGGGAGCGTGAGCAGGAAACATTATATATTTTACAAAACAATGACTTAATGAAACAGATTGCGGTCTCAGCTGCTACAAATGCAAAGGGCAAAGGATACAAACCTACAGCAGGGGAGCTAGATGAGATCACTGGTATTTGAAGGTAATACCTGGGCTGCATATGAGGAACTTAGGCTAAAGGACAAAAAGCTACACAAGGTGCTTTGCCGTTTATTGAAGGAAATGCTCCGTGACGATCCGCGCACTGGAACTGGAAAACCTGAGCCATTAAAACATAACCTCTCTGGTTTGTGGTCTCGCCGCACAAGCCAGAAGGACCGCGTTATTTATAAGTACGATAAAGACTACATTTATATCTTTGCTATCGGCGGACATTACGATCAGTTTTAATTTGCCCTCTCGCTTCGCATCACCGGTTGCCAAAAATGGTGTGGCTGTAGGCCGCGCGCTTTTGACAGTTCGTGTGTATGTTTTTGTTAGGCTACTGATTTTAAATTGTTGTAAAGCTAACGATTCAGCTGTGCGGCGTGAACGAAGCGCAGCGAAGTGAACATCCGAACGAGCGCATTGTCAGCTGCCTTAGTTTTCATGCGGACGGGTGAATCAGCTTTATTTGCGGGAAATAGGTTTTGTATTTCGCTAAATCCCTCGTTATTAAATCAAACCCTGATACAGATGCATGCGCTCCAATAAAAAAATCAGGTAATGGTGATATTTTGTTGCCTTTGCTTTTTCTATATTTTAAGAACGCCTTGCCAGTAAGGAATGATGCTTCCCTTGGCATTTCCAATACTTTAATGCCCAGTTCCTCAATAGCGCTTTCAACCTCTTCAACTTTATTGAAGCCAATTGATATTTCCGTATACACAATGGAATTAATATATAACGTGTTTGTTTGACTATATTTTTCTAACGTCCTCTCCGACCAATCAGCCCAATTTTCATCGTCAGTGAACAGATCCAGCAACACGCAGGAATCAACAAAAACCCCGTTCATTATGTTTCTCTTGTCAGGTTCATAATTTCATTAGTAGACATTTTTACTGAAGCTATCCCCCTGAGTTTTTTGAATTTTCCTGTCACATTAGGTTTATCTGTTTTAACGATGAAAAACCGGCCACCGTCTTCAATAAAATCAATTTCCGTTTCTGGAGAGATACCCAAAGCTTCTCTCACATCTCTGGGAATAGTAACTTGGCCTTTAGTTGTAACTCGCATAATCTCATACCTTCATAACAAGTAATACTATACTAGTATTACTTCCAAATTTATGCAAGGTTTGATTTCTGACGCGGACTTTATGGGCAGCTAACGATAAGGGTAACTGGCTGGCAACGAAGCGCAGCGGAGTTGACAGTCCTGGTTGACCCGCTTATTGGACGGAGCCGCTACGCGGAGAAACAAGCCTCATCCTGATTAACCTATAGAATGTGACCTCACCCCCTCATCCAGAGGGACGCTCTTACACGAACAGGAGGTTACGTGACTATGACACCATCAATCGATTCAATATTCAAGCGAGATTACAGTAACCACACATAACGGTTTATTCTCACTAGTTTGGTAAAGTTGTTTCCCAAAAACCATGCGTTCCCTCCTCAATCCAAGAACCTTCAAGGAACCGACTTCCGTGCAGTCGATGTAAAGTGGCCTTGGCCTGGAGTTTAGGCAACTCAAGTATATAGTGACCGCTTCCATGGCCTTTTCCTTGATAAACTGTATAACCATCATCGTCTTCATATGAAACCACAATATCCCCACTCTCTTCTATCCGAACTTCACAATTTTCATGCTTAAGCGCTGATGTATCATCATAGAATGTTGTCTCCATTTTTGCTTTCCAAGTAGTCATAAAATTTCCTCTGTTGTTATCCTGTAGCCGTCGCAGTAGGGACACCGGTTACCCGGCGTCCCCTGCACAGATCCTTGCGTGCGATTTTCCCGCAGTAGAACGTTCACAGGCCTCGGCCGTTGCCCACAACACGGAAGTAGTTGTAATGAAATGACCGCGTACTTTCGGTTTCAGGGTCTTGAGCAAGACCGGCAGACGTTTGTGCCGATTGACTTTCAGCCGCTCCTTGCACGCTCGCACGCTGCCGCGCAGTTTCTTCTTCGCTGTCCGTCGCCAGACCCTCAGCGTCCCCTTGCTGTCGGCTTCCCAGTAGAACTAAAAGCCCAAAAAGGTGAACCGACGGTTGCGGCCCGGATGGAATCGACTGAAGCGATGGATACCCCCCATATGAAGCATCAAATTTATTTTGTATTCTTGAAAAGAACGATCTCAATGGTTTCCCTTTCATCTAACAGTGATTTAGACAGACGTCTGTATATTACGTTTTTACTTCTCTGGGTATTTACCCATAATCCCAGCAGATCTATGGTCCGGGGCTGACCTGCGACTCTGTTTTGCTAAAGGAGTAGCATCATGACAGATGAATCTGTGTCCCGATTCTGAGATGAATATATCGACAAAATAAAGCGTTACAAGCTAAATCCGGGGATAATCCGCTGGTATGTGCGCCAGGCGGAGGCCTACATCAAGGCGTATCGCGGGGTACGACTGGCATAGCATTCTGCTGCTGATGAGGAGAAATATCTGCGAGACAAAGGCAGAAATCCGCGACCGAAGGACTGGCAATCCCGTCAGATTATAGACGCGCTCAGCATCTTGTTTGTTGAGATGGTCATACTGAATGGATCCGGAGGAAATGGAGTCTCGCATTGTTGCATTTGACCTCGAACAATCCTGCCGATGGTCTCTAGGTGCAGATCAAAGTGTTCGGCAATCTCACGATGATAGCTGTATGCTCCGGTTGCATAGGCCGCTACGATAGCATCATTGCACGCACGATACTTTCACATGACAAAGGGTACCCTGAAATTCTATTCGTAGTGGTCTCGCCATAGCATCAAGCATAGAGCAGATTTTGTGATGTTACAATGAGAGACCTGACCCCATTTACTCTAGATTTTGTGATGTTACAATGAGAGACCTGACCCCATTTACTCTACTCCTCGTGCGCCGCTATACCCTGCATGACCGTTCGGCATCGGACTGGTGTATTGTTGCCCTGGTAACGGGGTGTGCCTGTCCATGGGCGCCGGT
>CAZLQI010000012.1:0-72712 GCA_964561765.1 uncultured Chromatiales bacterium
AATCGTTCCGGCGGTGGATGACCGATACGGTGTTCGGGCTGACGTACACGCAGGGTAGCAGCATATCGTCGGGTTAGGGCTGAGTTGGGTGGCGCGATACGGTCGGAACATGGCGACGATGGCAATAGAGTGTGACCGATTTTTCGTTGTTTGGCTCGACGGCGCGTGATGCGACCGACGCTGGCGTGATGTCGGTATTCTGGTTTCCTTCGATAAACCGCTCAAGGCGCACACTCTGATGCAGGTTATCGTTAGCGCCAATCATAAGAACAATGGTAGAAGGCACATTTATTTACAGCGATCGATAGACGGCGATCTAGCCAAATTTATAATGGGCGTGGCTTGATAGAACTTGAACTTTACTCATAGGTTCACACTTGAAGCGGATTCCAGAGTGTACTAGGGTTGCCTCATCTGCAGGATTTTAAATATATGAGCGTACGCTTGCTCTACGCGAGGGCCGATTCTGGTTTCCCTGTATTTAGCTATTTTGCAGTGTTGTTATGTGCCGTTGGCATAGAAAATTTTCCCAGTGCTGATTTTTGCGAAAAGAGTGCCCTGTGTCTTCGATATTATAGGTGTACGGCACGCGTTTAAGAGAAATGATTCCCGGAATCTGGTCCCGTTTTTCTATGCGTCGCCGGATATGTCAGCAACGGCCGGAGTATCGTATCCCTTCTTTGGATTGTTAATGTGCTGATAGCAGGAACAGGTATGATTTTAGTGTAGCTTCAATACTATTTTTATGCGTTGTGCTTGGGCTATATGCTCATAGTTTAATGTGAACAGACAACATGCCTCGTCCGGGTATTTTTAGCTCATCTCCGTTTGGTTATGTAAAAGAGGTCGTATATGAACAAAAAAATCATTATTGTGGGTAATGGATTTGCCTCATTGTTTTTTATTCAATATTTTCTTTTGCTGCCCGTTTTCCCTTTCTTTGCATGGTTCTTCCGTCGCCTGTATTCAAGATATGATCTTACTCTGATTGGTAATGGCAGATTCGTCTACTTTCCGGCAATCCCTGAATTCATCACCAGGAAAAAGACTAAACATGACATAGTTATCGATATTCGCCCTTTTCTGGCGCGGAGAAATATTAATTTTATCGAAGGTGAGGTAACGGATATACGCGATGACGGGAGAACAATCATCGTTAATGGTGATGAGTATCATAATGACGTCTTGTTTCTCGGCATTGGTCCCGGCTTTCTCGAAGATGATATTCCGGGAACAGAAGAATATACCTTTTCTCCCTGTCGTGGACCCGATGGCATGCTGGCGTTTATGGACAAGCTTGATATGTTGGAGCATGGAAGCATTTATTTAGGATTCAAGTTGAACAAACAGGATGGTTTTGTTGCCGGACGTGCGGGGCAAATGTATGAATGTGCCTGTCTTCTGGATTTTTCCCTAAAGAAAAGAGGGGTGCGGGATAATTTTGAAATTCATTTTTTCTCATCGAATATCAGTCCGGACGAGACCGGGGCGATTACCGATCGGCTGCGAGAGCGCGGGATCATACTAGACTATGGATATGAGCCGGTGGAATTTGTTGCGGACGGCATGCGTGATGCTGATGGGACCTTTCGGAAGGCTGATCTGGTCCTGTATTCGCCCGGGATAACCGGTACGAAGTTGGTCAGGGAGTCTTGTCTTAGCGTGTCTGCAGGGGGGCAGGTCGATGTCGATAAATACGGGCAGGTAAAGGGGCTGAGCAACGTCTTTGCTACTGGCGATTGTGCGAGCCATGAGAATCCACCGCAATGGGTGCCGCATCAGGCGCATATGGCGCAACTGCGTTCTCAGTCGGCTGCTAAAAACATGCGGTTGGCCTTAAACGGTGGAGAGCTGAGCAGTACGTATAGATATGAGCTTTCGTGCATCCTGAATATGGAGAATGATGCCATGTGGTTGCATATGGCCGATGACGATAAACCGCCGTTCTGGAATATATTTCCACGGAGATCGAAAAAATTGATTACCCTGAAAAATATGTTTGAAAGGCTATATTTGTTTTATCTGCGGCACTTATGATGTCGATGGCAAGGTCGCATATAAAACCTAACGATATTAGATGTGACTTATACGCCCAACCGCAATAATGGGGAGTCTATGATGAGCGGTCAATTTTCTAGAATTATGGGTTCGTGTTTGCTTGTTGTTGCTGCCATGTTTTCTGCGCAAACAGTGAATGCGGCACAACATACGATTTCCAATGAAAAGGTCAGAATCATCGGCATAACGCAGCGCCAGGATATCCGTGTGGTCTATGATGTGAGTCATGCAGATATGGATGCCGGTATCGGCAAGGCGCTGTACTACGTGCGTGGTCTTCTGGAAGCATACAAAGACATGGGAGTTAAGCAAAAGGCATTGCATATCAGCGTGGTGGTACATGGCGCGGCAGCGTACTGGATGCTCAAACAGAATGCCTATCAAAAATATGTCGGAGATAGTTTTGCATTTAATCCAAATGAGCAGGTAATAAATGAACTAATAGAACATAGTGTAAGCGTAGAGATTTGCTATTTAACGATGAAGGGTAAGGGATGGACGGCGAAAGATATCCTGCCGGGAGTTAAACTGGTGCATGATGGGTATACACGCATAATAGATTTGCAGCAGCAGGGTTATGCCTATATAGCATTTTAGGTACAGGTATATGCAGAAGATTAAATATCTATTCGTGATATCTATCGCATTGTTGCTGGTCTCTTTTGATGCCGTCGCTGTGACTGTTCCACCAAACGTAAGTCCGAGGTGGCTGCTTGAGAATATACATAAACCGGATTTGGCGATTATTGAAGTGTCGGATGAAGGCAGTTTTACCTTTGATGGACACATACCCGGAAGCACCTTTACCCGCAAGGGTGATTGGCGCTATATGGCAGCAGACGAGGCATTGGTGCATTATCCGGTTCACCAGCTGGAGGCAAAGATTCGCCGCTTGGGAGTTAATGATAGCGATGGTGTAGTTATCTATTACAAAGGTAACAACACCGATGAGATCCTTGGTGCATTTTACCTGTTTTGGTTATTCCATCTGATGGGGCACACGAATGTGGGTATGCTGAATGAAGGCTGGCATGGTTGGTTGGGTATCAAGGGACCCATAGAGGAAAAAAACGAAAAGATTAAAATCGGTCATTTTTCCGCCCGACCATTGCTCGCACTTGAAATTTCCACCGATGAGCTGAGCAAGATCCATGAATATTACCTGTTGGTAGATGGGCGACCCGAATCGCATTTCAAAGGGCTGACAAAGTTTCAGGCGAATTCACGCTATGGGCGTATCCCCGGCAGTGTCAACCAACCCTGGCAGGATTATATGCGCAAGGATGCCGCTGGCCGCTGGTATGCCAAGGCACCTGAATTGCCACGCCTCTTGAAGCGGATGAAGATTGTTCCACTTCGGCCAATCCTGTTGACCTGTCTGGGTGGTACGGGGGCGGCATTCAATTACGCCATGTTCTATATGGCCGGGTTCCACAATTTGCGGGTGCATGATGCCGGATTACGTCGTTGGAACCTCAGGCATTTGCCGTTGGAAAATACGAATCTACATGGTCTGCAGTGATGATTTCGTTATCGTAGTCGGTTCACTATCAGAGAAAAGGGGAATTTTATGGGTATCCCGTTATATGTGCAGGTAATAATATGGGGATTCATCCTGGCCGTTATTCTGGGCGTTATTGTCAATAAAACAAATTTTTGCACTATGGGTTCGGTCTCGGACCTCGTCAATGTAGGCCACACAGGCCGCCTACGTGCATGGGTGTTTGCCGGCACGGTTGCCATGCTGGGCGTGCTGCTGATGGAGGCTACGGGTCTAATCGATCTGGGTAAGACCATGCCACCCTACCGTACACCCAATTTTAACTGGCTGAGGTACATCCTTGGCGGAACCATTTTTGGTGTCGGCATGACGCTGTCGAGTGGTTGCGTCAACAAGACACTGGTGCGTATCGGGGGAGGTAACATGAAGTCGCTCGTGGTGCTTCTGTTTGGTGGCATCATGGCCTATCTGATGACGATGACTAATTTTTATTATTATGTTTTCGATAGCTGGATAGGGCCAACGAGCATAGGGCTGGGGCGGTTTGGTATCGATAATCAGCAGGTTTCAGCCATCATTGCCGGGATAGTAGGTGTGGCTGATACGGGCCTGTTTCATTGGGCCGTTGGCGGAATCATCGTGGTCCTGCTGCTGTACTGGGTATTCAAGTCCCGAGATTTTTTCGGTCATAGGGATAACGTAGTAGGGGGCTTGAGTGTTGGACTGCTCGTTCTGGCCGCTTGGTATCTCACCGCTGGCCCATTGGGGCGGGCGGCGATAGATGATGTGAATTTTATGAATAATCCGCCTACCGGCGTTGGCATCATGTCATTTACCTTTGTCAATCCGATGGGGCAGACGCTCAATTATCTCGCCCATCCTACGGATTTTATGTTAATCAACTTTGCGGTAGCGATATTGGTGGGAGTGATTGTCGGTTCATTTCTGTATTGCGTGTTGACCGGAAAGTTTCGCTTCGAGTGGTTCGTTTCCTGGCGAGATTTCTTTAGACATGTTCTGGGTGGCCTGTTGATGGGTACCGGCGGGGTACTGGCAATGGGTTGTACGATTGGTCAAGGAATAACGGGGGTGTCAACGCTGGCGTTGGGATCAGCACTGGCATTCGTTTCGTTTGTCTTTGGTTCCGCCCTGACGATGAAGATGGAATACTACAAGATGGTGTATGAGAAGGAAGCGGGTTTTCTCGCCATATTCCTGACCTCGCTGGTAGACTTGCATCTATTGCCGGGCCGCGCGCGAAGGTTGGAAAAGGTATAAGTACTGATATGTCGTGTATATGTTCACGGTGTGAATTTCCATCCGCACTGATACGCAATCTATTCCGGGATTAAACCATGTCTTATCCGCACAATGACCCGATCGAGATTTCCGGTGCCGGCCCTGCGGGATTGGCCGCTTCTATAGCAGTGCTGAGGGCTGGCCGGCAGGCACGAGTCTACGAGAAACACCATGAGGTCGGTCGGCGATTTCACGGTGATTTTCAAGGGCTGGAAAACTGGACTACTGAGACCGACGTATTCGATGAACTGGGTGCTTTGGGCATTGAATGTGAATTCGAACATGTTCCGTTTGACGAAGTGGTGGGTTTTGATCCCGATGGAATCCCACACACATTCCGTTCGAACAAGCCGTTATTCTACCTGGTCCGTCGAGGCAGTGAAGTGGGTTCGCTCGATATGGATCTAAAACGACAGGCACAGGTCGTTGGTGCCGAGTTACACTTTGATGAGCCAGCACATCACTTTACGCGCGGTGGCATCGTCACTGAGGGCCCACACCGCGCTGATGCCATTGCCACAGGATATCTGTTTGAAACAGATATGGCAGATTGTGCCTATGCGGCGGTGTCTGATCGCCTCGCCCCTAAGGGGTATGCCTATTTGCTTGTTCACGCAGGGCGCGGCACCCTGGCAACGTGCATGTTCGATGACTTCCATAACGAACGCCGCTATGTGGAGCGGTGCGTCGAGTTTTTCACTGAAAAGGTTGGCGTACGAATGAAAGATTCGCATCGCTTCGGTGGTAGTGGAAATTTCTCATTGCCACGCAAGGCGAGCAAGGGCAATATTGTCTATGCGGGTGAGGCCGCCGGTTTCCAGGATCCTCTGTTCGGTTTCGGTATACGCTGGGCGCTCTTGTCTGGTGCATTGGCTGGTGCGGCATTGGCGGCGGGTGAGCCCGAGCGTTATCAACATGACTGGAAGCGTCGATTGCGTGCTTATCATCAAACGGCAGCAACCAATCGTTGGTTCTATGGGCGCTTGGGTGATCGTGGGTACCGCAGATTGATTCGCAGGTACCCGGAACATGCCGATATTCGTGATTGGCTCCGGCATGCTTACGCACCGAGGTTGTGGAAGCGGGCGTGGTATCACCTAGCTATAAATGATCACCATACACCATTATTGACCCTTCACGATGACTGTGATTGTACCTGGTGCCGTTGTTCTAGATAGCCTCAACAGCCTGTCACCAATCGCACATTGTAAATGAGAGCGCCGAGTGTGCGGCATTGCGGTGGGATGTATGGGCTGAGATCGACGGGGAGTCGCAATGGTGGATGAACACACGATACGTGTTGACAAGTGGTTGTGGTCCGCGCGTTTTTTCAAGACCCGTTCGCTGGCACGCGAGGCGGTCAGTGGTGGACATATCCATCTCAACGGGGTGCGGGTCAAACCCGCGCGGGAGGTCACCGCCGGTGATGAGCTGGCGATCGTGAAGGGAAGTTATACCTTTCGCATTATGGTGAAGGCTGTGTCGGCGCAACGTGGTTCAGCGGCGCTCGCGCAGCAGCTCTATATCGAGTATGCGGAGAGTATTGCGGCGCGGATGGCCTTGCAGACCGAGCAGCGCATCGCGGTCGCACGGGCGCCAGCACACCGACCGGATAAGCGCGCCCGGCGGCGTATTATTCGTTTCACACGACAGGATACGGAATGAACCGCACGCATGGCACGAAGCCCGGATAGAGCGATAATCGCCATGGCGCGAACCTCAAACACCTTTGCTTGCAGCCGCTGCCCGCCGACGTTGACCCCCACTACTGATATCCCCTACTGGAGCAAGAACTATGGCCACTGTTGAGTTGACCAAAGAGAATTTTGAAGACGTTATTTCAAAAAATGAAATTGTGCTGGTCGATTTCTGGGCCACCTGGTGTGGACCCTGCCAGTCTTTCGCTCCGATCTATGAGGCGGCTGCGGAGAAATACCCCGAGGTAGTATTCGCCAAGGTCAACACCGAACAGGAGCAGGAACTCGGTGCCTATTTTCAGATCCGTTCCATTCCTACGCTGATGATCTTCCGTGAACAGATAATCCTGTTCTCCGAGGCGGGCGCCTTGCAGGCCTCCGCGCTCGATGAGGTGCTGGAAAAGGCTCGGGCGCTGGACATGCAGGAGGTCCATGCGGATATCGAACGACAAAAGGCGGAGCAGGCTCCGGCGCAATCCCAATCCTGAGCGGTTGCCTCAGGGCGGTTTATGCTTCCTCGGTGTACGGTGTTTGATAATCGAACCGGTGAGGCTGGGCCCGATCGCGCCGACCTTAGTTGCCGAAGGCGATCCCCGCGACCTCGCTGTAGTGGTTCACGAAGTGGACCCGCAGACCGCGGCACAGGTAATCCGGCAGCTCCTCGAAGTCACGTTGGTTGGCCTTGGGCAGGATGAGTGTTTTGATGCCAGTGCGGCGCACGGCGATGACCTTTTCACGAATGCCACCGACCGGGAGGATCTGGCCTGTGAGTGTCAGTTCGCCGGTCATGGCCAGCGGTCGGCGCACGCGTCGCTGACGGGCAAGCGATAATAGCGCGGTGGCCATGGTGATGCCGGCGCTGGGGCCGTCCTTGGGCGTGGCCCCCTCGGGGACGTGCAGGTGGACGAAGGCTGCGTCGAAGAACGCCGGATCGCCCTTGAGTTCCTGCAGGTGCGCGGCGATATAGCTGTAGGCGATCTCTGCCGATTCTTTCATCACCTCCCCCAGCTTGCCGGTTTGTTTGAAACCGCGGTGTTTGCTGTGCACCACCGAGGCCTCCACACTGAGCGTGACGCCGCCGAGCGCGGTCCAGGCCAGGCCGGTGACGACCCCGATACCGATGGCGGGTTTGTCGCGCTGGAACAGCGGTTGTCCCAGATAGGTCTCGACGTCAGTGATCTCGATGCGGCTGATGGGGCTTGCTTCGCCCTCAAGCCGTTGCATCACCGCCTTGCGCACAATGCGTGCGAGTTGTTTTTCCAGGTTGCGCACCCCGGCCTCACGGGCGTAGCCCTCCACTAGGTGGCGCAGGGCGGGTGCACCGATCTTCAGCTCACTGCGCTTGAGTCCGGCCTTGTCCAACTGGCGGGGCCAGAGATGGCGTCGGGCGATCTGCACCTTTTCCTCGGTGATGTAGCCGGCCAGACGGATGACTTCCATGCGATCGAGCAGCGGTGCGGGGATGGTGTCGAGCTGGTTGGCAGTGCACACGAACAGCACCCGCGAGAGATCGTAGCGCACGTCGAGATAGTGGTCGAGAAATTCGCAGTTCTGCTCCGGGTCGAGCGCCTCGAGCAGGGCTGAGGCCGGATCACCCAGATACGATGTACCCACCTTGTCGATCTCGTCAAGCATGATCACTGGATTGGAGGTGGCACTCTCCTTGATGGCCTGGATGAAGCGGCCAGGCATGGCACCGATATAGGTGCGACGGTGACCTTTTATTTCGGCCTCATCCCGCATGCCTCCGAGCGAGAAGCGGTAGAAATGCCGGCCAAGAGTGCGGGCGATGGATTGACCCACGGAGGTCTTGCCGACGCCGGGTGGGCCGACCAGAAGCAGGATAGAACCGCCGATCTGACCCTTGAGACTGCCAACCGCCAGGAACTCAAGGATGCGCTGTTTGACGTCATCCAGGCCGTAGTGGTCGCGCTCGAGGATCTTGCGTGCCTTTGTCAGGTCGAGACTGTCTGTGGAATACTTGTCCCAAGGCAGGGTGGTCATCCAGTCGAGGTAGTTGCGGGTGAGTGCATACTCCGGCGATCCCGATTCAAGTATGGACAGTTTGCTGAGCTCCTCCTCGATGCGGTTGCGCGGTGCCTCGGGCAGACTGAGGGCATCGACCCGGGCGTGAAACCGTTCCACGTCGGCGCTACGATCGTCCTTGGCGAGTCCGAGTTCCTGCTGAATCGCCTTGAGTTGCTCACGCAAAAAGAACTTGCGCTGCTGCTCGTTCATGCTGGTCTCGACCTGCTTGTGGATCTCGGTCTGAAGGTGGGCGATTTCGAGTTCTTTCTTGATCAACAGCAATACTTTTTCCATGCGCTTGCGCACATCAATGGTTGTGAGCACGGCCTGTAGATCGGTCTTGCTGGCCGTGGTCAGGCTGGCGGCAAAGTCGCACAGCGGTGAGGGGTCGTTGGGGTTGAAGCGGTTGAGGAAGAACTTCAGTTCCTCGCTGTAGAGCGGATTGAGCGGCATCAACTCCTTCAGGGCAGTGATGATGGCCATGGCATAGGCCTTGAGTTCACCCGCCTCGCCAGGGTTGTCATGGCGGGGTTCATTCGGATACTCGATCCTGGCCAGGAAGGGGGGGGTAGCACGCAACCACTCCAGGACGCGAAAGCGCCGGATACCGTCGGCGACGAACTGGATCTTCTCCTCACCACGCACCGGGTTATGCATACGCACGGCACAGCCGATGTCGTAGAAGTCACCGACGTGGTTTGGGTGAGGTTCCTCCACCTGGGTGAGCAGCAGGCCGACCATGTGTTGCGGGGTGTGGCCGATATGCTCGACGGACTGCATCCAGTGGGCCTCATCCATGATCAGGGGTACGGTCTGGGGGGGGAAGAAGGGGCGCTCGGACAGGGGCAGGATGTAGAGCGTCGTGGGCAGCGCCTGGTCAGGAAGACTCAATGCCTGTGTGTCGTGTTCAGCTTCGTCGGCGGGCAGGACTTCCTGTTCGGGCGGGTGGGTGTCGTTCATGATAGGCGTCATTCGGTGGTGGCAGTGGATGTCAATGAATGACAGGGTGGATAACGGGTTCGATATACGGATACCCCGCCTTGTATATCCCAAGATGAGGGTAGGGGGGGCGCTATTCAAGGGTGGCGTGCGATGACCCCGACGGTGCGGCGGTTCAGATCAGGCCCTCAAAGGGCTGGACCTCCACCGGATTGCCCGCCTCCACATTGGCGCAGTCCATGGGCAGGACGATGAAGCAGTTGGCCTGGCTCATGGAACTGAGCATATGTGAACCCTGGGCACCGGTGCTACGCACCACCAGTCGGCCCTGCGCATTGCACTCCAGGATGCCGCGCTGAAAATCGACCCGACCCGGGCGTTTCTTCAGTACTGTAGCGCAGGGGACCCACATGCTCGGTGGGCGAACCGCGTGTTGGCCCATCATCCGGCGCAGAGCCGGCTGCACAAACTGGTAGAAGGTCGCCATGACCGCGACGGGATTGCCGGGCAGACCGAAGAACCAAACCGCGCCGAGTTGGCCAAAGGCGAGCGGACGCCCTGGTTTCATTGCGATCTTCCAGAAATTCACCTGCCCAAGTTGTTCCAGCGTCTCTTTGACGTAATCGGCCTCACCGACCGAGACCCCGCCGGTGGTGATGACGACATCGGCAACGGCGCTGGCCTGTTCGAAGGCAGCGACCATGTCCTCGCGGCGATCGCGGACCACGCCCATGTCGATGATATCCACCCCGAGCCGGCTGAGCATGCCGTGCAGGGTGTAGCGATTGCTGTCGTAGATCTGGCCCTCTTCCAGCACCTCGCCCAGCGAACGTAACTCATCTCCGGTGGAGAAGATGGCGACGCGCAGCGTGCGCCATACGCGTACCTCCGAGATACCCAGTGAGGCGAGCAGGCCGATCTCGGTTGGCCCCAGGCGCTTGCCGGGCTCCAGTGCCGTCATGCCGCGACGCAGATCTTCACCGATGCCGCGCACATTCTGTCCCACCGTGTGGCCGGTGCCGATGCTCACCGTAGCGTCCTCACGCTGCACCTGTTCCTGCATGACCACGGTGTCGCTCCCGGCAGGCATCTTCGCCCCGGTCATAATGCGCACACACTCGCCGTCGCCTACGGCACCGGTATAGGGTCGCCCGGCAAAGGCGGTACCAATGAGGTTCAGGTGGCGTTCGCCCTCGCCTGGGAGGTCGGCACCACGCAAGGCATAGCCGTCCATGGCAGAATTGGTATAGGGCGGGACATCGATGGGCGAGCACACCGTCTCGGCCAGCACGCGGTTCAGGGCGTTGCACAGGGCGAGCTGCGCGTAACCGCTGACCGGCTGGATGGCCGCTTCGATACGGGTGATGGCCTGGTCGACACGCAGTGAATTCGAGTCATATTCGTTGTGGCTGGATGGTGGGGGAAGGGTAATTTCGCTCATGCTGGAAGTCCGAGTGAGTGTGTGTGGGGAGGTGTGGACGCGGTCCCGATGCGAGGTAAAGCGCCGTTGCTGGCATCACGCCAGGCCCGGATAGTCCGTGACCAAGTCCGTTCGAGACGCAGTGACGTGGTCATTCCGGGGTAGTCATTATGCCCAACAGCGGGGACTATGATCCAGTCGGCGATCCCAAGGGTGTACCGGTTTGCCGATGCGCCAGTGTGCGCAGGCCGGCGATATAGTCGAGTATAAATTGGGTGATTTGTGCCGGTTGATTGATATCCAGTTGCACTACCCCGGTGGGACCGGCAAGCGGGGCATCCGTGGCGACGGCGATGATGGTGTCATCGTCGGGTGCCAGCAGGGGATGGCCGAGGGCGGGGCGGTGCAGTTCGATCTTGGGGAACCGTTCGAGTTTGAAACCCTCCACCAGGATCAGATCAAGGCGCCCGGTGTCGAGCTCAGGCAGCAGTGCGGCCAAGCCGGGTTCGGTGTGGGCACCGGGGGTCTCGGTCATCAGTGCCCGGCGGTGGCGTGAGGCGATTAGCATCTGTTGTGCCCCGGCCTTGCGCAATCGGTAGCTGTCCTTGCCGGGTTGATCGATGTCGAAGGTATGATGGGCATGTTTGATCATGGCGATGCGCAGGCCATGGGCGCACAGCAGGGGCAGCAGTTGCTCGAGTAGGGTGGTCTTGCCGGTGCCGCTGAAGGCGGCAAAACCGATAATGGGGGGGGTGTGCTCAGACAGGGTGTTTTTCCGGGTCGTGGGCGTCGAGTGTCGCGAGTGCCGCCCGGGTATTGATATTGGCGAAGCTACCGTGGGGGTCGGGGTACGATACCGCCACAGCCCCCGCTTGTTGTTGCCAGGTTCGCATCGTGCGTCCTCCCGAGCGCAGATACTGCGCCAGGTCATCCTGCAGGCGGTGATGGACCAGACAAAATACGGGCTGGATGCCCTCCTCCGTGCGGATGACATAGAGCGGCGCCGGGGTGGTGCGGGTGGCGATGGCGAAGTGGCGCAGGAGATCGGTGGGCAGTCGCGGTGCGTCGCAGGGCACGCACAGCAGCCAGGGTGTGTCGATGTTTGCCAAGGCACTGGCCAGTCCCGCGAGTGGTCCGGCATGGCCGGCCAGCCGGTCGCTGATCACCGCCTTGCCCAGCGCGCGGTAGTGGTCCTGGTGACGGTTGGCATTGATGAGGACGTGGCTAATCTGACTGTCCAGGGCACGCAGCACATGGACAATCATGGGTTGGCCGGCGAGGGGCAGGAGCCCCTTGTCTTCCCCGCCCATGCGCATACCCTGCCCGCCCGCCAGGATGACGCCGGTGACGTTATCACGTTCGGGCAGGGGATACCTGTCGGGCATTTCGTGCAGGGTACACATATTTCAAGTATCACACTGGGTGGGCACAGCCCGGAGATGGCATCATAGCGCATGCGTTGGCGGTGTGGTGTTGCGCATAGTGAAAATATCAAAAACCGATGATGTAACGGGTAGGTGAGACTGTTAAACTCTGTCCGGCATTGTCCGGGGGGGCACGCCACGCCGGGAAAGAGGGGGTCCTGCGTGTCAGCGGGATCTGTGACTATAAATCAGAGTGTGGTGTTTTCATCCGTCGTGAGCGAACCATTGACCCGCATCGACGTTCGTCTGCAGGTGCAAAGTCTCACCGGGCTGGCGGTGTTTTCCTCTGTCGCGCAACGCGTGCTTGGCGTTGTCGGCAACGAGGATATTACAGTTGCCGATTTTGCCCATGTCATCGAGCAGGACCCGGCGATGCTGGCGCGGATTATCGGCGTGGCCAATGCCGCCTACTTTGGCCAGCGCGAACCCATTACCTCGGCTGAAAAGGCGATCTTCAACGCGCTGGGATTACGCTTGGCAAAAAATCTGGTGCTGGCGATCGCCTTGACCGGTCCGTTTGATACCCGTCGCTGCCCGGCATTTTGTCCCGAATTCTATTGGCAGACCGCATTGTTGAGTGCGCACTTTGCCCAGCGCTTGTCGCGCAAGGTGGATAGTGCGCTGCGCCCGGCGGACGACGATGTCTATCTGGCCGGTTTGCTGCATGGCTTTGGTTTGTTGGCCCTCGTCGATATCGCGCCCGAGGCCATGCGCATCGTGTTTGCCACCACCCCTGCGGGTGACAGTCTGGTTGGCGCTGAACGGGGCGCATTCGATGCCGACCACCATGAGGTAGGTGGCTGGCTGGCGCGCAAGTGGCACATCCCGGAAAATATTATCAGGGCCATCGAACATGCGCACATGCCGGCGTACCGTGATGCGGACTGGCCGTTGGTTCAGGTCACAGGCTATGCCGCACGCTGGGTGACACGACACCTCGCTGCGCGGGAGGAGGCACAGAGGGACAATGATGATGAACGCAGTACTGCGGCCCTGAAGGCGCTGGGTGTGGATACGCAGACCCGGCAAGCGGTCGCACAGGATGTACTGGACCGACGTAAGGACATCCTCTCGCTGGCCCAAGTTTTTACACAGGGATAGGTGCGGATGGACAATCAGCCCTTTATCGCGGCCTACCAGGAAATCAATCTGCGCCTGTTGAAGTTGATCGACAGTATGTCGGCGTTATACGAACTGTCCACCTTCGATGCCCCCGATGAGGATGAAACTGCGCTACTCGAATCCGGCCTGCATACCCTGCTGGCCAATCAGGATCTGGAGTGCGGGGCCATCTATCTGCGCGAGGACGATGTGTTGCATTGTGTGGCAGCGCTGGACTGGGAGGCGCTGCTCAGCGCGGGCAACGTCGCAGATGTGCCGGTTGACACCGCGCAGACGGTGTCCGTGGGTGAGGGGCTGATCGGACTCGCCGCCAGTACGGGCGAGATCCAGCGCAGCGATACCAAGGTGCCCGATGACGCGGCCTCCCCGGCGGCGGGGGGCCACGATGCCGGCCAGCCGCAGGCCGGTTCCGTGCTGGCTGTGCCCCTTGCCGGGGACGAAGAGGTGTCCGGGGTATTGTGTGTCACCCACCCGCACAGCGGTTTTTTTACCCCGGCCCATGAACGCAGTTTGCAGATTTTCTGTAATTTTCTCGGCCGGCTCATTTTACATGCTCGCCTGCTTGGTCGGCTCGACGAGAGGGTCAGACAGCGCACCCTCGAACTGGAACACACCCTGGATGATGCCCGTGCACTCAAGCAACGGTATCAGGAATTATCGGTTATTGACGACCTGACCGGCCTGCATAATCGGCGCTATTTCTATCCCGAGGCGCGTGCCGCACTGGCGCGCGCCATGCGTTACAAGAAAGTGTTTTCCGTATTGCTCATCGACGTGGATCGGTTCAAGACCGTGAATGATGCCTATGGTCACGCCATGGGGGATGCCGTGCTGCGCGATGTGTCCAAGACGTTCAAGGAGTGCGCTCGTGAGGCGGATATCCTGGCACGTTTCGGCGGTGAGGAATTCGTCCTGGTCCTGCCCGCGACCGATGAGGCCGGCGCGCGGGTCCTGGCCACACGCATACTCGATGCCGTCAAGGCTCTGCGCTGGCCGGCGGGTGGCGCGGAGTTGGCGGTGACGGTGAGCATCGGCTTGACCGTACTGGGTGAGCAGACGGCCGGTGTCGGGGATACTCAGACCGTACTCGAGCGCTTGTTGCACGAGACCGACATGGCGCTGTATCTGGCCAAGGAGCAGGGCCGCGATCAGTACCGCTGCCATTCCGAACTGGCCTGAGTTCCGCTGCGTTGGAGTCGGGACAAGGTAGCGTATCGGCCGCGTTGTTGCCGTGTGAGTGGCCGTTATCTGCGTGTCTGCTTATCTGTCTTGGGCGGGGCGATCCCGCCATCCCGTTTTGCACTTAACTTATGTTGCATCCATCGGATCTGTAGCCACCGGACTCGTCCCTACACCCTCCAGTCCCATCTGGCCGCACTTGCGCCCGGCCAGCGCCACGCCTGCCGTCAGTGCCGTTGTGGCATCGGCGCCGCGCACCAGCGCATCGATCACTCCGGCGTTGAAGACATCTCCGGCACCCAGCGTGTCGATGATCTGCGCGGGGGGGCAGGCCGGGGCATGGATCGGGGCGCAGCCTTTTCCGGGGATACACGGCGGTTGTAGCCAGGCTCCCTGATCGCCCCAGCCGAGATACAGCCAGGCTCGGGGGGCACGGTGTGCCGCCCAGGTGAGGACGTGCTGTGGACTGGCGTGACCACACTCGAGGGCATAGGCGCGCGAGAGCAGAATGACGTCCGCCAGCGGCAGCAGGGTGTCGATGTCGGGGCGGTGTTTTTCGACCTCCAGTGAACAGCGCAGCGGTCGGTATCGTGATTGCACACGCGCGGTGCGCAGCATCTCGGCGGTAGCGGCGACGTTGCGACCTTCGAAGTGCACCCAGGCATAGGGTGTGAGGTCGATGCGCGCAAAGTCGCCGTGGCCGAATTCCGGCAGGTTTCGGTAGTGCACGATGGTGCGCGAGCCGTTGCGCCGGCTGCGCACGATATAGGAAGTGGGCACCTTGCCGTCGGTGACCTGCACGCAGTGATCGAGTGCGATGTGGTAGCGGTTCAGATCGTCGATGATGTGACGGGCGTCGGGTTCCCTGGCCAACACACCGCCCCAGGCACAGTCATGGCCCAGTTGACTGAGCACGACGAGGGTGTTGGTGGCGTTGCCTCCGCGGCGACGGCGCTGGTGTTGCGCGCGGACCTCACTGTCTTCTGCGGGGTAGTCCTCCACCTCATTGATAATGTCCAGTGTCGCGATGCCGATGCCGAGGATGTGTGCCATGGGTGTGAGCGGTGAGGGTTGCGAAACGGATCAGCCAGCCGTGTGGTGTGGCGCATCATGTCGGGACAGTGCCCAGGTGACATGCTCGCGGACCAGTGTTGAGGCGTGGTCTGCACGCGTCTGCAGGGCCGCGATGATCTGCGGGGTGGTCGGGGTGTTGCCAAGGGCAACGGCGAGGTTGCGCAGCCAGCAGGCGTAGCCGATGCGGCGAATGGGTGAGCCCTCGGTGCGGGTTAGAAAGGTGGCCTCGTCCCAGGCGAACAGATCGACCAGTTGCGGCGCATCGAGTGCGTGGCGTGGCGCGAAGTCGGTCTCCGGACTGGGCCGCGCGAAATGATTCCACGGACAGATCAGCTGGCAGTCGTCGCAACCATAGATACGGTTGCCGATCAGGGCCCGCAGGGCCTCGGGGATGGCGCTGCGTAGTTCAATGGTGAGATAGGAAATGCAGCGCCGGGCATCGACGCGGTAGGGGGCAACGATGGCCCGGGTCGGACAGATGTCGATACAGGCCTGGCAACTGCCGCAATGCGCCTGGGCGGGTGGGTCCACTGGCAGCGGCAGATCAGTATACAACTCGCCCAGAAAGAACCACGAACCGGTCTTTTCTTGTAGCAGGTTAGTGTGTTTTCCAATCCAGCCCAGCCCGGCCTTCTCGGCCAAGGCCTTTTCCAGTACCGGTGCGCTATCGACAAAGGCGCGGTAACCGCAGGGACCCGCCGCCTCGACGATGCGATCAGCCAGTCGCTGCAGGCGCTTGCGCATGACCTTGTGGTAGTCACGCCCCAGAGCATAGCGCGAGACGTAGGCCAGTCCGGGCGTGTCCAGCACTGTGGCGGGTGGCGCGCCGTCCGGTGGCAGATAGTCCATGCGCAGGCTGATGACGCGCAGGGTGCCCGGGATCAGTTCAGCGGGGCGACTGCGTCGGGTGCCGTGGCGGGCCATGTAGTCCATCTCGCCGTGGTGACCGGCGTCGAGCCAGCGTACGAGGTGTAATTCTGCCGTGTCCAGTTCGGTGTCAGTGATGCCAACGCCCTGAAAGCCGAGGCTGTGGCCCCAGTGTTTGATGTCTCCGGCCAGGTGCTGCAGTGCGGCCTTACTCAGCGTCGGTGGCGGCGCAGATGATGGCCGTGTCGGTCCGAGTGACGGTGCGGATTTCGATGTCGCAGGCATAGGGGCTATGATACCCCCATGACGACGTTGCCTCATCTTCTCTATCGTGGCGCCCAGGCGCGCGCGCTGGACCACACGGCCATTCACACGTTTGCTATCCCGGGCAGTGTCCTCATGGAGCGTGCCGGTGCCGCAGCGCTTCAGGTCATACGCCAGTGCTGGCCACAGGCCACCCGTCTCGGTGTGGTCTGCGGTACCGGCAACAACGGGGGCGACGGCTTTGTGCTGGCGCGCCTGGCGGGCGAGGCGGGTTTGCAGGTCAGGGTCTGGCAGGTGGGTGATGCCGAGCATGTACATGGCGATGCGCTGGCGGCCTGCCAGCGCTTGCAGGGCACCGGCATCAGTCCACAACCCTGGTCGGCCGATAGCGGGTGTGAGCTGGTGCAACACGATGTTCTGGTGGATGCCCTGCTGGGTACCGGGCTGTCAGGGGCGGTGCGCGATGTCTGGGCTACGGTGATCACGGCACTCAATGCATCGGCGGTGCCGATCCTGGCCCTGGATATCCCCTCCGGGCTGGATGCCGACACCGGCAGGGTACTGGGTACGAGCGTGCGTGCGCGTGCGTGTGTGAGCTTCATCGGGCTGAAGCCAGGCCTGCTCACCGGCGCCGGTCCGGAGCATGTCGGTGCATTGTATTTCAATGACCTGCAGGTCCCGCACGGAGTCTATGCACGCCAGCCCGCCGCCGCGCGGCGGCTGGATTTTGACCGCCTTGCGGCCTTGTTGGGACGCCGCCCACGTGATGCCCACAAGGGACGCTATGGTCATGTCCTGATTGTTGGGGGCGGATATGGCATGAGCGGTGCCCCCCGGTTGGCGGGTGAGGCCGCGGCCCGGGTCGGTGCCGGGCTGGTCAGTATCGCCACCCGGACTGCCCATGCCGCCCTGCTGAGTGTGAGTCGCCCGGAACTGATGGCCCATGGTGTGGAATCTGCGGCAGACCTGGCCCCCTTGCTTGCACGTGCCACTGTCGTGGCCGTGGGTCCAGGGCTGGGGCGGGATGCCTGGGCGCGGGCCCTGTTTGCACGGGTGCTGGAGGCGGGGCGCCCGCTGGTGGTGGATGCCGATGCCCTCACTCTTCTGGGTGCCGATCCGCTGCACCGCGATGACTGGGTGCTGACGCCCCATCCCGGCGAGGCGGGGCGTTTGCTCGGCCTCAGCGCCGGCGAGGTGCAGGCCGATCGCTTTGCCGCCCTGGATACCCTGGTCAGCCGGTATGGCGGTGTGTGTGTGTTGAAGGGCAGTGGCACGCTGGTCCATGCCCCGGTGGCAGAGGGCCCGGCCGTGGGGATATGCACAGCGGGGAATTCCGGAATGGCCTCCGGCGGCATGGGTGATGTACTCAGCGGCGTGATCGCCGGCCTCATGGCACAGGGATTGGCACCCGCAGAGGCGGCCAGTCTGGGTGTCTGTTTGCATGCCCGAGCGGCCGATGAGGCCGCCCAGGTGGGTGAGCGGGGCCTGCTGGCCAGTGATCTCATGCCCTGGCTGCGTCGTCTGGCCAATGTTGGCGGATGAACACTGGGGAGATGGTGCCGGTAGAGCGTAGATCCGTGAGCCTGTTTTTGCCCGATGAGGCCGCTACCCTGGCATTGGGGGCACGCCTGGCCGAACGGCTGATCGCGGCCAGTGATCAGGGGTTTATCCTCTATCTGCAGGGCAATCTGGGAGCCGGCAAGACCACCCTGGTGCGGGGTCTGTTGCGTGCGCTGGGGCATACGGGCCCGGTCAAGAGCCCCACTTACACCCTGGTGGAGGCATATGCCCCACGGGGGCGGGCGATATACCACTTTGATCTTTACCGCCTGGGTGATCCGGAAGAACTGGAGTATCTGGGTGTGCGCGAGTATTTCGCGACAGACGCCGTGTGCCTCGTGGAGTGGCCCGAGCAGGGCAAAGGCGGATTGCCTGCCGCTGATGTGATGCTGTCCTTACAATCCGAGGCGCAGGGGCGACAGGTCGCACTGGTGGCCGTGTCGGCACGGGGGGAAGCTGGCTTGGCCCGCCTGGCCATGCCCAAATAATAGAAAAGGTTTTAGGTATATTCTCTATCTATATAAGAAATAGAATAAAATTACTTGAAAATTCCTCGGTTATTTGCACAATGGGTTTATCTAAGATGCCTCCGAGGGAAGTGCATTGCGCTATACCGTGACCCTACTGTTGATGTGCCTGACGCTGGGCGTCCAGGTGGCATCAGGAAAAAGCCTTGTGAATATCAAAGGGTTACGTATATGGACGGCGCCGAATAACACACGTCTGGTCTTTGACCTTAGCGCCCCAATCGAACACAGCCTGTTTACCCTCAAACACCCTGATCGTCTGGTCATCGACCTCAAACGCGCACGGTTGCGAGGTAAATTGCCCTCGCTCGATCTCGCCAAGAGCGAGATCCGACGTATTCGCTACGCGCGTCATCGGCGCCACGATCTACGGATTGTCCTCGATTTGAAGGAGGCAGTGCGGCCCAAGAGTTTCCTGCTCAAACCCAACCGCGAGTATGGCAATCGTCTGGTCATTGACCTCGCCGATGCCGCCAGTAAGCCCCCTGCACCCATGACCGCACAGAATATCATCGGTCATCCGCGTGACATTGTCGTCGCCATCGACCCGGGTCACGGTGGTGAGGACCCGGGCGCCACCGGCCCCGACGGTATTCACGAAAAAACCGTGGTGCTGGCTATTGCCAAACGCCTGGCCACCCTGATTGCGAGACAACCGGGTATGAAACCCTTTCTCACCCGCACGGGCGATTATTATGTGAGTCTGCGCGATCGCAGGCGTGAGGCGCGTGCACACCATGCCGATCTGTTTATCTCCATCCATGCGGATTCCTATCCCAATCCACGGGCCCGCGGGGCCACGGTCTATATCCTGTCGACGCACGGTGCCAGTTCAGAGGCGGCACGTTGGCTGGCCCACAGTGAAAATGCCTCCGACCTGATCGGCGGTGTCAGTCTCAGGGACAAGGGCAACCTGCTTGCTTCGGTGCTGCTCAATCTGTCCCAGAATGCGACCATCGAGGCCAGTCATGAGGCCGCTAAGGCGGTAATGCTTGACCTGGGAAAGGTCATCATGCTGCACAAGTCCCGAGTGGGGCGTGCCAACTTCGTGGTACTCAGATCGCCGGATATACCCTCGATGCTGGTCGAAACCTCCTTTATCTCCAACCGGCGGGGAGAAAGAGAACTCGCATCGCCCTGGTACCAGCGGCGCCTGGCCAAGGCGATCATGGCGGGTGTACTCGACTACTTCGACAATAATCCGCCGCCTGGCACCTATCTAGCCGAACGTGAACGCAAGCACATCATCACCCGCGGCGAGACACTGAGCCATATTGCGCAGCACTATCAGGTCAGTGTCAATGCACTGAAAAATACCAACAATCTGCACACCAACCGGCTACGTGTCGGTGATGTGCTGCGCATCCCGCCGGTCAACAGCGACTCCTGAACTTTCCCTTTGTGCGTTTTCCACGCCCGGCGAATGCGATAAGCTTGGCGCATGGACTCCGTACATCAAACGCTCGGTCATATCCGTCTCTTATCCGTTCAGCTCGCCAACCAGATTGCCGCTGGTGAGGTGGTGGAACGCCCCGCCTCTGTACTCAAGGAATTGCTCGAAAACAGCCTCGATGCCGGGGCCGATCGTATCGATGTGGATGTCGAGCAGGGCGGGGTGGCGCTGCTCCGGGTACGTGACAATGGCAGCGGCATACAGGGTGAGGATTTGCCGCTGGCCCTCAGTCGCCATGCCACAAGCAAGATCCATGACGGGGAGGATTTACTGCATATCCATAGCCTCGGTTTTCGTGGTGAGGCCCTGGCGAGTATCGGCGCCATCGCCCGCGTACAGCTGGTTTCCGCCACCCCGGGGGGGGGACATGGCTGGGTCATGACGTGCGAGGCGGGGGTGGCGTCTACGACGTCACCGGCGCCACACCCGCCGGGCACGACGGTCGAGGTGCGTGATCTGTTTTTCAACACGCCGGCCCGGCGCAAGTTTCTGCGTGCGGATAAAACCGAGTTTGGACATATCGACGATGTCGTGCGCCGGATAGCACTGAGTCGTTTCGACGTGGCTCTGACACTGCAACACAATACACGTCGGGTCCATCATCTGGCCCCGGCGGTGGATGCTGCGGGCCGGGCACGCCGGGTGGCGCGCTTGTTTGGTCAGGCGTTTCTGGCGCACTCGGTGTACCTGGAAGACGAGGCGAGCGGTCTGCACCTGTCGGGCTGGCTGGCGCGTCCGACCTTCAGTCGCAGTCAGGCTGATTTGCAGTATTTTTATGTCAACGGGCGCATGATCCGTGATCGCGTGATCGGCCATGCCGTACGCCAGGCTTATCAGGATGCCTTGTATCCTGGTCGCCATCCCGTCTACGTCCTGCACCTGGACCTCGATCCGGGGCAGGTCGATGTTAATGTGCACCCGACTAAACACGAGGTGCGTTTTCGGGACACGAGGCGAGTACATGACTTTCTCTACCGGAGTCTGCGCCATGCACTGGGGGCAGCGGAGCCCGTTGCGTCGGTGCCCAGGCCTGGACAGGGTGGCGCGGGAATGTTGACCGGGGTATCCCGTGCCGGGGGCACTCCGATGGGGGTGGCCGATGCCCTAGCCGGTTACCACGCCTTGCACGGTCCCATTGGTCACGGATCTGCACCGATCGCCGATCAGGGCGTAACATCGCTGGGTCGTGTGGATCGCTTTGTCCTGGTCGAACGTGAAACGGGACTGGTGGTGGTGGACCTGGACGCGGTACGCATCAGTGCGGCCATGGAGCGCTTGCAGATTGCATGGGGCGGTGGTGCAGCGCTGCGCAGTCGGCCCTTGCTGGTACCGCGAACAGTGGTCGCCGACACCGGTGAGATCGATGCCCTGGACGCGATGCAAGACAGGCTGGCACAAGCAGGGTTGGAACTGACACGTAGCGGGATACAAGGCCTGCTGCTACGGGCCGTGCCCATTTTGCTTGCGGATGCCGATATCGCCGGGTTGGCGCAGGAATTGCCTGCTCTCATCCAGGACAGCCCCGGAAATGGCGCTGCGTGGCTGGCCTGTCTGGCTCGACATGGCGCCGATGTACCCGTGGCGCATTTGATGCAAACGCAGGTGAGCCGCCTGCTGGCACAGGCCTGGACACAGGCCGTGACCGGTCGGGATGTGCAGGGGCGACAACTGTGGACGCCTCTGACCGCCCTGGGTCTGGCCGCCTTGTTTGACCAGGACGAATGAGGCGATGCGCCAGAACCGGCATACACGGTGCGCCTTGCCAGACTCTTTTGTCACGTCTGCCGGTGTGGCAAACCCACTGAATCTTATTGGCCTGAACCTTGACGACCACTGATGCCCTGCCCCCGGCCATCCTGCTGATGGGCCCGACCGCCTCGGGCAAGACCGAGCTGGCCATCGCCCTGGCGAAACGACTTCCAGTGTCTGTGGTGAGTGTGGACTCGGTCATGGTGTACCGGGGCATGGATATCGGCACCGCCAAACCCAGTGCAGATCTGCTGGCGCGGGTGCCGCATCGTCTGATCAATATTCTCGACCCTGCTGAGGCCTACTCGGTGGCCCGTTTTCGCACCCAGGCCCTGCATGAAATGCAGGCCATTACCGCGACAGGACGTATTCCCTTGCTGGTGGGTGGCACGATGCTGTACTTCCGTGCTCTGCAGCAGGGCTTGGCGACACTGCCGGGTGCCGATGCGCGCGTGCGTGCGGCGTTGGAACGCGATGCGGCCGAACAGGGCTGGGCCGCCCTGCATGCCCGCCTGGCCGAGGTGGACCCGGTTGCTGCCGCACGCATCCACCCCAATGACCCACAACGTATTCAGCGGGCGCTGGAGGTCTATCGAATCAGTGGTGTCTCCTTGACCGACTGGTACCGGCGCAGTCGGGCACAGGCCGATGGTGTGGGGCTGGACTACCGTACGGTGAAACTGGTGGTGGCGCCGCCGGAGCGTGGTGCCTTGCACGAGCGCATTGCCCGGCGTTTTCAGCACATGCTGGCGGCGGGTTTTCTGGATGAGGTGGCGTGCCTGCAAGCCCGAGGCGATCTGTGTGCGGAGATGGCATCGATGCGGGCGGTGGGCTATCGCCAAGCCTGGGCCCACCTTGCGGGGGAGAGTGACCATGCGACCATGGTGCAACGTGCCGTGAGCGCCACGCGGCAATTGGCCAAACGCCAGTTCACCTGGCTGCGTGCCGAGTCCAGGGCGGTGTGGTTTGACGCCGGGCATAAAAATTTACATTCGCAGGTCTTGAAAGCACTCTCAGGGAACCACATAAACTCTATCGGGTCTTATGCTAAGATCAAAACGTAAGCATATTGACCGTATGTAGAGGTTTTCACTTAAATTTTTCGAGGTGCGATATTGAATTTCATCGGCATTGATTTCACGCTCGCGTACAGTTATGGCCATAATAACTAGACTAAGGAGAAACGACATGAGTAAAGGGCAAGCGTTGCAGGATCCTTTTTTGAATGCCCTTCGTAAGGAACGTGTGCCAGTGTCCATTTATCTGGTCAATGGCATCAAGCTACAGGGTCAGATCGACTCGTTCGATCAGTTTGTCGTTTTGCTGAAGAATTCAGTCAGCCAGATGGTCTACAAACATGCTATTTCCACGGTAGTGCCCGCGCGCAATGTCAAGTTGCCGGTTCATGAGGAAACCTCCGGCAATGCCTGAGACAGGTGTCAGGTGCCTGCCCCTGCGGGGTAATACGCTTGTTTGAGCGTCCTGGGGGTGGTGAACGCGCCATTCTTGTGCATATTGACTTTACCGCGCCCCGCCAGCGCCAGGCTGGTCAGTATTCAGGCCGTGTGGAGGATGCGCTGGAAGAGTTTGAATCCCTGGCAGTGTCGGCAGGGGCGAGCGTGCAGCGCATACTTACAGGAACCCGTGGGTCGCCGGATCCGAAGTACTTTGTCGGCACCGGCAAGGCCGAGGATATCCGTGGGGCGGTTGTAGATGACGAGGCGGAACTGGTCATGTTCGATCATGCCCTGTCGCCGGCCCAGGAACGCAATCTTGAGCGCCTGTTCCAGTGTCGGGTGCTGGACCGTACCGGTCTGATCCTCGATATTTTCGCCCAGCGTGCCCGTTCTCACGAAGGCAAATTGCAGGTCGAACTGGCGCAGTTGCAGCATTTGTCGACACGCCTGGTGCGTGGCTGGACGCACCTGGAACGCCAAAAAGGCGGTATCGGCCTGCGTGGTCCGGGTGAAACCCAGCTTGAGTCTGATCGCCGCATGCTGGGTGAGCGTATCAAGCAGTTGCACCGGCGACTCGCCAAGGTCAACCGCCAGCGTGAACAGGGCCGCAAGGCCCGCCGCCGAGCCAATCTGGCAACCGTTTCATTGGTAGGTTATACCAATGCCGGGAAATCCACTCTGTTCAACCATCTCACTCAGGCGCAGGTCTATGCTGCGGATCAGTTGTTCGCGACGCTGGACCCGACTCTGCGCCGCCTGGAACTGCCCGGCGGGGCCGCCGTGGTACTGGCCGACACGGTGGGCTTCATCCGGCAGTTGCCCCATGATCTGATTGCGGCCTTCCGCTCCACTTTGCAGGAGACACGCGATGCGCGATTGCTGTTGCATGTGATCGATGCAGCCGATGCCCACCATGTGGACAATACTGAACAGGTCAACCTGGTCCTGGCCGAGATCGGTGCCGAGAAGGTGGCGCAGATCGAGGTCTACAACAAGATCGACAGACTGCCTGATGTCGCACCGCACATCGAATATGATGCCCGAGGATTGCCTCGTCGGGTCTGGTTGTCGGCCATCAGTGGCGCTGGACTGGATATGCTGGCTCAGGCGGTGGCCGAGTATTTCCGCCAGGAACGGGTACGCCACTGGATTTGTCTGCCACCGCAGGCGGGACGCCTGCGCGCCCGCCTGTACCAACTGGGTTGTATTCATCATGAGTATGTGGACGCGCTGGGTCAGTGGCATATGGAGGTGGAATTGCACCATACTGACATGGAGGCGCTGAACAAGCAGGAGGGGCTGAGTGAACGGGTGGAGCCGTCCGGACCAGGGTCATGCCTTGCGGCGGACGGCCAAGCCACCTAGAATGCCCCTTCACACACCTGTAAACGGGTTCTTAACAATACCGCTATGCTGTGTCCTGTCCGCGGGCAGAACGCAGTCGTAGGTAACGGTCAAAATCCAATCGACGCTACAATCTTCGGAGTTATCATGGCTTGGAACAAACCGGGTGGTTCAGGGGGAAAAGACCCCTGGGGCAATCGCAACAACGATAAAGGTCCTCCTGACCTCGACGAAATCCTGAAAAAACTCCAGGACAAGGTGTCCTGGTTGTTTGGCAGTCGGGGACGAAGTGGTGGTGGCAGCAACGGTGGACGCTTGAGTGGTATGCTGGATACCATCGGTTTGAGTGCGATCATCGCGGTGTTACTGGCCGTCTGGGCCTTGTCCGGCATCTATATCGTCAATGAAGGCGAGAAGGCTGTGGTGTTGCGTCTCGGTGCCTACGACCGTATAGAAGGTGCAGGGCCGCACTGGTATCCGCGTTTCATCGATGCGGTGGATATCGTCAATGTCGAACAGGTACGCAGTGTCAATATCGGTCAGGTCGCCGATGAGGCCATGATGCTCACCCAGGACGAGAACATCGTCAACATCAAGCTCTCGGTTCAATACAACATCAAGAATCCGAAAAACTATCTGTTCAGTGTCAACGATCCCAATGCCACCCTGCGCCAGGCCACCGAGAGTGCAGTACGCGAGGTGGTTGGGCGCAAGACAATGGACGATATCCTCACCGTTGGGCGTGGCGAAGTGGCCAGCAATGTGCAGACGCTCACCCAGAAGATACTGAATCACTACAAGACTGGCCTGCACGTGATCAAGGTCAATATCCAAGATGCCCAGCCCCCGAGAGAAGTCAAACCGGCCTTCCTCGATGCGATCAATGCACGCGAGGATCGCGAACGGGTGATCAACGAGGCCAAGGCCGATGCCAACAAAATTCTGCCACTGGCACGTGGTGAAGCTGCCCGCAACCTGCAGGAGGCCAATGCTTACCGGGACAGTGTCATTGCCCGGGCGCAGGGTAATGTTGATCGCTTCCGCCAATTGCTCGTTGCCTATGAGAAGGCACCGAAAGTGACCCGCGAACGCATGTACCTGGATACCATGGAGTCGGTACTCGACCACTCCAGTAAGGTCATCATCGATGTCAAGAAGGGGAGCAGTCTGATATACCTGCCGCTCGACAAGATCATGCAGCGCGCGGTCCATGAGCAGGCCTCTGCGAATGCGCCCAGCGCTACGTCGACATCGAAGGCGTCTGCGGGCAACGCGCGCAATGCCAAACCGACAGGGTTTTCGCGCAACAGAGTGCGCAACCGGGAGGTGCGCCGATGAAAAATAGCAAGATGTACGCTGCCGTCATCGTGGTGATTGTGGCCCTGGTGGCCTATGGGTCATTGTTTGTTGTCGATCAATGGCAGTTGGCGCTCAAGTTCCGTCTGGGGCAGATCGTGCAGACCAATTTCAAGCCGGGACTACATTTCAAGCTGCCCTTCATCAACAATATTCGCAAGTATGATGGCCGCATCCTGACGCTGGATACCCAACCTACGGAATATCTGACCAAGGAGAAGAAAAACGTCATTGTCGATTTCTTCGTCAAATGGCGTATCTCCAATGTCGAGAACTTCTACAAGCGCATGTCTGGTGGCAGCGAGCGGGTGGCGCGCGAACGCCTGTTCAATATCATCAACAATGGCTTGAAGAACGAGTTCAGCAACCGCACCATCCAGGAAGTGGTCTCGGGTGAGCGCAGCGAGATCATGGCCAATATCACCCAGCAGGCGAATGTGCAGGCGAAGGAATTCGGTATCAAGGTGGTGGATGTGCGTATCAAGCGCATCGAGTTGCCCAAAGAGGTACGCCGCTTCGTTTATCTGCGTATGTCGGCTGAGCGCAAGCGTGTGGCCAATGAGTTGCGTGCTACCGGTGAGGAGGAGGCCGAGAAGATTCGTGCCGAGGCCAACCGGCAGAAGACCGTACTACTGGCCGAGGCCTACAAGCAGGCTCAGGAGATCCGCGGTACGGGTGATGCCCGTGCAGCCAATATCTATGCCCGTGAGTATCGCAAGAACCCCGAGTTCTATGCCTTCTATCGCAGCCTGGAGGCGTATCGCCAGACGTTCAACAAGTCCTCCGACGTGCTGGTACTACAGCCTGACTCGCAGTTCTTCAAATATTTCTCGAACGCCGACGGCAAGCGTCGCTAGGTCTTGGGCATGAGGTCTTTATTGTTGCCGTCGCCCTGTGGCAGGGAGTGACACGCACCCATGTGGCAGGAATGGGTGATCGCGTTTGGTCTGTTGCTGGTTATAGAAGGTATCCTCCCCGCATTCAATCCGCGCGGATTCCACCAGGCGCTGCAAGTGCTGCTGGCGGTCGATGAGCAGCCGCTGCGCGTCTGGGGAATCATCAGCATGGCCCTCGGGGCAGTGCTGATTTACCTGGTCCATTGACCCGGTGTGATCCCGGGCCACCGGGGGTGTCGGCGAACGCTTTTTCCCGCAACACCTTGTGAAGTAGGTTATGATCGCACCGGGTATCAATACGGCACCTGTTCTGGGCCGGGGTCTGGTTGTCCGGACGCCCGGCTTTAATTGGTTTTGAGACAGTGAATGGGTATGGTAAATAAAAATCGCTGGCTCCTGCCCGAGGGCATTGAGGAAATCCTCCCGCCGCAGGCGCAATATCTCGAGTCGCTACGCCGCAGGTTACTCGATGCGTATGCCGGTTGGGGTTACGAACTGGTCATCCCACCCTTTATCGAATACCTGGATTCGTTGCTGACCGGTACCGGCAATGATCTCGATCTGCAAACCTTCAAACTCACCGATCAGCTCAGCGGCAAACTGATGGGTGTGCGTGCGGACATCACCCCCCAGGTGGCACGCATCGATGCGCACCAGCTCAAGCGCCAGACACCGACGCGCTTGTGTTATATCGGCACCGTGCTGCATACCCGCTCTGATGGCTTTGCCGGCTCGCGCAGCCCGCTGCAGGTTGGCCTCGAGCTCTATGGTCATGCGGGTGTGGACAGTGATATCGAGGTTCTGCAACTGATGGTCGAGACCCTGGCCGTCACCGGTATCAAGGCCCCCTATATCGACCTCGGCCATGTCGGTATTTTTCGTGGTCTCGCCGCTCAGGCCGCCATTGACGGGCAGGCCGAAGCCGAATTGTTCGATGCCCTGCAGCGCAAGGCCCGGCCCGAGATTGAGGCCTTGTTGCAGGGTGATAGCACCGCGGAGCAGATGCTGCGCGCCCTGATGGACCTCAATGGCGGCTCCGAGGTATTGACGACAGCGCGGCGTGTACTCGTCGAAGCGGCGCCACCGGTTCAGGCGGCGCTCGACAACCTGATACAGATTGCCGAAGGCATACAGCGCCGTGTTCCCGGTCTGAGTCTGCATTTCGACCTTGCCGAGCTTCGAGGTTATCACTATCACACCGGCGCGGTGTTTGCCGCCTTTGTGCCGGGTCAAGGCCAGGCCATTGCCCAGGGTGGTCGTTATGATGATATCGGCCAGGTATTTGGTCGGGCACGCCCGGCCACTGGTTTCAGCGCGGATCTCAAGACGCTGGCCTCGTTGAGTCCGCTCCCGCAGTGCGACAGTGGTATCCTCGCGCCGGTCGATGATGACCCCGCCCTGCGCGCGCGCGTGTATACCTTGCGGGCAGGTGGTGAACGGGTGATATATGCTCTGCCCGGTCAGACCGGCGGGGTGGCAGAGATGGGGTGTGACCGGGTACTGGTTTTGAACGCCGGGCACTGGGATGTGATTGCTGCGCCGCCGAGGTCCGAGCATTAACCGGGTGCGGACACGCAAGTTTCTTTTTGCGATTGCGAGGGTACAAGGCTGACATGGGTAAGAATGTTGTCGTCATAGGCACACAGTGGGGTGATGAAGGCAAAGGCAAGGTCGTGGACCTGCTCACCGACCGGGCGCAGGCAGTGGTGCGTTTCCAGGGTGGCCACAATGCCGGGCATACGCTGGTGATCGAGGGCAGGAAAACCGTTTTGCATCTCATTCCCTCGGGGATCCTGCGCGAGGGGGTGCAGTGTCTTATCGGTAATGGCGTGGTGTTATCGCCTGCAGCTCTGCTCAAAGAGATCGATATGCTGGAGCAAAGCGGGGTGCCGGCGCGCGAGCGTTTGCGTATCAGTGAGGCTTGTCCGTTGATTCTGCCCTACCATGTGCAGCTCGATCTGGCGCGTGAGAAGGCCCGTGGCAAGACGGCCATTGGCACGACCGGGCGCGGTATCGGTCCAGCCTATGAGGACAAGGTCTCACGCCGCGGATTGCGCCTGGGCGATCTGTTTCACCGTGAGCGCTTTGCCTCCAGACTGGGTGAGGTGCTCGATTATCACAACTTTGTCCTGCAACATTATTTCAAGGCTGATCCGGTCGACTTCCAGACGGTACTCGACGAGACTCTGGCCATGGAGGAGCAGTTGCGTCCCCTGGTGGGGGACGTGCCCGAGTTGCTGTATCAGCACCAGCTGCACGACCATGGCCTGCTGTTCGAAGGTGCACAGGGGGCCTTGCTCGATATCGATCATGGCACCTATCCCTACGTGACATCCTCGAATACCACGGCCGGTGGCGCGGCAACGGGCAGTGGTATCGGTCCGTGCAATCTCGATTACGTATTGGGTATCACCAAGGCATACACGACCCGGGTCGGTGCCGGGCCATTCCCGACCGAACTGTTCGATACCATGGGTGAACATCTGGCCAGCCGCGGGCATGAATTTGGCACCACCACTGGACGGCCACGGCGTTGTGGCTGGTTTGATGCCGTCGCCCTGCGCCGTGCCATCCAGATAAACAGCGTCTCGGGGCTGTGTATCACCAAGCTCGATGTGCTCGACGGACTGGATACCCTGCGGTTGTGCGTGGGTTATCGCTGTGAGGGTGAGATGCGTGACACGCCGCCAGTGGGTGCGGATGCAGTGGCCTGTTGCGAGCCGGTCTATGAAGAGATGCCGGGCTGGAAGACATCGACCATGGGTGTCAAGGACTATGCGGGCTTGCCGGACAACGCCCACGCCTACCTCAAACGCATAGAGGCACTGACCGGTGCACCGGTGGATATCATCTCGACCGGTCCCGAGCGTAGCGAGACCATTGTCCTGAAGCACCCCTTTAGTTGAGAGACGGCGCACGCCACCGGCAAGGACAACAACAAGGTGCGGTGTCGGGTGGAGGAAAACGCTGAAAACAGCGTGAACGTGTAGCGGGTTCTAAGTCTTTTCGTTATCGATACGAACGGGCATGACCGGCGATCCAAGCACACGTTTTCGCAGTGGGCGCAAGGCAAGTACGGTGAGGGTGAGCGCACTGCCGTATTTGACCCACTCTGGCAGAAGTTCCTGACCAGCGTGCAATTGGGCGGTGATGTTGATGCCCAGAGAGGCCACCGCGTAGTTGGTCAGGAGTCCGAATCCGACGGCACAGAGACTGATGCCGACGACGTAGATCACCATAAAACGCGTGCCGAACTCCTGGCGTAATGCGCCGACAGTGCCCAGATTCGTCGCGGGTCCGGCAAGCAGGAACACCAATACGGCCCCCGGCGACACACCGGCGAGCAACATCGCGGTGGCAATTGGTGTCGACTCGGTGGCACAGACGTAAAACGGAATCCCCACGACCAGCATAAAGAGCATGGCCGACAGGCCGCTTGCGCAGGCTGCAAGCGCTGTGGGTGGCACCAGGGTCATGGTCATCCCGGCCACCGCCAGGCCAATAAACAGCCAAAGGCTGAAATCGTCCAGTAGTTCGGTGATGGCGTAGCGAATACCGGACCAGGTGCGTGGCCACCACTGCATGCCCTTGTGCGTCTCGACTATGGCCGTAGCGCCACCGCAACCACGCTCAGTGTTGCACGCTGCGGTCTGGTGGCTGGAACGTGTGCGCTCTTCGAGCCCACCACAGGCCGTGCCGCACGGTGAATCTGTGTCGAGTGCGGTCGATGCGGGTGTCACGGCAGGTGGTATCAAGCTTGCCATCAAGCCCGTCAGAATGCCGCTCAAGATTGCCGCCAGGGGTCTCACCAGCGTCAGAAAAGGACCTAAGAGCGCGTAAGATGCAGCCACCGAGTCGACACCGGTCTCCGGCGTTGCAATAAGAAATGCCAGTGTTGAACCACGCGATGCACCAGTGCGATGCAGTCCCAATGCGACCGGTATCACACCGCACGAACACAGCGGCAAGGGTGCGCCAATCAATGCCGCCTTGGTCACCGGCCAGGGTCCGTTCCCGCCTAGCCAGTGGGCCAATCGCTGCTGGGGCACCCATGCCCGGATCACCCCGGCGCTTAGCAGGCCGACCATGATCCACGGGGCGGCCTCCAGGTAGAGCGTCCACGTGTTTTCCATGAGGTGTTCGGCGAACGTGGTGACTGAGTCGGGCGCAATCACCGCCCGATGTCCTGATCGCCGTCTCTGGCCCTGTCCGCACCCAACAGCGCCAACGCCTGCGCCACCTCATGCAGTGGCATCTCCTCGCTCAACCGGTAGTACACCATTTTGCCGTCGCTACGCAGGGTGATCCAGCCCTGTGCACGTAACTGCCTGAGCTGCTGTGAGGTGGCCGCCATGCTCAGTCCCAGTACATGGGCGATATCGCACACACAGAGTTCCGTGTCGTGCAGCGCACGCAAGATGCTCAGGCGCCGTGTGCTGCCCAGCGTCTTGAACAAGGCTGCCGCAACCGACACTTGGGGCTCATCGGTTTGCAGGCGCTGGCGTATTCGCTGAACGTCCAGCGGGTGGAAGCAACGTATCTTGCAGACATCGGCGTCGAGGGAGCCGGATTGAGAGGTTGTCTCTATTTTCATATTTCCGAAAATAACAAAATGAACATAAAAAAACAAGTATTGATGATGTGTCATTAGTTCGCATCTGCGTATATATAAGGCACATCCTGGAAGAACTTCGGCTTGAACCGAAGTAGCATCAAGATAAAGACTTGATCTGGAGTCGACTCCAGATGGTATCGTGTTTATCGTGGACAGCGCTCTTCTGCTGCCAATGGCGCCTCGACAGGAGACTGTCGGACTATCAAGGTACGCACTTGGTTTATCAGGGTGGGGTTATCAGAATATATTCGAGAGGGAGACGCTATGCACTGGATGCAACCGGACCGGATATACAGGTAAGCGGATATGAGCATCAATGTGGAAGTGTTTGCCTCACCCGGCTGCGGGAAATGCGGCCGGGCCAAAGCGGTGTTACGCAAACTGGCCGATGAAATCGGCGGTGGCCAGGTGCACTGGCGTGAGGTCAACGTCCTCGATGAGCTAGACTACACGGTGAGCCTTGGGGTGTTGTCAACGCCGGCCATCGCCATCAACGGTGCGCTTGCGTTTACCCACCTGCCGTCAGTGCGAAAACTGCGCCTCGAACTCGAACGGCGTCTGGCGGCGGATGAGCATGGATACTAGGGCACCCGCACAGAGGCCATGATGTGGATAGGGCGATGGCCCGCATGATCACGGTGTTGCTGGACCCGTTCACGGCAGGGTTCAGGCGTTGCCGGCGGGGCCTTGAAGTCATTGTCGGGATCACCTTGATCGTAACAGGGCAGTATCTGCTCAATGAGTACTCTTATCTCATCCCCTACTGAGCGCAATCAGTATCGCATCGGTGATGTAACCCGTCTTACGGGGTTCAGTGCCGATACGTTGCGTTATTACGAGAAGATAAAACTGTTACGGCCCGTAGCGCGTACGTCATCGGGCCTGCGTGTCTATGATGAGCGCGATTTGTCACGCTTGCGTTTTATCCTGCGCGCCAAGGCGATGAATTTTTCCCTCGACGAGATTGCACGGCTGCTGGAGATGCGCGAAGCCCCGCAGCATGCCCGCAGTGAGGTGCGGGAATTGACGCACCGCAAACTCGAAGTGGTCGAGCGTCACATGAAGGAACTCAAAACCCTGCACAGCGAGCTGACATTACTGGTCAATCTTTGTCGCGGTGCGCAAGAGGGTTGTCCCATCATCGAAGACCTGAACGATCCCATAGAAGATACCGCACCGGGCGCCTCGCCAACACGACGCTAAGTCTCCTTGTCGATCCCCGGTGTTTGGCTGCGTACCCGCAAGTGCCCGATCATCTTTTAGCGCCAGGACGGCTCTGCACCCGGTCCCTGATCTGGGCCCGGTGGCGCTCGTGCGTGGCACGCTGGGTATTCTGTAACACTATGGCGCCATCGCTGCTCGGGGGGGAGGAGATTCTGGACCGCGTCTGATGCCTGGGCATTTCCCCGTTGACAGGGTATGGGCTTGCATTTATTCTATATTCAATTATTCAATTGAATAATATTCAGATAAGTGATTCCAGCCCTGTGCACTGGCGCGGACCACCCGGTCCTGTATGGATTACTCACATGACCCTGTGCCGGGCGGGGAGAAGCGGAGATAAAAGATGTTGGAATATGTGATTGTTGCGGGTATAGCCACCGGCCTGTTGCTGGGTCTCATGGGCAGCGGTGGGGCCATCGTGACCGTTCCCGCCCTGCTGTACCTGCTGCACGTGGAACCCAAATCTGCCATTGCGATGAGCCTCGGTATTGTAGCCATTACCGCCGGGGTGTCGGCGCTGCGTGAATGGCGACGGGGTAACGTCAATCTACGCATCACCGCGACCTTTGGGTTGTTAGGGGCGCTTGGCACTTTCCTCGGCGCACGCCTGGGCGTCATTGTGCCGGCCACGCTGCAACTCACGCTGTTCGCCCTCGTGATGTATGTCGCCGCCTGGCGCATGTTACGTGCCAGGCCGGTGTCGCGTTCGGTGGGTGCCGCGGCGGTGGATGAGTGTGGGGGCGGTGGCGTCAGCAATTTTCCCTACCGGCGCATCGCCCTGTACGGGATCGGTGTCGGCTTGCTCGCCGGGGTGGTCGGCGTGGGGGGTGGTTTCCTGATCGTCCCCGCGTTGGTACTGCTCCTGGATCTGCCCATGAACCGTGCCGTGGGTACCTCGCTCAGTATTGTCACCGTGCAAGCCAGTGCCGGTTTCCTCGGCTACGTGGGTGCGGTGCCTATCGACTATGCGCTGATGGCTTCCTTTACGGGCGTTGCCGTCGTCGCCAGTTTCTTCGGTGCCTCACTGGGGCGACGGATCTCTGGAGCGGGGTTGAAACGGGCATTCGGCCTGTTTTTGGTGCTGGTGGCCACGAACATTCTGATCAAGAGCTTACTCTGAGTCATGATACTGAGCGTGCAGGTCGAGCGTGATGTGTCGCTGCCTCCTTTAAGCTTCAAGCGACAGGAATACCGAGATGAGAGGGGATACGGTGGGTGATGAAATAGCGCGTAACCAGCGGCGCCGCTGGAATGGGTGCGAGGGTGTGTCAGGAAAGCCGGCGAGGACGCTGTTGGACAGTGGGAAGGTTGAGATGAAGAGATGTCTGTAGGTGGTGGGTGCCAGTGTGTCGAGGATGTGGCACGCTATCGGCTGGACATGAGGGTGACATGATGATGGGCAACATGAGCGGCACTATGATGGGTAACATGATGGAGTTTGGCAGTGGGGGAATGTGGTTCGGATGGATCTTCATGCTGTTGTTCTGGGGACTGGTTATCTTGGGCATTATTGCTATTGCGAAATGGCTTATCGGGGGGGCGGGAGCAGGTCGCCCGCCACGGGGGCAGACCCCATTGCAGATCCTGGAGGCGCGTTATGCGCGCGGTGATGTCGAGCGCGAGGAATTCGAGCAGAAAAAACACGACCTCGGTGGATAACGGCGAGCGTCAAATGTGGTGAGCAATCCCAGCGCGCACAGCGTGGCGAGGCCGGGTGCCCGCTCCAGGTCCGTCGTGGCCCCGCTGGGGGTCTTGCCGGGTTTATCGCGGGGAAAGGAGTACGACGAAATAAACGCTTGACTCTAGAGTCAGCTCCAGGTCTACGTTTTGTCCACAACGACTGCCCTATCGCCTGTCTGTGTGAGGGGAGGGTAGTGGCACGCACCAACACGAACCAACAGGAGACCGATGATGGATGTTCGTATTCCCACTCCCCGTGCACGCCAATGGTATTGGGCTGTACTCGCCATGGGCCTGGCCGCCACCCCGCTGTCGGCGTTGGCGCATGGGCCCATTTTCTCCTTCTCTCCCCACACGGAATTCAAGGGGGCCACAGAATATCATCTGGGCTATCAGCGTACCGAGGTGGGGGGGGTGGCGACCAACGAGTATACCAGCGAGTTCAAGTACGGGGTGAACAGCAACTGGACTGTGGGTATGGATTTGCCCTACGAGACCGGCGGCAGTGACAACGTCAGCGGTACCGGGGACTTCGGACTCAAAACCAAATACCGGTTCTGGCGCCAGGCCGGCCCGGGCACACTGCGCTCGCTCACCGCACTGGGGCAGGTGTCCTTTGATACCGGCTCCGCCCAGGTGGGCACCGGCTCGACGGATTACTTGGCGGCACTCGCCTATGGGTACGAGAGTATCAAGTGGTACCGCTGGGCGAGTGTGGGCTATCGGATAAATACTCGCGGTACGGGCGGGTTGCGCCGAGGCAATCGGTTGTTCCTGAACTTGGTGGGTGGCTGGCGACCCGGCATACCGGTCTACACCATGCCCGATACCGTGTTCGTCGTCGGACTGAATGCAGAGATTACGCAGCGCAATCGGCTAAACGGTGTCGACCAACAGAACACCGGTGGAACAGAGCTGTTTGTCTCTCCGGGCATAATCTGGACCTACGGCCACGTCAACCTGCGTCCCGGCATCCAGATCCCCATCTACAGCCACCTGAATGGGCATCAGCCTGCCACCGACTTTCGCTTCCGGTTTGAGATAGAGATGCACTATTGAGCGGTTGCGCTACGCGACCCCCCCCGTATATTGATAAGGAGATAAACCATGTTGCGTTTCAAATTGTGGCTACCCCTGTTGCCAATGTTTCTGCTGGCCGCTGCGCTGGTGTTGTCCGCTCCGGCGCATGCCAAGGGTACGAAGGCGTATCCGAAGAATACCTACGTCTTGCAGGTCAACGGTCTCGCCTGCCCCTACTGTGCCTATGGTCTGGAGAAGCAGTTCGCCCATCAGAGTGGCGTGATCAAGACCGATATCAATATTGTGAAGGGGGTGGCGATAGTGCACGTACGCCCGGGGACGCGCTTTAGCGATACGCAGCTCAAGCAGTTCGTCTATGATGCGGGTTTCGCACTGCGCAAGGTAGTGCAACGCCCCGGCCGGGGGCACTCGTGAGTCGCGCACGACGTGTCAGTTGGATCGTTGCCGGGATACTCGTTGTCCTGGGCATAGCGATCAAACTGGCATGGTTTCCCGCATCGGTGGGGCCAGGCTACCATCTGGTGAAGAGCTGGGGAGGAAAGGGCACGGCGCCGGGACAGTTTCGCAACCCCATCGGCATCGCCTACAGTGGCGCTCGCGTGTACGTGGCCGATTCCCTGAACCATCGGATCCAGGTCTTCGACGCGAACGGGCGCTACATAAGGCAGATTGCAGTACCGGATCAGGGCCGGCCCATGAACATCGCGGCGCGCGATGGGAAGGTCTACGCGGCCGACTACTGGAATGACGCTGTGCTTATATTCGGTGCCAACGGTACCCTGGAGCGTACACTGGGCACGCCGGGCAAGGCCGCAGCGATACCGGGTCGGTTCAATTCACCTGCCGGGGTCGCAGTGGGTCCGAAGGGTGATGTGTATGTGGCCGGGTTTTACAATCAGCGGGTGCAGAAGCTCAGTCCCAAGGGGCGCTTCATTCGCCAGTGGGGCCATACGGGCAAGAAGGGCTATGTCGAGGCAGGGTGGTTTAACTACCCCATCGATGTCGCGGTGGCACCAAACGGCACGCTCTATGTTGCCGATGGCTACAATGATCGGATTCAGGTGTTCGGTCCCGACGGTCGTTTCCTGCGCAAGTGGGGCGGTCCCTTCGCGGCGAACGTGCGCGGCACGTTCAATGGCTGGTTTCGCACCCCGACCGGTGTTGCGGTGGGTCCGCACGGCAATGTTTTCGTGGCCGATCAGGAAAATGATCGCATCCAGAAATTCACTCCACAGGGTAAATTTTTGACAACATTTGGCACCTCGCACCGTGGTCCGGGTTATACGGAGACCGCTGTGACGGTGGCTCCCAACGGCACCGTCTATACCACCAATCTGATCGAGAACCGTGTGGAGATGTGGCGCCCGGACTCCGCGTCTCCACGCTGAGCGCTGAGGTGGAGGGCACCGCTGACTGAGAGCGCCGCCAAGAGTGTCCTTCATCGAATCAGCGTCGCTGCGAGTGGTGTCGCGGTGGCGTAAGTGCAGTACAACTGGAGCGGGGAAAGAGATAGTGTCGACCAAAAAATCGAGATTCGCCTGGCTTGCCAGTGCCGCCACGGTCCTTTCGTTGGTTGCCTGCTACGGTACCTTGGTGGTCATCGCTCTCCTCGGCGTCCTCGGCATTGCCATCGTTGTTAATGAAGCGCTCTGGGCCGGGGCGATCGTCGCCTTCGCGGTCCTCGCCGTTGCTGGCCTTGGCCTCGGTGTGGTTCGACACCGGCGCCCATGGCCGATTCTGATTGGCGGCCTTGGGGTCGTTATCCTCGCTTACGCCATGTATGTACAGTATGCCCGTTCGAGCGAACTTGCGGGTTTCGTCTTGTTGTGTCTTGCTGCACTCTGGGATTGGCGGCTTCGTCGTCGTGTTTGTGCATCGATGACCCGGACCCCACCCTGAGGGACCCCGGAGCGACAGTGCGTGCGCTGTTGACGAGCGACTGAAGTGGGGTTGATACCGGTACACTCTGCTACAATCGACAGCCTGGCCAGGCGAGCATCCTGCTTGATGTTCGCCCATCGAGTGAAGTGAGTGATATGCGGGCGAAAACAAAGATCATAATCGTCAGCGTACTGGGATTGGCCGTGGTGTTGTTCTTCGCCTGGCGCATGGTACGGCCACTGCATGTTTTTACCGTCGCCAAACATTTCGAGTACCCCCTGGTCACCAAGGACATCCCTTCGCCTCTGCGCAATCTTAGTGCAACCACTTGCGGTGCCTGCCATCGTGCGATCTACCATGAATGGAAGACCAGCATGCATAGTCGCGCCTGGACTGATCCTTATTTTCGTGTGGATCGACGTCTCGAGGGCAATGAACAAATCTGCTTGAACTGTCACACGCCACTCGATCGGCAACAGAAATTCAAGGTATTGGGTTTCCATGATGGTGACAAGTTTGATCCGATCCTCACTCCTAACCCCGATTTTAGTCCCAAATTGCAGCGCCAGGGGGTGACCTGTGCCGCCTGCCATGTCCGTCATGGGGTTATCTATGGCCCCTTTTCACAAATGGCACTGCGTGATGCGCCGCACCCGATAGAACAGTGGAAAAACGTTAATGAGGCCTGCGTGCGTTGCCATATTGCGCCCGATAAAAGTCGGGGTGTCTTTCTCAAGATACCGCCATGTGGCACGGTGGCTGAAATTGGACTGACCCGAAAAGAGGGGACCGGACCCGGAATAAAGGCGTGTTCACTGCGGACGCTACTGAAGTTCCCGCTGCCGATCCCCCGAATTGGCGCGCGGGCCTGGGTGTCGAAGGTCGGCCCCCCCACTCCGGGCAGATCGGTGGATGGTTACCTGAGACAGCCGGTACCGCCTGGAATCGCGTCTGCGAACTGTGTGGCATGCCACATGCCACGGGTGCAACGGCCGCTGATGACCGGTTATCCCTCTCGGCTGGGGCGCCGCCACCTCTGGCGCGGTGGGCACGATCCGCAGATGGTGCGCCAGGCGTTGAGCATCCATTTTCGCGCTGAAAAACCACACCACGGCAATGTGGCCTATGTTTTGACAGTGACCAATACTGGTGCCGCACACTATGTGCCGACCGGGGTGCCAGACCGGTTTATTAGTGTCGATCTGCGCCTGCTTGGCGCGGGTGGGCGCACGCTGGAACACGAACATTACGCGTTGACGCGGTTTATCATGTGGCGACCGTTCGTTATTCAGTTTCGGGACACCCGCCTGCGACCGATGGTCCCGCAACATTTTGTCATTAAGGCACGGTTGCAGGCGAAACCCGCCGTCGTCGCGGTAGAGGCCGTGGTGCGCTATCATTTGCTGCCATTGGCGCATCGTCGCAAAGACAAGCTGGCGATGAATGTCGCACCTTCTTTCACCGTGTTCCGTAAGCGAATTACGCTCCATGCCCCCGGGTCTGGTACTTCTCCTGGCGAATAGATCGGGGTACGCATGGCGCTGCTCAATAGATAAATGTCCCCTGATGATCAGCGTCGCGTCTTTGTTGAGTTTGTAGGCGACGGGAACCACACGTTACATTCCCGATGAATCGGGTAGACACTTTTCGATCCAGGCCCTACGCCGATACCACCCGGTGGTATCGGGACTCTCCACGCAAAAAAAGGCCCGAAGCATTACGCCCCGGGCCCTTTCCCTATCCACTCGGACACGCCTCTTACGTCGAGGCAACCGTGGTAGCCGGGTGTCGGTCTACCACATGAACCAGGCATTCACCAGCAGACTGTTATTGTCCGAGGCGCTGCGTTGGACGCTATTCTGGAGATAATTGCTGCCTCCATCAAACTTGGAATATCCGGTGTATTGCAACGAGAATTTTGTATTCTGCCAGGGCAGATAATCCATCTCGGCGATCCAGCCGCTGCTGTCAGGGCTGCCCGTCAGACTTGTTTTATAGCGCAACACGTCAGTGGTGCCTGTCGTCTTGAAATAGCCCAGGGTGTACTGGTAGTGGCCACCCACGATGTAGGCCGCATCCATTCTGAGCTGCTTCAGCGTATTGTCCCTGTTGCTGGCTTTGCCCGCTGCGTGGGTCGAATCCAGCGTCTGCTTCTCATGGATATAGATGGCATGCAGATCGAGCTCATTGTCACCCAATGGTTTTTCATACTGGGCGCCGAAGGCCGTGTCGGCATACCGGTCTGTCATGCCGATCGTGCCCATCTTCATCCATCCCCGACGTACCTTGGCTACGATGCCGTAGGTGCCCACTTCCAGGTAGCCATCCGCACCCACCGTCCCTTGCCATGCAAAACGCCAATAGGGGGCGAGATTGGCGATGGAACCGCCGCCAGTACTCGTCGAGGTGGCATGATAGGCCCCGAGATTCGCATACCAGTGGTTGTCGTACAGTCCGTAGGCGCTGAGCCCCGCCACCCCACTCATCATCACCATCATATTGATGGCGGGATCGGCCGCAGGTGTGAGCGTCGTATTCGATGACAGATACGGGTACGTCCAGGCCGGAGTGGTGTTCCACAGATCGGCCATGCCCGGGCCGTTGTTCAGGCTGATGCCCGTGATAAGGCTGTTTCCGCCCAGCGTCGTTGGTTTGAAGGTGTGGCGGATGTCCGCCATATCAAAACCGAAACTCGATGTAGGGTCATCCATTGTGACCTGGATAAATGCACCCATACGTGGATTGATCTCGCCCGCATAATAGAGACTGAGTTTCTCAGGGAATTGTATGTCCCCTTTCGTTGAGCCAGGCGCGGCCTTTGACGGCAGTGTTGCTCCGACCTGTAGCATGACTGAAAGGGGCGGGATCTCGTCGATGTGCAGGCCGGCTGCAGCGGGGGTACTCGTTGCTGCGACCTGTTTGATACCCGTCATCGTGTAGGCGTTTAATTTGAACATCCTGCCAAACGCCGTCAGTTGCGGGAATACGGTGTGGCACACAGAGCAGGCCAGGCCGGTTTGGCGGGCGAAGCTGGGCACTGCGTTGGCATTCATACTCAATACCAGCAATGCGCTACCCGCCAGGAGGCCTGCCGTATATTTGATCGGTTGTCGTAGTGCGTACATGTGCGTACTCTCCCCTGCAATGTAGAGACATGGCCACCCTTAGCGGCGACCTTGGTTTCGGTGTGTAACCAAATGGTAATGTGCTGAATTAATAGTATATTGATCTTGATCAACCCTAAACGGGGTCCAGGGTTTTGCATTTGGGCCGGAAGGGCTCATCTCTTGACTCTGGACGCACTGCAGGGTTTATCTGTTCCGCGACAGTCTCGCCGGCCCTCATCAGTGAGTTCTGAAGAGATTATAGTTAAGAATTATGCCGTTACACAGGGCCAATCAGCGATGAACCGATGGCGCAATGTCCGATCTGTCCGGGCACGGAGGAATCATGAGCACAAAACAGACGTTTAAAAACCGCTGGGGCTGGATTCAAGCCGGTATGGTGATTGTTTTATTCGGGGCAGGTGGTCTAGTGAGTGCCCAGGCTCAGGGCATGATGGGTGGCGGGATGATGGGCGGCGCGGCATCACCGCCCCCCGCGCTGGCACCGGCTGGCGTGGGTCAATATGGTTGTATGGCGTGCCATAGCGTCAGTCAGCGCAAGGTGGGCCCCGCCTTTTCATGGGTGGCCTGGCGCTTCAAGAATCATCCGGACGCGGTGGCCCGCGTGGGCGCTTTCATTGAGCATGGCGGTAATGGTCCCTGGGGTGGCATCATGCCCGATCTCAATGTGCCACCCGCACAGGCGCGTGCAATCGCCAGATGGATATTGTCTCTACCGTCTCATGCGCCGCCGGGTTCTTAGGGCGATTGCTCTTGAAAGATAAATGCCCCTCATCTATTTGCAGGGCAAAAAACGTACTGTATTTTCTATCTCAAGCAGCACATTTTTCAATTCTGCGAGGGTGTCCTCTATATCTTTCCCCGTAGTGGTGGTATCCAATGAGAATCGAACGGCACAGTGGGCTTCTTCCTCTGTGCGGCCCATCGCCATCAACACATGGGTGGGCTTAGGGGAACCTGACTTACACGCCGAACCCGATGAAAAGGCGATGCCATGCTGATCCAGGGCGACCACGAGTGATTCACCGCGCAAGCCGGGCAGGGTCATATTGAGTGTATTGGGCAGGCGCCGGGAGGGATGGCCGTTCAATTGGGCTGCGGGAACCAGTTTCTGGATGCCTGCTTGGAGCCGATCGCGCAGCCGGGCCATAGTCTGGCTTTTTTGCAAGCCTTCCAGGGCCAACTCGGATGCCTTTCCCATGCCGACAATGGCCGGGACATTTTCTGTGCCGGCACGCAGACCGGATTCCTGCTGCCCACCGTGGATGAGTGCTTCCAGTTTCACTCCCTTGCGCACATAGAGTATTCCGACGCCTTTGGGACCATGAAATTTATGACCGGAAAGGCTCAGTAGATCGACATCCAGTTGTTCCACATCAATAGGAATTTTCCCTGCGGCCTGTACTGCGTCGGTATGGAACAGCGCACCGTGAGCATGGGCTATCTGTACCAGTTCCCCGATCGATTGCAGGGTACCGACTTCATTATTGGCCATCATGATCGAAACCAGGCACGTTGCCTCCGTCAAGGCTTCCTCCAATTGATCGGGGTGGATGAAACCATTCCTATCTACATCCAGATAAGTGATGGTGAATCCTTGACGCTCAAGAAAGGCCGTAGTTTGCAAGATGGCCGGGTGTTCGATTCGGCTCGTGATGATATGGCGTCTTGTGGATTTTCCGGCGAAAGCGACACCTTTTAACGCCAAGTTGTCGGCCTCGCTACCACCACCGGTAAACACGATGCGTTTAGGTTTAGTGCCAATCAGACGGGCCAGTTTGCGCCGGCTCTTTTCTATGGCCTCACGCGCATCGCGCCCCGTGGTGTGTATGCTGGAGGGATTGCCATACAGTGCGCCAAGGTAGGGTAGCATTGCCTCTCTGACCCCTTTTGCGATGGCGGTGGTCGCGTTATTATCCAGATAGATGCGGCGCCTGGGTTTTTTCTTCCCGTTGCCGTTGACGGCCAATCTTGCGCCACATGCATTGTCCACCCGGCGCAAGCGCGACTTCACCTCGGTGCTACCCGCTTGCACCTTGAGCACGTCACACAGCAAGGCCTTGTAGACCGGAAATCCAGAAATCTCATCATAGTTGGATAGATCGGTCAGCGCATTGACATTCCATTCTTGCCAGGCCTCCGGCCCCACCGGGGTACCGCCCCCCATGTTGGCTTCGATGGCGCCACGAACGATATCGGTGCTGATCCTTGCGCGGAAAGGCACCGCACCCCTGAGGGTGCGCACCTCCACTAAATCACCCTGATCAATACCCCTGATCCGGGCGTCTTCCCGATTGATTTCCACCGTGGGCTCGGGGTTATCCTTATTCAAACCCTTTATTCCATGATGCTGCGAGCGAAAATCGGTGTCAGGACGCGCGCCAGAGTTAAAAACCAGCGGAAAATGCCGACTGAGTTCTGCAGCGGCTTGCGGGCCTTCCACGGGCTCGGTGTATTTGGGCAATGGCTCGTAGCCATACTCCTCCAGCTTGGTTGACCAGATTTCAAATTTTCCGCTGGATGTCTCAAAGCCAGGGTTACCATCCGCGCGTAATTTCCCTTTTTCATACTTTTTGTATTCCATCATCGACGTGGGCAACTTGACCCAACCGCCGTTACGCTGGATATCCTCAAGACTATAGCCGGAATCTTTCAGTGCGACGCGGATCGCTTCTTCTTCACTTTGCGGGTAAAGATGACCGTAACCCAGTCGTTTGGCCAGTTCCGCCATAATCAGATAATCGTTGCGCGCCTCACCGACGGGTTCAACCAGCCTGTCACGCAAGCGGAAAATGGGGCCATAGACCATGTAAGAATTTATCTCAAAGAGGGTGGTGGCCGGTAGTACGATATCGGCATAGGCTGCATCGGCGGTGAGCTGGCGGTCGATGGTGACGACAAAATCAAGCCTGGAGAGGGTCTCGCGCCAGAGGGCGGTTTGCGGCCAGGATGTCAGCAGGGAAGCGCCGTGGATGATCAGGGCGTGAATAGGGTATGGATCACCATGGAGTACGGCATCTACCAGGCCAGAGGCATGGGATTCTCCACGATAGTCGCTGTAAAGCGGAAATTTGTCGCGGGCCACGGCCTGTTGCAGATCGGGATTTTCCTGATTGCCGCTATGGTTGATGGGAAAGTGCTGGTCGCGCATGGCCAGACCGATCCCACCCGGCGTGTCCAAATGGCCGCTGATGGCAAACAGGGTTAATACGGCACGAATAGCCTGAATGCCGCTGTTGGAATACTCCAAACCGGTATACATGATGGGTGCACCACCCGTGGCTCTCGCAATGCGCCTGGCCAGGTCGCGAATTTTATCGGCTGAAACGCCGGTAATCTTCTCCGCGACTTCCGGGCGAAAATGCTGGGTGTAGGTGACCAATTCATCAAAACCGAGCGTCCATTGATCGACAAATTTTTCATCGTACAGTTCTTCATCGATCAGCACTTCAATCATGGACAAAGCCAGAGCGCCATCGGTACCGGGACGAAGGGGAACCCACTCGGCCTGGGTGCGTTTTGCTGTTTCTGTATGGCGCGGATCGATGACGATAATGTCGCAGCCTCTTTTGGCTGCTGTTTCGAGACGATGCATGTCCAAAGGGGGCGAGTCCGTGGCCGGATTCGCTCCCCAGACAATAAGTAGCTCCGCATTTTCCATGTCGGTATACATATTGATGAGCATGCGCCCCAGCGTGACATCAGGGGCGATCATCGCGAAGGAGACATAACACAGGGCACCAACGCCCATGGTATTGGGGGAACCAAAAGGGAAGAGGACACTGGATGCCGAAGAGACGGCAATCCCTTTCGGTTGATACATGTTACATAAGGAGAGTTCAAAGGCGCCCCGACCGGTATAGATAGAAACGGCCTGCGGGCCGGATTTTTTTTTGATGGTATTTAGTTTTCTGGTTATGCTCTCGTAAGCCTCATCCCAACTGATCCGTTCAAACTCATGGTGACCTTTTGGTCCCACGCGTTTCATGGGATATTTCAACCGGTGTTCGGAGTAAATGATTTCCGGGGCGTGGCGTCCCCGCCGGCAGAGCATACCCAGTTGATGGGTGGTGTCGGCGCGAATAGCCACCATTTTGTTTTCCTGCATTCCGGCCTCGATCCAGCAGCCTGCGGGACAAACGCCGCAGATACCTTTTTTCCATTCAATCGCTTGTTGGGTCACCTTGCCTCCTGAAGCAGTCTACGCAATCCGCGCCATAGCCAGATTCTCTGACTGGGGAAGTGGCCTGTGAACCACGGCCACCCGCCTATTCTGCTACTTTGCAATGTACGCCAGTACCGAGAAATTCGATCCGGACAATACTAGGTCAGGCGCATGCTCTGCATGCGTCACAGGGAGTAGTACGGCATGCAACGAGGGGGGTGTCCACCGGATGCTCAGATCAGTCGTACGAGCAATGATTGCGCTGCCAGGCCGATACCCAGCGTGGTGATGAAGGCCAATATCCAGACAGTGGTGATCCACACCGAAGGCATCGCCATGGGCACCGCTGCCTCATCGCGTGTCTGGTACATGGGTACCATGATGCGCAGATAGACCGCCAGCGACAATACGCTGTTGATGATGGCGATAACAGCCAACCAGGTAAAGTGTGCGTCGATGGCGGCACCGAACAGCAGGAATTTGCCGGTAAAACCCGCCAGTGGTGGTATTCCGGTCAATGACAGCAGAAATACCGCCATGGCCACACCGGCAAACACCTGGCCACGACCGAGGCCGGAGAACGCCTTGAGTGTCCGGCCCGTGCCCTGGGTAATGGCGAATGCCCCCAGGTTCATGGCCGCGTAGGCGGCGGCAAACACGATGAGGGACGGCAGCGCGAGTGGACTGGCACCCAGTGCGATGATACCCAGCAGGAAGTAACCGGCCTGGGCGATCGAGGAATAGGCCAGTAGACGGATCACATTGTCTTGCACCAGCGCGGCCAGGTATCCCAGCGTCATTGTCAGCACAGCCACACCAGCCAGCATGCCCTGCCAGCCACTATGGTCCGGCAGATCGCCCACCACTTGTGCCAGGGCAAACAGGGCACCGATTTTCGGCACGACTGACAGATAGGCCGCCACCGCAACAGGGGCACCTTCGTAGGCATCCGGTGCCCAGAAATGGAACGGCACCAGCGAGGCCTTATAACCCAGACCGACGAGCACAGCGACGAGGCCCAGCGCTGCGGCGTAGGGGGTCTTGTCCAGGCGCCCCAGATCGCCGATCAGCGTTGAGCCGGTCGCCCCGTACCAGTACGTGAGCCCGAAGATCATGATGGCCCCGGTGACGGAGGCAAACACAAAAAATTTCATCGCCGCCTCGGTCGCGGCATCGTTGCGCGGATAGGCCACCAGTGCAAAGGCCCCCAGTCCGGACAACAGCACGCCGAGCACCAGAAACAGGGTGTCACCGCTGCCCGCCAGTACCAGGGCACCGAATGTGGTAAAGCAAAGCAGGCTATAGACCGTGCCTTCCCGATCACTGCCACCGAGTTCGGCCCGCACCAGCAGCACGCACAGCGCCGTGGCTGGCAGTAGGATCAGCTTGGCCCAGACACTCAGGGTATCGATACGAAAGGTCGCACTGAACACCGTGGTATCCATCCCCAGTAGGGGCAGGCTCAGGGCAGTGGCGAGCATCAGGCCCACGAGTGCGCTCACCATCGCTGCGCGAGGTCGACGCAACATTTCGCACACCAGAGTGCCAGCGCCGGTCAACAACACCGCTATTTCGGGCTCTAGGAGCGCCAGGTCATGCGCCATCTGTGTCATACCGTCACGCTACTCCTCGGCCGGCGCGATACGGGCGCCAGATTAGAATGTCCACTGCGAACACGCCGGATCAGAAATGCAATGTGCTTGTGGTCTGGTGGATCACATCCAGCATCCAGAACGGCGCCACCCCCAGGGCAATGATCAGCACCAGCAAGGGTAACAGGGTCAGGCGTTCGCGCAGGCTCAGATCGGCCATACCGGTCCAGGTCTCACCGGGTTCACCGAGAAAGACCTGACCGATGGCCCGCAGATACAACCCGGCGGTGACCACGATACCGAGAATCGCCACGATGGCGACTGGTTCTACGCGCAGGGTGGCCAGAAATATCTGGAATTCGGCCGGAAAATGCGCCAGCCCCGGCAGGCCCAGTGAGGCGAAGGCAGCCAATACAAAGGACCAACCCAGCAGCGGCACGATCTTGAGCAGACCACCGAAGCGCGCCATGTCGCGCGTATGGGCACGGTCCTCCAACATACCGACCAGGAAGAACAACGCACCGGTGACCAGACCGTGGCTGACCATTTGCAACACGGCACCGTCCAGCGCCAGAGCGCGCACACCGGGGGTGGAGGCCAGTGCGGCAATGGCGACGCCGATAACGACGTAGCCCATGTGATTGACCGAGGTATAGGCGATCAGACGCTTGAGGTCGTGCTGCGCCAGTGCGGCGAAGGCACCGTATAATGCGCTGAACACACCGAAGATCAGGATCACCACACCGGCTTGGCGAAAGGCATCAGGGGTCATCTGCAGGGCAAAGCGTATCAGCCCGTAGACGCCAAATTTGAGCATGACACCGGCGAGGATCACGCTACCGGCGGCGGGGGCCTGAACGTGGGCCGCCGGTAACCAGGTATGGAAGGGGAAGACCGGGGTCTTCACGGCAAAGGTAAACAGCATTGCCACCAGTGCCAGCATGGCCGCCGTGCCACTCAATGGTGGGTGGGCGATCCACACGCGCATGTCGAAGGTATGCGGGGCGCTGCCGAGGTAGAGGCCCAGGATGGCGAGCAGCAATGGCAGACTGCCCAGCAGGGTATAGAGGAAGAACATCAGCGCCGCACGCTGTCGGTCCTCATGACCCCACCCGGCGATCATGAAGTACATGGCGACCAGTGATACCTCAAAAAAGACATAGAATAGCAGGGCATCCAGCGCCACGAAGGTACCGATCGCGGCCGTTTCCAGCAGCAACATCAAGACCACGTAGGCGTGGGAGCGCTCCCGCACCTTGGCCGAGAAGATGAACGTCAGCAGGAACAGGAGCGCACTCAACAACACCAGGGACAGGCTGATGCCGTCCACACCCACCCGATAACTGGCACCGATGGTTGGCATCCAGTTGATCTGCTCCACTTGGGAGAACCCCCCCAGGTGGACGCCCCGCGACCACATCCACACCGCACCCACCAATACCAGGGCGCTGGTGAGGATACCGATGCCGTGCACGACACGGGCCGGTGCCCGGCGCAGGGCCATGACCGCAAGCGCCCCCAGCAGCGGCAGAAACAGGGTTGTCGATACAATGGGGAACACGCTGGATTTTCCTCCTCAGACAGGTGATATGATCATCATAAGGTCAGCAGACCGCCCAGCCATCCCGCCACCATCAGGCTCGCGAGGATAAGCGCCGTGCCCACCACACTCAGGGCCAGTTCGCGGTGGATCAGACCGCTTTGCAATGCCCGTGCCCGCGCGCCCAAGGCCAGACTGCCACGCACCAGTGCGCGAATCAGCCCATCGATGCCCCGGTCATCGCTTAGTCGCACGGCCCGACCCAGGGCCAAACCGAGTCGCCCGGTGGCGAGCACCAGCGAGTAGAGCCGACGGTCGAGTCGCTCACAGGCCTGCGCTAGGGCCAGGGCCGGTCGCACGACCCAGGTATCCATGCCCCCCGCAATGGCGAAACCGTGTTGCGCCCAGCCTCGCAAAGGCCCTAGCAGGCGTGGCCCGCTGATGAATCCGCCCAGCACCAGACCGCTCAACGCTGCCCCCAGTCCCGCAACCTGTGCCGCGGTGTTTTCGGCGAGGCGATGTGCCAGTAGCCCCTCGATAGCGGGAAAGGCAAGACCCAGGCCGACGGCCAGAGCGACCAGACCGCCAAACCCGGCACCCATCCAGACCAGCCCTGCCACCTGCCGCTGGTGACGCGTGCCGTGCCACAGGATACGCAGTGCCCGCGCCATGTAAGCGCCAGTCAACAGGGTGCCGGCCAGGGCGAGTGTACCGAGCAGATCGGCATGCCTCGATGCCAGGGCCGCGGCGATAACGGCATCCTTGGAGAAGAAACCGCTCAATGGCGGAATCCCTGCCAGTGCCAGTGCGGCCAGGGTGAAACCGGCGAAGATGCGGGGTCGATCACGCCCGGCACCGCGCAGGTCCGCCAGGTGGGTGGAGCCACGACTGCGCTGAAACACGCCTGCGCCGAGAAACAGTGAACTCTTGATGGCCGCGTGGGCGATCAGGTGCAGCAGCGCCGCCAGGGGCGCACCGGCGCCCACGGCCACCAGCATCAGGCCGTATTGACTGGAGGTCGAGGCCGCCAGCAGACGCTTGAGGTCCGACTCGCCCAATGCGATGAGACCGGTGACCACGGTGGTGATGCCACCGACCAGGCCGATGACGAACAGCGCATCCGGTGGCATCAGCGGTGCGGTGCGGATCAGCAAGATGGCACCGGCCGCCACCAGGGTGGCCGAATGCAGCAGGGCGGAGACGGGGGTGGGTCCGGCCATGGCCCGCTGCAACCAGTCGTGCAAAGGCGTTTGTGCCGATTTGCCCATGGCCGCGATCAGCAGCAGGAGACCGGCCGCCAACGCTGCGTGGCCCCCGGTGTGCAAGGTGGTGGCAATCTCGCTGCTGCCCGTCGTGGCGATCAGGACAAAAACGGCCACGTAGAGACCCAGATCGGCCGTACGTGTGTAGAGAAAGGCACGAATGGCAGCTGTCGGCACACCGGGGCGCTGAAACCAGAAGCCGATCAGGAGATAACTGCTGAGTCCGATGAGTTCCCAGGCCGCCAGCAACAACACCCAGTCACCGGCCAGCACCAACGCCTGCATGGCCGCAATGAAGAACGACAGGGTGGCAAAGAAACGCAGCTTGTCGGGGTCCCGGTGCATGTAGCCGACGGCATAGACCAACACCAGGGTCCCCACGATGGCGACCATCACGGACAGGAGTGCATTCAGCGGTGCGGAGATCAGGCGCAGGGGCATGCCCGGCAGGCCAGGCAGGATCAGCGTGTGGGGTACGCCGCCAAAGGCATGACTCAGCAGCCACAGACTCGCAATCAGGCCGACACCGCCACCCAGCAGGGCCAGTGCCGCGGGGGCACGACGCAACAGTGGGATCAGGGCCGCTGCCGAGAGGGGGGCAAGCACGGCAAGGGCGAGGGGGTTCATCCTTTCAACTCCCGCGCCTCTTCCATCTCCACCGAACCCCGGGCACGAAAGCGCGCGATCGCTACACCGAAACCGACGGCCATTTCCACTGCCATTACCGTCATCACAATGAGTACGAACATCTGGCCGGCGTAGCTATCCGGGTGCAGGAAACGCCAGAAGGCCACCAGGTTGACCAGGGCCCCGGCCAGGATCAGCTCCACACCCATCATGATCATGACCAGGTTGGTCTGTGACAGGGCGCCATAGAGGCCAACGCCAAACAGGGCGGCACCGATGAACAAGGCCAGTAGCAGATCAGGACCCATGGGGCCCCTCCCGTTGCGGGGCTGGCACGGCCACCGCCACTGCCGCGATCATTGCGGTCAGGATAGTGACCCCGGCGGTCTCGAAGATGATCATCGAACGCCCCAGCAGTTCCGTACCCAACGCACGCGTCTGCTCTGCCGCCGCCGGGGCGCTCGTCACTACCGTGCCCCAGTGTGTGGCCAGAATGATGCCGACCGTGACCAGCGTCCCCACCACACCGGCCAGGATGGACAGGCGCTTCTGGTGGGTCATGTCCATCTGACCGAGACCGCCCGGGTCCATCATGAACATCACCATGAAGATGGCCATGATGCTCATCTCCGTGGCCATCATCATGATCTGCAATACACCGAGGAATTCTGCCTGCATGGCCAGGAACAGGGCACCGAGGGCAGTCTGCGAGAACAGCAGCGCCAGCGCCGAGCGCATCATCGACGAGGTCCGAAAGACCGCCACGCCAAAACCAATCGCGATGAGGCCAAAAAAGGTGATAAAAAAACTCTGCAAGGTGATCACGGCCATATCAGCACCAACACGCCGACAAGAAAAATGTTGAGCAAGGCCAGGGGAATGCCCAGCTTCCAGCACCAGGCCAACAGCTGCGCCTCGCGGATGCGCGGCAGATAATGACCCGTGAGCAGCATTGCGGCGCTGACGGTGAGGATCTTGAGCGCACTCCAGGCCCAGGGTGGCAATACCGGGCCTAGCCAGCCCCCCAGATAGAATACCGTTGTGGCCGCTGCCAGCGAGACGATCAACACCATTCGGCCCAGTCGGAATACCGCCAATCGTGCACCGGTATATTCGGCCTCCACCCCTCCTGCCAGTTCACCCCCGGCGGTGGGCAGGTCGAAGGGCGGCAGAAAGCACACGGCCAGACTGGCCACGAAGAACAGCACGAACCCCAGCGGTTGATAGACGATGTTCCACATCCCGCCCTGCGAGACGACAATATCGGTGGTCAGTAGTGACTCGGCACGCATGGCCACCGCGGTGATGGGCATGACAATGAGCATGGAATAGGCCAGCACCTGACCCAGAAAACGCCAACCACCCACCAAGGCATAGGCGCCGTCCGGTCCCCAACCGGCCATCAGCAGGGCGACCAGCACATAGGCCAGCGCGGCATTGACAAACAGGGCTCCGGTGGCCAGATCAGCGATGACCAGCGAGGGTGACAGCGGCAGCACGGCACCCGCCAGCAGTGCGGCGATGAGCAGCAGGACCGGCGCGGTCTCAAAGAACACTTTGTCCGGTGTCCGCGGTACGATGGATTCCCGACCCAGCAAGGCCACCGCAGCCCATGCTGGACCCGTCAAGCGGAAACGCCCGTTCGCTAGCCGGTCCTCCAGCACCGCGACCAGGTAGGCTCCTGCCAACAGGGCCACTACGATCACCAGCGTGGTCATGCCGCTACCACCTCCCAGGGTGAGAGGTCCAGGGAGCAGACCGTCGTCAGGGCATCCCCCAGTTCTTGTTGTGCCAACAGTGCCGGTAACAGGCTCAGGTGGTGGGTGGAGGGGGTGTCCAGCTGCGCGTGCATCACCCGACCCTGGTGCAGGCGCAGGTGCAGGTGGGCCTCGCCACGTGGCGTCTCGACCGTGGCCTGCCCTTCGCCCGAGGTCACATCGCTATTGCCGGGGGCCGGTGCCTTCAACATGCCTGCCGATTGGATGAGGACCAGGCTGTGGTGTATTTCATCCAGCCGCACGTGCAGGCGGTCGAGGGCATCCCCGCCGGCGCGGCTCGTTGTTTCGAACGACAACGCCGTGTACGTTGCGTCGTGCGTGCGTGCGTCGATAGCCATACCTGCCGCTCGTGCCACCGGACCCCGCAGTTGAGGGCTCGCAGTGACGATACCGATACCGGACAGCCGGGCGCGCAATAACGGGGTATGCCGCAGCCGTTTTTCGAGGACCCGCAGGGCGGGGCGCAGGCGTAACAGCTGGGGTAAATCGGCACCCAGACAGGTCTGTTGCATGCGGGCCGCGTATTGTTCCAGCCACGCAAACCCGATTTGGCGACCCAGCATCGCCAGCCAGCCCAGATGACTGGCGATACGCTCACGCTCCAGCGCCGCAATGCGCCCGCGCAGTGTGGCGTCATCAGGCCGGTGTTGGCCTGCCGCCTCCCACCCACGGCAGGCCAACAGGCGATAGGCCTCGGGTGCCAGGGGATCCAAGGCGCCGAGTTGTTCAATGAAACGGGTTGCCTCCATGCCGGAGACCGGCAGCGCGCTTGGCCCACCGACCAGCGATGTCGCCTGCGTCTTTGCGACGGCATCACCGTCGAGCGTCAGGTTCAGCAGCAAACCGCTGGGCAGACCAGGAAACACGGGACCGAAGGGCACCTCAATCCAGTCCATCTGCAGGCCATCCGGGCTGCGCGGCAAGTCTTTCGTGACATCGACCATGGACATGAACGCCATGTCAGCGTGGTCCATTTGGGGATGATTTATATCACCCTGCGTTTTAGCGCCCTGATCCCCTTGCGGCACCAGCGTCATGCCACATTTCGGACAGGCACCGGGGGCATTGCGCTCGACCTCGAGGTGCATGGGGCAGGTGTAGACGACGCCCGTTTCGCTCGCCATGCCCGCGTGCATCATGGCCCCATGATCGCTGTGAGCGGGCGCAGGGCTGGCAGCCTGTGTCTCACGCGGCACCAGGGTCATGCCACATTTCGGACAAGCACCGGGGGCATTGCGCTCGACCTCGGGGTGCATGGGACAGGTGTAGACGTCGCTCACTTCGCCCGCCATAGTCGCGTGCGCCATGGTCTCATGATCATCGTGATCGTGATCGTGGACATGAGCAGGTTCAGGGCTGGCAGCCTGTGTCTCACGCGGCATCAGTGTCATGCCACATTTCGGACACGACCCCGGTTCATCGTGTACGACCTCGGGGTGCATGGGGCAGGTGTAGACGACGCCCGTTTCGCTCGCCATGCCCGCGTGCATCATGGCCCCATGATCGCTGCGAGCGGGCGCAGGGCTTGCAGCTTGCGCCTCACGCGGCACCAGCGTCATGCCACATTTCGGGCACGAACCCGGTTCATCGTGTACGACCTCGGGGTGCATGGGACAGGTGTATTCGGTGCGCGCCTCAAGGACTGTGGCGTGGAAGGTCTGGGGGTCACGCCCGAATGCTCCTTGTGCCAGGGCGGTACGCAACTGTGCCACACCGTCGAGCAGATCCTGTTGTGACAAAGGTGTGGCCACATCGGCAGGCAGGGCCGGGAGGGGATCACCGCCGAGTGCGAGGACGGCACGCGGTCGCATCATCTGGGCGTACAGCACGACTGCGGCATCTGCCAACGCGTTGGGTAGGGGACCGACCAGCAGTACTACATTGGCATGGCGTGGGGTAATGGCGATTCGCAGGCCGGCAGCACCGAGGTTCAGCCCCCGGGCACGGGCCACGTCCAACCCCGGGACGACGAGTGCGCACAGGTCACGCGCCATCCCCCTCGCTACCAAGCGCTGCAGCCAGTCTGGTTCTCCCTGGCGTGCCCCGATAATCACCTATTGTCTCCGCAGTGCACCTTGACTCCAGCCGTACAACAGTCCAAGAAACAATATGGCCAGGAAGACGCCCATGTCGAGCAGGGCCACCAGCCCTTCCTGCTTATAGACCACCGCCCACGGGTACATGTAGGCCATCTCCATGTCAAAGGCCAGAAACAGCAACGCGTAACCGGCGTAGTGCGCATGGTAGCGAACCCAGACCGGTTCACGGGATAATCGCCCCGATGTGGCCGGGACCTGTTTGCCCGGTTCCTGGCGGGTCTTGGCAATGATCCGGGTGACTCCGTACAGACTCCACACTGCGCCGATGGTGCCAACAGTCAGGCCCAGCAATAAACCATATTGTTCCAACACGCTCATCGTGGCTCCTTATACTGACACGGTACTCGCAAGATGTCGGCGCAGTGTGTGGCCTGCACCTCGCACGCTAGCCGGTGCGTGTACGCTAACATGTGCGCCTCGGCGATGACCAGCATTGCATCCCCGAAAAATGCAGGTCCTGCCGTAGTGAATCGATTTTCAGTACTCGTGTGCCAGGATAGCCAAAAGATCATGGATAAACCTGATCCTCGATTCAGGATATGTCTGGGTATTCAAACCACCCACGCGGATCTTTGCCGGGATTGAACCACCGGTTATTCCAGATGTCTTATCGATAACGTGATTATTGGCTTTTAATGAAACGCCGATCTATGTCAACATCAAAGTGGATGGACATGGGTTAGCGTACTGATGGTACGCTAATCCAACACGGAAAGAGCAGGATCGACCCATGCGGCAAAAGTATCGTTCAGGGCATTATGTTCCAGTCGCAGTGCACCACTATGCCTCGTGGTCTGTGGGGCTGCTCGTTAGCCTGATCATGAGTCCGTTGGTATGGATGCCGACCGTGGCGGTGGCCCAGGTGTTGCCCGTTTTTTGTGACGCCACGACAGCGATGTCACTGGCGTGGGCGGATGTGGGCGGACATGCTGCCAACACAGATCTTCAACAGTGCATGCCACCGAGGGTTTGCCACCCTCCGCAGTCGTTCGTCCACGCAATGCTTGCGATACATGACCGCACGCGATTCCATGCGCCGACGAGGCACCACCGCGCCAATTTCACTGTCCCCAGCCTCCGGTCCGCAACGGTTGCAGATGTGTCGTACACAATCCGTTTTTCTCCTCCCGGCAGTATTCCCCTCTACGCAAAGACGCAACGCCTGCGCCTTTGAGTGTCGCACTTATGTGTGCTGGTACCCCATCTCTATGACTTCTGTGAGCCGCATTGCGCCCTGCATACCGGCGGCCTACAGGGCGATGATCATGCATAAGGTATTCGATGAGAGCGACCCACGAGGGCAAGCGATGAGTGATGACGGTGTGACGAGGTTTTCCGGTAGGGTGGTCGGAGCCGGTGCGTGCGCACGGGTGGCGAGATGGTCCCTCCTCGATTTGCTCGCAGTTCTGGCAGTGCTCACGCTCGTGTGGTCGGGTGTGGCGCAAGGTGGATCATCGGCTGGCGCGCAGTTGTCGGGTGAACAGCTTTATCTGCAGCACTGTGCAGTGTGTCATGGTCCTGACGGTGAAGGCACCATGCCCGGGGTGCCGGATCTCACGCCACGACCGGGCCGGCTTGGACAGTCGAGCGCGGTGCTTGTGCGCAAGGTCATGGCGGGTATCACCGGACCTGATGGCGCGGTGCTGATGCCTCCAGGGGGGGGTAGTTCGCTCACGCGCGAGCAGGTCACTGCGATTGTTGAGTTTATGAAACGCAGTATCAGGAATTAATGTTTGTTATCGCAGTTAGATTGTACCTATTTTAGAGGACACAGAGATGAATTATAAATGGACCAAAAGGGTTGCTATACCCGATAAGGTATCGCCACGGTATCTGCTGCTGGCGCTGGAGTTAATTCTGGTACTGGTCGCGGCAGTGGTCGTGCCCAGACAGGCGCAGGCAGAAACGATCGTGTATATCCCGCTCGGCAAGGCCAATGAGGTTATTGCCGTGGATGCTGCCACCAACAAGATTATTGCCCGCTATCCCGGGGTAAAGAATCCCCATGGCCTGGTGGCCACCCCGGATGGAGACTATCTCGTGGCGAGCAGTCTGGATGAGGTGCGGACCCCGGGTCCGGACAAGGGCGACAGTTATCTGTACCTGATTCATCCCGAACACGGTCACGTGATGTCCAGAATAAAGGTCAAAGGCTGGTCACACCATGAGGCCATTACGCCGGACGGTCGTTATGTGATCTCGACGCATCCCATGCAATCCGACATCAGCGTAGTGGACCTACGTACCAACCGTGTTGTGCATGTTATCAAGACGGGACCTGTGCCCAATTACACCGTGATTACACGGGACGGGAGACGGGCCTATGTCAGTAATTCCGGCAATGGCACGATAAGCGAGATATCCCTTCGGGACTGGAAGGTAACGCGAACCCTGCAAGCGGGACAGATGCCGGAGCACATAGTGTTCTCGCCCGATGAAAAGGATATCTATGTCGCCAATGCGCGTGCCGGAGATATCTCTGTCGTCGATGTCAAGAAAGGCGTGGTCGTCAAACGTTTCAAAGTGGGTGCTGCAGTGCATGGCCTGGATATTGGTGATGACGGCAAGACGTTGTTTGTGACCAGTAAAAAAGAAAATAAACTGGTAGCAATCGATATTCGAACGGGTGCGCAGAAAACGCTGACCCTGTCACCGTCGCCGTACCACCTGAATACTATTCACGGGATGGGTGTGGTCTATGTGTCGAGCAGCAAGAAGCCGATCATCTGGGTGGTTGAGCAAAAGACGCTCAAGGTGAAAGGTATAATCAGGCTTCCTGCCGGGGAAGGACATCAAATGGCGATTGTTCGATAATTCGCTACTCGTTTGTTGCGTAACGATATTTTCAGAATGACACACTGTCACAACGAGGAGGCAACATGAACATCCGTAATGTATTGCTGGCAAGGGCCCTTGCTCCGGACAGCGAAATGGTCTTTGGCGCTGAGCAAGGCGATGGCGCCATGATGCCCCGAGGGTAGAACATGGGCCGGTGCAGCAGGGCCTGATGATGAAACGCGGCAAATGACATCGGCCCAATGATGTCAGTGGTTATTGTCGCAACAATGTGCCTTCGGGACGGCGTCTGAGTCGTTGGTTTTCAGACGTTGTCTTGATCCCGCGATGGAGGTTGTCATGGGTAGTTTTGGAATGGGAACGGGTTATATGGGTGGATTCGGCTGGATCTTCATGCTGCTTTTCTGGGCACTGGTGATCGTCGGTCTGGTTGCCCTGGTGAAGTGGATTGCCGGTAATAGAGGAACGTCATCCGATGAACCTTCCACTCGGGAACGCGATGCATTGGCGATTCTGCAAGAACGCTATGCCCGCGGGGAAATTGAGCGTGAAGAGTTTGTCACCAGGAAGCAGGATCTGGAAAAATAACAAGGCTGTACGCACGCATCTTCCCGGCGACACACACGCTGTATGTCGCCGGGGCGGGGTGCTCAGCTACCGAATTCGGTCTGTACTATTGCCCATGATGTTACGCCGTTGGGTTGTAACTGCACATACTCGCCAGGGCGCAGGCAACGATGTATGCTCATCTTATGTGTGTTCTGGATGGTGATAAGTTTACCGGATGATAACTGGATCTCGTTGTAACAGTGGCTGAGCCCTTGGGCATCCGGCATACAGTTTGAATCCGTCTTGACAATACCCGTAATAGGTTTGGAGAGTTTGCCCTTCACAACGGGAACGAAGTAGCGACCACCCTGGCCATTTTGATACCAGCTGGCCGGTCCTTGCACTCCCGCGGGCAGCGTTGGCACCCAGGCCCAGGCCTGTATCGACAGGGCCATGAAAATGATGCCGGCAAGAACGCCAGCTGATCGGATGTTGATACGGTGGGATTGTAGTTCGTTCATGGTGTTATACCTTCTGTTTTGAAAAACAAAAACGAGTCGATGATGCTAGCAGATTCATGCTGCTCATGCAGCCAAAATGTGCTCTCTGCCCTGCGCCAATCCACTCAGGATATTCCCGCAGTAAACCCTATCAGATAGGATGAAATAACACGAATAACAAGGGGACATATATTGGTTAAAATGAATACTCATTCCTGTTTTAAGATGAATCTCTTTCGCTATTTTGCAGCATCAATAAATAGTCCATTGGTGGTGGGTGTCGTCATTCGATCTGACGTGTATACGGCGGTTTCTCATAAGCATGAATAATGCTCCTTTGTCGGGCGCTAGCGCGGCAGCGTGACCGTGACCTGAAGGCCGCCTTCGGCACGATTGTAAAGCATGATGTCACCACCGTGACCACGTGCGATATTGCGCGCGATGGCAAGCCCGAGGCCGGTACCGCCAGTGCTTCTGTTGCGCGAAGGTTCGACGCGGAAAAAGGGCTCGAAGACCTGTGCGTGCAGTTCATCGGCTATGCCGGGTCCGCGGTCTTCGACGATGATTTGTATGGACTCGGCGCTGTCGCGGAGGCGGACGGTGACCTGGTTGCCATAGGCCAATGCATTCTGCACCAGATTTCCGATACAGCGTTTGAGTGCAAGCGGACGTCCACGAAATGGCGGAGTTGGTTTAGCCTGGAACTCGAATGTCTGCCCCATGTCCTCGGCGTCGTTTTGCATACTCTCCACCAATGCGATGATATCGACCTGTTGTACCGGTTCACCACTCTCCATTCCCCGCAGGAATTCCAGGCTGTCGATTACCATCGCTTCCATTTCATCGAGGTCGGTCTGGATTTTCTGTTGCAGTGTCTCGTCGTCAAGCATTGCAGCGCGCAGGCGAAGGCGGGTGATGGGTGTTTTGAGGTCATGGGAAACCGCAGCAAGAACACGGGCACGATCGCCGATAAACCGGGTTAGTCGCTGTTGCATACGATTGAATGCCCGTGCAGCGGTGGCAACCTCCTCGGGTCCGGATTCGGCCAAGGGTGGGTGTTCGATATCCTTGCCCAGATCGTCGGCGGCACGCGCCAGTAATTCCAGGGGACGAATCATCCAGCGCACAGCCAACCAGGCGACAAATGCGGCGGATACCAACAAGATGGCGAGACTGGCGACCAGGCGCCAGCGCCATGCGAACAGATCTGCAGGCAGGTGGTAGTCGAATTGCACATCCTGGCCATCGCGTAAGCGGACCTGAACACCGTAGCTCGCATAGGCCAGACCCGGGGAGAGAAGACTGGTAATCCGCTGGTGCATGGTCGCGGCCCAGGGTGGATCATTGGACAGTGGTTGCGACAGTTGCGATGTCGTTGCCAGTTTATGCACGGTCACGTTGACGCGGAACCCGGGTCCCAGTCGCTCTTTCAGCAGCCGGGCCATGGCGTTGGCGGCACCCGTATAGTGCGTGCTTGCTGTTTGTTGGGCGTCATCCAGAGTTACATGGAGCGGGGGCACATCCAGGGACCGGATGGCTTGAGGACGTTTGGCTGGTGCGATCATGTCGAGCAGCCGGGCAATGCCCGCGATCCTGTCGGCACTGTTGAGTCCGGCTGCATGCAACAAAAAGTGGTTGCGATCGTAGAAATGAGCGGCGGCACTCAGAAGCTGAGCTACTGAGAGCAGAACGACAAGCAACAGTGTCAGCCGACCGAACAGGGTGCGCGGAACCAGGCGCACATTCATTCCTCCCGCGTCACGTTTGCAGCAAGAATATATCCCTCACCTCGAATGGTCTTGATGATATCCGGCGTGCGACTATCATCATGGATGCGCCGACGCAGCCGGCTGATCTGGACATCGATGCTGCGATCAAATGGATCCCAGTCACGACCCTGGGTCAGGTCCAGCAACTGGTCGCGGCTCAGTATCCGGTTGGGGTGTTCGAGCAAGACTTTCAGCAGGCGGAACTCGCCGCTGCTCAGCGGTGAGACCACACCGTCCGTGTCGATCAAATGGCGGGCCGAGGGATCGAGGCTCCAGTCGGCGAAGTGTATCCGCTTCGCCTCGTTCAATTCTATCCCGTGTCCCGGTCCCGCCGCACGGCGCAGGGTGGCCTTGATACGGGCAAGCAGTTCCCGTGGATTGAATGGCTTGGGCAGGTAGTCATCGGCACCCATCTCCAGGCCAAGGATACGATCCATCTCATCGCCGCGGGCGGTCAGCATGATGATCGGCATGTGTGACTCGGCGCGCAGACTCCGGCACAGAGTCAGCCCGTCTTCACCCGGGAGCATAATGTCGAGTACCACCATATCGAATCGGCCCATATCCAGGGCTGCACGCATTTCCCGACCATTGCCGGCAACGCGGACCGTATAGCCGTTCTTCTCCAAATACTCGCGCAACAGGCTGCGGATGTCAGGATCGTCGTCGACGACCAGAATGCGTTCTTGTGTTTCCATAATTAGGGATAGTAATCCGCAGTCATCGTTCCCGAACAATAGCGATATTGTATCGCTATGTTACAGGGTACGTTTCTGTTACACGCGGATACAAAGTGCTCACAATCTCGTTACCTGACAGTGTTCTACTATACGCCAGATTTCATATTTGAGGCGAAGTGTGGGTATGTTCGAGTGAGAATCAGATGATTCGCGTTGTAAAGTCCACCCGCCCCGGATCGCGCTCTGCATGCGGCACGAGCATCCCTCTCAGTATAAGGTTTCATGGTCACGATGGCGGTTCAATGCCAGCATTTGGTAAAGAGTTTGGAATAAGTGTCAACCTCCGTGTGCGGCTGCTGGACGGGGGTCCGGGTGCGCCGTGGCGGTGTGTGGTTCTGCTCTGAATATCAGTTCGTGATGCTTGCCCGGTCGTATCGCCAAAGGCCTGGCCGCAAAAGACGGTGCGGGTAGGGCCGGGAAGTGTCGGTGCAGTTTGACAATGTGCGAGACGAGATTTAATGGGCGTTTTTTATCGCCTGCGGTTTAGATCGTATTGCTATTCGAGGCACGCCCGTCGAGGTGTGTACCGATGCTGTTGACGCGCGTTGGGGACTAGGAACCGAATATGCTCGAAATATCTGGAATTGGTGTGTTGGCTGCTTTTGGGGCCGGTGCGATTTCCTTTCTGTCACCCTGCGTCTTGCCGCTCGTCCCCGCCTACGTTTCCTATGTCACGGGGAAGGATCTGGATGACCTTCGAGTGAGCCGAACTGCACGGCTGCGCACTTTACTCACCACGGTGCCGTTTGTGCTCGGATTTTCCACCATCTTCATGCTGTTGGGCTTGGGGGCGGGGTCATTGGGAAAGCTGTTGCTGGTGCATAAACGCGAGGCCGAAATGGTTGGCGGTGTCATCGTCATAGTGTTCGGCCTGTTCATGTTGGGCGCCATTAAGATTCCCATGCTGCAACGCGATACGCGCTGGCACCTGCCGACGACGAAGGGACGCCCCCTCGGTGCTTATATACTTGGTGTCGCCTTTGGTGCCGGGTGGACACCGTGCATTGGTCCGGTGCTGGGTGCCATCCTCACCATCGGTGCCACTGAGGCTACTGGTGGTGCTGTGGTCCTGTTGGCGATCTACTCGTTGGGGCTCGGCGTTGCCTTCATGCTGGTGGCCTTGTTTACCGGCACGTTCTTGCGCAATCGGACAATGGTGGCCCGGTGGGGGCGGACTTTGCATAAGGGTTCCGGCCTAGTGATGGTGGTTTTTGGCCTACTCATGGCCTTCGGCCAGCTTGAGCTGATCGCCAACTGGATGTTGAATGCCTTTCCTTTCTTTACGCACATTGGTTAGGTCCGTTAACGGCGGGGGTTCGTTTCCATTGTCCCGACTACGGGGACCGTGCATGGCTCTGGAATCGCAGCGATGAATCTGATGACAGTGAACTATCAGGGGCCGAAATGGATGATTTTTTGGCTATTGTCGAAATCAAAAAGGAATAAGACATGATCTATTCAAGGGCTTGGGCCGCGTGCGCGACGTCCATCAACAAAGCCCCCGAAACGCCGGTGATGCAGTATCAGTGGTGCGGTGCTCAATGGTCAAAGGAGTGGGAAGGAGGGCTGCATGACAGGCAGATTGGCTGAGGCGCCCCGTCTCGATATGTGTGGTTTGGAGTCTGTCCGTGGTGATCGCACCCTTTTTAGCAATCTTAACGGTACGCTCTCTGCCGGTGAGGTGTTGCAGATCGAGGGGGCTAATGGCAGCGGCAAGACAACGTTGTTGCGGATTCTGTGCGGTCTGACTCGGCCGACGGCGGGGGAGGTGCGTTGGTGTGGACGGGATATCCGCTTGTCGAGCACGCCGTATTGGGCCGATCTCGTCTACGTTGGACACATCCCCGGGCTCAAAGACGAACTGACCCCGATCGAAAACCTGGAAATGGCCGGCGTGTTGGGTGGTGGTGATTTACCGCCGGAACGTGAGCAGGCACTACAGCGGGTTGGTCTGTCGCCGGAATATGGTGAGATCCCGTGTCATCATCTCTCGGCGGGCCAGAAACGACGGGTGGCGCTGGCACGGTTGCTGATGACCGATGCGCGGGTGTGGATCGTTGACGAGCCGTTTACCGCGCTTGACCGTGACGGGCGACGCATGGTGGAGGAACTGGTTTCGGCGCATGCCGCCCGTGGTGGCATGGCCGTGCTGAGCACCCACCATGCGGTGACCCTGGACAACTGCATCGTGCACGAGCTTAGCCTGTCATGATGAAGGGTGCGAGCCTTGGCAGTGCCTTTGTCGCCATGTTTCGCCGGGATCTGGTCCTGGCTTTCCGTCACCGTTCGCAGATTGCCAATCCGCTGCTCTTTTTCATTATCGTGGTGAGCCTTTTTCCCCTCGGTATCAGTCCGGAGCAAGAGTTGTTGCGCAGCATTGCCCCCGGAGTGATCTGGGTGGCCGCACTACTGGCAGCGATGCTTTCGTTGGAGAATATTTTTCGTTCCGACTATGAGGACGGTACCCTGGAATTGATGTTGCTCAGTCCCTACCCGACCTCTCTGTTGGTGCTGGCCAAGGTGTTGGCCCACTGGTTGGTGAGTGGTCTGCCTCTGCTCCTGCTTGCACCGCTGCTGGGCGTTCTGCTCAAGCTCGATCCGGGGGCGCTGCCGATACTGATGGCAACGTTGCTGCTGGGCACACCGGTTCTGATTCTGGTCGGGGCCATCGGCGTTGCACTTACCGTCGGTTTGCGCAATGGCGGCGTGCTGCTGTCCCTGCTGGTGTTGCCGCTCTACATTCCGGTCCTGATCTTTGCGGCCAACGCGGTGAGTAATGCCGCCGCCGGTTTGGATGTCACCGGTCAACTCGCCCTTCTTGGTGCGCTGCTGGCGTTGGCGGTCGCATTGGCGCCGCCGGCTACTGCGGCGGCACTGCGCATAAGTCTGAATTGAGGAAACGCGTCCTATGATGATCTGGCTAGAGCGACTTGCATCACCTCGACACTTTTACACCTTCGCTGGCAAGGCCAGTTTCTGGCTTGGATGGGCAAGCCTGGGTCTGTTCATCGTCGGGCTCTACTATGGACTGTACAACTCCCCGCCGGACTACCAGCAGGGCGACAGTGTACGCATCATGTACATCCATGTGCCGGCGGCCTGGATGTCGATGTTCGTCTACATGATGATGGCTGGCGCGGCCCTGGTGGGAATAGTCTGGCGCATCAAGGTGGCCGATGCCTTTGCTGCGGCCAGTGCTCCGGTGGGTGCCGCTTTCGCCTTTTTGGCGCTGGTGACCGGTTCATTGTGGGGGAAGCCGATGTGGGGTACCTGGTGGATCTGGGATGCCCGCCTGACTTCGGAGTTGATTCTGCTGTTCCTCTACCTGGGTTACATCGCCCTGTATTCGGCCATCGAGGATCGCGACACTGCTTCACGTGCCTCTGGTGTGTTGGTGCTGGTCGGCGTGGTCGATATCCCCATCATTCACTACTCGGTGGTGTGGTGGAATACCCTGCACCAGGGGGCCACGGTGAGCAAGTTTGCCACACCATCCATGGCCATCAGTATGCTGATCCCGCTGCTGCTGATGGTGCTCGCCTTTCATCTCTACTATTTCGCGGTGGCGCTACGGCGGACCCGCGTCGAGTTGCTGGAGCGAGAGCAAAACAGTCAGTGGGTCCAAGAAATCGCGGAGCGCACGCATGTCATTAGCTGAGTTTTTACAGATGGGTGGGTATGGCGTTTATGTCTGGAGTGCGTACCTGTTGGCCCTGATCGTTTTGGTGATCACGTTGATCATCCCCTTTCGCCGCGAGCGGAATCTGTGCAAACAGATCGCCCGCCGAACACGTCGGAGGACACAATGAACCCGGTATCTCGCAATCGACTGGTGTTGGTGGTGTTGATCGTCGCCGGGGTCAGTGTGGCCGTGGGCCTGGCGCTGGTAGCACTGAGCAAGAACATCAATCTCTTCTACAGCCCGACTCAGGTGGTGAATGGTAAAGCGCCTCGCCATCACCTCTTTCGCGTCGGTGGGCTGGTGGTGCCGGGCAGCATCAAGCACGATCCGAAGAGCCTGCAGATGAGCTTCGTGTTGACCGATGGTGCCAACAAGGTCCGGGTGAACTATCGGGGAATCCTCCCCGACCTGTTCCGTGCTGGGCAGGGCATCGTTGCCCAGGGACGCCTGGCGGGCAACGGCGGTTTTGTCGCCGACCAAGTGTTGGCCAAACACGATGCGAACTACATGCCCCCGGATGTCAAAGATGCCCTGAAGACGGCCAAGAAACTTGGCCTCACCAACCCTCACTCACAACCGAAGTAACTTCGCGGACCAGCCGATGCTACCTGAACTTGGACACTTTGCGCTTATCCTCGCCCTCTGTACCGCCCTTGTGCAGGGGATCATCCCTTTGGTGGGGGCCGCGCGCGGCATGCCGGGCTGGATGGCCCTGGCACGCCCTGCAGCCTTGGCCCAGTTCCTGTTTTTGCTGATCGCCTTTGCTCTTCTCACCGAGGCATTTATTACCAACGACTTCTCGGTGGCCTATGTGGCGCAGAACTCCAACTCCTCGCTGCCGCTGGTCTACCGCATCTCGGCGGTGTGGGGGGGGCACGAGGGCTCACTGCTACTGTGGGCGGTCATGCTCGGTGGCTGGACCGCGGCAGTGGCGGTATTGAGTCGGCGCCTGCCTGACGACATGGTGGCACGGGTACTGGCCGTGATGGGGCTGGTGAGTGTGGGCTTTCTCCTGTTCACCTTGTTTACCTCTAATCCGTTCCTGCGCTTGTCAGTGGCGCCGGCGAATGGAGCGAGTCTCAATCCGCTGCTGCAAGACCCCGGGTTGGTGCTGCACCCGCCGATGCTCTACATGGGCTATGTCGGTTTTGCGGTGGCCTTCGGCTTTGCCATCGCTGCCCTGATCTCCGGTCGGCTCGATGCAGCCTGGGCGCGTTGGTCGCGTCCGTGGACCATTGTTGCCTGGTTGTTTCTCACCCTCGGCATTACCGTCGGCAGTTGGTGGGCTTACTACGAGTTGGGTTGGGGCGGCTGGTGGTTCTGGGATCCGGTGGAAAACGCCTCCTTCATGCCCTGGCTGGTGGGTACCGCCCTGATGCATTCTCTCGCGGTGACCGAGAAGCGGAGCGCCTTCAAGAACTGGACCGTTCTGTTGGCCATTTCCGCCTTTTCCCTGAGTCTGTTGGGGACCTTCCTGGTGCGTTCCGGTGTGTTGAGCTCGGTGCATGCCTTTGCCAACGATCCGGCCCGCGGCGTCTTTATTCTCATGCTGCTAGGTGCCGTGGTCGGTAGCTCACTGTTGGTGTATGCCTGGCGCGCGCCCAAGGTAAAGAGTACCGGGCGCTTCGAGCTGGTCTCGCGCGAGAGCCTGATGCTGGGTAACAACATGTTGTTGGTGGTAGCGGCGGCCAGCATCCTGTTAGGCACCCTTTATCCGTTGGTGCTGGATGCCTTCGGTATTGGCAAGATATCGGTGGGCTCACCCTATTTTGACGCGGTTTTCGTGCCCATCATGGTGCCATTAATCCTTGCCATGGGGGTGGGACCGCTGACGCGCTGGAAACGCGACCGCGTGCGCCGCCTCGCACCGCAGTTCGGTATCGTGTTGCTTGTCAGTATCGTCCTCGGTGTACTACTGCCGTGGCTGTTGTTTGGCAAGATAAAAACGATGGCGGCGGTGGGGATCGCGTTGGTGGTTTGGGTGCTGCTCAGTGTACTGCTCGACCTTCGCCACCGTACCCGCACTAAGGGCATCGGCGGCCTGTTCAGACAGTCGGGGAGTGTGTACGGCATGTTCCTTGGCCATCTGGGGGTGGCCATCACCATTGTTGGCATCGCCCTGTCCAGTTATTACAGCCAGGAGCGCGAGATGCGGCTGCATGTGGGCGATCGCACTGAGCTTAGCGGCTATACCTTCGTCTTCGCGAGTGTGAAGGACCGTTCAGGTCCCGACTACACCGCCACCGTTGCCCGCTTTAACGTGCTGCACGACGGGCAGCCGCTGACCACGCTGCGGGCGGAAAAACGGGTCTACCGCGTGCGGGGCACACCGGTGACCGAGGCGGCTATCGATCCGGGCCTGACCCGTGACCTCTATGTGGCCATGGGCGATAAATTGCCCAACGGTGGCTGGGCGGTACGCCTGTATTACAAACCTTTTGTTCGCTGGATCTGGTTTGGTGGTTTGACGATGGTTCTCGGTGGTCTGCTGGCAGTGGGCGATCGACGCTACCGGGTGATCAAGGCGCGTAGTCGAGCGATGAGCACCACTGAAAAACCTAATGCGCAGGAGCAGAGATGAAAGTACGTTTCCTGATCCCCCTTGCCCTCTTCGTCATGGTGGCGGGCCTGTTCTACTACGCCCTCCAGCTGATGCAAGAGGGGGAATACAATCCTCGGGATATCCCCTCGCCACTGATCGGCAAGGCGGTGCCTCAATTCAGTTTGCCCCGACTACTTGAACCGGGCAAGACGCTAAGCCGGGCCGATCTGATCAAGCAGCCCGTGGCGTTGTTCAACGTATGGGCCAGTTGGTGTGTGGCCTGTCGCGACGAGGCGGCCTTTCTGTTGCGACTCTCGCGTACTGGAGAGGTGCCGATTTATGGCCTCAACTACAAGGATACGCGTGCCAACGCCATCGACTTCTTGCACAACTACGGTAATCCCTATACGGCTAACGCCTTCGACAAGAATGGACGTGTCGGCATCGATTGGGGCGTATATGGAGTGCCCGAGACCTTCGTCGTCGATGGTTCCGGTGTTATCCGCTACAAACAGATTGGGCCGCTCAACGAACGGATATGGGTGCAAAAGGTCTTGCCTCTTATCGAGAAGATCAAAGCGGAGCATAAATCATTGTGAGACGTTTTCTGCCCATACTCATACTGACCCTTGGTCTGGTGCCGTTGATGGCGCATGCGGGTATCGATGCCTTCCCGTTCACGAAACCGCACAACGAGCAGCGGTTTCTCCAACTGACCAGGGAGCTGCGCTGTCTGGTTTGCCAGAACGAGTCGCTGGCCAGTTCCAACGCTGCTCTCGCCCAGGATCTGCGCCGGGAGGTCTACCAGATGATCGAGGCAGGCAAGAGCAACAAGGAGATCATCGGCTTTCTGGTCAAACGCTACGGCGACTATGTCCTCTACCTCCCGCCAGTGGTACGGATGACCTATCTGCTCTGGTTCGGTCCATTGTTGTTGTTGGTGGTCGGGGCGATCGTGTTGCTGGTCTTTGTCCGTCATCGCTCGGCCGAGGCGCGTGCCGCCACGGGCCTGAGCGACGATGAGCAGCACCGGCTCGACGACTTGCTGAATGCAACGAAGGAGAAGCGCTGATGGTGACCTTCTGGCTAATCGCGCTGCTGATGGTAGCGGTCCTGCTGGCCTTCCTATTACCGCCGCTACTGCGCAAGAAGCGGGTTGACCACGTACAGCGTGACACGCTGAATGTCGCATTGTTCCGCGACAGGATGGAGGAGTTGGAAGGGGAATTGAAGGAGGGCGAGCTGAGTCCTGAAGAATCCGAGCAGGCGCACAACGAGTTGCGCCGTGACCTGCTGGTCAACACCGAACTCCCAGCGAATGCCCGGGTCAGGGTGCCTGGCAGTGGCCGCTGGGCCGCCGTGATGGTCGGCATTGGCGTACCGGTGCTGGCCGTACTCATCTATCTGCACCTCGGTGCACCCAGTCTAATCAACCAGCCAGCAAGGATTGCGGTCAGTGACAGCGGCCTGATCGCGCAGGTTAGCGCCTTGGAGAAGATGCTTCAGTCCGATCCCAGGAACTTCAAGGGTTGGACCTTGCTCGGGCGCTCGCTGATGGAAATGCAGCGCTATGGCGGGGCGGTAAAGGCCCTGGGCCGCGCTGATACGTTGGCACCGAACACACCGGAGATCCTGACCGACTATGCGCAGGCCCTGGCATTGGTCCAGGGAGGCAGCCTGCAGGGGCGACCGGGGAGGCTCATCGATCGCGCCCTGCGAGTCGCTCCTGACTTGCCCTCAGGCCTGTGGCTGGCAGGGCTGAATCTGGCTCAACGGGGTGATTTCACCCGCGCCATGGCACGCTGGGATCACCTGCTCACGCTGGTGCCTGCTGACAGCGATACAGCAAAAATGGTCAGAGTGGGTATCGCACAGGTGCGTAAGGCAATGGCCACCGCCGGTCAGCAAATGCCACAGCGTAAGACGACGAGCAAAGCCACCAGTGCGGGTGTCACAGTGAGGGTGGCCCTGGGTCGTGGTCTGAAGGCCAATCCGAATGCGAGCGTGTTCATCTTTGCCCAGGTGCCGGGGGGGTCTCCCATGCCCCTTGCTGCACAGCGCCGGCGGGTCGCCGACTTGCCGTTAACCCTCAAGCTGACCCCCATGGGTGGCGTCCGTCCTCTGGCCAGTTACCCACAACTCCAGTTCACGGCACGCGTGTCTGTCAGTGGTACGGTACGTGCTCAGAGTGGGGATCTGGAAGGTGATGTCGTGGCGAAACCGCTGGGTCCGGTGGTGATCACCATCAATAAGGTGGTGCCCTGAGTGATGATTCGGTCGGCATTGCCGAGTGTGCCGTTATTTAGCTGCGTTCCACTCACGTTCCACGCCGCAAAGCGATTCATAGTCGTTACGGGTTGGTAATACCCGGGAAAGTTTCTTCTGTCGGCTATGCAGTGAGAGGGAAGAGTGCCTCAAGGGGGATCGCCAGTCCATTTCGTGTTCACATCTCGTTGTTGTTCTACAAGGCGAAAGCCTGTACGGTCTCTGGCTGCTGGATGCGGCACGCGACACCTTGACCGGTGCCTGGCGCCGAAAGAAGGACAGAGCCGGGGATCTGCTGAGAGCGATCCGGTATGAACGGATCCAGGTCTATGAGGAGTTTGGCCAGCATCGCAGAGCGCGCAGCGCGCTGGAGAAACTCTACGCGGAAGCGCTGGGCTACGAAGATGTGGCTACCCGCCTGGGATTATAGGCACTGAAATGAGTAAGTCCGAAAAATGCAAATGGGTCTTCCCTGCACGCTTCCGAACCGGTGCCTACCGTTGGAATGGATCAAGACTGGCGTGCCAGCGCCTTCGCGAAGCTGTCGCCGAGATCAAAAAGGGGGCGAAAAAAGATCCCGTGCTTGGGGCGGAAGGCTCGGTTCGTCTGATGGAAAAGCTTTGGCCGGCGCTGGAGCACATAGACACTTCCAGCGGTGCGCTGGGATCGGCTGTGTACAAGACGCTGAGTGTGTTGATCCCGGTAGTTGTAAAGGCACCCGCTGACGAAAGGAGCCGTAATAAATGGCTCGACCGGCTCTGGCAGGCGATGGCCGATGATGGGGTCGATTATCTCAGCCCGGTTGGTGACCGCTGGGGCGAGATCTGTGGTTCAGTAGAGGTTGCCGGAAAATGGGCCGATGATCTGGTTTCCACGCTGCGGTCCTGTTGGTCGGATCCGAATCCAGGTCGCTATTTCCACGGTGCAACGGCGTGTTTGTCCTGCCTGCTGGTGGCGGGGCGTTATCACGAGTTGCTTGAGCTGTTGGAAGTGAATCGGTATTCTATGTGGCACTATCGGCGTTACGGTGTCGAAGCGTTGCTGGCGATGGGCAAGAAAGCGGACGCTGTGCAGTATGCTGAGGCCTCGCGGGGACTGAACCAGCCGGATGTCGTGATTGACCAGGTCTGTGAGGGGATTTTGATCTCTTCCGGCCTGCATGAGGAGGCCTATCAGCGCTATGGAATAAGTGCAGCGATGGGCAATTCCTATATCGCCCGGTTTCGCGCGGTCGCGAAGCGCTATCCCGAGAAAGACAAGTCACAGATTCTGACCGATCTCATTGCCGCCACACCGGGAGAAGAGGGTAAGTGGTTTGCCACGGCCAAGGAGATCGGGTTTTTTGATCTGGCGCTGGCGCTCGCCAACCGGAGTCCCTGTGATCCGAAAACGCTGACGAGAGCAGCGAGGGATTACCTCGACCCGGAACCGGCATTCGCGCTCGCTTCGGCGATGGCTGCACTTCGCTGGTTGAGTGAGGGGTGGGGTTACGAGGTAACCAGTGCCGATGTGGTAGAGGCATATGACCGGGCGATGGATGCGGCACTCAGATTGAATAAAGTTGCCGATGTGGCCAGTCAGATTCGGCAACTTGTCGAGTCGAAAGAGCGTGCATCAATGCAGTTCGTTCGACAGTCTTTGCAAGCAAGGATGCGTGTGTATTCAGCATCGGTTAACGAGATGGGTGCGAGCAAATCATGAGCAGTGAACGTACGAATCTTGGAAAGGAAAACCATCGATCTGGGTTTCACTCACGTTCCACAAAAGCGGCATTCAGAGATAATGGAATGAATTTACAGACACGAAAAAATCACTGTAAATACAGTGCTTTCCGTGGTTTTTGATGGTCTGTGATGGTATACTAAAATGGTGCCGAGGAGATGACTTGAACCTCCACAAAAACACGTAAAAGACGAATATAAACAAAACGTTATAGACGTACCCGCTTTTCGCGCTCCACCCACGCTCCACGCTGATTCTTGCCGATGTTCTATCGGCTCAGTCTTAATCTGACATTCAGGGTATCTTAGCGCCCCAATCATATGCAAAAGTCTTGCATTATTGTCGGTCTTAGCATATAAACGGGGAATGGCTTCTCTTGACTATTATCTCGACGAACAGCTTTTCCGCGGCCGAGCCACCTTCTCTCGGGAAGAGGCATTGGAGGCGCTTGGCCTGAGTTCAGAGGCATTCATCGCTGCTGCTGGCAGATTGGCCAGGAAGCATCGGCTGGCGTCCCCCCGTCGCGGTTTCTACCTGATCCTGCGGCCGGAGGATCAGGTGGCCGGGGCACCTGACCCGGTTCGCTGGATCGACCCCTTGATGAAATACCTGGACCTTGACTATCGAATCTCCTTGTTGCGGGCGGCTGCTTTTCATGGCGCCTCGCACCAGGTGGCCATGGTCTTTCAGGTCATCGCCCCAAAGCAGTTGCGGGCATTCGATATCGGTCGCCACCGGCTCCAGTTCATTTATCAGGCCCCGGCGGCCTTCGCTAAAACCAATGTGCCCGATTGGCTTTCGCAAATGAAAAGCGAGGCGGGTTTCGCCAGGGTGGCTGGTGTGGAACTGACCCTCCTGGATTGTGCCCGTTACTTTCACAAGGCCGCCGGTATCAATGGGGTGGCCCAAATTGCAAAGGACCTCGGTGCAAAGGCCGATCCAGGCAAGCTGGCGAAAGCTGCTAAGGTCTACGAGAACGCCGCAGTGCGCCGGCTTGGGTATCTGCTGGAGCGCGCTGGTCACGCGCGCCAGGCCAAAGTCCTGGAACCATTCGCCAGGAAGGCCAAATCCATGAAGCCCCTGGACTCTTCCGTTAAACCGTTGACTGAATCACTAGCGCCCTTGTATGAAAAGGATGGACACGAAAAAGATACCAGGTGGATGCTCGTGATCAATGAACCTGTGGAAATCGACTTTTGATTCCAGCCTCATATATTCAGGAGTGGAGCAGCAAGGCGCCCTGGCCGGATTCGAGGCAGGTTGAGCAAGACCTGATCATTTCCCGTGTATTGTGTGACCTGTTCAATTCACCTGCGTTAGAAGGAAAGATTGCCTTTCGTGGTGGCACCGCGATCAACAAGCTACTTTTCCGGCAACCCCTGCGTTACTCGGAAGACATCGACCTTGTGCAAATACAACAAGAGCCCATCGGCACCACAATCGATGCTATTCGTGATGTACTCTCATGGTTGGGCCAGTGTAACCGACATCAAGCCGGACACTCGATGCACCTAGTATTCAAGTTCGCGCCCGAAGCCGATCCGGAAACCACTCTCAACCTGAAGGTTGAGATCAATACTCGTGAGCACGAGAGTCTGTATGACATCAAACAGTATCCCTTCGGGATTGACAGTCGTTGGCACCAGGCGAAAACCGAGATCGCATCTTTCGAACCTGAGGAATTGTTCGGGACAAAGTTTCGTGCATTGCTGCAGCGGCGTAAAAACCGCGATCTGTTCGACTTACATGAGGGGATCAAGCAACTCTCGATGAACCCCGACAAGCTTATTGCTTGCTTCGTGCATTATCTGTCGCTGGAGGGGAAGCCAATCTCTCGTGCCAACGCTGAGCAGCGGATGCTGGAGAAGCTACGTCGAAGCCTGACCGAGGACATCGCACCACTGTTGCCTGCCGGAGTACAATTCAATGATGACGATGCCATGGATGCATTCAATAATGTCTGGACAGAACTGGTTGCAAGGATCAAAGGTGATCCATGGAAGCTTTCCGCGCAGGTGATAGATGAACTGCGCAGCGGGAAGATGCCGAATTTGCTTCGGTAGTGTGTTGTCTCAACAGATGTGTACCTTTTGAGGATAGCAGCTTAATCGATAAACTGTACGTACAATCAGTATCAAAGGATGTAGATTATGTCTGCAAGTATGCAGAAAGAACTGCCGATAAAGACATACAGTATGGTTGATTTAATTTACAGTAGTTCAGGCTTCACTGAGATACAGCTAAAGTGGACTAAAGTGGACCCCTGAGTCAAGACAGAAACAGGCCGAGTTTAAGCTGTACATT
>CAZLQI010000013.1:0-68019 GCA_964561765.1 uncultured Chromatiales bacterium
AGCGCACCCCTGATAAGGGTGAGGTCGGTGGTTCAAATCCACCCAGACCCACCATTTATCGGTGAGGCGTGAAGTGTAGGGAGTAAGGCGGTTTTTTCAGTCTCACGCCTCGCTCATTACACCTCACGCTTTCAGGGGGCCATAGCTCAGCTGGGAGAGCACCTGCTTTGCAAGCAGGGGGTCGTCGGTTCGATCCCGACTGGCTCCACCATTATCTGAAGATGGAGAGTTCATAGCAGAAGGTCCGATAGTGGCCTTCTGCTCTGATCTCTTTGATCAGAATTGCTCATTGCTCTTTAAAAAATTGGTGAAGTTGTTTAGGCGTCCGCAAACTCTTTGTATATATATAAGAGTTTGCAAATTGGGTACGTTACTCAATCAGGACAGCCAGCTATTTAGGTTTACTCGAAGTATGACTCCAGACTATTTGGGGTTATATGGTCAAGCGAGTAAGCGCATATGGTGGATGCCTAGGCGGTAGGAGGCGATGAAGGACGTAGTAGCCTGCGATAAGCTTCGGGGAGCCGGCAAACAGGCTTTGATCCGGAGATTTCCGAATGGGGAAACCCATCCCGCTTGCGGGATATCTGTATCTGAATACATAGGGTGCAGAGGCGAACCCGGGGAACTGAAACATCTAAGTACCCGGAGGAAAAGAAATCAACCGAGATTCCCTTAGTAGCGGCGAGCGAACGGGGACCAGCCCTTAAGCTGATTTGGTGTTAGTGGAACACTCTGGAAAGTGTGGCCATAGTGGGTGATAGCCCCGTACACGAAAATGCCTTATCAGTGAAAACGAGTAGGTCGGGACACGTGTTATCCTGACTGAAGACGGGGGGACCATCCTCCAAGGCTAAATACTCCCTACCGACCGATAGTGAACCAGTACCGTGAGGGAAAGGCGAAAAGAACCCCGGAGAGGGGAGTGAAATAGAACCTGAAACCGTATGCGTACAAGCAGTGGGAGCAGACTTGTTCTGTGACTGCGTACCTTTTGTATAATGGGTCAGCGACTTATTTCTCAGTGGCAAGGTTAACCGTTTAGGGGAGCCGTAGGGAAACCGAGTCTGAATAGGGCGTTTTAGTCGCTGGGAATAGACCCGAAACCGGGCGATCTATCCATGGCCAGGGTGAAGGTGGGGTAATACCTACTGGAGGCCCGAACCCACCGCCGTTGAAAAGTCGGGGGATGAGCTGTGGATCGGAGTGAAAGGCTAATCAAGCCCGGAGATAGCTGGTTCTCCCCGAAAGCTATTTAGGTAGCGCCTCGTGTATCACTCTCGGGGGTAGAGCACTGTTACGGCTAGGGGGTCATCCCGACTTACCAACCCGTTGCAAACTCCGAATACCGAGAAGTGCAATCACGGGAGACACACGGCGGGTGCTAACGTCCGTCGTGAAGAGGGAAACAACCCAGACCGCCAGCTAAGGTCCCAAAATTATAGCTAAGTGGGAAACGATGTGGGAAGGCACAGACAGCCAGGAGGTTGGCTTAGAAGCAGCCACCCTTTAAAGAAAGCGTAATAGCTCACTGGTCGAGTCGGCCTGCGCGGAAGATTTAACGGGGCTCAAGCCATGTACCGAAGCTGCGGGTGTGCGGGATCTTCGGATTTCGTGCGCGGTAGGGGAGCGTTCCGTAGGCCTGCGAAGGTGTGCTGTGAGGCATGCTGGAGGTATCGGAAGTGCGAATGCTGACATGAGTAACGATAATGCGGGTGAAAAACCTGCACGCCGAAAGCCCAAGGTTTCCTGCGCAACGTTAATCGGCGCAGGGTTAGTCGGCCCCTAAGGCGAGGCAGAAATGCGTAGTCGATGGGACACAGGTTAATATTCCTGTACCTTGTATTACTGCGACGGGGGGACGGAGAAGGCTAGGCCAGCCGGGCGTTGGTTGTCCCGGTTTAAGCGTGTAGAGAGTTGCTTTAGGAAAATCCGGAGTGACAATCTCGAGGCGTGATGACGAGTTTCCTTTATCGGAAATGAAGTGGTTGATGCCATGCTTCCAAGAAAAGCCTCTAAGCATCAGGTAATACGAGACCGTACCCCAAACCGACACAGGTGGGCAGGGTGAGAATCCCAAGGCGCTTGAGAGAACTCGGGTGAAGGAACTAGGCAAAATAGCACCGTAACTTCGGGAGAAGGTGTGCCCTCATTACGTGAAGGCCCTGCGGCTGGAGCGGAAGGGGGTTGCAGTGACCAGGTGGCTGCGACTGTTTATTAAAAACATAGCACTCTGCAAACTCGAAAGAGGACGTATAGGGTGTGACGCCTGCCCGGTGCCGGAAGGTTAATTGATGGGGTTAGCGTAAGCGAAGCTCTTGATCGAAGCCCCGGTAAACGGCGGCCGTAACTATAACGGTCCTAAGGTAGCGAAATTCCTTGTCGGGTAAGTTCCGACCTGCACGAATGGCGTAACGATGGCCACGCTGTCTCCACCCGAGACTCAGTGAAATTGAAATCGCTGTGACGATGCAGCGTACCCGCGGCAAGACGGAAAGACCCCGTGAACCTTTACTACAGCTTTACACTGAACTTTGAGCCTGCTTGTGTAGGATAGGTGGGAGGCTTTGAAACCGGGACGCCAGTTTCGGTGGAGCCGACCTTGAAATACCACCCTGGCATGCTTGAGGTTCTAACCCAGGCCCGTTATCCGGGTCGGGGACAGTGTATGGTGGGTAGTTTGACTGGGGCGGTCTCCTCCCAAAGAGTAACGGAGGAGCACAAAGGTACCCTCGGTGCGGTCGGAAATCGCACTTTGAGTGCAAAGGCATAAGGGTGCTTGACTGCGAGACAGACAAGTCGAGCAGGGTCGAAAGACGGTCTTAGTGATCCGGTGGTTCTGTATGGAAGGGCCATCGCTCAACGGATAAAAGGTACTCCGGGGATAACAGGCTGATACCGCCCAAGAGTTCATATCGACGGCGGTGTTTGGCACCTCGATGTCGGCTCATCACATCCTGGGGCTGAAGCAGGTCCCAAGGGTATGGCTGTTCGCCATTTAAAGTGGTACGCGAGCTGGGTTTAGAACGTCGTGAGACAGTTCGGTCCCTATCTGCCGTGGGCGTTGGAGATTTGAGAGGAGCTGCTCCTAGTACGAGAGGACCGGAGTGGACGTATCTCTGGTGTTCCGGTTGTCACGCCAGTGGCATAGCCGGGTAGCTATATACGGACGGGATAACCGCTGAAAGCATCTAAGCGGGAAGCCCCCCTCAAGATGAGATCTCCCTGGACCCTTGAGGTCCCTGAAGGGCCGTTGAAGACTACAACGTTGATAGGCTGGGTGTGGAAGTGCAGCAATGTATGAAGCTAACCAGTACTAATTGCCCGTGAGGCTTGACCATATAACACCCAAGTAGTTTGATTGGCTGTTCCCGACGGGGTAACGTATCCGATTTGCCTGAACAACTTCCCAGATTACGGTTTGACCGACTCGGTTTCGTGAGTCGATCGGCTGTTAAAAGTTTGCCTGGCGGCCATAGCGAGTGGGCACCACCCGATCCCATCCCGAACTCGGAAGTGAAACCGCTCCGCGCCGATGATAGTGTGGGGTCTCCCTATGCGAAAGTAGGTCACTGCCAGGTTTTAAACGTAAACCCCTGCACCATTGGTGCGGGGGTTTTTTTTTGACTTTGTCTTTGCCCACACGCGGATCGTGTCAATGAATTTTACACGCCGGAGATACTGATATTTTTACTGAAAATCATCATAAATCAATAAATTACAATAATGCCATAATGAATGTGTGGGAGGTATTCCCGGATAAACGACAGTCGGGGTGTCCATAAAATTAACGGTTTCTTTACTCTGAAATCCAGCTGCACCTTAACCAGATATAACATTATGATTATAATGAAGAATATCACGCTTGGTGTTAGGCATGATCCATGCAATGGTGATTATGTGTTCACAACGGAGCCGCCGATAATGTCCTTATCGTGTTGCGCAGGTGATAGGCCGACTCGTTGTATTCACTCAACTCAATGTGGAGAAATGCCATGAAATGGACAAAAATAGTGGCCGCATCAGCGCTGAGTCTGGGGCTGATGGCACACGCCGAGGCGGGGCCATTCATACTGGACCTGAGCGATGCCGATGATCACGGCTCGGTCAGTGGAACAACCAATCAGAGCGGTTGGTTCTATATGCAGCGGGTCCTGGAGAACCTGGCTCCCGGCGTCACAAATGGCAGCAAAACGGTAGTCAGCCTCGGTAGTACTAACACGGGATCAAGCTACAGTTCCTACAAAGCCGCCAAATCGGCCTTTGATCAATCATCCTTGGCGGGTAGTGGTTGGAATTGGGTCAATATCGACGGTGCCGGTGCGATTAGCGCCTTTTTCAACGGTACTGGAGCCGTCAATGTCAACAATGCCGGCATCATCCAGCTGGATTCGGGTAATAACAATACCGGCGGGACAAGCGGCACCGAATGGACGGTGATCAATGGCTTTGGCGGTGTGATCGACGCCTTTCTCGGTGGCGGTGGTGCCCTGCACAGCCAGGCGGAAGGTGGCGGGGGGTATGGCTGGTTGTCTGCGCTGTTACCCGGCCTGACGTCAACGTCGTTTGGCGGCTCAGGTAACCTGGCATTGACGGCACAGGGACAGGCGGCATTTCCCGGTTTGACCAATGCAGATTTGAATGCCGGGCCATACCACGGCCACTGGACGGGTGGTTATGGTGGCTTGGCGCAGTTGTTCGTTGATAGCGGGACGGGCAATTATGGCGGTTTACCGGTGGGTATCGGCTCGGCGGGTGGATCAGTCACCCAACCCAAGCCCATACCAGAACCCGCCACGCTGGCGCTGATGGGACTGGGTCTGGGTGCCTTGGCGTGGCGGCGCCGGCGTGCGAACACACACTAGAGGACCGGATGTTGAACAGTCGAGCAGCGGCCTTCGGGCCGCTTTTTTATGGATGAAGTATTCGGGCAGGGAGACACTTCGCCTTCATTGTGAATGTCGGCTATGCTTGAGTCTGTCAAAGACAGGTGCGGGGGCTACGTGATGTCTGCCTACCAGTGTGTGCTGATCGCGGTAGATCTGAGTGATGATGTCGCTCAGGTGATGGAAAAGGCGAAGTTACTGATTGGGGCCGATGGCGCTCAGGTCCACCTTGTGCATGTGATCGAGCCGGTCGTGACCGATGCAGCCTACGATATGTTACCCGCGTTACCGGTAGAGTTTGAAGCAGAGTTGTTGGCGCGCGCGCGTCAGTTTCTTGCCCGCATCGCACAAGAATATGGACTGGAACACGCCGAACAGCATGTTGAAGTTGGACCCGTCAAGGGCGAGATATTGAGTCTGGCCCAAACAGTCCAAGCCGCGCTGATTGTCGTGGGCACGCACGCTCGGCATGGTATGGGCTTATTACTCGGTTCGACGGCGAATGCGCTGTTGCATGGTACGCCGTGTGATGTGCTGGCGGTGCGTATCCGGTGAGTCGTGGGCTGCCGGTCCGGGCCTTGTACTCTATACCCCCCCTCCACAGGATGAGGTGAAGGAAGACTAATCACGCCAGAACCCGCTAAGACGTCGCCAGAGGCCGGTTTGATCGGGCTTTCCCGTGTCCGGCAAACGCTGTGCGATGAGTAATGCCTCAGGAATGCGCAATTGGATGGCGGTGGGCAGTTCCAGGCAAATGCCCAGGACGGGGCGCACACTGACCCAGAGTAGGTTCAGTTTGAGATTCAGATCCGCGAAACACACGGTATCGGTGTAGCGGCCAAGCGCACACTCAAGCTCGACGATGACGCCTTCGATGTAGTGGTTGTCCGCCTTGTTGAGGCCGGGGATGAGCATCATGAAGTCGCTGAGCTGGATGCCATTTTCATCGCGGGTCGGTACGCGTTGCCACAACGGGGCGGCGGGTTTCAGTCCGGTGTCGAGGCGCAGCCCTGATGATTTTGACATAGCGGTGCCCTGTGAGGCGCGGTCGGTACCCGTGGCCCTGACGCCCGCAGGGCGTGAGCGGGCTGCTTGCTGCTGCGTATCGCTATACCGGGAATGTGACGCTTCGGTACGATAACCTTGGCTACAGATTGTAGCAGGTCATCCGCGGAAAATAACGTGTGGCCCAACCCTGCACAGGGTTGCATGCCACCATGCCAGGTTCCTGTCCTGGTGGGTGGACATGGTATACTGGGGCTCCAGCGCTTGCCTGTTGAGAGCCCGGTTCTATATCCATGTTGCACGCCTATACCCTGTTCAGCGCCTTGTCTGATGGTCACTTCCATTCCGGGGAGGAATTGGGGCGCCAGCTCGGTATCAGCCGTGCCGCTGTGTGGAAGCAACTCAAGGCACTGGAACAAGTGACGGCACTGAAAATACACGCCGTACGGGGACGGGGTTACCGATTGCCTGCGGCCTGTGAACCGCTCGATCAGGATACGGTGTTGTCCTGCCTGTCACCGGCTACGCGGGTCCGACTCGATGGATTGCAGATCCACCTCTGCCTGGATTCCACCAACCGTTATCTGATGCGCCAGGCCACCCATCTGCCGGGGCAGATCCATGCCTGTCTGGCCGAATGCCAGACGGCAGGTCGGGGGCGCCATGGACGGCACTGGGTCTCACCGCTCGGCCACAACATCTACCTGTCCCTGTTGTGGCGAACCCCCATGGGACCGGAGATGCTGGGCGGATTGAGCCTGGTTGTTGGCGCCGCACTGGTACAGGCACTCGAAGGTTTTGGGGCGAAGGCAATCGGTCTCAAATGGCCCAATGACCTGTTATGGGACGGGCGCAAACTGGCCGGGGTCCTGCTGGAGTTGAGTGGTGAGGCAGCAGGTCCCTGTGAGCTGGTCATCGGGGTGGGCCTGAATCTGCGGATGGACGGGGATGCAGCGGTGAGTATCGATCAGCCCTGGGTGGATCTGGACACTGTCCTCGGCGCGGTGGTATCGCGCAACCAGGTCGTGGCCGCCCTGCTCGATGCAGTGATCCCGGCCTTGACGGCGTTCCCACGCACGGGGCTGGCCCCCCATCTGGCGGCCTGGCGGCGCCTTGATCTTCTGCACGGGCGGGCGGTGCGCCTGCATTTGCCCGATCGGGTGGTGGAAGGGACGGCCTGCGGGGTGGACGCGACGGGAGCCCTTCTGCTACTTGACGGGGCGGGTGAGCAGCAGCGTTATTTCTCCGGGGAAGTGAGCGTGCGCCTCATAGAGGAGGGGAGACCATGATACTGTTGGTCGATATCGGCAACACGCGCCTGAAATGGGCCTTGTTGTCGCCCCATGAGGGTGCCGGAAATCCGGCGGCACGCCTTCGCCCCGGAGGTGCCGGGGGCTACACCCCAGGGCATCTCCGAGCGGCTTTCGAGGCGGAATGGCCGGACCTGCACGGCATCACTCGAGTGTGGGCCGTCTGTGTGGCTGGTGTCGCCGTGGCGGCACAGTTGGAAGACTGGGTGCGCAACCGCTGGCGGGTGCCTTGTCACTTTTTGCATGCCAGCGCCACTGCAGCGGGGGTGCGTAATGCGTACCGTGAACCGGGCCAGCTGGGTGACGACCGTTGGGCGGCACTCATCGGCGCGCGGGCCGGCGAACCGGGCCGCGTGTGTGTCATTGATTGCGGGACGGCACTGACGCTTGATGTACTGGACGCACAGGGGCAACACCAGGGTGGGCTGATTGTGCCCGGGTTGGCGCTGATGCGACATGCCCTGGCGAGGCGTAGCGCCGATGTCGGCGGTGCCCTTGCGCAGACCACAAACGCAGTGGATCGGGACCCGACTGTGGCTGGATTGCGGCTGGGCGTGGATACGCCGGGTTGCGTGGCCAATGGCACCTTTCAGGCCCTGACCGGCCTGATTACACAAGTCCTCATAGCGCTTGCCCCGGCAGGCATCGGCGTGAGCGTGTTGTGTACCGGCGGTGATGCGCCCGCTATCATGGCGGGTCTGGCGCGTGATGGTCTTCCCCCTCTGCGCCACGTGCCCGAGCTGGTATTGCAGGGACTGGCACAAGTGGCAGAGGAGGTGGTGGCGGGCACATGAAATGGTTTATCTATAGCTTGTTGTTGGTCAACCTGAGCGTGTTCGTCTGGTACTACCAGTCCATGAACACTGTTGTGGTGCGGGACATCGGTGTACAGGCGCCGCATATCGATGCAGGCGTCAAACGCTTGCGTCTCCTGGGCGAACGGGTCTCGAAGGTCGGTGTAACCTCCGGCATGGTGCAATGCCAGGGTATCGGACCGTTTCCCAGGCACAAGCAGGCAAAGGCCGCACGTGCGCGTCTGCGCACTGCAGGGATGCACTGGGTCATTCATGATGTCGCATTGCCCGACAAGACGGGATATTGGGTATTCCTGCCGCCCTTCGGCTCACGCCGGGCGGCGCGTGCCGCCATCACCGCGTTGAAGGCCAAGGGTATTCACGATTATTTCCTAATCGGTACCGGCGAGAAGAAAAATGGTGTGTCGTTGGGCGTCTTCAGCTCTCGCGCCCTTGCCAAGCAGCGAGTGGCCCAAATTCGAGACAACGGCCTGTCGCCCGAACAGGGTACTGTTCCTCTTGTACAGCGCCAGTACTGGCTGAGTCGGCGCAGCGCCGAATTTGATCGCGATGTGAAATCGACAAAAAGCGCCAAACCGAGCTCTACGAAGGGCGTGAACAAAAGGGCGCTGGCAGTGCTGCATGGCGACTATCCGGATATTGCCCGCGGCAGCTTCGCCTGCGTGGCCAGAAACACGCGGGTCCATTAAACGCTGTTATCAGTACCAGGAGGCCCCCCGGGGCTGGCGTGGGGGACTGGTCGGTGTAGACAAAATTGCCAGGTCCGGTCGATTTCACTAAAATGTCGCCCCGCGTTGTCAGACATAGGTGGCCCCGGAGGCGGGGTGATCCTGGATTCGGTACGTACGGTATTGCCGACATAGCACAATTGGTAGTGCAACTGATTTGTAATCAGTAGGTTGGGGGTTCGAGTCCCTCTGTCGGCACCATTATTATATTCCCGTTGTAGCCGCAGGTCGGCTGCCCGAACTGAGTGGTGGGGATTCATGTGTCTGGCCGACAGGCCGCTGAATCGGCTAGATGGCGGTATTACAAGGATATTTCAGGCGGATCAAGGTTGACAGCCACATCAGGCTCAGCCAAACTACGTCGCTTGTATTCGCGGAGGGGTTCCCGAGTGGCCAAAGGGATCAGACTGTAAATCTGACGGCTCAGCCTTCGGAGGTTCGAATCCTCCCCCCTCCACCAGAATCCGGGTGGATGGTCGGTGAGGGAAACGGAGTTCGGCACACCTCGACCACTTCCAAGTGCGGGTGTAGTTCAATGGTAGAATCTCAGCCTTCCAAGCTGATTATGTGGGTTCGATCCCCATCACCCGCTCCAATGTGAGAGTAACGGGCAGCGAGATGGTAACGCAACCGGTTGGTGGTATGGCCGGTACGATGATGGCCGCCGGGAACCGACTGCCCAGGACTGATTTTATTGCCCATATAGCTCAGTCGGTAGAGCACTTCCTTGGTAAGGAAGAGGTCACCGGTTCAAATCCGGTTATGGGCTCCATACCGATTGATATTGAGAGATGACAGGTGCGAGCTCACGAACACGAATACGTGATTGTTTGTATCTGCTGGAGGAGAGCTTCCGATGTCCAAGGAAAAATTTGAGCGCACCAAGCCCCACGTTAACGTGGGGACCATAGGTCATGTAGACCATGGCAAGACGACACTGACGGCGGCGATCACGAAGGTGATGGGCGAGAAGTTTGGTGGAGAGGCAAAGGCCTACGACCAGATTGATTCAGCGCCGGAAGAAAAGGCGCGGGGTATCACGATTGCGACGGCGCATGTGGAATACGAATCGGAGAATCGCCACTACGCGCATGTGGACTGTCCGGGACACGCGGATTATGTGAAGAACATGATCACGGGTGCGGCGCAGATGGACGGTGCGATACTGGTGGTATCGGCTGCTGACGGTCCGATGCCGCAGACGCGCGAGCATATATTGCTGAGTCGCCAGGTGGGTGTGCCCTACGTCGTAGTGTTCATGAACAAGGCAGACATGGTGGACGACGCCGAGTTGCTGGAGCTGGTAGAGATGGAAGTGCGCGAGCTGCTGAGCTCGTATGATTTTCCGGGAGACGACGTTCCGGTGGTGACTGGTTCCGCGCTCAAGGCGCTGGAAGGGGACACGTCGGAGATTGGTGTGCCGGCCATTGAGAGGCTGGTGGCGGCGATGGACGAGTACATACCGGAGCCGGAGCGCGCGATTGACGGTGCTTTTCTGATGCCGGTCGAAGACGTATTTTCGATTTCGGGGCGCGGCACGGTGGCGACGGGGCGTATTGATCGCGGCATCGTGAAGGTGGGTGACGAGGTGGAAATCGTGGGCATCCACGACACGAGCAAGACCACGGTCACGGGCGTGGAGATGTTTCGCAAGCTGCTTGACCAGGGCCAGGCGGGTGACAATGTAGGGGTGTTATTGCGTGGCACCAAGCGTGAGGACGTAGAGCGTGGCCAGGTGCTGTGCAAGCCGGGTTCGATCAAACCGCACACCAAGTTTGAAGCCGAGGTGTACGTACTGAGCAAGGAAGAGGGCGGTCGTCATACACCGTTTTTCAAGGGTTATCGTCCGCAGTTCTACTTTCGTACGACCGACGTAACCGGTGCCTGTGATCTGCCCGAAGGGGTGGAGATGGTGATGCCGGGTGACAACATCCAGATGACAGTGTCGCTGATTGCACCGATAGCAATGGAGGAAGGGCTGCGCTTTGCGATTCGCGAAGGTGGCCGGACCGTCGGTGCCGGCGTCGTTGCTAAAATTATCGAGTAAAGGCGATCTGCGGATCGGTAATAAACACAAGGGTGGGTGCCTGAGGCTGAGCCCTTGCGACGATTTAGGCCAGTAGCTCAATTGGCAGAGCGGCGGTCTCCAAAACCGCAGGTTGGGGGTTCGATTCCCTCCTGGCCTGCCATTTTCCACGAGGCAGGTTCAAGGCTTTATACTAGGTGATGCTGGATAAAATTAAATTACTCATTGCGGCGCTGTTCATAACGGGTGGTATCGCTGGTTTTTATTACTTCTCGAATGAGTCTGTACTCTATCGGGTGTTCGGGCTGTTGCTCATGATCGGTGTCGGTGTTGCCATCGCACTGCGAACGCGGATGGGGGCCGAGACCTGGGGGTTTGGACGCACCGCGGTGCTCGAGACGCGCAAGGTGGTGTGGCCCACACGCAAGGAGACGATACAAACCACCCTGATAGTCATAGTGATGGTGCTGTTGATCGGTGTCATGCTGTGGTTGTTCGATATGTTCCTGTTATGGGCCGTGCGCTTGCTCACTGGTCAAGGAGGCTGAACATGGCGTTGCGTTGGTATGTCGTACATGCCTATTCCGGCTATGAGAATCACGTGCAGCGCTCGCTTACTGAACGCATCGCGCGCAGTGGCCTGGACGATAAGTTCGGTCAGATCCTGGTACCGACGGAAGAGGTGATCGAGATGCGCGAAGGCCAGAAGCGGCGCTCTGAACGCAAATTCTTCCCCGGCTATGTACTGGTACAGATGGAATTGAATGACGAGACTTGGCATCTGGTCAAGGATGTGCCACGAGTCATGGGTTTCATCGGCGGGACCTCGGACCGCCCCGCCCCCATTTCTGATAGCGAGGCACAGGCGATTCTGGACCGTGTGCAGGAAGGTACAGAGAAACCTCGGCCAAAGGTATTGTTCGAGCCTGGTGAGGTGGTACGCATTAACGAGGGACCGTTCAATGATTTCAATGGTGTGGTCGAAGAAGTCGACTACGAGAAGAGCAGATTGCGGATCGCGGTGTCGATCTTCGGTCGCTCCACACCGGTTGAACTGGAGTTCGGGCAGGTCGAGAAAGGGTGAGCGCATGGGACGGACGCGAGTCGCGCCCTGAACGCGTCTCACGCAGTATGCAACATCGGGGAGCCGATAAGGCGTTTGTACCCACAGGAGTGAAATATGGCTAAGAAAATACAGGCGTACATCAAGCTGCAGGTGGCGGCTGGTCAGGCGAACCCCAGCCCACCGGTGGGCCCGGCCCTCGGTCAACATGGCGTGAACATCATGGAGTTCTGCAAGGTATTCAATGCTCAGACGCAGAGCATTGAGCAGGGTATGCCGATCCCGGTGGTGATTACCGTCTACAGCGATCGCAGTTTCACCTTTGTGACCAAGACCCCTCCTGCCTCTGTCTTGCTGAAGAAGGCCGCGGGTGTGCAGAAGGGTTCCAGCGTACCTAATCGTGACAAGGTGGGCAAGGTGACCCGGGCGCAGCTCGAGGAGATTGCCAAGACCAAGGAACCCGATTTGACCGCGGCAGATCTGGATGCCGCAGTGCGCACCATCGCGGGCTCTGCGCGCAGTATGGGCATCGAAGTGGAGGGGGTATAAGTCATGGCCAAACTCAGCAAACGTATGCAGGCAATCCGCGAGAAGGTGCGCCCGGGTAAGCTTTATCCTATCGAAGAGGCCCTTGCGCTGCTCAAGGAATTGCCCAAGGCCAAGTTTGAGGAAGCCGTCGATGTCGCCGTTAATCTGGGGGTCGATCCGCGCAAATCGGACCAAGTCGTGCGCAGCGCTACGGTGTTGCCCAATGGCACAGGAAAAACAGTGCGTGTTGCGGTATTTGCCCAAGGTGCCAATGCCGATGCGGCGAAGGCCGCGGGGGCCGATATTATCGGCTATGAGGATCTGGCCGAAAGCGTCAAGGCAGGCAATATAGACTTTGACGTCGTGATCGCCTCTCCGGATGCCATGCGTGTGGTCGGTCAGCTGGGCCAGATCCTCGGCCCGCGCGGTCTCATGCCCAATCCGAAAGTGGGTACGGTGACCCCGGATGTTGCTGCTGCGGTTCGCAACGCGAAATCCGGCCAGGTGCGTTACCGCACGGACAAGGCAGGCATCATCCATTGTTCAATTGGCAGAGTGAGTTTTGAAGCTAACGCCTTGAAGGAAAACCTGTCGGCCTTGTTGGCAGATCTGAATAAGGCCAAGCCCGCCTCTGCCAAAGGCGTGTATATGAAGAAGGTCACGGTGTCTACTACCATGGGTCCTGGTGTCGTTGTTGATCAGGCCTCTCTGGATTAGACATTCCACGACGTGGTCCGTGTGAACCGCGTCGACGTAGAACTTTGTGGTTCCGGTGGCGTTTACACCGGTGCCGTCAAAGACCGCAGGTGCAGTATGTGAATATTGCTTAATGGTATACATCCCTTATGGGTTGTGAACCGGCCTGCGCAGACGGTGTGCCCGAACAGGATTTATCTGGTGAGGGTCACCGAGAATGGTCCGGGGGGTCAACGACCGCCCGGATTCTCAGTACAGTGTCGAAGGGACAGGCCGGACGGGTTGTCTATATATGACACAAACAGGAGGTGATAACACGTGACTCTCAGCCTTGAAGACAAGAAAGCAATTGTCGCTGAGGTCGCGGAAATCGCGGGTACGGCGCATTCTGCTATCGCGGCAGAATACCTGGGATTGTCGGCCGAGGAGATGACGCTACTGCGTGCGAAGGCGCGCGGTGACAGCGTGTATCTGCGGGTCGTCAAGAATACCCTGGCACGCCGTGCAGTTGTAGGCACTGATTTCGAGTGCATGCAGGATGCCTTGGTTGGGCCGTTGTTATTGGCGTTCTCTCAGGAGGACCCCGGTGCAGCAGCTAGGGTAATCGACAATTTTGCCAAGGATAACAAGCATCTGGTGGTCAAGGCGGTATCTATTGGAGGCAAACTGTTGGATGCCTCCGCCATTGAGCGTCTTGCCAGCATGCCGACCAGGGAGCAGGCGATTGCCATACTCATGTCGGTTATGAAGGCACCGATCACCAAGTTTGCCCGTACCCTGGTGGAACCGCATGCCAAGATGGTGCGTACCGTCGCAGCGATTCGCGATCAAAAGCAGGCCACGGGCTGAATGTCCTGGCAGCATATCAGGTAATCATGTTTGCCGGCGGCGTTTAGATGAGGGCATGCCGGATATACCCAAAGTTTTAGGAGACTACAATGGCTGTATCTAAAGAAGATATCTTGGAGACTATTTCCAACATGAGCATCATGGAGGTAGTGGAACTGGTCGAAGCGATGGAAGAGAAGTTCGGCGTTTCCGCCGCCGCTGCGATGGTAGCAGCCCCGGCCGCCGGTGCGGCCGCCCCGGCAGCTGAAGAGCAGACCGAGTTTGATGTGTTTATGAGCAGTTTTGGCGACAACAAGGTGTCCGTCATCAAGGCTGTGCGCGCCATCACCAGTCTGGGTCTGAAGGAGGCCAAGGATCTGGTCGAGAGTGTACCTTCGACAATCAAGGAAGCTGTTTCCAAGGCGGACGGCGAGGCTATCACGAAGCAGTTGGAAGAGGCTGGCGCCAAAGTTGAACTCAAGTAGCTACGCTATTCCGGGGCGGGGCGCGTGCCCTGTTTCGGAATATGTCATCGGGTACAACTGCGCCCTATGACAGACCAGGGATGGACGAAATGACGGCAGGCGGCTGGTGGCAAATGGCTACCGGCCTTTTGCTGTTGGTGGCGTCAAGGAAGTCGGATGTTGCCGCCATGTCACGTTCTATTTTGCCAGCATGTGCTGGTGAGCGAACGTCACTGACTGAGATTGCAGAGGAATTCTGATGGCCTACTCCTTTACTGAGAAGAAACGCATTCGCAAGAATTTCGGCAAACGTCCGAGTATATTGGACATCCCGTATCTGTTGTCCACACAGCTGAATTCTTATCGGGATTTCCTGCAGACCGAATGCAAACCTGATGCACGGCTCGAGAAGGGTTTGCATGCAGCCTTCAAGTCGGTGTTTCCTATCACCAGTTATTCTGGTAGTGCCGCGCTTGAATATGTCAGCTACCGCCTGGGTACCCCGGTCTTCGACGTCAAGGAATGTCAGATGCGTGGAGTGACCTTCTCTGCGCCTTTGCGTGTCAAGGTGCGTCTGATTATCTATGACAAGGATGCCGGTAACCAGAGCGTCAAGGACATCAAGGAGCAGGAAGTCTATATGGGTGAACTGCCGCTGATGACCGACAACGGCACCTTTGTTATCAATGGCACCGAGCGTGTTATTGTCTCCCAGCTGCATCGATCACCCGGTGTGTTTTTCGACCACGATCGGGGCAAGACCCACTCGTCGGGCAAGCTGTTGTTCAATGCCCGCGTAATTCCCTATCGTGGTTCCTGGCTCGATTTCGAGTTTGACCCCAAGGACTGCATTTTTGCACGCATTGATCGGCGCCGCAAATTGCCAGCTTCCATCTTGTTACGCGCTCTTGGTCTCAGCACCGAGGAGATGCTGGACATGTTCTTCGAGAAGAATGAATTCACCTTCTCCAAGGACGGTATCGATATGACGCTGATTCCGGAGCGTCTGCGCGGTGAGACCGCGACCTTCGATATCAAGATCAAGAACAAGGTGCTGGTCGCGGAAAGTCGGCGTATTACCGCACGCCACGTGCGCGAACTGGAGGCGTCTGGCGCCAAGGCATTGCAGGTGCCTGAAGACTATGTCATTGGCAAGGTGCTGTCTCACGATGTGGTGGACGCGACCAGCGGCGAAATCCTTGCCAATGCCAATGATGAACTCACTGGCGAGTTACTGGAAAAACTGCGCGGCGCAGGCGTCAAGCGGTTCAAGGTCATTTTCACCAATGATCTGGACCACGGCTCCTACGTTTCCAGCACGCTGGCCATCGATCAGACGCACACTCGGCTGGAGGCCCAGGTTGAAATCTACCGCATGATGCGTCCCGGCGAACCCCCGACCAAGGAGGCCGCAGAGAATCTGTTCAACAACCTGTTCTTCAGCGCTGATCGCTATGATCTGTCCGCAGTGGGACGGATGAAATTTAACCGTCGGGTCGGGCGTAAGGACTCCACTGGTGCGGGTACGTTGTCGAACGAAGACATCATCGATGTCCTCACGGTGCTGATCGATATCCGCAACGGTAACGGTACGGTGGACGATATCGACCACCTGGGTAATCGCCGTATCCGTTCGGTCGGCGAGATGGCTGAAAATCAGTTCCGTGTTGGCCTGGTACGTGTCGAACGTGCAGTCAAGGAGCGCCTGAGCCTGGCCGAGTCCGAGGGTCTGATGCCGCAGGAACTCATCAATGCCAAACCCGTGTCGGCAGCCGTCAAGGAGTTCTTCGGCTCCTCACAGCTATCGCAGTTTATGGACCAGAATAATCCGCTGTCCGAGGTTACTCACAAGCGTCGCATCTCGGCCCTGGGCCCGGGTGGCCTGACCCGCGAGCGTGCTGGTTTCGAAGTGCGTGACGTGCATGCGACCCACTATGGGCGCGTTTGTCCGATTGAGACGCCGGAAGGCCCGAATATCGGTCTGATCAACTCGCTGGCCATCTATGCCCGTGCCAATGACTACGGCTTTCTGGAAACGCCTTATCGCAAGGTCAAGGATAGCAAGGTGACCGACGAAGTCGTCTATCTGAGTGCGATCGATGAAGGTGACTATATTATCGCCCAGGCCAATGCCGCGCTTGATGGCAAGGGGCGACTGGTCGATGACCTCGTGCCCTGTCGTCATCTGGGTGAGTTCAGTATGGCTACCGCCAATCGTGTGGATTTCATGGATATTTCTCCACGCCAGATCGTCTCGATTGCGGCCGCGCTGATTCCGTTTCTTGAACACGATGACGCCAACCGTGCGCTGATGGGATCGAACATGCAGCGTCAGGCCGTACCGACCCTGAAGGCGGACAAGCCGCTGGTGGGTACTGGTATGGAACGTACCGTGGCCATCGATTCGGGCGTGATCGTCGTGGCTCGCCGCGGTGGTGTAGTCGATTCAGTCGACGCCGCACGCATGGTGGTCCGGGTCAACGACGAGGAGACCGTGCCGGGTGAGCCGGGTGTGGACATCTATAACCTGACCAAATACACCCGTTCCAACCAGAATACCTGCATCAATCAGCGTCCACTGGTGCGCCCGGGCGATAAGATTGCCCGGGGTGATGCACTGGCGGATGGCCCGAGTACGGATATGGGCGAGCTGGCCTTGGGGCAAAATATGCTGGTCGCCTTCATGCCCTGGAATGGTTACAACTTCGAGGATTCCATCCTTATCTCCGAGCGTGTGGTGCAAGAAGATCGCTACACCACCATTCACATCGAGGAACTGACCTGCGTTGCGCGGGATACCAAACTGGGCTCAGAGGAGATCACCGGCGATATTCCCAATGTGGGTGAGGCCGCACTGGCGAAGCTTGATGAAGCCGGCATCGTATATATCGGTGCCGAGGTGCGCCCCGGCGATATCCTGGTCGGCAAGGTGACACCCAAGGGTGAAACCCAGCTTACGCCGGAAGAGAAACTGCTGCGCGCCATCTTCGGCGAAAAGGCCTCTGACGTGAAGGATACCTCGCTGCGCGTGCCCACTGGCATGAACGGTACAGTGATCGACGTGCAGGTCTTTACCCGCGACGGCATCGAGAAGGACTCCCGTGCCAAGGCCATCGAAGAGACGGAAATGGCGCGGATCAAGAAGGACTTTATGGACCAATTGCGCATCATGGAAGACGATGCCTTCCAGCGTGTAGAGAAGATGCTTATTGGCAAGGTCGCCGAAGGGGGCCCACACAAGCTCAAGGCCGGGGACAAGATCGCCAAGGGGTATCTGAGCGAACTGGTCCGTGACAAGTGGTTTGAGATTCGTTTGCGCAATGACGAGGCCAATGCCCAGTTGGAGGCCATCGCCGGGCAGACCAAGCAACTGCGCCAGGACTTCGACGAGAAGTACGAGGAGAAGCATAAAAAATTGACCACGGGCGATGATCTCGCGCCGGGCGTGCTGAAGATGGTGAAGGTATACATGGCCGTCAAGCGGCGTATTCAACCCGGTGACAAGATGGCCGGCCGCCATGGTAACAAGGGTGTAATCTCGATGATCGTACCGGTCGAGGACATGCCGTTCTCCAAGGAGGGTACCCCCATTGATATCGTGCTTAATCCGTTAGGCGTGCCTTCACGTATGAATGTCGGACAGGTGCTGGAGACCCATCTGGGTTGGGCCGCCAAGGGACTGGGACTCAAGATCGGGAAAATGTTGGATGCTCAGAAGAAGGTCGTCGATCTGCGCAAATTCCTTGACCAGGTGTATAACCAGACCGGCGGTCAGAAGGTCGATCTCAAATCCTTGACGGATGCGGAGATCATCGAGCTGAGCGGCAATCTGCGCAAGGGTGTGCCGATGGCTACACCGGTTTTTGACGGCATCAATGAGACGGAAATCAAGCAGTTGCTACGCCTGGCTGATTTGCCCGAGTCCGGGCAGACGACGTTGTACGACGGGCGCACCGGTGATGCCTTCGAGCGTCAGGTGACGGTGGGCTATATGTACATGCTCAAGCTTAACCATCTGGTAGATGACAAGATGCATGCGCGTTCCACCGGTCCCTACAGTCTCGTCACCCAGCAGCCGCTGGGCGGTAAGGCGCAATTCGGGGGCCAGCGTTTCGGCGAGATGGAGGTGTGGGCCCTGGAAGCCTACGGCGCGGCGTATACGCTGCAGGAAATGCTTACCGTCAAGTCTGATGATGTCAATGGTCGGACAAAGATGTACAAAAATATCGTGGATGGCGACCACAGGATGGAGCCAGGCATGCCCGAATCGTTCAACGTGTTGCTAAAAGAAATCCGTTCCCTCGGTATCGATATCGAGCTGGAGGAGCTGGACTGACGAGCCTCGCCAGCATGCGCTAGTCAATCGCTGGTGGTGTCCCGTCGGGACATTGTCGGCCATTCGGGACTCGATAGACTTCGAGCAGGAGTAAGAACCTTGAAAGATCTACTGAAGATTTTTAAGCAGCAGGGCCAGATTGAGGATTTTGATGCCATTCGTATTGGCCTCGCCTCACCCGATAAAATTCGTTCCTGGTCCTTTGGCGAGGTCAAGAAGCCGGAGACCATCAATTATCGTACCTTCAAGCCGGAACGCGATGGCCTGTTCTGCGCCAAGATCTTCGGCCCGGTGAAGGACTATGAGTGCCTGTGCGGTAAGTACAAGCGGCTCAAACATCGTGGCGTTATCTGCGAGAAGTGTGGTGTGGAAGTCACCTTGGCCAAAGTGCGCCGCGATCGCATGGGTCACATCGAGCTGGCTAGCCCGGTGGCGCATATCTGGTTCCTCAAGTCATTGCCCTCACGCATGGGTTTGCTACTCGACATGACGCTGCGCGACATTGAGCGCGTACTGTATTTTGAGGCATTCGTGGTAGTCGACCCCGGTATGACCACACTTGAGCGTGGTCAATTGCTCTCTGATGAGGCCTATCTCGATGCTATCGAGGAGTATGGTGATGAATTCGACGCCCGTATGGGTGCTGAAGCCGTCCATCAGCTATTGCGCTCGCTGGATATGGACAGTGAGGCGATCAAACTGCGTGAGGACATCAATGCGACGGGTTCCGAGACCAAGTTCAAGAAACTGTCCAAGCGTCTAAAGCTTATCGAGGCCTTTGTCGGCTCCGGTAACAAACCGGAGTGGATGGTGATGACCGTGCTGCCGGTGTTGCCTCCCGAGCTGCGTCCGCTGGTGCCACTGGAAGGCGGCCGCTTTGCGACCTCTGATCTCAACGATCTGTATCGTCGCGTCATCAATCGTAACAATCGACTCAAGCGCCTGCTTGATCTTAATGCGCCGGATATTATCGTGCGTAACGAAAAACGTATGTTGCAGGAGTCTGTGGATGCCCTGCTGGACAACGGTCGCCGCGGACGGGCCATCACCGGCTCGAACAAGCGTCCACTGAAGTCGTTGGCCGATATGATCAAGGGCAAGCAGGGGCGTTTCCGCCAAAACCTGCTGGGCAAGCGGGTTGATTATTCCGGGCGTTCCGTCATTGTGGTTGGACCGACGCTGCGCCTGCACCAGTGCGGTCTGCCCAAGAAGATGGCGTTGGAGCTGTTTAAACCGTTTATTTTCAGTAAATTAGAGCGTCGTGGTTTGGCCACCACCATCAAGGCGGCCAAGAAAATGGTCGAACGCGAAGGACCGGAAGTCTGGGATATTCTCGCCGAGGTCATTCGCGAGCATCCGGTGATGCTCAACCGTGCCCCGACCCTGCACCGTTTGGGTATTCAGGCCTTTGAACCGGTGCTCATCGAAGGTAAGGCCATCCAGCTGCATCCGCTGGTATGCACCGCGTTTAACGCTGACTTTGACGGTGATCAGATGGCGGTACACGTGCCTTTGTCACTGGAGGCACAGCTGGAGGCGCGCACGCTGATGATGGCGACCAACAATATTCTCTCTCCTGCCAATGGTGAGCCCATTATCGTGCCGTCCCAGGACGTGGTGTTGGGCCTGTACTGGATGACCCGTAAGCGGATTAATGCCCGTGGCGAGGGCATGGTGTTTGCCGATCTCAAGGAGGTACATCGCGCCTTTGAGGGCAAGATCATCGACCTCCAGGCCTGTGTCACAGTGCGTATCCGCGAGGTCATCATCGATGCCGAAGGCAACCGTGAGACACGTGTGGGACGCCAGGACACGACGGTAGGCCGTGCCCTGTTGTTCAATATTGTGCCAGACGGTATGCCGTTTGAACTGATCAACCAGGACTTGACCAAGAAGGCCATTTCCCGCCTGATCAATGCGTGTTATCGCAGTCTCGGTCTCAAGGCGACGGTCATCTTTGCCGATCAACTGATGTATACCGGTTTTGAGTTCTCCACCCGTGCGGGTGTGTCTTTTTGCGCCGACGATATGGTCATTCCCGGCGAGAAGACCGCCATCCTGGCGTCCGCCGAGGAGAAAGTCAAAGAAATTGAGGAGCAGTATACCTCCGGTCTGGTGACTAATGGTGAGCGCTATAACAAGGTAGTGGACATCTGGTCACATACCAATGACCAGGTTGCCAAAGCCATGATGGACATGCTGGGTAGCGATGAGGTGGTCGACAAGGAGGGCAAGACGGTACGCCAGAAGTCGTTCAACTCCATCTTCATGATGGCCGACTCCGGAGCGCGTGGTTCCGCGGCGCAGATTCGCCAGCTGGCCGGTATGCGTGGTCTCATGGCTAAGCCGGATGGCTCTATTATCGAGACGCCGATCACCGCAAATTTCCGCGAAGGCTTGTCGGTATTGCAATACTTCATTTCAACCCACGGTGCGCGTAAGGGACTGGCCGATACCGCCCTCAAGACTGCCAATTCAGGATATCTGACCCGACGTCTGGTCGATGTGGCCCAGGATCTGGTGGTCACCGAAGTGGATTGTGGCACCGAGGACGGGCTCACCATATCCAGCCTTATCGAGGGTGGCGATGTGGTTGAGCCTTTGCGCGAGCGGGTGTTGGGTCGCGTCACCGCTGAACATGTGTATCGTCCGGGCACAGACGAGATTGCCATACCGAGCGGTACTCTGCTGGATGAACTTTGGGTCGTTGTCCTCGAAGAGTTCTCTGTGGATCATCTCAAGGTACGTTCGCCGATTACTTGCACCACGCGCCATGGAGTCTGTGCGACCTGCTACGGGCGCGACCTGGCCCGTGGCCATCAGGTGAATGTCGGCGAGGCGGTGGGCGTCATCGCGGCGCAGTCCATCGGTGAGCCGGGTACCCAGCTCACCATGCGTACCTTCCATATCGGTGGTGCTGCCAGTCGTTCCGCGGCCATCAACAATATTCAGATCAAATCCAAGGGCACTGTGCGCCTGCACAATATCAAGATGGTTCAACACACCACCAGCGGCAATAACGTGGCCGTGTCGCGTTCTGGGGAGTTGACCATCCTGGATGAGCAGGGTCGTGAACGGGAGCGCTATAAGGTGCCCTATGGGGCCTTTATCACGATCAACGATGGCGATGCCGTTGAGGCCGGCCAAAACCTGGCAAATTGGGACCCGCATACCCATCCGGTCATCACCGAGGTGGCTGGGCGCATCAAGTTTATGGACATCATCGATGGTGTCACTGTCCAGCATCAAGTGGACGAGGTCACCGGATTGTCCAGTCTGGTTATCACTGATCCGAAACAGCGTGCCAGTATGGCCAAGGACATGCGCCCTCTGGTCAAGTTGCTCGACGACGCGGGCACTGATCTGTGCATCGCCGGAACCGAGATCCCGGCGCACTACTATCTCCCGGCCGGTGCTCTGATTACGGTGGAAGACGGGGGCGAGATGGTCGTGGGTGACATTATTGCCCGCATCCCGCAGGCGTCATCCAAAACGCGTGACATCACCGGTGGTTTGCCGCGTGTTGCTGACCTGTTCGAGGCTCGCAAGCCGAAGGAACCCGCTATCCTGGCCGAGATTTCCGGTACGGTCAGTTTCGGCAAGGAGACCAAGGGCAAGCAGCGCCTGGTCATCACTCCGTCCGCGGGTGATGTCTATGAAGAGCTGATCCCCAAGTGGCGCCATGTGGTGGTGTTCGAGGGGGAACATGTTGAGAAGGGTGAGGTGGTGGTCGAGGGTGAACCCAGCCCCCATGACATCCTGCGACTGTTGGGTGTCGAGAAACTGGCACGCTATATTGTCAACGAAGTGCAGGATGTCTACCGTCTGCAGGGCGTGAAAATCAATGACAAGCACATTGAAGTCATTGTGCGCCAAATGCTGCGCAAGCTTGAGATCGCCAATCCCGGAGACTCCAAGTTCCTCAAGGGCGAGCAGGCCGAGCGGGCCCGTGCGCTGGAGGAGAATGAGCGCGTCCTGGCGCAAGGTGAAGATAAACGCCCGGCCACCTTTACCCCTCTGTTACTCGGCATCACCAAGGCATCACTGGCGACCGAGTCGTTCATTTCTGCTGCCTCCTTCCAGGAGACGACCCGGGTACTGACCGAAGCATCGGTCAGCGGCAAGATGGACGATCTACGGGGACTAAAGGAAAATGTTATCGTGGGTCGCCTGATCCCGGCAGGTACCGGTTTGGTCTATCACAGTGAGCGGCGGCGCCAACGCCAGAAGAAGCTGGGTATCATTGACGAGGTGGTGCCTGCGGTGGCTGCGCAGACTAGCGTACCGGCCAGCGAGGACTGATCGGCATGTGATCTTGGATTCATGACCGAGAGTGCTTGACAGCGCGCTCCCAAATTCCTAAAATTCCGCTTCTTTGACAGGCCGGTGTCCCCGGCCTGTCGTTTATTTCTGGAGACCATAGATTTATGGCGACGATCAACCAGTTGGTACGCAAGCCCCGTGTGCGCAAGCCGAAGAAGAGCGCGGTGCCGGCGCTGGAGAGTTCTCCACAGAAGCGTGGCGTGTGTACCCGTGTGTATACCACGACGCCGAAAAAGCCGAACTCTGCTTTGCGTAAAGTGGCGCGCGTGCGCCTGACCAACGGTTTTGAAGTGACGTCCTATATCGGTGGTGAGGGACATAACCTACAAGAGCACTCGGTCGTATTGATTCGTGGTGGTCGGGTCAAGGATTTGCCCGGTGTGCGTTATCACACAGTGCGTGGTTCCCTGGATACCGCCGGTGTGAGTGATCGCCGCCAGGGACGGTCGAAATACGGAACTAAAAGGCCCAAGGGCTAACCCGAGGTGGGTTTGGGATTGTAATTCGGTATCTACACAGCCGGCCTGAATGCTGACCGGCTGAATTTATTGGTAAATCGAGAACTACTATGGCGAGAAGACGAGTAGCTGCCAAGCGGGCCATTCTGCCGGACCCCAAGTTCGGTAATCAGACGATCACCAAGTTCGTCAATATGATTATGGTCGACGGCAAGAAGGCAGTCGCAGAGAAGATTGTCTATGGCGCGCTGGAACAGGTGGCTGGCAAGCGTAGCGGTGATCCGCTGGATCTCTTCACTAAGGCCCTGGACAATATCCGCCCTGTCGTGGAGGTCAAATCCCGCCGTGTGGGTGGGGCCACCTATCAGGTGCCGATCGAGGTGCGTACCGATCGTCGTACCGCGCTGGCCATGCGCTGGCTGGTAGACGCGGCGCGCAAGCGCAGTGAAAAGTCGATGGACCAGCGCCTGGCTTCCGAGATTCTGGATGCCTTCGAGAACAAGGGTTCAGCGGTCAAGAAGCGGGAAGATACCCACCGCATGGCCGAGGCCAACAAGGCCTTCGCACACTACCGCTGGTAATAACATCCCCCCGTCGGGGTTGAGGAATTTAACGTGGCACGTAAGACACCAATCGAATGTTATCGCAACATCGGCATCATGGCGCACATTGATGCCGGTAAGACGACGACTACCGAGCGCGTCCTGTTTTACACGGGTGTATCGCACAAGATCGGTGAAGTGCACGATGGTGCCGCCACCATGGACTGGATGGAGCAGGAACAGGAGCGCGGCATCACCATCACCTCTGCGGCGACCACGTGTTTCTGGCAGGGCATGGATCAGCAATTTCCAGAGCATCGTATCAATATCATTGATACGCCCGGACATGTTGATTTCACCATTGAGGTGGAGCGCAGCCTGCGAGTGCTGGATGGTGCCTGTGCGGTGTTCTGTGCCGTGGGCGGCGTGGAGCCTCAATCTGAAACCGTCTGGCGCCAAGCCAGCAAATACCATGTCCCGCGTATGGCGTTCGTCAACAAGATGGACCGTGCCGGTGCCAACTTCCTGCGTGTCGTAGAACAGATCAAAGACCGCCTGGGCGCCAACCCGGTGCCAATTCAGCTGCCGATCGGGGCTGAAGAGAACTTCAAGGGCATTGTTGACCTTATTCGTATGAAGGCGATCTTCTGGAATGAGGATGATATGGGCATGACCTATGAGGCCAGGGAGATCCCGGCCGACATGCTTGATGAATGCCAGGAGTGGCGTGAGAAACTGATCGAGGCCGCAGCCGAAGCCTCCGAAGAGTTAATGGAAAAATATCTCGAAACAAGTGAACTGTCTGTCGATGAGATCAAGCAGGGTTTGCGTATGCGGACTTTGGCGAATGAACTCGTGCCGGCCTTGTGCGGTTCCGCATTCAAGAACAAGGGCGTGCAGGCCATGTTGGATGCCGTGATTGAATACATGCCCTCGCCAAGTGACGTGCTTTCCATCAAGGGGTACCTGGATGATGCTGCAGAGACTCCCGCGGAGCGCCATAGCAGCGATGACGAGCCGTTTTCAGCATTGGCATTCAAGATTGCAACGGATCCTTTCGTCGGTACATTGACCTTTTTCCGTGTGTACTCGGGTGTCGTTAATTCCGGAGATTCACTCTACAACTCGGTCAAGGGGAAAAAAGAGCGTATCGGGCGCATCGTGCAGATGCACGCCAACTCCCGCGAAGAGATCAAGGAAGTGCGTGCCGGAGATATTGCCGCCGCCGTTGGTCTGAAGGATGTCACTACCGGCGATACATTGTGTGCGCTGGGCAACATTATTACGCTGGAGCGTATGGAGTTCCCGGAACCGGTAATCTCCGTGGCCATTGAGCCCAAAACGAAGCCCGATCAGGAGAAAATGGGCATCGCCTTGTCGAAGCTTGCGCAGGAGGACCCCTCCTTCCGGGTTCATACCGACGAGGAGTCGGGCCAAACCATTATCTCGGGCATGGGTGAATTGCATCTGGAGATCATCGTTGATCGCATGAAGCGCGAATTCAAGGTGGAAGCCAATGTAGGTGCACCTCAGGTCGCTTATCGTGAAACGATTCGCAAGCCGCTGCAAATCGAAGGTAAATTTGTGCGCCAGTCCGGTGGCCGCGGTCAGTATGGCCATGTCTGGCTCAAGTTGGAACCACAGGAAGCCGGCAAGGGCTTTGAGTTCGTCAACGCGATCGTCGGTGGCGTTGTGCCCCGCGAATATATTCCTGCTGTCGGCAAGGGTGTCGAGGAGGCAATGGCGAACGGCGTGTTGGCGGGTTACCCGGTTGTGGACCTCAAGGCAACACTCTTCGATGGTTCCTATCACGAAGTTGACTCTTCAGAAATGGCATTCAAGATCGCCGGCTCAATGGCATTGAAAGAAGGTGTCATGAAAGCCAACCCGGTTCTCCTTGAGCCGGTGATGAAGGTCGAGGTTGTCAGTCCTGAGGATTACATGGGTGATGTGATGGGCGATCTGAATCGCCGTCGCGGCATCCTTCAAGGCATGGATGATTCCCCTGCCGGTAAGTTGATTCGTGCTGAAGTGCCGTTGGCCGAAATGTTTGGTTATGCGACTTCGCTGCGTTCTGCCACCCAGGGGCGAGCTACTTACAGCATGGAGTTCGCTAAGTATGCCGAGGCGCCCGCGAATATCGCTGAGGCCGTGATCAAAAAAACGTCCTGATAGAAACTGTATAGCATCAGAGGTATTGAGCCGTGTCCAAGGAAAAATTTGAGCGCACCAAGCCCCACGTTAACGTGGGGACCATAGGTCATGTAGACCATGGCAAGACGACACTGACGGCGGCGATCACGAAGGTGATGGGCGAGAAGTTTGGTGGAGAGGCAAAGGCCTACGACCAGATTGATTCAGCGCCGGAAGAAAAGGCGCGGGGTATCACGATTGCGACGGCGCATGTGGAATACGAATCGGAGAATCGCCACTACGCGCATGTGGACTGTCCGGGACACGCGGATTATGTGAAGAACATGATCACGGGTGCGGCGCAGATGGACGGTGCGATACTGGTGGTATCGGCTGCTGACGGTCCGATGCCGCAGACGCGCGAGCATATATTGCTGAGTCGCCAGGTGGGTGTGCCCTACGTCGTAGTGTTCATGAACAAGGCAGACATGGTGGACGACGCCGAGTTGCTGGAGCTGGTAGAGATGGAAGTGCGCGAGCTGCTGAGCTCGTATGATTTTCCGGGAGACGACGTTCCGGTGGTGACTGGTTCCGCGCTCAAGGCGCTGGAAGGGGACACGTCGGAGATTGGTGTGCCGGCCATTGAGAGGCTGGTGGCGGCGATGGACGAGTACATACCGGAGCCGGAGCGCGCGATTGACGGTGCTTTTCTGATGCCGGTCGAAGACGTATTTTCGATTTCGGGGCGCGGCACGGTGGCGACGGGGCGTATTGATCGCGGCATCGTGAAGGTGGGTGACGAGGTGGAAATCGTGGGCATCCACGACACGAGCAAGACCACGGTCACGGGCGTGGAGATGTTTCGCAAGCTGCTTGACCAGGGCCAGGCGGGTGACAATGTAGGGGTGTTATTGCGTGGCACCAAGCGTGAGGACGTAGAGCGTGGCCAGGTGCTGTGCAAGCCGGGTTCGATCAAACCGCACACCAAGTTTGAAGCCGAGGTGTACGTACTGAGCAAGGAAGAGGGCGGTCGTCATACACCGTTTTTCAAGGGTTATCGTCCGCAGTTCTACTTTCGTACGACCGACGTAACCGGTGCCTGTGATCTGCCCGAAGGGGTGGAGATGGTGATGCCGGGTGACAACATCCAGATGACAGTGTCGCTGATTGCACCGATAGCAATGGAGGAAGGGTTGCGCTTTGCGATTCGCGAAGGTGGCCGGACCGTTGGTGCCGGTGTCGTTGCTAAAATTATCGAGTAAAGGATCATGGCGAAAAATCAGAATATTCGCATTCGTTTGAAGGCATTTGATCATCGTCTCATCGATCAGTCGGCACGCGAGATTGTAGAAACAGCCCGTCGTACCGGTGCGCAGGTCAAGGGTCCTATCCCGCTGCCAACCAAGATGGAGCGGTTTACCATATTGATTTCACCACACGTCAATAAAGATGCGCGTGATCAGTATGAGATACGTACCCATAAACGTCTTATGGATATCGTTGATCCCACCGATAAGACTGTCGATGCTCTGATGAAGCTCGACTTGGCGGCGGGTGTCGATGTGCAGATTAAATTGCAGTAGCCGACAACTTCGGAGTCAGGCAGCGCCGAACTCCGGTAATGTAGATGTATTATTTGCAGCACTGGTCAATCGAAATCAGTGCGGTGAACGAGGACAAAAGTGATGACTATTGGTGTTATCGGTCGCAAGATCGGTATGACCCGCGTCTTTAACGAGGCCGGTGTTTCCGTTCCGGTGACCGTTATTGAGGTTGAGCCGAACCGTGTCGTGCAGACGAAGGCCATCGAGTCTGATGGCTATCGCGCGATGCAAGTGACGGTCGGTCAACGTCGCGCCTCGCGTGTGACCAAACCGATGGCCGGTCATTTTGCCAAGGCGAGTGTCGAAGCAGGTCGAACCCTGGGTGAGTTTCGTCTCAGCGAAGGGGAGGTGGAAGACATTGCCACTGGCACCGAATACAAGGTTGACCTCTTTGAGGAAGGTCAGAAAGTTGATGTAACCGGGACCAGTATCGGTAAGGGGTTCGCCGGCACCATCAAACGGCATCATTTCCGTGGCAAAGATGCGACACACGGTAATTCCCTTTCTCACCGTACCCCGGGCTCTATTGGGCAAAATCAGAGCCCCGGACGTGTTTTTAAGGGGAAACGTATGTCGGGACAAATGGGTAATGTTCAGCGTACGACACAGAATCTGGACGTTGTACGTGTAGACATCGAACGCAACTTGTTGTTGATTAAGGGCGCCGTTCCCGGTTCCAAGGGCGGCAATGTCATCGTCCGTCCTGCGGTCAAGACACGTTCCTGAGGGGGTTAAGACATGGAACTCAATCTCATGACCGCAAGTGGTAATACCTCCAAAAAGACCGTTGAGGTCTCAGAGGTCAACTTCGGTAAAGAATTTAACGAAGCACTTGTTCACCAGGTTGTTACCGCATATCTGGCCGGCGCGCGGGCAGGTACCCGTGCCCACAAGAATCGTCACGATGTCAGCGGTGGCGGTGCCAAGCCTTGGCGCCAGAAGGGTACCGGGCGCGCCCGTGCCGGGACGATTCGCAGTCCGCTATGGCGTAGCGGCGCCAAGACATTTGCTGCCAGCCCGAAGGATTGGACACAAAAGGTCAATCGCAAGATGTACCGTGGTGCTCTGCGTGCAATCTTGTCTGAACTTGTACGCCAGGAACGCCTGCTGGTCGTCGATAAAATTGTCTTGGAAGTGCCCAAGACCAAGGAACTGGTCGGTAAGCTCAAGGCGCTGGATCTCGACGACGTATTGATCGTCAGCGAGGAGATGGAAGAGAATCTTTATCTAGCCTCGCGCAATCTTTATCAGGTTGGCGTCTGCGATGTGGCTGCTATCGATCCGGTATGTCTTATTCGCTACAAAAAGGTACTGATGAGCGTTGCAGCGTTGAAGAAGATTGAGGAGATGCTGGCATGAACCAAGAACGTTTGTTGAAGGTGTTGTTGTCTCCGCATATATCGGAAAAAAGTACCGTGGTTGGAGAGAAACACAATCAAGTGGTTTTCAAAGTCACGACCGATGCGACAAAACCTGAGATCAAGCAGGCTGTTGAGTTGCTGTTTGAAGTTGAGGTCAACAAGGTCTCGTTGTGCAATGTACTCGGAAAACGCAAGCGACACGGTAGCTATGAAGGTCGTCGAAGTGCCTGGAAAAAGGCTTATGTCAGTCTCAAACCCGGTCATAATATCGACTTCATGGGCTCCGAGTAAACGTTTAGGGAATCGTAGTTATGGCAATCGTCAAGGTTAAACCGACGTCCGCTGGCCGCCGCTTCGTTGTAAAGCTGGTCAATCCGGATTTGTACAAAGGCGAGCCACATGCCCCGCTGTTGGAGAAAAAGAGTAAGACCGGCGGACGTAATAATCAGGGTCGGATCACTACTCGCCATAAGGGTGGCGGTCACAAGCGGCACTACCGTATTATTGATTTCAGACGTAACAAGGATGATATACAGGCGCGTGTGGAACGGCTGGAATATGATCCCAACCGCAGTGCACATGTTGCGTTGGTAGTTTATAGTGATGGTGAACGCCGCTACATTATTGCGCCGCGTAATGTAAAAGCGAACGACACGCTGATTAGTGGGCCGTTGGCACCGATAAAACCCGGTAATTGTTTGCCGTTACGTAATATACCGGTAGGCACCACGGTGCATTGTATTGAGCTAAAACCCGGGAAAGGCGCCCAGCTTGCACGTAGTGCAGGTACCTCTGTTCAGCTTGTTGCGCGTGAAGGTAACTACGCCACCTTGCGTATGCGTTCGGGTGAAATGCGTAAGGTTCACATTGAATGTAGGGCTACCATTGGCGAAGTGGGTAACTCTGAACATAGCCTGCGCAAGTTGGGTAAGGCAGGCGCGTCTCGTTGGCGCGGTGTGAGACCCACAGTGCGTGGTGTTGCAATGAACCCGGTGGACCATCCGCATGGCGGTGGTGAAGGGCGTACCTCAGGTGGCCGTCATCCGGTTTCACCGTGGGGCGTACCGACAAAGGGTTACAAAACCCGAAAGAACAAGCGTACCAGTAATTTTATCGTGCGCCGTCGTAAACAGAAGTAAATTAGAGAGCGGAACATGCCACGTTCAGTGAGAAAGGGGCCATTTGTAGATTTACATTTGGCCAAGAAGGTGGAACAGGCCAAGGCGTCCAACAGTAAGAGACCGATCAAAACCTGGTCGCGTCGCTCTGTTGTATTGCCAGACATGATTGGCCTGACCATCGCCGTCCATAACGGTCGGCAGCACGTACCCGTCTATGTGTCCGAAAATATGGTCGGTCACAAGCTCGGTGAGTTTGCGCCAACGCGGACCTTTAGGGGTCATGCTGCGGACAAAAGGACCAAGTAAAGGGTTGATTCGATGGAAGTAGCAGCGAAATTGAAATTTACGCGGATATCTCCGCAAAAATGTCGTCTGATTGCAGATCAGATCCGTGGCATGCCGGTGGAAGGTGCTCTGCAGACCCTTACTTTCAGTCCGAAGAAGGCCGCGGATCTTGTAAAGAAGGTACTGGAGTCCGCCATCGCTAATGCTGAGCACAACGAAGGTGCTGACATTGATGAGTTGAAGGTCTCGCAGGTTTTTGTTGACCAGGGTCCGACACTCAAACGTTGGCGGGCACGAGCAAAGGGTCGAGCCAATCAGATCCTGAAACGAACAAGTCACATTACGGTCATGGTCGGCGATAAGTAATCGCCCGATGGGGTCTGTATTCCGGACCCAGACTGACTGAACTGTGTGACAGTGTACAGAGTCAGGTATTCGGAATTCGAATCTCGTAACCAGGAAATTCAGATATGGGTCAGAAAGTACATCCTACAGGTTTTCGTCTCGGCATAGTTCGCGACTGGTCGTCCAACTGGTATGCCGATTCCAAGAATTTTGCCGATTACCTGTACACGGATATCCGGGTACGTGAGTTTCTGAAAAAGAAACTTGCGCAGGCTTCCGTAAGTCATATTCAGATCCAGCGCCCGGCACGTAATGCACGTATCACGATTCATACGGCTCGCCCGGGCATGGTCATTGGCAAGAAAGGTGAGGACATCGAATTTTTGCGCCAGGAAGTGGCCAAGATGATGGGTATCCCGGTGCATATCAATATTGAGGAGATCCGCAAACCTGAGCTTGATGCACAGTTGGTTGCCGAGAGTGTTGCGCAACAACTTGAGCGTCGCATTATGTTTCGCCGTGCGATGAAGCGTGCCGTGACCAATTCGATGCGTCTTGGCGCGAAAGGCATAAAAATCAACGTGGGTGGCCGTCTCAACGGCGCTGAAATCGCCCGTAGTGAATGGTATCGCGAGGGCCGTGTACCTTTGCATACGTTACGTGCCGATATTGATTACGGTTTTGCGGAGGCACACACTACCTATGGTGTGATTGGCATCAAGGTGTGGATCTTCAAGGGCGAGGTGATCGGCAAGCAAGAGGCCGAACCTGTCGCTGAGAAGGCGGCGGCTAACTGAACGATTTAGGAGTAATGAGTAATGCTGCAGCCGAAACGCACGAAGTTCCGCAAACAGCAAACGGGAAAGAACCGTGGCCTGGCCACTGTAGGTAACAAGGTCAGCTTTGGTGAATATGGCCTGAAAGCGGTTGCGCGCGGACGGATTACTGCCCGACAGATTGAGGCGGCCCGTCGTGCGATGACTCGTCACATCAAACGTGGTGGCAAAATCTGGATTCGTATTTTTCCAGATAAACCGATCACTAAGAAACCTCTGGAAGTGCGCCAAGGTAAGGGAAAGGGTAATGTCGAATATTGGGTTGCCCAGATCCAGCCTGGCCGGATGTTGTACGAGATGGAAGGTGTGAGTGAAGGTATTGCTCGTGAGGCCTTTCGCCTGGCGGCGGCTAAGCTGCCCATCAAAACTACGTTTGTAATCCGGACGGTACTGTAATGAATGCTAATGAACTCAGGAACAAGAATGCTGATGAGCTCAAGCAGGAGCTGGCTGATTTGCTGCGCGAGCAGTTTAATCTACGGATGCAAAGAGGCACGGGCCAGCTGAGTCGTCCTCATCAGATGAAGGCCGCGCGCCGCAATATTGCACGGGTCAAAACAATTTTGCATGAGAAATTGAGTGCCTGACAATGAGCGAACAAATGAACGTTGGAAGAACTATGACCGGCCATGTGGTCAGCAACAAGATGGATAAAACCATTACTGTGTTGGTTGAACGCCGTGTCAAGCATCCGATCTATGGCAAGTATGTGAAGCGTTCCACTAAGCTGCATGCGCATGACGAGAACAACGAATGCAATGAGGGCGATATCGTGTCAGTGGCTTCATGCCGGCCGCTATCGAAGAGCAAGTCCTGGCGTTTGGTCGAAATCGTTGAACGAGTGACCGTCGCCTGATTGACGAAGAGACATGTGGTCGGGCGCAATAGCGCCCGACGAGGGTAAGCTTTCGGAGCAAGCTATGATTCAAATGCAAACCATACTCGGCGTTGCCGACAATAGTGGGGCTCGTCGGGTGCAATGTATCAAGGTGTTGGGCGGTTCGCATCGTCGCTATGCACGCATCGGAGATGTTATCAAAGTGAGCATCAAAGAGGCGATTCCACGCGGTCGTGTTAAGAAAGGCGATGTCTACAGCGCGGTTGTGGTACGGACCCGCAAGGGCGTGCGTCGTGCCGATGGTTCGTTGATTCGTTTTGATGGCAATGCGGCTGTTTTATTGAATAATCAGATGCAGCCGATTGGTACGCGTATTTTCGGGCCCGTAACTCGTGAATTGCGCACAGAAAACTTTATGAAGATAATTTCCCTGGCACCAGAAGTGCTGTGAGGACAAGCAGATGATGAAGATCAAGAAGGGTGACGAAGTTATCGTCATCGCCGGTAAAGATAAGGGCAAACGCGGTAATGTCGTGCGGGTTACGCCTGATGGACGGATTGTTGTTGAGAACATCAATCTTGTTAAAAAACATCAGAAAGCTAATCCAATGGCAGGTACACCAGGTGGTATAATCGAGAAGGAAATGCCTCTACATATTTCCAATATCGCCTTGTACAATTCTGTGACTGGCAAGGCAGACAGGGTCGGTTTCAAAACCCTTGATGACGGCCGCAAACTGCGGTGTTTCAAATCCAATGGCGAAGTCGTGGATTTATAAGCGTAGGTGACGAACGATGGCAAGACTGCAACAACTCTATAAAGACACAGTGATCAAACAGCTCATGGAGCGATTTGATTACGGCAGTGTTATGGAGGTTCCACGCATTATCAAGATCACTCTGAATATGGGTGTTGGTGAGGCAGTGGGCGACAAGAAAGTGATGGATCATGCTGTGAGTGACATGGTGAAAATTGCGGGTCAAAAACCCATTGTTACGCTGGCACGAAAATCTATCGCTGGCTTTAAAATTCGCGATGGTTGGCCTATTGGCTGCAAAGTCACCCTGCGTCGTGAGCGGATGTATGAGTTCCTTGACCGTCTGGTGAGTATTGCCATACCGCGTATTCGTGATTTTCGTGGATTGAACCCCAAATCATTCGATGGACGTGGGAACTACAGTATGGGTATACGGGAACAAATCATATTTCCCGAGATTGATTACGACAGGATAGATGTCTTGCGTGGTATGGATATTACGATCAGTACAACAGCGAACAACGATGAAGAAGGCCATGCACTGTTGAAAGCCTTTAATTTCCCGTTCAAGGGTTGAGGAGTACAAAATGGCAAAAACATCGATGATTCAACGTGAAATTAAACGTGCACGTATCGTTTTGAAGTACGCCAGCAAACGTGTCGCACTCAAGGCGATGATCAAGGATCCCAATATGGATATGGAGGAGCGCCGTGAGGCGATCCAGAGGCTGCAAAAGTTGCCGCGCGATTCCAGCCCGAGCCGCCAGCAACGTCGTTGTCGTTTGACGGGTCGTCCACATGCGGTATATCGAAAGTTTGGGTTGAGCCGCAATAAATTGCGCGAATATGCTATGCGTGGTGAAGTGCCTGGCCTGACAAAGGCGAGTTGGTAGTCCGAGGTTCAAATTTGGCTGCAAGTGACACTAGCCATTTTATTTTAGGAGTAAAACCGAATGAGCATGACTGATCCTATTGCAGATATGCTGACTCGCATCCGTAATGGCATGACGGCTGGCAAGACTGAGGTCTTGATGCCCTCGTCCAGGTTAAAAATTGCCGTTACTAAGGTGTTAAAGGATGAGGGTTATATCAGCGATCTGTCCACACAGGATATCGATGGCAAGCCGGTTTTGACCGTAGTACTCAGGTATTACGCAGGCAAACCTGTCATCGATATGATAAAGCGGGTGAGTAGTCCTGGTCTGCGTGTCTACAAGGGTAAAGATGAGCTACCGAAGATTCTGAACGGTCTTGGCATCGCCATTATTTCAACCTCGGCTGGCGTAATGACCGATCGTGCTGCGCGTAAGGCGGGCCACGGCGGTGAAGTGCTGTGCTACGTATCATAAGGTAGGTGTGACATGGCGAGAGTTCTGAATCCAATCACGATCCCTTCTGGTGTTGATGTTACTATTGCGGATAAGACCGTTATGGTGAAAGGCAGCAAGGGAAAACTTGAGCATACACTTAATCCATTGGTGAGTGTTGCCAGGGAAGATAACGTGCTTAAATTTGTACCGCAGACTGAGTTGGCGAATGCTATTGCGCAAACAGGTACTGCACGTGCGCTCGTGAGCAATATGTTGCAGGGTGTGAGTTCCGGATTTGAACGTAAGCTGGAACTTGTTGGCGTCGGTTATCGTGCACAGTCGCAGGGTAAGGTTCTTAACCTTACGCTCGGTTATTCACATCCCGTTAAATATATGGTGCCCGACGGAATTACAATCGAAACGCCGACCCAGACCGAGATCCTTGTCAAAGGTTGTGACAAACGCCTGGTTGGCCAGGTTGCTGCAGATATCCGTGGTTTCCGTGTTCCGGAGCCATACAAGGGAAAGGGTGTGAAATACGCGGACGAAGTGATTGTCCGTAAAGAGGCTAAGAAGAAGTAAAGGTAGGTTACTACGATGGACAAGAAATTATCACGTTTGCGCAGGGCCCGGCGTACCCGTGCGAAGATCAGAGAATTGGGTACATTTCGCTTGTGCGTGCATCGCACACCGCGTCATATATATGCCCAGATCATTGCGCCGAACGGCTCTGAGGTGGTTGCGAGCGCCTCTACACTTATGGCGGATGTCAAAGACGGTCTGCACCATACGGGTAACATCGAGGCGGCTTCGGCGGTGGGCAAGGCGATTGCAGAACGCGCTAAGGCTGCCGGCATATCCGCGGTCGCATTCGATCGCTCCGGTTTCAAATACCATGGTCGTATTCGTGCGCTGGCGGATGCCGCACGCGAAAACGGTCTGAATATTTAATAGGGCTTAGACATGGCAGGATTCGAGAATGCACAGAACAGCGACGGCCTCCAGGAACGTCTGATTGCGGTGCGACGTGTCGCCAAAGTGGTCAAGGGTGGTCGACAGTTTGGTTTCTCCGCGCTGACGGTAGTCGGTGATGGTAATGGCAAGGTCGGGTTCGGCCGAGGTAAGGCTCGTGAGGTTCCGGTTGCGATTTCAAAAGCGATGGAAAATGCACGCAAAAATTTGATGAAAATAAATCTTGCCGGCGGTACGCTCCAGCATGCGATTACCGCAACTTATGGCGCGGCGCGTGTCTACATGCAGCCGGCTTCAGAGGGTACCGGCGTTATCGCTGGTGGTGCCATGCGTGCTGTATTCGACGTGGTCGGTGTACACGATGTCCTGGCCAAGTGTATCGGTACGAATAACCCCGTTAACGTTGTACGTGCCACCATTGGTGGTTTGGCCGGGATGGCGTCACCTGAATCGATAGCGGCCAAGCGTGGTAAAACCGTCAAAGAGATATTGGAATAAACGATGGCCGTAAATAAAATACTCAAAGTGACGCTGATACGCAGTCCCATTCATCGCATTGCCAGACACAAGGCGTGTGTATCCGGACTGGGTTTGCGTCGCATGCACCATACTGTAGAGGTCATTGATACCCCTGCCAACCGGGGCATGATCAATAAAGTTTCATACATGCTCAAGGTTGAGGAGAACTGACATGTATCTAAATTCACTTAAACCCGCTAGCGGTTCCAAACGCGCGCGAAAGCGCCTTGGTCGTGGTATCGGGTCTGGTCTGGGTAAAACGGGTGGACGTGGACACAAGGGACAGAAATCACGCAATGGTGGTTTTCATAAGATCGGCTTCGAGGGTGGTCAAATGCCATTGCAACGTCGCCTGCCAAAGGTCGGATTTAGTTCACGCATTGGTCGTGTAACCGCGGAGGTGCGTTTGCATGAACTGGCCAAGATTGACGGTGATACGGTGGATATCAACAGTTTGAAGAATGCAAACGTGATTAGCCGCAACATTCAGCGGGTGAAAATCATGTTTTCTGGCAAACTGGACAAGGCACTGACCATTAAGGGACTCAATGTGACTCGTGGTGCGCGTGCTGCAATTGAAGCCGCTGGCGGCAAAGTCGAGGGCTAAGCGTGGGCAATAGCCGTTCAGCAGTATCCGATGTGCTGGCAACAGGGCGCTTCAGCGAGCTGAAAAAACGTCTTTTATTCGTGGTGGGAGCGCTGTTGGTGTTCCGGATTGGTGCATTTATTCCGGTGCCCGGTATTGACCCACATGCGCTGGCTTCGATGTTTGCGGGGCAGAAGAATACCATTTTGGGTATGTTTAATCTGTTCTCTGGTGGGGCGTTGTCGCGTCTATCCGTATTTGCTCTGGGTGTGATGCCCTATATTTCAGCGTCGATCATTATCCAACTTTTGACAAAAGTGCATCCGAAACTGGAGCAATTGAACAAGGAAGGTGCATCCGGACGACGCAAGATTACGCGCTATACACGCCTCAGCACGTTGGCATTAGCGATTTTCCAGGGCCTTGGTGTAGGCATTGCCTTGACTAAACAGCACGGCTTGGTGATGGCTGGGCAAAGCGAGATTCAATTTCTTTTCACAACGGCAGTGACCCTGGTTACCGGTACCATGTTCCTAATGTGGCTGGGTGAGCAGATGACGGAACGAGGCATCGGCAACGGCATTTCCATGATTATTTTCGCTGGAATCGTTGCAGGTTTGCCCCAGGCTGTGGGTGGTACGCTTGTATTGGCGAGAACTGGAGAGATGAGTCCGTTGACCATTCTGGTCATCTTTGCTCTCGTGATTGCTGTCACTGGCTTTGTGGTGTTTGTCGAGCGGGGTCAGCGTCGTATTACGGTCAACTATGCCAAGCGCCAGCAGGGACGAAAGATGTATGCGGCTCAGTCTAGCCACCTTCCTCTGAAGGTGAACATGGCAGGCGTGATCCCCCCTATTTTTGCATCGAGCATCATTCTGTTCCCTGCTACGCTGGCGGGTTGGTTCGGTAGCACGGAGAAGATGAGTTGGTTACGGGATATCGCAACGACCCTGTCGCCGGGGCAGCCGATCTATGTGATCATGTATGCATTGGCGATTATTTTCTTCTGTTTTTTCTATACGGCGTTGATGTTCAACCCGAAAGAAACGGCGGATAATCTAAAGAAGTCGGGTGCATTTATCCCCGGCATCAGGCCTGGGGTTCAAACGGCAAAGTATATCGATACGATACTAAGTCGTTTGACGCTGACAGGTGCGGTCTATATCACTGCGGTATGTTTATTGCCTGAATTTCTGATCATATACTGGAATGTGCCATTTTCATTTGGAGGCACATCGTTGCTGATTATTGTGGTGGTGGTCATGGACTTTATGGCGCAGACGCAAAGTCACCTCATGTCGCATCAGTACGAGGGTTTACTCAAGAAGGCTAATCTTAAAGGACATGGCCGGGCGGGTATGTTGCGTTAAGGGCGGTGGTGTTCTTTGATCACCTGAAAATATTGCTTTTGTTTGTGGGGTAAATGTCGTGAAAGTTCGTGCATCTGTCAAGAAATTGTGCCGTAACTGCAAAATTATTCGTCGCAATGGCGTGGTTCGTGTCATCTGTAAAGATGCCCGACACAAGCAGCGCCAGGGTTGAATCTGCGCACAAAAGGGTGCAGATAGCGTTATTCCGGGACGTTTATATCCCGAAGTGGCTTGATTAGAACTGAAAGAGTTTGTACCATGGCGTGTTTACTAGGCGCTATGGCCTATAGTATGTTGGTTTAGGGAGTGGCTCAATGGCTCGTATAGCTGGGGTAAATATCCCCGTTAACAAACATGCCGTGATTGCACTGACGTCTATCTACGGTGTTGGTCACACGCGTGCCAAACAAACCTGTGAGGCAGTCGGGGTAAAAACTGACGTCAAGGTCAAAGACCTGACGGAGGCGGAGTTGGAAGGACTGCGTGCCGAGATCGCTAAGCTCACCGTTGAAGGTGATTTGCGCCGCGAGGTGTCCATGAATATTAAACGTCTCATGGATCTGGGCTCTTACCGCGGTTTGCGCCATCGTCGCGGCTTGCCGTTGCGTGGTCAGCGCACACGCACCAATGCCCGTACCCGTAAGGGACCACGTAAGGCAATTCGCAAGTAAGATTCTAACCTTTACCGGATGACAGGTTTATGGCTAAGCCAAGTACCACCCGTACACGTAAAAAGGTCAAAAAGAACGTCGCAGATGGTGTTGCACACGTTCATGCGTCCTTTAACAATACGATTGTGACTATTACAGACCGCCAGGGCAACACTTTGTGCTGGGCGACTTCCGGTGGTTCCGGCTTTCGTGGGTCACGTAAGAGCACGCCGTTTGCCGCCCAGATCGCCGCTGAGCGTGCCGGTAACAAGGCGCTGGAGTTTGGCATGAAGAATGTCGAAGTGTTGGTTAAAGGTCCCGGACCGGGACGCGAATCAGCGGTTCGTTCCCTGAATAATCTTGGTTTCAAGATTACCAGTATTACCGACGTGACGCCAATTCCACACAATGGTTGCCGTCCCCCCAAGAAGCGCCGCGTTTAAGCCTGGAGGCTCGCTTTGGCTAAGTACATTGGTCCCAAATGTCGTCAATGCCGTCGTGAAGGCGGCAAACTGTTTTTGAAGGGTGAAAAATGCTTTACCAGCAAATGCCCGATTGAGAATCGTCCCTTCCCGCCCGGGCAGCATGGGCAGAGGCGTACGCGGTTGTCGGACTATGCCATTCAGTTGCGTGAGAAGCAGAAGCTGCGCCGTATCTATGGTGTCCTTGAGCGTCAATTCCGTTCTTATTACAAGAAGGCGGATCGCCGTAAAGGTTCAACTGGCGAAAATTTGTTGCAATTGCTCGAATCGCGTCTGGACAGTATTGTCTATCGGATGGGTTTTGGAGCTTCACGTTCCGAGGCTCGCCAGTTGATTCGCCATAACGCGATTACCTTGAATGGCCGGAAGATGAATATTCCGTCCCATCAGGTCAAACCGGGTGATCAGATCGCGATTGCGGAAAAAGTGCGTGAACAGTTGCGCATCAAAGGTGCACTGGAAGCGAGCGAGCAGCGTGGAGTCGTGGAATGGGTCGATGTGGATGCCAAGAAACTCGAAGGCGTTTATCGGCATTTACCAGAGCGTAGCGAACTGCCATCCGATATCAACGAACACTTGGTCGTGGAGTTGTATTCCAAGTGATCTGGGCTGTCCAGGTCAACCGCGCCGCGCCATGGTCGATTGACTTGGAATATACATTGCGAGCTGAAGAGGACCATTCATGCAGGGCCTAGTAGCAGAATTACTAAAACCGCGTCTGGTAGATGTGCAGACCATTTCCGCCACACACGCCAAAGTTACCCTGGAACCGCTAGAGCGTGGTTTCGGACATACTCTCGGCAATGCGCTGCGTCGCATCCTGCTCTCGTCGATGAGCGGTTGCGCCATCGTCGAGGTGGAAATTGATGGCGTGTTGCATGAATACACGACCCTTGAGGGTGTGCAGGAGGATATCATCGATATTCTGCTCAACCTCAAGGGTATAGCCCTGCGTATGCACAACCGCAGTGATGCCACGTTGACCCTGAACAAGAAGGGGCCAGGTGAGGTCACGGCGGCGGATATCACGCTCGATCATGACATTGAGATCGTCAATCCAGAGCAGATCATTGCCCACCTGACCAAGGCGGGTGAGCTGAACATGACGCTCAAGGTTGCGCGTGGACGCGGTTATGAGCCCTCCAATACACGTTTTTCAGCCGAGGAGGAAGACCGACCTATTGGTCGACTTCAGCTTGATGCCTCGTTCAGCCCGGTACGCCGTATTTCTTATGTAGTCGAGAGTGCGCGTGTTGAGCAGCGTACCAACATGGATAAATTGGTCATTGATCTTGAAACCAATGGCACTCTTGATCCTGAGGCCGCCATTCGCAATGCAGCTACAATCTTGCAGGATCAGCTCTCCTCTTTTGTCGATCTTCAGGCGAAGAAGGAAGAACAACCTGCCGCCAATGAGCCGGAAGTCGACCCGATTCTCATGCGTCCGGTCGATGATTTGGAGCTGACCGTGCGCTCGGCCAATTGTCTGAAGGCGGAGCAAATCTACTTCATCGGTGATCTGATCCAACGCACTGAAGTCGAATTGCTCAAGACGCCAAATCTAGGCAAGAAATCACTGACCGAGATCAAAGATGTGCTGGCATCGCGTGGCTTGTCCCTGGGTATGCGCCTGGAAAACTGGCCACCGCCGGGTCTGAAAGACCGCACGGAAAAGGCGGCTGCCGAGGCTTTAGCCGGGTCTACGGGCATTACGTTTTAGTGATTTAACAGCACTTTGTTTTATTTAAGGAATTTGTCATGCGACACCGCAACATCGGCCGGCAATTGAGCCGGAATAGCAGCCATCGCAATGCGATGCTGCGCAATATGGCCGCGTCGCTGCTGCGCCACGAATTGATTAAGACTACCTTGCCCAAGGCCAAGGAATTGCGTCGAGTCGCCGAGCCGTTGATTACCCTGGCCAAGCAGGATAGCGTGTCGAAGCGGCGTCTGGCTTTCAGTCGCCTGCGGGATCGTGATGTGGTGACCAAGCTCTTCAATGAGCTGGGGCCGCGTTATAAGGCCCGCCCTGGTGGTTATCTGCGTATTCTTAAATGTGGTTATCGTCCAGGTGACAAAGCGCCTATGGCAATTGTTGAGCTGGTGGATCGTCCCGAGTCAGAGCAAGGCAAGGCCGTGGCGAAATAAATCGATCGCGCATAGCATGATGAAAAAACCGGACCTTGTGACCCGGTTTTTTTTGCTGTGCAGTGTGTGATCCCGAGTAGACAGGGTTGTTGCTGGCATCGTGTTTCGGCTAGCCTATGTGCATGATAGTGCTGTTTAGCGATTTTGGTTGGTATGGCCCCTATGTGGGCCAAATGAAAACGGTGCTGGCCTGTGAGGCGCCGACTGCGCACGTTGTGGACCTGATGCATGATGCCCCCGCATATGCCCCACAGCCGGCGGCTTATCTGCTTGCTAGCCTGATTGCCCATGTCCCGCCTGCGGCGGTGCTCTTGTGCGTCGTCGACCCGGGAGTGGGTGATCCGACGCGCCGTCCGGTCGTGGTGCAGGCGGATGGACGCTGGTTTGTCGGGCCGGATAACGGCCTGTTCAATGTCGTGGCTCGGCGGGCCGCACGGATCGCCTGGTGGGATATCACATGGCGCCCGGCACTACTTTGCGACTCCTTCCATGGTCGTGATCTGTTTGCCCCGGTGGCGGCCCGTCTGGCGCGGGGTGAAGCGCCACCGGGGCGAGCCACGGCCCCCGACACACGTGTGTCGCAGGACTGGCCGGAGGATTTGGCGGAGATCATCTATGTGGATGGCTATGGTAATGCCATGACCGGGCAGCGTGCCTGTCATGTCGCACAGACTCTGCGCATCACCGTCAGTGGGCACACACTTCAATATAAACGCACGTTCTCGGCAGCGCTGCCGGGCGAAGCCTTCTGGTATGAGAATGCGCTGGGGCTGGTTGAGATAGCGGTCAATCAGGGGCATGCCGCCCAGCAGTTGGGGCTTGCGCCAGGGATGCCGTTGCGTTTCTCCGGGCCTTAACGGCTTCTGAACCCGAACGGGTCGTCAGTCGTTGGCACGCGTAAGCAAGGGGAGTTCGTGACGTCGGGCATTGGCGGCAATAAAGCGTCCACGTCCGTTGCGCGTAGCGTCAAGGATGGCCTGGTGTGCAGAAGATTGGCCCAGGAGGGTGGCAAAGAGGACATCGAGTTCACCGGCATCGACCTTGAGCCGTCCATAGGGACCACCGGTCTCGTCGGGGAACCAGAACAGTCGTGGTGCCCATCTCCGGGCAAGGATGACGGGGTGCTGCGACCAGTCACGGAGTTTGGCGATCAGTGCCTGATCAACCATGTGAACCTGCCTGGTGTCGGGTCGAAGTGGGCCCGGGTCGTGAGAGCAGAGGATTGAGGTACTGCCCGGTGTAGGAGGTGGGGTGGCGGGCGATGGCCTCAGGTGTCCCGGTCGCCACGATGCTTCCCCCCTGCTCACCACCTTCCGGACCCATGTCGATGATCCAGTCCGCGGTCTTGATGACGTCCAGATTGTGTTCAATGACGATGATGGTGTTGCCATGGTCGCGCAGCCGGTGGAGCACGCTGAGCAGTTGTTCAATATCGTGGAAGTGCAGACCGGTGGTGGGTTCGTCAAGGATGTAGAGCGTATTGCCGGTGTCGCGTTTGGACAGTTCGCGGGCCAGTTTGATTCGCTGGGCCTCGCCGCCGGACAGGGTCGTGGCATTCTGGCCGAGGGTGATATACGACAGACCGACGTCCATCAACGTCTGGAGTTTGCGCCTGAGCGGGGGGACAGCGTTGAAAAAGCCCAGAGCATCTTCGACCGTGAGCGCAAGAACTTCGTGGATGGCCTTGCCTTTGTAATGGATTTCCAGGGTTTCGCGGTTATAGCGCCTCCCCCTGCACACATCGCAGGGGACATAGATATCCGGCAGGAAATGCATTTCAACCTTGATGACACCGTCGCCCTGACAGGCCTCGCAGCGTCCCCCTTTGACGTTGAAACTGAATCGCCCCGGTGTGTAACCCCGCGTCCGTGCCTCTTGGGTACCGGCAAACAGCTCGCGGATAGGAGTGAACAAACCGGTGTACGTGGCGGGGTTGGAGCGTGGTGTGCGGCCGATGGGACTTTGGTCGATATCGACGATCTTGTCGAAATGATGCAGACCTTCGATGGTGCGGCAGGGGGCCGGGCTCTCACTGGCGCCGTTCAGGTGTTGCGCAGCATAGCGGTAGAGGGTGTCATTGATAAGTGTGGATTTGCCCGAACCCGAGACCCCGGTAACCGCCGTCATCAGTCCGATGGGCAGGGCCACATCCACGTGTTTGAGATTGTTGCCGCTTGCCGCGCGAATGAGTATCTGGCGCGTATCATCGGCTGGAGTTCGCTTTGTCGGCACGGCAATGGATTTGCGCCCTGAGAGATATTGGCCGGTGAGCGAGGCCGGATGGGCCATCACCTCATCCGGGGTGCCCTCGGCGACGACATGGCCGCCATGGACACCCGCACCGGGGCCGATGTCGACGACATAGTCGGCGCAACGGATGGCGTCTTCGTCATGCTCGACAACGATGACGGTATTGCCGAGGTCGCGCAGGTAACGCAGGGTGTCGAGCAGACGCCGGTTGTCGCGCTGATGCAGGCCGATGGAGGGTTCGTCGAGGATATACATGACGCCCACCAAGCCGGCACCGATCTGGCTGGCCAGGCGGATGCGCTGGGCCTCACCGCCAGAGAGTGTGTCCGCACTGCGGTCCAGCGTCAGGTAGTCGAGTCCGACATTGACCAGGAAGTTCAGGCGTTGGTCGAGTTCCTTGATGATCTTCGCCGCGATCTCGCCACGCCGCCCGGGCAGGACGAGATCGTGGAAAAAGGCTTGAGCGCGTCCCACTGGCAGGGCGGTGATATCGGGCAGGGTACGCTCAGCCACAAAGACATGACGGGCGGCCTGGTTGAGGCGGGTGCCAGCGCACTCGGGGCAGGGCTGGTGGTTGATGTACTTGGCCAGCTCCTCGCGCACGACGTTGGATTCAGTCTCCCGGTAGCGGCGTTCCATGTTAGGCATCACGCCTTCAAAGGGATGGCATCGCCGGGTGGTAGTGCCGTGTTCATTGTAGTAGCGAAATGCAATCTCCTCCTCACCGCTACCGTAGAGAATGGCCTGTTGCGCCTTATCTGTCAGGCTATTGAACGCATCGTCAATATCGAAGTCATAGTGTTCAGCCAGTGAGGTGATGAGTTGGAAGTAGTAGGCATTGCGACGGTCCCAGCCACGGATGGCGCCACCGGCGATACTGAGTGCAGGTTGGGCCACCACCCGCTGCGGATCGAAGTACTGGCGCACACCCAGACCATCACAGCCCGGGCAGGCCCCGGCCGGATTGTTGAATGAGAACACCCGCGGTTCGAGTCCGCTGAGTGAGTAACCACATACCGGGCAGGCGAACTTGGCCGAGAAGATGATATCCCGACGCTCCACATCGAGGAAAGCGATGCGTGCCAACCCGTCAGACAGTGCCAGGGCGGTCTCGAAGGAGTCGGCCAGGCGCTGCTGGATGTCTGGTCGTACCTTGAAACGGTCTATCACGACCTCGATGCTGTGTTTGTGGCGTTTGTCCAACTCGGGAGCAGCGTCGAGTTCCACGACCTTGCCATCGATACGTGCGCGGATATAACCCTGGGTGCGCAGTGTATTGAGAACCTGCTCATGTTCACCCTTGCGCGTGTCGATGACAGGGGCCAGTAGCATGAGACGACTACCTTCGCTCAGGGCCAATACCTGATCGACCATCTGACTGACGGTTTGGGCATCGAGCAGCGTATTGTGTTCCGGACAGCGTGGCTCACCGGCGCGGGCATAGAGCAGGCGCAGATAGTCATAAATCTCGGTGATGGTGCCAACGGTGGAGCGTGGGTTGTGCGAGGTTGATTTCTGTTCAATAGAGATGGCCGGCGACAGGCCTTCAATGTGGTCTACATCCGGTTTTTCCATTATCGACAGGAATTGCCGGGCATAACTGGACAACGATTCGACATAGCGTCGCTGGCCCTCGGCATAGATAGTGTCAAAGGCGAGTGAAGACTTCCCCGAACCTGAGAGGCCGGTGATGACAATGAGTTTGTCTCGCGGCAGATCCAGGTTGATATTGGCGAGATTGTGTGTGCGCGCACCGCGTATGTGGATGTACTGCATGCCAGTTTTTCGCTGTTAAAGTAACCTGTTATTATACCACGGCTGAGTGTCGTGAGGCACCGATTCAGCCGCCACCCACGGCCTTGTAGGAGCTTGCATGCACGTTGATACGATTACTGCCGGTGAACGCCGGTCTGCCTTTTCTCTAGCCAGCATCTATTCCTTCCGCATGTTGGGTCTGTTTATGATCCTCCCGGTCTTTGCGCTGTATGCCGAGGGACTCAAGGGCGTCACCCCAACGCTGGTGGGCATCGCCATTGGTGTTTACGGCCTGACTCAGGCCATTTTCCAGATCCCCTTCGGCATGCTCTCTGACCGCCTTGGGCGCAAGCCGATCATCGTCATCGGTCTGTTGATCTTTGCTGTTGGCAGTGCCATTGCCGGCATGTCGCATACCATAGAAGGTGTGATTATCGGTCGTGCTGTGCAGGGCGCAGGGGCGGTGGGCGCGGCGGTACTGGCGCTGGCTGCAGACCTGACGCGGGAGGAACATCGGCTCAAGGTCATGGCCATTATCGGCATGACGATTGGCGTGTCCTTCTCTGTCGCCATGGTGGCCGGGCCGGTGCTGAACAAATTCATCGGCGTGCCGGGCATTTTCTGGCTGACTGCCTTTCTCGGTCTGCTTGGTATCGCGGTGGTTTATTTCTGGGTGCCGAACCCTGAGCATACGAAGTTACACCGTGACACCGAAGCGGTGCCGGCCCAGTTCGCAGAGGTGTTGGCTGATACGCAACTGTTGCGCCTGGACTTGGGTATTTTCACCATGCACCTGGTCCTCACTGCTATATTTGTGGCACTGCCCAATGTGCTGCTCCACGTTGTCGGTTTGCCGGAGGCACATCAGTGGTATGTCTATTTGCCAGTGATGGTGTTCGGCTTTCTGGCCATGGTGCCGTTCATCATCATTGCCGAGAAAAAACGCCGCATGAAGCAGGTCTTTACCGGCGCCATCGTGGTCTTGGGACTTGCCAATCTGAGCCTGTACGAGTTTCATCACGCCCTCACTGGCATCGTCGTGGCCCTGTGGCTGTTTTTCAGCGCCTTCAATCTGCTGGAGGCCAGTCTACCTTCACTGATCGCCAAGATGGCACCCACCCAGAGCAAGGGCACGGCCATGGGCATCTACTCCAGTTCCCAATTTCTAGGTATCTTTGTGGGGGGATGGGCTGGTGGGTGGATACTCCAATACCACGGCTACAATGGGGTATTCCTGTTCTCCACCGTGATGATTGGAATCTGGCTGCTGGCGGCACTGACCATGCGCAACCCGCGTTATCTCAGCACCTTCCTGCTCAATGTGGGCGCGGTGGATGCGGCGAAGGCCCACCAGTTGGTTGTGGACCTGACTCAGGTGCGCGGTGTGGCCGAGGTGGTTGTCATCGCGGAGGATGAGATGGCCTATCTGAAAGTGGATCTCAATGCCCTTGACCGTGAGCGCCTGCACGCCTATTCGGTGTCGCAGGACGAAACTTTGACGCACGAAGCCCCCGGCAGCACTGCTCAGGCGTGATATCATCTCCTCAAACCGGCGCCGTTGCGCCGGGTCGAGGTGTATGAGCACACAGATAAACAGGAGGCGTGCATGGCGAGGGGGATTAACAAGGTCATTCTGATCGGTAACCTGGGTTCTGATCCGGAAGTACGCTACATGCCGAGCGGTGGGGCGGTGGCGAACATACGCTTGGCCACGACCGATAGCTGGCGTGACAAGCAAAGCGGCGAACAACAGGATCGCACCGAGTGGCATCGAATCGTATTCTTTGGCAGATTGGGCGAGATTGCCGGTGAATATCTGAAAAAAGGGGCCAAGATCTACGTGGAAGGCCGGCTGCAGACCCGCAAATGGCAGGGCCAGGATGGCCAGGATCGCTACACCACCGAGATCGTTGCCAACGAGATGCAGATGCTCGATGGCCGCAGCGGTGGCAGTACGGATTACAGCCGGGAGGAGGCGCCCTCTGGTGGCGCTGGCACTGCGCGGGATACGACGCCGCCCGCTGCTGGTGGATCTGACCCTGCGGAGGGTTCCTTCGACGATGACATCCCTTTTTAAGGGACTATCTGGCGCCACGGTACATTTTTCATATCCTGGTTCACCGCCACAAGATACGGTGGGGTCTGGACTGGTCGTGTCTCGCCATCCGCTGGGTCGCAGCGCCAGCGGCCCGCGTTTTCCCCTGCCCGTTCAAATGGCATTTTTTATGCCAAACACGCCGTAATCCAATCGATTTCTGGCGTGATCCGCACGGCCCCGGTCGTGGATAAACCCGGAAAAGGCGTGATCAGTTGCACCCGACTGCGAACTGTGGCACAAATGAAGACACTCCAAATCATAAATACGCTTGAACGGTGCGAGATGGTTTCCGGGGATGTGCCAATCATCCACTCGAGGCAACCGGACAGATTGGCGCCCGACAGGCATCGAAGCCGTCAGGAGGCTGTTGAACTTAGGGGTTGATCGCCAGGGGTGAGAGTGAGCACTGATTTTCCTGATACTGAGGTGCATGATGGACTTGCACAACAGACAGGCGGGGCTCTCCCACCGGCACAGTGGGGTTATCCTGAGTTCGATGGTCTCCCGGAGCGTACTCAGGTGGCCTTCCAATGGGTGGAACAGAGAGACAATGCGATGAGATGCAAGCCCCCGTCGGGTGGACGATCCTGGCGCTGCTGGAGGGGTTGCGCACGCACGACGCGGGTCATCTCGTCTATGAGCAGATTCGCCACCTTCTCAATGAACTGGTAGGGGAGCAGCACTCACGCGAGGCGGCCTACGGCGCGCTGGTCGGTGTGTTGCTCGATACCCTCGCCGAACAACTGCCCGGCAACGATCCCGCGCGTTTGCAGATTCGCCTGGTCCAGTGTCGGCTCAGCCCCCCCCTGCATCACAGCGAACTCAAGGCCTTGCAGCACTATGTGCCGCAGTGGTCAGCGCGTTTGCACCAACTCTCCGACACCCATTCCCAATTGTTCCGCCACGTTTTACTGGGCCCCTTACTGCGTGGCCTTGGCTTTGGTGAGGCAGAGATGGATTCTCCACCCTCACTCCAGGTCCCGGCTAGCGCGACGCAGCCACCCCTGGAGACAGGACAGGTGGTGGAGGTTGATGAGGCCGAAGCCGGGGTGCAGGAGGACGCGGTCTTGGTGGCGGAGTCCGGCGAAAATGCGGCCTATCGTCAGCATCTCGATGAAACCAGTCGTGGTGTCCGGGAACTGCAAACAGCGGTAACCGCACAGATCGAGGACACCATCAAGCAGCATCAGGAATTCGGTGTCCTGCTGGAGGTGGTGTTGGCCGGTTTGCGCGATCTGGATGAGGTGGACGATGTCGACGAGCAGCGCCAGCTGATTGCCCAGGAGGCTGAGCGATTGCTGACCGGGCATCGCGCCCTCACGGCCAAACTTGATTATGCCAACCAGTCACTCAAGAGGCTCTCCGAGGATAGCTGCAAGATCAGCAATGAGCTAAGCAGAGTCCGTGAGTTGAGTCTCACCGATGAACTGACCGGCCTGCCCAATCGCCGCGCCTTTCAGCGCAGCCTGGAAGACGAGATTGGGCGGGGCAAGCGCTATGGTTATCCGGTAACGTTGGCCATCCTTGATCTGGATAAATTCAAACAGATCAATGATACTTATGGCCACCCGGTGGGCGATCGCGTCCTGATCGCCTATGCCAAGGAAATACTGCCCATTTTCCGCCATCACGATATGGTGGCGCGCTACGGTGGCGAGGAGTTTGCGGTGTTACTGCCCAATACCGATCTGGCAGGCAGTGTGCGTGCATTGGAGAAGATTTTGGGCAAGGTGCCGAGTATTGCAGTACGGGGTGCGGGGGAGATGATCAAGGTGCCGACCTTTTCAGCCGGTGTCGCTCTTTATCATCTTGGTGAGACGGCCGAGGCCCTGGTTGCCCGTGCCGATGCCGCGCTCTATCAGGCCAAGCGCAACGGGCGAAACCGTATCGATGTCGCCTATGAAGACCAGTCTGAGGTGGTACCGGACGGCTCCTTTCGATGCTCATCCTGAGCCCTGAACGCGAATCACCCGCGTTGCCTTTGACCCGGCATCTTCAAATCGACCCGGCGTCGTGTCCCATGATCGTTTCGCATAAGCGGGCTTGCCAGATACGGGGGATCAGCGCTTATATGTCGTGTAATTGCTGCATTTAATGTGTCATATTCGGTAAGTTCGCGAACGAGGGTGACAACGCCGTGACAAATAATCAGCAGAAAACCGGATCAGTAAGTGTCGTGGTTTTTAACTGATTGAAAGTATGAGAATTATTGGTCGGGGTGAGAGGATTCGAACCTCCGGCCCCTGCCTCCCGAAGGCAGTGCTCTACCAGGCTGAGCTACACCCCGTGCTGAAACCATCCCCTACAGAGGGGGGACGTTGCTGGCCGGTATCAGTAGGACCGGTTGACCGCGAAATCGGCCAGCCCACGCATTGCGTCCTTGTAAGGCGAATCGGGAATGCCAGCCAGTGCCTCGATGGCACGGTCGGCCTCCGCCCGCGCGGAACGCGAAGTGTAGTCGATGGCGCCAGTGGATTCAATCGCGAGTTTTACCGCATCGATATTGTCACGCCCGCCATCCTCGATGGCGTTACGGATGATCGCATTCTGCTCGCGCGTGCCGTGGCGTAGGGAATAAATCAGCGGCAATGTTGGCTTCCCCTCTGCCAGGTCGTCACCGATATTCTTGCCAATCTCCGTACTGGACTGGCTGTAGTCCAGTACATCGTCGATGAGCTGAAAGGCAGTACCCAGGTGCATGCCATAGGTCGACATGGCGTGTTCCATTGCAGTGGATTTTCCGCCCAACACGGCACCGAGCTGGGTCGCGGCCTGAAACAGTCGGGCGGTCTTGTTATGGATGACCTCCAGATAGCGGGCCTCGTCGGTGTCCGCGTCATGGCAGTTGAGTAATTGCTGGACTTCGCCCTCGGCAATCGTATTGGTGGTGCGTGCCATGATCTCCATGACGCGCATATTATTGATTTCTACCATCATTTCGAAGGCGCGCGAATACAGAAAATCGCCAACCAGCACACTGGCCTCATTACCCCAACGGGCATTGGCGGTGTCCTTGCCACGGCGCAGATCGGAGCCATCGACCACATCATCGTGGAGCAGGGTCGCGGTATGAATGAACTCGATGATGGCGGCCATCGGGATCTGTTGCCCGCCGTCCGCGTCGAGGGCACGCGCTGCAAGCAGGTGTAGCATGGGTCGCAGCCGCTTGCCGCCGCTGTTGACGATGTAGTGCCCGATCTGGTTGATGAGCACGACCTCGGAATGCAGGCGGTCACGTATGCAGGCGTTGACGGCCTCCATATCGGAGGCAATAAGCGCGTAAATATTCTGAATGTCCATCAGGGACTTGGAATGTTCGCGGCAAGGGACAAGGATGCTAGGTGGGCTGGCGCTCACTGTCAAGCGCATTGACTACGGCGACGGGCTGGCAGCAACGTAATAGGGTCAAATCCGGTTTGACCCTCCCGTAAGCAGGCGGTAGAATTGTCGGTCTTATATAGCTTATTGGCGTTATCGTCTGGCGCGGCTATCCCGCGCTGATGGTGAAATAGCCTGGAGAACCAGTATATGTACGCGGTAATCAAGACCGGTGGCAAGCAGTACAAGGTGAGCGAGGGTCAGCGTTTGCGTGTCGAGAAGATCGACGCTGAGGCCGGCGCAACGGTTGAGTTGAATCAGGTACTGATGGTGGCCGATGGCGATAACATCACGGTGGGCAGCCCCTTCGTGGAGGGTGGCAAGGTGAGTGCCACGGTAGCCGCCCAGGGTCGGGGTGTGAAGATCAAGATCGTCAAGTTTCGCCGTCGCAAGCACTACCGCAAAACTCAGGGGCATCGCCAGTCCTATACGGAACTGGAAATTACCGGGATTTCCGTTTAAATCATTTGCAATAGAGGTAGCGCAGCATGGCTCACAAAAAGGCAGGCGGCAGTACCCGTAACGGCCGCGATTCCGTCTCCAAGCGTTTGGGCGTGAAACGTTTCGGTGGTGAAGCGGTGTTGGCGGGCAATATTCTGGTTCGCCAGCGTGGTACGCGTTTCCATCCGGGGCTGAATGTCGGTCGCGGCAGGGATGATACCTTGTTTGCCAAGGCCACGGGCACCGTGTTATTCGAGGTCAAGGGACCGAAGAACCGCAAGAGGGTGAGCGTGATTTCTGCCTGAGCGGGTGGTGCAATGTGAGTAACGAAAAGCCCCGCTAAGGCGGGGCTTTTTCGTGGTTCTGCGGCCTTTTTGCGCATCTTTCCCCTGGTAACAGTGCCGGGCATGTTGATTTTTACCAGACCGTAACGGGTGAGCGACAACCATGAAGTTCGTTGATGAAGCGACGATACGCGTCGAGGCCGGAAAAGGTGGCAACGGCTGCGTGGGCTTTCGTCGCGAAAAATATATTCCCTTCGGAGGTCCCGATGGTGGCGATGGCGGGGACGGTGGCAGCGTCTACCTGCTGGCCGACAGCAACATCAATACGCTGGTGGATTTCCGCTATGCCCGTCGGTTTCGTGCCGGCAATGGCCAGCAGGGTGCAGGGCGTAATTGCACCGGCAAGGGCGGTGCGGATACCGCTATCCGCGTGCCAGTTGGTACGGTGGTCTTCGATGTCGACACCGAGGAGCAACTCGGCGATTTGATCGCGCACGGTGCGCGCTTGCGGGTCGCTCAGGGTGGCCGCCACGGATTGGGCAATACCCATTTCAAGTCCAGCACCAACCGCACGCCACACAAGTCGATACCCGGTACCCCGGGAGAGAGTCGGCAATTGCGTCTGGAATTGAAGGTATTGGCCGATGTGGGTCTGCTCGGTTTGCCCAATGCGGGTAAGTCGACCCTTATCCGGGCCGTGTCCGCGGCGCGCCCCAAGGTGGCCGATTATCCCTTTACCACCCTGTATCCAAATCTCGGTGTTGTCAGTATCGAGGCACACCGCAGTTTCGTGGTTGCGGACATCCCCGGCCTGATTGCGGGCGCCGCCGAGGGGGCGGGACTGGGTATCCGTTTTCTTAAACATCTTGCGCGTACCCGTCTGCTGCTGCACCTGGTGGACGTGGTGCCGTTTGATGCGCAGCACGACCCGGTGGTGGATGCGCAGACCATTATCGCCGAGCTGGCGAAATACAGCCCGGAGCTGGTGGCCCGGGAACGCTGGCTGGTGCTCAACAAGGTGGATCTCCTGGCGCAGGCTGAACGGGAGGCACGGGTGGCGGAGATCGTGTCGGGCCTGGACTGGCAGGGGCCGGTGTTCGCACTTTCGGCCCTGACTCAGGAGGGGACCCGCACCTTGTGCCAGCGTATCATGAGCCATCTGGAGACACCGCCTGCCGAGGACAATACGCCATCGAGCGTCGGGATGCCGTCGGCATCGCCGGCCGCACTGGCCCCCGGCGAAGCGGATGGGGACTTGCCTCCCTCATAGGTCATTTTGTGGCGATGTAATCTAGTGTACCGAGTATGAATAGACGTCTACATCTGGAACAGGCCAAGCGCTGGGTGGTGAAAATAGGCAGTTCACTGCTCACCAACGATGGCCAGGGGCTCAACCACGTCGGCATCGATACCTGGGTCGATCAGCTGACTCAGTTGCGCCGCGAAGGACTTGATGTGGTACTGGTCTCCTCGGGGGCAGTGGCCGAGGGCATGATTCGCCTGGGTTGGCGGGTGCGCCCGCGCGCCATTCATGAATTGCAGGCCGCCGCCGCCGTGGGTCAGATGGGCCTGGTGCAGGCCTATGAGTCGCGCTTCCAGACCCATGGCGTGCGCACGGCCCAGATCCTGCTGACCCACGATGACCTGTCACACCGCCAGCGCTACCTCAACGCCCGCAGCACCCTGCGCCGGCTGCTTGCCCTGGGCGTGGTGCCGGTCATCAACGAAAACGATACCGTGGTGACCGATGAGATTCGGTTTGGAGACAATGATACCCTGGCGGCGCTGGTCAGTAATCTGATCGAGGCGGACACATTGATTATTCTGACCGATCAGGCCGGGATGTTTGACAAGGACCCCCGGGTGCATGAGGATGCCCGGCTCATTGCCGAGGTGAAGGCCATCGATCCGTGCCTGGATGCCATGGTTGCCGGCGGGGCCGGTACGCTCGGTCGTGGTGGTATGCTGACCAAGGTGCGTGCGGCCCGCCTGGCGGCCCGCTCCGGGGCTGGTACGGTGATCGCACCAGGGCGCGAGCCCGACGTGTTGTTGCGGCTGCGCCGTGGCGAGGCGCTAGGAACACGACTCACGGCCGCCCAGGTCCCGGTGACGGCGCGCAAGCAGTGGTTGGCCGGGCATCTTCAGGTTCGGGGAAAACTGCTGCTCGATGCCGGCGCGACCCGCGTCTTGCGCGAGTCTGGACGCAGCTTGTTGCCGGTCGGGGTGCGTGGCGTGGAGGGTCACTTTCATCGCGGTGAAATGGTGGCCTGTGTGGATGAGCAAGGCCATGAGGTGGCGCGCGGGCTGGTCAATTATGCGACCGAGGAGGCACGGCGCATCATGGGGCAGTCTTCCGATCAGATCGAGTCTCTGCTGGGCTACGTGATCGAGCCTGAACTGATTCACCGCGACAATCTGGTTCTGGTATGAACGCACCGATGAGGTGGCGCAGGGCCGTGCTCGGAGACGCGACAGGCAGGTCGCGAGAGATACCCGTTGCCGGGCACGAAAAAAGGGCCAGTGCCCGCAGGCGCTGACCCTTTCCCGTGTCCCCGGTGTGCGGAGATAAAGTGCCTTAGAGGGCGCGGATACGCGCGTTCAGACGGCTCTTGTGGCGGGCGGCCTTGTTTTTGTGAATCAGGCCCTTGCCGGCCATACGGTCGATCATCGGCACCGCAGTCTTATAAGCAGACTCGGCGTTGGTTTTATCGCCGGCCAGCAGCGCCTTGAGCACCTTTTTGATGTGGGTGCGCATCATGGAACGCATGCTTGCGTTGTGCTGACGGCGGGTCTCCGCCTGGCGGGCACGCTTTTTGGCTTGTGCAGAATTGGCCAAGGTGTCACTCCCTGCAATGGTCGACTCGTTGGTGCGAGCCTGGAAAATGTGTACGGCAGTGCATTCGAGACACACACCGCTCGGCCATGGATGCCGGAAAGCCGAATATTCTGCGTGAGCAGGGCCGTTTTGTCAAGGACGCTTCTGCCCTGAGCTCAACGCCGAAAGACGGGTTTCCGGCTGTGCCCCGGGTTGCGGTATGATGCCGCGCTGGGCTTGGGGTAAGCGCCTGGCATCGCTCAAATTTTCTTCTGGTCGTGACCGACCGTGCGGTTTGGCTACGGCTGACGGCGAGCCGCTGTCGACCGGATCACGACGAGAAAGCGGAACTGATCATGGGATTACTGCGTTCTACGGCAACAGTGGGCGTCTGGACACTGGTCTCACGCGTGCTGGGGCTGGTGCGGGACATGGCCTTTGCACGTTATTTTGGTGTCGGGGCGAGTACGGATGCCTTTTTTGTCGCCTTTAAGATACCCAATTTTCTGCGTCGGCTGTTTGCCGAAGGGGCCTTCGCGCAGGCCTTTGTGCCGGTACTGAGCGAATACAAGACACAACGCCCGGATGAGGTCGGTGAGCTGATTCGCCATGTAGCGGGTACCTTGGGTGGCGTGCTGCTGGTCCTCACCATCGTGGCCATCCTGGCCTCGCCGGGTCTGGTGTTGGTCTTCGCGCCCGGATTTTACGGCCAGGCCGACAAATTCGACCTCACCGTTACGCTGCTGCGCATCACCTTCCCGTATCTGATATTTATCTCGCTCACCGCCCTGGCGGGCAGCGTGCTTAACTGCTACGGGCGTTTTGCCGTACCGGCTTTTACGCCGGTGTTGCTGAACCTGAGTCTGATTGCCGCGGCCGTCTGGCTGCGCCCGCACATGAGTCAGCCAGTGCTGGCCCTGGGATGGGGCGTGTTTGTGGCCGGTTTGGCCCAATTGCTCTTCCAGTTACCCTTTTTGATCAGGATGAAAGTGTTGCACTGGCCGCGCTGGGGCTGGCATGACAGCGGGGTGCGACGCATCATGCACCTGATGCTGCCGGCCTTGTTCGGTTCCTCGGTGGTGCAGATAAACCTCCTGTTCGATACCATCATTGCCTCCTTTCTGGTGACCGGTAGCGTGACCTGGTTGTATTACTCGGATCGGCTGGTGGAGTTCCCGCTGGGTGTGTTTGGTATCGCCCTGGCCACGGTCATCCTGCCGCGCCTGTCCGAACAGCATATTCACGACTCGACCGAGGCCTTTTCACATACCCTGGACTGGGCGCTGCGCTGGGTGTTTCTCATTGGCACACCCGCCATGGTAGGGCTGGCGGTGCTGGCGGGACCGTTGTTGGCCACCCTGTTCGAGCATGGCGCATTTGGCGTCGAGGATGTACGCATGGCACAGCTGAGCCTGATTGCCTTCGCGTTCGGCCTGCTGGGGTTCATCCTGGTCAAGGTGCTGGCACCTGGCTACTACGCCCGCCAGGATACCCGTACCCCGATGCGAATCGGAGTCATCGCCATGTTTGCCAATATGGGAATGAACCTGTTGTTTGCCCTGCCCATGACCTATGCAGGTATCCCGGGTGCGCATGCCGGTCTGGCCCTGGCGACGTCACTGGCCGCCTTTGTCAATGCTGGGCTGCTGTTCCGTGGCCTGCGCCGGGCCGGGGTGTACCGCCCACGCCCCGGTTGGGGCCGGGTAGCCGTCCAGGTGTTACTCGCCAACGGTGTGATGCTGGCCTTGTTGGTGTGGCTGAGCGGCGATTTGCAACGCTGGTTGAACTGGAGTGTCATGCAGCGTGTCGGGCATCTGACCCTGCTGGTGGTGGTCGGGGCGACGGGGTATTTCGTCGTCCTGCGCCTGCTGGGTGTCCGCCTGCACCAGCTCAGAAGTCCAGGTTGAGTCTGCCCATGTTGCCGGCGCAGGGGGAGGGTGGTGCGAAGAAATCGTGTTGCTTGTGCCTGGTGAGGGACCAGGAACGGTGACAATGTCGCAGCGGGCCGTATAATCACCTCTTTTAACCGAACGGTTTCCTGCCCGCATCGGCCGGATTGCAAGTGAGCGGCGCTGGCGGCAGGGGAAAATACTGGAGTGCGGGGTGCGCAGGCGCCCGTGACGGGGTGGCATGGAACTCATACGAGGGCTGCACAATCTGGCGTCGCGCCATCGCGGCTGTGTCGCCACCATTGGAAATTTCGATGGCGTGCATCTGGGGCATCAGGCCGTCATCGGTCAACTCGCCGACGAAGCCGCTCGTCTGCACTTGCCCTCGGTGCTGATCACCTTTGAGCCGCAGCCACAGGAGTACTTCGCCCAGGCGCAGGTGCCGGCACGCCTGACCCGGTTTCGGGAAAAGCTGGAGCAGCTGCGCCGTTTCGCCCTGGATCGCATCGTCTGCCTGCCGTTCACCGCGAGACTGGCGGCGATGCCGGCCGAGGCCTTTATCCAGCGGGTACTCATCGACGGTCTGGGGGTGCGCTACCTCGTAGTCGGTGACGATTTTCGTTTCGGCCAGGGACGCCAGGGTGATTTCGCCTTGCTCCAGGAAACGGGTGCGACGCAGGGTTTCGATGTGGTCAATATGCACACCTTCACTATCGATGGCGGGCGGGTGAGCAGTACACGTATTCGCACGGCGCTTGAACAGGGTGAGTTACAGAGCGCGCAGCGTCTCCTGGGCCGGGATTATCGCATGAGCGGTCGGGTGGCGCATGGCGACAAGCGCGGGCGAACCATTGGTTTTCCGACGGCCAATATTCATTTACACCGTCGCGTCTCACCCGTGCAGGGTGTGTATGCCGTGGAGATGTACGGCGTGGCCGGTGAGCCCCTGCAGGGCGTGGCCAACATCGGTAACCGACCCACCGTGGACGGTACGCGCACTGTGCTGGAAGTGTATCTGCTCGACTTCCGGGGCGATCTGTACGGGCGACACGTCCAGGTCAGTTTTGCACACAAATTGCGCGCCGAGATGCATTTTGCGTCACTCGATGCCTTGCGCATGCAGATTGACCGCGATGTGGCACAGGCGCGGGCGTACTTCGCCCGCTAACCCCCGGAACGCAGAGGGCGTGTCTGGCGTGGTGGCCAAACGCCGGGACCCTGCGTCTCCCGATGACGCGGATCGTGGCCAGACACAGAACGATTTATCATCAGGCTATACGCGTGTGGCCCAGCACCGGGCGACACGCGGGTTGATTCAGACAAGTGAGACCGCATGACCGACTATAAAGACACGCTTAACCTGCCCCGGACCGATTTCCCCATGCGCGCCAATCTCGCCCGACGCGAACCGGCCATGTTGCAGCACTGGGCGGACATGGACCTCTATGCCCGTCTGCGCGAAGCCCGTGCCGGACGAGCGCGGTTCATCCTCCACGACGGTCCCCCCTACGCCAATGGCGACATACATATCGGTCATGCCGTGAACAAGATCCTCAAGGATATCATCGTCAAGGCGCGGGGTATGGACGGGCTGGATGCACCCTATATCCCGGGCTGGGACTGTCATGGCCTGCCCATTGAATTACAGGTAGAGAAGAAGATCGGCAAGGTCGGACACAAGGTGGATGCCGCCGCCTTCCGCCAGGCCTGTCGTCGCTATGCACAAAAACAGATCGACGCTCAGCGCGAAGACTTCAAGCGCCTGGGCGTGTTTGGCGACTGGGACCACCCTTATCGCACCATGGACTTCGGCTTTGAGGCCGACATCATCCGTGCCCTGGGCCGGGTGGTCGACGCGGGCCATCTGCACAAGGGGGCCAAACCCGTACACTGGTGTGTCGATTGTGCCTCGGCCCTGGCCGAGGCCGAAGTCGAATACGAGGACAAGACCTCACCCGCCATCGATGTGCGTTTCGATGTGCTCGACGAGGTCGCCTTGATGGCGCGTTGCCGACATACGCCCGACGGCGTGGGCGAAGGACCGGTGTCGGTGGTGATCTGGACCACGACACCGTGGACCCTGCCGGCCAACCAGGCTGTGGCCGTGCATCCAGACCTGGACTATGCCGTGGTGCAGTGTGGCGGTATCAACGACCATGGGCCCGAACGCCTGCTGGTGGCCGAGGCCTTGCTCAAAGAGGTCATGGCACGCTGGGAGGTCGAGGACTATCGCGTGGTGGCCTATTGCCGTGGCGCCGATCTGGAAGGCCTGAAACTGGCTCATCCCTTTTACGCGCGCGAGGTGCCCGTCATCCTCGGCACGCATGTGACCACGGAGGCCGGCACGGGCTGCGTGCACACCGCGCCGGGTCATGGCCAGGAAGACTATGTGGCGGGCCTGCACTACCATCTCAAGGTGGACAATCCGGTGGGCGCGGATGGCAAGTTCCTGCCCGGAACCGAACACTTCGCCGGCCAGCATGTGTTCAAGGCCAATGCGGCCGTGAACGACCTGCTCAAGCTGCGTGGACGGCTGGTACACGAGGCGGCGATACGTCACAGCTATCCGCATTGTTGGCGCCACAAGACGCCGATCATCTTTCGCGCCACACCGCAGTGGTTTATCGACATGGAACAGGCGGGGCTGCGTGCGCAGGCACTGTGCGCGATCGGTGACACCCGCTGGATGCCGGACTGGGGGCAGGCACGCATAGAAGGTATGGTAGGCAACCGCCCCGACTGGTGCATCTCGCGCCAGCGCACTTGGGGGGTACCCATCGCGCTGTTTGTGCACAAGACCAGCGGCAAGTTGCACCCGCAGACCGCGCAGCTGATCGAGGCGGTGGCCCAACGCGTGGAGGAACGGGGTGTCGAGGCCTGGTTCGCACTCGACGCGGGCGAATTACTCGGTGCGACGGCCGACGACTACGACAAGGTGACCGACACGCTCGATGTGTGGTTCGATTCCGGGGTGACGCATTACGCAGTGTTGGAACAACGCGAGGGCCTGCGCGATTTTCCCGCCGCGGATCTGTATCTGGAAGGCTCGGATCAGCACCGTGGCTGGTTTCAGTCCTCGCTGCTGACCTCGGTGGCGATGCGGGGCGTGGCACCCTACAAGTCGGTGCTCACGCACGGCTTTACGGTCGATGCCAAGGGCCAGAAGATGTCCAAATCGAAGGGCAATGTCGTGGCGCCGCAGAAGGTGGTCAATACTCTGGGGGCGGATATCCTGCGCCTGTGGGTATCGGCAACCGATTACCGTGGCGAGATGAGCGTCTCCGAGGAGATCCTCAAGCGCACCGCGGACGCCTACCGGCGCATTCGCAACACGGCACGTTATCTGCTGGCCAATCTCAATGGCTTTGACCCGCACCAGGATCTGCTGGCCCCGAAACAGATGCTCGCGCTGGACCGGTGGGCGGTGGCGCGCACAGCCGAGTTGCAAGAACAGGTGGTCCGGGCCTATCAGACCTATGAGTTCCACCTCATCTATCAGCGCGTACACAACTTCTGTGCGCTGGATATGGGCAGTTTTTATCTCGACATCATCAAGGACCGCCAGTACACCACGCAGGCCGACAGTGTGGCGCGCCGCTCGGCGCAGAGCGCGCTCTATCATATTGCCGAGGCGATGATGCGCTGGCTCGCGCCTATCCTGAGCTTTACCGCCGAGGAGATCTGGCAGCACATGCCCCGACAGGCGCAGGGGGAACGGGGCGAGTCCCTCTTTCTCGAAAGCTGGTATGTCCTCCCCGCAATGGATGTCGACAGTACTATGGACATGAGTTACTGGCGCGAGGTGATGGTGGTACGCGATGCGGTCGCGAAAGAACTCGAACGCCTGCGTGTGGCGGGCGCTATCGGTTCCTCGCTGGACGCCGAGGTGGACCTGTATTGCGGGCGTGAGTTGCACGACCGGTTGACCCACCTGGAGGATGAACTGCGTTTCGTGCTGATCACCTCCTATGCGCGGGTACACCCGGTGAGTGAGGCGCCGTCCGACGGGGTGCATGTGACACTGGAAAATGCTGATGAGATGTGGTTGGTGGTCCGCGCCTCGCAACACACGAAGTGCATCCGCTGCTGGCATCACCGCGAGGACGTGGGGCGGGTGCCAGCACACCCTGAACTGTGCGGGCGCTGCGTAGAGAATATCAGTGCGCAGGGTGAGCAGCGCCGCTATGCATGATGCCATGTGGTTAGCGACGATAGGCGAGGGACAGGGTCTATGTTGAAATGGCTCTGGTTGTCAGTGGTCGTCGTGGTGCTCGACCAGCTTACCAAGGCGGTGGCCGTCGCCGGGCTGGTACAGGGCCAACCTCTGCGTATCATTCCCTCGTTCAATCTGACACTGATATACAACACTGGTGCGGCCTTCAGCTTTCTGAGTACGGCCGATGGCTGGCAGCGCTGGTTGTTCGCGGGCATCGCCATTGTCGTGAGCGTGATCATTATCGGCTGGCTGCGCACGCTGGATACGACGGCCTACTGGCAGGCGGCGGCGCTGGCGTTGATCCTGGGCGGTGCCCTGGGCAACCTGTGGGACCGCCTGGCGCTGGGTCACGTGGTGGATTTTATCGATATCTACTATGGGCGGGCGCATTGGCCGGCCTTCAACATTGCCGACGCGGCGATTACGCTCGGCGTGCTCATGCTGGTTATCGATGCCCTGCTTGGCATGAAACGGGCGCATCAGTCATGACTGAGATGACGCCGACTGGCAACGATGCGCGTGGCGATGTGCATGGCCGCGAGGACATCCCGATCGGGCCCGGCTGTGGGGTAGTGATGCATTTCACGCTGAGCCTTGCCGATGGGAGCGTGGTGGAGACCTCGCGCCAGGGCGAGCCATTGCGTTTCACCCTGGGTGACGAGACGCTGATCCAGGGCCTGGAACAGGTGCTCCACGGCCACAGGGCAGGCGAGCACCTGTGCCGTACCTTGCAACCGCAGGAGGCCTTCGGCCTGGGTGATCCGCACAACAGCCATACCCTGGCCCGGTCCGACTTTCCGGCGGTGTTGTCGCTGGAGCCTGGCGTGGTGATTGGTTTTGACACCCCTTCCGGTGAGAATGTCCCGGGCACCATCCAGGCGGTCGAAGGGGATGCGGTCGTGGTGGATTTCAATCATCCGCTGGCCGGGCGCGAAGTGACCTTTGACGTGGAGATAGTGGCGGTCATAGCGCCGCGTGGCAGGTGAAGAGGGTGATCTGCTTCCAGCTCGGCAACGCCGGGGGCTGGTGCCAATAACAACGGTTCCCTTGCCGGGGATGGGGCAGGAATGATGCGGGAAGCTGGAACGAAGGGTCGCTTCTCCCTCCGGGAGAAAGGCAGGGTGAGGGGATAGATCAAGCGCCGTGGTTGTTGAGCGGGGTGTGGGTGACGGGCGCCCCAACCCCCTTGTTCTGACAAGGCCGGGACGCGGAACGTCCGATGCGAACGAGGAATTGATCCATGCACATACTGCTCGCCAACCCCCGCGGTTTCTGTGCCGGCGTGGACCGGGCCATCGAGATTGTCGACCGCGCGCTGGCGTTGTTCGGTGCGCCGATCTATGTGCGCCACGAAGTGGTCCACAATACCTTTGTGGTCGACGGCTTGCGTACCAAGGGTGCGGTCTTCGTCGAAGAGCTCGATGCGGTCCCGGATGGCGCGACGGTCATCTTCAGTGCCCATGGGGTCTCGCCAGCGGTGCGCAACGAGGCCGAACGGCGTGGCCTGCGCGTGTTCGATGCGACCTGCCCACTCGTGACCAAGGTGCACATGGAGGTGGCGCGCTACAGCCAGGCCGGGCGCGAATGCATTCTGATTGGCCATGCGGGTCACCCCGAGGTGGAAGGCAGCATGGGCCAGTTCGATACCCGTCAGGGTGGACACCTGTATCTGGTGGAAACCGTCGAAGACGTGAAGAAACTGGAGATTATTCACCCGCAAACGCTGTGCTTCGTGACCCAGACCACACTGTCCATGGATGATACGGCGGATATCATCGATGCCCTGCGGGCCCGGTTTCCGACTATCCACGGACCACGTAAGGATGATGTCTGTTATGCCACCCAGAATCGCCAGGACGCAGTCAAGGAACTTGTCAGCAAGGTCGATCTGCTCCTGGTAGTGGGCTCAAGGAACAGCTCAAATTCCAACCGCCTGCGCGAAGTGGCCGAGAAACAAGGGGTTCCCGCCTACCTCATCGATAACGCCGAGGCCATTCAGCACGAGTGGCTCGACGGGTGCGAGTGTATCGGTCTCACCGCCGGCGCCTCGGCCCCCGAGGTCCTGGTCGCGCAGGTGATACAGCGCCTGCAGGCGTGGGGGGCGGACGACGTTGAAGAGTATGCGGGTCGATCCGAGAAAATCGTGTTTCCTCTGCCCAAACTGCTACAGCGCTCACGCTAAATAGCGTTCCAAATACCCGATCATTTTGAAAAAACCAGACTATCAGGCAGGACTGTGGCCGGCGTGCGGCAAGACCGTGGGCCACATGGACGTATTTACGGCGTGTCCTGGCGCACGTCGGTCACAGTCCTGCCCCCAATTAAAACCGCAATTCGATTCCGCCGCTTCTACGCGGACGGGTATTTGGAACGCATAGTTAGAAAAAGGCGTCTAGTGTGACCAGCAGCGTCGCACGCTGCTCCCCGTTGCCCCGGTGTAGCCCTGTTGGCCCAGTTGATCAACGCTAGTGGGGGCTCAGTGGTTTTGGAAGAACGCCTTAAAATGAACGGTTACCGCCTAACAGCGTTTTTTTCATTCGTTTTATCCGTTGTCCATGAGTATCATTTAGCAGCGCCGCGCGGATAGCTCCAGTTTTTCCTGACAGGCTGTGGCGTATTCCGGATAAACGGTCCGGTGGGGTGCAATACGGCGTGGTGCTGGCACTGGATATAAGAAATGACTAATATCGACGCGTATGTTTTCTCCACGTATAAATAAGTATGACTGTCTGGTCATTGGCGGCGGTCTCATCGGTATGTTGACCGCCCGTGAACTGGCGCAGGGCGGGGGGCGGGTGGCGTTACTTGAACGCGGCGAGACCGGCCGGGAGGCCTCCTGGGCAGGAGGTGGTATTCTCTCGCCATTATACCCGTGGCGCTACCCCGAGTCGGTGACCCGGTTGGCGACTTGGGGACAGGTGCGCTACGAGGCACTGGCAAAGGCCCTGGCGGAGGAATCCGGTGTTGATCCGCAATGGACTCCGAATGGCCTGCTGATGCTTGACGTCGAAGACGGGGCTGCCGCCTGTGCCTGGGCCGAGCGCTTTGGTGCGGACCTGATGCAGATCGATGCGGTCGATCTGCACGGGCTTGAGCCGCGCCTTGGCCCGCAGGCGCAGTCCGGGTGGTGGATGCCGGCGGTGGCGCAGATACGCAATCCCCGGCTAGTGCGCGCCCTGCGCGGCAGCCTGGAGGCCTTGGGCGTCACCCTCATGGCGCAGTGTGAGGTGAACGGTTTTCTGTATGACGGGGATCGGGTCACCGGTGTCGAAACACGGGTTAGTCGTGAATATGCCGAGGCCGTGATTGTGGCCGCTGGCGCCTGGAGCGCCCGTCTGTTGGCGGAAACGGGGCTAAGCCTGCAGGTAGAGCCGGTGCGCGGGCAGATGCTCCTGTTCCGGGGTCCCGCCGGGCGGGTAGCGCGTATCGTGCTGAGCCAGGATCGCTACGTCATCCCGCGTCGCGACGGGCGCGTGCTGGTCGGCAGCACCACGGAACGGGTGGGTTTCGACAAGGCGATCACCGCGGCGGCGCGCACCGGGTTGCGCCAGGCGGCCCTGCGCCTCATCCCCGCCCTCGCCGATTATCCAATAGAACATCACTGGGCAGGGTTGCGTCCAGGGTCGCCGGACGGCGTGCCCGGCATCGGTCCTCATCCCGGTTTGCGAGGTCTGTACCTGAATACCGGACATTATCGTAACGGGGTCGTATTGGGACCGGCCTCGGCCCGTCTCACTGCCGACTGGGTACTCGGTCGAGAACCGTGTCTGGATCCTGCCCCTTATTGCGCGCAATTTATTGAAAATAAATAAAAATACGATTTTTTTATCCTACGAGTACAGGCGCGGGGTGCAATGAAGAGGGTAGACTTTGTCCAGCTCACTTCGCTATACTTGGCGCCATGAAGACAGTATCCGACAGCGCTTTTCTTACGAAAGACGAGGTTATCGTGCGCTTGAAGGCGTGTGGTATCACGCCCACTCAACAGCGCGTTGAGATAGCTCAGCTCCTGTTTGACCGTCCCCAGCACCTTTCCGCCGATCAGGTGCTCGGCGTCGTCAATGCCCGTGACACGGTTGTCTCCAAGGCAACGGTCTACAATACACTGGGGTTGTTTGCCCGTAAAATGCTTGTGCGCGAAATCGTCGTTGATCCGGCCAAGATCTTCTACGACTCCAACACCCATCCGCACCACCATTTCTACAATGTCGATACCGGTCGTTTGATGGACATTGATGCGGGCGAAGTATCACTCAATGGCATGCCCAACCTGCCTGCTGATACCGAGGCTGACGGGGTCGATATCATCGTCCGCATCCACGACGTCAAGTCCTGAACCCGTGCGGTTGTCTCCCTGACCCGCAATCCGATATACTCGCGCACTCCTGTTTCACCCTTGCGGCCTGTCCGCTTCCCGCCCCCATGCCGGCGTAGCTCAGTTGGTAGAGCAACTGATTCGTAATCAGTAGGTCGGAGGTTCGACTCCTCTCACCGGCACCATTTATGTAAAACCTTAGGTAACTATTCAGCCTATTTTGTCATGAACGCGCCTATCAGGGCACGTCCTTTCTCATAAAATCCGGGTTCTTGCCCTGGAAAAGCAGTGTCAATGCTTGAGTGGCCGTCATGCCTTGCTTGCGACACGTTGACAGGTAACTGCGAACCCGACAGAAGATCTGTGCCCCCGCCATAGAGCGGAAGCAACCGGAGATTTTCTGTTGTACCTTGGTCATACCCAAAGCACTTCGTGGGGCAGGCTCTACGCAGATCATTTTCACCTTGGTTATTGGTGAAGGGGACACGCTCCAGCTCCATGAAGCGCAGAACATCTGGCTCGAAGTCACGTAATCGTTCCAGCAGGTTTCTGGCTTTCGATCGTTTGAGTCTGCCGCGTTTTCCCTTGCGTTGGCTTTCGTCGGGTGGTGGACACTTGGCCTCAGTTCTCTGAGATGGTGGGCATTGCACACGGCATGAACGCAGTCATAACGGTAGTACGGCTTCCAGTGATCATGGCACAACACGCCCTTGAAGAAGGGCGGAATGCCTATTTCATCCATGGCCTCGGTACCCCGCTTGGCATGGGGAGAAAACCAGGTTAGTGAGGCATTGGAAGCACAGTGCAACCAGTGGCGTTTCCCGCCAATATAAATACCGGTCTCATCGGCATGCATGAGCATAGATTTGGCGTATGCGCCAAATTAACCACGTACTTGCTTTCTAAGCGCTGAGTTATCCCCACGAATTTTTCAGGTAACCCAGTGAAATTAAAGAAATAGATAGACTTTCATTGCGAGGTTTGATCATCATGGCTCATGACAAACTAATTTCTCCTATGCGCGGTCGTCGGGGATGGCGCTGATGGATATGCGCCTGCTTACGCGATTTGGCTTGCCATAAGCCCTCAGTCATCATCCACCGGCGTAGCGTTTCCACGGAAAAGCAAAGGCGGTGTAATTCAACCAACTTCTCATGGGCAAACGTGGGCGAGAAATCCGCATAACGCGCTTGTACCAGCAAGAGCGCCTGCTGGCGAACGGAGTCATCAATGGCGTTACCGGCGCATTGTTTACCGTGTGGACGAGCGTGCTGTCGAGGTGGGCCCACGGCGCGATAATGAAATCTATCGCAAGGCAGGAAGACGGCACTCAGGGACATAAAACCCGTCGACAATGTTCGACACCTGGTCGTTGCGGAACCCCGAGCGCGCCAGGGTTCGGGGCAGGGAGGGCATATGGATCGTTTCGACCGTATTTACGCATTGCATTCCGCGCTACGTTGCGCCCGCCACCCGGTGTCGACAGCGCGGTTGTGCGAAGAGCTGGAGTGTTCCCCGGCAACCCTGCGCCGCATCGTAAGCCAACTGCGCGAGGAATTGAGGGCACCCGTTAAGACCTCCTATCACGAGGGCGGCGGCTATTGGTACGATCGCAATGAACGCGAACGCTACGAGCTGCCGGGGCTTTGGTTCAATGTTGCCGAACTGCTCGCACTGACTGCCTGTCTGCAACTGCTGCACGAGATCGAGCCGGGCGTGCTCGGACCCACACTTGCCCCCCTGCGTGCGCGCTGGGTAGCTGATGAACACTGGCATCCGCAGCAACAAGGCCGCTTTATCGAGGACGGTCGCTACGAACTTCGCATTCCCTATGCCGACGAACGCGAACTCATTATGGACATCCTCAAGCAGGGTCCGGATGTGGAAGTCACTGCCCCGCGGAGCCTGCGCCAGGCAGTGGCGGCACACCTTCAGGCCGCCGCGCAGCACTATGTGGGGGATTGAGTAGTCATGTTTGCTGTTGCGTGCCACACAGAAAAGACGTGAACAGAAAGTGGGGGGTAGTCAAGATAAGAAACTGTCCTGCTGAAGCAGTATTTGCGACAACAGGGGGTATACACTCACCCAATAGGAACAAAACGGAGGAAACCGTGAACACCTACCAAATCAAGGTTGTACTCAAGGATACCCACGCGCCGATCTGGCGCCGCCTCCAGGTGCCGGCGGATATCGCACTCGCCGAACTGCACGATGTACTATAGATCGTGATGGGCTGGGAAGACGCTCACTTGCACCAATTCATCGTGAACGGAGATTGCTACGGTGTATACGATCCGCAATTTCCGAATGACATGCAGAACGAAAGCAGCTACCTGCTTTGCGACCTGGTTGGTGAAGACGAACAGCTAACCTACGGGTACGACTTCGGCGACGACTGGGTGCACGAGATCAAGATCGAGAGGGTGCTCACCGCCGATCCGGGAAAGCACTACCCCTGTGCCTTGGCGGCGAGCGCGCCTGCCCGCCCGAAGACAGCGCCTGCCCGCCCGGCTACGAACATATTCTGGAAGTCCTGCGTGACCCGAAGCACAAGGAATACGACGAACTTCTCGAATGGGCCGGTAAAGACTTCGCCCCGAAGCCTTCAACCTCGAAACCGTCAACATTTCCTTTAATACATGACAAGGTGGGGGCGAAACCAAATGAATTTTGACGAGTTCTTCAAACAGGCCTTCGGCAAGCGGGATGATCCGGAATTCGGTCCGTTTCAATATCAGCGACGTCTTGCCAAAGAACCGTGGCCCGAGTTGCTGGATATCCCAACCGGCCTCGGCAAGACCGCCGCGGTCTCGCTAGCCTGGTTATGGAAATGTGGTTAAGCGAGAATGCAAAGCATTATTAAGTTGCGATGGTAGTGGATTCCGTGGCGCAGAGTTGGCGGTACTCACCCCGTTGGAACTGCTAAGTTCTTTTGATTGGTAATAGCTTGTCTGGCTTGAGGGGTCGAGGTATGGATCACGAAGAATTTTTCCGTAAGGCGACAGAAAGTCTATCGCCTTACATATCTACTACTACAGCACTTCACGGACAAGGGGGGGTGTGGAGAACATGCCATATCGATTCCGCAAGTGCCATAGACCGTTCGTATATATCCTTTCTCCCGGAGGAGCATCATGATGAGTGAATTACTTGATCTTGAAGTTTTGAGGAATGCGCTTGCCGGTAACGCGGCAGCGTTTCGTTGCATTACGGAATATCAGCCCGCTGGGGGGCCGGGTGACAAGGTGTTTC
>CAZLQI010000014.1:0-3881 GCA_964561765.1 uncultured Chromatiales bacterium
ATGAGATATTTCAGTTACTCCGAATATCCATTCCGATGGGCGGTCGCTCACTCACTCTTTATGAGGCCTGCTTTAAAGAAAAGAAGCTCAATAATACGCCAAAGAAAATCGTTAAACTATATCGGTATCGTATGTAAATTGAAGAAGGATTTCGCGACACCAAAAATCAACAGTATGGCCTTGGTCTGGCGCAGGCCAAATCAACGTCGACACAACGGTACGACAATTTACTGTTAGTTGCTGCTCTTGCACTGTTTTTATTGTGGTGCATGGGGAAAGTGGCGGTAGATGCAAAATACCATTACCATTTACAAGCAAACACGACCCGACATAAAACAGTGCTTTCAAATATTTATCTTGCGATGCAAATCGTTAATGATCAACGTTACAAGATTAGCAACAAGGAGCTTCGAATGGTCTTCGATCAGGTGTCACAATTTACGAATAAAATCGATGATATTGCTTGAAAATTCGTGGGGATCCCTCAGGGCTAAGAATGCAATGTCAGTGGCGCAGATTAGCCTGTATGCTGGGGTCTCGGAAGAGAGGTAATGTAAATGAGATTTGTAAAATCAGCCCTAAGATCAATCCCCTTAATAAGGCATTATGTGGCCGGGAAAAGACTGTTGAATGATCCGTATTACCAGGACGGACAAGAAAAAAGTCATTCTGAAACTCTTAAAATGCCAAAAAGAACAGAAATAATAAATTTCCTCTTATCTAAAACAAAAGGAAAGACAGTTTACCTGGAAATTGGAGTAAGAAATCCTGATGATAATTACAGTCACATCGTTGCTGATGAGAAATATAGCGTTGACCCAGGTCTTGAGCATGAGAGAAATCCTGTAGATTTTAAAATGACAAGTGATAAATTTTATGAATTGTTATCAAACAATAGAATTCTTTCTTCAAAAATTAAATTTGACGTGATTTTCATAGATGGATTACACTTCGCAGAGCAAGTTGACAGGGATATTATTAATTCCCTGAGATTCATAAAGAGTGATGGATTTATTGTCCTACATGATTGCAATCCACCAACCGAATGGCATGCAAGAGAGAATTATTATTATGCCAATACGCCTGCAAAGGGTAATTGGAATGGAACAACATGGAAGGCATTTCTAAAATGGCGATTTAGTTCCCTGGTTAACTCATGCTGCATCGACTCTGATTGGGGGGTAGGAATTCTTTCTAAGGAGAGGCAAATTGGTCGTTGCATTAAGGAAGTCAACCAATTTTTTGAAATTAAAGATCTCATTGAGCACAAAGATGATTATTTAAATTTGATCAGTTTTTGCGATTTTAAAATGTTGTTAATCACACAAAATATTCGTCATGGAGGCTGAACGGCAACATGACGCATTTGTGCAGATATTGGACGACTCCTTCGTAGGAAGTCATCATTACATAAGAATGAAAATCCGCAAAAGACCGTTGTGTCTGTCTGCTATGATCGAATGCTTAATCAGGTAGAAGGCGTATGGGGGTTGGTGGCTGCGGCTGATGGCTGATGAGTAACAGGGGACATACGGAAGATGATGTCGTCGATTGCGATATCGATGACCCATTTATCCGTGGATATAGTCTGTCCTCTGAGAATCCCTTATTATATTAACGGAATTGATCTAGTGAGAGATCAAAGGGGGAAGTCTTATTTCTCACAGCTAACAATATAGGTCAGCATGATCAGTTTGCGTATCATTCCTGTTTGATTGTCGAGGTGCGTTCTGTATGTGCGAATCAACCTTTTTGTAGTATTGCGCGTGTTGTATATAAACAGAAAACGCTCTAGTGTTTCTTCATTTTGAGGGATTGGTGAGGTTCTTATATCAGCTAAGTTTCTCAATGTTCTGGCCTGCCGGATCTTATTTTCGAAGTGCCGACGACCATTCGTCCATAGCGTGGGTAAGTTTAGTCTGAATGGATTTGGTATATACTTGTGCCTATGTGCGCCAATCCTGTTCATATCGTGTTGTCTGTATAAGAGCGTTCTTTCACTTCGATATATAATTTCTCCATACAGGGATGCACAAAGCGCCAACCACCAGTCATGCATGATAGTGTACCCTGGAGCGGGTGTGGCCAGGATCAGTAGCGCCCTGTTACATGCCATACTACAGCCAGTGACGAAGTTCTGGACTAGCAGCGTGTTCATAGAACGCTTATTCGTATGATGTCCCCCTCTGTATCGCATGTGAGACTGGTGAATGATGTTTAATGCGTCATCTGTGACCTGCATATCGGTGTGGATAAGCAGGGGATACTGTTTCCCATGTTCTTCCTCGACTTTGCGCATACTTGAGATGCTAAGTTCAATTTTATCTTTCCGCCAGACATCATCCTGGTCCGCATACATGAAATATTCATAACCGGACTTTAGTGCGTGCGCAGAGAGCGTGAAGAAGTTTTCCGCAGGACCCTTATTTTTCTTGGTGTCCGTTAATAATGATATTCTTTTGTCTTGTTCCGCAAAGGCCTCTATGATGGCCGGTGTCAGGTCACCAGACCCATCATCACGAATAATGAGGTGCCAATCCCGCCAGGTCTGCTTTTGTATACTTTCAATTTGTTCGCGAATAAATTTAGCCCCATTGTACGTTGCCATCAATATGGCGATACGCGTTGGCTGTGTACCCCCATGCATGCTGTGAGACGTTCGACTTGATGAAGGTGTTGTGTCTTCCACGTTATGTCTCTATCGGTGCGAGTAGTCGTGTTCGGGTATTTCAGTATCTTGATTTCTTGCATGATCACGGCATACACGTCGATGTGAAGCCGTTCTTCGAACGTGAGTATATCGAGGCGCTTTATCAAGGTCGGCGTTGTTCTCGGTTTTCTGTTATCCGGGCGTTTATCAAGCGTATGCGTTTTATTTTAACCGCCACTGATTATGACCTACTCTGGTACGAAAAGGAATTATTGCCATGGTTACCGGGTTGGTTCGAACGTTTCTTTTTGCCTGCTCGCGTACGTCAACTGGTTGACTATGATGATGCTATTTATCAGCGTTATGTGGGACGACGAAATCCTTTTGTCCGTTGGGTTCTAGGTCATAAAATTACCGCTATCATGCAGGGGGCACAGGGCGTGGTGGCGGGTAGCCATACGCTCACTGAATATGCACGCCAGGCCGGTGCTGCCCGTGTGCACTTCCTTCCCAGCGTGGTTGACCTGTCCGACTACCCGGTGAGGTCTGTTTCGGTGGGAGAACGTTTTACGGTCGGCTGGATTGGCACGCCGATCACGGCACAAAAGTATCTGCCGCTGGTGATGCCGGCACTGCGTAAATTGGCCGCTGATGTGGATTTCAGATTGGTGTTAATTGGTGCCGGGCGTGTCGATTTTGATGGTATCGACGTTGAGTTGCGTGATTGGTCATTGAACCAGGAAGCCAGTCTGCTCGCAGATGTTGATGTGGGGATTATGCCGTTGGCGGATGGGCTCTGGGAGCAGGGTAAGTGTGGGTACAAGCTGATCCAGTATATGGCCTGCGGGATACCGGTGGTGGCCTCCGCCGTTGGGGAAAATAATTATATCGTGCGCGAAGGTGAGAACGGCTTTCTGACCCGTTCAGATGAGGAGTGGGTTCAGGCCCTATGTACCCTGGCGGCTGATCCAGAACGTGCGCGGGCGATGGGGTTGGCGGGGCGTAGGCGGGTGGAGGAGGAGTATTGTTTGACGGTGACAGGGCCTAGGTTGTTGAATATTTTACGTGAGGCAGTGTAAATTATCCCCTCACCCTAGCCCTCTCCCGGAGGGAGAGGGGACTCTTTGTTATTGCTTTTAGCCCCCTCTCCCTGAAGGAGGGATGACTCTTTGTTATTGGCTTTTAGCCCCCTCTCCCTGAAGGAGGGATGACTCTTTGTTATTGGCTTTCA
>CAZLQI010000014.1:3981-61198 GCA_964561765.1 uncultured Chromatiales bacterium
GCCCCCTCTCTCTGAAGGAGGGATGACTCTTTGTTATTGCTTTTAGCCCCCTCTCTCTGAAGGAGGGATGACTCTTTGTTATTGCTTTTAGCCCCCTCTCCCTTAGGGAGAGGGTTGGGGTGAGGGGGATTCAATTAGGGCCGCCGCTATTTGCTCAAGCACGCTGGGAAGTTCACCCAGTATCTCGTGGTTCCAGAAGCGCAGGACTCGGTAGCCCATGGCTACAAATCGGGCAGTGCGTTGAGTGTCGTATTCAATCTGCTCGTCGTGCTGCCCACCATCGGCTTCGATGATTAAGTGCGCATCCAGACAGACAAAATCGACTATGTATGGTTCGATCACTACTTGGCGTTTGAATTTGTGTCCGTTCAGGCGCCGCCCCCGCAATTGGTTCCACAATACGCTTTCGGCATCGGTGGCATGCTTGCGAAGTTCGCGGGCCAGCAATTTTAGGTCTTTTGATGCCTTCATCCTGTCCTTTGGCAACTGTTCCTGCGTTGCTCCCGGCAACTGCTCCTGCGTTGCTCTACCTCGTCCTTCCTTGGACTCGTACCTTGTTCTTAATTTATCCCCTCACCCTAGCCCTCTCCCGGAGGGAGAGGGGAGCCTTCGTTATTGCTTTTAGCCCTTCCCCCCCCGGAGGGAGAGGGGAGCCTTCGTTATTGCTTTTAGCCCTTCTCCCCCGGAGGGAGAGGGGAGCCTTCGTTATTGCTTTTAGCCCTTTCCCCCGGAGGGAGAGGGGAGCCTTCGTTATTGCTTTTAGCCCTTCCCCCCCCGGAGGGAGAGGGGAGCCTTCGTTATTGCTTTTAGCCCTTCCCCCCGGAGGGAGAGGGGAGCCTTCGTTATTGTCTTTTAGCTCTTTCCCCCGGAGGGAGAGGGGATTGTTGGCGTCGTCGGTTCTGTCCTCCTGCGTTGCTCTACCTCGTCCTTCCTTGGACTTGTACCTCCTGTCACCGTGGGGTCCTATTTTCCGGTCACTCAGGACGGTGGGGTCAGCGGATGTGGTAGAACTCGATAACGGTGCCAGCGATATCGATGACGTCATGGTCCTTGAGTAGTTTGGGTTCTGCGCCGAGGGGCTCGCCATTGATGATCGGGACATCGGAGTTACGCCGCAGGCGTATGCCCTTGAGGGCGGAGAGGGTGTAGCCGACGGGGCTGCGTGAAATCATGGCTATTTTTTTGCCATTGAAGCCCAGGGTGTTGAAGGGTTTACGCAATTCGAGCACCTTGTTGGCCAAGGGGCCATTCGTGACTTTGACGGCGCCCAGAGGCGCGCCGCGCGCGCCGCTGTCATTGCCGGGCCGGGTCTCGATGACCTTGGTGGGTTCGAATTCGGCCTTGATGAACATGGTGGGTTCATAGGCGGCCTCGTCTTCGCTGAAGTAGGTAAACTGATGTGTGCCGACCTGAATCACGTCACCGTGCTTGAGCTGTGACTTGTTGACCCGCCTGCCATTGAGCAGGGTGCCATTGGTGCTGCCCAGATCGTCAACATAGGTATGCTCGCTCAGGGTGGTGAGCAGGGCATGGCGGCCGCTGACGGTGAGGTCGTTGAGCTGGATATCGTTGCCTGCCTTGCGCCCGATACTGATGCTGTCGCTATCGATGATGTGCTCGCGCACGACTGCGCCGTCCATTGTGATGATGAGTTTGGGCATGACTGCAGGAGGCTCCCTGAACAAGATTCGATGTTTGACAGACCTTTTGAAGACCGCCTCGGGTGACATCTACCGGAGGCCTCTCCAGGAACGTGTTAAACAAATTCTAACCTGAATCGATGTGTTGACCCAAGCAGTAACGGTGGTGGTGGGCGCTACTCAGACAGGAAGTTCTTCATCTTCCTCCCGGTAGCGCTCAAAGTCGGGCTTGTGGTTGGCGCGCAGATAGGCCTCTTCTCCGCTGATGGCTTTGGCATCAAGGAGTCGACGCAAGGCCGTGTCGAGACTCTGCATGCCCTGTAGGGCACCGCTCTGGATCATGTTGCCGAGCTGATCGGTCTTGCCCTCGCGGATAATATTGGCGGTAGCCGCGGTGTTGACGAGGATTTCCAGTGCTGCCACGCGGCCCCGGTGGTCGGCCGTCAGGCACAGTTGCTGGGAGACCACGCCGATGAGCGAGGTGGAGAGCATGGTACGAATATAAGGTTCTTCACCGGGGGGAAAGACGTTGATTACGCGGTCTACTGTGGAGGCGGCACTGTTTGTGTGCAGGGTGCCCAGGACCAGAATGCCCATTTCGGCGGCCGTTACCGCCAGATGGATGGTTTCCAGATCACGCATCTCACCAACCAGGATGACATTGGGATCTTCGCGCAGAGTGGAATGCAGGGCGTCGGCAAAGGATTGGGTGTGATGGCCGACCTCGCGCTGGCTGATCAGGCATTGTTTGTTGGCGTGGATGAATTCGATCGGATCTTCAATGGTGATGATGTGACCCTTGCGCTCGGTGTTGATGAAATCCACTACGGCGGCCAGGGTGGTGGATTTACCCGATCCCGTGGGTCCGGTGACCAGGAACAGGCCTTTGCGCTGTCTTGCGCAGTGTTTGAGTACGTGGGGAAAGCCGAGTTCATCCAGTGTCTGAACGTGCGCGGGGATCGCGCGAAATACGCCACCCAGGCCGCCGACGTGGCGAAAGACATTGACGCGAAAACGTGTCTTTGACGGCAGCTCATAGGCGAAGTCGATATTGCCGTGTTCCGTGAGCAGGCGCTGCAGGGAGCGGGGCATGATCTCGGTGAGCAGTTCCTGGGTTTCGCCTGCGCTCAGCGTGCGGTATTTGATCGGGACGATCTCGCCGAACAGGCGCAGGCGCGGCACGTTTCCGGCGACCAGGTGCAGGTCGGAACCTTTTTGCTTGATCAGCAAATCGAGGAAGGCATCAACACGGCTCATGGGCGCTGGGGCTCCGGGCTAGTGCGGCACGCTGGCCAGCGCGACCTGCGGCAGCAGATCGGGGTCGGTGACAAAGCGCTGGAATTGTTTCTTGTTATCGGCATTGAGATAGGCGTCGTCGGGGTCGATCTCCTTGTTCTGAATCGCTTCGAGCAGAGCCTGGTCCATGAGCTGCATGCCCTTGTCGCGACCGGTCTGGAGTTGGGAGGGGATCTGGAAGACCTTGCCGTTGAGGATCAGGTTGGCGATACCTGAGGTGTTGATCAGGATCTCCACCATGGCCTTGCGCGCCTTGCCGTCCACGGTGCGCACCAGACGCTGGCTGACTACGCCACGCAGGTGCTGGGCAAGAAAGACCGCCGCCTGCACCTTTTGCTCCGTGGGCATGACGTCGATAATGCGATCCAGGGTCTTGGTCGAGGAGGTGGTGTGCAGGGTGCCCAGCACCAAGTGACCGGTTTCGGCTGCGGTCATGGCAATGGCAATGGTGTCGGGGTCGCGTAGCTCGCCGACCAGGATGACATCGGGGTCTTCACGCAGTGCCGCGCGCAACCCGTCATGGAAAGAGCGGACGTGGGGGCCAATTTCGCGCTGCACGACCAGGGATTGTTTGCTGTTGTGGATAAACTCGACCGGGTCTTCTAGGGTGATGATGTTGAGTTTGCGGGTGGTGTTGATGTGGTCGATCATCGCCGCGAGCGTGGTGGTCTTGCCGGTGCCGGTGGCGCCGGTGACCAGGACCAGCCCCTGATTGTGGTCGGTGAGCTGTTTGACCACGGGGGGCAGGTTCAGGTCCTCTAGGGAGGGTATCTTGTCGGCAATGACCCGGAATGTGGCACCGATGCCGCCCAGCTTGCGAAACAGATTGACCCGAAAGCGTCCCACTTCGGGGCTGGTATAGGAGAAGTCGAGATCCGCGCCGGCCTCGAAGTCCAGGCGTTGTTTCTGGTCGAGGATCTCATACGCCAGGGCCTGTACCTCGTCGGCGTCCAGGTCGCGGTACTTCACCGGCGTCATGTCACCCAGCAGGCGCAGCATGGGGGGGACACCGACGGCGAAATGGATATCCGAACACCCCTGTTGGCGTCCCAGTTCCAGAAAGGCGTTGATTCTTGGCATCAGTGTATTCTGCTGCGGCTCAATTCACTGCCACCGCATCAAGCGCGGTCAGGGCGGTGTGCAGTGCATCGATTGACTGGTAGCGTTGGGCGCGATCGACCATCAGCGCCTTGAGGATGACCGCCTGTAGCGCCTCGGTGATATCCGGGTTCAGCTCCCGCGGCGGTGTGGGCTTGCCTTCGACGTGTTTGAACAGGATAGCCATGGAGTCGCTGCCTGTATACGGGGGTCTGCCGGTGAACATCTCATACATGATGATGCCCAGGCTGTAGATGTCGGTGCGCAGGTCGATGGCTTGTCCGCGGGCCTGCTCCGGGGCCATATAGGTCGGGGTGCCGACCAGGATGCCGCTCTTGGTCACCCGGGAGTCGGTGGAACTGGCGGCAGCGGCGAGACCAAAATCCACCACCTTGACCAGATCATCGTCATTGATGAGAATATTAGCCGGTTTCAGATCCCGGTGCACGACGTTGGCGCGATGGGCCACCCGGATGCCGGTGATGATGTCGCACAAGATACGAATTGCCCGGGCGCGGTCCTTGAAGGCGCCCTGCTTGAGTTCGAAGGCCAGGGAGTGGCTTTCGAAGTATTCCATGGAGATGGCGTAGGCGTTTTGCAGGGAGATGAAGTCGTAGATGCGAATGACGTTCTCGTTGGTGATCTTGCGCGCGAAGCGCAACTCATGCACGAAGCGTTTGACGACGCTCTCATCCGAGGCCACGCGGGGATTGAGGAACTTGAGGATAATCTCTTCGTTGACCGCCATGTCCTCGACCAGCATGACGATGCCGAAGGCCCCCTCGCCGACCTTGCGAATGACCCGGTAGCGGTTTTCGATAATGGTCCCTGCGCTCAGGTTGTTGATGTTGAACTCGCTGGGGGGAGGGGTTGGCGAGGGCGCGTTGAGGTCGAACGTCTCCTCATCGCCGGACCGCACGGATGCCCCGTTGGCGCCAGCCCGGATAAAGGTGGTGGCGGCGCTGTCCTGGCTGACGAGGTGGCCGAAACGCGAGATCAGTGTCTGCAGTGTCTGCTCGGCCAGATCACGGGTCTCGACATCGTTGGTGTTGAGCAGATGAGCGATGCCGTTTTGTACCGTAGCCGCGGTTTCCTTGTCCACCAGCGTGCCCAGTGCCTGCAGCGCCTCGCGTTGCACTATCACATCGCTGTGGTGGAGCCGGTCCAGGATGGGTTGAATCGCGCGCTGATCGCCTAGGGTAGCCAGTGCCTTGATGGCGATATGGCTGGCCTCGGGGTACTGGCGCATCATCGCGATCAGTGCGTCTGCGGCACGTGCATCGCCCAGATTGGCCAAGGCGTCAGCGGCCCGCTCACGCACCCACCAGTCTGCATCCTTGAGTGCCTCGAGGAGATAATCGAAGGCGCGTTTGTCTTTGGTGGTGTTGAGGATCTCCACTGCGGTGCGGCGCAGGAATTCATCCTCGTCCTTGATGAGTTCAAACACGGCTTCGACCACTCGCGGTCCGCCAATATTGCCCAGCGCGTCGGCGGCGCGCACCTTCACCCACCAGTCGCGGTCCTTGAGGGCGCGGATGAGGTCCTTGACGGCGTTGGCGTTGCCCACTTCATTGAGTACCTCAACGGCGGCCCGGCGTATGTATTCCGATTCGTCTTCGAGGATCGTGATGAGGTAACCGACCGTGTCCGGATCGTCAATCTTAACCAGGGTCTCGATGGCCTTGGCCTGCACTGTCATGTCCGGGTCCTTGAGCAGCGCGGTGATCGGCTCGGCCGAGACCGGCACGCTGAGGGTGCCGAGCCCACCCAGTGCGGCATAGCGCACGACCTTGTGCGGGTCCTGGAGCAGGCGCAGGAGGATGTCCCGGCTGTCTTCACTGGGAAAGCTGGCCAGCAAGCGTACCGCAAACTGGCGCACGGCGGGATCGTCGTGTTCGACCAGCACCTTGAGCTCTGGCACGATGGCGTCGTTGGCGACGTGCTCGATGAGCTTGAAGTAGGCCTGGCGGTTTTCCTTGTCGATATCGTCGATGAGTTTGATCAGGGCACGCGGGTCGAGAGTGTCCTTGTGCTGGAGCAAGATATGAATCAGGGCGGCCTTGGAGACCGTGCTCTGTTTGAACAGAGGCAGCAGCTGATTGGGATTGATTCGCGGTGCTTTTGCCAGTACCCGGGCAACGCCGCCGAGGATGTAACCGTCCTTGTTTGACAGCGCGTTGAGAAACTGTGCCTCGTTTTGACGGTCAAGCAGTGCGAGCAACAGCGACTCGATGACATCGCTGTTGTGATGATATTGCAGGGCATCGATGAGTCGTGGTACAGCGCCGCTGCCCAGGGCGTGCAATCGTAGCACCGCATCCTTGAGTTCGGGTGTGTTTTTGTCCGGGGCGTAGAGGATCGCCTCGACGGATCTTTTTGCCTTCAGGCCAGCCAGCATGTGTTTCGTTCTTGTTGTGTCCCGGATACGCCAGTGCCTCGGCGTTGTCTGCGCTTGCACCTGCATTGGCGCATGGCGGGGGGAGATGGCGGTGTGCGATACGCGGCTGACATCAGCGTGACACCACCTGGACGACATAGGCCTTGTTGATCAGCCCGATGGTGCCATCATCCTGGAACACGCGAATGAAACGCTCCTTTTCGCTGTTGATATAATCAAACAGGCGCGCCTTTCCCGCAGGCAGACGCTCCATGATGATACCCTTGATGAAGGAGCCGTCCATCATGTGCAGTTCACAGGCCAAGGTAATTATGCCGGTCTCATCGCTGCCCTCGGCATCTGCCGCAGTATACTCGACACGTATGATGGCCGCGCGGTTGTAGAAGCGCAGTTCATCGGGCGTATCACGTTGCAGTACCAGAAACGGGTGGCCCTGGTTGAGCACCTCGCGCGGCTCCTCTTCACCGGCATGGTGGATACTTTGCTGGCGCAGGAACAGTGAACCGATGACCTGGCCTTCGGGGTGAACCCAGAGAGTGACCTCGCGGAGGTTTTTGGGGATTTTCAATCGCGGATCGGACACGTGCTGATGGTCTCCCTGCGGGCAAAGTGTCGAGCTTGGATCGAGCGCGCTGCCCACCGTCATGGCCTGTTCCGATGGCTGGGCGCACAGCCAATATACAGGCTTTACCTAATATAATGTCTTTTTGTTGAAGATCAAATAATTACTTAACAATATAGCCGCTTTAATGTGTGCGGCGTGGTGGTGCGGTCTTCTCGCTTACCGCGGACCTATCGTGTACTGTCGTACTCGGTGCCGCGGGCCGGGCGGTGGCCTTCCGGGCGGGCAGTAGCATGCTAGTGTCAGCGTAGCGTGTTGCGTGTGCAGCCATGGTAGCGGGTGAGCGTACCAGGCGATGGTCGTGATGTGGGGTGAGACATGGTGTGTCTTGAGGTGATCGCAGGTATACGGACCGGGCAGCGGTTCGAGTTCGACGAGGAGTTGTTTATCGGCCGTCAGTCACGTGCGGATGATGCGACACCGAGGCATTGCCTGAGCCTGAACGAACATGATGTCAGTCGCCGACATGCGGTGATTCGTCGCAGTGGCGATCGCTATGTCATCGTCGACATGGGTTCGACCAATGGGACGTTGATCGATGGCAACCGTCTCCTGCCCCATATCGAATACCCTCTGCACGCGGGGACGAAAATTTGTATCGGTGAGACGCAGATGCGCCTGATCGAGGGGGGCACCACGGGATCAGACTCACTTTTATCCTCCGCCGGTGCAGGGCTGGAGGCATTGGGGGTGTTGCCGGATAGCTCCTCCCGCCACCGCGCACCGGTTTCCATGCAGTTCCTGGATGATGCCCCGCCGGATCCGGAACACAGTGTCGCCATCGATGCTTCGCAGCTCATCATGGCCCTGCGTGCCCCCTCGGCACCGGAAGAGGCCGAAATCAGTCAGGTACTCAAACGCCTCCAGGCCATGGCGCAGGTCAGCATCGAACTGGGTGCGGTGATTGACCTCGATGACCTGGCACAGCGCATCATGGCCTTGATTTTCGACATTTTCCCATCCGCAGAGCGGGCCTTTATCCTTCTGCGCGAACCCGGTAATACCGAATACCTGCCGGTGGCGGCCCGTCAACGCCACGGCTCACTGGACCGCGACGAGACCATACCGGTGTCACGGGCGATCCTCAACGAGGTGGTCGAGCAGAAGCAGTCGATCCTCTCGCATGATGCCCAGGGCGACACCCGTTTCGGGTCCCGCGAGTCCATTGCCAACCTGTCCATTCGCAGCGTGATGTCCGCACCGCTGCTGGTCGAGGATGAGGTGCTGGGTATCATGCAGGTGGACAACAGTAGCGATGCGCGGGCCTTTAGCAGCGAGGATCTGCAGGTGCTCACCGGCATTTGTGCCCAGACCGCCATCGCGTTGAAGAATTTCCAGCTCTACGCCGATATCGGACACCTCTTCGAGGGTTTTGTGACGGCCTCAGTCCATGCCATCGAGGCCCGCGACCCCGTTACTGCGGGGCATTCCTTTCGTGTGGCTGAATATACCGTCAGATTGGCCCGGGCCGTGGATCGGGAAGACTCGAAGACACTGCGGGCGCAGTATTTCGACCGCGATCAACTACAAGAAATGCGCTACGCGGCCCTGTTGCACGACTTCGGCAAGGTCGGTGTCCCCGAGGCGGTGCTGACCAAGGAGAAGAAACTCTACACCCACCAGATGACTCTGCTCGAACAGCGCTTTCGCCATGCCATCACCTGTCTGGAACGCGAGGCCTACCGGACACTGATCGATACTCACGTCGCGCACAATCTCAGCCATGAGGCCTTCGTTGCCGAGCAGTTACGCCTGCAACAGATGATTGCCGAGGAGGCTCGGCGCCTTGAGCGTTTTCGCGTACTGGTCGGCACGATCAACGAGCCCAATGTGCTGATTTCGGAGTTGCCGCCCGGACTGGACGAGGTCGCCCGATATACCTTTGTTGATCGCAACGGGCAGGCACGTCCCTTGCTGGAGGACTTCGAGTTCTCCGATCTCACCCGGGCGAAGTGGAGCCTGACGCCGGATGAGCGCGAGGAGGTCGAGGCCCATGTGAGTCATTCCTTTGCCTTTTTGCGCCTCATCCCCTGGACGCGCAAACTCGCCGGGGTGCCGGATATTGCCCATGCCCATCACGAGAAACTCGATGGCAGCGGCTATCCACTGGGATTGCAGGCCTCACAGATATCCATCCAGACCCGTATCCTGACCATTGCCGACATCTACGATGCTCTGACCTCGGGGGATCGCCCGTACAAGAGCGGTATGAGCGTCGAGCGGGCCTTGGGCGTCCTTGAGGATGAGTGTCGTGGCGGCAAGCTCGACCCCGAACTGTTCCGGGTCTTTATCGCCTCACGGGCCTTCGAACACTGAGGACGGCGCCCGAGCGGAACCGGAGGTGTCGATGAAGCGCCCGCCACGCACAAAGTGCCGGCGCCAGTATCGGTTGTCGAGGTGAGCGATACTCACCCGCTGGCCGGTGGTGGGGGCATGGATAAAGCGCTGATCGCCGATATAGATACCCACATGCGAGACAAAGCGGCCGTGTCCGATGCGAAAGAAGACCAGATCGCCGGGGCGCAGGGCGTACCAGGGAATGGGACGGGTGTGTCTGTACTGTTCGCTGACAACCCGAGGGACTCTCCAACCAGCGCGACGGTAGCTGTAGTAGACCAGCCCGCTACAGTCGAAGCCGTGTTGTGGTGTGGTGCCGCCGTAGCGGTAGCGCACACCGAGCATGTCCCGCGCGATGGCGACGACGGTGCGTCGCGTTGCGGCCCCCGATGCAGCCCGACCGGGCGGGGCGGAAAGGACCTGAGCGTTGACGTTAGGTCGCAGTGGGGCACTGGCGCAACCGCCCAACAACAGGGCAAGGGCCAGCCAAGGCAGTCCCCTTAAGAGGGGTTGTTGGCGCCAATTTGGCGGTAACGGGCCCGACCGGGCGGAGCGGATCAGTGCGTTGTGTCGTGTTTCGGTTCGCATATGTGCCGACACCATATATATTGCAGGGCGGTCCAGTTAGACTATGGACCATCATAATGACTATGACAAGTTAATGTGCATAGATTACAATATGTTCTGCTCTGTTATTAAAGTTTCTTGTATGCCGTCATGACACGCCGAAATCGCCGTAAACCTGCCCGTCGCGCCTCCTCGTCTCGCCGGTACAGGCCCAGAAACAGGGTGGCACGCAGGCGTCCGGCTCGGATCTGGTGGCGTCGTGCAGCGACGTTGCTGGCCCTGCTCGGCATTGTCGGGCTGGCCTATAGCGCCTATCTCGATGCCATCTTGCGTGCCCAGTTCAATGCCAAGCGCTGGTCGTTGCCGGCACGGGTCTATGCGCGCCCCCTGGAGATGTATCCGGGGCGTAGACTGGCGGAACCGGGGCTGCTGGAAGTGCTGCGAGGCTTACGCTACCAGCGGGTTGCTCGGCCCCTGCGCCCCGGTACCTATCAGGTGCGCGGTGACACGGTTGAGCTGGTCACCCGCGATTTTGCGTTCTGGGATGGTTATGCGCCCTCTCAGGCAATCAACGTGCGCTTCGATGCCACCCGGATCGCGGCACTGAGCCACCCCCGGGGGGGGGCGGTGCAACTCGTTCGGCTCGACCCACTCTACATTGGCGGCATCTACCCGGGGCAGTATGAAGATCGCATTCTGGTGCGCCTTACCGCAGTGCCCACGCGGTTGGTAAAGGGCCTCATCGCGGTGGAGGATCGTCGCTTCTACCACCATCACGGGCTGGACTTCAGGGCCATCGCCCGGGCCCTGCTCGTCAATCTGCGGGCGGGAGCCACGGTGCAGGGTGGCAGCACACTCACGCAACAGTTGGTCAAAAACTATTTTCTGAGCAATCGACGCACGCTGTGGCGCAAGGCCAATGAGGCGGTGATGGCGGTGTTGCTGGAGTTGCATTATTCGAAGCGTGCGATCCTGCAGGCCTATCTCAATGAGGTCTATCTGGGCCAGGAAGGCAAACGGGCCATCCACGGCGTTGGACTGGCCAGTCATTTTTATTTTGACCGCTCGGTCACGGAGCTGACCCTGCCACAGATTGCCCTGCTGATCGGACTGGTACGTGGGCCGTCCTACTACGATCCGCGCCGCTATCCGCACCGTGCCCTGCAGCGGCGTAACCAGGTGCTGGCGATTATGGCCAGGCAGGGGGTGATCAGTGCGGCCGAGGCGGCGAGCGCACAGCGGACCGCGTTGGGTGTCAGCAAAGAGGCCGGGCACGGCGCCACCCCCTATCCGGCCTTCATGGATCTGGTCAAGCGCCAGCTCAGGCGCGATTACCGTAAACAGGATCTGAGTACCGAGGGCTTGCACATCTTCACCACTCTGGACCCGTTGGTCCAGCGCGTGGTTGCACAGGCAATGGTCCGGCGTGTGGCACACCTGGAGCGCGCCCGAGGGTTGCCACGGGGCAGCCTGGAAGGGGCGGCCATCGTCACCCGTGCCAGCAGTGGCGAGGTGCTGGCCATGGTGGGGGGGCGCAGGCCAGGCTATGCGGGTTTCAATCGGGCACTGGATATCCGCCGCCCCATCGGGTCGTTGATCAAGCCGGCGATCTACCTCACGGCGCTGGCCCAGCCCACACAGTACACGCCGCTTTCTCCGCTCAATGATGGACCCCTGCGCCTGACAGAGTCCAATGGCAGGGTGTGGATGCCGAAGAACTATTCGGGCAAATCGCATGGCATAGTGCCACTGTATGTGGCGTTGACGCACTCTTATAATCTCGCCACGGTGCGCCTGGGACTGGCACTGGGTGTGCCCAGAGTGATCGACACCCTACATCGGTTGGGGATCGAGGAGACCTTCAAGCCTTATCCTGCCCTGTTGCTGGGGGCGACGGCACTCAGTCCCTATGACGTGGCGCAGATGTACCAGACCCTGGCCGGGGATGGGTTTCGCACGCCCTTGCGGGCCATCCGCGAGGTGGTCTCGCGTACCGGCAAACCGCTGCAGCACTATCCGCTGAAAGTCGAGCAGGCGGCTAATCCAGCAGCGGTCGAGGTACTCGACAGTATCTTGCGTAATGTGGTGCGCGAGGGGACGGCCAAGGGGCTATCGCGGTGGATCGCACCCGCTATCGGTGTGGCCGGCAAGACGGGGACGACCAACGACCTGCGTGACAGTTGGTTTGCCGGTTATACCAATCACTATGTGGCCGTGGTCTGGCTGGGCACGGATGATGACCGTTCGACCGGGTTGACCGGGAGTAGCGGCGCCCTGAGCGTGTGGGGCGATTTCATGCGCCACCTGCCACTGACCTCACTGAGGTTGCCGGTGGTGGAGCATGTCGAGACGCTGTGGGTTGATCCCGCGACGCGGCTGCTGGCGAATGCCGCATGCCCGGGCGCTGTGCCACTGGCCTTTATCGCGGGCAGCGCCCCGACCCGCTATGCCCCGTGTGCGGATGGCGGGGCAGAGGTGATGCAGCGAATGACGCATTGAACGGGGCCGAAGGAGGATTCAGGTGATCGCACTACACTGGCGACGTATCGGGGCATGGCCGGCCATCTGGGCCATGGTGGTGTGGCTGGCGGGTTGTGCCGGACCCGGCGGATTTTCGGGTAAGGGTGTGGGCAACAGTGCATCGGTGGTCTCCACGTCATCTGCTGTCGTGGTGGCACCCATCGGCAGCGAGGCCGTGGTGCGACCGGGTAGCGACACCGGTACAGCGGTGCACACGCTGCTGGTCGAGGCCAGTCGCGCGGCACGTGCCGGTCATTTACAGATGACCGAGGCCTTGCTGGAACGCGCCCTGCACATCGAACCGCGCAACCCAATACTGTGGTATTACCTGGCCCGACTGCGGGTGCGCCAGGGTCGGTTTGCCCAGGCCCGTACGCTGGCGGCGCGTTCCAACACTCTGGCGGGTACGGCGCAGCGCCTGCGGGCCGACAACTGGGCGCTGATCGCCTATGCCAGTGAGCGCCTGGGTGATCCGCACACGGCGCAGCGCGCCCGGGCACGCGCCGCACGATTGAGAGGGTCACCCTGACCGGGTGGCGACTTGGGCACGGGCCGGGCGACGCCGGCAGCGGGTGGATAGTGTATAGTCCGTGGAGGAACCCACGGTGTGGTACTCAGGAGAACCGGCTTGACGGTATTTGCGGTAGACAAACTGATCGCGCAAGCTCGCAAGCTGGCGGCCGATTATCGGCGTACCACGGGCAAATCGCTGGCCCTGAGCAGTGAGATCGCCCGACACGATGCCTGTCGTCTGCTTGATCTGCAGCCGGTGGCAGACCATGAGGGGGGGCATGATGCCATTGGTCGGGGAGCGAGTGCGGGCCTGCGTGTCCAAATCAAGGGGCGTGCCATCTTCGATGAGGGAAAATCGGGTCAACGTATCGGTCAGATCAAGGTCGAACAGCCCTGGGACCGGGTGGTACTGGTACTGATGGATGCCGAGTTCGAACCGGTGGAACTCTACGAGGCGGGACGTGAGGTACTGCTTGAGGCCCTGCACGAGGGACAGACGAGTAACCGCCGCAAACGAGGGGCACTGTCAGTGGCGAAGTTTAAGGCCATTGGTCGACGGGTGTGGACGCGTGAAGAAGGTCTGGTCGATGAGGGTATCTGGGATAATCAGGCGAGTGAATGAGGTGTCGATGTCGTGGCTATCGCCCTGTTGCGTCCTCACCCCGGTCGTGATCATGGCGCTGATGCGGCACGTGCCGGACTGAATCGATGGATGAACTGTGTACTGCCGCTGAGGTGCTGGGCGAGGCGGGTCCATTTGCCAGTCGCATCCCCGGCTTTACGGTGCGTGCCGCACAGCAGGCCATGGCCGATGCGGTGACAGCGGCCCTGGAAGAGGGGCGCATACTCATTGCCGAGGCTGGCACGGGCACTGGCAAGACCTTTGCCTACCTGGTGCCGGCCCTGCGTGCGGGGCGCAAGGTGTTGATCGCCACCGGGACGAAGAATCTCCAGGACCAGCTCTATCACAAAGACCTGCCCGTGGTGCGCGACGCCCTGACCCTGCCGGTCACCACTGCTCTGCTCAAGGGACGGAGCAATTACCTCTGCCTGCACCGCCTGGCCCTGACCGAGAACGAGGGTCGTTTCCGGGCACGGGAAAGTGCTGCCCAAGTGGTGCGTATCCGCGCCTGGGCTGGTCGGACCCGCAGCGGCGATATCGCCGAGCTGAGTGACATCCCCGAAGATGCCCCGGTCTGGCCCAAGGTCACCACCACGGCTGACAATTGCCTGGGTCAGGAGTGTCCGGCATTCTCCGAGTGTTTTCTGATGAAGGCGCGCCGCGCGGCCCAGGAGGCCGACATCGTGGTGGTCAATCATCATCTGCTGTTTGCCGATATGGCCTTGCGTGAGGAGGGATTTGGCGAATTGTTGCCGCGTGCCGATGCGGTGATTATCGATGAGGCGCATCAACTGGCGGAGGTGGCGAGCCAGTTCTTTGGCCAGAGCCTGAGCGCCAATCAGTTGCTGGAGCTGGGACGCGACACGATCACGGAATACCACCGTGAGTGTAGTGAAGACAATGCCGTGCCCGAGTGTGCCGAGCGCCTGCAAAAGGCCGTGCGCGATACACGGCTCGCCTTTGGACTGGATACGGGGCGCGGGGCCTGGGCCGAGGTGGCGACGCGCGCACCGTTGTGTGCAGCACTGGCGCAGATGCATGAGACACTGACTGCACTGGTGCAGATAGTGGCGCCCCTGGCCGAGCGTGGCAAGGGGCTGGAGAGTTGTGCGCGGCGCGGTGAGGACCTGTTGGCGCGTCTTGAGTGCCTGAGCGGTGAGACGCCCGATGATCATATCCACTGGTTTGAGGTCTATACGCGTTCCTTCACGTTGCACCTCACACCGTTGGATGTCGCTGAGCCCTTTCAGCGACATATGCAGGCCACGCCCGGGGCCTGGGTGTTCACCTCGGCGACCCTGTCGGTGGGCGAGGACTTCAGTCACTTTGCCCAGACCCTGGGTGTGGAAGATGCCGAGATGCGGCGTTGGGAGAGTCCGTTCGATTTTGCCCGCCAGGCGCTGTTTTATGTCCCGCGTGGACTGCCAGCACCCAATGACGCTGGCTATACCCGTGCGATGATCGCCGCGGCCAGACCGGTCCTGAGCGCTAGTCGGGGGCGTGCCTTTTTGTTGTTCACTAGTCATCGCGCCCTGCGCGAGGCGGCGGCGTTGCTGGAGGAGGCTGAGGTGGCGTTGCCCTATCCACGACTGGTGCAGGGTCAGGCGCCGCGCGATGTGTTGCTGGCGCGGTTTCGTCAGCTCGGCAATGCGGTGCTGCTCGGTACCAGCAGTTTCTGGGAGGGGGTGGATGTGCGCGGCGAGGCATTGTCGTGCGTGATCATCGACAAGCTACCCTTCGCCTCACCGGGCGATCCGGTGTTGCAGGCACGCATCGATGCGCTGCGCCGTGAGGGCGGCAACCCCTTCATGGACTATCAACTACCGCACGCCGTGATCGCCCTCAAACAGGGGGTGGGGCGCCTGATTCGTGATCGCAATGATCGCGGGGTGTTGATGATTTGCGACCCGCGCCTACTCGGCAAGCCCTATGGCCATGTGTTTCTCAAGAGTTTGCCACCGATGGCTCGTAGCCGTGAGATCGAGGCAGTGGAGCACTTTTTCGCACAGGAAGAGCGTGATGGCGATGTGCTGGATGACTTGTCCGCGCCAGAGTGCCGGGCATGAAACTGCTCGCAATCGAAACGGCCACGGAGGCTTGTTCGGCGGCATTGTGGGTGGAGGGGACGGTACACGAACGCTTCGAGGTGGCGCCGCGGCGCCATGGCGAACTCATCTTGCCCATGGTCGAGGCCCTGCTGGGCGAGGCGCAACTGACTTTATCTGAACTCGACGCGCTGGCCTTTGGACGTGGCCCCGGCGCCTTCACCGGGGTGCGCATCGCCACCGGCATTGTGCAGGGGCTGGCCCTTGGCGCGGAGATCCCGGTCGTGCCCGTCTCGACCCTGGCCGCGCTGGCCCTGGGTGCCATGCGAGCGCAAGGTGCCACGCAGGTGCTGGCGGCGCTCGATGCCCGCATGGACGAGGTGTACTGGGGCGCCTATATAGCGTCAGGAGAAGGTGTCCGGCTCATTGGTACGGAACAGGTTGGTGCTGCGTCGGTCATCGCTGCAAGGTTTGTCGCGAACGACGCGGTTACGGGACAGGGTCTTGGCGCTGGAGACGGCGGGCGGACGTGGCTGGGGGTGGGTAGTGGTTGGCAGGTGCATGGCGAGGCACTCGGCGCACCCCTCGCCACCGTGTTGTGCGCGTCTGACGCGACCTGTTTGCCACATGCCCGCGAGATCGCCCGGCTGGGTGTCGAGGGTTTCGCTGGCGGACAGGGCGTAGCGGCAGAATTCGCCTTACCGATGTACCTGCGCAACGATGTGGCCTGGAAGCGCCCGGTGCCAGTGACAGGGGCCGCTTCCCCCTGAATCATCTCGGTTTACGCGGGCACTGCAACGGTGTGGCTGGCGTGACCCTAAGCGCCGGAAACGGCAAGAAGCGTAATAGGGTTCTGGCGAAAGATTTTAAGGCCACGATTCAGGTGCAGGCGCAACGTATTCCCGCGTTTTGCAAAACCTTGCAGCAGACAAGTGTTGAATGCCTGTTTGCCGATGACATTGATACTGGCAAGACGGTGTTGCGTGACTACATCAACGCGCCGATACAGGCGTGGTTTGAATGGCTCCCCGGGACGGACTCGAACCGCCGACCCGGTGATTAACAGTCACCTGCTCTACCAACTGAGCTACCGGGGAAAATCAGGTTGTGTATGGTAATGAGTACGCAGGAGAAGGTCAATACAAGCCGGTGAAATTGGTTTAACAGGGTCAACCCGCATCATTGCGCCCAGTCAGCCTGGGTCGATTGACTCCTATCGGCATATCAATGGCCCACCACCAGCGCGGGTCCGTGAAGTGCGTACTCTTCCTGACTTGTAGACGATAACGGCGCGTGGCCGTGCGGCGTGGTTGGCGGGGCAAAAGATGAAGCTGCCATTCGTTAGTGTCATCCCGCTGGGACGATAGGTCAGGTAGTGTTTCGATCCGAAAGCGCTATAGGTGAGTTTGTGCCCGGGCGTGAGCGGCCCCGAGACTCTCAGTATGCGTTCTTCAGGGTCATGGTGTTGGTTGTGGTTGGCATCGATGAAGATGATCCAGCCTTGTTGCCAGTGGCCGGAACGCACGCAGCGCTGCCCGTTTGTGCTCTTGCAGATGACCGTATGCTGGCGTTGGATGATGGCGGCGCTGCGGGCATAGGCCAGGTCGCCGATGAGCCGATTGACCTGCGCGACACTCCGGTTGTCGGCGAGCAGTGCCCGCACCGGGGTGAACAGACTGGCCGTGAGAATGGCAATGATGGCCAGGGTGACAAGGGTCTCGAGGAGTGTAAAACCCGATGGGTTTGGCACTGTCGAGCTGCGAATAATTGAACCATCCTGGTGGCAATATCCACCGGGGTGGTTGGTTGAGACATCCATGTCGACCCCCCACTTCCATGTTGGGGGTCAAGGTAGCGCTTATCGGCGCTGAAGGGAAGCCCGTGGCCGTAGGCGTTCAGCGTCTGTTTCTGTAAGGCATTACCTATTGTGGGGTCAGCCACTTTTCCAAACGGTGCAGGGCCTCGCGCAGAGTGTCCAGATGAGAGGCAAAAGACAGGCGCATGTGCCCCGGTGCGCCAAACGCCGAACCCGGGACCAGGGCGACACCGGCGTGTTCCAGCAGGTATTCGGTCAGGGCCACATCGTCGCCCACGCCATCGAGGCGTTGAATGACTTCGCGCATGTCGGGAAAGGAGTAGAAGGCGCCCTGCGAGGGCAGGCAATGCACACCGGGCAGGCGATTGAGACCTGTGACCACCAAGTCGTGGCGTTGTTTGAATGCACTCAGCATCACCGCAATGAAGGATTGCTCACCATTGAGTGCCTCGGTGGCAGCCACCTGCGAGATGGAGGTGGGATTGGAGGTGCTCTGGGACTGGATGTTTTTCATCGCCTTGATCAAGGTCGCAGGACCGGCGGCATAGCCGATGCGCCAACCCGTCATGGAATAGGCCTTGGATACGCCGTTGAGCACGATGGTGCGATCATAGAGATCGGGACAGGCATTGAGGATGTTGGCAAAAGGCTCGTCGGCCCAGAGGATGTGTTCGTACATATCATCGCTGGCCACCAGCACCTGGGGATGGCGGCGCAGGACCTCGCCCAGTGCCGCCAGCTCGGCGCGGGTGTAGGCCACTCCGGTGGGGTTGGATGGGCTGTTGATGATCAGCAAACGGGTGCGGGGCGTGATGGCGGCCTCCAGCTGTGCGGGCTGGAGTTTAAAATTCTGTGCCATGTCGGCGAACAGATAGACTGGTGTGGCGTCGGCCAGCAGGATCATATCGGGGTAGGAGACCCAGTAGGGGGCCGGGATCAACACCTCATCACCGGCTTCGAGCAGGGCCTGGGCCAGGTTATAGAAGCTGTGTTTCCCGCCACAGGAGACCAGTATTTGTGCCAGGGTATAGTGCAGGCCGTTGTCGCGCTCGAATTTGTCGATAATCGCCTGTTTCAGTTCAATCGTGCCATCGACCGCCGTATACTTGGTGAAACCTTCGCCCAGGGCAGCGATGGCGGCCTGTTTGATGTGCTCAGGTGTATCGAAGTCCGGTTCCCCGGCACCCAGCCCGATGATGTCGTGACCCGCGGCGCGCAGCGCCCCTGCGCGCGCAGTCACGGCCAGGGTGGGGGAGGGTTTGATACGTTGAACACGTTGCGACAGTCTAATTTCCACACCGGATTCCTCATAGAACAGGTTGACGGACAAACCCGTGTAATATACTTGAAACCCAGTGACTTCCGAAAGACTTACAGATCGTCCCTTTAAGCTCGAGACCCGTTTTGAACCGGCCGGTGACCAACCCGAGGCTATCGAGCAGCTCATAGGTGGGCTGGAGGCCGGCGAATCCGCCATGACCCTGCTGGGCGTCACGGGTTCGGGTAAGACCTTCACCATCGCCAATGTCATCGATGCGGTGCAACGCCCGACGCTGATCCTGGCCCCCAACAAGACGTTGGCCGCCCAGCTCTATGGCGAGATGCGCGACTTTTTCCCTCATAATGCGGTCGAGTATTTCGTCTCCTATTACGATTACTACCAGCCCGAGGCCTATGTGCCGTCGACCGACACCTTCATCGAGAAGGATGCCTCGATCAACGAGCATATCGAGCAGATGCGCTTGTCGGCGACCAAAGCGCTGCTGGAGCGATCGGATACCATCATCGTTGCCACCGTCTCGGCCATTTATGGTTTGGGTGACCCGCAATCCTACCTGAGCATGCTGTTGCACCTCTCGCGCGGTGAGGTGATCGACCAACGCCAGATCCTGCGTCGTCTGGCTGAACTGCAGTACACGCGCAATGATGCGGAGCTGCGTCGCGGCACCTATCGGGTGCGTGGCGAGGTGATCGATATCTATCCGGCAGACTCTGATCGTGAGGCGGTGCGTATCGAGTTGTTTGATGATGAGATCGACAATCTGGGCTATTTTGACCCGCTCACCGGTGAGCTGCTGCGACGGGTCCCCCGCCTGACCGTCTATCCCAAGTCGCACTACGTCACGCCGCGACAGACCCTGCTCAATGCCGTGGAGGCCATCAAGGAAGAGCTGACGGTGCGTCTCGAACAGCTCTATGGCGCTAACAAACTGGTTGAGGCCCAGCGTCTGGAACAGCGTACCCGTTTCGATATCGAGATGATCATGGAGCTAGGTTACTGTTCGGGTATCGAGAATTATTCGCGCCACCTCACCTGTCGCGCTCCGGGCGAGGCGCCCCCGACCCTGTTTGACTACTTGCCGAACACCGCCCTGCTGGTCATCGATGAATCCCATGTCACTATTCCGCAACTGGGCGGTATGTACCGAGGAGATCGCTCGCGCAAGGAAAATCTGGTTGAGTACGGCTTTCGCATGCTCTCGGCACTGGATAACCGGCCACTGAAGTTCGAGGAGTTCGAGCGCCTGGCGCCACAGGCCATTTATGTTTCGGCGACACCGGGCCCCTACGAAGGGACACACTCCGGGGCGGTTATCGAGCAGGTGGTGCGCCCGACCGGTCTGGTCGACCCGGAGTTGGAGATTCGCCCGGCCACCGCCCAGGTCGATGATCTGCTCTCCGAGATACGGTTGCGCACCGATGACGGTGACCGGGTGCTGGTGACCACCCTGACCAAACGCATGGCCGAGGACCTGACCGATTATCTCAATGATCACGCCGTCCGGGTGCGCTATATGCACTCCGATATTGACACCGTCGAGCGGGTGGAGATCCTTCGCGACCTGCGCCTCGGTGCGTTCGATGTGCTGGTCGGCATCAATTTGTTGCGCGAAGGACTGGATATTCCGGAGGTCTCGCTGGTGGCCATCCTGGACGCGGACAAGGAGGGGTTCCTGCGCTCCGATCGCTCCCTGATCCAGACCATCGGTCGTGCAGCCCGAAACGTGAAGGGCAAGGCCATCCTGTATGCCGATAGCGTGACTGGTTCCATGCGTCGGGCGATTGACGAGACTGACCGCCGTCGCGCCAAGCAGGTGGCCTTTAATATCACCCACGGTATCATCCCGCGCAGTATTCAGAAGACGGTGCGGGACATTATGGAGGGGGCTTACCCAGATGCCCGCTCGCGCCGCGGAACGGCACGGGTCGCCGACGGGGGAGGCGAGTATGCCGGTGCCTCACCGGGGGTACTGATGAAGAAGCTCAAACAGCTCGAACAGCGGATGTACAAACATGCCCGTGACCTGGAATTCGAGGAGGCCGCGCAACTACGCGATGAGATTGAGCACATCAAGGCACAGGGCTTGGGGCTGGTCAGAGGGGGATAGGGCGAGGACGACCACAGGATGAGTCTATGGCCAGGTTTTTTCCGGACGGCGTCAGCCCGTTCGATTGAATATGGATTATTGCATGTAGAATAATCACATGGCGCACATTGACATGCATGCCGGGAAACCTATAATGTCGGTCTTCTGACTTCAGGCGCGTAGCTCAGCTGGTTAGAGCACCACCTTGACATGGTGGGGGTCGTTGGTTCGAGTCCAATCGCGCCTACCAAATATTTCTGCCATCAGCGATCAGTCTTCAGTGGCCGGTGTTATGCCCTGGGGCTGGTCGTTTTGTTGTCTTGTCAGTTTTTTTATCATCATGTGACCCCTCGTACAGGCCACCACTGGAGCGTGTCTATGCCGATCATCCACTTGCCCGACGGCAGCCAACGCAGTTTTGATCATCCCGTCACTGTCGCCGATGTGGCCACCGATATCGGCCCCGGCCTAGCCAAGGCCGCACTGGCCGGTAAGGTTGACGGGCGCCTCGTCGATACCCGCTTTGTCATTGACCATGATGCCCAGCTCGCGATCATTACCGGGCGTGACGAAGAGGGCCTTGAGGTCATTCGCCATTCGGCCGCCCATTTGCTGGCGCAGGCTGTCAAAATGCTGTTTCCGCAGGCCCAGGTCACCATCGGTCCGGTGATCGATAACGGCTTCTATTACGATTTTTCTTACCCGCGTTCGTTTAGCCTGCAAGACCTGGCGCAGATCGAGCGCAAGATGGAAGAACTCGCCCGGCAAGACTTCAGCGTGGAGCGTACGGTCATGCCGCGCGATGAGGCCGTGCGCTTTTTTCGTGATCTCGGTGAGGACTACAAGGCCGAGATTATCGCCAGTATCCCCCAGGATCAGGACATATCGTTGTATCGCCAGGGCGAGTTTATCGACCTTTGCCGAGGTCCACACGTCCCCTCGACAGGCAAGCTCAAGGCCTTCAAACTGACCAAACTGGCTGGCGCGTACTGGCGGGGTGATTCCAACAACGCGATGTTGCAGCGCATCTACGGCACGGCCTGGCAGGACAAAAAGGCGCTCAAGGCTTATCTGCATCGTATCGAAGAGGCCGAGAAGCGCGATCATCGCCGTCTCGGGCGCCAACTGGACCTCTTTCATGTCCAGGAAGAGGCACCGGGTATGGTGTTCTGGCATGATAAGGGCTGGACCATCTATCAGCAGATTGAGCAGTACATCCGGGCTCGTCTGCGCCTAGTGGGTTATCAGGAGATCAAGACCCCTCAGGTGGTCGACCGGGTGTTGTGGGAGAAGTCGGGTCATTGGGAAAAATTTCGTGCAGACATGTTCACCACGGAGTCGGAGAAGCGCACCTTCGCTATCAAACCGATGAATTGCCCGTGCCACGTGCAAGTCTTCAATCAGGGACTAAAGAGCTACCGTGATCTGCCGTTGCGCCTGGCCGAATTCGGCTCCTGTCACCGCAACGAACCCTCGGGTACACTGCACGGGTTGATGCGGGTACGCGGGTTTACCCAGGACGATGCCCACATCTTTTGTACCGAGGCGCAGATCCAGGAGGAGGTTGCGGCCTTCATCGACCTGCTTTATTCGGTCTATGCCGATTTCGGTTTCAATGAGATCATTGTCAAGCTTTCCACACGCCCCGCACAGCGTGTCGGTGCCGATGCGCTCTGGGACAAGGCCGAGCAGGCCCTGGAGACGGCGCTCAATGCCAAGGGCCTGGCCTGGGTGTTGCAGCCGGGTGAGGGGGCCTTCTACGGACCCAAGATCGAGTTCTCGCTCAAGGATTGTCTGGAACGGGTCTGGCAATGCGGCACTATTCAGGTGGATTTCTCCATGCCGGGGCGCCTGGGGGCCGAATATGTTGCCGAAGATGGCACTCGTCAGGTCCCGGTTATGTTGCACCGGGCCATCCTGGGCTCGATGGAGCGTTTCATCGGTATTCTCATCGAGCAGCATGCCGGGGCCTTCCCGCTCTGGCTGGCTCCGGTGCAGGCGGTGGTCCTGAATATCACCGATGCACAGGCCGAGTATGTGCAGAATGTGACACAAACCTTGCTGGAAAGCGGGTTCCGGGTCACATCCGACTTGAGAAATGAGAAGATCGGCTTTAAAATTCGCGAACATACATTACAGAAGGTCCCGTATCTGCTCGTGGTGGGCGATCGGGAAGTCGAGAATCAGACTGTGGCTGTGCGTACGCGCAGCGGTGATGACGTGGGTTCCCTGAGCCTGGAGGCTCTGGTGCAACGTCTTGCCGTAGAGATTGCGGACCGCGGCCGTTGTATTTTGGAGGAATAAGGTATCGCCAGCCGGAAAGAGACGCGTATCAACGACGCGATTACCGCCCGTGAAGTCCGTGTAATCGACGCCGACGGAGAACAAGTCGGCATATTGCCTCTTGATGAGGCATTACAACGCGCTACCGACAAGGAGCTCGATCTGGTCGAGGTGGCGTCGGATGCCGCACCGCCTGTGTGCCGTATTATGGATTACGGCAAGTATGTGTTCGAAGAGAACAAGAAACGCCAGGCGGCGCGCAAGAAGCAGAAGCAGATCCAGATCAAGGAAGTGAAGTTCCGTCCCGGGACGGAAATGGGAGACTACCAGGTCAAGTTGCGCAACCTGGTGCGTTTCCTCGGTGATGGGGACAAGGCCAAGATAACCTTGCGTTTTCGCGGTCGTGAGATGGCACATCAGGAGCTAGGTCTGAAGTTGCTTGAGCGCGTCGAGGCTGATCTCGTCGAGCTGGGCACGGTCGAGCAGCGGCCCAGAATGGAAGGTCGCCAGATGGTTATGGTCATCGCCCCGAAAAAATAGGCGCGCTACTGTCCGCCGGGATTGGCAACCCTGGGCGTCCAGTCTCAAACGTGTGCATGAAGACAAACCCAATGCGCGAACAGTCGGAGATACTGACATGCCAAAACTGAAATCCAACCGTGGTGCCGCCAAGCGTTTTACGCGTACGGCCAAGGGTGGTTACAAACGCACCCAGTCTCACCTGAGACACATCCTGACCAAGAAGAGCTCCAAGCGGAAACGCCACCTGGGCTCTACCGAGCAGGTGCACGAGTCTGATGTCCGATCCGTGCGCAGGATGCTGCCTTACAGTTAAATTGAGACAAGCGAGGTAACCGACCATGCCAAGAGTTAAACGCGGCGTCACAGCACACGCCAAACACAAAAAAATCATTGATCAGGCCAAGGGGTATTACGGTCGACGCAAGAACGTCTATCGTGTTGCCGTCCAGGCGGTCACCAAGGCCGGGCAGTATGCCTACCGCGATCGCCGCCAGCGCAAGCGTCAGTTCCGCGTGCTGTGGATCGCACGTATCAATGCCGCAGCCCGTGAGTGTGGCTTGTCCTACAGCCGGTTCATCAATGGCCTGAACAAGGCGGCCATTGAGATTGACCGTAAGGTTCTGGCGGATCTGGCGGTCACCGACAAGGTCGCTTTTTCGGCCCTGGCAGAAAAGGCCAAGGCCAGTCTGAGCGCGTAACCGCGACTGGCTGGCGAAAACCGACCGGTGTGTTATCCGCTGGTGCTGCCTTGAGTGAGCGTCTTAATCGGTTGTAAGGCGAAAAGGGAAGGCGGCCTGCCTTCCCTTTTTTGTTTTATACACCGGTGTTTTCTGCATGTCCTGTCGCCTGCGCCTGCCGTGCAGGGTTTGCGACCACAGTGACATGGCGTCGGCGTCGATGCCGTACCGAGTTTTCCCATGAGTATGCCCATGAGTATGCAAGAAGAGCTTGAACAACACGTACAGGTGGCGAAACAGGCGATCGCGCAGACCGACGACCTGCGCGCCCTTGATCGGATCCGAGTGGATTATCTGGGCAAGAAGGGCGCGATCACGATGCAGATGCGCTCGCTCGCTGGCCTTAGCGCCGAGGCGCGTCCGGCGGCGGGACAGGCGGTGAATGTGGCCAAACAGGCCGTTCAGGATGCAATGGATCAGCGTCGTTTCGCCCTGCAAGCCGAAGAGCTGGAGCGCAGACTGGCGGATGAGGCACTGGACGTGACCTTGCCCGGTCGCGGCCAGGACGTAGGTGGCCTGCATCCGGTGACACGTACGCTGGAGCGCATCGAAACCCTGTTCGTCCGGCTCGGTTTCGAGGTAGTCGAGGGGCCGGAGATTGAGGAGGATTACTACAATTTCGAGGCCTTGAATATCCCCGAGTCCCACCCTGCGCGGGCCATGCATGATACCTTCTATATTGATGCCCATCGCCTGTTGCGCACCCACACCTCGCCGGTGCAGATCCGCGCGATGGGCGAACGCAAACCGCCCTTGCGTATCATCGCTCCAGGGCGGGTCTACCGCTGCGATTCCGATCTAACGCACACACCGATGTTTCATCAGGTCGAAGGTTTGCTGGTCGATGAGCAAGTCACCTTCGCCGATTTGAAGGGAATGATTATCGGATTCCTGCACCAGTTTTTTGAGCGCGATCTGGCGGTGCGTTTCCGGCCCTCCTATTTCCCCTTTACCGAACCTTCCGCCGAGGCCGACATTCAGTGTGTGATCTGTGGTGGTGAGGGGTGTCGCGTGTGTAGCCAGACTGGCTGGATCGAAGTGCTGGGCTGCGGCATGGTTCACCCCGAGGTGTTTCGCCACGTCAACATCGACAGCGAAAAATATACCGGCTTTGCGGTGGGCATGGGTGTGGAGCGTCTGGCCATGTTGCGCTATGGCGTCAATGACCTGCGGCTGTTTTTTGAAAACGATCTGCGTTTCCTGCAACAATTCAAATAAACCGGTGGGGTGCTCAGAGCGGGGCCACGCGTGTGCGTGATGTCTGCCCGGTCTGCCACACCGCTTAGTTGACGAGGCTTCGAGCATGCAATTCAGCGAACAATGGTTGAGGCAATGGGTGAATCCCCCTATTGACACCGATGTACTTGCCACCCGACTGACTATGGCCGGCCTGGAGGTCGACGCCATCACTCCCGTCGCTGGTACGTTCAGTGGTGTGCTCATCGGTGAAGTGCGTGCTGTCATGGAGCACCCCGACGCTGACAAATTGCGTGTGTGCGAGGTCGACACCGGAGCCGATGCCCCCCTGAGTATCGTGTGTGGCGCGGCCAATGTGCGTGTCGGCCTGCATGTACCGGTTGCCGTGGTCGGCGCGCTTTTGCCCGGCGGCATGAAGATACGCAAGGCCAAACTGCGCGGTGTTGCCTCCAGCGGTATGCTGTGCTCGGCCTGCGAACTGGGTCTGGCCGAGCATTCCACGGGTCTTCTGGAACTGCCGCAGGAGGCCCCGGTCGGGAGCGATATTCGCACCTATCTCGGTCTGGACGATGTCAGTATTGAGTTGGGACTCACCCCCAACCGGGGTGACTGTCTGAGTATCGCCGGTGTTGCCCGTGAGGTCGGTGTGTTGTGTCGGATGCCGCTCACACCACCGAGCGTGGAACCGGTTGAGGCCACGATTGAAGACTGTGTGCCGGTGCGGCTGAGTGCGCCGGAGGATTGTCCGCGCTATGTGGGGCGGGTGATCCGTGCTGTGGATGTGCGGGCCACCACGCCCTTGTGGATGCGTGAACGTCTGCGCCGCTGTGGTGTGCGCAGCCTCGGACCCGTGGTGGATGTCACTAATTATGTCCTGCTGGAACTGGGCCAACCCATGCATGCCTTTGATCTGAACCGTCTCAGTGGCACCCTCACCGTGCGTCGGGCCGAAGCGGGCGAGGCGCTGGCGTTGCTGGATGGCCAGCATATCGAACTACAGCCCGGCAGTCTGTTGATCTGCGATGAATCAGGCCCGCAGGCACTGGCCGGCATCATGGGCGGTGCGGCCTCGGCGGTGGATGATGAGACTCGGGATGTCTTTCTGGAAAGTGCCTTTTTTTCTCCTGGCGCGATTGCCGGGCGGGCGCGGGCCTATGGCCTGCATACCGATGCCTCACACCGCTTCGAACGAGGGGTATCCCCCAGCTTGGCGCGTGAGGCCATGGAACGCGCGACACGTTTGCTGCTCGATATCACCGGGGGTCGGCCCGGGCCAGTGGTTGAGGTCAGTGACGCGGCCCATCTCCCCGTGCGCGCACCGGTGTGTCTGCGCTACAGCCGTATTGCGCGAGTGTTGGGACAGCGCCTCCCTGCGCAGGAGGTTACGGACATCCTCGAGCACCTGGGTTTGGCTCTGGAGGCTAGCGGGGAAGGCGATGCGCAACAGTGGCAGGTCACGCCCCCGGCGTTTCGCTTCGATATCGAACGCGAAGAGGATCTAATCGAGGAGATTGCCAGGATCCACGGTTATGATGCCATCGCGATCCGTCGCCCTAGCAGCGTGCTGTTGGTGCCGGCCTGCCCGGAAGGGCGGGTCACGCTACGGCGCATACGCACGCTGTTAGTCGATCGGGGGTATCAGGAGGCCATCACTTACAGCTTTGTCGACCCTGCGCTGCAGGCCCGTTTTAATCCTGAACTGAGCCCAATTCCCCTGGCCAATCCGCTCTCAATGGACTTGTCGGTCATGCGTACCAGTCTGTGGCCGGGTCTGATCCAGGCCCTGCAACATAATGTGAACCGGCAGCAAAACCGTGTGCGTCTGTTTGAGAGTGGTTTGAGGTTTATATCTCAAGGAAATGAAATTGAACAAGAAAACATGATCTCAGGTATAGCGACAGGGACACTTTGGTCGGAACAATGGGGAGAAAAATCCCGTTCTGTGGATTACTTTGACGTAAAAGGTGATATCGAAGCCCTGTTGGGATTGACGGGAGATGCGCGTAACTATATCTTTAATAAGAAGAAGCACCCCGCTCTTCACTCTGGACAGAGTGCCGCAATCCATCTTGATGGGGAACAGGTGGGTTGGATCGGTACCCTGCATCCCACACTGGAGCGAGAACTGGATATCAACCAAAACACGGTGCTTTTTGAAATAAACTTGTCTGCACTGGAGCATGCGCGCATACCCGCCTTCCGGTCGTTGTCCAAGTACCCTGCCATCCGGCGCGACATTGCTGTCATCGTGGATGAAGCGGTCAGCGCGCAACAGATCCAGGACTGCATTCATGGCGTGGCGCCTGCGGCGTTGCGCCATGTACAGCTGTTTGACATATATACCGGCAAAGGCATTGATTCTGGAAGAAAAAGTCTTGCAATTGGCTTGACGTTACAGGAGATTTCACGCACTCTTACTGATAGTGAAGTTGACGATATCGTGGCGAATGTGATTGAGGCCCTCCGCAGCGGGTTGGGGGCGGCATTGAGAGAATAAGTATGGCACTGACAAAAGCCGATATGGCCGAACGTTTGTTTGAAGAACTCGGGTTGAATAAACGCGAGGCCAAGGAACTCGTCGAGCTGTTCTTCGAAGAGATTCGTGGTGCACTTGAAAATGGCAAACAAGTCAAGTTGTCAGGTTACGGCAACTTCGATCTTCGCGATAAAAAACAACGTCCTGGGCGTAATCCCAAAACGGGTAAGGAAATACCAATTACCGCACGTCGTGTGGTGACTTTCCGACCGGGACAAAAACTGAAAGCGCGAGTAGAGGCCTATGCTGGAACCCACCAATAACAATGAGTTACCGACAATTCCGGGCAAACGCTATTTCACCATTGGTGAAGTCAGCGAACTGTGTGCTGTCAAACCGCATGTGCTGCGTTACTGGGAGCAGGAATTTCCTCAGCTCAAACCGGTAAAGCGACGTGGCAACCGGCGCTATTACCAGCGCCAGGATGTCATCATGATTCGCCAGATCCGCAACCTGCTCTATGAACAGGGCTACACGATTGGAGGGGCCCGGCTGCGCTTGTCCGACTCAGCGGCAAAGGACGATATCAACCACAGCCAGCAGGTCATCCGTCAGTTGCGCAGTGAGCTCGAAGAGGTTCTGGATATTCTCCAGCGTTGAGTACCAGATTTGGTTTCCAGCTATGGCTGGGGTATCATACGCCCGCGTTGGCGGGCCGGTTTTCACAAAGATCTCCTTGGAAATCACTCCTGAATTTCCGTCACGTTTTTCTCGTTTTGCCAGTCTTTATATCGGGGCGTAGCGCAGCCTGGTAGCGCACCTGAATGGGGTTCAGGTGGTCGGAGGTTCAAATCCTCTCGCCCCGACCAATTAACTCAATAAGTTATAATGTCAGCGTCGAACGAACGACGGGGTTGCTCATTCGAGTCTAATCTGATCCTTGCTGAGGTTGCCCGGCAACAACGCCTCGATTACCTCAACCGTTTCTGCCTTTGACAGTTTCGTGAACAGATAACGCAGATACGCATAGGGCTCCAGTCCGTTCGCCTTTGCGGTCTCGATCAGAGAGTACAGATTGGCGCTGGCCTTCACACCTTCGACCGAGGTACTGAACAACCAATTTTTCGCCCGACCACAAAGGGGCGAATAGCATGCTCCGCACCGTTGTTTAAAGTGGACCCCGGATTCCGGCCAATAGTTTGACTCGCTGTCTACCTACTAATTTTCCTGAAGAGCCAATTTTTTATTCTATAACCGATTCGTGCAGACCGGATTTACTGCTACTGTCTGAATTGGGAGTGCGATGGCGAACCGATTACCAATAAGCGTCTAGACATAGTCGGCTTACCCTTACTTGTTCTACAGGGAGAAAACACGATCGTGTTGTTTTTTCTGGTTGTGCTGATACAGGCCATCGGAATTGCCTATGCCGTACATGCGGTGCTGTATGTGCGCACCCCGCAGGGGGCGATTGCGTGGGCGGTGTCTCTGGTGAGTCTGCCTTATGTGGCGATACCTTTATATCTTATTTTTGGGCGCAATAAATTTCGGGGTTACGTCCGTATCAGGCGATCTCACGGGGCCCCTATCGGGCGTCTTGTCGATGAGGTGGAAAAGGCCGTTGCGCCCTATGCACGGGGAACTGGCAACGTACGGAAAGAGCTGTTGGCCGGTCTACAAGTTGTGGCGGATCAGTCAGTATTGTCTGGTAATCGCGTCGAGTTGTTGATTGATGGTGACCAGACTTTTCATCGCATGCTCGAGTCGATTCGATGTGCCGCTGATTATATTTTGTTGCAGTTCTTTATCGTTCATGGTGATCATGTGGGAGATATTTTCAAGGAGACCCTGATCAATAAGGCCAGAGATGGGGTGCGGGTATTCTTTCTGTATGACGAGTTCGGGTCCAGAAAATTGCCGCGATCCTATCTGCGGGATTTGCGGGCCGCCGGGGTGAGTATCAGTGCGTTCAATTCGCGCCGTGGAAAGGGTAATCGTTTCCAACTCAATTTTCGTAACCATCGGAAGTTGGTGATTGTTGACGGGGCGAAGGCCTTTGTCGGTGGGTTGAATCTTGGCGATGAGTATCTGGGGGTGACGCAGCGCTATGGTAACTGGCGGGATACTCACCTGTGTGTACAAGGACCCTCACTTTTAATGTTACAGCGCTCGTTCTTGCGTGACTGGTATTGGGCGACAGCACAGATCCTCAGTCTCCATTGGGAGGTGTTGTCGTGTGAAGAGAACACCCGGGTTCTGGTGGTGTCATCCGGACCGGCGGATTACGTCGATACCTGTGCGTTAATGTTTGTTTCTGTTATTCATGGCGCAACACGGCGTTTGTGGATTGCTACCCCGTATTTTGTGCCAGATGAGATGGTGGTCAGTGCATTACAACTTGCGGCCATGCGCGGCGTTGATGTGCGTATCATGCTCCCGGAACGTCCGGATCATCTGCTTGTCTATCTCTCGGCCTTTTCCTATTACAGCGAGATGCATGTCGCCGGGGTGCGTATATTCCGGTATCAGCCCGGTTTTCTTCACCAAAAGGTCATGCTGGTGGATGACGATCTGGCGGTCGTCGGTACAGCGAATCTGGATAATCGTTCATTTCGACTTAATTTCGAGACTTCTATCATTGTGTACGACCGTGACTTTACTGGTAAAGTGACTGACATGCTGGTGTCGGATTTTTCGCGATCTATCGAGGTGGATACGAAAGCCTTCGATAAAAAACCATTGTGGTTCCGTTTTGTCGTGAGTGTCTCCAGATTGTTGGCGCCGGTGCAGTAAGTAATTAGGACCCGCGCCAGAATAACATTTCCACATTCATCACCATGACCCATTCACCACGTGCGTTAGGTAACTGGAACTACGCGTTACATTCACGATGAAGTTGAAAAATTAATTTTGATCAGAGTCCTTAGTCGGTCACATTCACGTCCTTTTGCGACTTCGGCGCATCTATAGCGCCCTGGTACGAAGCCAGCCAGGCGCTACGTACTCAGTATGACGTACAGCTGGCGAGGGCCATGTGCGCCGATCTGGATGGACTGCTCTACATCGGCGGTGCGTGAGGGGCCGGTGATGAGGTTGAGTGCGCGGGGCATGTGCAGGCCTTCACGGCGCTGCCGGGTCCAGACATCCTCCAGATAAGGGAGAATGCGAGACACTTCGAGCAGACAGATCAAGGTGTCAGGGAGGAAATTCAGTGTGGTGGGTGTGCATGGCCCCGCGCGCAGTACCAAAGTGCCGGTTTCCGCGATGCCGGCCCAGGCATGGGTCAGAGCAATAGTATCGCCCGCTCCGATGGGACGAAACTCGGTGGCAACGCCAGTGGTCCATGGTAACGCCGCCAAGACAGGGTCCGGGGCGACGATCAACGGGGAGCGTGCATCGGAGCACAACGTATCCGTGGTCGCGACGATGGCCGCCGGGCTATCGGCCTGGCGCCAATGCCCGGCGGCGGCCTCGAGTTGACGACAGAAGCGGGTGAGCAGATCGGCAGGCGGGGTCAACGCGGGCAGGGGGCCACGGGTGGTCTGGGTGAGGCGCGCATGTACCGCCGCTGCGGTGTCGCGTTGTGTCACCTCATCACGCGCAAGCCCACTGCGCAGTGCAGCGAGGATGTGATCACGGGTATCAACCATGGCGGCGGCGTTGCAGATCCCGCTGCTGGCGTTGCCAGGCGCGGATGAAAGTATCGCCTTCGGGGGCAGGCAGGTTGCGGCTGCGGGTCCAGGCGCCGGCGAACGGCAGGTGGGTGAAATGGCCGCGCCGGCGTCCGAGCCAGCCGAGCAGAGCGATGCCCGGTGTGGTGAGTGCCCGGTAGAGTCGGGGATGGCGTGCGAGCAGGGCCCAGGCGGTCAGGGCAATGCGCTGTCGCTTCGGGGTGAGGTGTTGTACATGCTGGTCCATGCGCAACTGGCGCAACATCGCAGGCAGGGGAATGGACATGGGACAGACCGATTCACAGCGCCCGCACAGCGTTGATGCGTTGGGCAGATCGGTGGCCTGCCCCAGTCCGATGAATTGGGGGGTGAGCACGGCCCCCATCGGGCCGGGATAGACCCAGCCATAGGCGTGGCCTCCAACCGAAGTGTAGACGGGACAATGATTCAGGCAGGCACCGCAACGGATGCAGCGCAGCATGTCCTGGTAGGGCCCCCCGAGCATCGCACTGCGACCGTTATCGAGCAGCACGACATGGAAGTGCTGCGGTCCGTCGGTATCACCTGCGGCACGTGGGCCGGTGAAAAAGCTGGTATAGGCGGTGCTCGTCTGGCCAGTGGCGCTTCTGGCTAGCAGGCGCAACAGGACACTGGCGTCCTCCAGTGTGGGGACAATCTTCTCCAGGCTGGCCAGGACGATGTGGGTGCGGGGCAGGGTGGCGGTCAAGTCGCCATTGCCTTCGTTGGTGACGACGACCACTGAACCGGTGGCAGCGACCAGAAAATTTGCGCCAGTGATGCCGACATCGGCACTGAGAAACTTCTCGCGCAGGACCTCCCGGGCCTCATCGACGATGGCCCGCGGGGTGTCTAGCGGTGCAGTGTATCCCAGGCAGGCATGGTGAGTATGGAACAGCTCGGCGATGTCCTCGCGACGCTTGTGGATGGCCGGTGCAATGATGTGGCTGGGTGGCTCGTGGGCAAGCTGGATGATGTACTCGCCCAGGTCGGTCTCAATAGCCTCCAGTCCTGCTGCCTCCAGCGCATCATTGAGTCCGATTTCCTCGCCGACCATGGATTTGCCCTTGGTCACCCGATGAGCACCACCAGCCAGGCATATATCAACGATGATGCGCCGTGCCTGGGCCGGCGTGGCGGCCCAATGTACCTCGCCACCACGCGCACGGACCTGGGTCTCAAAGTGGAGCAGGTAGTGATCGAGGTGGGCGAGGGTGTGGTCCTTGATCGCGCGTGCTGCGGTGCGCAGGTCCTCGAACTCGGGCAGCGCCGCAATGGCCTCGCGACGCTTGCCGACAAACCCCTCACCTGCCCGGTGCAGGGCGGCCTGGAGCCGTGGGTCATTCAGAGCGATGCGGGCTCGTTGTTTGAAGCCGTTTGCGTCTGGCTTCATGGGCCTGCATTCTGCGGTTTGGGGACATTACGGGGTTTACTTTCGGCGATGGCAGGCCCTTCACCCATATCAGCCAGGATCTCGGCAATGTGTAGGGCACGTATCGGTAGACCCAGTCGGCTCAGCCGCCCGGCGATGTTGAGCAGGCAACCGAGATCGGTGGCGGTCACGGTATCAGCGCCACTGGCCTCGATATCGGCCACCTTGTCCGAGACCATCCGTGCGGAGATATCGGGATACTTGACACAGAAGGTGCCGCCAAAGCCGCAACATTGTTCACTGTCGTGCAGCGTGCGCAGTTCCAGCCCCTTCACTTGTTCGAGCAAGTGGCGCGGTTGCTCGCGTACGCCGAGTTCGCGCAGGGACGCGCAGGCGTCATGATAGACCACCTTGGCGGCATAGGTGGCCATGGGGTGCAGTCCAAGCACGTCATGCAAAAACCCGCTCAGTTCGTGGCACCGCCCGGCGAGGTCCTCGGCACGGTTGCGCCAGTGTGGATCGTCGCTGAACAGCTGCGGGTAGTGAACGCGGAGCATCCCGGCGCAGGAGCCGGAGGGGACGATGACATAGGGATAGGTCGCGAAGGCCTCGATGACCTGCTGTGCGATGCGGCGTGCCTGAGTGGCATCGCCATTGTTGTAGGCGGGTTGACCGCAACAGGTCTGTGTCGTGGGCACACTGACACGACACCCCGCCCGTTCGAGCAGGCGAAGGGTGGCAAAGCCTACACGCGGGCGGTAGAGGTCGACCAGACAGGTGATAAAGAGGGCAACGTGCATAACTCAGCAATTCCGGCGGTGAGGAACCCCATCGACCGGGACAGGCGGTACCGATGGGTGTGCAGGTGTTGATGTCGGCGCCCGTGTGGCCCGTCTCATTGGGTCCATGTTAGCGCTTTGCCACGGCGATTCAACCCGTAGCAGGAGACACCGATGTGGTCACGCCAGAGCGCGGCAGAAACGGGGTGAGAACGATGCTCAGCGCGCTGAGCCCGACGCCAAACCAGAGTATGCCCTGCGCGCCCCAACGGTCGCTCAGCAGGCCCAGTCCCATGATGGCCAGTGCGCCGAGCCCATTAGAGAACCCCAGTGCCACTCCGGCCCCCAGCGAGGGTTTCTCGGGCAGGCAGTCCTGGCCCAAAATAATGGTCAGGGGGAGGATGGCGAAGAGGCTAATACCCAGCAGACCGAGGAGCGGCCATAGCCAGATACCCGGTGGTACCAGCAGGACCCCCGCGAACAGCAGTGTCGAGAGTAGTGTGGCACCGAACAGGACGCGAGCGCGTCCAATGTGATCGGCCAGATGACCGCCGCCGAGGTTGCCGATGATACCGGTGACCAACAGCGTCGAGATCAATGCGGCACCCCCGACGAGGGAGCCTCCCCGGGCATGCCACCACAGTGGAAGAAAGGTGATCAGAGTGAACATCACGGTGGCACGCAGAGTGGAAAACGCGACCAGGCGTGTCAGATCGGGCAGGTGGCGGCGCCAGACGATGGGTGCCTTGCTGGCGGGATGTGTTGTCAGGGAAGGGATATGGTGTCGCAGGAAGGGCAGGGTTAGCAGGGCAGGAAAGATGAGTATCCACAGGGCTTTTATTCCAAACTCGATGACCACCAGACTGCCCAGCACCGGCCAGATACCGCGCCCGAGTTCACCGCCGACCAGAAAGACTGACATTGCCAGCCCCCGGCGTCGGTGAGCGAACTGGCGTACCGTGGCTAACGCCTGCGGGTGGAACATGGAATTGGTGACGCCGATGATCAGCAGTACCAACAGCAAACTGACATAACTGGGCGCTAAACCCACCAGGGCACCGCCACACGTGGAGCCGATAAGGCCCGTGAAGATCAGTATCCGGCCACCTATCCGGTCCGATAGCCAGCCATAGAGGGGTTGCAGTGCCTGGCCCAGTAGCAGGGCTGCCATGATGCTGCCCGCCAGACCGGGGGTGAGGTGCAGACTGATGAGTATGGCGGGTAGAACCCCAGGAAGATAGTTGGCCGCACCATCATTGAGAAAGTGGGACCAGGTCAATGTGGCGAGTTGGATGCCGGTTCGGGTCGGTTGTACGGGGGCGCTGGTGGGTGGGTGTGGGGTGTTCGTGAGATGTGGCATCAATACACCAGTGCGATGAGGCGGGGGATAAGAATCAGCGGAGAATTTCAGACTGAATTATGTTCCCAGGCAATGCCCGGTCGGCAAGCCCCTACCGGCACCGGTGTGCGACCACAGGTGGTATGGCGGGGTGTATTGGTGTGTGCGGAGACGGGCGTTCATTGGTCGGGGGCAAGGTGCTGGCGGCGTTGATCGATGGCACTCAGCATCTTGCGGAAGGCCATCTGAAATTTCTGCACTCCTTCGGTCTCAAGGCGGGCGGTGATCCTCTCCATATGAATATCAAGATGTGACAAGGTATCCATGATGTCCTCGGAGCGCTTCAGGTTGTCTTCCAGACGTGCCGCTGCGCGTCCATGATGACGGAAGGCCTGTAGCGTGGCCAGGGGGAGGGTGTTGACCGTCTCCGGCCCGATTAGGGCTTCAACATACATCACATCCCGGTACGCCGGATCCTTGGTGCCAGTGCTGGCCCAAAGCAGTCGTTGCGGTTGCGCGCCAGCTTCCTGCAGTGCCTGCCAGCGGGGTCCAGAGAACAACTGGGTGTAGCGATGGTAGGCCAGACGGGCCGAGGCGATGGCCGTCTCGCCACGAACGCGACGGGCACGTGTGGCCATTTGCCCGCGGCCGATGAGGTGGGAGTTGAGGAGCTGATCGACCAGGGTGTCGATACGACTGAGAAAGAAACTGGCCACCGAGGCAACACCGTGCAAGGGGTGTCCGGCTGCCCGTCGGCGTTCCAGTCCGGCAAGATAGCGGTTGGCGACCTCGCGATACCGATCGAGTCCGAACAGCAGGGTTACATTGACGTTGATGCCTTCGCTGATGAGTTGTTCAATGGCATCGAGTCCGGCTTGAGTGCCGGGGACCTTGATCATGGCGTTGTGGCACCCAAGTGCCTGCCACAGTCGACGGGCTTCGTCGATCGTTGCCGGGGTGTCATAGGCCAGTTCCGGGGACACTTCCAGACTGACGAAACCATCGCATCCCGCCGTCGCCGTGTGAACCTCGGCGAAGTGCTCTGCGGCCTGGCGCACACTCTCAATGGCGAAACCTTCATAGATGGCGGCACTATCGAGGCCGGAGTGGGCCTGCTGGCGGATGGCCTCATCGTAGACATGGCGCTCGACGATTTCCTTCTTGAAGATGCTGGGGTTGGACGTTATGCCGGTCAGCCCATCTTCACGGATCAGTTGATCGAGTTCACCGTCAACCAGCATGTGGCGCTGCAGATCGTCGAGCCAGATACTCTGTCCGAGCGCCTTGGCCTGCGACAGTGAAGTGGTTTCCATGTCCGTCTCCTTAATCATGCGCAGTCACCGCAGAATCAGTTTCTGACAGTGTCCATAGGTCAAATTTGATCGGAAATCATAAGTGTATTGAATTCAAGATGAGTCTACTGCATTGATGAGAGAAAGACTCAAGTTTCTCTGTTTTCACATCGTGAAGATCCACAATGAACTTAAAAATAGAACAAAATCACTTTTGTTATCCCACTTCGCCCACAATGAATCTCTGCGTTCAATAAGGGCTTCCCGTACAGGGCAAAAAGTGTGCCCTGCATGGGGACATAGCGGTGTTACGTGTAAAATGCAGTGTCAGCCGTGTGGCTGCCAGGCATGGCGGCTGAGGTGAGACAGCATCTGTTGCGCCCAGGGGATCACGGCGACCGGGACTCTATTAGGCATTCCAAGGCGGACGTTTCTGGCATGTCGCTATCCCGCCATGGGTCCAATGTGTCACATTTGTTTAATAATACAGTCACACCGGTGTCATGGTCCATTGTTAGATTGAGCGTCGTCAACGCAAAGCCAACCTGTGCGTCGGCCCTTGATCACTTAATACCCTATCATTTAAGGAGCATAAAATGTCGAAGAGCCTCGTAAAAGGCGTATTCGCCGGTGCCGCCCTCCTGTGCATCGGGCTGATAAGCAGTCAGGCCAGTGCAGGACAAAACAGTCTCATTTCCGGTGCCGGTGCGACCTTCCCCTACCCGGTGTATGCCAAGTGGGCGCAGGCGTATGCCAACAAGACGGGGGTGAAGATGAACTATCAGTCCATTGGCTCCGGTGGCGGCATCAAGCAGATCAAGGCCAGGACCGTTGATTTCGGTGCCTCCGATGCCCCGCTGAAGGCGGAAGAACTGGAGAAATCCGGTCTGATGCAGTTTCCCATGATCATGGGCGGCGTGGTACCGGTCGTCAATGTCCCAGGCATCAAACCCGGCGAGCTCAAGTTGACTCCCATGGACGTAGCGGATATCTACCTCGGCAAGATCAAGCGCTGGGACGATCCCCGTCTCAAGGTCAACAACCCGGTCGTGCAGTTGCCGAACAGTCGTATCACCGTCGTGCATCGATCGGACGGCTCGGGCACCACCTGGATCTTCACCAACTACCTGAGCAAGGTCAGTCCGGCGTGGGCGCGCAAGGTCGGTAACAACAAAGCGGTTGCCTGGCCAGTCGGCGTCGGTGGTAAGGGCAACGAGGGCGTGGCCTCCTACGTGCGCCGTATCAAGGGCTCCATCGGCTACGTCGAGTATGCCTACGCGTTGCAAAACAAGATGTCCTATGCCCAACTGCGCAACCGGGCCGGTCGTTTTGTTTCGCCGACCAGCAAGAACTTTCAGGCCGCAGCCGCCAATGCCGATTGGCAACATGCCTCAGGGTTCTATATGGTTCTGACCGATCAGCCGGGGGCGACAAGCTGGCCGATCACCGGTGCTTCCTTCATCCTGGTGTACACGCGCCAGCGCAAGCCAGATGTCGCCAAGGCCGTATTGACCTTCTTCGACTGGGCCTACCACCATGGCCGGACGATGGCCGAGAAGCTGGACTATGTGCCGATTCCCGACAAGGTAGTTAAACTGGTCGAGTCTACCTGGGCGGGTAAGATCAGGGCCAACAATGGCAGCCCCATCTGGAATGCTGACATGGTACAATAACCGCCACGTCTGATTGGCCTCATGAAGGCGGGGCCTGGGGGGGGAGATGTCAAGGAGGTGCCGTTAGCTGACAGCTCCTCCGCGTTTATTTTGTCAGTAACAAGTTGGTAGCTAAGTCAATTAGGAGAGATCAGCTTGGACTCGCACGTGCCCGATACTGTGTTCTCGAAAATGCAGCGAGGCGCTCGGCTCGATACGTTGTTTCGGGGAACAACGCGACTTTTCGCCCTGTTCATCCTCGCCGTTGTCATTGCCATTCTGATCACGTTGACGATCGGGGCATGGCCTGCCATGCAGAAGTTTGGTTTCGGCTTCCTGGTGAGCAAGGCCTGGAACCCGGTCACCGAACAGTTCGGTGCCCTGGTTGCGATTTTCGGTACCTTGATGACCTCCGCGCTTGCGCTACTGATTGCAGTCCCCGTCAGTTTTGGTATTGCGCTGTTCGTTTCCCAACTGGCTCCGAGTTGGCTCAAACGCCCTGTTGGCGTAGCCATTGAGCTATTGGCGGCAATTCCCAGTATCATTTACGGCATGTGGGGCCTGTTCGTGTTTGCGCCTTGGTTCGCCGACAACATACAACCCTGGGTCATTGATCATCTGGGTCACTGGCCCGTACTGGGGGTACTGTTCAATGGCCCGCCGATGGGGATTGGGATGTTTACGGCCGGCCTTATCCTGGCCATCATGATCCTGCCCTTTATCGCCTCGGTGATGCGTGATGTCTTCGAGGTTGTCCCGGCGTCTATCAAGGAGTCGGCGTATGCGCTGGGAGCGACGACCTGGGAGGTCGTATGGAATATTGTGCTGCCTTACACCAAGGTGGGTGTTGTCGGCGGGATCATGCTCGGACTTGGGCGCGCACTGGGTGAGACCATGGCGGTCACTTTTGTCATCGGCAATGCGCATCAAATCAGCGCCTCACTGTTCATGCCGGGTAATACCATTTCCTCGACATTGGCCAATGAGTTTACCGAGGCGGTTGGCAAGATGTATTCCTCGGCACTGATTGAGTTGGGACTCATCTTGTTCCTTATCACGTTCGTGGTGTTGGCACTGGCTAAACTCATGCTCATGCGCCTTACCGCGCTTGAAGGCAAGCGCAGTTAAAGGGGTAGGTGCATGAGCTTGTACCGGCGCAGACTGTTTATCAATTACTTCAATCTAGGTTTGTCGCTTCTGGCCACGGTATTCGGTTTGTTCTGGCTGGTCTGGCTATTGTGGACCTTGCTCAGCAATGGGCTACAGTGGATCGGGCCGGATATCTTTACCAAAATAACACCACCTCCGGGCAGCTCTGGTGGTCTGATCAATGCCATTGTCGGCAGTGTCATCATGACGTCAATGGGGGTGATCATCGGTACCCCTATCGGCATATTGGCTGCAACATTTCTTAACGAATTCAGTCGTGGTTCCAAGATCGCTCCGGTCATTCGTTTTGTCAATGATATCCTCCTCAGTGCACCATCGATCATTATCGGCGTGTTTATCTATGAGGTTGTTGTGGTCACGATGGGACATTTTTCCGGCTGGGCCGGCGCGGCGGCACTGGCACTTATTGTGATACCGGTCGTGGTGCGCACCACCGAGGACATGTTACGGCTGGTGCCGGACAGTCTGCGCGAGGCCGCTGCAGCGTTGGGCGCACCGCAATGGAAGGTGGTCATTCATGTCGTCTACCGTGCCGCCAAGGCGGGCATACTAACGGGCGTTATGTTGGGACTGGCGCGTGTCAGTGGCGAGACGGCGCCGTTGTTGTTTACTGCATTGAATAACCAGTTCTGGAGCACTTCACTCAATCAGCCGATCGCCAATCTGCCTGTTGTTATTTTCCAGTTCGCGATGAGCCCATACGATGACTGGCAACATCTGGCCTGGGCTGGCGCCTTGCTGATCACCTTCAGTATCCTGTTTTTGAATATCCTGGTACGCATACTTTTGCGCACCGGGAAATCAGCTCACTGACAACCATGAGTAGTGATGGTACCGACATGTTCAACGATGCAACATCCGCCGAGAAGGCAATAGGTGAACGAAGCGATATTGAAACGGCGCAAAGTCTACCCCAGACATCCTCTCCCGATCCGAAACTGCGGGTGGAGGATCTGAACTTCTACTACGGAAAGTTTCAGGCCCTGTATGACATCAATATGGATATACCGGAAAAACAGGTCACAGCCTTTATCGGCCCTTCCGGTTGCGGTAAATCCACCTTGTTGCGTGTGTTTAACCGTATTTATGAACTTTATCCAGACCAGCGCCCGGAAGGGCGGATATTTCTCGACGGACAGGATCTTCTTGCGGAGGATCAGGACCTCAATCATCTGCGCGCAAAGATTGGTATGGTCTTTCAGAAGCCGACCCCGTTTCCAATGTCGGTGTACGATAACATTGCCTTTGGTGTACGCTTGTATGAGCGGTTGTCGCGATCGGGTATGGATGATCGCATCGAATGGGCCCTGAAAAAAGCGGCCTTATGGGATGAGGTGAAGGACAAACTGCGCCAGATCGGCACGCAACTGTCGGGCGGGCAACAGCAACGTCTGTGTATCGCTCGCGGCATTGCAGTAAAGCCAGAGGTGTTATTGCTCGATGAACCTGCCTCATCGCTCGACCCGATTTCCACCCTCAAGATAGAGGAGTTGATCAACGAACTGAAGACCGATTACACGATCGTTATCGTAACGCATAACATGCAACAGGCCGCGCGTGTATCCGACTACACGGCTTTTCTCTATCTCGGCAAACTGATCGAGATCGATGACACGAATATCATTTTTACCAAACCAAGCCGGAAAGAGACGGAAGACTACATTACCGGCCGCTACGGCTAAATACGCGTTCCAAATACTCGAGTTATTTTGAAAAAACCAGACCACAGTCCTTCACTCAATCGAAACTGCAATTCGATTCCACCGCTTCTACGTGGACGGGTATTTGGAACGCGTATTTAGATAGCTTTCCCACGCGTGTTACGCATCTTCATTATGCGGCGGGGAGAACAGACAGTGCACCACCCGGTGGGAGTATTGCAATATTGTCTGTGCACGATTGTGTCGGTTCTGATAGACGTCATCAGCTTTTTCCCTATTGATAGTAACGATAAGAACAGGGCGGCAGATGCCGCCCGAACATATCTTTGCACCGTCAGGAAAGGTCATCGGACTCAAGATGCGCCTGCATCGGTGGGATGAGTGATCCACGTTTCTTCGAGTTTCACTAAAATCGAAAAAATATGTTCTCACCCTCCCACCCTGCCTGCGGTAGAACCATCAGCCCGACCGCCTCCTTGTCATGTTGACCTGTACCTGTCGGTTTAGTGAGACACGATCTTCAGTGCGAGGAACAGGGTACCGTTACCGCGCTGGATCAATACCGGAACGGCCTTGTTGCGTGGCAATTTCCTGACTACGGAGTGCAGCACGCTGGTATTGCCGATGTCGTGATAGTTCATGCTGAGGATGATGTCTCCCGGACGGATACCGGCATTGGCCGCAGGACCGTTTTCTATCTCCTTGACCAGCACCCCCCGGTTACCGAGCTTGAATTTCTCACGCAACGTCTTGCTCAAGTCGATGACACGCATTTTGAGGCGCGCTATGTTGCTTGGGTTGTCTACATTGTGGAACTTTTGTCCCTGTAGGCGTTTTATGGTGACCCGCAGTTCCAGTTTCTTGCCATCACGGCGCACAATGACACTGACTGTTTTTCCAATGGGTGTAGCAGCAACCATGGGTGGTAAATGGTCGGCCTCATCGACACTCTTGCCATCAAATGTGAGGATGATATCGCCTGGTTTAACACCAGCCTTGGCGGCAGGGCTGTCTTTTACCACCTTGGAGACGAGGGCACCGATGGAGCGCTTCATGCCGAAAGATTCCGCCAGATTCGGCGTGACTGGCTGGATATAGACCCCGAGCCAACCTCGAACCACGTAGCCGTGTGCCTTGATTTGTTTGGCTACATTCATTGCCACATTGATCGGGATGGCAAAGGACAAGCCCATATAACCACCGGTATTGCTGTAGATCTGTGAGTTGATACCGATCACTTGTCCCTGGAGATTGAACAACGGCCCCCCCGAGTTGCCGGGATTGATCGCTGCATCGGTCTGAATGAAGGGCACATAGGTGTCATCCGGCAGGCTGCGTCCGAGGGCGCTGACGATGCCTTGGGTTGCGGTGTATTGCAGACCGAAGGGGGACCCGATGGCCAGGACCCACTGGCCTACCTGGAGTTTCGATGAGTCGCCGATTTTCACTGTAGGCAGCCCGTCGGCATGAATCTTGAGAAGTGCGACATCGGTGCGCTCATCACTACCGATAAGCTTGGCATGAAATTCACGGTGGTTACTCAACTGGACCATGATCTTGTCAGCATTTTTGACTACATGATTATTTGTCAGAATGTAACCATCGCTGGATATGATGAACCCCGATCCAAGAGACTGTATTTTCTCTTTACCGGAAAAGTGTGGTGTGCCACCGAAAAAACGTTTGAAGAACCTATTGAAGGGGCTTCCATGTGGGAAATTGGGGGTGGGTGATGCGTTGTTGTTACCACTTTTACCGGCAGAATCTGCGGTATTGATTTCCTGCGTGGTGCTGATGTTGACGATGGCGGGGCTGTTGGTTTTAACCAACCGGGTGAAATTAGGCAGTTCTGCTGCCTGACTGGCACTCAGACCCTGGAGTACAAACAGACTCAGAATGAGTAACAAGGCGTTGATGGTGCGATTACGTTTCATAGTGATCTCCATGGGTTGATAACAATATCTCTCTAGCTCTGTTTCAGCTCAACGCGGCTGGTGTGCCCGCAGGAGAAGGCGGTATCCGCGGGGGCCGGACATTGATGTATGCTTAGAGAGACAAAGTCGGTACCGGTTCTAAGCATAACTGCATTTTTGATCCCGTTGTGTGCGCGCTTCCTTGGCATTCACATGCCGGGTTAATCACGTTGGTGGGGCGTGGAGAGGGTGGGTTGCCGATGAAGGTAGTCCGGTTCTTGTGTTGACGCGTCGATGTGGTGAGATGTTCCATGGGCGCAGCAGCAGGTCACTTTGCGGGGAATGCGTATCCTGTCTGATAGACATGGACCACCCCGCGTGGCGAGATTGTCCTGTGGTATCGGGCTGCGGTTGCACGGAAAAACAGTGTGCGTTCAAATGATGAGGGGACAAGCCATCAGCAAAATAATGGCCATCTCCAGCCCGATCCGGGTATTGCGGTCCACGTGTTGCAACCCATGTACTGGCGCAGTATATCATGGGCATGGCGTTCACAGGACAGCATCTGACTCAGGGCGTGCACTGTCTTTACCGGCCTTGGTGCAGACTGATCCCGCTGTGAATCTCATACGGCGGCACGTGGCGTCAGGGTATAGCAGTGGTGGGGCCAAGGGTCCTAAACAGAGGGAAGGCTTGCCCCCTGTCGCCTGTGTCATCGTTGAGATCACTGCGTTGGATGGTACTGATAGCAAGAATAATATTGAAAAAACAATATATTAAAGCAAGATGTGTCTGTACGATTGAACTATCTCCTGTGGAAAACACTCAATAGTGTGGGTGATATCATCCGTGCAGGGTTAAAAATTCGGCTATAGTGCCTGCGCTTTACCGGGCCGCGTGCTGTAGCATGTGCATAGGGGTGATGATGTGCCAGCGTATTTCCGCAGTGAAATACTGATGCGCGTTGTCGTGGAGTCAATGCAATTTTGCCGAGAGGGCACCACTATGGAAAGCATGCATGTTCTGGTCATCGAGGATAATCCCGATCTGGTCGCCAACCTCTACGATTATCTCGAGGGGAAAGGGCACAGTGTCGATGCCGCCAATGAAGCACATACCGGGTTGCAGTTTGCGCTGGAAAATCACTATGACGCGCTGGTGCTGGACCTGATGTTGCCGGGTATGGATGGTTTGGAGGTGTGTGCGAAACTGCGCGAGGAAGGGCGCGAACTCCCGGTGTTGATGCTCACCGCCCGAGATGCTCTGAATGACAAACTCGAAGGTTTCGCCAATGGGGCAGATGACTACATGGTCAAGCCCTTTGCCTTGCAGGAATTGGAGGTGCGCCTCAATGCGCTGGTACGCCGTGCGCGCGGGGAGACCACGCGCAGGACATTGACTGTCGGTGATCTGTCCTTCGATCAGGATACACTTAACGTATTGCGGTCCGGCAAAAAAATCGTCTTGCCACCGATTCCGTTGAAGATCTTGGGCCTGCTGATGCGCCAGTCACCACGGGTGATGACCCGCCAGGAGATCGAGCGCGAGATCTGGGGTGATACCCCCCCGGATAGTGATGCCCTGCGTGCGCATATGCATTTGTTGCGCGCTGCCATCGACAAGCCCTTTGACAGCGCGTTACTGCGCACCCTGCACGGCATTGGATATCAACTGGTAGATTCGGATGCGCTTCAGGCGTAGCCTGCGCTATCGTGTCGGTCTGTCCTTTGCCCTGTTTGGTGCACTCACTAGCCTTTTATTGAGCGTCAGTCTGTACCTCGGTACCCTGGATATCGAGAACAGATTGGTCGCAGAGACCTTAACCGCCGAGTTGCGCGAATACACGGCCCGCTACCGGGCCAATCCCGACACCGTACCACCCGATGGCGTGGCGATTCGTGCCTATGTCGCCACCGCTGGTGGCCGATTTCCTCCCCCGGCAACGCTGAAGGGATTAATGCCAGGCTTTCATACCGCACGGCTTGCAAATGGCCGGGAGTACTATGTGGTCGTGGCTGACAGTGACGGCAGTCGCTTCTATGTATTGTATGACCACACGCAGACCAGCAAGCGTGAGCGGCGTTTCCTCATCTTTCTGGCTGGCGGCGTGCTGTCCATGACCCTGATCGCGGCCGGTATTGGGATCTGGTTGGCCGGACGGGTGATTTCCCCCGTTTCGTCGCTGGCCGCACTCATCCGCAACCTACGTGTGCGAAATGAACCTTCATGTCTGGCTGAGCACTTCACTGATGACGAAGTGGGCGAGTTGGCCGCATCTTTTGATCATTATATAGGTCGACTTCAGTCCTTCATTGACCGCGAACGCTATTTTACCTCGGATGTGAGCCATGAACTGCGTACGCCATTGACTGTCATCCAGGGTGCGACCGAGGTATTGTTGGCGGATGTTGGCCTAGTTGGTCGTACACGGGAACGCGTCGAGCGCATATCCCGCGCAGCCCGGGATATGTCAGAATTCACCGAGGCCCTGCTGACCCTGGCCAGAGAGGAGCAGGGTAAGGATGCCGCAGCCACATCCTGTTCGGTACGCAAGGTACTGAGCGACGCGGTCGACAAGCATGCCTGCATGCTGGCGGGTAAACCCGTTGATATCCGTCTTGAGGTGGAAAAGGATGTGAACCTGTCGGTTGACCGTGCGGTCATGGGTATTGTGATCGGTAACCTGATTCGTAATGCCATCGCCTACACCGCAAAAGGCAGCATTGTCGTTCGCCTGACACCCACCGAGGTCGTGGTCCAGGATTCCGGGCGCGGCATGCGCCCCGAGGAGGTCGAACTGGTGTTCCAACGCTATTTCAAGGGGGCTGGCAGCCAGGGGGAGGGCATCGGCATGTCGCTGGTCAAACGCATCTGTGACCGCTACGGTTGGGAAATCGATGTCTTGAGCCAGCCTGGACAAGGCACGACAACCCACCTGCGATTGTCGTCGGTGCCGCTACGGCTGGATGCGGCAACTCTGTAAAACCGTAGTGACGGTGTGCCCAGGATAAAGGTGAAAAAATTATCATGAAATTGACTTTTGTCGCGTGTACACTGGTTGTGTCATGAGTCATGTCGATCCCACCGCCCGGTCCGCCGTACCCGGTTCATCTTCGTTGACCGGGTTGTCGGCGCACCCCGAAAAAATCACCTCGTCCCCTCGGGACTCATTACCTGAAGCGGTGGATTTGAAGCTCCCGGAGTTCTATATCAATCGGGAGATGAGTCTGCTCGAATTCAATCGCCGAGTGCTGGCGCAGGCCAGAGATGAGTCGATTCCATTGCTGGAGCGTTTGCGTTACCTGTGTATCGCGACGACCAACCTCGATGAGTTTTTCGAGATTCGTGTCTCGGGGCTGAAGCAGAAGGTCGAGCTGGGCTCGGTGCAGGCCGGTCAGGACAATATGACCCCCGGCGAAGTACTCAAGGCGATCAGCTGCACGGCCCATGAGCTGGTCGATGAGCAGTACCGTGTGCTGAACGAAGAGTTGATACCGCAACTCGCTGGACAATCGATTTGTTTTATCCGGAGAACGGACTGGACGCATGCACAGGATATCTGGCTGCGACAGTTTTTTGTTAAAGAATTATTTCCCGTGCTCAGTCCCATGGGGCTCGACCCGGCACACCCGTTTCCACGCGTTCTCAACAAGAGCCTTAATTTTATCATCTCGCTGGAGGGCAAGGATGCCTTCGGCCGTAGTGGAGGTATGGCTGTGGTACAGGCACCTCGCGCCCTGGCCCGGCTCATTAAATTGCCGCAGGAGAAGCTGGACGGGGGCCCGCACGATTTCGTGTTTCTCTCCTCGGTGATCCACGCCTATGTCGGCGATCTTTTTCCGGGTATGCAGGTCACGGGCTGCTATCAGTTTCGGGTAACACGCAACAGTGATCTGTTCGTCGATGAGGAGGAAATTGATGATCTGTTGCGTGCTCTGGAAGGTGAGCTTGCCTCGCGCCGTTACGGTGATGCGGTACGCCTTGAGGTCGCCCATGATTGTCATGAGGACTTGATCGGCTATTTGTTGCAGAAGTTCAAACTGGAGCGCAATGATCTGTATCAGGTCCAGGGTCCGGTCAATCTCAATCGTATGCAGGCGATTATAGACATGGTTGACCGACCAGATCTCAAGTTTACCGCTTTTACACCCGGTCTGCCGCCGACACTGGTCTACACGAATGACCTGTTCGACAACATCCGCAAGCGGGATATTCTGCTGCATCATCCTTATGAGTCTTTCGCACCGGTTATTGAGTTTGTCAGACAGGCTGCGGCCGATCCCAGAGTTCTGGGTATCAAGCAGACGCTGTATCGTACCGGGCCCGAGTCGGCGATTGTGGATGCGCTGGTGGGTGCAGCCCGTGCGGGCAAGGAGGTCACTGTAGTGATCGAGTTGCGAGCCCGTTTCGATGAAGAGGCCAATATCGCCTTGGCCACTCGCTTGCAGGAAGCCGGTGCACATGTCGTCTACGGTGTGGTTGGTTATAAGACCCACGCCAAGATGATTCTGATCGTGCGCCGTGAGGGCAAGCAATTACGCGATTATGTTCATCTGAGTACGGGCAATTATCATCCACGCACGGCACGACTGTATACGGACTACGGCCTGTTCACCAGTGATCGCGAGATCGGTGAAGATGTGCATAAGATGTTCCTCCAGCTTACCAGCCTCGGCAGGGCATCACGGCTGAAGAAATTGCTGCAGTCGCCCTTTACGCTGCATGCCGCGTTATTGGAGAAGATCCAGCGCGAGCGCGCATTTGCGCTGGCTGGCCGACCGGCGCGAATCATCGCCAAGTTCAACTCGCTGGTCGAACCCCGCATCATCCAGGCCCTGTATCAGGCCTCCATGGCGGGGGTGCAAATCGAACTGATTGTCCGCGGTATCTGTTGTCTGCGACCGGGTGTGGCGGGCGTATCCGATAACATCCGTGTGCGCTCCGTGATAGGTCGTTTTCTGGAACATACACGGGCATATTATTTTTCTAATGATGGTACGCCCGAGGTGTATTGCACCAGCGCCGACTGGATGGATCGTAATTTTTTTCGCCGGGTTGAGGTCAGTTTCCCGATAATCGATGCGGCCCTGCGTGAGCGCATTATAGCTGATCTCAGGGGTTATCTCAGGGACAATACCCAGGCCTGGACGTTGTCTAATGATGGCGTCTATCGGCGGGTGGATGAACCTGAGTTGCCCCCTTACTCTGCACAGATGGGTCTGTTGGAACGCTTGGCTGAGAGTGCTTGAGCGGAACCTGTGTCTACGCGACATGGAGTTTGAATTGTGCCACCTTCAGGTACGTGGATTCCTGTTCAAGATCGGCCCGAGTGAGTGGATGCGTGTCCAGCCAGTTTTCAGGAAAACATAGCGCCAATGAATGGGTATCCCTGACCTTGAGCGTGAACTTGGGCAGGGGTGTCTCGACACGACTGCGATGCAGTACCAGGGACAGGCGCAGCAGCACGGCCAGTTTCGTCAGTGATTCACGCCAGTTAGTGCTCAAGGCGTTGAAGATGCCGGTGGCGAATTTTCGTCGATGCACCCGTACCAATGCCGCGATATATTGCTGTTCGAGACGCGAGAAACCGGGCATATCGCTGTTCTCTATGATATAGGCGCCGTGTTTGTGATAGTGATTGTGTGCAATGCCAAGTCCGACCTCGTGTAATTGCGCGGCCCAGCCGAGAAAGCGTTTTGCCTCCTCGTCCTCTAAGCCCCAGTCGGTGGCAACCTGTGCCAGACAGGCCCATGCTGTTTGTCTGATCCGCTCCGCCTGGGCCACATCAACGTGGTAGCGTTCGGCCAGTGACGTTGCGCTACGATGACGCACATCCTCGTGACGAATGCGCCCTGTCAGGTCATAGAGCAGGCCTTCGCGCAAGGCGCCCTCGGAGACCTCCATCGACTCGATGTTCAGTGCCTTGAAGGTGGCATACAGAACAGCAACTCCGCCGGGAAAAACCGCAGCGCGATCATTGCCCAATCCAGAGAGTTTGAGTTTGTTGACATGTCCGGCCTCGATGAGTGCGGCGGCCAACGTGTTGAGTGCCACCGGCGTGATCCCGGTCTTGATCCAGCCCGCCTCCTGTGCCACGCACTGGATGGCCTTGATGGTACCGGATGCACCCAGCACGGTTTCCCAACCGATGCTGCGATACCGTGCAGCGATAGGCTCGATTTCCTGCGCACACGCCAGAACCGCATCCTCCCAGCGCTTGCGGGTGATCTCGCCATCGGCGAAGAAGCGTTGACTCATACTGACGCAACCCATGTATTGGCTTTCCAGGTGGCGGGTCTGAAAATCGCGCCCGATGATGCACTCCGTACTACCGCCGCCAATATCAACGATCAGCCGCTGGCCGCTATTGTCCGGCGTACTCTGCGCGACGCCCAGATAGATAAGGCGCGCCTCTTCACGGCCCGATATGATCTCGATGGGATGGCCGAGTGCCTCCTCCGCGACGGCGATAAAGGCCCTCGCATTGTGTGCGCTGCGCAGGGTGTTGGTGCCAACGGCGCGTACGCTGCCCTGCGGCATACCACTGAGTCGTTGGCCAAAACGTTCCAGGCAGGCCAATGCACGGTGCTGTGCCTCCGCGGACAGGACGTGTGCTTTATCAAGCCCGGCCGCGAGGCGCACCATTTCACGCAGCTTGTCGATGGGACTCAGCTCATTACCCTGTAGTCTGGCAACCACCATGTGGAAGCTGTTCGATCCCAGATCGACGGCGGCCACGGTGTTAAAATCGGTACTGTGCGCGAGAGGGCGCTTGAGCTTGAACGTAAGCATAACCTTCAATCTCTCTGACGGAGGACCGCTGATGCCATCGAATGGTACAGCCGAGACTTTATCACAGCGCTCTACTCATCGGTATATTCGGCACCGTGTGATTGGCATTACCAATGGGCTGAACGGGCTACTGACTCTCGCAGCGCAACGACAAGGAGCTGTATGACTCATATCCTGCTCGCAGTAGCCAAAATAGCCGCCAATGGCCTAAAACTGAAAATAAACTGTCGTAGCTACATTCCCATTTACAAGACATCGACTTATAATCGCCAACGGAAATCCCGGGCTGATTATTCCAAATAATCTATCCAGCCATGTCATCTGATCGCCAGTCTGAGTGCAGACTGTCTGTTCAGGGATGTGCCTTACTATTGTGCTATGAATAAAAGGAGAGCGGTCTTGCTCGATTGTATTTATGTCTCGGAGTCTCGTATTCACGGTAAGGGTTTGTTTGCTTCGGCGCGTATCCGCCCACAGGTCTATATCGGCACCTATCAAGGGCCGCAAGCACAGCGTAACGGGAAGTATGTGCTGTGGGTGGAAGACGAACAGGGTGCGCAGGGACGACGCGGCATGAATAAGTTACGTTATGTGAATCACTCGCACCGGCCCAATGCAGAGTTTCGTGATTTCGAGCTTTTTGCCGTACGCATGATTCGAGCCGATGAGGAAATTACGGTTCACTATGGCGATGACTGGGCCTGATGTCGGCGATATAGACGGCTTTGAATCCGGCGCTCACCGTCGATTGGTTGTTTGTGGCCTGCGGGTATTCACCAGGGGATGAAGCACAGCAGAATGCGCCGGTTTGTGTGTACACTGGCCGGGCCATGTGTCACCGCTTCGCCGATCCTGCAAAATGTCCGGAGGGGATGTAGTGGATACCCTGTTGCAGGTCGAGGTGGCAGCGCGGCTCACACGTGATTCCTGGCAATTGTGTCAGATCTGATCGCTTGATATCTGCGCCACCGCCACGCCGCTCAATGAAGATGCCCATGCCTATCTGGCGTGGTTCGCCCAGTTTACCCGGCGGTGTGAACAAAATGACTGGTTGTCGGCGGGCACGTTGCCCACCCGGCTGGCGCCCGCCATCTTGACCGGGGCACTCAAGGCAGATGCATATACGCGCACCGAGGTGATCCTTGCAGGCTTCGATGAGATTACCCCGGCACAGGAGCAACCCATGCAGGCGAGATCGGCTGGCAGTGGTGGCGATGTCGCGGCCCTTCTCGATCAGAACGTGCAGCGCTTGGGCACCCGCGCCGATGCTATCCCGATAAACTGCTAACCTGGTTCAGAATACCATTGAGGAGAGAACGAGACGATGCACAGCAAGAGTGGTCTGCGGCAGTTCAGGTTGGGAGTGCTCTGTCTGGGGGCGCTGTGGCTGGCGGGGTGTAGTGCCCTGATCATACAGCCGAGCCTGCGGGCCTGTTATTTTCCAGACGATACGGCTTCGGCAACGCCTGCACCTACCTGGGTCTGTGATGCCGCCTTACCCGGTGTGAGCCTGTCTGCGGTGGGGGCGGCATCGGGCGGGGCGGGAGGATATGCTGAGTTGAAGGCTCGGGCTATCCACCAGGCCCGCCGTGGTCTTGCGCGTCAGGCGCGTGCCGATCTGTACCGGCGTGTGACGATCTATGCGCAGCACCAGGCGCGATCGGTGCCAGGCGCGCAGGCGCGTATTGCCTACTCGTTACGTCGCTACCTGCGCCCCGGTACGCTCAGCGGTGCCTTGGTGTATCGTACGGCCGTCAGTTCCCGCGGTGCCCTGTACGTCTTGCTTGGATTCAATGCACGGGCGGCGCAAGCTCGTATGCGCGATGCCCTGTCTGCCAGTATAAATACAGATGCGGCGCTGTGGCGGCGTTATCTGCCGGCGACATCCCTGTCTGGCCTGGCGCAACGTATCTTGAGTGCACGTTGATGCAGGGGGAATACGGCGTTTGCCGTGCCCCTCTCACGCTAGCGGCGTGCGATTTGGCAGCGATGGTTGTTACTTGTCCAGCAGGTACAGGAGTACGAGGTCGAACAGGAAGAAGAGTGCAGCCAGTCCCTTCCATACGCCGACGGGATTGCGTTCGATGAGGGGGAGGGGATAAGGGGAAATGAATTCAGCAGCGGGTTGGATCAGATCGTGAACAAACTCTGAGGTCACGTTGTAGCGCCTGCGCGTGTCGAGATGGACCGCCTTGCGAATGGCCGCGTCAACCCAGGTGGGCACTTCGGGATAATAGTGTTTGATAGAGGTGTAACTGGCGCGTTTTAGTCTGCGCAGGCTCAGTGCGCTGCCATAGGGCAGCTTTCCTGTAAGCATTTCGTAGGTGATGGCGCCAAGGGCATAGATATCCGTTTGCGGATTGCCGGTGTGACCTTCGAAGTACTCCGGCGCGGCGTAATCCAATGCGCCCAGTGCTGGATTGCGTTCATAGGGGGTCTGTATTTCATCGATGCCGGCAATCTTGGTCGAACCGAAATCGATGATTTTCACGGTCTGCGTCGTATCGATGAGTATGTTTTCAGGTTTGAGGTCGCGGTGAACCATTTCCAGACGATGAAAGGCACGCAGGCCTGCGACCAATTGCTCGATCAGATTACGCACTGCACTCAAGGTAGGGCGCGGGTTGTCCACCATCCATGTGCGCAGTGTCTGCCCTTCGATGTATTCCGTGGTGTAGTAGAGGAAGCGGCACCTGCTGTCAGGTTCGATAATCTTGAGTACATGGTGGCTGTCGGTGGCATAGTTGTGCTGGGTCTGGCCACAGAGCCAGCGGTTGAGCGCACCCAGCACACGTTGCCCGGAGGTTTTGACCGACCACGATTCGGGGGTGCTGAAATAATCATTGAGAAATCCATAAACACAGGCTGCACTGGCTTCACGGCCGGCCCCGCTGCCGCTGACACCATCCGCGATCACGACGGCCAACCCCTTGGTACCGAGCAGGGGGCAGGTCAGGAATGCGAATGCCACAGGCATCTTCGTTGTGTGACTTGATGCCGGCATCGGAGTGTTGGCCTACTTTTACACTAAGCTTGGCGGTCATGAGGTTCCTGGGTTATCGATGTGTATCCACATCCGCGTCTTCCGGGATGAGAGAAAGAAAGCCGGTCGCATTCGTTTGAACTTCATACAGTATAAACGGTGTAAAAAAGTGTTCCGCAATGGTAGCCCTATACCTTCCCATTCCGACGGCGTAGCGGCTGCAATGCGAGTGTCAGAACCTCAGGTCACTTCAATGATTTCCACCGATCCGTCCGGCAAGACTTCTGTCATGTGACCTTTAGGTTCTTCAAGGAAGAAGGCAACGACGAGAAAGACAAAGACTGCGGCCCCGGCAATGACCAGGAAGAATATCCGGGGCGATACGAACGACAGGATGGTCAGGAAACTGACCGCGCCGCCGCTGCCGAACCGAAGTTGCCCCAGCCACCATAGATACCTTCAGCGATACCGACCTGCCTGGCGGGAAACCATTCGGCCATCATGGCGAATGCCAATGACAAAACCGGCGCCGACAAAGCCCAGAAGAAAACGCAGCAGCGCAAGTTGTTGGAAGCTGTCAGCGGCGGCGAAAGCAAAACACAACAGACCGGAAATGGCGAGCAAGGCCGAATACATAATTCGTGGGCCAAATTTATCGGCCAGAATACCCACTACGACACGCGCTGGAATGGTCAGTGCAACATTGATGATAAGCAGCGTTTTCACTTCCTGCGTGGTGAGATGGAAGGCATCGCGGATGGATATCATCAGCGGCGCATAGTTGAACCAGACGTAGAAACTGATGAAAAAGGCCACCCAGGTCATATGGAGAATCTTCATGTTGCCGGAGAAGGACAACAGTTTGATTCTGGATTTTGGATCTGACATATCGGCCTTCCTTTTATTGGGTCTGCACAAACAGGGGAGGGGTTGCTATCAGACGGGGGGAAGGCAAGTTATATGCCATTTTGTAACTTATTGTTATTGCGATGTTCTATCATGCGCCCATTAAGAAAAACTGCAGGCCATGCACAAAATATGTGCATGCGTGTTGCCGTCTGCAACGTATACGAGCATCCGTTTGATACGTTGTTTGCACCGTTTTCGGCAGAATGTGCTGTCGGGGATAAATAACTGTTTCATAACAAGGCATCCCGGTGCCCGGACGCACCATGAAGGTACATTTACGTGAGAGGGTTGAAGCCGTCTGATACATATCACATTTTATTTATCAAGATAAATCATCATGTTATTTGTATTTTCTGTAGCATTCTGGTTCATGGCACATATTTTGCCTTTCATTGCGACAGCGTACTATGAACTACATCAGCCGTTGGGCAATGTGCCGACATGGAGAGGGTTTGTGATGAAAGAAAAACTGGTCCTGGTGGGTAACGGTATGGCGGGTGTACGCACCCTGGAAGAGTTGTTAAAAATCTGCCCGGACAAATATGCTATTACTGTTTTCGGCTCTGAGCCCTATGGCAATTACAACCGTATCCTGCTCTCGCCAGTGTTGGCAGGAGAGAAGACCCTCAATGAGATCATGCTCAACGATGTGCAGTGGTATGGTGATAATGGCATTACCCTGCATACCGGCAATGAGGTGGTTGAGATCGACCGTGTCCGGCGGCGGGTGATCGCAGCAGATGGCACACAAGCAGCGTATGATCGATTGTTGCTTGCCACCGGCTCGAATCCTTTTATCGTCCCTGTTCCCGGGCATGATCTGCCCGGTGTGATCAGTTTCCGTGACATCTACGATGTCGACATGATGCTGGATGCGTCACGCACGCATAAACATGCAGTCGTTATCGGTGGCGGTTTGCTGGGTCTGGAAGCGGCCAATGGCCTGATGACCCGTGGCATGCATGTCACCGTGGTGCATCTTGGTGATGTCCTCATGGAACGCCAGATGGATACATCATCGGGTGCTATGCTCAAGGCCTCGTTGGAGGCGCGCGGTCTGAATTTCATGATGACAACGCAAACCGCGGCCATTATCGGTGAGGACCGCGTCAAGGCGGTGCGTTTCAAGGACGGTACCGAGATCTATGCCGATATCGTGGTCATGGCCGTCGGTATACGCTCGAATACGGCATTGGCCAAAAAATCCGGTATTTACTGTGATCGTGGCATTGTGGTCAATGACACGATGCAGACCTTCGTGCCCAGTATTTATGCCGTCGGTGAATGTGTGCAGCATCGAGGAATTGCCTATGGATTGGTCGCTCCCTTGTTTGAACAGGCAAAGGTTTGTGCTAATCATCTTGCAGCCATTGGTACCTCTCGTTATGAGGGTTCGGTGACCTCAACGAAACTCAAGGTGACGGGCATTGATCTGTTTTCCGCAGGTGATTTTACCGGTGGTGAGGGCGCTGATGAATTGGTCTTCAAGGATGCCGCGCGCGGTGTCTATAAAAAAGTGGTGGTTAGGGATAATCGCATCGAGGGGGCTGTCTTGTACGGTGACACCATCGACAGTTCCTGGTATTTCCAGCTCATGCGCGATGAGACCGATATCAGTGACATACGCGAGCATCTGCTGTTCGGTCAGGCTCACCTGGGTGATGCTGGTCATGGTGATGAAAATCACGTGGCATTGATGGCCGACAGTGCGGAGATCTGCGGTTGTAACGGCGTGTGTAAGGGTGATATTGTCAACGCCATTATTGAGAAGAAACTCTTCACGCTGGAAGATGTGCGGATTCACACCAAGGCGTCGAGTTCGTGTGGTTCATGCACAGGCCTGGTCGAGCAATTGCTGATCAATACGCTGGGCAGCGACTATTCTGTTTCTCCGAACAAGAAATCCATGTGCGGCTGCACTGAATACACACACGATGAGGTGCGCACGGCCATTCGTGAAAACGATTTGAAATCCGTGCGCGCTATATTCCGATTCATGGAATGGAAAGCTCCCGATGGCTGCCAGTCCTGTCGCCCCGCCCTCAATTATTACCTGTTATGTGCCTGGCCTGAAAGTTATCAGGATGACATGCAGTCACGTTTCATCAATGAACGTGCCCATGCCAACATCCAAAAGGATGGGACCTACTCGGTGATACCGCGTATCTGGGGTGGCGTGACAAGTCCGGCCGAGTTGCACGCCATAGCCGCGGTAGCAGAAAAATACCAGATACCGGCCATCAAGATTACCGGTGGGCAACGTATCGATCTGTTGGGTGTCAAGAAAGAGGATTTGCCCCACATGTGGGGTGATCTCAACCAGGCGGGTCTCGTCTCTGGCCATGCTTATGGCAAGGCTTTGCGTACCGTGAAGACCTGTGTGGGCAAGGAGTGGTGCCGTTTTGGTACTCAGGATTCCACCGCAATGGGTATCGAGCTGGAGAAGATGAGCTGGGGATCGTGGATGCCTCACAAGTTCAAGATGGCCGTCTCCGGTTGTCCTCGAAACTGTGCCGAGGCCACCATCAAGGACCTGGGCGTGGTGGCGGTAGATTCCGGCTGGGAGATCCATGTCGGTGGCAATGGTGGAGTCAAGGTGCGCGCGACCGATTTCTTGTGCAAGGTGACGACACCAGAAGAGGTACTCGAGTACACGGCGGCGTTTATACAGTTCTATAGAGAGGAGGCCCGCTATCTTGAACGTACCGCACCCTGGATAGAACGGGTCGGCATCAGTCATGTCAAGGCGCATGTGGTCGATGATCCCACTGGTCGTGCAGAGTTGGCCGAGCGTTTTCATCTCTCGCAGAAATACGCACAGATCGACCCCTGGGCGGAGCGTGCGCAAGGTGTCGAGTCACACGAGTTTATCCCGCTCAAGCAGGTGGGATAGAACCGGGCCAGTCACGCCGGGATAGTGAAATAGTGCATTGTAGAGTTAACCGGGAAAAATGATGAACAAAAAAGACGCAAAGCAGGCCGGATATTGGGTTGAGATCGGTTGTGTGGAGGATATCCCGGTACTGGGTGCCCGGGTCATCAGAACCGGGGAGGGCGATATCGCCGTGTTCCGTACCCGGGATGATGATATCTTCGCACTCGATGATTGTTGTCCGCATCAGGGCGGTCCACTCTCACAGGGGATCGTGTTCGGCAAGCGTGTCGCCTGCCCATTGCACAACTGGAATATCGATTTGGACGAGGGCTGTGCCGTTGCCCCGGATGAGGGCTGTACGCGGCGTTACCCGATCAGAGTTGAGCAGGGGCGTATTAGCATCGAACTCAATGCCCAACACGGTGGCGTCGTTGCATTGGCGCAGACGTCGAAGGCCTGAGCATGACGACAGGGACTGTTGCCGCTGCCGATAGGGTAGTCACGACCTGCCCCTATTGCGGCGTGGGCTGCGGCGTTGAAGTCAGTCGTGACGGTGATGGCAACATTCAGGTCCGTGGTGACAGCAAAATCGTCACTAGATTTCAATGAGCGCAACTTCAATATGGCTTCTGCTTAAACGCTTTGAGATTCAGGATTAATGTTTAATCCAATGGATTTCGAGTTATTGTCAAAAGTGGTGTTTAGTCGTTTGAATCAAGCGGCGTTCTGATCGA
>CAZLQI010000015.1:0-59432 GCA_964561765.1 uncultured Chromatiales bacterium
CCAGATACGCCGCCTTTTTTCAAATCAGTCAAACACCAGATTCAGTTATAACTCTTGCCAGCGGCTACCTGGTTCTTCGGCTCCAGCCTTGTTGGTATATTCGGTATCACCGTAAAACGTATAAGGGGTCGCACCACTCTAATTGAATCTCATTTAGCGCGTGAAATCAAAAAACGCATCCAATGCCTCCAGTGGGTTGATGAAACGATACTCATCATGGCGCCGTTCGAGATGGGGTTTGAGAGCTTTAAGTGATTTTATGTTCAAGGCTAATGACCTGGCATCTGAGGCGGCTTTTTTCATTTTCTGGATGTGTTGTTTGAACGCCTGATCGGTTTTTCTAGGACTATGAAAGTAGAACCTTTCGTAAGCCAGCTGGTGAACGGGGGACTCAAAACTGTATTCCTCCTGTTCGCATCCTAGTTCATCAACTTGCCGTTTAAGCGCCTTGATTAATTGCTTTTCATCCGTTTTCGATAAGGCAGCATCTTCACCTACATGCTCCTGATACATCTGGACAATGGTCATGACATCACCCTGTTTTCGCGCATTGAGCAGCCTGGTCATGAGGGTATGTTTTTTCTCACGGATATCCGGATCATGCTCACGATCCGGATGTAACTGCGCGGCAGCACTGCGGAACAGTCGCCTGAAAACAACATTGCTGATAGCGGGTGTATCGTCATCATCCTGTTCTGTATGCGGCGCATTAGAGCCAAACGGATCAAAATCGAAATCAAAACATTCATCCTCTTCATCCTCATCATCTTCAGAGAAGCCGGTTTCCGCTAACATTTCCTCCAGTAACTCCTTGCGGGCGGCGTTTCGAGATTTAATGTAAGCCTCGTATTGACGCTGCTGTTCTTCTTTCAATTCGTCCTGAAAAAAATCATCCACGTTTTGGCATCGATGTTCCGGCCTGGGTGGTTCAGTGCCAAATGTTTGATCAAGAATTTTTTCAATTTCACGGTCGATTTTTTTCCGCCACGCCTCATCTTCGGCCTCATCCTCTTCCTGTAACAGAATTTCTTCATGTTCAAAATGCGCCCGCAACTGATCAGGCAATGGGGTCGAGGAGGTTTCATCCAGTTCTATGCCGATGCGAAATGCATCATAACGGGAAATTTCTTCTACAATTACATCATTGAGATGACCAGCACTCTGCAATAGTTCCAGTATTTCCCGAATCCAGTCATCCAGTGTTTGTCGCTCCCATTGCGTCAGTGACTTCCGTTGTCCCAGCGTTAGCAACCGTTTTAGCAAGGGTATCTGCTGCCTGGTTGTTTCTTTTTCGACAGGATCTATATCGGTTCTGATACGTCGTATTATCTCATCCATGCGATCGCGCAAGCGCGCATTTTTCCGTTTCAGCTTTTCTGCTTTTGCCCAGAGTTTCTGAAACTCTGATTGTTTTTTTCTAGATTTATTCTCAGTCGTTAGACGTGTCATCGTGTGCCTCTTGCTTAAAACTCAGAACCTATGAGAGCAAAAAAGTGTGTAAGACATGTTAGGGGTCGCACCACGCTGATCGAATGAATACTCAACGAGTATGGACTAAAAGCTGAGGGATCCACACGAATTTTCAAGCAATATCATCGATTCTATTCGTAAATTGTGACACCTGATCGAAGACCATTCGAAGCTCCTTGTTGCTAATCTTGTAACGTTGATCATTAACGATTTGCATCGCAAGATAAATATTTGAAAGCACTATTTTATGTCGGGTCGTGTTTGCTTGTAAATGGTAATGGTATTTTGCATCTACCGCCACTTTCCCCATGCACCACAATCCCTCGTGCCTGGCAAAGCGCAGGGCGCCTTGTCGTGCCTCATCATCAACCATGAGCAGATAGTCAATTTCCATCAAGGTGTGTGGCGTCGCACCCGCGCGCTCTGCCCGTCGCCGTTCTGCCCGGCGCATCAGAACCCGCCCCCAGCGGTCGGGGGCGGGAGTCACCAATGGTACCGAACAGGGGGTTACCTGAATGTGTGTGAATAAGAGTAAGTCGTAAATCGAACTACTAAGCGCCATCCGCAAGTAAATTACCAAGACTGCCTGATCAGGCTCAGCCGAGTCGTCTAAATTCGGTATTCATTAACATCGTTGATAATGCAACTTAAAACGACAAGAGTATATTTTTTATTAGATAACAATAAGTTAAAACTGCCTACTCCCACTCTATTGTAAATTAGCCATTTTTACCCTTAATTTTCAATGACTTATTTTTTCGGCAAATGGTAATACCATGTTCAGTTGTGTTGCTGATCAATGCCCAAATTATTTTCTCCTGGCAAGCGTTCCCGGTCTCCACTGCGAGCAGGCAGCATATACCACACCTTCAACCCTCCCAATTTCACGTCAATATGTTCCGATATTTACGTTTGATATTTCCGTAATTTACGATATCATATTCATATGAACATGCCTCGCCTGTATCCACGCTGGATTGAACCACGAATCCATGAAGCCTTGCTGGATACGCCAGTGGTTCTGCTCGCGGGACCGCGTCAGGCTGGCAAAACAACCCTCGTCCGCCAATTCACTGAACGGGGACGACACTACCTGACCCTGGACGATGAACTGACATCACTGTCGGCACGCGAAGATCCGGTCGGTATGATTCGCAATCTGGATCGCGCTGTCATCGATGAAGTCCAGCGTGCTCCCCAATTACTTCTGGCCATCAAAAAAAGTGTAGACGAGGATCGTCGCCCCGGGCGCTTTCTGCTGACGGGTTCAGCCAATCTGATGGCGCTACCCACGGTTGCAGATTCACTCGCCGGGCGTATGGAAACCCTGATGCTTTTACCCCTGTCGCAGAGCGAAATCGAGCGCAGGCCGGCAAACTGGATAGACAGTCTTTTTGCCAGTGAAATCCTGACGGCGAACCCGCCTGTACTTGGCGATGAACTGGTCGCACGTGTATTACGGGGTGGCTACCCGGAAGCGGTTGCACGGCCGACGGAAAAACGTCGCACTGCCTGGGCCCGGCAATACATCAGTGCCATTCTTCAACGTGATGTCCGAGACATCGCTGAAATTGACAAACTGGATCAGTTGCCACGCCTTCTTCGTGCCCTGGCACAAACCGCTGGCCAGATGTGCAACTATTCGGACCTGGGAGGCCAGGTTGGTCTGGATGGAAAAACCGTCTCACGCTATATCGGCGTCTTTGAGCAAATGTACCTGCTAAAGCGTATTGATGTCTGGGCACGCAATCGCCTGAAGCGTGTTGTTAAAACCCCCAAGCTTCAGTTCATCGACTCCGGTTTACTGGCCATGCTCATGGATATCAACGCCAAAGATGTGCAAACGGACAGGAGCCGTTACGGACATGTTCTGGAGAGCTTTGTATTCGGTGAACTACTCAAGCACTCGACAACGGCCGATGACGACTATCAGCTACTGTACTACCGGGATGCGGACAAGTTTGAGGTGGATATCGTGATTGAGAACAGCGCGGGACAACTGGTCGGCGTCGAAGTCAAAGCCTCTGCCACCGTGAAAGAGCGAGACCTGCGTGGTTTGAAAAAACTCGCCAGCCTAGCCGGTGATCAGTTCACAGCAGGTGCGCTGCTGTACGATGGTGATGAAACCATGCCTCTGGGTAACAACCTGTGGGCTGCTCCCCTGTCCACACTCTGGGGCTCATCAAGCGGTCATCAATAGTCTACTCAGCCAAACGCCATAAATACCATGACAGCATCAATCTGCCGCTCATGGTATCGCCATGTTTTGTGTTACAGCCCGTGGGGAATACCATGAAATATACCATTGATGATGCAGATTACATTATTGACCAGCAATATTTTATTGCTATTTTTCAATATGTTATAAATCCTGATCACTCCCACTCGATAGTGGCAGGCGGTTTTCCAGAGATGTCATAGGCCACGCGAGAGATGCCGTCGATCTCGTTGATAATACGGTTGGAGACGGTCTCCAGGAATTCATAAGGCAAGTGTGCCCAGCGCGCGGTCATGAAATCAATGGTCTCCACTGCGCGCAGGGCAACGACATAATCATAGCGCCGCCCGTCACCCATCACACCGACGGAGCGCACGGGCAAGAACACGGCGAAGGCCTGGCTGACTTCGTCGTAGAGTTCGGCGGCACGCAGTTCGTCAATGAAAATGGCATCGGCCTGGCGCAGCAGATTAGCGTATTCCTTAGTGACCTGGCCGAGGATACGCACCCCCAGACCGGGACCCGGGAAGGGATGGCGATAGACCATGTCGAAGGGCAAACCGAGTTCCACGCCCAGCTTGCGCACCTCGTCCTTAAACAACTCGCGCAGCGGTTCGAGCAGTTTGAGGTTCATGTGCTCGGGCAAACCGCCCACATTGTGGTGGGATTTGATGACATGTGCCTTGCCGCTCTTGGCCCCGGCGGATTCAATCACGTCTGGATAGATGGTGCCCTGCGCCAGCCATTTTGCATTCTTGAGCCGGACGGCTTCTTCCTCGAAGATCTCGATGAACAAGTTGCCGATGATCTTGCGTTTACGCTCCGGATCACTCACGCCTTCCAGCGCAGTGAGGAAACGCATCTCGGCATCCACCTTGATCACCCGCACACCCATGTGTTCGGCAAAGGTGGCCATGACCTGCTCGGCCTCATTGAGCCGCAACAGGCCATTGTCGACAAACACGCAGGTAAGCTGTTCGCCGATGGCACGGTGCAACAGCGCAGCGACCACAGAGGAATCCACGCCACCCGACAGGCCGAGCAGTACCGCGTCGTCACCGACTTGCTCGCGGATCTGCCCGATGCTGCCATCGACAATATTGCCTGGCGTCCACAATGCCGCACAACCACAGATGTCGTGTACAAACCGCGAGAGGATGCGCGTACCCTGGCGGGTATGCGTCACCTCGGGATGAAACTGCAGGCCGTAGAAACCACGCGTCTCGTCCGCCATGCCGGCCAGTGGGGCGCTGTCAGTGCTGGCAATAACCTTGAAGCCCTCGGGCAGCGTCGCCACCCGGTCACCGTGGCTCATCCACACGTCGAGCATACCGTAGCCCTCGGGTGCGGCGTGGTCTTCGATGTCGCGCAGCAGCCGCGAATGCGCGCGTGCACGCACCTGGGCATAACCGAACTCGCGTTTGGTCGAAGTCTCCACCGTGCCGCCGAGTTGGGCCGCCATGGTCTGCATGCCGTAGCAGATACCGAGCACCGGCACGCCCAACGCGAATGCGCGTTGCGGTACGCCTGGCGGGGTCTCCAGCGTCACCGACTCGGGGCCACCCGAGAGGATGATGCCGCGCGGTGCAAATTCATCGATCACCGCCTCGTCCAGGTCACAGGGATAGATCTCGCAATACACGCCCGCCTCGCGTACACGCCGGGCGATGAGCTGAGTATACTGGGAACCAAAGTCGAGGATCAGGATGCGATCGGCGTGGATGTTCTCGACAGAATCGGGTGGGGTGATATCCAGTGCGTCGATCATGGCGTTGCAATTCCTGGTGTATCCGGTGGCACTAGTTGAGTCATCGGTAGGATGTTAGGTATGTCACCCCATCCGGCAGGTCTCAATGTAACTAAAACAGGAACAGCGCACAGCGACCTGTACGCTTTTTCCTGTCACGAAATCCCGGCATGAGGTCACGGGTTTACGCTGCTTATACCCGGTAGTTCGGTGCTTCCTTGGTGATGGTCACATCATGCACGTGGCTCTCGGCCATGCCGGCGTTGGTCACGCGTACAAATTCACTCTTGGTGCGCATCGCGTCAATGGTCTGGCAGCCCGTATAGCCCATGCTCGCACGCAGCCCCCCCAGCAACTGGTGGACTACCGGGCGCAGTGGGCCCTTGTAGGGCACGCGACCCTCGATACCCTCGGGCACCAGCTTGTCGGCCTCGCTGCCTTCCTGAAAATAGCGGTCCGATGAGCCCTGTCGCGTGGTCATGGCACCGAGCGAGCCCATGCCCCGGTAGGCCTTGTAGGAACGCCCCTGAAACAGTTCCACCTCACCCGGCGCCTCTTCGGTTCCGGCAAACATGGAACCGATCATCACCGCGTGAGCGCCAGCGGCGATGGCCTTGGCGAAATCACCGGAATAACGGATGCCCCCGTCGGCAATGAGCGGGATACCGCTCTCCTTGAGTGCCTCGGCGACATTGGACACAGCGGTGATCTGCGGCACACCAATACCGGTAACGATGCGGGTGGTACAAATGGAGCCTGGACCGATACCCACCTTCACGGCATCGACACCCACCTCGGCCAGGGCTTGAGCCGCCGCCGCCGTGGCAATATTGCCGCCGATGACCTGGACCTGCGGGTGAGTCTGCTTGACCCAGCGCACACGGTCGATCACTCCCTGGGAGTGGCCATGGGCGGTGTCCACCACGATGACATCCACCCCCGCGGCGACCAGGACATCGACGCGTTCCTCGGTGCCCTCGCCCACGCCAACAGCGGCGCCGACACGCAGGCGACCCTGTTCGTCCTTGCAGGCATTGGGAAACTCCGTGGCCTTCTGGATATCCTTGACCGTGATCAGGCCTCGCAACTTGAACGCATCGTTGACCACCAGCACCTTCTCGATGCGATGCTTGTGCAGTAGCTTGAGGACGTCACTGGCGGCGGCGCCTTCGCGCACGGTGATCAGGCGATCTCTCGATGTCATGATCTTCGACACCGGGCTGTCATAACGGGTTTCGAAACGCAGATCGCGGCTCGTCACGATACCCACCAGGTTCTCGCCATCGACTACCGGCACACCGGAGATGTTTTGCGCACGGGTCAGGGCCAGGACCTCATGGATACTGGCATTCGGTGAGACCGTGATGGGGTCCTTGATGACACCACTCTCGTATTTCTTGACCAGACGCACCTGAGCGGCCTGCTCCTCGGCCGTCATGTTCTTGTGGATGATACCGATACCGCCTTCCTGCGCCATGGCAATGGCCAGACGCGCTTCGGTCACGGTATCCATGGCGGCAGCCATCAAGGGAATATTCAAGGTGATGTCCCGGGTCAGGCGGGTCTTGAGTTCGGCCTGCCTGGGCAACACGGTGGAGTGGGCAGGGAGGAGCAGAACATCATCGAACGTGAGGGCTTCCTGAACAATGCGCAGCATAGGGGGATTTCCAAGGCTACTAAAAGCGGAAATTATATAGACATGGCGCCGTGCGGTAAACGGAAACCCGCCATCGGGCATGAAATCCATTGTGCTGCCCCCCGGTTCTCCCACCCACGCCACCACCCTCTCCACTCGCTGAAGCCTGCACCCATCTGCGCTATCATCGACGCATGTCCAAACAACGTACTGCATTGCCTGGTGCCGACGCGATAGCCGCCACCCCCCCCGCACACGCCCTGACTGCACCCGCTGTGTCGGGACGCCAGGTCTACAGCGTCACGCAACTCAACCACGAGGTACGCGGTCTGATTGAGGACAGTTTTCCGCTGCTGTGGGTCGAGGGCGAACTGTCCAATCTGGCGCGCCCCGCCTCCGGGCATCTGTACTTCTCGCTCAAGGATGGTGGCGCCCAGGTCCGCTGCGCCATGTTTCGCAGGCATAACCTGCACCTGGGCTTCAGTCCGACCAACGGCCAGCAGGTGCTGGTGCGCGGGCGCGTGGGCCTGTATGAACCCCGTGGGGAGTATCAGTTCATCGTCGAGCACATAGAAGGGGCCGGTGACGGTGCACTGCGCCGTGCCTTCGAGATCCTCAAGCAGCGCCTCGATCAGGAGGGTCTGTTCGATGCCGAGCGCAAAAGAGCGCTGCCAACCCTGCCGCGGCGCATCGGTGTGGTCACCTCGCACAGCGGCGCGGCCATTCGCGACATCATCACCACGCTGCGACGGCGCTTCCCCACCCTGCCGATCATCGTCTATCCCGTGGCGGTTCAAGGCGCGGGAGCCGGGGCACAGATTGCCGCCGCCATCATCCAGGCGGGCAGGCGCACCGAGTGTGACGTACTCATCGTGGCCCGTGGCGGCGGTTCGCTGGAGGACCTCTGGGCCTTCAATGAGGAGGGGGTGGCGCGGGCCATCTACACCAGTCCGATACCGGTCGTGACCGGCATCGGCCACGAAATCGATTTCACCATTGCCGATTTTGTCGCCGATCAGCGTGCACCAACCCCGACCGGGGCCGCAGAATTGGTCAGCCCGGACCAAACGGCCTGGCACGCCCACTTCGCACAATTGGCCCAACGCCTCAACTGGCGCCTGCGCGACAGGCTGGCCCAGGCACACCGGCATCTGGACGGGCTGGGAAAACGCCTGCGCCACCCTGGTCGGCGTTTACAGGACATCGGCCAGCGCCTCGATGAACTGGAATTGCGCCTGCTGCGTGGGCAGCGCACGGTATCACGCCACGCCGAGGCCCAACTGCAGGCCCTGGCGCTGCGCGTCGCCCGGTACAACCCGGGCGAACGCATGGCGCGCCACCAGAGCCGCCAGCGTGAACTCGCCTCGCGTCTGGGCAAGGCCGCCCAGCGACTGTTCGCTGCGCGCCAGCAACAACTCGGCACACTCGTCCGCACCCTGGACACGCTCAGCCCCCTGGCCACCCTGACCCGGGGCTATGCCATCATCCGCCGACCAGCGGACGGACGGGTCCTGCACCGCGCTGCCGAGGCGCGGCGTGGCGAAACGCTGGAGGCACAGCTGAGCGAAGGCTGGCTGGTGTGTGAAATCAAAGACATTCGAGACTCATAGGCATCATGAACAGAGGCTTCGAGACAGCGTTTTTCACCCCCACGCGTACTCCCCGCCTGACCCGCCTGACGACCGGGCCGGGCCCCTTCTTCATAGAACCCCATCCCAGACTCGCGTGTGGTTCATGTTGGTGGCAGGCGTTTAGCGTGGCGATGGCTTTGGCGCTACAGGATAAGTCGGGGCAGAGGTCGTCGTTCACCAGCACCTGCTGCGGTGGCGGTTCGGGGGTCGACATGGCGTGGCGTATGGTCAACAGGGTGGCCTGAAGGATATTCAGTTCATCGATCTCTTCGACCTCGGCACGGCCCCGCACCCAGCACACAGTCCGGCCAACAGGCCACAACCGACCTCATCGGCGCCAGCAATGAGGCTGATCTGCAGACCAAAATCCAGCCCCATCTGCTCGCTCATCGGCCGATCAGCTCCAGTACCGCCCTCGCCGCCTGCTGGCTGGCGTCCTGGCGCAGTTCGTGGTGAATCTCATTGAAACGTCCCATCACCTCTGCCGCCGCCTGCGGGTTTTCGAAATAGTGAAGTACCGCTTGGCCCAGTCGATCCGGTGTCGCCTCATCCTGCAGGAGCTCCGGAACGAGGATCTCGTTGGCGAGTAGATTGGGCAGCGATACACTCTTTACCTTCAGCAGGCGCTTCGCCAGCCAGTAGCTGAACGGAGCCATACGGTAGGCCACCACCAAGGGGCGCTTGAGCAGCATAGCCTCCAGACTGGCGGTACCTGAGGCCAGCAACACTACATTGGCGGCGGCCATCACCTCACGTGCACGACCGTCCACCAGGGTCATATGCGGCGGTTCCGGTACACCAGCGAGGATGGACTGGAACTGGGCGCGCCGTTCCTTGTTGACCAGCGGCACCACGATGTGCAGATTGGGCCTGTGCAGCCTCAGCCAGCGTGCGGTATCGATGAAAGGGGCGGCGAGGTACTTGAGCTCTGTCGATCGACTGCCCGGCAGTAGCGCCAGCACCTCGCCCTCTACCGCCACTCCTAGCGCACGACGTGCCGCGGCCTGGTCTGGCTGCATGATGGGGATAAGGTCTGCCAGCGGGTGACCTACGAAGTGCACCGACATGTGGTGCTCACGATAGAACTCGGCCTCGAAGGGAAACAGGGTCAGCATCAGGTCGGTAGACTTGACGATTTTCTTCACCCGCCGTTGGCGCCAGGCCCATACCGAGGGGCTGACATAATGCACAGTCTTGATGCCGACCTTGTGCAGCTTGCGCTCCAACCCGAGGGTGAAATCCGGCGCATCGATGCCGATGAACACGTCGGGCGGATTGGCCATGAAATGGCCCGCCAGCTGGCTGCGGATGTTCAGCAGTTCCCGCAGGCGACCGAACACCTCGGAAAAACCCATCACCGACAGACGTTCCATGGGAAACAGTGTCTGCGCCCCGGCATTGATCATCTGCGGGCCGGCGACGCCCTCGAAGGCAGCGTGCGGATAGTGTTGGCGGATGGCGCTGATCAAACCTGCGCCCAACAGATCGCCCGATGCCTCGCCGGCGACGATTCCGATGCGCATCCCTGCAACCCTTAACGCACGATGCCGCGGGTCATTCCCTTGAGGAAAGCCACCAGCTGATCAATCTTGGCAACACTGCCGTTGGTGGCCCCCTCCATGGCCTGCAGTTGCTCGATGGCCTGCTCCAGGGTCAGACCGGAGCGGTAGAGGATCTTGTAGGCCTTGCGCAGTTGCGACAGGGTGTCGGGGGAAAAACCTCGCCGCTTGAGGCCTTCACTGTTGAGACCGTGGGGCCTGGCCATGTGGCCGGAGACCATGACGAAGGGCGGTACGTCCTTGGAGATGACGCTGTTCATGGCGGTAAAGGCGTGTTCACCTACCTTGCAGAACTGGTGCAGCAGGGTGAAGCCGCCGAGGATCACGTGGTCCTCGACCACCACATGCCCGGCCAGCGATGCACTGTTGGCAAAGATGGTATGGTTGCCGATGCAGCAGTCGTGGGCAATGTGCACGTAGGCCATGATCCAATTGTCGTTACCGATGCGGGTGATACCCTGGTCCTGCATAGTGCCACGGCTAATGGTGCAGTATTCGCGGATCACGTTACGATCGCCGATTTCCAGAGCTGTACTCTCGCCGGCGTACTTCTTGTCCTGCGGGTCACCGCCGATGGCGGCAAACGCGTAGAACCTATTATCGCGACCGATGCGGGTGGGGCCATCGATGACCACGTGCGACGCGATACACGTGCCCTCGCCGATCTCGACCCCGGCACCCACCACTGAAAATGCACCGACACTCACCCCGTCGGCGAGTCTGGCAGACGGGTCGATGATGGCCTGCGGGTGGATCAAGGTCAGGCTTCCCTCTCGGTGCACATTGGTAGCGCGGAACAGACGACATTGTCATCCACGCGTATGGGGACTATAAACCCAGTATTCCGAGGATTGCAATGGTATCGAAGGTCGTGTTTGGGTGCATAGAAGGGAGTGTTTTCGTGAACATGCCGCGAGAGAGCGCAATGAAAGAGGCATTAACAGTCTGATTTTCTGGTGTATTTCATGTTCAATCCGACCGAAATTCTGCCGGAATCGATAAAGGTGCTTTTCGGACACGGCGGGCGGTGTTTTCAGGGTCAACACGTTGCGTCCCTGTCGGGGCCGGTGGCAATGAGGTACGACTGCATGAGTGCAGGAAGGCATTGACCGGCAACTCAGTGTTTGTTGGCAAACCAACAGGAAACCTGATTAATTCGTTTTTCGTGGTAGCGTCAGGTTTTTTGTGTGAGCCGTTTGGGTTAATCAGTCATCGAGCCTGAAGCGCTCCCCGCATTGTATCGCAAACCGTGCCTTAGCTTCAGCTCAGGCGATGGGGGAATTCTTCCACTTGGCCGTCAGGTTGTGCAGCGCCAGCCGGATGAGATTTGTAGCCACATCATCGTTGGGAAAGTGCCCCCTTGTTCCGGATGGCCTTGCGTACCCCACGATGCAGTCTCAAGGCTATTCTTTGACTGCATTTACTTTTCCCCTTAATATGGTGGGTTCGTTATACAATCCATTTGAGGTCGTTATGCGTAACGTCAAGATAAAGAATTTTACTGTTGGTAAAGGCGAAAAACTCTGCGTGATTGCAGGTCCCTGTCTGCTTGAAAACGAAGCATTAGGTATGCGCGTCGCCGAGCATATGGTTAAGCTTTCAGAAAAAATAGGTTTTAATTACGTCTTTAAATCATCGTATGAAAAGGACAACCGCGGTGCGGCCAGCAATAATCGCGGTCTGGGAATAGACGAAGGTTTAAAAGCATTGCAAACTATCGGTAACGAATTCAATTTACCGGTCCTCAGTGATATTCATCGAGAAACGGATTGTGCACCCGCAAGCGAAGTTTTGGATGTATTACAGATTCCGGCCTATCTTTGCCAGCAAACATCATTATTACTGGCCGCAGGTGAAACCGGTAAAGTCATTAACGTCAAGAAAGGACAATTTCTGGCACCAGAAAACATGGACTCGCCAATCGATAAAATCACATCGGTCGGAAATCAAAGTATTCTGTTGTGTGAACGGGGGTCCAGTTTTGGCTACAACCGACTGGTGACAGACATTCGCGCGATTCCTATCATGTCTGATTTAGGTTACCCGGTCATCTTCGATGCGGGTCATATCGTTCGGATTTATGGTATTAGTTCAAAAGACCCCCGTGGTGGTGAACCCCAGTTCATCCCGGCGTTAACCCGCGCAGGCATGGCCGCAGGCGCACATGGATTGTTTGTTGAAACCCACCCAAAACCACGAGAAGGTTTATGTGATGCGGCATCGATGTTTGAATTGGACAAGATGGAATCTCTGCTTAAGATGGCGGTCGAATTACATGATCTTGTCCAGTCATGGGAAATTAGCTAACACAGCTCTTTATTTATAATGAACTCTCAATTAAAAGAAAAACTACGCGCGATAAAGTTAATCGTACTGGATGTTGACGGTGTTTTAACAGATGGATCGATTATTTATGCCGGTGGCGATACAGACATTAAATCATTCCATGTTCAGGATGGCTTTGGCATTACGCTGGCAAAACAGGCTGGCCTTAAGCTGGCCGTATTAACTGGCAGAGTATCTGCCGCCGTGGAACGACGCATCACTGAACTAAACTTCGATTATTATGAAAGCAATCACTTTTACAAACAAGATGCACTGCAAGGCATAATCAACAAGACCAGACTTAAAACCAGCGAAGTTTTATATATGGGTGATGACATACTGGACTTGGTCTGCCAACCCCTCGTTGGGCTATTTGTTGCACCTGCAAACGCAGTCGAGCGTGTAAAACAACAGGCCGACTGGGTAACTGATAAACGTGGCGGCAATGCTGCCGTTAGAGAAATGATAAACTCCCTACTCGAATCGCAGGACAAACTAAACAGTACTGAAAATTATTTTATTGGAGCAAAAGCATGAAAATATATGTCGATAGCGCTGACACGTCAGTCATCAAGGCAGGCCTTGAACTAGGGCTGTGTGATGGAGTGACAACCAACCCGACACTGATCGCCAAAACCGGCAAGTCCATGTCACAAGCAATCAATGACATTTGTGAAATTGTCGATGGACCAATACACGCCGAAGTCTTATCGCTGGATGAAGAAGGCATTTACAAAGAAGGCAAAGAACTGGCTAAGGTTGCAGACAACATCGTCGTCAAAATTCCAATGTGTAATGCAGGACTTAAAGCCGTCAAACGTTTTTCAGACGAAGGTATCAAAACCAATGTTACATTGATTTTCTCTGCCAGTCAGGCAATTCTCGCAGCCAAGGCAGGCGCAACAAATGTATGTCCGTTTGTTGGCCGTCTTGATGACATTTCGATTGAAGGAAATGAATTAATTCGAGAAATTGCTGCCATTTTTGCTAACTATGCTGAAATAACATCAAAAATCATTGTCGCATCAATTCGTAGCCCAATGCATGTCATTGAACCGGCATTGGTGGGCGCACATATTTTTACTATCCCGGGTAACGTGTTGGCGCAAATGCAAAAACACCCGCTAACCGATATCGGCATTGCTCAGTTCCTGGAAGACGCTAAAAAGTTTACCTGAATAAATTGGCACTCATGAAGATTATTGGTTGCATACCCAGCCGCTATGCCTCAACACGTTTGCCGGGCAAACCCTTATGCGACATAAACGGCAAACCGATGGTGTTGCATATTGTTGAAAAGGCCAGCAAAGCAAAAAATATTGATGATATTATTGTACTGACAGATGACAGACGTATCCTCGATACCGTCATCCGTGCAGGTTATCGTGCCACCATGACATCAACCGAATGTGCATCTGGGACAGATCGCATCGCCGAGTTTATGCAACAGGACTCAAGTGGCGACATTTTTGTAAATATTCAGGGCGATGAAATATTATTAGACCCGGATCATATCGATCAACTCATCAGCGATTTTTCCAAACAAACCAATGCTCAAATGGGTACGCTGGCACACTGGGCAACTAATCCCGACATAATGAATGACCCAACCACTGCCAAGGTAGTCACCAACCGACAAGGTAATGCGCTATATTTCTCCCGTCGTTGTATACCATCTTCTCAAGATGGCGGGCTACCAAACCAGGCGTTAATACAAACAGGAATATATATTTACACTCGAGACACATTACAACGTCTGATGACACTGAAACAAACATCGCTTGAAAAAACAGAAAAGCTGGAACAGCTACGTGCGCTGGAAAATGGTATCGATATCAGTATCACCATTGTAGATGATTACCAAAGTCTTTCCGTTGACACGCCCGCTGATCTGGAAAAAGCGCGCACGCTCATTTAAAGAGCCTATTAATGTGCCATGAGACAAAGGGATTACACTAACGAACTAATGGGGACGGAACTAATGGGGACGCGCCCCTTCGGGATACGCCGCTTCTACAACGGCGAGGCCCGCAAACCACATAGCGGTATCGACATCGCCGCACCGCAAGGCACACCCATCCGGGCCCCCGCCAGTGGTCGGGTGATCACCACGGGGCGCTACTTCTTCAACGGTAATACGGTCTTCATCGACCACGGCCAGGGTTTGGTCACGATGTATTGCCATATGAGCAAAATCGACGTGCATCCGGGCGAATGGGTCATGCGTGGCCAGGTTATTGGCGCGATAGGTCACACCGGGCGTGTGACCGGCCCCAACCTGCACTGGAGTGTCAGCCTCAACGATGTGCGCGTCGATCCGGCGCTATTCCTGCCGGCCCGGCTGTTTGCCGAACTGACACCCTATAAACCACGCTAAACGCCTGTCAACAACGGATCACACGCAAGTCTGGAATGGGGTTCCATCCGGCATTTCCCTGATAGGGCGCACCGAGATAAAAATCCGCCAGACCGGCACACATATTCTGTCAGGTCTCACGGGTATCGGAGCGACACACCGCACCGGTGACCCTGTCGATGTCTCGCAGACTCTATTACACTCAGCAAAATGGACCATGTCATCCAGGCCACGATCGCGCTGCTCGCCATCGCCAATCCGATTGGCGCCGCCCCATTGTTCTCCTCGTTCACCGAATCGCTCAGTCCTGCGGAGCAACACCGTGCCGCCATCCACGCCACGCTCGCCGTGTTCATCATCCTCATGATCGCCAACCTCAGCGGTCATTGGGTCCTCAGAGTCTTTGGCATTTCGATTCCGGCGTTCCAGGCCGCAGGCGGTCTGGTGGTCTTGCTGATGGGACTGGAAATGCTGCGCGGCAGCCCGACCAAGGTGCAGTTTGACACCAAGCCCGAGACGGCGCGCGAGGACTCGGTGCTGGTCCCCTTTGCCATGCCGCTGATTGCCGGCCCCGGCGCCATCACCACGGTCATCACGCTCAGCACACGCAACGCCTCCTGGTGGACGGGCATGACGGTGAACCTGATCGCCATTACCACCACCTGTGTGGTCCTGTTTGTGTCGCTACGCTCCTCGGCCTGGCTGGCCAAACGGATCAGTGAGCGCGCCAATCGCATCTTCTTGCGCTTCATGGGTCTGATCCTGCTCGCGGTCGGCGCCCAGTTATTACTGACCGGTGTTCACACCTTCCTCGGCTCTTAGAACCCCTGGCCCCACAGTCCCTTACCGCTCTCTCGTTTCACTCCGCTGCCTTCACCCCTTTGAATTTCACCAGTGCATCCATGATCATCCAGGCGTGCTCTTGTTCCTCGCGCGAGAACTGGCGGAACAACAAAAGCAGCCCGTGTTCTCTTTGGGTCAATGGCGACACCAGCGGATGATCCGTCTCTGTACCGCTTGCGCCTGGGGCCACTCGCAGGGGGTCTTCGCCAGTGAGGAGCCATTCGAAACCATGTCCGGTTAATTTATTGATGGTCAAAAGGTGTTTTTTATCGATACGTCCCGTCTTTAGCCATCCGGTGACGGCCTGGGGGGTAACGGCACACCGTTGCGCCACTTTCGCTTTCATCCCCCTGCCGGCCAAAGCAATCCTGAGCCGTTGGGCCATGTCACGCTGCCCATCTCCCGCATGTTCTGTCTGGTTATCGCACATTGTACAAATTTAAAGTGAATCCGCATAAATAAAACAGCAACTAACACTTGACATATACTAAATATATACTTTACTTTAGATTCGCTCTTATAATAAAAATAGCAAAATTTTCAATAAAGTAAAGATTATGTCAAGCACACAAATAGAGAGATAGTGACGCAATGACGGCCTGAGGCGTCATCAGTCAGTCTTCACCCGCACGGTGACAAAAAAACGCACGCCGTAATGACGCCCCCTCTGACAAGAGGGCGTTTCGTGCCGACCCCATACCCGCACACACACCCAGGGAATCACGTTTGATAAAGGGGCTCTGAAATGGAATCACTCTTCACCAACTTTTATTCGATCAAAGTCAAACTCATTGCCGGCTTTAGCGTGCTCATCCTCATGCTGGCGGGGCTGGCATGGATGGGCATCAGCAACCTGTCGGACATGAATAACCGACTCAACAAGATCGTCGCAGTCTCGTCCACTCGGCTTGAGTTGGCCGGTGCAATAAGTCGCGAGATGCACACCGTCGATGCTGCCAGCAAGGGCATGATACTGGCTGAGGCTCAACCGGCCATAGAGGGGTATGGCCAGCGGATCGACACCACCATGGCGAAGATGAGTAAGCACATTGCCCGGTTGCGCCCCTTGCTGGATAAACATGATCGGGTGCTCATCACCACACTCACCCGCACGGTGAAACAAGACGCCGCGCTCAATGCAAGAATTGAAAACCTCGCACGGCTGAACTCCAACGTGCACGCCAGGGCCCTGTCCACGGGCCAAGCGCGTAGCGCCTACGAACGCGCGTCCAGGATCATGGACGCCTTTATAGTGCGCAATACGCAACAGCTGACACAGGTCGCGGCGCTTGGCGATGCCCGTACCGTGGGCGAGCGCATCAGGCTGTCCGCGCGCATCGCCCGTGCACTGGTGCAAATCCAGCGCAACGAGAAGGACCTCATCCTGGCCACCACCCAGCCGACAATGAACGCCTATGTCAAATCCACTGCGGGAGTCAAAAGCCTACTGGACAAGCGCCTGGCTACACTCAAGACAGTGGCGTCCCCACAAGGCAAAACCGAGCTGCATACCTTCGGGCTGGCCTACGCCAGGTACCTGAAACTGCACAATCAGGTGGTGAAACTTTCTCTCGCCGACACTAATCAGCGCGCCTTTAAATTGTCACAGAAGGTGGGCGAGCCCCTGCGCCAGCAAGCCGGCGGGCTTATCGCGCAGCTCATAAACAGCGCCCGGGCCGACATGGCGAAGGACTCTGCCATCAGCGACCAAAACTACGCCTCTGACCGCCACCAGATGCTGGCCCTCACGGCCCTTGGTCTGGTGGCGGGCATTGCCATCGCATTGTACATCGCACTGGGCATCAGTGGTGCGCTGCGCCGTTTGTTGTACCGCCTGGAAGACATTGCCCAGGGTGAGGGCGACTTGACTGCGAGCATTGATGAAAGTGCCAGGGATGAGACCGGTGATGTCGCCCGCGCCTTTAACCTGTTCGTGGGCAAGATTCGCAACACGATGAGCGCGGTTGCCAGCGTCACGACACAGGTCGCGGCGGCGGCAGAGGAATTATCCGCCGTTACCCAGCAAACCAGCGCCGGCGTACAGCAGCTCAGCGTCGAGACCCAACAGGGCGCGACGGCCATGAACGAGATGGCGACCACCGTACAGGAGGTCGCAAAAAATGCGAGCCGGGCGGCCACATCGGCGAATGAGGCCAATGCCCGCGCCGAGTCCGGTCGGGAGGTTGTGCATGAAACGGTCAGTGCGGTCGATAAACTGGCGCTCGAGATAGAGGCATCAGCGAGTGCGATTCAACACCTCAAGGGGGAGAGCGAGAATATCGGCACGGTACTGGATGTCATCAAGGGGATTGCCGAACAGACCAACCTGCTGGCACTCAATGCCGCCATCGAGGCGGCGCGCGCCGGCGAGCAGGGTCGTGGTTTCGCCGTCGTGGCAGATGAGGTCAGGACGTTGGCGCGACGCACGCAGGAATCCACCTTAGAGATTGAAAAAATGATCGATGACCTGCAATCCGGCGCCAACAATGCGGTAGGCGTCATGGACAAGAGCCGGGCACAGGCACACCACGTCGTGGAAAAAGCACGCGAAACGGGGGAGATGCTCAGCGCGATCACGGCGGCGGTCGGTGGTATCAATGACATGAACAATCAAATCGCCACTGCCGCTGAGGAGCAGGCCACGGTTGCCGATGAGATCAATCGCAATATCGTCAATATCCAGCAGGTGACGGAACAGTCCGCAGCGGCGAGCGAACAGACATCGTCGTCCAGCCTGGAATTGGCCAGGCTGGGGGAGGAACTGTTGCAACAGGTAGGACAATTCAAGATATGAACCAATCCCATGCGACGCCGGAGACTCCAGGCGGCAACGAGACAACGTGCCCCGCAAGATGGAGGACCCATGCCCCCAACGATAAGCGCCTGATCGGCCACTACCGCAACATGCGCACTGAGCGCGACGTGATGATGTGGCTGGTTGCTGAACGACGACGGGGACACCGTGATGCGTTTTTCCCATGACCGCATATAACGAGCCGTCACCACGACAATCAATGCCAGCAGTAGTCTCACAGGGTCCAGACGCTGCAACGCCGCCTATTCTTGGTCTGCTCGGCAAGCACGGCATTGAGAATCATTTGCTGAAGGCAGCAATAGAGGCGCTTGCAACCCTGCTCGGTGCACGTTACGGGGCCATCGGTATTTTCGACAACGCCGGTACCTTCAAACAGTTCGTCTACACCGGCATCACGGCAGCAGAGGCTCGACATATAGGCCCTGCGCCCGGGCCCGAGGGTCGGGGCCTACTCGGGATCAGGGTCTCCATAGATCATGTCCTGTGCATCGACGATCTTTCTGCCGATCCCCGCTCAGTCGGCTTCCCTCCCCATCACCCGATGATGAAGACCCTTCTGATCGCGCCCATATCGTGGCGCGGTCAGATATATGGCCACATTTACCTGAGCGAGAAGGCCGATGGACACCCTTTTAGCCACGTTGACGAACTTATCACCAAGCGCTCTGCCAATGCACTCGCCCCCGGCCTGGCCTACCAGCGCTCCCGCGAACAACAGCGGGGAATGCAGGTGTCGTTGCACGAGGTTGCTGAAGCACTGTCTATCCCATCCAGTGATGATTTTCTCGAAAATCTGGTGCTGACCCTCTCGCGCACATTAGACGTCGATTATGTGTTCATCGGCGAATTTTGCCCGGGAACCACTGATATGCTGCGTACGCTTGCTTTCTGCGCACACGGCACGCTGACCGACAACATCGACTATCCGCTCTCTCCCCCCGACACCTTGTGCGGCGGCGAGTGCAAAATGGTATGTCACATTGCTGGGGATGCCATGAAACGCTTCCCGAGGGACAGCCTCATTCAGCGCTATCACGTCAATGCCTTCATCGGCCATCCGATCGCCACTGCCGGCGGGCAGGTGCTGGGTCTTATTGCCGTTATGCATAAAAGTCCCATTACCGAACGCAATCGTGTACAGAGCATCCTGCTGGTAGCGTCCAACCGCACCAGGATAGAACTTGAACGCCGGCGCCACACCCAGTTATTGCATGATGCTCTCGACAATACCGTCGATGGCATCGCCAGGATCGACGGCGACGGGCGGTATATTTTCGCCAACAAGGCCTGTGCCACTATCCTCGGTTATGCCCCCACCCGATTACTGAAAAAACGCTGGCCGATCACTGTACATCCTGATGACAAGGATGCCGCGATGGCAGGCTTCCAACACGCCCGGTCCGCCGGCAAGGCGGAACTGAATATTCGGATGCGGCGCAAAAACGGGGTGATATGTCACTACCATGTGGTCATGGTCCGTGATTATGACAGTCAGACGAACAGCCTCTGCTACCACCTGTTCATGCAGGACGACACTGAACGCCAACGCTATAAATCGCAAACGCGCAGCCTCTCCCATGTCGTTGAGCAGACTGCGGATGCCGTGGTGATCACCGACCGTTACGGCATCATTCAATATGTGAATCCGGCGCATGAGGACACGACAGGATATACAAAAAAAGAGTGCCTTGGTAAAAATGCAAGCATGATAAAATCCGGCATCCATGATAGCGTATTTTATACCCGGATGTGGAAGGCCATACTGCGCGGTGATGTGTTCCGTGCTCGCATCACTAATCGCAAGAAAGACGGTACCCTGTATTACGAAGAGAAGACCATCACGCCCTTGCGCAACGACACAGGCAACATCACACACTTCGTGTCTACCGGTAAAGATGTTACCGCCAGCGTGGCGGTGGAGGAGGCGTTGCGCGTGAGCGTCAAGCACCTTGAAGAGGCCCAGCGTATTGCACATATCGGTCACTGGGAGCGGGATCTTCACACCAATGAAATGCACTGGTCTGCCGAGGTCTACCGAATTTTCGGCCTTTCATCGGAAGAATTTACTCCGAACCGTGCGCAGTTCCTCAACAGGGTACATCGGGATGACCACTACCTGGTCGAGACCGCCGACCATAGGGCCGCTACCGAGGCAACGCCTTCATCGATCGACTGCCGGATCATCACTCTGGCGGGTACTGAGCGCATCGTCCATTACAGTGCCACGGCCAATTATGACGATGCCGGCACGGCCGTCCAGCTACATGGGACGGTGCAGGACGTCACCGAACACCGACGAAATGCCGAGCAACTGAATCATCTCGCTTATTATGACCCGCTGACGGGGCTCCCTAACCGAACGCTCCTGTATGACCGTTTGCGCGTGGCAATCGTCGAGACACAACGCCGGGGGCGTATTCTGGCGTTGATGTTTCTCGATCTCGATCACTTCAAGATCGTCAACGACACACTGGGCCATGAAGCAGGCGATAATCTTCTGAAAATGACGGGAGAGCGGCTTGTCGCCTGCATGCGTGCCAGCGACACTGTCTCCCGTCTTGGGGGGGACGAATTTACTATCCTACTCACCGATATTGCCTGCGAGGGCGATGTGGCATACATTGCGCAGAAAATACTGGATTGTTTCTCGGCCCCTTTTAATATCGCTGGAAGAGAACTCTTTGTGAGTACGTCGATCGGTATTACGCTGTCTCCTCTTGATGACGACAATGTTGAGAATCTACTGCGCAATGCCGATGCCGCCATGTACCACGCCAAGGCGCTGGGACGCCATATGTACCGCTTCTACACTAAAGACCTCAACCACAGCACCAACAAACGCCTTGCGATGGAGACCGCATTGCGCCATGCGGTGACACGCGATGAGTTTGTATTGTACTACCAGCCCCAGGTCAGCCTGGACACCGGTCGGATCATCGGCGTGGAGGCGTTGATACGCTGGCAAGATCCAGACAGTGGTCTGGTACCACCCAATGAATTCATCCCGATTATTGAAGAAAATGGACTCATCATCCCTATTAGTGAATGGGTGTTGCACGCTGCCTGTACCCAGGCAAAAGTATGGGACACTGCGGGATTCGCCACGCTTCAGGTCGCCGTCAATCTCTCCGGGCGCCAATTTCAGCACTACGATCTTCCTGCACTGGTGGCGAAGGTGCTGAATGAGACGGGTATCAATCCGGGTCGCCTGGATATGGAGTTGACGGAAAGTATCATGATACACAATACCGACGTTACGCTCGCCACGATGGAGCAAGTGCGTGGCCTCGGCGTCGTCTTCTCACTTGATGATTTCGGGACGGGCTATTCCTCACTCAGCTATCTCAAACGATTTCCCATCAGCACGCTCAAGATCGATCAGTCGTTTGTGGGTGGCATCGCCTCGGACCCCAATGATGCCACCATTGTGCGTACCATTATCACCATGTCCCATAGCCTTGGCATTCGCGTGATCGCCGAAGGCGTAGAAACAGCCGAACAACTCGACTTCCTGCGCACTTACGAATGTGATGCCATACAAGGCTATTACTTCAGCAAACCGTTGACGGCGGATGCCATGACGGACATGCTCCAGGCGGGCCGATGTCTGGCGTAGCCAGCGAACACACATAGGTAGTGTCCGTCTCACAACGACATATCAGAGCCCCGGTTCAAGGTTTTTTGTGGTGCCGTAACAGGCGCTTGCGTTTGTGATCCTGTCGGGGTGTGAGGGTGTTGCGCCGGCCCTTGAAGGGGTTAGCACCGGTCTTGAATTCGACCCGCATCGGTGTGCCCTCCAGTCGAAAGTACTTGCGGAAGGCATTGATGAGATAGCGTCGATAGGCATCCGGCACGCGTTCGGTCTGGTTGCCGTGGATGACGATGACCGGCGGATTGACGCCCCCCTGATGGGCATAGCGCAGCTTGATACGCCGACCGTGTACCAGCGGTGGCTGGTGCTGCACCACCAGCGACTCCAGCAATCGGGTCAACTCCGGGGTGGAGAACTTGCGCATGGCCGAGGCGTAGGCACGCAGGACCGAGTCGAACAGATTGCCCACCCCGCTACCGTGCAGGGCGGAAATGAAATGGACCCGGGCAAAATCGGTGAAGGGTAATTTGAATTCCAGCTCGCGTTTGATGTCCTCGCGCGTATCGGCCGACAGTCCATCCCACTTGTTGAGTGCCACCACCAGCGCGCGGCCGGTATCCATGACAAAACCAAGCAGGCTGGCATCCTGGTCACTGATACCCGCACGGGCATCGAGCACCATGACCACCACATTGGCGTCTTCAACCGCTTGCAGCGTTTTAATAACGCTGAATTTTTCTACGACCTCGTGCACCCGGCCGCGTCGCCGCACGCCCGCCGTGTCGATCAGAGTATACAGTTGGCCATCGCGTTCAAACGGGACATAGATACTGTCGCGGGTGGTGCCGGGCTGATCAAAAACCACCACCCGTTCCTCGCCGAGGATACGGTTGAGCAGCGTCGATTTGCCGACATTGGGCCGACCGATGATGGCAATCTTGATGCCGAGGTCGACCTGTTCATCCTCATCGTCCTCGCCCAACAGGTGGTTCCTGAGCACCCCCTCCATCAGGGTACGCACGCCCTCGCCATGGGCCGCCGAGATCGCTACGGGGTGGCCCAACCCCAGGACATGAAAGTCTGCAGCGGCCAGCTCGGGCATCAAACCCTCGGACTTGTTGACCACCACGAGTACCGGTTTGCCCATCTGGCGCAGGCGCCGGGCGATATCTCCATCCACGGGCATGATGCCGTCACGGGCATCGACCAGAAACAGCACCAGACTGGATTGCCCGACGGCCTGCCAGGATTGCTGGGCCATGAGCCCATCGAGTCCCGCCTCGCCGCCGACCAGGCCACCGGTATCCACTACCAGATAGTCACCGCCACCCAGCTTGCCTTCGCCGAATTGACGATCACGCGTCAACCCCGGCTGATCGACCACCAAGGCGTCGCGGGACCGGGTCAGACGATTGAACAACGTCGATTTACCGACGTTTGGACGCCCCACAAGGGCAATAACGGGTTTCATACGTGCTCTATTTGCCTGAGAACAGGGAGTGAATCGACTGCGCCGCCAAGGCCGTGATTGAAACCGCTAACGGGGTACAGACCCTACGCGCATCCACGCCTCCCCGGCGGGCTTTCACCGCGCACCGAGGCGGTAGGCATCCAGCCTGCCATCGCTGTCCAGGGCAATTAGCATATGGCCTGCCACCACCGGACGGGTCAACACATTGTGCGGTCGCTTAAACGCGTCTTCCTCGACCGCCGGGCCCAGTTCATTAAAGACATCAGCCGTTCCATTGATGCGCACACGGCTCACCCGGCGACCATCGACGCGCGACAGAAAATGGAGATAGCCGGCATAGTCGCCCACCACCACATCTCCCTGGTAGAGGGTGGGCGCCGTCAGGTAACGGCGCGTGAGTTTGTCCTGTTTCCACAAGGTCGCACCGGTGAAGCGATCCAGCGCCCAGACATGACCGCTGGCATCGCTGATATAGACCTTTTTGTCACCCACGGCGAGGCCGAGATAAGAGGAGAGATTACGTGCCCAGAGCATGCGCCCGGAAGCCAACTGGAGCGCCGCGACCCGCCCGTGGTAACTCGTCACATAGACGGTATCGCCCTTCACCACCGGGGTGCCATCGATATCCACCATGCGGTTCAGTTCGGTCCGCCCACTCGGAATGGCCACAGCGGTCACCCACAGCACGGTGCCATCGTTGAGGGTCAATGCGCTGAGCCGACCATCGTCAAATCCGCTAATGACGATGCCGTCGTGGATCACCGGTGCACTGGTGCCGCGCAAACTCAGTACCGGTACGCCACGATCATAACTCCAGCGCTGCTTACCGTTGTTCGCGTTGAGCGCAAAGAGCTTGCCGTCGATGGTGCGCACGACCACCGTCCCATCGGCACCTACCGGTGGTGCCAATACCTCACTGGAGACCTGCGCCCGCCACAACACCTTGCCGTTTGTCGGGGAGAGGGCCAGTACGGTGCCGCGGCGCGTACCCAGCAGCAACCGGCCCTCGGCATAGCCGACACCGCCGGTGACCGGCACATGGAGTTGTACCTGCCATAGACGCTTTCCGGTCTTGACATCAAAAGCCTCAAGCTGGCCGCGCACATCGCTGACATAACCGCGACCCGCAACAATGATTGGGGCGAGTCGAAGGTAATTTCCCCCCACACCATTGCCCGACTGCAATGACCAGACATTTTGCACCGATACCGGCGTCTTGATGGAGGTCAACGGCGTCGGCGGCAATACCGGTGAAGGCAGGGTACTACAGGCCGCCAGCGCTGCGCCCAAACCGAGTATGCCCAAACCGCGCAGGGCACGCATGCAGAAGGGCCACATCAGCACACGGCGCATTACGGGGCACCCTTGTGTGGGCGCACGGGTACCACAGAGGTCGTGTGCGCGCCGACAGAGCCCGCACTACGTCCTTGGGCAGCGGGCGAAGGAGCGCTGCCCGTGGCGCTGGCCATCGCGAGCTCATTGAGCTTCACCTGGACCAGACGACGTATGGGCGCATTTGGAGGCATACCGATCAGGGCCTCACGATAGGCCTCACGGGCCTGCAGGACCATCCCCTTGGCCTGATAGATATCACCCGACACATTGGCATAGGCCGCCGCAAAGGCACCCGGTTTACCCTGGTTGAGCAGAGCCAGTGCCGCATCGGGTTGATGCTCGGCCAGCAGCACTCGCGCCAGACGCAACCGGGCAAGGTGCACCAAGCCTGGTTGCCGTGCATGATCCAGAACCCAGCGCAAACGGGCCTCGGCACCCTTGATGTCTCCGCCCGCAACCTGGAGTTTGGCCAGTCCCAGCCCTGTCAGCATGGCGTACACGGTACGGTCGTATTGCTCGATGAGTTGTTGTCCACTCCGTCGGGCCAGCGTCGTCTTGCCCGCCGCCAGCGCCTGACTGAACTGGGCGTAGACCAGCGATGCGGCCTGTTCCTGGCCCGTACGGTGCGCGAGCCAGCCCCGCGTGCCGAACAGGACAATCAGGCCCAGTACGACGCCCGTAACAACAGACTTGCCGTATTTCTGCCACCAGCGTTTCAGCGCCTCGGCTTGTTCATGATCGTCGAGATAATCGTCCACCTTGTCTCCTATCCCCTTCGTTGTATGGATGTATCGCCCGCCACCGAAGTGTCTCAGTGGGGGGACAGGGTACATCGTAATATTATGGTGTAGCGCTCACCAGCTCACCCAGATACCCCACCAGCGCAGCGTTTCCCAGACTCTGCTGCGCGCGCACCTCGCGCAGGGGCTTGAGCGTCACCGTGTCAGCGGCGATTTCATCATCGGCCAATATCAGCGCATAGCGTGCGCCGCTGCGATCGGCACGTTTCATCTGACTCTTGAAGCTACCCCCGCCACAGTGCATAAGGAGACGCAGACCGGGCACGGCATCACGCAGGCGTTCGGCCAGGATCGGTCCCTGATGTTGCGCCGCGCCACCAGCCAGTACCATGTAAAGGTGCGGTGCACCATTGATGCGCGCAGCATCGATATCGTCCAGCAGGGCCACCAGGCGTTCCATGCCGAGGGCAAAACCAATGCCCGCCGTCGCCCGGCCACCGAGTTGCTCGACCAGACCGTCGTAGCGCCCACCCGCGCACACCGTGCCCTGTGCGCCCAGGCGCGTGGTCACCCATTCAAAGACGGTCTTGCCATAATAGTCCAGACCCCGCACCAGCCGTGGGTTGAGTCCATAGGCCACGCCGGCGGCATCGAGCCGGGCGCACAGATCCTCGAAATGCGCCTGTGACACGGGGTCCAGATAGTCCGGCAATGTCGGGGCCGAGGCGATCAACGCCTGCATATCCGGATTTTTACTGTCGAGGATGCGCAGCGGGTTGCTGTGCAACCGGCGCCGGCTGTCCTCATCGAGTCCCTCCCGATGCACACTGAAATAGCTCACCAGTGCCTCGCGGTAGGTTACCCGTGCCGCAGTGCTGCCCAGCGAGTTGAGTTGCAGACTCACCTCGCCATCCATACCAAGCAGACGCCACAGGCGGGCGCTCATCAAGATTAGCTCGGCATCAATGTCCGGCCCATCCAGGCCAAAGCATTCCACACCGAGTTGGTGAAACTGGCGATAACGCCCCTTCTGTGGCCGTTCGTGGCGAAACATGGGCCCGCCATACCACGCACGCAGGGTTTGGTTGTGCAACAAACCATGCTCGATGCCAGCTCGCACACAACCGGCGGTCCCTTCCGGGCGTAAAGTCAGACTATCACCATTGCGATCCTCGAAGGTATACATCTCCTTCTCGACGATGTCGGTTACCTCACCGATAGACCGCTTGAACAGCTCGGTCTTCTCGAGCAGGGGCAAGCGGATCTCCTGGTAACCATAGCGGGCCATCAGCACGCGGAAGGTCTGTTCGAGATAGCGCCAGCGCGGGGTCTGCACCGGCAGTATGTCGTTCATACCCCGCACCGCCTGGATGGACTTGGACACACTGCCTCCCTCACTGGAACACATCCGCCTCCCCAGCCGCACAATCACCGGCAAGGGAGCGGACAAGAATCAATACACCGACGAGCCGGGCGTGCGACTCACCGTCAAGCCTAACCGTTCGGGGCAGGTATCGGCGCTCGGATCATGGGTGTCGGCACCGCAGATGCCGACGCCTTGCCGATGACAAAATGGGCCACATTGTTGCGGCTGTAACGTGCCACATCAAAAGGTCGCCCATTATACTCGATATGCACGCCGGGCGAATAACCCAGCAACACCGAGAACGGGGCGGGACCGCCCAGCTTGAGCGTCGTGCCCGCCGCAACAAGCTGGTAGACCAGTTCGCGGCCATCGGCATCACTAATCTCGGTCCAGGACGGTTGTGAGTAATACAGCACGAACGGGCGAACGCCACCGGCTGGCACAACACCACGGCGCACTACTACACCCATCCCGCCAGCGGCCGGTATCCCTGTCGCACCCTGTACCGCCCGGCCGACCACTGAGGTGCGCCGCACCTTTTGCGGTGCACGAGCCACCGTGCGTGCCGGCACCAGCCCTGCCACAGGCATCAATGGGCTCGCTGGACTCACTGGTGCCTTGGGCGCAGGACGCATGTCCGGAGCGGTCGCCGCCGGGATTCCATTGACCGGCAGCGTGCCCTCAAGACCCAGCAGTTGGCGCGTCGGCTGCGAACCCTTACCGAACCACCACAGCAGGGCCAGGGTCATCAGACCGACAATCAAGGTATAAGTCATCAGACGCACCGGCACATCATGACTGCTTGCCTGGGGTTTGAGATCAATATTCGGCAATAACCCCGGCTCGTCGCGCTGAGTCTCAAAGCCGACAACGAGTTCCGCCTCAGGCAGGTCGAGGAGTCGCGCGTAACTGCGCACATAACCGCGCACGAAGATAGACGGCGGGAGACTCGCCATATCCTGGTTTTCCAGAGCGGCGACCAGCTTGGCATCGAGATGTAGTTGTCGTGCGACATCCACCCGACTGAGCTTCCTCGCCTCCCGCGCCGCGCACAGACGCGCCCCCGCACCACTGTCTCCCCGCTCCTCGGGCAAACCTTCAGCGTGCTCTTGAGGTGGCGCTATCATTGAACCGTCCCCTTGGCCCCCAGGTTATTCAGTTCACGCGTCTCCTTCGAATCCGGATATTTTCCCCTCAACAAGAGGGCATAGCTCGCAACGGTATTCTTATTACCCAGCTGACTTTCTATCTTGATACCCAGCAACAGGGAGCGCGGATTCTGGCGCCTGACAATAGCCAGATAGCGCTGGTATAAATTTCGGGCTTGTGAATAGTCCCCGGTTGCATAACTGATCTGCGCCAGCGAGAACAAGGTCTTGGGCCGGTGCTTGTCCAGGCGCAGTGCCCGGTACAAATATTGACTGGCCTTGTGCAAATAGCCCGCGCGTTGGGCGCATATCCCCATATTCTCATTGGTCTCGGCTGGCGACGGGTTGAGTGGATTCGCCAGCACTCTGGTGAAATACTTTTCCGCCTCATTGAAGCGCTTCTCACCACACAGGAACACGCCGTAGTTATTCAACAAGTCCATATTGTCCGGTATGAGTTCAAGCGCATCCTGGAAATGGGTCTCCGCCTTGGCCTTCTCGCCCAGCCGCTCATAGAGCACGGCAATATAACTATGAGCCTGCGCATTATCCGGGTTCTCCTTCAATGCCCGCGTCAACTTTTGCAGCGCCCACTTGTTTTTGCCCCGCTGTATATAGGCGGCGCCCAGTTCCGCATTGAGCTGTGATGCACGGTGGAGATTTCTACCGGGAAAAGCCGGGGCAGAAGTGCTACTGCAGGCCGCGAGCAGGATAAAGGCGAGTGACAACGAGACTATAACCGCGATGCGTTTCATAAAGGCCTTCCTTGTGCTGCTGTGACACGTTTTAGGTGCCGCTGGGTACGGTCTATGACCTTGCCGGCCAACTGCCCGCACGCAGCATCGATATCATCACCCCGGGTACGCCGGGTGATGGTGGTCAGACCGCCGGCAACCAAGATGTCGCGAAAGCGATCGATGACACCCCGGCTGGAGCGCCGGTAACGAGTGCCAGGGAAAGGATTGAATGGAATCAGATTGATCTTGGACGGCACCGTGCGCAAAAGTCGAACCAGTTGCCGAGCATGCTCCGGCGAGTCGTTGACACCGTCGAGCATCACATATTCAAAGGTGACCTTGCGCCGATCGCCGTCGACATACCGTCGACAGGCATCGAGCAGATCACGAATGGGATACTTACGGTTGAGTGGCATCAACTCGCTGCGCAAGGCATCGGTCGGCGCGTGCAGGGACACGGCCAGACTGACGTCGCTCACTTCGCGCAAGCGATTCAGGGCAGGGATCACGCCGGATGTACTCAGTGTCACGCGCCGCTTGGACAGGCCATAGGCGTGGTCATCCATCATCAGTGTCATGGCGCGCACCACATTGTCGAAATTCAACAACGGCTCGCCCATGCCCATCAACACGACATTAGTGATGATACGCTCGCCCTTCGGATCACGCCCCAGGGCCCGATTGGCAACCCGTAGCTGGCCAATGATTTCGGCCACCGTCAGATTGCGGTTGAAGCCCTGCTGGGCCGTGGAACAAAAACTGCAGTCCAGGGCGCACCCCACCTGCGACGACACGCACAAGGTGCCCCGCTTGTCTTCAGGGATGAACACCGTCTCGATGCAGTTGGCACCGTCCAGGCGCAGTAACCATTTGTGCGTGCCATCCTCTGAGTGCTGGTCCAGCACCACTTCCAGGGGACGAATTTCGGCAACCTCGCCCAATCGCTGGCGCAACACCTTGCTGACATTGCTCATGGCGGAAAAATCATCGACACCATACTGGTGCATCCACTGCATCACCTGCGAGGCACGAAACGCCTTCTCGCCGAGACCGGCAAAAAATGCCTCCAGAGCGGGCCTGTCCAACGCAAGCAGATTGACTTTCACTGATGCACTCATGATCGGGTGTGGCGCGGCCCGGTTTACCGACTCAACGGGTCCACGGGCAGATCTCCTCGTCGGTAATGAAGGTATGCGTATCTCCAGCGCGTGCTACGACGTCACTCACAGCCCGTGCTGACAACATCGCACTGCGGGTCAACAAGCCATAAAATCATACACTTATACAGGAACTCGCTAAAAAGTGACGGGCTGGCATCGACCCGTTCTCCGGCAAACCGGTGCGATCCGTAAGGCCTATACGCCAAACCCGCGAATTTCCGCAGGTTTACAGGGTATCCGGGCCATTCTATCGCCTCTCCTGGCGCCGGGCCATTCTATCGCCTCTCCTGGCGCCGGGCAATCCGCATGCCCGGCTACGCTGACGACATGGGCGGACACAATGACATAAAGGGGGGGAAGACAGCCGGACTTGGGTCTCGCACCGGCATACCTTCATCCAGCATCATCGACACGACCGCTGTGCCGCATTCAGGGTCGGCGGGGCATATTCAAGGTCCTGTTGTGGGAGTCGTGGCAGAAAAAATGGGAGTACGAGGTGGCGTTTTTCTGATGGTGTGGCCCACCGAATGGGCCGGCACAATGAGCAACCGGGAAAAGCCGGATCGACAACCCCAACGGGGTAATAAAATCATCCCCGGTTCGGTAACCCGACGGGGGGCTAATCCCGTTCTTCTAACCAGGCCATCTGAATGGCCTCCAGCATACGCTCGTTGGAGCGCTCGGGATCATCATCGAACCCATCCAGGGCACAGACCCAGCGATGGAGATCGGTAAACCGCAGGTGTTGGGGATCAACCTGCGGGTGCGTTTCATCCAGGGCAAGGGCAATCTCCAGACTGTCAGTCCACAGCAGACTCATCGTGCGCTCTCCTCAACACTATGTGTACTATCCGCCACGGCCCGACATGGGGTGTTTAGCGTGCGAACAGGGCACGGGGCAGATCCGGTTAATGTGTTTCCGACACCATATTGATAGTGTATTTCGGAATCTCCACCACCATATCCTGATCCTGTACGATCGCCTGGCAACTCAGGCGTGAGTCGGGTTCCAATCCCCAGGCCATGTCGAGCAGATCGTCTTCATCCTCATCGGAGGCCTTGAGGGTATCGAACCCCTCGCGCACGTGGATATGGCAGGTCGTGCAGGCGCAGGACTTCTCACAAGCGTGTTCAATCTCCACCCCGTTAGCAAGCAGGGCATCACAAATGCTGATGCCCGATTCCGCCTCGAACGTGGTCCCCTCGGGACACAGTTCCTCATGGGGCAAAACGATAATCTGTGGCATGACTCCCCTCTACCGCGACGATATATGAACGATACTGTGTGGCACACGGCGACCCCGAGTACCGCACTCAGTCGAATTCCTCAAGCGTGTGACCCGCCAGTGCCTGCTTGATGCTGGCATCCATACGCCGCGCCGCAAACTCCGTCGTGGTCTTGTCCAGTGTGGCAATGGCGTGTTTGATGGCTCGCGCGTCACTGACCGCGCTGGCCGCACGCAGCGCTGCCAACGCCTGTTCGATGGCCGCACGCTCATCGACCCCGAGCAGCCGTGCGCCATCGGCCTCCAATGCCGCCTGCACCGCCAACAATGCCCGCTCGGCCTCGACCTGTTGCTCTCGCAGGGTGCGCGAGGCGACATCACCCTCGGCATGTTCCAGCGAGTCGCGCAACATGGTCTCGATCTCGGTGTCGCTCAGACCATAGGAGGGTTTGACCTCGATGCGACTCTCCACCCCGGTGGTTTGTTCCTGTGCCGAGACCGACAGCAGGCCATCGGCATCGACCTGGAAGGTGACGCGAATGCGTGCCGCCCCTGCCACCAGGGGAGGGATCCCTTGCAGGGTGAACCGCGCCAGGGAACGACTGTCCACGACCAGGTCACGCTCGCCCTGCACCACGTGCACCATCATTGCCGTCTGGCCATCCTTGAAGGTGGTGAAATCCTGGGCCCGGGCAACCGGGATGGTCGTGTTGCGGGGAATAATCTTTTCCACCAGTCCCCCCATGGTTTCCAGGCCCAGCGACAGCGGGATGACATCGAGCAGCAGCATCTCGCTGTCGGGCCTGTTACCCATCAGGATATCGGCCTGGATTGCCGCACCGATGGCCACCACGCGGTCGGGATCGATATTGACCAGGGGTTCACGGGAAAAAAACGCCTCGACCCGTGCCCGTACCTGCGGCACCCGGGTGGAGCCTCCGACCATGACCACGTCCTGGACCTCGTCCACAGACACACCGGCATCGCGCAATGCGCGCCGGCAGGGTCCCAGGGTTTTGCGGATCAGCGGATCGATGATCTGGATGAGTTGGGCCCGCGTGAGCGCGCCATCCCAGGCTGTCCCGTCGGTGCGCGCGATGTGCACGCTCACCCGTTCCTGTTCGCTCAGAGCCTCCTTGGCGCGACAGGCCTCGTGGATCAGACTGCGCACCAGGCCGCGGTCGGCATCACGCCCAATCCCCGCCTGGTGCATCAGCCAACGCGCGATCGCCAAATCGAAATCATCACCACCCAGGGCCGAATCGCCTCCCGTGGACAGGACCTCGAACACGCCTTTATGCAAACGCAAAATGGAAATATCAAAAGTGCCACCGCCCAGATCATAGATGGCATGTACGCCCTCTGAGCCGCTATCCAGGCCATAGGCCACGGCAGCGGCGGTGGGTTCGTTGAGCAGACGCAATATATTCAGGCCCGCAAGTTTACCGGCGTCCTTGGTCGCCTGGCGCTGGGCATCGTCGAAATAGGCCGGCACGGTGATCACCGCACCGCCGAGTTCGCCACCCAGAGTCTGCTCCGCACGCTGGCGCAAGGTACGCAGGATTTCAGCAGAGACCTCCACCGCACTCACTGCACCACCCGCGGTCTGCAAGCGGGGCACGGCGGAGTCGGTCGACACGAAATGGTAGGGCAACTCATCGCCCAACGACGTGATGTCTCCCACGCCACGGCCCATCAGCCGCTTGACGGAAACCACGGTATTGAGCGGGTCGGTAATGGCGCTGGACCTGGCCTTCGCACCCACCTGCGGCGCACCCTGTGATCGATAATGGACGACCGAGGGCAACAGGTGGCAACCCTCGGCGTCAGGCAGAGTTTCTGCCCGGGCGCTGCGCACGCTGGCCACCAAAGAGTTGGTGGTACCCAGATCGATGCCAACGGCCAGACGTTGTGCGTGGGGCGTCGTGGACTGGCCCGGCTCACTGATCTGCAACAATGCCATGTTAAAAAATCCCGTTTCCAACAGCAGCCCAGGCCGTGGTCCATGCCATCACCCGGGCGGATTCAAATTCGGACGCGACGGATTGCGGCGTGTGCAGGCCCGTCCTTACAACGAATCGGCCAACGCCTCTTCCAGCTCATCGGCCTCCTGCTGCAGACGGTGCAGAAACTGCATCTTCTGCACACATTCGCGTGCCTGGCGCAGCGCCTCCTCCGTGTCCGTCGCAAACAGCGCCGGCAGGGTATCGAGCATGGACTGGCTGCGGGCGCGAATCGAGACCATCAGATCGGCGATGTCGGCCATGGGATCGTGCGCATCGCGCACCTTTTCCAGCGCCTCGCGCAACGCCATCTGTTCCATGAGAAAGACGGAATCGAAGTGCGTATCGCGCTCATCGTCAAACTCCACGCCGCGTAACTGCAACAGATAACGGGCCCGCGCCGCTGGTGTGCGCAAGCACCGATAGGCCTCATTGATCTGCGCAGCGCGCTGCACCGATAAGCGCCGCTCCCGATCCGGGGCATTGGCATACCGGTCCGGGTGTACACTGCGCTGCAAGTCGCGGTAACGTTGTGCCAGCAGATCGATGTCCAGATTAAACGACACCGGCAGAGCGAACAACTCAAAATGGTTCTGGACAAACTGGTCCCGCGAGAACGGTTTCGGGGTAGACTCGGCGTGCATCATGGTCAGACGTTGAAGCTCTCGCCACAACCACAGGCATCCTTGACATTGGGATTGTTGAACCTGAAACCCTGGTTGAGGCCTTCAGTGCCGAAATCCAGTTCGGTGCCGTCCAGATACAACATACTCTTGGGATCGACAATGACCTTCACCCCATGCGATTCGTTGACCTGATCGGTGTCCTCGATCTTGTCGGCAAACTCCAGGACATAGGCCATACCGGAGCACCCCGAAGAGCGCACACCCAGGCGCAGGCCTTCACCCTTGCCACGGTTTTCGAGGAACTGTTTGACATGGGCGGCAGCCGCTTCAGTCAAGGTTACCGGCATACCACATACCTCCAGGACTTCAGTCTCAATCTCATCTCGGCAATGGCGAACATCAGGCGATCTGTGCTCCCTTGTTCAAGGTTGTATCCTGCTTGCCCTTGTAGTCGGCAATAGCCGACTTGATCGCATCCTCGGCCAGCACCGAGCAGTGGATCTTCACCGGTGGCAAGGCCAACTCCTCGGCAATCTGCGTGTTCTTGATCGCGCCCGCCTCGTCCAGCGTCTTGCCCTTGACCCACTCGGTGAGCAACGAGCTCGATGCAATGGCTGAGCCACAACCATAGGTCTTGAACTTCGCGTCCTCGATGACGCCCTGGCCGTTGACCCTGATCTGCAAACGCATCACGTCACCGCAGGCTGGCGCTCCCACCATACCGGTACCCACCGCGCCATCATCCTTGTTCATGGTGCCGACATTGCGCGGGTTTTCGTAGTGGTCCAAAACCTTGTCGCTATAAGCCATGTTGTTTTACCTCACTGAATATATGCAGCAATAGATGTCAGTAGACCGTAGTGCCTCAGTGTGCCGCCCACTGAACGGATTTCAGATCGACGCCTTCCTTATACATATCCCACAACGGTGACAATTCACGCAGCCTGCCGATCTTCTCGTGCAACAAATTGATGGTGAAGTCAATCTCATCTTCCGTGGTGAAACGTCCGATTGTAAAACGTATGGAGCTATGCGCCAGTTCGTCATTGCGCCCCAGCGCACGCAACACATAGGAAGGTTCCAGACTCGCCGAAGTACACGCAGAACCGGAGGAGACCGCCAGTTCCTTCAGTGCCATGATGAGCGATTCACCTTCGACAAAGTTGAAACTCACATTCAGGTTATGCGCCACACGATGTTCCATGTCGCCATTGATATAGACTTCCTCAATATCCCGCAGCCCAGCGTAGAGACGGTCACGCAACACGCGAAGACGTGCGCTCTCTGCCGCCATCTCTTCACCGGCAATACGAAAGGCCTCACCCATGCCGACGATCTGGTGGGTCGCCAGCGTACCCGAGCGCATACCACGCTCATGACCACCGCCATGCATCTGGGCCTCGATGCGCACACGTGGCTTGCGCTGCACATACAACGCTCCCATACCCTTGGGGCCATAGACCTTGTGCGCGGAGAAAGACATCAGGTCAACCTTCATGGCCTGAAGGTCGATGGACGTCTTGCCGGCGCTCTGTGCGGCGTCGACGTGGAAAATGATGCCACGCTCACGGGTAATCTCACCAATGGCGGCGATGTCCTGTATGACACCGATTTCATTATTGACGTGCATGAAAGAGACCAGAATAGTGTCATCGCGCAGGGCTGCCCTGAATGTATCCAGGTCGAGTAACCCGCTTTCTTCGGGCGCCAGATAGGTCACTTCAAAACCCTCGCGTTCGAGCTGCCGACAGGTATCCAGGACGGCCTTGTGCTCGGTCTTGCAGGTAATGATGTGCTTACCCTTTTTCTGATAGAAGTGCGCCGCGCCCTTGATGGCGAGGTTATTCGACTCGGTGGCGCCGGAGGTCCAGATGATCTCCTTGGGATCGGCATTGACCAGTGCACCGACCTGGGCACGCGCCACCTCGACCGCCTCCTCGGCTTGCCAACCGAAGGCGTGTGAGCGCGAAGCCGGATTGCCAAACACCCCATCAAGAGTCAGGTAATGGCACATCTTCTCCGCGACGCGTGGATCGACAGGGGTGGTCGCCGAATAATCCAGGTAAATGGGGGTATTCATAGTCATCTCCGAAACTCAAACTCACTCTGCCCATGGCGTATCGACCAGGGCACTACATTGCCTTATTCCATTGCCAGGGTGGCCTGTATGCGTTCAGAGCACCTGTTTGTGCACCATAGGCATGCCCACCGCGGCGGCGGCCTCTGCAGGTTCTTGCACCTGGGAATTGACCCGATCCTGTTTGCTGTCTTGACGCGCCGAGACCTCACGCACCACCTGGCGTTCCACCAGTGTGCCCAGGCTGATCCCGTTGAGAAAATCGTAGATCTGCCGACTGAGGCTGATCCACAGCTCGTGCGTCAGGCATTGCTCATCGTCCTGGCAGTTCGCAAGCCCGCCACAACGGGTTGCGTCGACCTTTTCATCAACGGCGGTGATGACCTCGACGACTGCAATCTCGCGGGCGGGGCGGCTCAGTCGGTATCCGCCACCCGGACCTCGCGCACTGTCCACCAGACCGCGCTTGCGCAACTTGGAGAACAACTGCTCCAGATAGGACAACGAGATACCCTGGCGTTGAGAGATATCAGCCAGTGTGATCGAGCCCTTGTTGTAATGCAGCGCCAGATCCAGCATGGCCGTGACCGCGTATCTGCCCTTTGTCGTCAGCCTCATAATCCTTCACCCTGAGAGTCAGCCCAGATTTCTGTCCACAAAAACACCGTATATATTAGTAGTCAGTGAAATCCCGATGTATACTGAGGAGAACAACGTAACAAAACCGAGCAATTTAGTCAACTATTTCTCTGCTGCTACCGCGGACCCACCCACCGCTCTGGATGCGCCTCACGCGTTATCGTCCACCGGGGTAGCCTCTCCCATGCCGCCGTTTTCTATTGCTGCTCTTTCGATTCATCCACTGAAGTCACGCTCGTGTCCGAGTCAGCGATCGAGCACGAACTCAGTTCCGGCAACGCCATGTCGCCGGTATCTGCACCGAGTTTCTTCAGTGCCGTGCACATCCCTTGCATTTTCTGATCCACGGCATGGAGGTGATCAAGCATGCAATTGATAGCCGTCGCCACCGGATCGGGCAGGTCCTGTGAAGTGCCGTAGGCATCAAAACCCATCTTCTCCGCCATGGCCTCACGCTGGCGCTGCGTTTGCGTCTTTTTCTGCACCACACGACCAGGAATGCCGACAACGGTGTTCCCCGGCGCCACATCCTTGACCACCACCGCATTCGAACCGATACGGACACCTTCACCAAGGTGGATCGGCCCGAGCACCTTGGCACCGGCGCCGACCACGACATCATTGCCCAGAGTGGGATGGCGCTTGCCCTTTTCCCAACTGGTACCACCCAGTGTGACACCATGGTAGAGCGTGCAATCATCACCAATCTCGGCGGTCTCACCGATCACCACCCCCATGCCATGGTCGATGAAGAACCGTCGGCCAATGTGTGCCGCGGGGTGTATCTCGATACCGGTCAACCAGCGGGCGAACAGCGCCAGCAAGCGTGCCGGCCACTTCAGTCCCAGCGCCCACAGACCATGACTGGCGCGGTGCAATAAGACGGCATGTACCCCCGGGTAGGTCGTCACGACCTCAAAGGCATTGCGTGCAGCTGGGTCGCGCTCGAACACGCAACGTACGTCTTCTCTAATCCGATCGAACATCACTCACTCCAGTCCGCCATGCGGTCGAACCTGTCATTTTCAAATTAGAGTATTTCCGACCATTATTGTCAACTTAATCCTCCGCGAGCGGCCTTTTGTGCCGCACTGAGCATCCCGCGCAGGATATTGACCTCCCTGCAGTCCGGGCGGGCACGCCCGAACAGGCGACGCAACCGCCGCATCAACTGACGGGGATTCTCTGGGCGGAGAAACCCCAGCGTGATCAGCGTCTCCTCGACATGGGTGTAGAAACACTCCATCTCACCCGCCGTCGCCAACGGCTGATCCGGGGCGATGGCATCGACTCGGGATGGTGCGTGCAGGCCATGTGCCGTCGCTGCGCCCGCCGTCTCCTGCCCCTGTTGCAGCAGCAGGACATGGAGTTCGTAGGCCACGATCTGCACCGCAGCCGCCAGATTCAAGGAGCTGTACTCAGGATTGGCAGGAATATGCACCAGGGCCTGGCAGTGTCCCAACTCGGCATTGGTCAATCCTGAATGTTCCCGGCCAAAGACCAGTGCCACGGGTTGCAGGCGTGCCATTTCAATCGCGTGCCGTGCACCCGTGCGCGGATCGAGCAATGGCCAGGGAATGGACCGCTGTCGGGCGCTGACACCGATCACCAGGGCACAATCCGCTACGGCTGCCGCCAAATCCGCATAGCACTCGGCCCGCGCCAGCACATCATCGGCACCGGAGGCCCGGGCCGTAGCCTCAGCGTGCGGGAAATGCACCGGTTGCACAAGGCGCAGGCGCGACAGACACATGTTCTTCATCGCCCGTGCGGCCGCGCCGATATTACCCGGATGAGTCGTACCCACCAGTATCACCCGTAGATTGTCATTGCCTTGATGCATGCCAGAATCACGTCCAGGTCCGAGTCGTTGAAGAAGGGTCCGGGGTACGGCACCACATCTTACCACCATTGCATCATCACTCGATTCCGTGGCTGCTTTTTTCGCCCAGCCTGTTAAAATACGCAGCCCTGGCGGTACCGGGACAGCGTTCACCCGTGGCACGGGCAGCGATGTTGGCCCAGGATGCCGCCGGGGAGGCTAGCGTCCTGAAGGTCAGGATTTTGCCTCAGGCAACGTACCGGCCACACATCTTTTAAAAGGAGTCACCGCTGTGCATCCGTTGCTCAACATCGCCGTCAATGCCGCCCGTCGTGCGGGCAACGTGATCGTCCGCGCCCTGGAGCGCATTGATACGCTGGACATCGAGGCCAAGGCCCATAACGACTTCGTCACCGAGGTAGACCGGCGGGCCGAGGCGGAAATCATCCAGGTCATTCATCGAGCCTACCCGCATCACTCCATCCTGGCCGAGGAAAGCGGCCATCAGGGTGAAAGCGACTTCGAGTGGGTCATCGACCCGCTGGACGGTACCACCAACTTCCTCCACCGCTTCCCTCAGTTTGCCGTCTCCATTGCCCTGCGCAACAAGGGCCGCCTTGAGCAGGGGGTCATCTACGATCCGTTGCGCCAGGAACTGTTCACGGCCAGCCGGGGGGAAGGCGCCCAGCTCGACGGCAAGCGTATCCGTGTCAGCAGCCGCAAGGGACTGGAAGGCGCGCTGCTCGGCACGGGTTTCCCCTTCAAACAGCAACAACACCTGGACGCCTATCTGGACACCTTTCGCGCCCTGTTCCCCATGGCCGCCGGTATACGCCGGCCCGGTTCGGCCGCCCTCGACCTCGCCTATGTAGCGGCGGGACGCCTCGATGGTTTCTGGGAGATCGGCCTCAGTCCCTGGGATATGGCAGCCGGCGTCCTGCTGATACAGGAGGCCGGGGGCCTGGTGAGCGATTTCGCCGGTGCTCATCGTTTCATGGAGACCGGCAATATCGTCGCGGCGCCACCCAAACTGTTCAAGGCCATGCTCCAGCAGATCCAGCCCCATCTCAGCGAGGCGCTGCGCCAGGGCTAAACCGGGCTGCTCCGCTGCGACCGTCCCCTCAAGCTTCATGGTCTCTGGCCGCTATAGCGGTTGACACTACGAACCCTGAGCATGGACACCTCGCATGGCCTTACCCGCCCGCCCGCAGACCACAGCACCTGCAGTCAAGCCGCAACAGACACTGGCCCTGGAAATAGCCATGCGTGACAGCCTAGAGGGTCTGTATGAACTGGTCAGCCACGTTGCCTATCAGCGATCACACCCCCACGCCATGGAGATCCTCTCCATCGATCCCCCCGGCATCGACCCCCACGCCTCGTCGGCCACTCACACGACAACGCCGGCATGCCCCCTGCGTACCGCCCGCAGTCATGATGTCGTGACTTTCCTGATAGAGCGCGAGCGCCTCATGGCCTGATCCCTGCACTGCCCCGTCAATCTCACCCGTATACGCTCACTACGCTGCCATGCGCATCTGTCGGTTTGATCATTTGTTTAAAAAATATTAAAAATTCGTCAATTTGGAAAATCCAGGCATGATGTCCAGAGATCCCACAGGGCGACACCAAGGAGGACATCGATGAGAAAGGGCATAGTCACTCTGTTCGTACCCCCCGTGGCCGTTTACCGCTATGGCTGCGCCGGTTATTGTGCTGCGCCTATTGGGGATTCTGGATCGCCGGCATCGTCAGCCCTGTCTATTCCCTGGAGGGCGGTCCCGTGGGCGATCACGAAGTGAACGGGCTCATCCTCGAACTCGGCATCGTCCACACTCAGGGCCGGGTATCGATTTCTGCACCTTCCTTCCTCACCGGCATCAGATCGGTCTTATTAATTCCCAGGACCAGCGCCAGCGCCGAGGCCACGTAGATAGACGAGTAGGTGCCCGTCACGATACCCAGGATCAGGGCAACCGCAAAACCGTGCAACATCGCACCACCCCAGATAAACAGGGCAATCAGCACTAGCAGCGTCGTGCCCGAGGTCATCAAGGTCCGTGACAGGGTCTGGTTGATGGACGTGTTCATGATGTCCTGCGGCGAGCCCTTGCGCATTTTACGAAAATTCTCGCGAATGCGATCGAAGACGACAATGGTGTCATTGAGTGAGTAACCAATCACCGCCAGAACCGCGGCCAACACCGTCAGGTTAAAGTTCCACTGAAACAAAGAAAACGCACCGACGGTCATGATGGTATCGTGTGCCAAGGCAATCACCGCCCCCAGGGCCAGGCGGTACTCGAAGCGCAAGGCCACATAGACCAGGATACAGGCCAGGGCGATCAACATAGCAATACCACCCTCCTCCTTGAGTTCGTTACCCACCTGCGGCCCGACAAACTCCTGGCGGCGCATCTGAATGTCCTCGCCACTGGCCGCACGCAGGACCTGGATCACCTTGTCACCAATCTGGGCACTGCTGTAATCCTTGCGCGGCGCGATACGCACCAGTACGTCTTTCGTGGTGCCAAAGTGCTGCACCACGGCATTGTTGAACCCGGCCTTGGCCAAGGCCCCACGGACCCCGACCAGATCCACACTCTTGGGATAGCCAATCTCGATAAGCGTACCGCCGGTGAAATCCAGACCAAAATTCAACCCCCGCACCGAGAGTGACACCAGGGAGATCACAATCAGCGTCAACGACACGGCAAAGGCCAGTTTGCGTTTGCCGATGAAATCGATGTTCGTCGTTTTCTTGAAAAACTCCATGGTCTTCCCTCAGATGGAAACGGTCTTCAGCCGTCGGCCGCCGTAGATCAGGTTGGTGATGGCCCGGGTACCCATAATGGCCGTGAACATCGATGTGGCAATGCCGATCGACAGGGTCACTGCAAAGCCCTGAACTGGCCCGGTACCAAAGGCATACAGCACGATAGCGGCGATAAAGGTGGTCACATTGGCATCCGCGATAGTGCCAAACGCCTTCTCATAACCCGCATGAATACTGGCCTGAGGTGTATTGCCGTTGCGCAACTCTTCACGAATACGTTCAAAGATAAGTACATTGGCATCCACCGACATGCCCACCGTCAGCACGATACCGGCAATACCCGGTAGCGTCAGGGTGGCCTGGAGCATGGACAAAACGGCCATAATGATCACCAGGTTGAAGGTCAGTGCCACATTGGCCACCATACCGAAGGCCTTGTAGTACAACCCCATAAACACCAGTACCAGCAGGAAGCCGATCACGACCGACTTGATACCTGCATTGATGTTCTGCTGACCCAGGCTGGGACCGATGGTGCGTTCCTCGATAATGCGCATGGGCGCCGCCAGGGCACCCGCTCGCAGCAGCAAGGCCAGGTCATGCGCCCCGCGCGGACTCGACAACCCGGTAATCTGGAAGCGCCGGCTGAATACCGACTGGATGGTGGCGACATTAATCACCTTCTCGATCTTCTCCGGCACCTCTACTTTCTTGCCCTTTACCATCTTGGTCAGTGTTTTCTGCTCGATAAACACCACCGCCATCGGCTTTTGCAAATTCTCTTGTGTGGTCCGGGCCATGATGCGTGCGCCGGTACCGTCGAGGCTGATATTGACCGACGGTTGACCGGACTGTTGATCAAAACCGGAAGAGGCATCGGTAATCTGATCGCCAGTGATGATAACCCGCTTCCTGAGCAGAACCGGATTACCATTACGTTCGTAATACACCCGCGATGTCGGCGGCACCCGCCCCGCCAGCGCATCCTGAAGGCTGTGCTCGACATCGACCATATGAAATTCCAACGTCGCCGTAGCGCCGATAATCTGCTTGGCATGGGCACTGTCCTGGATACCAGGCAGCTCGACAACGATACGGTTGTTTCCTTCCTGCTGGATAATGGGCTCGGCCACACCGAGCTCATTGACACGATTGCGCAGCGTCGTGATGTTCTGCTGCACGGCGTTTTTCTTCGCCTCGCGTATCTTGGCCGCAGTAAAGGTGCCGATCAGATAATACTCGCCATCCTGATTGGTCTGATTGAAGATAAAGTCGCGGTATTGACTGTGCAGCTTCGCCTCAGCCTGATCACGCTGTGCCGCGGAAGGGAAGCGTACACGTACCTCGTCCTTTTCGCGCAGGATGGAGCGGTAGCGAATATTGGCCTTGCGCAGCACGATGCGAAACTCGCTGACGTAGCGGTCCAGCTCCTTGTCCACGGCGGCATGCATATCCACCTGCATCAGAAAGTGCAGACCACCGCGCAGATCCAGACCGAGATACATGGGCCGCGCGTTAATCGCCTTGAGCCAGTGCGGTGCCGCTGAGGCCATGTTCAGGGCAATGATATACTTATTGCCAAGCCCACTGTCGATGACGGTCTTGGCCTTGAGCTGGGCCTCGACCCGTTTGAAGCGGATCAGGAGCGTGTCCTGCCTCTCGTTCAATGCCACCTGCTTGACAGGGATGTGCGCCTCGGCGAGCAACCCTTCGACCCGCGTCAAGGTCGCTTCATTGACCGTCGCCCGCGAAGTGGTCACCTGAATGGCCGGGTCATCCCCGTAGATATTCGGCAAGGCGTAGAGAATGCCAATAAAGATGACAAAAAGAATCAGCAGGTATTTCCAAAGCGGATACTGGTTGATCATGGTTCCGGGTCCTGGACTCAGGGCACAACCACGCCCGGCTGCATAGCCGACGGGGGTCCCCGGTCCGATACGTCATTGAGTGTGTCAGATGGACTTGATCGTGCCCTTGGGCAACACGGTGCTGATCGCCTGCCTTTGCAGTTTGACCTGAACACCTTCGGCCAGTTCCATCGTCACATATTGATCATTGACCGCAGTGATCTTGCCCATCAGACCACCGTTGGTGGCGATTTCATCTCCCTTGGACACGGCTTCGACCAGTTTTTTATGCTCCTTGGTACGCCTGGATTGCGGCCGGATCAGCAAAAAGTAGAACACGGCAAAGAGAATAATAAACGGTAGCAGGGCGGACAACATATTGGGCGTCTGGCCCGCAGACTGGCCCGTTCCGGCTATAACGGAGGTAAAGAAGCTCATCAAGGGTTCCTTTTTTTAACAGGGTAAGACGTGCAAAGGTTGGTATTATGACACAGGCGGGTGGCCTTGCGCGCGTCTGGCATAAAATTCACTCACATAGTCCGCCAGTGAACCCGTCTCGATGGCAGCGCGCAACTCACGCATAAGCTGCTGATAATAAAAAAGGTTATGCAGCGTATTCAGTCTGGCACCGAGCATCTCACCGGTTTTGTCCAGATGGCGCAGATAGGCACGACTGTAATGTCGGCAGGTATAACACTCACAGCGGGGATCCAACGCTCGGGGATCGGCCCGGAAGCGGCTGTTGCGAATACGCACCACCCCCTCGCTGGTGAACAGGTGCCCATTGCGGGCGTTGCGTGTGGGCAGCACACAGTCAAACATGTCCACCCCCCGACGTACAGCCTCGACGATGTCCTCGGGTGTACCGACCCCCATCAGATAACGTGGCCGGTCAACCGGCATCGCCGGTGCCAGCGTCTCGAGTACGCCAAACATGTCCGCCTTTGGCTCGCCTACCGACAGGCCACCGATGGCGTAGCCGTCAAAACCAATGTCGCACAACCCGGCCAGGGACTCGGCGCGCAGGGCCGGGTACATACCGCCCTGCACAATGCCAAACAGGGCCGAGGGGTTGTCGGCATGGGCCTGCTTGCTGCGTGCGGCCCAGCGCAGAGACAGTGCCATCGAGGCCCGTGCCTCGGTCTCGGTGGCCGGATAGGGGGTGCACTCGTCGAAGATCATCACGATGTCCGAACCCAACGCCCGTTGTACGGCCATGGACTCCTCCGGTCCCATGAACACGCGGCGACCATCTACCGGCGAGGCAAAGGTCACCCCCGCCTCGGTGATTTTACGCAACGCACCCAGACTCCACACCTGAAAACCACCCGAGTCGGTCAGGATCGGCCCCTCCCAGTGCATGAAGTCATGCAGATCTCCATGGGCGGCGATCACCCCGGTGCCGGGGCGCAGCATGAGATGAAAGGTATTGCCGAGGATGATCTCGGCACCCAGTTCGCGCACCTCCTCCGGGGTCATGGCCTTGACCGCGCCATAAGTCCCCACCGGCATGAAGGCCGGGGTCTGCACCGTAGCGCGCGGAAACACCATGCGCCCTCGCCGGGCATTGCGGTCTGTATTGAGGACGTCAAATTTCATCGTTCAACTCATCCCGCCCGCAGCGCATGCCTCACTCCTTGCCCAGCGGTTTTCGGGACACCCACATGGCGTCACCATAACTGAAAAACCGGTAACGCCCGCTCACCGCGTGACGGTAGGCCCGCATCACCGGCACATAACCGGCAAAGGCGCAGACCAGCATAAGCAGGCTCGACCCAGGCAAATGAAAATTGGTGATCAAGGCATCGACCACACTGAAGTGAAAACCCGGGTAAATAAAGATATCGGTTTCGCCACGAAACGGGGTAAGTGCGCCGCCGCATGCAGCCGTCTCCAGGCTGCGCACCGCCGTGGTACCCACTGCCACCACCCGCCCTCCGCGCGCATGCGTCGCGGCAATCTGCTCGCACACCGCCGCACCCACCTCACACCACTCACTGTGCATGTGGTGGCGGGTGATATCCTGCTCGCGCACTGGCTGAAAGGTTCCCGCTCCGACATGCAGGGTCACAAAGGCACTGTCCACACCTTGTTCGGTCAACCGGGCCAGCAGGGGTGCATCGAAATGCAGCCCTGCCGTCGGTGCCGCCACCGCCCCTGCACGGCGCGCGTACACAGTCTGGTAGCGTTCCCGGTCCGTCCCCCCGTCGGCACGATGGATGTAAGGTGGCAAGGGCATGTGACCGATCGCATCGAGCACCACACTCACCGAGCGCTCACCCTGGAAACGCAGGTGGTGCCAGGCCCCGTCGCGATCGAGCACCTCGACAAGCGTGCCATCCTCCAACACTACCTGCCCTCCGGCGCGCAGCGGCTTACTCGCCCGCACCTGGGCCAGCACGGTCGTTGCGTCAAGAATGCGCTCGACCATGATCTCCACCTGCCCACCGGTAGGCTTACGCCCGAACACACGGGCTGGAATCACGCGGGTGTCATTAAAGACCAGCAGATCGCCAGGGGCCAGCAAGGTGGGCAACTCGGAGAAAACGCGATCCCTGTAGCTGCGCTGCGCTTCCTCCACCACCAGCAAACGGCTCGCCGTGCGTTCCGGTTTCGGTTGCTGAGCAATGAGGGTGGGGGGCAAGTCGAAATGAAAATCGCTCAGTCGCATGGCGCGCAGATAGTAGCAGATAATACCCACCGGCACCCTGTCCACCCGCCGCATTAAAACCGGTGTTAAAAAGCAGGCTTTGCCAAAACCCGGCGCTTCTCTATAATGGCGCCCTTGTCCCGTCCATATTCCCGGATGGCGAAAGGGCGGGACAGTGCTGGCCGAGTGGTGGAACTGGTAGACACGCAGCACTCAAAATGCTGTGCCTTCGGGCGTGTCGGTTCGACTCCGACCTCGGCTACCATCTCTCCCGGTGGGTGCAAGCGCCCCTCTGCGCCGCACCCACCGGTCCTTTCCTTGCGGACTTATCCTGGCCTCTCATTCCCCGTCTTCATGCCCCTTGGGGTGATCCAGATAATAATTGATGAGTCCATTGGTCGACGTATCATGTCCCGTGACCGGCCCACCGGTCTGGAGCTCCGGCAGGATACCTCGGGCCAGTTGTTTGCCCAGTTCCACGCCCCATTGGTCAAAAGAGTTGATGCGCCAAATCACACCCTGAACAAAGATCTTGTGCTCGTAGAGTGCGATCAGCATCCCCAGGGAGTGGGGGGTGATCCGGGACAACAGCAGGGTATTGGTCGGCCGATTTCCCGGACAAACCTTATAGGGCACCAAGCGCTCCAGGGCCTCACCGTGCAGGCCTTGCGCGGTGAGTTCCGCACGCACCTCATCGGCCGTCTTGCCCTTCATCAAGGCCTCGGTCTGAGCGAAACAATTGGCCAGCAGGATCTGGTGATGCTCACCCAACGGGTTGTGGCTTGCCAGCGGGGCGATAAAATCGGCCGGGATAAACCGCGTGCCCTGGTGCAGCAACTGGAAAAAGGCATGCTGACCGTTGGTGCCCGGCGCACCCCAGATCACCGGGCCGCTCGCATAGTCCACCGGCTCACCCGCACGATCGACCCGCTTGCCATTGCTCTCCATATCACCTTGCTGAAAATAACGCGGGAAATACTGCAAATACTGATCATATGGCAGGATAGCGTGCGTCTGTGCCGCAAAGAAATTCGTGTACCAGACCCCCAGCAGACCCATGATAACCGGCATGTTCTGCGCCAGCGGTGCACTGCGAAAATGCTCGTCCATGGCGTGTGCACCACTCAGTAATTCCTCGAAACCCGCCATCCCGATGAACAGGGCGATCGGCAGACCTATCGCCGACCACAGTGAATAACGCCCCCCCACCCAATCCCAGAACTCGAACATGTTCGCCGGGTCGATGCCAAAGCGCACTACCTCCTCACGATTGGTCGATATCGCGACAAAATGGCGTGCCACTGCGCCCTGATCACCGAGTGCAGCAAGCAACCACTGCCGCGCTGTCGCCGCATTGGTCAGTGTCTCCTGGGTGGTAAAGGTCTTGGAGGCGATGACAAACAACGTCGTCTCTGGGCGCAATGACTTGAGGGTCTCTGCAATATGGGTGGCATCTATATTGGATACAAAATGTGCACGCAGACCCGGTTTGGCATACGGTTTGAGGGCCTCGCAGACCATGAGTGGCCCCAAGTCAGAGCCACCGATACCAATATTGACCACATCGGTAATCGCCTCCCCGGTATGTCCCTTCCAGTGTCCGTTACGCACGGCCTCGGTGAATGTCCGCATCTGCTCGAGCACGGCATTGACGGCAGGCATCACGTCCCTGCCCTGAACCAGAATGGGACGATTGCTGCGATTGCGCAGCGCCACATGCAGGACCGGGCGCTGTTCGGTGAAATTGATCGCCTGGCCCTCGAACATGCGCCCTCTCCATACCTCCAGGTCGGCGGCCTCGGCGAGGTCGAACAGTCCGGACAGGGTCTCTTGCGTAATCAGGTTCTTGGAATAATCCAGCAACAGATCATCGAAGCGCAGACTGAAACGCTCGAAGCGCTCCGGCTCCTGTTCAAACAGCGCGCGCAGAGAGGTCTTCGCCAGCGTGTGCTGATGGGCGCCCAGGACCTGCCAGGCGTCCGACTCGCTAAGGGGTGCTTGCGCTACAGGTGTTGATAAGGACATGGCGTTTTTCCTTGCGTGTTATGCATGACTCATGCGAGGCGTGAGTTCATCGCCCCGCACACATTGTCAGGCAGTGACTGGACTGAGGATGAGGCTTACTGCACTGGTGGGAGAACGGCTCCCTGAATTCAACAATCTCCTGGACGCGAACCTGCAACGCCAAGCGTATGGTGACCGTAACACAGGCACCGGTAGATCATAGAGTGTATCCGGCGATGATTGTTCCGCAAAAACACCCGGATAAGTTCGCGTTTGTCAATCTAGGCATACCCCCACTGCGGTGGGTTATAATGCCGGGTCCCTGCAACGGGAGGGGACAAAACAGCGACACCCCATAAAAAAGCCGGTGCGAGGTTTTTATCTATTTTTACCCGACGGATACGTGTGAATCAATCTATGACACGCTCGATCAGCGACAAACAACTGCGTGCCAGAGTCAAACTCTTTGGCAACATTTTAGGCAACATCCTTCGCGAACAGGCTGGTGAGCGTGTCTTTGCTGCCGTCGAGACCCTGCGCAAGGGCTATATCAGTCTGCGCAAACAGGAAAACAACCGCAAACGCCGCCGACTCACTCACTTGGTTGACACCCTCGACCCGGACACCAGTATGCATGTGGTGCGGGCATTCAGCCTGTATTTCAGCCTGGTCAATATCGCCGAGGAGGCCTATCAACATCGTCTCCGCCGGCGCATGTACCACAGCGGCATTCCTCTGTGGACCGGTTCTTTCGACGCCACATTGCGCGAGTTCTGCAATCAACACACGACCCCTGAACAACTCCAGTACCTGCTCGATCGCCTCGCCTACATGCCGGTCATCACTGCGCATCCCACCGAGGCTAAACGTCGTACCGTCATGGAGGCCCTGCGGCGCATCTTTTTGACCAGCGAAAAGCTCAATGATCCCCGGCTGGGTCGGGAAGCCCGCGAGGAAATCGCCCGGGCACTGGAGACTGAGATCCAGATACTCTACCGCACCGATGAGGTGCGCTATGCGCGGCCCGATGTGCGCGATGAGATTAAAAACGGCCTGTTCTACTTTCGCACCAGCCTGTTTCGCGCCATCCCCGAGACCTACCGCAGCCTGGAACGTGCCCTGCACCGTATCTACGGCGAAGACCACGGCATCCGGGTGCCGAGCTTCCTGCGCTTTGGCTCCTGGATCGGCGGTGACCGCGACGGCAACCCCAATGTCAAACCCCACACCACCGTCATGGCTCTACGCCTCCAGGCGCGTGAAGCCTTGCGCGAATACCTCACCGGGATCACTGGCCTGAGTCACATCCTGACACACTCCAGTCAATTGTGTCAGCCCTCGGTTGCGTTTCTCGCCAACCTCAAGCGCGACGAGGCCACCTTTCCGGAGACCTTCGCCCTGCGCCCGGAACGCTTCAGCGCCGAGCCCTACCGGCGCAAGCTCTATATCATGCGCCATCGACTGAGCTGCAATCTGCGCGCGGTCGAGGCACGGCTCGACGGACGTGCCCCCGAGCGCTGCGAGGCGGCCTATCGCTCGGAACAGGAACTGCTCGAAGACCTCAGTGTCATACGCGCATCGCTGCACAGCCATGGTGATCACCTGATTGCCGAGGGCCGGATCAGAGACCTGATCCGACTGGTCGAGACCTGCGGTTTTTTCCTGATGCACCTCGACCTGCGCCAGGAATCGACCCGTCACGTCGAGGCCGTCACTGAACTGTTACGCGCGCTGCGCGGCATCGACTACACCGCACTCGATGAAACTGCCCGTCTGGCAACCCTCGGCGATCTGCTGGCCGGCGAACGCCCGATCGTGGACAAGACCCGCCTCAGCGAGGCCACCCGCGAGACACTGGAAGTCTTCGAGGTCGTCTCGGCCATGCGCAATGAAATCAGCGCTCGGGCGTTTGGCACCTATGTCATCTCCATGACCCATGCCGCCAGCAATGTCATGGAAGTCATGTGGCTGGGTTGGCTCGTCGGACTGATGGGGCGCCGGGACAATGGCTGGTACTGTCACCTGCGTGCCTCCCCCCTGTTCGAGACCATCGAAGATCTCGCCCATATCGAGCCGGTGATGCGCTCCCTGCTGGACAATCCCAACTACGCAGAGCTACTCAATGCCTCAGGTAAGCTGCAGGAAGTGATGCTGGGTTACTCCGATTCCTGCAAGGACGGCGGCATCCTGGCCTCGACCTGGAATCTGTATGAGGCACAAAAACAGATCACCGCACTGACCGATGAGCGCGGCATCGAGTGCCGGCTGTTCCATGGCCGTGGTGGTACCGTGGGCCGCGGTGGCGGGCCGACCCACGAAGCCATCCTGGCCCAGCCACGCGGCACGGTACACGGTCAGATCAAGTTTACCGAACAGGGGGAGGTGCTGTCCTACAAGTACAGCAATATCGAGACCGCAATCTACGAGCTGTCCATGGGCATCACCGGCTTGCTCAAGGCCAGCGGCGGTCTGATTCAGATCCTGCCACACGACCACGTCGATCACACCGCGACCATGCACACATTGGCACGCAGCGGCGAGGAATGCTATCGCACCCTGACCGATCACACGCCCGGTTTCCTTGATTATTTCTATGAGGGGACGCCGGTGAGCGAGATCGGTCTGCTCAACATCGGTTCACGGCCCTCTCACCGGAATAAAGGCGATCGCTCCAAATCCTCGGTACGCGCCATCGCCTGGGTCTTTGGTTGGGCGCAATCCCGCAACACGCTTCCCGCATGGTATGGCATCGGCACCGCGCTGACCATGTGGCATGCCGGAGATCCGCAACGCCTAGGCACGCTGCAAACCATGTACCGCGAATGGCCCTTCTTCCGTGCCCTGCTGAGCAATACCCAGATGTCCTTGTCCAAGGCGGATATGCACATTGCCGACGAGTATACCCAACTGGTGCAGGACCAGGACGTTGCCCGGCAAGTCAACGCCCTGATACACGGCGAATACGAACGCACCGTGCAGGAGATCCTTGCCGTGACTGGTAACACAAGCCTGTTAGCGGAAAACCCCGCCCTGGCACTCTCACTGACCCGCCGTGATCCCTACCTGGACTCCCTCAATCACATCCAGCTCACCCTGCTCAAGCGCTACCGGGACCCACGGCTCAGCGACGATGAGCGCAACAGCTGTCTGGACCCACTGCTGCGCAGCATCAATGCCATTGCCGCTGGCATGCGCAACACCGGATAGGTGCAACACCACCGGCGATGTCGGGGCCACCCCGCGATGCCTGAATCAGGCCCGGTGAGGGCAGAGCGAAAAGCGATGCGACAATGCCCTGCCTCCACCCGACAAGCGCCTAGGCGACCTGCTCGGGAATCGCCGTGCCGGTATGACTGATACGATTGTCCGCATCCACATAGACCAGCCTGGGCCGGTGTGCGGCCTGCTCCTGTGCGCTTAAGCCCGCATAGGCGCAGATGATCACCCGATCACCCTGTGCCGCCTTGTGCGCCGCCGCACCGTTGACCGAAATGATGCCCGAATGCGCCTGCGCGCGGATGGCATAGGTGGTGAAACGTTCCCCATTATCGACATTATAAATATGGATTTGCTCGTATTCCCGGATACCAGCCGTATCGAGCAGGTGTGCATCGATGGCACACGAACCCTCGTAGTCCAGCTCGGCATGGGTCACGCACGCACGGTGTAATTTGGCTTTCAGCATAAAGGTCTGCATGGTGTCACCATCCTGCTCTCATTCTCAACAACGAAACCGACTATGGCCAGTATGAGGATTCCCCGCCCGGGGCTCAAACCAGCGCCCCCTTGCGTGTCAGCCGATGCGCAGATTGTCGATCAAACGCGCACGGCCCAGCCACGCGGCAGCCAATAGTACCCAGCCCTGCGGGTTCTCATCATCCGGCAGTTCCGGCACGCACAGGTCCTCGATACGCCGCAGGCAGAAATAATCCGGACGCAGGCCCGCCGCTATCAACGCCGTGCGGGCCGCCGTTTCAATCGCGGCAATATCACGCTCACCGGCCAGAATGCGCGCACGGGCAGCACACAGCACCTGGTACAGGGCGGGCGCCTGGCGACGCTGCGCCTCACTGAGATAGGCATTGCGTGAACTCATGGCCAAGCCATCGTCTTCACGCACCGTCGGCACGGCACACACCTCGACCGGCAGGGCCAGATCCTGGACCATACGCCGGATCACCAGCAACTGCTGAAAGTCCTTTTCTCCGAAAAACGCCCGGTCGGGCTGTACCAGGTTGAACAATGTGCACACGACAGTGGCCACACCGACGAAAAAACCCGGCCGCGAGGCCCCGCACAGGAGCGCGGACAGCTCCGGTACATCAACCCGGGTCGCCGCCGCACAACCGTGCGGGTACAGTGCCTGCGCCTGCGGGTTGAACAGCAGATCGACACCCCGGGCCTGCAATCGGGCACTGTCCCGCTCCAGCGTACGCGGGTAGGTCGCAAAATCCTCACCGGCACCGAATTGCAGCGGATTGACGAACACACTGACCACCACGCGATCGGCCCACGCCCGCGCCATTTCCACCAGGCGCAGGTGACCGGCGTGCAGATTACCCATGGTCGGTACAAAACCCACCCGCACCGCATCAGTACGCCAGCGCGCGCGCTGGCGCCGCAGTTCAGTAATTGCCGTGACCGTTTGCACCCGAAAATTCGCCCGCCCATGTCAAAGGCGGCATTATACCTGACGCCGGGCCGGCTTCGGGTGTTTACTCGAAGCCGTGTTCCGGGCCCGGGAATCGCCCCGCCTTGACCGCGTCGATATAGCACCGTACTGCCCTATCGATACCCGTGCCAGCTTCGGCCATGAAATCCTTGGAAAACCGCGGCCGGTGGCCCCGGGTCACGCCCAACAGGTCATAGAGCACCAGGATCTGGGCGTCGCAGGCCGGCCCGGCGCCAATGCCGATGACCGGGATGTCGACATGCTGGGTGATGGTCGCACCGAGCGCCGCTGGCACGCACTCGAGCAGCAGGATATCCGCCCCCGCCGCCACCATGGCCTGCGCATCGCTCAACATGGCTGCGGCCGCGGCCTCGCCGCGTCCCTGGACCCGGTAGCCACCTAGTTTGTGCACGGCCTGCGGCGACAGGCCCAGATGGGCACACACAGGAATGCTGTGGCTCGCCAACGCCGCGACCACGTCCAGCGTCGGGCCGGTGGCCTCGAGCTTGACCATATGGGCCCCCCCCTCGCGCATCAGCCGCGCCGCGCTGTCCAGCGCCTGTTGCGGACTGGCGTAACTCATGAACGGCAGATCAGCCATGATCAGCGCCCGGCGTGCCCCTGTGCTGACCAGCCGGGTGTGGTAGACCATGTCCTCGAGCGTCACCGACACCGTGGTCTCGTGGCCCTGCACTACCATGCCCAGTGAGTCCCCCACCAACAGCACGTCCACCCCGGCCTCATCGAGCAGAGCGGCAAAACTCGCGTCATACGCCGTCAAACAGGTGAATTTCTCATCCGCACGCTTGTGTTTGCGCAGGGTAGACAGGGTGATCCGGGTGATTTCGCTCTGTGCACTCATAGGCTTACCGGTAACGGATTGAAATAATGACGGCCTCTGCGTATCCGGCAGATCTGGGTCAGGAGTTGCTCATAATCGGCGTCATTGTGGGCAAAATCCAGCTCTGCTGCATTGACGATCAGCAGTGGTGCATCGACATAGTGATGAAAAAACTGCAGATAGGCCTCGCCCACCCGCGCCAGGTAGGCCGCATCGATGTGGTATTCCCCTGCGCGTGCACGGCGTGCGATGCGCGCCTGCAGGACCTCGATCGGTGCCTGCAGATAGATCACCAGATCGGGGCGCGGGGCATCGATGGTCAGGTGCACATAGACCTGCTCATAGAGGCGGTATTCATCGTCATCCAGCGTCAGACGCGCGAACAGGCGATCCTTTTCCATGAGAAAATCCGCCACCCGCATCGGCCGGAACAGATCCGCCTGGCGCAGAGCCTGCACCTGTTGCGCCCGTTGAAACAGGAAGAACAGCTGGGTCTGCAGGGCGGCCGTACGTGGTGACTGATAGAAACGCGCCAAAAACGGATTTTCTTCCGCTGTTTCGAGCAACGCTTCGGTGCCGAAACGCTCGGCAAGACGTCGGGCCAGCGTGGTCTTGCCCACGCCAATCGGACCTTCGACCACAATGAAATCAGGCACTGCTTGGCGGTTGCTCATTCGTTACGGTTTCCACACAGCGCACCCGCCACCTACCCGGGATTCAAGGCCTGGGATGCAGTGATCGGCACCCTGTTGTTGTTCCAGCCCCGTGCGCGGGCAATGCTGCAACAGCACAGCCAAAGGTCCCTGCCCCGGAATGACCAGTTCAGGGGCGATGTCATGCAAAGGATACAGGACAAAATTGCGCTCAGGCAGTCCCGGGTGGGGCACCTGCAGGCGCGGCAGGTCAATCACCTGTCCCGCGTAGAGCACTATGTCCAGGTCCAGGGTACGAGGTCCCCAGCGCTGCGCGACCCGCACCCTGCCCTGGTCCTGTTCGATGGCCTGTAGTGCATCGAGCAGGTCCAGCGGCACCATGGTCGTCTCCAGGGCCACCACGGCGTTGGTAAAATCGGGTTGTACAACAGGCCCCAGGGGGCGACTCCGGTACAGGCGGGAGCAGGCCAGCAACCGGGAATCCGCTAGCGCAGCCAGCGCCCGACGGGCCCGATACAGCTGTGCCGGGGGGTCGCTCAGGTTACTCCCCAAGCCGATATAGACCACCACCCTGTCGCCACGCCACGGACCGTGGCTCATGCAGGATCGACAGGCGGCGGCGTGCTCGATCCGGTCCGGCGACGCTTACGAGGACGCCGACGCCTGGAGTGGGCAGTGTCCGAGGCAGGGCGCAGCGTCGGTTGATCCGCGTGATCGGATTCCTGGAATTTTGTCCACCAGTCACACAATTCGTCCAGCCCCTCTTCGCCCGCCTCGTGGCGCAACAACAGAAAATCATAGGCGGCGCGAAAACGGGGATGTTCGAACAGGCGTGCGGGACGCTTGCCACCCCGGCGGGGCAGGCGCGCCTGCATGGCCCAGATCTCGCGCGACTGGGCACTGAAGCGTCGGGGAAAGGCCACGCACCGCGCCTGGCGCTCCACCATCACCTGTCCCGCCTCCTGCAAGGCCTCCAGGTCCGACGCCCCGTCGGCCTCCAGCTGACGGACCCGGTGACGGACTGGCGGCCACATCAGAGCCGCAAACAGAAAGGCCGGTGTGACCGGTTTTCCCACCGCGATCCGAGCATCGGTATTACCCAGGGCACGAGGCAGGAGGTTGTGCTCCGGCCCCTCGTTCACCGTGGTCAGTGCCCGCTCGGTCTCCGGAAACAGGTGGCCAAACAATCCGTAGTGGCGCATCAACTCGAAGGTGATCAACGCAACTCCCCCCTGAAACAGCTTGAGGACCTCGTCGAACAACCGCGCCGGCGGCACGGCCTCAAGCAATACACCGAGTTCGTGCATCGCCTGCATCATTGTGTCCTCGAGGCGAAAACCCAGTTTGGCGCCAAACCGCACGGCCCGCAGCATACGTACCGGGTCTTCACGAAAACGCTGTTCCGGTTCACCGATGAGACGCAGCACACCGTCGCGCAAATCCTGCAAACCGCACGTGTAGTCCACCACAGAAAAATCGCGCACATCATAGTAGAGCGCATTAATCGTGAAATCACGGCGCCAGGCATCGTCTTCCAGCGTGCCATAAACATTGTCGCGCACCAACATGCCATCCTCGGCAACACGCCCCCCCTCACCGTCCTCATCATCATGCTGGGCACGAAAGGTCGCGACCTCCACGATCTCGCGCCCATAACGCACATGGGCGAGCCGGAACCGGCGACCAATCAGGCGACAGTTGCGAAACAACGCCCGCACCGTGTCGGGATGGGCGCTGGTGGCGACATCAAAATCCTTGGGTTCACGACCCAACAACAGGTCGCGCACACTGCCGCCGACCAGATAGGCCTCATGGCCCGCCTCATTGAGACGGTAAAGCACCTTGAGAGCGTTGGGACTGATATTCGCACGCGAGATGGAATGCTCGGGACGGGGAATAATCACAGGGTCGGTAGTAATCGTGTGTGCCTCTCGCAGGTTCGGATCACATTTTTCTTGAGCCGGCTATATGTGTGCGTATAATAGCACCCCTGCGGACACCACCGAAGATTTTCCGGCACTGCTCCCATCGTCTAGTGGTCTAGGACGTCGCCCTCTCACGGCGAAAACCGGGGTTCGAGTCCCCGTGGGAGCACCAATTAACTCAACGAGTTACGAAAATAAAGGGGCAGGCAGGTTTGCGCCAATCTGCGAGGATCTATAAAAAGCATAGAGGTGGCCGTCAAACAGATTGTGGCCTAACTCTGTTTCAACAATGGCGGCTAATCCCCGATGTGCCTTTCTGAAATCGACCGGATCGCGATAGATAAACACCTGTGGCAACGCTTCCGAGGGGCACATTACGACGCTCATTCCAACCATTCCATGATCTCTCGAATGGTGCCAGAGTTATAACTGAATCTGGTGTTTGACTGATTTGAAAAAAGGCGGCGTATCTGGTTGACTGGTAGTTACGACACCATCAAGCAACCAAAAGGATACGCCACCATGAAAAAGAGTAACGTGATTGAACTGTCAGGTCGAGATGCAATTGCTGATCCAGTGACGAATTTGCTACGGGCAGCAAGCGTAGCCCGGATGAAGCGCAGCGTAATCCGGGGTGGGCCGATGCTGCAAGGATATTCCCCGAAATAGGTCTGCTCCGTTTCACCCTCGCAGATGATAAGGGTGATGGATCGGGGTAGCTTGTTTCCCTGTGTTCGCCTAAACGAGTCAGCGCGGCGCGGCCTTGAAATCCGCTGGCGGCGGGCCACGCCTCAGGCCCCTAGCTCGCCGATGAGCGGGATCGCCCCATAACGGCCCTTGAGGTATCCGCTTTCCAGTGCTTCGCCCTTGCGTGGTGAGTACTCGAGCAACGGATAGAGGTGCGAACCCTCCTGCGGATTCTTCTCGACGAACCAGACTTGGTCACGGCGCAGAAGATCGACATTCATCAAGGTCACGTCGTGCGTGCTGAACAGCAGTTGCGCGGGCTTCCGGTTTCCCGGATGTTGGAACAGATCGACCAAGTAGCGCGTGATGTACGGATGCAGGCTGCGATCCAACTCGTCGATGCAGACGGTCGCTCCGGAGTCCATCGCACGCAGCAGGCCGCCGACGAACTCGAATAGTTTCCGGGTGCCCTCGGATTCCTCACCGAAGTCGAAGGCAACTGGCTCCCCGTCGTCTTTGCGGTTGTGCCAAGCGATTATACGGAGCTGCTTAAACTGCGGCGCTTCGATCCCCGGTGGCATGCCCGATTCGATCCGCAGCCGTACCATACCCGGCGCTGTCGACTCGGAAGAAGTCGGCATGTCCTCCTCCTTGAGTTCCATGCGGTCGATGTCGATGTCCGCCGCATGCATGAACTCCATGATGCGCCGCTGCCCATCTGCCGACCTGAGCAGATCAAGGCTGAGGATCGGGTTCATGTTGGTGCCCGGTGCAAGGACAATCAGCCGTTCCGTCAGCCATGCGAAAACCGGTCGCAACTGGGCGTTGTTAAGCTGGATGGCGGTGGAGAGGAACAGCGCGTTGTCGCGGGTGGAGTCCTGCCAAACCTTGCGCTGTGCCCGTTCCCCGGCGAAGTTCGGGCCAAACCACCAGACCTTGCCGTCCTCGGACTCGTGGTCGCGCTCGAACCAGCGCTGCGGCCGACCCTGTGGATAGGCGATGAGCCACTCCTTGACTACGCGCTCCGGGCGTACCGCACAGCCATACTGATAGCGCACGCCATTATCGGCGATGAAGCTTAACTCAAACTCACTGGGACCATCCGCCGAGTCTTTGGCGAGTCGATAAGGAATCACGCCGGGCAGGGCCTGTCCCTGCTGCAGCGCCGTTGCCGAGAACTGCACCAGCACCTGTAGCGCGCGTAGCGCATGGAACAGGTTGCTCTTGCCGGCTGCATTGGGACCGTACAGGACCGCGGTTCGCAACAGGTCGAGACCAGCGATCCCGGTGGTTGACACATTTTTCTCACGGTGTTCGGAGCCACTGCTCGCGACCAGAGACAAGGATTGGCGCTCTTTAAACGAGCGAAAGTTGGCAACGTTGAATTCGATCAGCATAGCCGCGTCCGAGTAATTCAACAAAGTTATTTGCGAATTTTCTGCGAAATGTCAAAATTAATTTATATTCGAGTAACCCGCGACGGCAGTGACAACCAATCTCTCCCGGCCAGCCAGAGTGTCTCCGAGCGGCAGCAGCGACCGCAACGGTGCGGTTCACGACTGCGCCCGATTCAAACGCGGACGGAGGTGCGGGACCGCTCATACCGGCGGCGTAGCACACCCCAGAATCTCCGAAAAATCGTAATTCACTCTGCTGGCTCCAAAATCCGGTTCGCGTTGGAAAGACTGGCACAGGTAATGCCCTTTGTGTGTGTCTGCATCAAGGGACTCTACAATACTGAGGATGAATTCGTCCGGCTTGTTGAGCGAGTAGAGAATCTCATTGCGGGTGACGGTGATGCTTTGCGCGCCCGAGACTCGTCCTTTCACCTCGATGAAGCGCAGCTTGCCAGTGCCGGGTATGCGACTTTCGATGTCGTAGCCAAGCCTTTCCAGTTCGCGGTCTGGAGCTTGAGCTCTTCGGCACGGTGATCCCAGTAGGTAATTTCCTTGGTGAGTCGCTCATTCACCGCCGCCTCGGCTTTGGCGATCAATGCAAGCTTACGGCCTTTGACTTCGTTGAGATGGCCCGACACAACGTGGGCGATGGCGTAGACCTGTGCCTTTCTTTCCAGTTCACGGTCGATCCACTGGCATTCGGGCAGGTCAAGGATAGTGGCGACATCGGGGTCGCTTGTCGCCAGGGGCCGGTAGTCGAGATACGGAGCGTACTGGACATGCTGGGTGGCACCATGGGCATACTGCTCGACATACAACATGCGCTTGGAGACAACTCGACGCTCCCCGGAACGGGTCAGACTGGCGTCCTGAATGGCATGTTCCAGATAGAATAGCACCCGAGGTTGGATACCCGGATCACGCTCATCCACCAGCACGGTACCGCGTTTCAGCAAATCGCGGTTACGTTCCAACGTCAGGTCGATGACGGCAAGCAAGCCACCCTCCGCAGATCCGAACCGTGATAAATCCCGCAAGAAGAGCAAAAGCGCACACAAGCCCGGCGGACATAAGGGGCATAACGGTACGACCCTGCAAAAGGTGGATGACCCTGATGAAGTGAAGGTGCTTACAATCGACCGGCGCACCTTGCCCAAGGGGCACCAGTACCGAGAGGCGGGTTTCGAATCGCGCCAAATCATCGATATCGACCTTTCGCGAGTGGTGACCGAATACCGGGCGCAGGTCTTCGAGGACCTCCAGGGGAACCGGTTTGTGGCCTCTTTTGCGCAAGGAGCGAATCGGGTGGTCCAGTATGGCCTCGCCCTCAAGGCCAATGCCGTCTATATGTCGCAGTTCCAGCTGATCCCCTATGATCGGATCCGAGACCACTTCCAGGACCAGATGCATATTCCGATCAGTGCCGGCTCGGTCTTCC
>CAZLQI010000016.1:0-54949 GCA_964561765.1 uncultured Chromatiales bacterium
CCAGATACGCCGCCTTTTTTCAAATCAGTCAAACACCAGATTCAGTTATAACTCGCTCCCTGGGTGCGGGGGGGGTACTGAGTAACAGATATGCAGGTGCACATCGTGTGGCGGAAAATAGTACTTATCCCCTCATGTTCACACAATTATCACTTTCTGCCAGCAGGGTATCGTGCCAGAGCACACGCATTGTCGCCACCGCTGTTGAATTCCGCAGACCCGTCAGACAACCGGTTTGGTTTTTCCCGCGGACTGAGTATAGAATGTAGCGCGTGTGATACGTCCTGATGACCCCTTTCCCGGATATATAGCGTTGACCCTTTATCTCCAAGAGATGGTCCGGGACCCAGTTTGGGAAACTCTCATGAATATGACACCCGAGACCGTTGATAGGCGCACAGCACCGCTGTCAACGACGACAGATTTGTTGCAAGACTATCAGCGTATTCGCCACGACAGCGAAACACTCTGTGCACCACTTGAAATTGAAGACTATGGCCTGCAGTCTATGCCTGATGTCAGCCCAACCAAATGGCATCTTGCGCATACGTCCTGGTTCTTCGAGACCTTTGTACTCAAGCCCTATCTGTCCGGCTACCGGGAATACCACCCGCGTTATGCTCACCTGTTCAATTCCTATTATGAGACGGCCGGTACGTTTCATCCGCGCCCGCAGCGTGGTCTGCTGTCGCGCCCGACAGTGGCCGAAATCTATACCTACCGCGCCCACGTCAATGAACACATGTCGCATTTGCTCGACGAACTGAGGCATTCACAACGTGCGGACATCGTGTTTCGTACCCGCGTCGGCGTGAATCACGAACAACAGCATCAGGAATTGCTGCTCACCGATATCAAATACAATTTTGCCTGTAACCCCTTGCGCCCTGCCTACCATAGCGTCGCTCTCCCGGATGGACAGCAGCCCGCCCCCGTGCAATGGTGTGGGCATGACAGTGGCGTAGTTGAGATAGGTCATGCAGGGGAAGGTTTTGCCTATGACAATGAGACCCCGCGTCACAAGACCTATCTCGCGTCTTTTTTTCTCGCCAGTCGTCTTGTGACCAACGGTGAGTTTATCGTCTTCATGGAGGATGCAGGGTACCAACAGAGCCGATGGTGGTTATCGGAGGGCTGGAAGTGCGTACGAGAACAACAATGGCATGCCCCTTTATACTGGGAACGAGGCAAGGAAGGTGGTTGGTGGCACATGACCCTCAGCGGTATGTTGCCTATTGATATCGCCGCCCCTGTGTGCCATGTCAGTTATTACGAGGCCGATGCCTACGCCCGTTGGGCAGGTGCCCGTCTGCCGAGTGAGGCTGAGTGGGAAGTTAGCGCGCGCGCCCTGTCGATACAGGGTAACTTGCGCGATACAGGGCGACTGCATCCTTGTGCGGTGCAGGCACCGGCCGGTGAATACGGCGCCGTGGCGCAGTGTTATGGCGATGTCTGGGAATGGACCCAAAGCCCCTATGGACCGTATCCTGGATTTCACCCTTTGGCTGGTTCACTGGGTGAATACAACGCTAAATTCATGTGCGGCCAAATGGTACTGCGTGGCGGCTCATGTGTGACACCTGCCGATCACATCCGGGCGAGCTATCGTAATTTTTTCTATCCTGCAGATCGTTGGCAGTTCAGCGGTTTTCGATTGGCGAAGGACGCAACATGACTCAGAGTACAACCAGCGAGATACGTTTTTTCGACCAGCACCCGCAACCGTCAAATTTTTATGAAGAAGTGCTGGACGGTTTGCGCAGTGAACCGTGTGTGATACCACCAAAGTTCTTCTACGATGAAACTGGTTCGCAGTTGTTTGATGCAATCTGTCACACGCCGGAGTACTACACGACACGCACCGAGATGGCGATTCTGCAAGACCATGCTCAGGAGATCGCGCAGTGTCTGGGGCAGGGCAGCCTGCTTATCGAACCGGGCAGTGGCAATAGCGAAAAGGTACGCGTCCTGCTAGATGTCTTACAACCACACACCTATATGCCAATGGATATCTCCCGGGATTATCTGATTGCCGCCGCAGAACGTATCGTAGAGGATTTTCCCTGGCTCAATGTTTGCGCTGCGTGCCTCGACTTCACCCAACCCATCGATTTACCCTATTGCCCGCAGGGCGTGCGCCGCGTGGCCTTTTTCCCGGGCTCGAGTATTGGTAATTTTGAACCGGCGCAGGCACAGACTTTTTTGTCCAATATAGTGGAGATGGTTGGGCCTGGCGGTGGGTTGTTGATTGGCGTGGATCTGAAGAAACCTCAGGCCATCCTCAACGCAGCCTACAATGATGCCCAGGGTGTAACAGCAGCCTTTAATCTGAACCTGCTTGCGCGTATCAATCGGGAACTTGATGCCGACTTCGAACTTTCAAATTTTCGCCATCATGCCTTTTATAATCCCGAACAGGGGCGTGTGGAGATGCACCTGTTGAGCACCCATGATCAGGATGTCAGGGTCGATGGCCATACTTTTCATTTCGGGACGGACGAGGGTATTCACACAGAATGTTCGTATAAGTACGATCTCGACGAATTCCGTACCTTGGCTGGCCAGGCAGGGTTTTCGCCCATCAAGGCCTGGTGTGATCCCGCCCGTTTGTTCAGCGTGCACTATCTGGAGGTCACCGTGTAGTGGCGCACACGGGTCCTCAATTGCTTGGTCCAATCCCGACCCGCGACCGGTCCACCTCGTATCATCTATCTGGAGTAAGAGACCGGCGGGGGTGAGCGGGTCCTTGGGCCGGGGTTCCCCTATATGCTACTCCTTGGTGTTCTCATCCATTTCGATGATCGTATCATGCTTTTTCGCTGCGATCTGTTCACGGAACTTAGTGATCGCCTCGCTGGTACCGGCAACGAGGAGTTGATCGCCGACCTGTAGCCGTGTGTCCCCGGCAGGCACGAGGTGTTTTTCTCCACGCACCAAACCGGTGATCAAGATGTCGCGGCAGCCCAGTGCACGCACCTCCTGACCAGCGATCGGAGTGCCGGCGTGCAACGTTAGATTTATCAGATATTCACGTCCGCCGAGCAACGGAATACCCTTGCTGCTCATCAGTGCGTCGTCTAGATGTTTGTCGAGTAAATTGATGTCCACCTTGACACGTCGCCCTTTCAGGAAGTCGATTACGATGGTCCGATAGGTCTCCAGGTTCGCCGGACTGTCCACCCGCCCGCGCACCTGGGCCTCATAGAGGCTCGGGTAGCGTGCGTTGCGCGTGAGAAAGGATTGAACCAGGTAGCTCACCGCTACCGCGAGCATCGCCGGCATGATCAGGTTATAACCGCCGGTCATCTCCACCACCATCAGCATCGAGGCAATCGGCACTCGCGCTGCCCCCGCGAAGAATGCGGCCATTCCTACCACGGCCAGCGCAGAAGAATCCACGCCGGTGACGCCAGCGAGGTGCAGCAAAGAAGCGAACGCCGCACCCAGAAATGCGCCTACGAACAGGCTCGGCCCGAACACGCCGCCCGAGCCACCGGAACTGATGGTGAGCGAGAGTGCCAGTATCTTGCCAATGGACAGGAGGAGCAGTAGCCATAGCCCCATCCCTGCACCGCCCTGTAGGGCGAACTGGGTATAACCGTAACCGCCGCTCAGCAATTGCGGTACGAAGATGCCGATCAGACCGAGAGCCAGTCCACCGATCGCTGGTTTGAGCTGATTCGGAACCCGCAGTCGATGAAAGGCATCGCGAATATAGTAGAAAATTGTTGGTAGAATTGCGCCCAGAATCCCCGCCATTATCGCAAGAACAATGAACCAACCTATGTCTAGAGGCTCTCCGAAGGTGACCCCCTGTGGCAGAATGAACAAGGGGGTCCAGCCATCGAACAGGCCGGTGAGACCGTAGGCGACCGCCGATGCGACCAGCGTGAAGATCAGTGCTTCACTCTCGAAGGCCATACCGGTGTAGAGGATCTCCGTGGCAAAGAAAGCCGTCCCCAGCGGGCTTTTGAAGATCGCCGATAGCCCCGCTGCCATGCCTATCAGAATCAGATAGCGACGTTCGGTGTCGGAGAGCTTCAATAGTCCGCCGGTGATTGACCCTACGCCGGCTGCGATCTGGGCGGTTGGTCCCTCGCGTCCCCCCGAGCCGCCCGAGCCGATGGTAATCGCACTGGCCAGTGCTTTGATCGGCGGTGCCCGGTAGCGCATGCGCCCACCGGTACGGTGGAAGGTCTTCACTGCCGCGTCGGTGCCGTGCCCCTCCGTCTCCGGGGCCCAGGTATAGACGATAAATCCCGAGAGCAGGCCACCTAGCGTGGTGGCAACAGGAACCAGCCAGTACCAGTGCCCGAGCGGCGGCGACACCGCCATGGCGTGGGCCCCAGTAACGCTAATAGGGTGATAGCCGCTGATCCATTCCAGTAACAGCTTGTTGCCGGTGTCGAGCATCCACAGAAAAACCTGTGCCCCCAAGGCGCCCACAATGCCGAGGAATACACTCAGGATCATCAGTCTTGACGTTCGATCGAGACGCAGCAGCCAGCGCATGGGAGGCCCTTGTGATTAACTTTAGTAGTTTGGTTGCCGGAGATAGCGCACGCAACGGGTCACCCCAGACCCGCTGGCAGCCGTGGTGCCCAAATGCCACACCATCAGTGACTCGGATCGGGCACATAACATACCTGCCCAATCGGTTTAGCGGATATAAACGGGTATTTCACTATAATAACAAATTCTAAATGGTTATTCGATATACGAGCACACATTATCTTTACTTTATTTCTTCATCTTCAGAAAATTAAACCGATTAACGACCATGGGGATGAGCATGATGGGGAGTGGCAGAGTGGCCAGTTCACATGTGTTTGGTACGACGGTGCTGAACCTTTAGTCGAAAACGTGTGTCTGAGTATTCAATGTCTGTGGGGTCCGTCAGGGCCGGCTGCCCAGATGCCTCGATGGGTAAACCACAATTAAGGTAATGTTATGCGACGTATTCTCTACAGTACCTGTTTGTATCTGCTGATGTTCACCGGTCTGGGCCTGGTGGCCTCGACACCCGCCATGGCGGCAGATAGCGGGCGCAACGCGGCGGCAGAAAAGATGCTGACCGGTATCAGTAAGGCCACCTGGATGAAGGAGGGCAAGGGTCCGCGTGTGGTCTATATCTTCTTCGATCCTAACTGTCCCTATTGCCACCGGGTATATCTTGATACCCGTAGCTGGGTCAAACGCAATGCCATGGAGTTTCGCTGGATCCCGGTCGGCGTGTTGACTGCGACCAGTTTTGGTAAGGCGGCGGCTATTTTGGATGCGAAAGACCCGTTGAAGGCGTTTTACCAGAACGAGGATCACTATTCGGGTGGTGATGGCGGTGGCGGTATTGCGGAGGCATTGGTAGCGACGAGCAAGACGGAGAAGGCACTGAGAGTCAACGCGGCCCTGCTACAGCTCAGTGGTTTCGATGCGGTACCGACCTTATTGTTTCGCGCCAATGACGGTGAGGCGATCCTGATTCAAGGTGCGCCTCCCGCCAAAAAACTGAATCTTATCTTGCACTATGTCAAGTAGGCGACGGCTGGTGCATAGTGTCGCTCCCAGACGTGGTAAAACCATGCGACGCAACGGCGAGTCGAGAGATGAAAGCTACTTTGCAGGGCTGTGCGCCGTCGTTTGAGGCCCTGGCATTGGCCCCGCATGAGGTCGTTCATCATCCCGTCTGACCCAGCCAGGAGCACCGCCGCGCCAGCGTGGCCTCATCGGCTTTATGGTCGAGGGTGAAGACGCAGGTGTCGTCCGGGCTTGCCTGCAGGGTAACCTCAAAGGTCATCAGTTCATCGCGACGGAAGGCATGCACCGTAACGGTGCTGCCGACTGGCCAGGCGGTGATGAGTGGTTCGAGATTGTGCTTCGCCGCGCGCAGACCATCGATGGCAATGATAATGTCGCCTGCGGACAGTTCGGCCTGCTGGCGGCCGTAGATGATGATATCGTGGGGTACGCCACCTGCCTCGAAGTGAGCAAGGGCGAAATCACCATCATAAGTAGGGCTATTCTTTCCTGATAGCATTGGTGGCGGCTAAACTTTATCATAGCCATCCTTTCCCGGCAGCAGAGGACCCGAACGTGAGCCAATTCCACATCAGCTTTACCGACACCTTCGAACAGGACACTACAGCAATGGTGAATCTGGACGGTGAGCTGCCCGAGCATTTCCACATCTGGGTGTGGGACCTGTATTACACCAGCACACTGCATGCCTTGGGAGAGGATGTCGCAGCCCGTAATCTGCGCGACACGCTGGAGGGTTGGGCCGGCACGGTGGTGGGTAATATCCTCGATGATGAGCAGAAATTCAAACAGGAAGGCCTGCTGACCATTGATATCGATCTCAAACTGAATACACAACCGAGCGCAGAGGAGGAGGCGAACCTGCATGAAGTCTATAGTATCGAGGTGGGGAATGACTCGGAGAGTGGCTGGCCGGATATACGTGTGAGTTCATCGTGCAAACGCAGCGCCAACCGTATGGCCTATTCCACTATCGCCCTGGCACAGTTTTTTCTGGATAAGAATCGGTTGTTCGCCAAGGAACTGCCCCTGCATATCCTGTCCATGCGCAGGTTCTTCGAAGAAGAACGGCCCTGTACCGATGATCTCAGTCGTGTCGAGGCGCCACTGTATGCACTGAACAAGGCGATGAAGCTGTTCCAGGACATCAGCGAAAGCAAGCAGGTCATGCCCCACTGAGGGCTCAAGATAAGGACTTAGGACTTAGGACTGAGTCCCCGTCTTTGGTCCTGGTTTATAGCGTCAACGCGCACCGAGATCGTCCCGATCTGAATGTTGTGACTTCCGGTCTGGTACAGGGTGCCACTGCCACTGTTGCTGCGTGCCGCTGAAATCCCGCCCAGCGCGATCCACTCACCCAATCGCCCGCTCACCGTCGTCTGCGCCTGTTGTTCATTGATGATACCGCCGCCTTGGGGGCTCAGTGTGGCCTTGCTCGGACGGATAGACAGAGTCACGATATCGCCATGCACGCGTACGAGCACGTCGAAGCCGCTGGTCACCGCCTTGTACTGCACCGAGTCGCTGATGCTGCCATTGGGCAGGACCTGGCGCGAGGCGATGGGGACTGATTGGCCGAAGTGTATCGTCGCCCATTGTCCCTCCTGTACCTGAAGACGCTGCTCATCGGGACTGCTGCCACGGGACTCGGTGTTGTAAATCTGCCCCTGACCCTGCACGGACAGTCGGCCATTGTCGCTGCGAATTTGGCCGTTGAGGCGTGCGCTGTGCGACTGGCTATTGGTGTCGCTGGACTGGCGCACGGTGACCATGAGTTGGCGCGGTGCGGTATCGATCTCACCGAGCAGTCGTTGCAGGACGACAAAATTTTTATCCGTGGTGCGCACGATAAGTGTGTAACCGGTGCCGCTGATGGCGCCACCGGGGGCAATAAAAGGTTTGATAATCGGGATCACCGCCCCGGCGCTGCGGTGTTTGAGCGCGATGACATGGATATGCAGGGGCGAGGCCAGTACGCGCACCGGCAACCCCAGGGCAAGACTAGTCAACAGCAGGGCGCATAGCAGAGTGTACACGCTGTAACGATGGTGTGCGGAGATCGCATTCATGGTAGGCATGGTTTTCGCGGCTATAGTTGGTGGCGAGTGTTGTCGGCCAGGATCGGGGCCCCGGTAGTCGCCCTCAGGATACGGTTGTCGAAGGGAGGGTCCATTGCATACACTTCCCAGTGCCACCATGCAACGATTGCGGGTCGCTTGCAATCAGGGGGCATTGGTGTGGTTGGCATTCAGATCTGTAACTGGCGGAACTCGCGAAACTGTTGACTGTGCTCCCAGGCTGCGTCGAAGAAGCGGATCAGTTCCGCCGCCCGACGTGGGGCATTGAACTGTGCGCTGCCCTCGTAGCGATCGGCCAGAGTGCGGTAGAGCACCCCACGCTCGTCGGCGATGATGAAGGCCTCGTGGTGGCCGGTGAAGGTCTCGTTGAGCTTGCGGATCTCGATGGTGCTACTCAGACGCCGCGCCAGATCGAGCAGATATCCCCGCTGCTTGATGGCGGTATCCGGATCGATCACCAGCAGGTGGACCCGGTTGCGATCATGGTCCGTCGCCAATCGGCGTAGCGCATCGACGAACTCGGCGGTGTCGAGCACGTTTGCGTCGAAGTCGTGACTGAGGATACGCAGCACACGCTGAGTCTGGATGGCCAGTGACAACGCCAGCGTGCGACAGGTCTCGCTGTCGTCGAAGACGATGGATTGCCCGGCCTCGCCGAGGCGGGGGAGGGTGTCCTGTTCAGCCATGCCACGTCCTCGTTACACTGTTTGTGTTTGTATACCCAGTGTAGACCCTGGTGAAAGGGAGCGGGCGACAGCCCCCACGGCCATAGAAACCGAGGGTACCGGGTTGGGCTGCAGGGTACGACCTTGATCATCCTCCGGGCGCCCCCCGAGTAGCACCCGTGGGGATCAGCGCCGGTCCGTCTCAGAGCTGTTCGGCCTGCTTGGCGGCATTGCCGGTATAACGGGCCGGGGTCAGGGTCCTGAGTTGAACCTTGGCCACCTCGGGGATGTCCAGCGTGTCGATAAAGTTGCGCAAGGTGGTGGCATTGATGCGGTTGCCGCGCGTTAGGGCCTTGAGCTTCTCATAGGGATGGTCCACGCCATAGCGGCGCATGACCGTCTGGATGGGTTCGGCCAGCACCTCCCAGTTGGCGTCGAGGTCGGCGTCGAGACGGGCGGCGTTGACTTCCAGCTTGCTCACGCCCTTGAGCGTGGCCTGATAGGCAAGGATGCTGTGGGCGATGCCTACACCGAGATTGCGCAGCACCGTCGAGTCGCTCAGATCGCGTTGCATGCGCGAGACCGGTAGCTTGGTGGTAAGGTGGCTGAACAAGGCGTTGGCCAGACCCAGGTTGCCTTCAGAGTTTTCGAAGTCGATGGGGTTGACCTTGTGCGGCATGGTCGAGGAACCGACCTCACCTGCCACCGTCTTTTGCTTGAAGTAACCCAGCGAGATATAGGTCCAGATGTCACGGTCGAAGTCGAGCAGCACCGTGTTGAAGCGCGCCAGTGCATCGAAAAACTCGGCCAGGTAGTCGTGCGGTTCGATCTGGGTGGTGTAGGGGTTCCAGTCCAGCCCAAGCCCAGTGACGAAGGCTTCGGCCAGCGCTGCCCAGTCCACTTCAGGGTAGGCCGCCAGGTGGGCGTTGTAATTACCCACCGCCCCGTTGATCTTGGCGAACAGCGGTACGGCAGCGAGCTGGGTGCGTTGGCGTTGCAGGCGATAGGCGATATTGGCCATCTCCTTGCCTACCGTCGTCGGCGAGGCCGACTGGCCATGCGTGCGGGCAAGCATGGGTTGTGCCGCATGACTGTGCGCCAAGCCACGCAACGCGCCCACGGTCTCATCGATGAGTGGCAGCAGCACCTGGTCGCGCGCCTCGCGTAGCATCAGGGCGTAGGCGAGGTTGTTGATATCCTCGGAGGTGCAGGCGAAGTGGATGAACTCGCTGACCGTCTCCAGCTCATCGCTGCCCGCGATCTTCTCTTTGAGGAAATACTCCACCGCCTTGACGTCATGATTGGTGGTGCGCTCGATGGTCTTCACCCGCTGCGCGTCTTCGAGGGAAAATTGCGTGATGAGTGCATCCAGCCGGGTACTGGCCTCGGCACTGAAGCCCGGGATCTCGGCGATTACCGACGTGGCGGCAAGGTGCTGCAACCAGCGCACTTCAACCAGTGTGCGATGGCGAATCAGGCCAAATTCGCTGAAGATGAGGCGCAGGTCTTCGGTCTTGGATCCGTAACGGCCATCGATGGGTGAGATGGCGGTCAGACTATTGAGTTCCATGGGGACTCCGCAGTGCACAGGTGAGCGCGCATGATACACCAAAGGGCCGGAAGTGTCCTTTGGGTGCCACTGGGATTATCCCTGTTGCCGGGGAGGTGGTGGGGCCGTTTAGCCGTCTAAACTCAAGGGCTTAGGCAAGCGAGGTGATACCCCATTGCAGATTCAGGATATGACCAGCGTGCCTGTGGGGAGCGGGGCTGTCCGGGAAGAGGGTCACAAAATTCATTCGACTGTGACCCGGGAAACAGCTCCGACATCGTCGCCAGGGATGCCCGTTTTTCCTCATGTTATTTCTTTTCGTTGTGACCGCCAAAGCCAAAGCGCATAGCGGAAAGAATCTGATCGGCAAAGTCACTTTCGCCACGCGAAGTGAATCGGTCATACAATGCTGTAGTCAGTACCCGTGCCGGGGCACCGGATTCGATGGCAGCGACACTGGTCCAGCGGCCCTCTCCGGAGTCGGAAACATTGCCGGAAAATTCGCTTAACTGCGGGCTGGCATGCAGGGCGTCAGCGGTCAGGTCCAGCAACCACGAGGCTACCACGCTACCACGGCGCCAGACTTCACTGATCTCGGCCAGATTCAGGTCGTACTGGAAGTCCTCCGGGTTGCGCAATGGTGAGGTCTCGGCATCGATCTCCTGTGATGCCTTACCGACATTGGCATGTTTGAGAATATTCAGACCCTCGGCATACGCGGCCATCAGTGCGTATTCGATCCCGTTGTGCACCATCTTGACAAAGTGACCGGCACCCACTGGGCCGCAGTGCAGGTAACCCTGCTCGGCCTGGGAGGGCTCGCCTGCCAGACCTTTAGAGCGTGGTACCTCGCCAACACCGGGAGCCAACGATTTGAACACGGAATCCAGATGTATCATCGAGGCGTTCTCACCGCCTATCATCAGGCAGTAGCCGCGCTCCAGTCCCCACACGCCGCCGCTGGTACCGACATCCATATAGTGAATGCCCTTTGGCTGCAAACGTTTGGCACGGGCGATGTCATCCTTGTAATAGGAGTTCCCGCCATCGATGATGATATCGCCTTCACTCAGCTTATCTGCCAGGGCATCGATGTTCTGATCCACCGCCGCCGCTGGCACCATGAGCCAAACTACGCGTGGAGTTTCCAACTTGGTGATAAAGTCATCGATATTGTTGGCGCCAATGGCACCCTCATCCGACAACTGCCTCACCGGTTTGGCGCTGCGGTTGTAAACTACGCATTCGTGGCCGTTTTTCATCAGACGACGCACCATGTTGGCGCCCATGCGCCCCAGACCGATCATTCCCAGTTGCATTGTTAATCCTCCGTCATTTATCCACGATAAAACACTCTCTGAACGATACCTGAGTACGACTGGAATATGCCACTAAAGTTTCACACTTGAAACTGAACAAATGGTAAAGCAAAACCACCCAAAATCTATACGTGCACGCACACGCTCCGTGGCCTCTAATAGCCTCAATGCAGTGAAATTTACGGGGGCGCGAGTAGTTTTGACCGGTGAAAGTGGTCAGTGCCGCAAAGAAAGCTCTGGCGTATGCGCTGGCAGATGCAGTGGTAATACAGGATGCCGGTGAATGAGCCCGGTTCCTTGCGGGCAACGGATCCTGATGGTGTTTCTTTGTGAATGGGGGAAATATAATGAATTTTTATAAAAATCCGTATTCATATCTATTTTAATTTCAATATTATTCAATGAGATATAATATATTATACATTAATATTGCGAATACGAACGGTTATCATGTATATTCTCTTCAACGTTAATCGTATTCAGGAGATATCATGTCCGTTCGTGTCACTGCCCTGATTCTGTTCTTGGTCATCCTTGCCGTGCCCGTGGCAGCCTCGGCCGATGAAACCTCACGCATCATCGTGATCAACAACCAGCGGTTCGATCCGGCCCTGTTGCGGTTGCCGGCGGGTAAGAAGGTGAAACTCACGATTCGCAACCAGGGAAGTTTGCCCGCCGAGTTCGAGAGCACCGATCTCTCGCGTGAAGTCGTCATCCCGATCAACGGTAAGGTTACCGTCTATGTCGGCCCACTAGAGGTGGGTGAATATCAATTTTTCAACGACTTCAACCACGCCATACGGGGTCGGGTCGTAGTGAAATCTGACAAAGAGAGCTGAGTATGCTTGCCACCGCCGTTATTGTGTTTCGTGAAGTCCTCGAGGCCGCGTTGATCGTCGCTATCGTGCTCGGTGCAAGTCGTGGGCTTGCCGGGCGTGGGCGCTGGGTGGGCGCTGGCATCGGTCTTGGGTTGTTGGGCGCATCGCTGGTGGCGCTGATGGTCGCCGATCTGGCTACGAACTTCAGTGGCACTGGCCAGGCTCTTCTCAATGCCATCATTTTGCTGACTGCGGTGGGTATGCTGGCCTGGCACAATATCTGGATGCGTGCACATGGGCGCAAATTAGCCACCGAGTTGTCCACCGTTGGCGTGCAGGTACAAAGCGGCAGCCGACCGCTGGCCGCGCTGATGATCGTGACACTCGTGGCAGTGATGCGAGAGGGATCAGAAGCAGTCCTGTTCCTTTGGGCCATCACCACCGGTGGTGGAAAAAGTCTCAGCATGATCCTGGGTGGTGCAGGGGGTGTCGCCGCGGGGGTTCTCGTCGGCGTTCTATTGTATCGTGGATTGCTGCGCATTCCACTGCGCCACTTCTTTTCCTTCACCAGCTGGCTCATTTTGCTCCTGAGTGCAGGGCTTGCCGCGCAGGCAGCAGGATTTCTCAACCAGGCAGGTCTGCTGCCCGCTTTGGGCAACAGCCTTTGGAATACCTCCCACGTGTTGAGCCAGAGCAGTGTCATCGGACAACTGCTGCACATCCTTGTCGGCTACATCGCACGTCCCTCTGGTATTGAATTGCTGTTCTATGTGGGCACATTGCTGACAGTGCTAGCGTTGATGCGCACCGTGGGCAGCGCCAGCGCGCGGTCCACACCGCATCCTGAACAGGCCAACGAGCAGGCGGCAGCCTGAGTCGTTATTATCCCCGTCTTTGTTCCCACGGCATATCGCACGTGGGGCAGGCGAGGCGTGTGCCGGTCCATTCCGACAAGCAATCATAAGGTGAACTTAATGCACTCAGGTAATCGCCACGGTTTACTGCGCCCGTTGTGTTATACACGGTGGGTCCTCGGCCTCCTGATGCTGGCACTGGGCGGCGTGTTTGCTCCGGCCTGGGCCGGTGATTTTATCGTGTACTCGCCGCACGTCACCCAAGGCCGCAGTGAATTGGAGTTTCGCGGTGCAGGCTTCCACGACAGCAATGCGGGCCTCAACGGTACGCGCAGTTACAGCTTTTCAGTTTCTTACGCAGCAACCAACTGGTGGAAGCCGGAACTGTACTTTGCGAATTATGAGCGCACACCGGGAGGAACCACCCAACTTAGCGGTTATGAATTTGAAAATATCTTCCAACTCGCACCCGTCGGTGAATATTGGGCGGACCCGGGGTTCCTCATTTCCTATGAACAAATCAAGGCACCGGGCCAGCCGAACGTGGTCGAATTCGGTCCGCTGTTCGAGAAACGCAGCGGCCGTGTAGACCAGCGGTTGAATATGATCTGGGAGAAACAGATTGGCGGCGGTGCCAGTGGAGAATACGAGTTTCGCACCGCCTACAGCATTGGATATCGGTATAGTGCTGCCTTCAAGCCGGGGCTTGAGGCCTATTACCGACCCGGTGACAACGCCTCCCAATTAGGGCCAGTCACCAGTGGCGAGTTGTACTTGTCCAATGGACGCGAACTGGAATACAGTGTTGGGGTGATCTTCGGCCTCAATAGCGCTGCACCAGACCAAACCCTGGTTGCCCGCTTGGGGTATGAGTTTTAGGCGTAACATCCGGTGCCGGGTGTATCCATCGCACTTCCGTGGCTTACCCATATTCAACCTGAAACTCACTTCCTCAGATGTCGTGTCAGTGACACCTGTCCCCTTGATTAGGGAAAGCGCTGCATTTTTTGCCCATACTTAGAGACACCGGATCGGATAAGCGTTAGGGAAGCCCATGAATGCACGGCACCAGGAGGAGTCAACACCACGCGATCGTCGACCACTCATCGGTTTGGCTCTGGGTGGCGGTGCGGCGCGCGGCTGGGCCCATATCGGTGTCATACGTGCCTTGGGTGAAATCGGGATCGTGCCGGAGATTGTGACGGGCACCTCGATTGGTGCCCTGGTCGGCGCTGCCTATGCCACGGGCGAGCTGGATATGCTTTATAACTGGGTACGTACACTTACCCGACGCGATGTCATCCATTATCTGGATTTCACCTTGTCCGGAGGTGGCCTGATCGAGGGTGAGCGCCTGCAAAATTTCTTCACTAAACATATAAAGAACCCCCGTATCGAGACATTGTCCGTGCGTTTTGCCTGCGTCGCCACGGAGCTTTACAGTGGCCGTGAGGTCTGGCTTCAGGATGGACCCGTGCTGGATGCCGTACGGGCCTCGTATGCGCTGCCGGGACTGTTTACACCGGTGTGGCATGAAGGTGTCTGGCTGGTCGATGGAGGACTGGTCAATCCGGTGCCCATCTCACTGTGTCGAGCTCTCGGTGCCGAGGTCGTCATTGCCGTGAATCTCAGTGACGGGATTTTGAGTGATAAATCTCGCCAAGAGAGTGCGGCGAGCAAGAAAGCGAGAAAAATGGCACATCGGCAAAAAGAGGCGCCGAAGGGGAGCGGGGTGTTCAGGTCCGCGTTTTTTGATATCCGCAGGCATGCAGGCTCACTCCTGGGTCAGTTGCGGGAGTCTGACGGGAAAAAGGCACAGAAGACTATCACGTCCCCCGGCCTGTTCGATGTCATTGCCACGGCGATCAATGTCATGCAGGTGAGCATCACCCGCAGCCGCATGGCGGGTGATCCGCCCGATGTGCATCTGCGCCCACGTACCGCGCAGATCGAGATGTTGCAGTTCGACCGTGCCAAGGATGCCATTGAGGCAGGTGAGATCAGTGTCCGGCGTATGCTGCCGGTGCTGCAGGATCTGCTGGAGTAACCCTATACGAACCCGGATACAACGTACTCTGTGGGTGAAGGACTTTAAACGCTGATCGGAGAATACATACTGTATTTAACATAATATACATTATGCGCATATATTATTATAATTCCTGCTGTGTTCATAGCATTACTGCAGAGTAATTGAATGGCGGAGAGGGTGGGATTCGAACCCACGGACCGTCGCCGGTCAACGGTTTTCAAGACCGTCGCTTTCGACCACTCAGCCACCTCTCCAGAACTCGCTCTTGTGACTATGGCAGGCTTTCTACCCTCCCCCTTAATGATACGATTAGCCCACGGGTGTCAAAAATTATTCCCCGACAATACCGTCTGCAGTGGAACCGCTGCGTTGCGATGGGTTAGCAAGGAAGATTATGGTATATCGTTGACAATCAATGACATATAAATGAAACTTAGCGTCTGATCATTTTTCCCACGCGGAAGGCGCAGAATACCGGAAGCCGGGTCAGCATGCCAGCTTGAAAAATGACTCTGGTGGCCGGATTTACAGATAATAGCCTGCAAGGCTTTGATTTCAGGAACCGCTCGGGTATGCTGCGGTCTAATTTGCTTGTCAACGAAGCGTTAAGACCATGGGTGTCGCACTCAACCTGAACATGCCTGATCTGAATCAAGCGCATCCCTTGAATTACGTTTAATCTGGAGGAATACCCGCAATGTACCAGAATCCGAGTGTTGTGAGTCGGCGCACAGACCCGTCTGCGCTGACGGCCAACAAGGTCCTGCGCAACACCTATGCCCTGCTGTCACTGACCCTGATTTTCAGTGCAATAACGGCCGCTGCGTCCATCATGCTCAATCTGCCCCACCCAGGCATGGTAGTGACTCTCGTTGGTTACTTCGGTCTGCTGTTCCTGACCACGAAATTCCGCAATAGCGGACTTGGGTTGGTTCTCGTCTTTGCCCTGACCGGATTTATGGGGCTCACCCTGGGGCCCATTATTAGCGCCTACACCCACGCCTTCTCCAACGGTGGCCAACTGGTAGCAATGGCGCTGGGTGGCACGGGGGTAATCTTCCTTGGCTTGTCGGGCTACGCATTGACTTCGCGCCGTGACTTCAGCTTCCTGGGCGGCTTCCTGATGATTGGTATCCTGGTTGCCTTCCTTGCCGGATTGGCCGCCGCGTTATTCAGCATCCCTGCCCTGTCGCTGGCGGTAGCGGCCATGTTTATCCTCTTGATGTCCGGCCTCATCCTGTTCCAGACCAGCAGCATCATCCACGGTGGCGAGACCAACTACATCATGGCGACGGTCACGTTGTATATCACTATCTATAATCTCTTCCTCAGCCTGTTACAGTTGCTGGGTGTCTTTGGTGGCAGAAACTGATCGTCCAGTCTGCGCTGGAGACTCGAAAAGCCCCGCTGTAGCGGGGCTTTTTCTTAGGGATTGAGCCGGGTTTGTCCGCCGAGGTAGGGAGACAAGACGTTGGGTACGTTGATGGTTCCATCCGCTCGCTGATAGTTTTCCATGATGGCAAGCAGGGTCCGGCCCACAGCCAGAGCGGAACCATTGAGCGTATGCAGCAATTCCGGTTTGCCAGTGTCGGGATTACGCCAGCGCGCCTTCATGCGCCGGGCCTGGAAGGCCTCGAAATTACTGCACGAGGAAATCTCGCGGTACACACCTTGCCCGGGCAGCCAGACTTCGAGGTCGTAGGTCTTGGTCGAGGAAAACCCCGTGTCACCGCCACATAACAACATGACACGGTAGGCCAGACCAAGGCGCTTGAGAACTTCTTCGGCATGTGCGGTCAGAGCCTCCAGCGCCGGGTAGGAATCCTCGGGGCGTACCATCTGCACAAGTTCAACCTTCTCGAACTGATGCTGGCGGATCAGGCCGCGGGTATCCTTACCATAGGACCCCGCCTCACTGCGAAAACACGGTGTATGACAGACAAACTTGCGCGGCAAGACATCCGTTTCGACGAGAGTGTCGCGTGCCAGATTGGTGATCGGTACCTCGGCGGTGGGGATCAGGTAGTAAGGATGTTCACCTTCGAGCTTGAACAGATCTTCCTCGAATTTCGGTAACTGGCCCGTCCCGCGCAGGCTGTCGGCGTTGACCATGTAGGGTACGTAGGTTTCAACATAGCCATGTTCACGGGTGTGCAAGTCGAGCATGAACTGGATGAGTGCGCGGTGCAGATGCGCGATCTGGCCTTGCAGGACGACAAAACGCGAACCGGTCAGTTTCGTTGCACTTTCGAAGTCCATGCCGCCCAGTTGCTCGCCCAAGGCGACGTGATCCAGCGGTTTGAAATCAAACGCAGGAGGTTCGCCCCAGCGACGTATCTCGACATTGGCGCTTTCATCCCGCCCATCAGGTACGCTCTCGTGTAACAGATTGGGGATACCCATGAGGATGTCGTCGAGTTTGGTCTGTAGCACGGCCAGACGTGATGCATTGTCTTTGAGCTGTTCACCCAATGCCGACACGGCACCAAGCAGTGGCACGATGTCCGCGCCTGTCGCCTTGGCCTTGCCGATGGCTCGGGAACGGGTGTTGCGATCGTTTTGCAAGTCCTGCGTCTTGATCTGGAGCGTCTTGCGTTCAGCCTCCAGCGCGCTTATCCGCTCGACCTCCAGCGTGAAGCCACGCCGTGCCAACTGGCATGCGACAGTATCGAGTTCGTTACGTATCAGTTTTGGATCAAGCATCGGTTACCTTTCAACGGGTCTGATTTTCAGCGGAGTTCAAGTGCTATGCGCACCTTGTCACAGGGCGCATCATGATGGCGTTTTTCCCCTAGTCTTGCGATCGAGTTCACGCAGGTGTGCGAGTTTCTCGCCAATCTTGATTTCCAACCCCCGTGGCACAGGTTGATAGTAGCGAGGTTCAGCCATGCCTTGCGGGAAATAACGCTCACCTGCGGCATACGCCTCCTGCTCGTCATGCGCGTACCGATAGGCATGGCCATAACCCAGTTCTTTCATCAGCCGCGTGGGGGCATTGCGCAGATGGACCGGCACCTCCAGGGAAGCGCCTTGGCGCACATCGTCCATGGCCTGATTAAATGCCGTATACACCGCGTTGCTTTTCGGTGCACAGGCGAGATACACCACGGCCTGAGCTATCGCCAGCGCCCCTTCCGGGCTGCCCAGGCGCTTTTGTACATCCCAGGCGTTGAGGGCCAGGGTCAGGCCACGCGGGTCGGCATTGCCGATATCCTCGCTGGCCATGCGCACTACCCGGCGGGCAATGTACAGCGGGTCACACCCCCCGTCGAGCATGCGCGCCATCCAGTACAGGGCCGCGTCGGGCGCGGAGCCGCGCACTGATTTGTGTAGTGCCGAGATCTGATCGTAAAACGCCTCGCCGCCCTTGTCGAAACGACGCAGGCCACCCCCGAGTACTTCTGCCAACAGGGCCGCATCGATAACCCCCTCTTCCTGAGCACCCATGGCCAGATCGGTGGCGACTTCAAGCAGATTCAGTGCCCGGCGGGCATCCCCGTCAGCTGCCTCGGCGAGGGTATCACGCAAGACCTCGGGCATGGTTATCTGCCGCGCACCCAAGCCGTGTGTCTCATCACGCAAGGCATGGTCGATAATCGCCCGAATATCCTCACCATTCAGCGCCTTGAGTACATAGACGCGGGCACGCGAGAGCAAGGCGTTATTGAGTTCGAAGGAGGGATTCTCTGTGGTCGCACCGATAAAGGTTAGCGTGCCATCCTCGACATAGGGCAGGAAGGCATCTTGTTGCGCCTTGTTGAAACGATGTACCTCGTCGACGAACAGTACACAGCCTTGACCGTGCTCTGCCTGGCCCTGTCTGGTTTGCTCCTGTTTAGCCTGTTCTACGGCGTGACGGATGTCTTTCACGCCCGAGAGCACGGCAGAAAGGCTGAGGAACTGTGCCTGACAACGCCGCGCGATCAACCGGGCCAGGGTGGTCTTGCCGGTACCCGGTGGACCCCAGAGGATCATCGAGTGCAGGTGACCGGTCTCGATGGCCTGGCGCAGTGGTTTATCGGGGGCCAGCAGATGGCGTTGACCGAAGACGTCCTCAATGCGCCCGGGGCGCATGCGATCGGCCAGGGGACGCCAGGGCCGGGCAGTCTGGTCCTCGAACAGGTCAGCGGATGATGCCATTACAAGAGACGCCAGAGGTCTATTCGCCGATCACATCCACACCCTTGGGCGGTACGAAGTGGAAGCGACTGGCCGCGATGGGGACATTGTACTGCGCATGGTGGAATTCGAGTCGGGTGGTCTGCCCCAGACTGTCCTGCAAGATCATCACACTGAGTTTGCGCGGGGCGTTGAAACCCAGGGCGACGTGTTGGAAGTTGCTGTCGCGCTTGCGCGGGGTCAGCTCAAACCAGTGCTTGCCCGCGCGTTGTCCCAGATCGGTAATGGTGAAACTCTTGCTCAAATGGCGAGGATCGCTGAGCAGCATGGCGGGGGTGTTGGCCAGCAGCTTGCCCTGGGGCCTGACAGTGACCTGTTCGAGGTCGGCATCATAGGACCACAGACGTCGGCCATCAGCGACATAGAGCTGATGATAGGGCTTGATGTATTCAAGGCGGAAACGGTTGGGCCGCTCAACCAGGATGATGCCACTGCTGCGCGTCGATTTGGCCCCGTCCTTACCGACGACGATCTGGGTAAAGTCTGCGCGCAGGCTCTTGAGACCATCGAAATAGGCCGTGAGCATCTGCCCTGGCGCGGCATGGCCCAGTCCCGGTAACAGCAACAGCACGCTCATAACAGTCAGACTCAACACGGTCGTCCAGCGATGGCGCATCAGTATGTCTACTCTTGTGGTGGTGGCGGTGCGAGTACCTCGCGACTGCCATTGGGTTGCAGGGAGCTGACCACACCGGAGCGCTCCATGGCCTCGATCATGCGGGCGGCACGATTGTAGCCTATCTTCAGACGCCGCTGAACACCGGAGACCGAGGCACGACGGGTTTCGGTGACGATATGCAGCGCCCGGTCATAGAGTGGGTCGGACTCGGTATCATCGTCCAGCCCGCCCGGCAGGGCCCCCGCCTCGGGATCGGCGCAGCCGTTGAGGATGTCATCAATATAGTCAGGGGCACCACCACGCTTCTTCAGCGCGTCGACAACCTTGTTCACCTCATGGTCGTCGACAAAGGCACCGTGTACTCGCACCGGCACGCCCATGCCGGGCGGCAGGTAGAGCATGTCACCGTGACCAAGCAATTGTTCGGCGCCAATTTGATCGAGAATGGTCCGGGAATCGACCCGTGAGGAGACCTGGAAGGCGATACGCGTCGGAATGTTGGCCTTGATCAGACCGGTAATCACATCCACCGAGGGCCGTTGCGTTGCCAGAATGAGGTGAATGCCCGCGGCACGCGCTTTTTGCGCAAGCCGCGCGATCAGCTCCTCGACCTTCTTGCCGACCACCATCATCAGGTCGGCTAGCTCGTCGATGACGACCACGATAAAGGGCAAAGTCTCCAAGAGTGGCACCTGCGCCTCGGGATCGATCTGCTGGAACAGCGGATTGGTCAATGGGGTGCGCGCCTCTTGCGCTTCGCGCACCTTGCGATTGAAACCGGCTATATTGCGCACCTTGAGCGAGGCCATCAGCCGATAACGCTGTTCCATCTCTGCGACACACCAGCGCAGGGCATTGGCGGCCTCTTTCATGTCGGTGACCACCGGTGCAAGCAGATGCGGTATACCTTCATAGACCGAGAGTTCGAGCATCTTCGGGTCGATCATGATCATGCGCACATCACGAGCCGTTGCGTTGTACAGCAAACTGAGGATCATGGCATTGATCGCCACCGATTTACCCGAACCGGTGGTGCCGGCTACCAGCAAGTGGGGCATTTTGGCCAGATCGGCCACCACCGGCAGGCCACCGATGTCCTTGCCCAAGGCAAGGGTCAGGTAGGAACTGGCCTGCTCATATTCGCGTGAACGCAGATTCTCGCTCAAGCGCACCAGTTCACGTTCCTGATTGGGTAATTCCAGGCCGACTGTGGTCTTGCCCGGTATCACCTCCACGATTCGTACGCTGATCGCGGACATCGCACGGGCCAGATCCTTGGCCAGATTAACGATTTGGCTCACCTTCACCCCTGCCGCTGGCTGGAGTTCAAAGCGGGTAATGATCGGCCCTGGATGTACCGCCACGACGACGACTTCGACACCGAAGTCGGCGAGTTTCAACTCGAGTTGACGTGACATGGCCTCCAGGGCGGCGGTGGATGGTCTGCCCTTGTGTTCGGTTACGGGGTCGAGCAACGATAGGGGGGGCAATGCGGTATCGGTATCGCTGTCGAACAAGGGCACCTGGCGTTCGCGCTCAACGCGTTGACTGGGCTCGAGCGGCTTGATCACCGGTGCGATGCGCAGTGGAGGACGGTGGGCCGTTTTCATTTTTTGTTCCTGGAAATGGCTCGCGCGTGCCGTGCGGGCCCGTCGTGCTGCGGCGATATCGCACAGTTGACCCCATCCGCTTCGTAGGCTATCCCATACATACAGGGTCAACTTCCCAACTACGTCCATAAGACTAAACCAGGACATGCCGGTAAACAGGGTCACCCCACTGAGAAACAGGGCAATCAGGAACAACGTTGCACCGAGAAAACTGAAGGCATCAACCAAACCGCGGCCAACCACATCGCCCAGGATGCCGCCAGCATCAAGCGGTAACGGGACGGCGGCGGCGCTGAAATGCAGTGTTGCCAACCCACAGCCCGCCCCCAGGGTCAGCACAAAACCAACTCCACGCAACGCCACATGGCGCAGGTCTATGATCTTCTCCACGTCATGGCCGCGAAACAGCAACCAGCCGCTATAGCCGACCAGAACCGGGAACAAATAGGCCAGGTAACCAAACAGACTGAGGAAGATATCCGAAAACCAGGCCCCAACCGGACCCCCTAGGTTGGCCACGCCTCCCCCCCCTGTGCTGTGGGACCAGCCCGGGTCGCTGGCGTGATAACTCAGCAACGTGATCAACAAATACAGTGCGGTGAAACCGAAGACGAACAAGGCCCCCTCACGCAGTCCGCGACGAACGTGACTGGCGAGTGGCGCGCGTTGTACTCGTTTAATGTTTGCCTGTGCCAAAACTTAATATTCTTCAGCAGAAATTCACTTTAAGGTACTAATAAATTAAGGATTTAACAAGTAAAAATCAGTCGGTATGAGGCGCAGTAGCGAGATTTTTTCCTGGTTTAATATCCCGTTTTCCCGCAATTGACCCTAAGTATCAACTGCTTGAATCGCCGCATGACACTCTCTTCGGGCCCTTGCTACCACCTCTGAGTGCCCTTTACCCTGCCATCTGCATTACGTACTATTAGGCGGGCCCTGGAATCGGGCCCCAAACGGTTGCGTCACCGCGACACCTCAAGTCCAGGGACACGTCGAATTATTCCCCTCAGCCCCCGCGCTGAAAACGAGAATGGCCGCGAACGCGGGGGTGGTCACTGCTTGCGGTATGAAGGCGTGCGACGCCACGCAGCGGCCATCCTTAACCCCCCTCACATACAAGCCGGAGTCTAACACATGAGCGAAGCCAAGCACTGTCGCCTTCTGATCCTCGGATCAGGTCCAGCCGGGTATAGCGCGGCGGTGTACGCCGCGCGGGCCAACCTCAATCCAGTATTAATCACTGGCCTGGAACAGGGCGGCCAACTCATGAACACCACCGAGATCGACAATTGGCCCGGTGATGTCGAGGGTCTGCAGGGTCCAGAGTTGATGGAACGCATGCGCAAGCACGCCGAGCGCTTCAACACTGCGATCATCTTTGACCACATCAACAAGGCAGAACTGACCACCCGGCCCTTCCGGCTGAGCGGTGACAGCGGCGTCTACACCTGTGATGCCCTGATCATCGCCACCGGCGCCTCGGCCATGTACCTGGGCCTACCCTCCGAGGAGGCCTTTCGCGGCAAGGGCGTGTCGGCCTGCGCCACCTGTGACGGTTTTTTCTATCGTGACCAGCAGGTTGCCGTGATCGGTGGCGGTAATGCGGCCGTTGAGGAGGCCCTGTACCTGTCCAATATCGCCGCGCACGTCACCCTTGTGCATCGCCGCGACACCTTCCGTGCCGAGGCCATCCTCATCGACCAACTGATGGAGAAGGTCAACAACGCTAACATCAGTGTCGAATGGAATTACGAGACCGATGAGATTCTGGGCGATGACACCGGCGTGACCGGCATACGCATCAAGAACACGCTGAACGGTTCCAGCAAGGAATTGACACTGACCGGTGTGTTCGTTGCCATCGGCCACCGGCCAAACACCCAACTGTTCGTGAACCAATTGGAAATGGCACAGGGGTACCTCAGTGTCAACAGCGGTACCAGCGGTAACGCCACGGCCACCAGCATCCCTGGCATCTTCGCCGCCGGTGATGTCGCGGATCACATCTATCGCCAAGCCGTCACCTCGGCCGGCACCGGCTGCATGGCGGCACTGGATACCGAGCGTTACCTGAAGGCCGTGGAACAGGCCTAGGCAGGCCGTCCCCAACGCTGAGCTGCACCTCGCTCCGCGCCAGACCACCCTGCCCGGGGGCACGATCGTTGTCCACGGCACCGGCCAGGGAAGCCGATCCCCACCGTGTACCCCTTATCTATACATCGCGCCCGGTCCCCTACTCCATCCGCCACAGTGGTCATCTGTTAGCATGGATATTCGTATTATCGGCAGTCTCGAAGAAGTCGAACCAGCGCACTGGGATCGTCTGGCCGGTGAGCACTGCCCGTTTACCCGTCACGCCTTCCTCGTAGCTCTGGAACGCCACGGTTGCGTCGGCCAACACTTTGGCTGGTTACCCCAGCACCTGCTCGCCTACGAAGGTGGGCAACTGCTTGGCGCCGTACCGATGTATATCAAGGACAATTCCTACGGGGAATTCGTCTTCGACTGGGCCTGGGCCGATGCCTACGCACGTGCCGGCTTGCACTATTATCCCAAACTCGTCGCGGCCATCCCCTACACCCCCGCTACCGGTCCCCGCCTGCTCATCAAGGGCACTGGCGCACCACGTGCCGCTATCGCACAGGCGCTGATCGCGGCGGCACTGCGCCATGCCCAGAGTCTCGGCCTGTCCTCGCTGCACTGGTTGTTCACCGACGCGCAGGATACGGCGCGGTTGGCCGAAGCCGGTCTGATGCTGCGTGAGGGCTGTCAATTCCACTGGCAGAACCGGCATCCAGAAGGTCGCCCCTATCGGGATTTCGACGATTTCCTCGCCACCTTCAGTGCGGCCAAACGCAAGAAGGTGCGACGTGAACGCCGCCGGGTACGCGAACAGGGTGTCACCCTGGAGGTCCTGCACGGCAGCGAGATCGCCGAGGCACAATGGCGCATTTACCATGATCTTTATGCCGACACCTTCATCCGCAAGGGCGGCACGGCCACATTGTCGCTGAATTTCTTCCGCGAACTCGGTCATAGCATGCCGGACAGTGTCGTGTTGGTGTTGGCCCGTTACGCGCAAAAGTATGTCGCGGCCGCCTTCAATTTGCGAGGCAGCGATACCCTCTATGGTCGCCATTGGGGGTGCAGCGCCGATTTCCATAGCCTGCATTTTGAGGCCTGTTACTACCAGGGGCTGGAGTATTGCATTCGCCACGGCCTGCAACGTTTCGAACCAGGTGCTCAGGGTGAGCACAAGGTCAGTCGCGGTTTCCTGCCCACACCCGTCTGGTCGGCTCACTGGATCGCCCATCCCGCCTTTCGTGATGCCATCGGGGACTTTCTCGAGCGCGAGCGCCAAAGCATGGCGTATTATAGACGTGATCTGTCTGCACACACGCCTTACAAGACGTGCAGGGAATAGGTTGGCGCGCATGTGGACGAGGCCTGAGCGGGGACATTGTGGTACACGAGATTGATACCAGGCGAAGTCCCTTCTGGCTGAATGGTGCAGATCCACAGCGTTTCCCGGACGTCTCGCTCGCGCTCAAGGACCCCGATGGCCTGCTCGCCATTGGCGGTGACCTGAGCCCGGCACGCCTTGTTGCTGCCTACAGTCAGGGCATCTTCCCATGGTATAGCGACGGGCAACCGATCCTTTGGTGGTCACCCGACCCGCGGGTTGTACTTAAACCGCAAGCGTTGCGCATCTCGCGCAGCCTGCGCAAGACCCTGCGCCAGGCACCGTTTCAGGTGACACTCGATACGGCGTTCCCTGCCGTACTGGACGCCTGTGCAGCACCGCGCGCCGATGGTGATGGCACCTGGATCACCGATACGATGATGCTCGCCTACCTGCGCCTGCACGAGCTGGGGATTGCCCACAGTGTCGAGTGCTGGCAGAACGCCACGCTGCTCGGCGGGCTGTATGGTTTGGCGCTGGGACGGGTGTTTTTCGGCGAGTCGATGTTTACCCGGACCAGTGATGCCTCCAAGGTCGCTTTCGTGCATCTGGTCCGCCAGTTGCAACGATGGGATTATGTCCTCATTGACTGTCAGGTAGACTCCGCACACCTGCGCAGTCTTGGGGCTGCTCCCATTGCCCGGCGCGCGTTTATCACCCTGCTCGACCACTGGTGCTCACGCACACTGGATGCCCCAGCCGCGTCCGTACCCTGGTCACTGGACGCCGATCTGGCGGTACGCGTGCAGACGCAAGGAGGACGCGATGAGTGACGAAAGTGCGCTTTGGCAGCGATTACGCACCCTGACGTTCTACGCCACCCATGTGCATCCGTGCAGTTATCTGCCGGGTAAAGAGGCCGTGACCCTGTTCGTCGATCCGGGGGCCACCATGGATACCGCCACCTACAGCACACTGGCCCGGGCAGGCTTTCGGCGCAGCGGTAAACATGTCTACCGGCCACACTGTCCCAAATGCAACGCCTGTATCCCGGTGCGCATCCCGGTGGTCGAGTTTACCCCCGATCGCAGTCAACGGCGTACCTGGCGGCGCAATCAGGACCTGTGTGTCGTATCACGTGCCGTCGACTACGATGAGGCGCACTACCAGCTCTATAGACGCTATCAGGCACAGCGCCACCCGGGCGGTGGCATGGACCAGGGTGGGGCCAACGACTATCTGCAGTTCATCACCAGTCCCTGGGGCGAGTCGGTGCTATACGAATTTCGCGAACGCCAGCGCCTGCTGGCGGTGGCCGTGGTCGACCGTCTGCAAGACGGTCTCTCAGCGGTGTACACCTTTTTCGATCCCGATGAACCTGCGCGCGCACTCGGCGTGCAGGCCATTCTCTGGCAAGTCGAGGAGGCACGCCACCAGGGACTCGATTGGGTTTATCTCGGTTTTTGGATACGGGCCTGCGACAAGATGGCCTACAAGACCCGCTACCAGCCGCTTGAAGGTTTCGATGGCAGACACTGGGCGCATGTGCAGGATTAAATCCCGTGCACGCATCCGGATATTGAGGACACTGTCACCCAGTTTCGCGATCAACCACCTGATTTACGCCTGCCGCTCCCACTGGAACCCGAGTTGGGTGGCCCATTGCCTGCATGTGCGCTGCGATTGTGCACCGACATGGAACCCGACAGTCTCTCTGACGCCCGAACCTATCCATATTCTCCTTTGATATATGTGCAGGATTCAGGCATGATGTTGCGTTAATTTTACGGCGGTTGCCGGTCCCGAGAGTAGGCATTGAATGGCAAAAGAAGAACACATTGAAATGGAAGGCACGGTCATCGAGACTCTGCCCAACACCATGTTTCGCGTCGAGCTTGAAAACGGTCATGTCGTGACCGCGCATATCTCCGGCAAGATGCGCAAACACTACATCCGCATCCTCACTGGTGACAAGGTCAAGGTGGAACTGACCCCTTATGACCTGAGCAAGGGCCGTATCGTCTACCGGGGTCGTTGATCCACACATCTTACACTTCTGGCTCGATCCCCACCTCCCCGGCACTCCGGTTCGGGGAGGTGGCCCATTGTCATACTCAGGTCATTGCACTGAGTTCATCGCGGCTGTTCAGTTCAAAGTGCAAGGCCTCGTTGCGTAACGAGATGTCGATATGGCCACCATTGGCCAGTTTGCCGAACAACAGCTCCTCGGCCAGCGGTTTCTTGATGTGCTCCTGAATCAGCCGCGCCATGGGGCGGGCACCCATCTGTGGGTCATAGCCATGCATGGCCAGCCACACGCGCGCCTCATTTTCCACGCTCAGGGTGACGTTTTTCTCCTCCAACTGACCTTCGAGCTCGAAGATGAACTTGTCGACCACCTGACCAATGGTCTTGGAGTCCAGCGGTTTGAACTGGATGGTGGCATCCAGGCGATTGCGAAATTCCGGGGAAAAGGTTTTTTTGATGATCGCCATCCCGTCGCTGGCATGATCCTGATGGGTGAAACCCATGGAAGGGCGGTTGAGCAGATCGGCGCCGGCATTGGTCGTCATAATGATAATGACATTGCGAAAATCCGCCTTGCGCCCATTGTTGTCCGTCAGCGTGCCATGGTCCATGACCTGCAACAGCAGATTGAAGACATCCGGGTGTGCCTTTTCAATTTCGTCGAGCAACAACACCGCATGTGGATGTTTGTTGATGGCCTCGGTCAGTAGACCACCCTGGTCGAAACCAACATAGCCAGGGGGGGCACCGATCAGGCGTGACACGGTATGGCGTTCCATGTACTCGGACATGTCGAAGCGAATCAACTCGATACCCAACGTGCGTGCAAGCTGGCGGGTCACCTCGGTCTTGCCCACGCCGGTCGGACCGGCAAACAGGAAAGAACCCACCGGCTTTTGGTCAATTCCCAACCCGGCCCGTGAGAGTTTGATGGTCGTCGCCAGGGCATCGATGGCATCGCTCTGGCCGTAGATGACCAGCTTCAGATCACGGCCAAGATTGCGCAAGATCTCCTTGTCGTTGGCCGATACCGATTTGGGCGGTATACGGGCTATCTTGGCGACAACCGACTCGACCGCACGCACGCCAATAGTCTTCTTGCGTTTCGATGGCGGCAGCAAATGCTGGTTGGCCCCGGCCTCGTCGATGACATCGATGGCCTTGTCCGGGAGGTGGCGATCATTGATATAGCGATCTGCCAGTTCCACCGAGGTACGTAACGCCTGATGGGTATAGCGCACATGGTGGTGTTCCTCGAAGCGTGACTTGAGTCCCTCGAGGATCTGCACGGTTTCCTCTACCGTCGGTTCACTAATGTCGATCTTCTGGAAACGTCGCGCCAGCGCACGGTCTTTTTCAAAGATGCCGCGATATTCCTGGTAGGTCGTTGAACCGATGCACTTCAGTTCGCCATTGGCAAGGACCGGTTTGACCAGATTTGAGGCATCCATCGCACCACCCGATGCTGCCCCGGCACCGATGATGGTGTGGATCTCGTCAATAAAGAGAATAGAACCCGATTCACGCTTGATTTGTGCCAGTACCGCCTTGAGTCGCTTCTCGAAATCGCCCCGATATTTGGTGCCTGCCAGCAAGGCACCCAGGTCCAGTGAATAGATGGTCGCGTCTGCCAATACTTCCGGCACCTCGCCCTCCACGATTTTTCTTGCCAGACCCTCGGCCAGCGCGGTCTTGCCGACCCCGGCCTCACCGACGAATAACGGGTTGTTCTTGCGCCGACGGCACAGCACCTGAATGGTGCGTTCAATCTCATGGCGACGACCGATCAGTGGGTCGATCTTGCCCTGACGGGCCAGCGCATTGAGGTTGATCGAATACAGATCCAGCGCACTCTGGTTAGCGCCATCGGTGGCGGATTCTTCTTCATCACCGGAAAGATCGCCCGTCGGCAGCTCCTCATCCTTGATCTTGGCAATACCGTGGGCAATGTAATTCACCACATCGAGTCTGGAGACACCTCGTTTCTTCAGGAAATAGGCTGCCTGGGACTCTTGCTCACTGAAGATGGCGACCAGCACATTGGCGCCGGTCACCTCGCGCTTGCCTGCGGATTGCACATGGAAGACCGCGCGTTGTAACACACGCTGAAATCCGAGTGTAGGCTGGATGTCGCGTTCGTCGTCGGGGGGCAGCAGGGGCGTGGTCTCATCCAGAAACTCGATCAGCTCGTTGCGCAGGTTGTCCAGATCGGCACCGCAGGCCTTGAGGACATCGGTGGCCGAGGCATTGTCCAGCAACACCAGCAGGAGGTGTTCCACGGTCATGAACTCGTGGTTCTTCTCCCGGGCATCCTTGAAGGCATGATTGAGGGATTCTTCCAGATCTTTACTAAGCATAGGTTTTCACCACAAGGCCGGATTAGTCGGCTTCCATGACGCACAACAAGGGATGGTCGTGCTGGCGCGAATAGTCATTCACCTGGGCTACCTTGGTCTCGGCAACATCGCGCGTGAACACACCGCAGATGCCCCTGCCCCGGGTATGCACATGCCACATGATGCGTGTAGCGCCATCACGATTCATGCCAAAAAATGCCTCCAGAATATGAACAACAAACTCCATAGGGGTATAGTCGTCATTCATCAGAATAACTTTAAACATCGATGGGCGTTTGAGCTTGGGACGGGCCTCGTCCAGCACCAAAGCGTCATCATTTTGACCTTTTCGGGATGCATCTGTCATGGTGCCAATTCTAGCAAATACGCTGCGCTGCAGTATGCAAACCCATTGACCCGCCTAAATACAACAAGTTCAGGCAAAATACTTGACTATTCCACCCGACTGTACAAAATCTTAACAAGCCATTGGCAGTTTGCAATGGCTGTATTACTCGGATGTGTGCGTTTCCCTATATTCTGTCGGTAACGCAGTTTATAAAGACCACGGACGTATAAAAAAATATAAAACACTTGAGAATGCGCGGATCCACCACCAAAGAGGCATTAGAGGATGGCAGTCGGAATCGTTAAATGGTTTAGTAATGCAAAGGGGTATGGCTTTATCTCACCCGACAGTGGTGGCGAGGACATCTTTGCCCACTTCTCCGTCATCACCATGGAAGGGTATAAGTCATTAAAACGCGGGCAGCGGGTAGAATTCGAGATCAATCAGGGTCCGAAGGGGCTTCAGGCATCGGAAATTCACCCGCTGGAGGTCGTCGAAGCGAGCCTCAGCTAGCCCGCCTGCACCGGGGAGAGGTATTCCAAGGGGTCGGTTGCAGGGGGTGGTCAGTGCCGGGCGCCCCCTGCAGGCGATCACATGTTGGCAATGATCGCGCTACCGAAACCGGAACAACTCACCTCCTTCGCGCCGTCCATCAGCCGGGCAAGGTCGTAGGTGACGATCTTGCTTGCGATGGCGCCGGAGATGCCAGTGACGATATGCTCAGCCGCCTCCGACCAACCCATGTAACGAAGCATCATCTCGCCCGACAGCACCAGTGAGCCAGGATTGACCTTGTCCTGACCGGCATATTTGGGTGCCGTGCCGTGTGTGGCCTCAAAAATAGCGATATCGTCGGACAAATTGGCGCCCGGTGCGATGCCGATGCCACCGACCTGTGCCGCCAACGCATCCGAGATATAGTCACCGTTGAGATTCAGGGTGGCAATCACACTGTACTCTGCCGGGCGCAACAGGATTTGCTGCAGGAAGGCGTCGGCAATGACATCCTTGATGATAATGTCCTTACCCGTGTGCGGGTTTTTAATCCGACACCAGGGCCCGGCGTCGATCTCCTGTGCGCCGAATTCCTGATGTGCCAGCGCATAGCCCCAGTTCTTGAATGCGCCTTCGGTAAATTTCATGATGTTGCCCTTGTGTACCAGGGTCACCGAAGGGCGATCATTGTCGATGGCGTACTGAATGGCCTTGCGCACCAGCCGTTGTGTGCCCTCCCGGGAAACCGGCTTGATGCCGATACCGCAGGTGTCGGGGAAGCGGATCTTTGTCACCTCCATGCGTTGTTGCAGGAAGTCCACCACCTGCCTGACCTCAGGCGTACCTGCCTCCCACTCGATACCCGCATAGATATCCTCGGCGTTCTCACGAAAGATGACCATGTCGGTCAGCTCGGGCTGCTTGAGCGGGCTGGGTGTCCCGGTGTAGTAGCGGATCGGGCGCAAGCAGACATAGAGATCGAGTTCCTGGCGCAGCGCGACATTGAGCGAACGCATTCCCCCACCAACGGGTGTCGTCAGTGGCCCCTTAATTGCGACGACAAAATCCCGCGCCGCCTGCAGGGTCTCTTGGGGTAACCAGACATCGTTGCCGTAGAGCCTATTGGCCTTCTCACCGGCATAGATTTCCATCCAGGCAATACGGCGCCGGTCACCATAGGCTTTTGCTACCGCGCTATCGACCACCCGGCGCATCACGGGTGTAATGTCGATGCCGATGCCGTCTCCCTCAATATAGGGCACGATAGGCCGCTCTGGGACGTTCAGCGAATAGTCGGAATTGACACGGATGCGCTCACCTGCGGTGGGCGCAGAAATCTTGTCGTAGGCCATGGGTACTCCAAACGCGGAAAAATACGAAGAGGCGCTATTCTACCATCTCCACCGCGCCAGTCCCACGCCTGCTGGACATGGCCCCGATGGGCCACCCACCTCGCGTTCGCTACGCGACGATTGAGTGCTCTTCGTCGAGGAAACGGATGCCGGGGGCCATCGCGTCCTGCTACACTGTGCCTGCGGTATTCAGTCCGGCGGACAGGGATCACACTCCCTGGACCGACTGACAGCCCAATAGTACAGGTTCGCACCAACCCCGTAGATGAACCCGGTTCCCCATGCCAGAGACTCGCCATCCCGTCGCCATTGACACCACCATGTCCGTACCCCGTCCCTCTTCTGCGCATACCTCATCCCAAGCGGATACCCAGCCGCATTCGCGGGTGATCGTCGGCATATCCGGCGGCGTGGATTCTTCGGTCGCGGCCCTGCTGCTTACCCAACAGGGCTACGCGGTGAGCGGGCTGTTCATGAAAAACTGGGAGGGTGACGACAGCGAGGATTACTGCGCGGCCGAAGAGGACTTTCATGATGCCCAGGTGGTCTGTGCCGAGTTGGCGATCCCGCTCTACGGGGTGAATTTCTCCCGCGAATACTGGGATCGGGTATTTCGGCGTTTTCTGGCGGAATACCGTGCGGGGCGTACACCTAATCCCGATGTCCTGTGCAACAAGGAGATCAAGTTCTGCGCCTTCCTCGACCATGCCCTGGGCCTGGGTGCCGATCACATTGCCACCGGCCACTATGCCCGTCGTGATCGCTTGGCGGGGCGCTGGCGCCTGCTCAAGGGCCGGGATACGGCCAAGGATCAGAGTTATTTTCTATACACCCTTGGTCAGGCACAGTTGGCGCGCACCCTGTTCCCCCTGGGTGAACTGGAAAAACCGGCGGTACGTGCACTGGCCGCCGAACAGGGTCTGGCCACGCATGCCAAGAAGGGCAGTACCGGTATCTGCTTCATTGGTGAACGCCATTTCCGCACCTTTCTGAGCCGCTATCTGCCCTCGTCCCCCGGTGAGATGTGCACGCCCGAAGGCGAGCACATCGGCCAGCATGAAGGACTGATGTATTACACCCTGGGACAGCGCCAGGGGCTAGGCATCGGTGGGCGCCGCGGTGCCGACGCGACGCCCTGGTATGTCGTCGGCAAGGACCTGGAGAACCAGGTCCTGCTGGTGGGCCAGGGCCACGACCACCCCCTGCTGTTCAGCCACTGGCTGGACGCCGATGAACTGCACTGGGTTGCCGGCGAAGCACCGACCTTACCCCTGCGCTGCCGTGCCAAGACCCGCTACCGCCAGTCCGATCAGGACTGCGTGATCGAGGCGCGGAGCAAGGATAGCGTCCACGTGCGCTTCGACATTGCGCAACGCGCCGTGACGCCGGGCCAGGCCGTCGTGTTCTATGATGCCGAGGTCTGCCTGGGCGGCGCCACCATCATTCGCACCGAACGTACAAACCATACCGAGGCATCACATTGAAATACACCCTGAGCGACCGCACCCTGGCCCTGGGTGGTCTGTTTCAGGCCGCCCAGCAGGTGCAACAGATTGCCCACCATGGCAGGGCCGAGCACAGCGAACTTGAAACGGCCATGTACAGCCTGTTCCAGACCGACCCACCCAATGTGGCCGCCACCTACGGCAACATAGCTGCCCTGCGCGGTGGATTGTACCTCCTCTATACCCAGTTCACCGGCAATGTTCGTCAACGCGAGGTGGACATCACCCGCTACGTCATCAGCCTGATGCATCTCGAACGCCGCCTGGCTCGGCGCAAGGACATGCTGGCCACCCTGCACACCGGTCTGGAGCGCGCGCGTCGGCAAAGCGAGCACTTCTCTATTACCCACGACAACGTCATCGCCAACCTGGCCGATATCTACACCAACACACTGAGTCTACTCACCCCGCGCATCATGGTCGCGGGGGAATCTCATCACCTGACTGCGTCCAGCAACGCGAACACCATCCGTGCCCTGCTACTCGCCGGTATCCGCTCTGCTGTACTTTGGCACCAGTGTGGTGGCAACCGCTGGCAGCTCCTGTTCCGGCGCCATGCGTTGATCGCCGAGGCCAAACGGCTGCTCGATAATGGAGCACATCCCGGCGCGCACTAACGCAGCGCCGCGGGCGCAGTGGAAGCATCCTCAGTCCGAATGCCTCTTGACGACGAGAGCACAGATGCCACTACCATCCAGCGTCATTTTCCGGGAAAATGGTGCCTTTGTTTCATCCCGACTCGCAGGCACCCGCCATGCGGGCCTTGCCCAGACGCAACGAGGAGCACTCATGACCGACAGTTTCAACGCGCGCACCACCCTGGATGTCAACGGCAAGGCCTACGAAATATTCCGCCTTGAAGCCGTGCCCAACAGCGCACGGCTGCCATTTTCCATGAAGATCCTGCTGGAGAATCTGCTGCGTTTTGAAGATGGCCTCAGCGTCACCGCACAGGACATCCACGCCCTCGGCAACTGGGACCCGAGGGCCGAACCTGGCAAGGAGATCGCCTACCGGCCCGCGCGCGTGCTGATGCAGGATTTCACCGGAGTGCCGGCCGTGGTCGACCTTGCCGCCATGCGTGACGCCATGAGCGCACTGGGCGGCGATCCGAACCGCATTAATCCCCTGCAACCCGCAGAACTGGTCATCGACCATTCGGTGCAGGTCGATAGGTTTGGCCGATCCGATGCCTTCTCCCTGAATGAGGCCCTGGAATATCAGCGCAACAAAGAACGCTACCGTTTTCTCAAGTGGGGCCAGGAGGCGTTCGATAACTTCAAGGTTGTGCCGCCGGAGACCGGCATCGTGCATCAGATCAATCTGGAATACCTCGCTCGTACCGTGTTTGCTGCAGAGAACAACGGCGTGTTGCAGGCCTACCCGGACACCGTGGTCGGCACCGACTCCCACACCACCATGATCAACGCCCTGGGTGTGCTGGGCTGGGGTGTGGGCGGTATCGAGGCCGAGGCCGCCATGCTGGGCCAGCCCGTGACCATGCTCATTCCCCAGGTCATCGGTTTCAGGCTGACCGGCAGGCTGCCCGAGGGCACCACCGCCACCGACTTGGTACTCACCGTGGTCGAGCGGTTGCGCACATATGGCGTGGTGGGCAAGTTTGTGGAATTCTTCGGCCCTGGTCTGGCCCACCTGTCTCTGGCCGATCGTGCCACCCTGGCCAACATGGCACCGGAGTATGGCGCCACCTGCGCCATCTTCCCCATCGACGTCGAAACCCTTGCCTACCTGCGCCTCACCGGGCGCAGCGAAGAGCAGCTCACCCTGATCGAGGCCTATACACAGGCACAGGGTATGTTCCACACCGCCGACAGTCCCGAGGCCGAATATACCGATGTCATCGAACTGGACATGGCCAGCATCGAACCCTCCCTGGCCGGACCCAAGCGCCCACAGGACCGCGTCCCACTGAAATCGGCCAAGACCCGGTTTAATCAGGCATTGAGTGCACTCAATGCCGAACGCAACGCCAAGAGCACCCCGATCACAATTTCCCTTCAGGGCGAACAGGTGGAGATGAAGGACGGCGCGGTGGTCATCGCCGCCATCACCTCCTGCACCAACACCTCCAACCCCTCGGTAATGCTGGGAGCCGGGCTGGTCGCCAGGAAGGCCACCGCGCGTGGCCTCAAGGTCCAGCCCTGGGTCAAGACCTCGCTTGGCCCCGGCTCACGTGTGGTCTCTGATTATCTCCAACGCGCCGGTCTGATGGACGATCTGGAGGCCCTGGGCTTTCACGTGGTCGGCTATGGTTGCACCACCTGTATCGGTAATTCCGGCCCCCTGCCCGAGGCGGTATCCAAGGCCATTGCCGAGGGGGATCTGTCGGTGGGTGCCGTACTCTCTGGCAACCGTAATTTTGAGGGTCGCGTGCACGCCGAGGTGCGCATGAACTACCTCGCCTCGCCACCACTGGTCGTTGCCTATGCCCTCGCCGGCACCCTGGATATCGATCTCTACAATGAGCCCCTCGGCCATGACCGTGAAGGTAAGCCCGTCTACCTCAAGGACATCTGGCCCACCCAGAAAGAGATCGCCGATATCGTGGCCACCAGCGTCACCGCCAAGGAATTTGCCACCGCCTATGCCCATGTGTTCAAGGGCAACAGCCGTTGGGATGAACTCGCTGCACCGCAAGGCCAGCGGTTTGCCTGGCAAACCGACTCGACCTACGTGCAAAACCCGCCTTACTTTGCCGGCATGGGCAAGACGCCGACCCCGGTATCCGACATCACTGGCGCGCGCGTGCTCGCCCTGCTTGGCGACTCGGTGACCACCGATCACATCTCCCCTGCCGGTGCCATCAAGGCCGATAGCCCGGCTGGACGCTACCTGCAGGCACATGGCGTCAAACCGGTGGACTTCAACTCTTACGGCTCGCGGCGCGGCAACCATGAAGTGATGATGCGTGGCACCTTCGCCAACATTCGCCTGCACAACTTACTCGCGCCCGGCACCGAGGGTGGCGTCACCCTGCATCAGCCAGATGGCACGCCCCTGTCCATCTACGACGCGGCCATGCAATACCAGACAGAAGGTGTGCCCAGTATTATCATCGCCGGCAAGGAATACGGCTCAGGCTCCTCACGTGATTGGGCGGCTAAGGGGCCGCGTCTGCTCGGCGTGCGCGCCGTCATCGCCGAGAGCTATGAGCGCATCCATCGCTCCAACCTTGTCGGTATGGGTATCCTGCCGTTGCAGTTCATGGACGGCGACACCCCTACCAGCCTGGGCCTGAACGGGCGCGAACGGTTCGACATCGTCGGACTGGGTGATGGCTCGGCCAAGAGTGTTCAACTCCACGCCACCGCAGAAGACGGCAATACCCGGACCTTCGAGGTGCGTGTGCGCATCGACACCCCGGTGGAGATCGAGTACTACCGCCACGGTGGCATCCTCCACTACGTGTTGCGACAACTCGCCGCCTGAGTGGATGAGTGTGGCTCCCGCCCGCGGTGCGGCGGGCGCCCAGCGCTGGCCATCATGGCTGGATGTCCACGGACCTCTCTCTGTGCACCGACTTTGTAGATTTTCTGCATCAAATTGGATGTTAGAACAAGATACGTTAGCGTTGATCAGGTGTCTCTATTTTCCAGTTGGACAGCAACGCCGGCCCCCGTACCGTGCAGCCCAGACGTTCAAGCCAGCGGGCGACCTCATGGTTCGAATCATGAAAAATGTCGTATCCCTGCGGATCATGAACAAAATACAAATCATAGCGTGGATTGTAGACCCGTGTGTCCACGTTGGCGCGGTACAGAGCCATGAGTCGATGCCGCAGTCTTTCCACCCTTGCCCGTGCTACGCGCAAAGGATAGATATGAACGATAGGGACAGCGACCTGCGCCCTGATGGATGCCTGCGTGGGCGGACCGGGCAGGTCCCGGTACCCGAGTGCGCCCTGCGTCGGCCACAGCAGCGCCGAGGCACCCTGATAAGCACCGGTATCGGCCAGCGCATAGTAGTCCCAATCGCCATAAGAGAAGCGCGCCATGTGGTGGCCTGGCATCGGCACCACCAGACTGGAATGGTGCCCTTGGTCCAGTAGAAAAACGGTCGCACTCTGGCCAATCACTGTTGGCTCGGTGATCACTGTGGCACATCCCGCCATGCCAGCCACTGCGCTCACTATTAGTACTCGGGTCAACAAGTGTGCCACTGTGTTCATCTTACCTCTCAACGTACCCGGAGCGCGGAGACATGTCTGTGCGTTCCGGGTGCGGCTTGTTATCTTGGGGCACAGCACCGATGGTGATGGGCACCGGTCCGGTTCATCCTCGTTCGCCACCGAAATCTGGAAGAATATGCCGCCGGGGACACGCCTTGCCGCCAGAACACCTTTATGGTCTTATGATCCCATTCAAGGTGACTGAGTGGCGCGCACGCGTGCGGCCTCTGTCCTGTTTGCAGCGAGTCTGTCTCCGTGCGTGTTGCGCGCAGCCTTGCAGGTAACACGCTACGTTCCTGGTATTGATCTTTTAAGTTGTCATACGGATAGCGCAATGGATAAACGCAATACCCGCACCCTTGAAGGGCCGCAACATTGGCTCGATCTGTATGGTGATGAACTCTACCGCTACGCCCTGCTCCAGTTGCACGACGCATCGCAGTCAGAGGACATGGTGCAGGACACACTGCTGGCGGCGTTCCAGTCGCGTGAAAAATATGCTGGCACGGCCTCGGTCCTGACCTGGCTGACGGGCATCCTCAAGCACAAGATTATCGACCATATCCGCAAACAGATACGCGAATCCCCCCAGGATGATATCGGCGAACACCTCGACGACACCGCGCCCGGAGCGGCGCTCGATGCCCTGTTCGACTCCCGCGGCGACTGGATCATCAGACCCCGTGACTGGGGTGATCCGGTGAAGTGTCTGGAACAGGAGCGCTTCTGGACGATCATGCACCTGTGCCTGGGGCGCCTCAATACCCGCCAAGCCGCCGTTTTCAACCTCAAGGAGATGTCCGGATTGAGTAATGAGGAAATTTGTAAGGAACTGGCTATCACCACGACTAATTGCTGGGTGTTGCTGTATCGGGCCCGAATGGGACTGCGTCAATGCCTGGAAGCAAGCGGGTTCGCTGGGAGCCACGGGTAATGAATCTGATGTTCTCATGTAAGGAGGTATCCATGCTGGTCTCCGCTGCCCTGGATCGCAAACTGACCCGGGCGGAGCGGTTCAAGGTCAGAGTGCATTTATTGTTCTGCAGGGCATGCGGGAATTTCTCCGAGCAGATGGAGATATTACGTGCAGCGACCCAGCGTCTTTCCAGCCACAAGGCTACGCATAGGGACGCACCGGTCATGCCCGAGGCGGCACGTAAACGCATCCAACAGACCTTGTACACGTCCAGCCATCATGATGATGACCCGGCACCTTGAACATCGCTCGCTTGTCATACTGCATAGGGGGACATTGTGTCCATACCCATTACTACTCGATTGTTTACTGGAGATTCAACATGAAGAGACGCCAAATGTTACGTACCGCTGTCGCCAGTGTGATTGCCATGGGTGTTGTTGCTGTGGACAGTACCCCGGCCCTGGCCGCTGGAAAACCGGCAATGGAGAAATGTTTCGGTATTGCCAAGGCCGGAAAGAATGACTGCGCGTCCAAGACCGCCAATCATGCCTGTGCCGGTCAGGCGACCAAAAACGGCGACAAAAACTCCTTTATTGTCGTGCCCGAGGGAACTTGCAACAAGATCGTCGGCGGCAGCACCACCCCTGGCGTATGAGTGGCGCATGAGCGCGAAAACCAACAGACCTGAGACAGGTTCGATCCCGGCGCAAGCCGGGATCGGGCTGCGTTCGCCGCATTACGCTGAAGTGCTGTCGACACTACCATCTATCGCCTGGCTGGAAGTGCATAGCGAGAACTTCTTCGCCGAGGGGGGGCGCCCGCATGAAATCCTCGAACAGGTCCGCAGCCACTACCCACTTAGCCTGCATGGCGTAGGACTGTCACTCGGCTCTGCGGATCCGCTCAATACATGGCATCTCGACAAACTCAAGGGCCTCGTCGATCGTTACCAACCCGGGCTGGTCTCTGAACACCTGTGCTGGTGTTCGGTCGATAAACGCTATCTCAACGACCTGCTGCCATTGCCCTATACCGAAGAGAGTCTGAACCATATCAGCGAACGCATCCAGTATGTTCAAGACTATCTGGGGCGCCAGATCCTCATCGAGAATCTGTCCAGTTATCTCCAATACACCCACTCCACCATCCCGGAATGGGAATTTATCACCGCAGTCGCGCAACGCAGCGGTTGTGGCATTTTACTCGACATCAATAACATCTACGTCAACGCCTGCAACCACGGCTTTGACGCCGCCCACTATCTGCGCGCGATCCCGCTGGAGGTGGTGGGAGAAATGCACCTGGCCGGGTTTACCGATGAAGGCGATATCCTTATCGACACTCACAGCAGGCCGGTTTCTGCCAACGTCTGGGCTCTGTATGAGCAGGCCATACACCGTTTCGGGCGACGCCCCACACTCATAGAGTGGGATACCGACATCCCCGCCCTGTCGGTCCTTCTCGACGAGGCCGCCCATGCCGAGCACCTTGCCGAGGCAGTATCTGCCCGCCTGCACCCGCAGGCCACCGGAGCATCCCATGTCCGGCTTGCGTGAACTGCAACGCCTGTTCCGGGATGCCTTGCTGGCTGACGCGCAGGCCCCCCTGGCCGCGCACATCCGCGAGACTGATCTGTCGCGGCGACTGGGCATCTACCGCAACACTGTGTTCACTAATCTGAGCGAGACATTGCGCACGCTCTACCCCGTTATCGAACGCCTTGTCGGTGCAGATTTTTTCGATCATATCGCACAACACTACATCCGGCGCTATCCCTCACCGGCGGGTGATCTCAATTGTTTTGGCATGCAGTTGGCAGACTTCCTTGCCGGGTTCGAGCCGGCGTCCGGTCTGGCCTACCTGCCGGATAGCGCGCGACTGGAATGGCTCATCCACCAGAGCCACCACGCCGCCGGGCACCCGCCTCTGGACCTCAAACGACTCGCGACGGTACCCGAGGCCGGCTATGAGGCGCTGCGCTTTACCCTGCACCCGACTGCCCGGCTATTCGCCTGTTCGTATCCGGTACATCGCATCTGGCAAGTCAACCAAGAAGGCTATGAAGGCGATCAGCACGTTGATATAGACAGCGGCGGTGTACGTTTACTGATAGAACGGCGCGCCAGACATATCGAACTCCAGGCGTTGCACGAAGGTGAATGGGCACTGCTGCACGGCCTTGCAGCCCAGCAGACACTGGCCACCGCCGCCGAGTCGGCCTGTGCAGTGGAGACGGATTTTGACCTGGCAGGCACATTGTCGCGTCTGATTGCACAATCCACTCTGGTGGATTTCACACCAACCTGAACGGGTGCGATGCACACATGCGCGACGGTGACGACAACAACCCCCATATACTCTCCGTTCACCGTAACACGGTGTCAATAACAAGAGGTAACAGGACATGAACGCATCTGCCAAGGCCATCAATCTCTCAGGCTTCGCCATTCGGGGACTGGAATTTCTGAGCCCTCTCGTTGACCTTGGTGTCCGTTTGTGGCTGGCCAACGTATTCTGGAAGTCAGGTCTGACCAAAATCGCCTCCTGGGACAGCACCCTGAACTTGTTCAACTATGTCTACCAGGTTCCCGTCATTTCACCGGAACTGGCCGCCCAGCTCTCGACTGGCGTGGAACTGGGTGGTGCGGTATTACTGGCGGTAGGCCTCGCAGGGCGTTTTGCCACTGCCGCCTTGTTCATCCTCAATATCGTCGCCGTCATTTCCTATCCCGACCTCTCTGCGGTAGGACTCAAGGATCACTTCTACTGGGGCCTGCTGCTGTTGATTTTCCTCGTGCGTGGTCCGGGAAAACTATCGATCGACTACTTCATCAGAACGCGTTTCATGCGCGGATAAAACCGTGCCACGACGGCATACGCTGTCGGTTTGACCTCTGACCAAAAGAGGGAAAGGAGGCGTCGTCCCCTTTCCCTCTTCATCGGTTTAGTGCACATTTTCTCAGGGACGAATGTAGGCATATCCCTGTTCTTGCAGTTCTATGATGCGCCTGACACCGGCGGGCACTATGAGGTTGAGCAGGTTGCGTTGCGCCCAGCGACTCGTTAGAGTGCAAATGCCAGCGTCGACACCATGCATTTCTTAGCGGGTAACAACCCTTCATGCAGCCGAGCACCTCAGTCCCGGACTCCGAACCACTCATCACCGCGGAATTTGCCCTGGATGAGCGGATCATGTACCTCAACCATGCGGCCGTCTCACCATGGCCACGGCGCACCAGTGAGGCCGTGAGTCGTTTCGCACAGGAAAATACCGAGCTGGGATCGCAACGCTATCCGCACTGGTTAGAGGTCGAACAGCGGTTACGCGCCAGACTTTGCGGACTCATCAATGCCCCCGCCGTGGCGGACATCGCCTTACTCAAAAATACCTCGGAAGGACTCTCGGTGGTGGCCCAGGGGCTGGATTGGTCCCGGGGCGACAATGTGGTCACCAGTAATCAGGAATTCCCATCCAATCGCATCGTCTGGGCCTCGCTCGCCCCGCGTGGCGTCGCACTGGTACAGGTCGATCTGGGGAACGCCAGCTCGCCGGAGGATGCCCTGATGCAGGGCTGTGATCAGCACACACGCCTGCTGGCCATCAGTTCAGTGGAATATGCCACCGGCTTGCGACTTGATCTGGAACGCCTGGGGCGCTTTTGTAAGGCACGTGGCATCCTGTTCTGTGTGGATGCCATCCAGAGTGTGGGAGCTGCGGTCATGGATGTGCAGGCCGCACACATCGATTTTCTGGCCGCGGACGGCCATAAATGGATGCTGGGTCCAGAGGGGCTTGCCTTGTTCTACTGCCGTGCGGCACTACGCGAGCGCCTGTCTCTCCACCAGCATGGCTGGCACATGATAGAGCACCCTCACGACTTTGAATGCCGGGACTGGCAACCGGCAACCAGTGCGCGCCGCTTCGAGTGTGGTAGTCCGAATATGCTGTGTATCCATGCGCTCGATGCAAGTATCTCGCTGCTCGAGGAGTTTGGGCTGGCACGAGTGGAAAACCGCCTTCTCGCACTCAGCGAACGGATCATCGCCGGCGTCAAGGCACGTCCGGCGCTGGAGCTAATCACCGATGATCGCCCGGGGCGCCTCCTTGGCATTGTAACCTTCCGCCACCGTGAGATACCTGCCACCGTACTTTATCCCCAACTCATGGAGAAAAATGTCATGTGTGCCCAACGTGGCGGTGGCATCCGCTTTTCACCGCATTTCTACACCCATCCCGACACGATCATGGACGCCTTTCATTGTGTGGACGAGGTATCGTCGGCTCTGTGCAAACACTGAACGCTCACTGAGACATCCCCGAGTGCTGTCATGCGCTATTCCCCGGTGGTGCAAGGGGTGCATGGATACGCAAGAAACTGCATTGTTTTGTCAGTTTGGCGCCTTGTGCCCTGTCTCCGGTTTTCGATGACGACCTTGTCGGTAGTCTGTTCAGCGTTGGGGTGATAACAAAGGAGGCCAGGCGAAGGTAGACGTTTTTTTTTGTAGCCACTATAGATATAGTGGCAGGGATGGTATAGGCAAATACAGTGGCCTGTGCGCCTGCTGAAAATGAGCTGGCGGGGTATACGGGCACAGTATAAGGAGGATGAGATGGGGTTCGGTCTGAAGTCACGCCTTGAGCGCTGGCTCACACACTTCCTGGTCAAGGATCTGCGAAGTGCCGAGCATTCCCTTCTCTATGACTTTGACCGGCTGTGTTACGAGATTCGACCGGGCGACGTCATTCTCGTCGAAGGCCAGAGTCGCGTCTCCGAGGTCATCAAACTGATCACCCAAAGCAGCTGGACCCATGCGGCACTGTATATCGGGCGACTGATTGATATCGAGGACGACGCGCTACGTGAACACCTCGCCAGGTATTACCAGGGCGGTCCGCGTGATGAGCTGATCATCGAGGCCTTGCTCGGTGAAGGCACTGTCGTCGGGCCCATCAGCAAATATCGCGATGAGCATTTGCGTATCTGTCGACCCAAGGGCTTGGCATTGAATGATGCCAATGCGATCATTGCCTATGCCATCCACCGGCTGGGTACCGATTATGATATTCGCCAGCTCATCGATCTGGCGCGATTCATGTTTCCCTTCTGGGGCATATTGCCCCGGCGCTGGCGTTCCAGTCTGTTTGAACGCAAGGCGGGACACCCGACACGTACCGTATGTTCGTCAATGCTGGCCGAGGCATTTGGTAGGGTGCACTTTCCTATCCTGCCCTTTGTTGAGCGTGGTGTCGACAAGCAGATCCATCTACGCAGGCGTAACCCGAAATTGTTTACCCCTCGGGATTTTGATTTTTCCCCCTATTTCGAGATCATCAAGTACCCGATACTGGGGGTTGATGACATCAGCCTTTACCGGCGCCTGCCCTGGGACGAATCGGATCAGTATTGCAACACCCGCGGTGACTGTTACACGGCCACCTATCCCGCCGCTTCGAGCGCAGCGGATGAAACGACAGGACCGACTCGTACCATACCCCCCGAACAGGCGCCCACAGCAACATCGGGCACTGACAGTTCCCCCCTGGCACAGTCTGTCGATCTGCGCCGTGCACTGGCTGAACACACTGCGCTCACGCACACAATGAGGCACTCATCATGAACACCTTCGACTTGCGCATCGCGCAACTGACGATTCTGCCGGTGCTGTTTCTGCTCGACCAGCTCACCCCTTTGTGGCAGACGCTAGTGCTGGCCGGTGTGGTGTTCGAGTTGTTCACCCCCCCCGCCCGACGCCTGCGTTGTGTGGCGGCCACAACCGCACCCGTAGAACCGGATGCCGGCGCTGGCACCCACACCTGGCGCCAGCGCTGGATCAGCCGTCCGGTACTGCGCCTATTCCGCCGGATATTACCGCCCATGTCCCCCACCGAGAAGGAGGCCCTGGACGCAGGCACGGTGGGGTGGGATGGGGAACTGTTCAGCGGCTGCCCCGACTGGGAAAAGCTCCAGACCCAGCCCACCAGTGTTCTCAGTGCCGAAGAAACCGCCTTCCTGTCTGGACCGGTGGAGACCCTGTGCGGTCTGCTCGACGATTGGGCGATTACACACAAGTACGCAGATCTACCCCCCGAGGTGTGGCAATACCTCAAGGATAACGGCTTTTTCGCCATGATCATCCCGCACGAATATGGTGGTCTCGACTTTTGCGCCCGAGCGCACTCCGACATCGTGATGAAGATCGCCACGCGTAGCGTCACCGCTGCGGTGACGGTCATGGTGCCCAATTCACTGGGGCCGGCCAAACTGTTGCTGGAGTATGGCACCGATGAGCAAAAACAGTACTATCTGCCCCGTCTGGCCACCGGGGCCGAGATACCCTGTTTTGCCCTGACCGGGCCCGAGGCCGGCAGTGACGCCAGTGCCATGCCGGACAACGGTGTCCTGTGTCATGCGCCCTTCGAGGGACGCGATGATGTACTGGGCATTCGCCTGAACTGGGAAAAACGCTACATCACGCTTGGTCCGGTCGCCACGCTCCTGGGCCTGGCCTTCAAACTCTATGATCCAGACCACCTGCTCGGGGAAAAAACCGAGTTAGGCATCACCCTTGCTCTCATCCCTACCGACACCGCAGGCGTGGAGATTGGTCGCCGCCACCTGCCGCTCAACATCCCCTTCATGAATGGCCCGAATGCCGGGCATGACGTGTTCATCCCGCTGGAGTGGATCATTGGCGGCGAGGCGCGCATCGGTCAGGGTTGGCGCATGCTCATGGAATGCCTGGCAGATGGCCGTGCCATATCCCTGCCCGCACTGTCCACGGGGGCAGGCAAACTGTGCAGCCGTGCCACTGGCGCCTACGCGCGTATCCGCCGCCAGTTTCACGTGCCCATCGGCTACTTCGAGGGGGTCGAGGAGGCGCTCGCGCGTATCGGTGCCTATACCTATATGATGGATGCTGCACGGACCTTGACGACCGATGCGCTGGACCGTGGTGAGAAACCCGCCGTAATCTCAGCCATCGTCAAATATCATCTCACCGAGATGATGCGCCGCGCGGTCAACGATGCCATGGACATCCATGGTGGCAAGGGCATCACGCTGGGGCCGCGCAACCTGCTCGGGCGCAGTTACCAGGCCCTGCCAATCAGCATCACCGTCGAGGGCGCCAACATCCTGACCCGCAGCATGATCATCTTCGGCCAAGGCGCCATGCGCTCCCATCCCTATATCCTGCGTGAACTGGAAGCGGCACGCGATGACGACCCCCAGCACGCCCTGCAGGTCTTCGATCGCACCCTGTTCCAGCATGCCGGTTTCATCCTGCGCAACCTGTTGCGCAGTCTTGGACATGGACTGACGGGGGCGCGCTTCGCCCGCGTACCCGGCCGTGGGCGGGTAAAACGCTACTATCAACACCTGACACGCCTCAGCGCCTGCTTCGCCCTGCTCACCGATGCTGCCCTGGTGCTGCTCGGCGGGAGTCTGAAACGCCGTGAAAAACTCTCGGGACGCCTGGCGGACATCCTCAGCCAGCTCTACCTGGCCTCAGCCTGTTTGCACCGCTATGTATCCCAGGGTGAGCAAAAAGACGATCAGGCACTGCTACACTGGACCTGCGATGATGCCTTGAACCGCACGCAAATGGCCATGGATGGCCTGTTGCAGAATCTTCCCAACCGCCCCGTCGCCTGGTTGTTGCGGGCCATCGTGTTCCCGCTGGGGCGACGCTACAGTCCACCGGATGATCAAACAGGCCAACATGTGGCACGACTGATGCTCAGCCCGTCACCGGCACGGGATCGTCTCACCGCAGGCATGTACCTTACCGATGACCTCACTCAGGCCTTGGGTGTACTGGATACGGCCTTGCAGAGCCGGCTTGGCGTTGAACCGATTGAGAAACGCCTGCACCAGGCACTGCGGGATCGCCTCGGTTCGCATGCGCCGCTGGAGACCTATATCGAAACCGGCCTTGCCGAGCACATCCTGTCCGAGAGTGAAGCCACGCAATTGCGCCACGCCGATCAACTGTGCCAGGAAGTCATTCGTGTCGATGACCTGGCCCCCGATCTGCGCCCCGATCCGGACCCGGACGCCATCGTAGAAAAGGAGCCAGCCCATGGCTGAAGTCGAACACCCCAAGGTGCAGGACACGACTGGAACCACCCGCAAGTCCGCTGCCAAAAAGAAAACCGTGCGCAAGAAAAGGACGGTCAGTCCCCAGAGGAGCGCACCGCGACCGGTCTACGTGATCGATGGCAGCCGTACCCCGTTCCTCAAGGCCCGTGGCAAGCCTGGCCCCTTCGCTGCGGCCGATCTGGCCATCGGTGCGGCACGTCCCCTGCTCGCCCGCCAGCCCTTTGCACCGGACGCATTTGATCAGGTCATCGTCGGTTGTGTCATGCCGGGACCGGACGAGGCCAATATTGCGCGGATCATTGCCTTGCGCCTCGGCTGCGGAGACAAGGTCCCGGCCTTCACCGTGCAGCGCAATTGTGCCTCCGGCCTGCAGTCGCTGGACACTGCCATGCATGACATCGCCGAGGGTCGCTCCAATCTGATCCTTGCTGGCGGCGTGGAGTCCATGAGCCATGCCCCCGTCCTGCTGGGCACTGCGATGGTTGCCTGGCTCGGTGCCTGGAACCAGGCGCGTAGCCTGGGCCAGCGCATCAAGGTCTTGGCCCGTCTGCGTGCCACGCATTTTCGCCCGATCATTGGCCTGCTGCGGGGACTGAGTGATCCGGTCGTCGGCTTGTCGATGGGCCAGACAGCAGAAAATATTGCACACCGCTTTGGTATCGAGCGCGAAGCCATGGACCGCTTCGCCCTGCGCAGCCACCAACGCCTGGCCGCAGCACAGGACAACGGACAATTCACCGAAATCGAGACACTCTACGACACCCGGGGCCACTTCTATGATGCCGATGACGGTCTGCGTCGTAGCTCCGACATGGCCAGCCTCGCAAAACTCAAACCGGTCTTCGACCGCCCCTTCGGCAAGGTCACAGCGGGCAACAGTGCGCAGATCAGCGACGGTGCCGCACTACTCATCCTCGCCTCGGAAGAGGCCATCAAGCAGCACGGTCTACCGGTACTCGGGCGCCTTGTCGACAGCCAATGGGCTGGCGTGGATCCCGCACAGATGGGACTCGGACCGGTGCATGCCAGCACCCCGCTCTTGCAACGCGCTAAATGCGGACTCGATGACATCGACTACTGGGAGATCAACGAGGCCTTCGCCGCCCAGGTGTTGGCCTGCCTTGCCGCCTGGCAGGATACGGCCTATTGCCGTGGCGCACTCGGACTGAAGGGCGCACTGGGCGAACTGGACCCGGCCCGGCTCAACATTGATGGCGGCGGCGTCAGCCTGGGCCATCCCGTCGGTGCCAGCGGTGCACGTATCGTATTGCATCTGCTGCATGTACTTGAGCGCGAGCAGGCCAAACGTGGCATTGCCACCCTGTGCATCGGTGGCGGTCAGGGCGGCGCCATGCTGGTGGAACGTACATAAACACAACGACACTGAAGGACGCTGGCCCATGGCTACAACACCTCGCTACACACACTGGCACTTTGACCGCGATGAGGGCGATATCGTCTGGTTGAGCATCGACAAGGCCGACAGTGCAGTCAACGTGCTCTCCGCTGCTGTCTTCGCCGAATTCGACGCGATCCTCACCGTGCTTGAAACCGCATCGCCACGCGGACTGGTCATTCAGTCCGCCAAGCGCAGTGGCTTTATCGCTGGCGCCGATGTGGGGGAATTCACCGACTTCGCCGATGAACCGGCGGCGCTGGCAGCGATTCGCACGGGCCAGGCCCTGTTCGATCGGCTCGAGGCCCTGGCCTGCACCAGCGTTTGTCTGATCCAGGGTTATTGCCTGGGTGCAGGACTGGAATTGGCGCTGGCCTGCGATGTGCGGGTCGTCGACGACAGCGCGGCGACCCGACTCGGTCTGCCGGAGGTACGCCTGGGCATTCATCCAGGTTTCGGTGGCAGCCTGCGCATGATTCGCACCGTGGGTCCACTGGCCGGGCTCGACGCCATGCTCACCGGGCGCACCCTGAGCGCTCGGGCCGCGCGTAAAATCGGCTTAGTCGACTATGCCGTGCCCGAGCGCCACCTGCGCCATGCCGCACAGCAGATCCTCCAGCGCCCACCCCGGCGCAGACCACTCCCTTGGTTGAAACGTGCCCCCAATCATTCTCTCCTGCGCCCTCTTTTCGCCCGTCTGATTCGCCGCAAACTCGCCGCCAAGGCGCCACGTGCCCACTACCCCGCGCCCTATGCCCTGCTTGAGCTCTGGGTTCGCCACGGGGACAAACCCAAACGTATGCTGCGCGAGGAGGCCACCTCGGTGGCACGCCTGCTCACCGGCCGCACGGCCCAGAACCTCATCCGGGTCTTCCAACTGCAAGAACAACTCAAGGCGCAGGGAAAACGCACGGACAAGACCGTCGATCCGGCATCCAGTGGACGCGCCCGTCATGTTCATGTCATCGGTGGTGGTGTGATGGGCGGCGATATTGCCGCCTGGTGCGCCCTGCAAGGGTTGTACGTCACCGTGCAGGAACAACGCAAAGAGGCCCTGGCGCGGGTACTGCAACGGGGCCATGCCCTGTTTAAAAAACGCCTCAAGGGGCGCCTTCTCGTGCAGGCGGCCATGGACCGGTTGATCCCCGATGAGCGCGGTACCGGACTGGGTCATGCCGACGTGGTCATTGAGGCCATTTTCGAAGATGTCGAAGCCAAACAGAAGTTGTTTCGCGAGATTGAACCGAAACTGCGCGAACACACCCTGGTGGCCACCAACACTTCCAGTATTCCCCTGCAAGTCCTCGCTACGGCGTTGCATCGACCACAGCGCCTGGTGGGTCTGCACTTCTTCAACCCCGTGGCGAGCATGCAACTCGTCGAGGTGGTCAACGGCCCGGATACCGATCCGGACAGTGCCCTGCGGGCCGCTGCATTTACTCGCCAGATCGCCCGCCTGCCGCTGCCAGTGACCAGCACCCCGGGGTTCCTCGTCAACCGTATCCTGATGCCCTACCTGATGGAGGCAATGATCCTGGCCGACGAAGGTGTCCCTTTGCGTCTCATCGACAAGGCAGCGACGGATTTCGGCATGCCCATGGGCCCCATCGAACTGGCCGACACCGTGGGGCTGGATATCTGCCTCTCGGTTGCCGACATTCTTGCCGCCGACATGGCCATCGAGGTACCGAAGCGTTTGCGCGACCTGGTCCAGGCCGGGCGCACGGGGCGCAAGAGTGGTCGCGGCTTCTATGAATTCAAACGCGCCAAGCCGGTGAAACCGGCCGTGCCGCATCGCTACACCGCCCCTGCCGATGTACAGGACCGCCTGATGCTGCGCCAGCTCAACGAGGCCGTAGCTTGCCTGCGCGACGGGGTAGTCGAAAATGCCGATCTGCTTGATGCCGGCGTGATCTTTGGCACCGGCTTTGCCCCCTTTCGCGGCGGGCCCCTGCACTACATACACTGTCGTGGCAGTCGCCAGCTCACCCAGATGCTGGAAGGGCTGCAACAGCGCCACGGCGAACGCTTCGCACCCGATGCGGGCTGGTCGCAACTCGTCGATGAGGACACGGGCAGTGATATTCCGGACACCACGCCAGCCACTGGTAGCGGACAGGTTGAGGAAAACGGTTGAGGCATGGCTGATCACATACCCCCGATACCCGCGTTCGATCACATCGACCTCCGGAGCGTGCGCAATCTCTCCGGTCTGTTTCATGAGCGTGTGCGTCGCTCCTCACGGCGTACCGCTTACAGCCACTACGTCGAAACCAGTGACCAATGGGAGACAACCGACTGGCAGGGCATGGCCAGATTGCTCGGACACTGGCAGGCAGGACTGGCGTGCGAACAACTCGAACCGGGGGACCGGGTTGCCATCATGTTGCGCAACTGTCGCGAATGGGTCCTGTTCGAGCAAGCTGCCTTTGCGTTGGGGCTGGTGGTGGTACCGCTGTATACCAACGACCGGGCGGATAACCTGGAATTTATTCTCAACGACGCCGGTGTGCGTGTACTGCTCATCGAGGGCGATGCGCAATGGCAGATACTGGGTGCCATGTCGGCACGACCGTCGCAGTTACAACGCATCGTCAGTCTCCTGCCCCTGTCCCCCCCGGGCATCGGTGACATCGCACATGAAATACCTACCGAACCCGACTGTGTACCCGCACTCGCGGCCCTGTTCACCACGGCCAACGAGTGGACTGTGCCCGATGCCGGTTTCCCCGAGTGCAGCAACGCTGCGCCGGATAGCCTGGCCAGCATCGTATACACCTCAGGGACCACGGGTCGGCCCAAGGGCGTGATGCTCACGCATGCCAACCTGTTGTGGAATGCCTGGAGCAGCATGCAGAGTGTGCCGGTACGCACCGACGATCGCTTCCTCTCGTTTCTGCCCCTGTCGCATACCTTCGAGCGCACTGTAGGCCACTTCATACCCCTCTTTGCTGGTGCGAGCGTCGCCTACGCGCGCTCCATCCCGCATCTCGCCGAAGATATGATTGCCGTGCGCCCAACGATACTGATCACCGTGCCGCGCATCTTTGAGCGTGTCTGTAAACGAGTTCAGGAACAGCTCCAGACCAAACCCGCCTTCGTCAGCATGTTGTTTCACGCTGCGGTCGCCATTGGTTGGCGGAATTTCCTCTACCGTCAGGGACGTGCCGGTTGGCACCCGCAGTTGCTCCTGCACCCCCTGTTCCAGGCACTGGTTGGGAGCAAGGTGCTCGCCCGTTTCGGCGGTCGCTTGCGTACCGCGGTGAGCGGTGGCGCACCCCTGCCCTTTCGCATCGCCAGGACATTCATCGGACTTGGGGTCAATATTATTCAAGGCTACGGCCTGACCGAGGCCAGTCCGGTGATCAGCGTCAACAAACCGCAGGACAATGATCCGGCCAGTATCGGTTATCCTGTGCGTGATGTGAAAGTCCGGTTGGGCGAACAGGATGAACTGCTGGCTTACGGTCCGGGCATTATGAAGGGCTACTGGCACGACGTGCAGGCCAGTGCACAGAGCGTGGATGCCAAGGGCTGGCTGCACACCGGCGATCAGGCCCGCATCGAACAGGGGCGAATCTACATCATCGGGCGCCTAAAAGAGATCATCGTACTTGCCAATGGCGAGAAAATTGCACCCTATGATATGGAAATGGCGATCGCGGCCGATCCTCTGATTGAGCAGGCCATCGTTATCGGCGAACAACGCCCCTACCTCAGCGCCATCATCGTATTCAATCCCCAGCAGTGGCAGTTGCTCGCCGAGCACACCGGCCTGGACCCCGGCGATAGTGGTAGTCTGACCGATGCCCGAATCATCAAGACCGTGCTGGAGCGTGTCGGTGAGAAAACCCGGCAATTTCCCGGCTATGCCGTTATTCACCGTGTCTCACTTGACCTGCATCCCTGGGATATCGAGGGCGGGCTTATCACTGCGACCTTGAAGCTCAAACGGGATCGTATCGTTGAACACTACGCGCACGTCATCGAGACCATGTATGCCGGACATTGAACAGGGCATCACCCCGACAACCCTCCCCGAGGGTAAGACCCCCGCCATTCGTGTGCTTGCCATGCCAGCGGATACCAATGCCGCAGGTGACATCTTCGGCGGCTGGCTCATGGCACAGGTCGATATCGCCGGCAGCATCGCCGCTCACCGCTATGCCACCGGGCGCGTTGTCACCGTTGGCATCAACAGCTTCCGGTTCATCCATCCGGTGTTTGTGGGTGATCTCATCAGCTGCTATTCCGATGTCGTCAGTGTCGGGCGTACCTCCCTGGTCGTCGATGTACAGGTATTCGCCGAGCGCGAACGCGGCAACCTGGAAACAGAACTTGTCGCCACGGCAACGCTTGCCTACGTAGCCATCGACGCCCAGCGCCATCCCCGCCCGATCATAGCGCTGCAGGGGCCCGCGCCCTCTGAAGGAGGTGAGTGAACTAGCACACCGGGGGCGTCAGTGGTCATTTGATTTTGGTCACCTTGTGGCAAGACGGCCTCGCCATGGGTGGCACAAGGTGCGCACGTCGTCGTCTGGCACTATTTGTTGACCCGATTGTGGACCAGATCATCCACCACGTTCGGATCGGCAAGCGTGGTGGTGTCGCCCAGCTTGTCCAGTTCGTTGGCGGCAATCTTGCGCAGGATACGGCGCATGATCTTTCCAGAACGGGTCTTGGGCAGGCTGGGAGCCCACTGGATCACGTCCGGTGAGGCAATTGCACCGATCTCGGTGCGTACCGACTGTACCAGTTCGCGCTCCAATCCATCGCTGGGTTCAACGCCTTTCACCAGGGTCACGTAACAGTAGATACCCTGGCCCTTGATGTCGTGTGGAAAACCGACCACTGCCGCCTCTGCCACTGACTCATGCAGCACCAATGCGCTTTCAATCTCAGCGGTACCCATGCGATGGCCGGAGACATTGAGTACATCGTCGACGCGACCGGTAATCCAATAGTAACCCTCTTTATCGCGTTTGGCGCCATCGCCAGTGAAGTACATGCCGGGGTAGGTTTTGAAATAGGTATCGATAAAACGCTGATGGTCTCCATAGATGCTGCGCATCTGACCAGGCCACGGGCGGGTGAGCACCAGATTACCCTCGCATTCGCCCTCCAGGATATCGCCCTCGCTGTCGACGATGGCGGGCATTACACCGAAAAACGGTACGGTGGCTGACCCCGGTTTGAGCGCAGTGGCTCCCGGCAGTGGGGTAATGAGGTGACCGCCAGTCTCAGTCTGCCACCAGGTATCAACAACGGGACAGCGATCGTCGCCGACCACATGATAGTACCACTCCCAGGCCTCGGGGTTGATCGGCTCACCGACCGTGCCGAGCAGCTTGAGACTGTGGCGGCTGGTTTTCTTCACGGGGGAGTCACCCTCGCGCATCAATGCACGAATAGCAGTGGGTGCGGTATAGAAAATGTTGACCTGGTGCTTGTCGACCACCTGCCAGAAGCGGGAGGCATCAGGATAGTTGGGAACGCCTTCAAACATCAGCGAGATAGCGCCGTTGGCTAATGGTCCGTAAACGATGTAGGTGTGGCCGGTGACCCAGCCTACGTCTGCCGTACACCAGAAGATGTCGCCGTCGTGATAGTCGAAGGTGTATTTGTGGGTGATTGCCGCGAACAGCAGGTAACCGCCAGTGGTGTGCAGCACACCCTTGGGTTTACCGGTGGAGCCGGAGGTGTAGAGGATAAACATCGGATCTTCTGCATCCATCTCTTCCGGCTGACAGTCGGGGGCGGCCTTGGCCATCAATTCGTGATACCACACGTCATGTTCGGCGTGCCAGGCAATGTCACCGCCGGTACGCTTGACGACCAGTACGGTGTGGACGTTTGGGCAGTTTAGCAGGGCCTTGTCCGTATTATTCTTCAGTGGCACCGTTTTTCCGCCACGCACCCCCTCGTCGGCGGTGATGACAACACGACAATCAGAGTCGAGGATGCGGTCTTTGAGCGATTCGGGAGAGAAACCGCCGAACACTACGGAGTGAACGGCGCCGATGCGGGTACAGGCAAGCATCGCCACCGTCGCCTCGGGGATCATCGGCATGTAGATGCAGACGCGATCTCCCTTCTTGACGCCGCGACTCTTCAACACATTGGCAAACTTGCTGACCTCGGCGTGCAGCTGGCGGTAAGTAATTTTGCGATCTTCACTCGGATCGTCACCTTCCCAGATGATGGCGATCTGATCGCCGCGTGTTTCCAGGTGACGATCGAGACAATTATACGAAACGTTGAGCTTGGCCCCCTCGAACCAGCGGATATGGCCGCGATGGAAGTCCCATTCCGAGACTTTGGTCCACGGCTTGGACCAGGTAAGGAATTCTTTCGCCTGTTCGGCCCAAAATCCGTCGGGATCGTTAATGGAATGCTGGTACATCTCGTTGTATTTAGCGCTGTCGATATAGGCTTTGGCGGCGGTGTCTGGGGGGACGGGATATACTTTCGAGTTGGACATGGTTCTCTCCTCGGTCGACGCTTGTGCAAATTTGGTTGCCCCTGCCGCTATAGAACAGTTGCCCACCTGAATACCACAACGCGTCATCTATTGACGCCGCGGCGTGTGTATAACGATATCAAATTGAATGAAATGGTGCCCGATTCGGTTGCTGCCGGCACAAGAAAAACCGTGGGGCCGGTTAAAGTGGACCCCGAATTTCAGACAGGTTGCTAAGTTAAGAATTGCGAGCAAAATTGACCGCAATGACAAGAAAAGCAGCCATGACCAAGAAACGGAAAATCCACACCCCTGAGTTCAAAACGAAGGTGGCCGTCGCGGCCATCAAGGCACTGAAAACGTCCAGTGAACTCGCCAGCCAATACCAGATTCACCCGGTTCAGATTAGCGGAAGGAGGAATCGCAAGAGAACTTGGCCTACCTGCGCACACCGTTCTTTGGTTCCAGAATGATGACCGCCTGGATGATCCGCCAAGGGTATTCTGTGAACCCGAAAACGGGTCCAGCGCCTTATGCGGAAGATGGGCATACAAGGCGCCGTCCCCGGACCACATACTAGCAAACCCCATCCCGAACACAGGATTTACCCCTACCTCCTCAGAGGCATGGATCTAAGCTATGCGAATCTGGTGTGGTCAACCGATTTCACCTAAGATTTATTAACGGTTGCGTCTTGTGCCGCTTTGAGTCGCGGCTCAAGGAATGTTTCCAACTGGCGTAATGCTTCACCATCATCTCCCGCCTGCGTATCCGGCAATACGCGCTCTAAAACGTAAGCCTTGATACTTTTACCACATAGCGCAGCTACAGCCTTAAGTCGCTGGTGTTGTTCCGGTGTCACTTCAATAGATAAACGCATGATGTCATCCTCTTTATCATTACTACATATTCCAGTATAGCATGAATAACAACATTACCACAAATGTACATTGCGCAACACTATCACCCAACCACACGGAAGGTAAAACCACAAACCTTTTTCACCACAAACCTTTTTCACCACGGACCACTCGGAATACACGGAAGCAGTCCAAAATCATCATCTTTTCCTCTTGTCTCTTTCCGTGTATTCCGTGGGCAATCGCCCTTGACCTGCTCTTACCCTCGATCCGTTCCGCGGTTCCCGCCTTTCG
>CAZLQI010000017.1:0-39786 GCA_964561765.1 uncultured Chromatiales bacterium
GCCCGGAGAGATTCGAACTCCCGACCGCCTGGTTCGTAGCCAGGTACTCTATCCAGCTGAGCTACGGGCGCATTATCATCAAGACGGCGCATTATCCGAATCGCACCAAACGATGTCAAGGCTGCACCCTGACATCAGACTACCAACACGTGAAGAGTCGCTTTTTTATGTGGCGGAGAGAGAGGGATTCGAACCCTCGATGGGGTCTCCCCCATACACCCTTAGCAGGGGCGCGCCTTCAGCCTCTCGGCCATCTCTCCAGAAATCACTATTCAGAGTCCGGAAGAATACCGATCCGACACGCCGAGGTAAAGCCAAAAATGCACTCAGGCCCCGGAATCACCCTGCGGGTTGCTGCCCTCGTTGCGCTCTTTCTGAATCCGTTCGTAGATCTCCTCACGATGAACCGAAACATCTTTCGGAGCATTGATACCAATACGGACCTGGTTACCCTTAACACCCAGCACGGTGACAGTGATCTCATCACCGATTACGAGGGTTTCACCCACGCGTCTTGTCAAAATCAACATCCTACTTTTCTCCTGGATTGAAACCCAAAACGATCTTCCACTCCTTATCAGACACACGCTGAATATGCATTTATCGTCATTTCGAAGCGAAACTTTAATCGTTTCTGACAGACGGTAACGTGCCTATCGTGTTGTAATTTCAGGCAATTTCGCTAGATGAAACGCTGCGTGTAAAGCCCTTACCGCAAGTTCAAGGTACTTCTCATCGACAACCACGGAAATCTTGATTTCCGATGTGGAAATCATGCGAATATTGATCCCCTCGGCAGCCAAGGTCTCGAACATGGTGCTGGCAATACCGGCGTGGGAACGCATACCGACACCAACAAGGGATATCTTGGCTATTTTACTATCTCCGGAGACTTCCCGCGCCCCCAGATCCTGCGCCGTCTTCTGTAACAACGACAGCGCCTTTTCGTAATCATTGCGATGCAGTGTAAAGGTAAAATCGGTCGTCCCATCGGCGCTGACATTCTGGATAATCATATCCACTTCGACATTGGCAGCGGCGATGGGGCCCAGAATATGATAGGCCACACCCGGTTTGTCGGGCACGCCAAGAATAGTCAGCTTGGCCTCGCCACGATTGAACGCGATACCCGATATCAACGCGTTTTCCACACCTTCTTCCTCATAGGTGATCAGTGTCCCCTCTCCGTCCTGGAAACTGGACAGGACGCGTAGGGGCACGTTGTACTTTCCGGCAAATTCCACCGCGCGGATCTGCAACACCTTGGAGCCGAGGCTGGCCATCTCCATCATCTCCTCGAAGGTGATGCGTTCGAGTCGGCGCGCGTTAGGCTCCACACGCGGGTCCGTCGTATAGACGCCATCCACATCGGTATAAATCTGGCATTCGTCGGCCTTGAGTACGGCCGCCATGGCCACCGCCGTGGTGTCCGAGCCGCCACGCCCCAGTGTGGTGATGGTACCCTGCCCATCCACACCCTGGAATCCCGCCACCACTACTACCCGTGCGGCGGCCAGATCCTTGCGCACACGCGTTTCGTCAATCTGTAGGATACGCGCCTTGTTGAACGTGCTGTCAGTCAGGATGGGCACCTGATGGCCGGTGTAGGAACGGACCGGACAGCCGCGCTGATTGAGCGCCATGCTCAACAGGGCAATCGTGACCTGCTCGCCGGTGGACAGCAACACGTCCATCTCGCGCGGTGCGGGAGACGCCTGGATCGTCCTGGCCAGTTTCACCAAACGGTTGGTCTCACCGCTCATCGCCGAGACCACCACCACGAGGTCATGACCCTGTGCGCGTGCCGCCGCGATCTTGTCGGCGACGTGTTCAATGCGCTCGACGTTGCCGACCGAGGTACCACCGTATTTCTGGACAATCAGCGCCATTGTAATTACATAGTACGCCGCATCAAAGGGCGGAGATTACACACTACTTTGTGTAAAAATGAAAGGGGAAGTGACAAAATTCTGTCAGTTTCACCCATTTTCGGACTTAATCATGCCCCTGCAAGCGCTCGCGCACCCACCCAGGCACCGAGGCCAGTGCGCTATCGAGCAATGCGGGCTGCGTGCCCCCTGCCTGAGCCATATCCGGGCGCCCCCCCCCCTTACCGCCCACCTGGGTGGCCACGGCATTGACCAGTTCACCCGCCTTGATCCGGCTACTGTGTGCCTTGGTGACACCGGCCACCAGGCTGATCTTGCCGTCGTTGACAGCCGCCAGCACGACCACGGCCGAACCCAGCTTGTTCTTTAGCTGATCGACGGTCTCGCGCAGGGTCCGGGCATCGGCACCATCAAGGCACGCAGCGAGTACCTGCAGACCGTCCACATCGACCGCCTGCGCGGCCAATTCGCCACCACGACGGCTGGCCAGCTTGCGCTTCAATGCCTCCAATTCCTTCTCCAGGTGGCGGTTGCGTTCGACAAGCTGGCTTACCTTGTCGGTCACGTTCTCACGCCCCCCCTTGACCAGCTCGGCCAGGCACGACAGGCGCTGGTCTTGCGCCTTCAGCCAGTCCAGGGCATGCTGGCCGGTGAGGGCCTCTATCCGGCGTACCCCTGCGGCCACGCCCCCTTCGGAGATAATCTTGAACGCGCCGATATCGCCGGTGCGGCTGACGTGGGTGCCACCGCACAGTTCGAGCGAAAAGTCGCCCATACTCAGCACCCGCACATCCATCGCGTACTTTTCGCCGAACAACGCCATCGCACCGCTTTCGAGGGCCTCATCGAGTGACATCACGCGCGTATCGACCACCTCATTGTGGCGAATTTGTGCATTGACGAGGCACTCGATCTCATCGAGTTGTTTTGGTGTCACCGGCTCGAAATGAGAAAAATCAAACCGCAATCGCTCAGCATCGACCAGTGACCCCTTCTGCGTGACATGCTCACCCAGCACCCGGCGCAGTGCCGCGTGCATGAGGTGCGTCGCGGAGTGATTGCAGGCCGTATCACTGCGCCGGGAGGTATCCACCTGCGCCTCGACAGTGTCGCCGATCCGCACTATCCCCTGACCCAGTCGACCCATGTGGGCAAAGGCGCCACCCTGCTTGCGGGTATCGTACACCTCAAAGCGCACACCATCGCCCAGCAGCAGGCCGCGGTCGCCGATCTGGCCACCGGATTCGGCATACAACGGGGTGCGCGTCAGAAAGACGCTGCCCTCCTGCCCGGCCTCCAGTTGCTCCACGGCCTCGCCCTGCACAAACAGAGCCGTGATCGTACTGTGCCCGGTCAACTGGTCGTAGCCGATAAAATCGGTGTGTCCGTCGACCACCGGTGCCTTGCCATACTCGGCACCGAACTGGCTGGCTGCACGTGCACGCATACGCTGAGCCTGCATATCGCGCTCGAATCCGAGCATATCGACTTGCAGCCCTCGCTCGCGGGCAATGTCCGCGGTCAGATCCGCCGGAAAACCATAGGTATCGTAGAGCTTGAACACCGTCGCACCCGCAATGACCTCATTGTCCAGGGCGGCGATCGCCTGCTCGAGAATAGACATGCCCTGATCCAGGGTCTCGGCAAAACGCTCCTCCTCCTGGCGCAACACACGCATGACCTGCTCGCGGGTTCGCACTAACTCCGGGTAGGCCGCGCCCATGTCCTCCACCAGGGTGGGCACGAGCTTGTGGAAGAAGGGCGCACGCATGCCGAGCTTGTGGCCATGGCGAATGGCCCGCCGGATAATACGGCGCAGCACATAGCCACGGCCCTCGTTGGAAGGCACCACCCCATCGGTCACCAGAAAACTGCAGGAACGGATGTGATCGGCAATGACCTTCAGCGAGGCGGCGCTGCGATCCGTGCAACCGGTCAGTTCGGCCGCCGCGCCAATCAGATTCTGAAACAGGTCAATATCGTAATTGCTGTGCCGGCCTTGCATCACCGCCGCCAGGCGTTCCAGACCCATACCGGTATCCACCGAGGGTTTGGGCAAGAGCGTGAGTGTTCCGTCGCCCGCACGATCATACTCCATGAACACAAGATTCCAGATCTCGATATAACGGTCGCCGTCCTCGTCTGGCGTGCCTGGCGGCCCCCCCGGGATGTCCGGCCCGTGGTCGTAGAATATCTCGGTACACGGACCACAGGGGCCAGTGTCGCCCATCGACCAGAAATTGTCCTTGGCACCGATACGCACAAACCGCGCTGGATCGACGCCAATGTCCCTGAGCCAGATATCAGCCGCTTCGTCGTCTTTCTCGAAGACCGTCACCCACAGGCGCTCGGGCGCTAATCCCAGGGTATCGGTGAGAAACGTCCAGGCGTAGTCGATGGCCTCGCGCTTGAAATAGTCACCGAAGCTGAAATTGCCCAGCATCTCAAAAAAGGTATGGTGGCGTGCGGTATAACCGACATTTTCCAGATCATTGTGCTTACCGCCGGCACGCACACAGCGCTGGGAGGTCGTGGCGCGCGCGTAGTCGCGGCTTTCCTGACCGAGGAACACCTCCTTGAACTGCACCATGCCTGCATTGGTAAACAACAGGGTGGGATCGTTGGCCGGCACCAGCGGGCTGGAGGGCACTACCGCATGACCGCGTTCACGAAAAAATTCCAGAAAGGCGGTGCGTAATGCTGCGCTGCTCTTCATAGGCCTCAAAGGTCGGTTCCTTGTCATCAGGTCATACAATCAGGTCATCATACACAGGCACATCAGCCACACTCAGTACGCGTCATTGTCCTCGCAGACGAATTCGTCCGGTCCGGCGTCCAGGGCTGCCCGGGTTTGTTCCGCACTAAATCCCCGGTATTGCAGAAAACGTGCCTGGCGGGCGCGCGCTTTCATATCCTGTGGCAATGCCGCACCAAAGCGCTTGGCACGTGCCACCGCGGCGCGGTGACGCCAGCCCACATCAGAGAAATCCAGGGTATCTTCAATCAGCGCTGCGTCCACGCCGCGCTTGCGCAACTCTGCCAGAAGACGCAACGGACCGACACCCCGGTTGGTGCGCCCCTCGATATAGGCCACAGCAAACCGGGCATCACTGAGCAGAGACTCGGCGGCCAGGCTGGACAGGGCCGCATCGATGGCCTCGCCCGGGTGATCCCGTCTGGCGAGTTTTTGTCGCAGTTCAAGCGCGGTGTGCTCACGTCGGGCAAGCAGCCTGAGCGCGGCGACACGGGCCGCCTGGATATCATCCGTCACAGCCTGCAAGCCTGGCGTGTGCGCATCGCTGCTACGCCTGGCGTCTCAGGGCTAGGCCTCAACCTCGTTGGACTCAACCGCGCCCTGCTCCTTGGCCTTTGGCAATAGCTGGGCGCGCACCTTGGCCTCGATGTCCTGGGCAATGGCGGGATTGTCCCTGAGAAACTGCCGCACGTTATCCTTGCCCTGGCCGATACGGTTACCGTCGTAGCTGTACCAGGCGCCGGACTTCTCGACAAACCCCTCACGCACGCCCAGGTCGATAATCTCACCCTCGCGCGAGATGCCCTGTCCATAGAGGATGTCGAACTCGGCCTGGCGAAAGGGCGGGGCAATCTTGTTCTTCACCACCTTGACGCGAGTCTCATTGCCCACGACCTCGTCTGCCCTCTTGATGGCACCGATGCGGCGGATATCCAGACGCACCGAGGCGTAGAACTTGAGCGCATTCCCCCCGGTGGTGGTCTCAGGACTGCCGAACATCACCCCAATCTTCATGCGGATCTGGTTGATGAAGATGACCAGGGTATTGGAGCGTTTGATGTTGGCGGTCAGCTTGCGCAGGGCCTGCGACATCAGGCGGGCCTGCAGACCAACGTGGGAGTCGCCCATATCGCCCTCGATCTCGGCCTTGGGGGTCAGCGCGGCCACCGAGTCAATCACCACTATGTCCACCGCGCTGGAGCGCACCAACATGTCGGTAATCTCCAGAGCCTGCTCACCGGTATCCGGCTGCGACACCAGCAGGTCATCGACATTGACCCCCAGCTTGCCAGCGTAGATCGGGTCGAGGGCATGTTCGGCATCGATAAAGGCCGCCGTGCCACCCACCTTCTGGCACTCGGCAATGACCTGCAGGGTCAGTGTGGTCTTGCCCGAGGACTCCGGCCCGTAGATTTCAGCCACACGGCCACGCGGCAACCCACCGATGCCCAAGGCGATGTCCAGCCCCAGAGAGCCGGTGGAAATTGCCTCGATGTCGCGTACCGCACCAGCGTCACCCATACGCATCACGGAGCCCTTGCCGAACTGTTTTTCGATCTGGCTCAGTGCCGCACCCAACGCTTTTTTCTTGTTCTCCTCCATTTCTCTAATCCCCCTGTCTGCCCTACGTGGTCACGATCCCTCGTGCCGCGTGGTATGCGTTTCAGATGTCATTCAAAGCTGGCCAATACACTAGAAAATGGCAAACACCAGCGCGGAATTATTTCACAGATCCCACCGGGCGTCCTAGTCCATTTCCAAGGAATTCACGTTGAATTCCACTATCCGGGCGCGACGACCACATCCGGGTCCGCGATCTGCGGCTCATTGCACCGCATTACCCTGACTGCTCAGGGTTTCCGGACCGAGGACACCCCGATCACACCGGTGAACAAGGCCAGTGGACCAGAACCGCGCAACGCCCCTATCGATGTCGTGGATGCGGGCCAGCGGCACAACATCGCGCACGGCCTCATCCGGCCACGGTGCAAAAACAGGCGTGGGTGGCCATTCATGGATTCATGGATTCATGGAGCAGACTCAGGACCTCTTCGAGCGCAGTGACAACGGCCTGGCGACGTACGGCCTCTCGTCCTCCCTGGAAGACGTGCTTGCAGGCCCGGGTATATCCCCCCGCAGTGGCGCCCGACGCTGCATCGTTGCGCCGGGCCAGGGCCAGCCAGACCGTGCCGACCGATGTGTCGACACTGCCCCCCCCCGGCCCGGCGATGCCGCTGATGGCCAGGCTCACCTCGGCCGCGCTGCGGTCCAGGGCACCACGGGCCATAGCGCACACCGTCGCCTCACTGACCGCACCGCAGGTATCCAGGATCTGCGCCGAGACACCCAGCATGGTCTGCTTGGCCGCATTGGTATAGGTCACAAAACCCCGCTCCATCCAGGCCGAACTACCAGGGACATCGGTCAGCACCTTGGCCACCCAACCCCCGGTGCAGGACTCGGCCGTGGCGATACGCCAGCCCCGGGCTGCCAGCCCCTCACCGACCTGGCGAGAGAGTAAATACAGGGTCTGATCCATAAATTCGTCCCCAATCCTGTATGTTCACGGGCGTCGACTCACCGCCCAGAGCGTTCAGAAAATGCTAAAATCCTGGTGGGTCTGGCGTTTTCAACCCCGTCAGCAGGCGCTCTCCGCTAATAGCACCCTGGCGACCCTAGCGCCCGAGTTGCAAATCGGTACACCGAGTCCACGCACATGCGTATAGGTCCTCTCGCAAACGGTTACGCCCGCCCTGTCCTGCCAACGCGCACACCGCTCGTCGGGCCCGGGCAGGCATCCAGCGTGGCCGCTGGCGGCGAAGCCGGTGCAGGCAGTACACCGCGAGAGCGCCGTGTCGATCGGATATTACAGGGTGAAGTACTGACCCGGTCCCGCCAGGTCGGCCCACAGTTCGATTACCGGAATCTTGCCCAGGGAACGCGCAACGCCTATGAGCCCCTCCCCTTCGGCCACGCTCCGGACCTGTCACCCGCACAACGTGCGGTGACCACCTACCGACAAACCCAGTTCGATGCCCTGGGACTGGAACACCGGCGCATCGATCTGCTGGCCTGACGACCTCTCAGCATCCGCTCACAGGCCCAAGGCCCACCGCCCGGCATCTGCACGGCTCAATCCAGCATATTCTGGATGACTGCGCCAATCTCATACCCCTCGCCTCGACGCTGGCGGACCACCCGCACGACCTTGACCATGGCATGCAGGGGTGGGGTCAGCGCATTGTCCGGGCGAATGGTCACCTCGAGGCTGGACTCGATGGGCAGCATATGCGGGATGATGAACATCATGCCCCGGCCGCTGAGATTGCGGGCCTCGCCGTGTTCGGCCTCCACCATATCGTCCGTTTTGAATGTGAGTTCGCACTGGACACCCATGCGGATGAAATCGCGTTTCTCATCAAACTCACGTGCCATGCCTGAATCTCCGTCTGTGTGCCTGTGTGCCCTAGGTACCAGACTCCCCGGCACGACGCAAGTCTCTGATTGAAAACCGGCACTCACGGCGTGACCGGTAGGCAGGTTCATGCGACTGGTCAGAGGCGGCACGATTTCGTTACACTTTGCGCCTTATGTCAATCCGCGCGGAACACCCCAAACCCCACACCCCGATGATGCAGCAGTATCTGCGTCTGAAGGCGCAACACCCCGACATACTGCTGCTCTATCGCATGGGCGATTTCTACGAGTTGTTCTATGACGACGCCCGGCGTGCCGCAGACCTGCTCGACATCACCCTCACCGCCCGCGGTCAGTCGGCCGGCGATCCCATCCCCATGGCCGGGGTGCCCTATCACGCCATCGACGGCTATCTGGCACGCCTGCTCAAGCTCGGCGAATCGGTGGCCATCTGCGAACAAATTGGCGACCCAGCCACCAGCAAGGGGCCCGTGGAGCGCAAGGTGGTACGCATCGTCACGCCTGGTACGCTCACCGAGGAGAACCTGCTGGAGGAACGCCGGGACAATCTGCTCGTCGCCCTGCACGGGGAGGTCCGCACCTCGCAGGCATCGTGTCATGCCAATCGGGCCGGTCAGACCGGGCCGATCCGGTCCTATCAGTATGGCCTTGCCATCCTCGACCTCACCAGCGGGCGCTTCAGCGTGCTGGAGCTCGACAGCGACGAGGCCCTGGCCAGCGAACTCGAACGCCTGCACCCGGCCGAACTGCTCTACAACGAGACGCTCGATCACCCCCCTTCGGTGACGACGGCCCTACGGCCCCAGGCACCCTGGCGCTTCGATGCGCAGACCGCCCAACGCCGTTTATGCGAACAATTTGCCACCCATGACCTGCTTGGTTTCGGCTGCCAATCACTGGGACCGGCCATCGGCGCGGCCGGCGCCCTGCTGGCCTACGTGCAGGAGACCCAGTGCAGCGCCCTGCCGCACCTGCGCGCACTGATCACCGAACACCGCGAAGACAGCCTGATCCTCGATGCCGCCACCCGACGCAACCTGGAACTCGAACACAGCCTAGCCGGTCATCCCGCACACACGCTGGCCGGGGTCATGGACCACACCACCACCGCCATGGGCAGTCGCCTGCTGCGCCGTTGGCTCAACCGCCCCCTGCGCGATCAGCGCATCCTGACAGCGCGCCTCGATGCCATTGCCCTGTTGCACGAACCCACGACAACCCATCAGGGTGCCTACCTGCCGCTACGTGACACCCTGCGCGGTAGCGGGGATGTCGAGCGCATCCTCACCCGGGTGGCGCTGCGCAGTGCGCGGCCCCGCGATCTGGCCCATCTGCGCGAAGCGCTGGGACGCCTGCCCGCACTGCACGTCGGGCTGGCCGGTCTGGCGGCTCCGCGCCTATGCACACTGGCCAGCGAGCTCGGCACCTACCCGGCGCTGCAAGACCTGCTCGCACGCGCCATCATCGACAACCCGCCGGTCCTCATCCGTGACGGCGGAGTCATCGCGCCGGGCTATGACCCCGACCTCGACACGCTGCGTACCCTGCGCGAGACTGCCGGGCGCTACCTCACCGATCTGGAGACGCGCGAGCGCGAACGGACCGGCATCACCACACTCAAGGTCGGTTACAACAAGGTGCATGGCTACTTCATCGAAGTCACCCGCGCCCAGGCCACCAAGGTCCCTGCCGACTACCAACGCCGCCAGACCCTCAAGGGCACCGAGCGCTACATCATCCCCGAACTCAAACAGTTCGAGAACCAGGTGCTGAGCGCCAATGAACGGGCGCTGGCACGCGAAAAGGCCCTCTACGAAGACCTGCTCGACCAGCTCAACGAATCACTCACCGCGCTGCAGACCACCGCCGTCGCACTCGCTGAACTCGATACCCTGACCACGCTGGCCGAACGCGCCGAGGCCCTGAACCTGCATCGGCCGACCCTGAGCGAGCGCGCTGGCATCCACATCACCGCCGGGCGCCACCCCGTCGTCGAGCTGCTGCAGGACGCCCCGTTCACGCCCAACGACGTCAGTCTGCACCCTGAACGGCGCATGCTCATCGTCACCGGTCCCAACATGGGCGGAAAATCGACCTACATGCGCCAGATCGCCCTGATCGTGCTGCTGGCCCATATCGGCAGTTTCGTCCCGGCCGAGGCCGCCGACATCGGTCCGGTCGATCGCATCTTCACCCGCATCGGTGCCTCTGATGACCTGGCCAGCGGGCGCTCGACCTTCATGGTCGAAATGACCGAGACGGCCAATATTCTGCACAACGCCACCGACCAGAGCCTCGTACTGATGGACGAGATCGGCCGTGGTACCAGTACCTTCGACGGCCTATCCCTCGCCTGGGCCTGTGCCCACCAGCTTGCCGCACAGCTCCGGGCCTTCACCCTGTTCGCCACCCATTATTTCGAGCTGACCGCCCTGCCCGACGTCCTCCCAGGCTGCATGAACGTGCACCTCGATGCCATCGAGCACGGCGATGGCATCGTGTTTCTGCACCACGTCAAGGAGGGACCCGCCAATCAGAGTTATGGCTTGCAGGTCGCGGCACTGGCCGGGGTACCGCACGAGGTGATTGAACGCGCACGCGACAAGCTCCACGAACTCGAGGCACAGGATCTGGTGACCAGCGATCCGCCCCACACAGATCAAAACGCCACACAACTGCCGTTGTTTCGCGATGATCCCGCCCTTCAGACGCTGCGCACGGCGCTGGAAGCCCTGACACCCGACGATCTCAGCCCGCACGAGGCGCTCAAGGCCCTCTACCAACTCAAGGCCCTGCTGCAGTGAATCCGTGGCTGGAAACTCACCCGGCTTCGCATTACCATAGGCGCCGTGTGACGCCGGTCGGCCCTGCAAGTATCGAGCGCGAACAACCCCCGCCCCGCAGACGCTCTCCGCCTGTCCCCACATCATCGCCCGATCATGTAAGTCCACGACACACATTGGCGTCATCGGAATAAGGAGTTGTTTATGACTTATGTCGTTACCGATAACTGCATCAAGTGCAAATACACCGACTGCGTCGAAGTCTGCCCAGTCGACTGCTTTCATGAAGGCCCCAACTTCCTGGTCATCGATCCGGACGAATGCATCGACTGCACCCTGTGTGAGCCGGAGTGCCCAGCCGAGGCCATTTTTGCCGAAGACGACGTGCCCGAGGGCATGGAGAATTTCACGCCACTGAATGCCGAGCTGGCACCGCACTGGCCAGTGCTCACACAGCAAAAGGACCCACCGTCCGATGCGACAGAATGGGATGGCGTCACTGACAAGTTGAAGTACCTGGAGCGCTGAGCGCACCGGGGTGACATCAGCCAGCGCTGCGGGCGATAGGGCCAAAAGAAAAGGCGGCTCACGCCGCCTTAAGGTTTCAAGCTCCCGTGGGCCTATCCCGCCCACACTCTTCATCCGTGAAAAACATTGTTTCCGCTGTTACACCCCTGCGTCGCCCCGCCATGGCGGCTTTATTATGAATAGTGCACATTTGTTCATCCCTGATCAGGCCCTCGCCTGGACCACAAATCACTGTGGCGGTCATCCTTGCAGTACTGCCAGCACATCCGTGTGAAAACGATATGCAACTGATTGCACCTACAGCTTAGCAACGCAGGCACAATGAACAAGTCCCCTCAAACCAGCACACTCTCTCTGGGCCACTGTTCGCCGGTACGGACAACGAATATTTTTATGCTATAAATCAGCTTACTGACAATACTTCTCACCACCACTAGGGCCAAAATCAGACATGAAGTCTCTAGAAATACTGACAGAAAATGTCAGAAAACGCTTACACGATGCAAGGAACCTGGTGATAAACCAGGGACCAGGGACTGGGGACTAATATACCCTCCGATCATGGTTAAAAGAACTCTGTAAACGGGAAATGATATTCCCGTAACATCGTAAGTCTACTAAAGTCAATCGATTAATTTTAGTAGACCTAACCTCAAGGATCGCATGCTTATGACGGTTTCACCCTTTATCGTTGATGTCACGCAGGACGACTTCCAGACCCAGGTGGTCGAGGCCTCGGCCCAGGTGCCCGTGCTGGTCGATTTCTGGGCCGAGTGGTGTGGTCCGTGCAAGATGCTAATGCCGGTGCTCAGCCAGTTGGCACAAGCCTATGCCGGGCAGTTTATCCTTGCCAAGGTCAATATCGACACCCAGTCGGACCTGGCCAATCGCTTCGCAGTGCGCAGCGTCCCGACGGTCAAGCTGTTTCGCCACGGGCAGGTGGTGGACGAATTCCTGGGTGTGCAGAGCGAGGCCCAGATCCGTACCTTGCTGGATCGCCACATCGAACGGGCATCGGACAAACTCGCCAGCGAGGCCATCGCCCAACTGGAGGCCGGTGATCCGGCGCAGGCGCTACGCCTGTTGCAACAGGCGCTCGCCGATGACCCACACAACTCTCGGGTGGTCATGACCCTCGCCGAGGTATATATGCAGTTGGGAGACCATGAAGAAGCCTGGACCCTGCTGAAGGGCCTGCCGCTGAAGGTCACCAATGAACCTGCGATCAGTGCCCTGCTCGCGCGGCTGGCCTTCATCAGCCTGGCGGCCAAGGCCCCACCGCTGGAGGCGCTGGAAGAAACGGTCGCGCAAAGACCCACTGACAGTGCGGCACGCTACCAGCTCAGCGCCCGCTACATCGCCCGCGGGGAGTATGAACCCGCCCTGCAGCACTTGCTGGAGATCGTACGCCACGACCGGGCCTATGACGATGATGCCGGGCGCAAGGGCCTGCTCAAGGTATTCGAGATACTCGGTGGCGGCGACGCGCTAGTGAGTCGTTATCGCACCCTGATGTCCGCGGCCCTGTACTGAGACCCAGTCACTGGGGTCTGGCTGAATCCGCCGAAGAAAAATCAGGCGGACCTCAAAACAGTACGGTTTAATAGACGCGACAATTTCGCTGACGAACACCCGCGGTCACGCATCTGCACTCAGCCGCGTGGATGGTGCTGTGCATGCAGGCGCTTTAAGCGGGCGTTGGCAACGTGGGTATAGATCTGGGTGGTCGACAGGTCAGCATGCCCCAGCAGCATCTGCACCACTCGCAGGTCCGCTCCATGGTTCAGCAAATGGGTGGCAAAGGAATGGCGCAGGGAGTGCGGGGAGAGCGGCTTGTCGATACCCGCCAGGCGGGCATAGCGCTTGATGGCATACCAGAAGGTCTGGCGCACCATGGTCTGACGACGGCGGGAGGGAAACAGGGCGTCACAGGCCACCCGACCCAGCAAGGCGGGGCGCCCCTCATCCTGATAACGACTCAGCCACTCGATGGCATACTCGCCCAGCGGCACCAGGCGCTCCTTATTGCCCTTGCCCATCACCCGCACCACACCCTGGCGCAGATTGATCTGCATGGGTGTCAGGCCCACCAGTTCCGAGACGCGCAGGCCGGTTGCGTACAACACCTCCAGCATGGCCCGATCACGCAAACCCAGTGGTGTGCGCTCATCCGGGGCTGCCAGCAAGGTGATCACGTCCTCCTCGGTCAGGGCCCGGGGCAACACACGCCCCAATCGGGGCGACTCGATGTGTGTACTCGGATCGGCACCGATTACCCGCTCTCTGAGCAGATAACCATAGAAGCGTCGCAGGCTGGACAACATGCGGGCGATGCTGCGGTGGCTGGCGCCCTGCCGGAACCGCCACGCCAGGTACGCCTGCAGGTCGGCCGCTGTCGCGGCCTGCAGATGAGTCATACCCTGGGTATGCTGTGTGCGGGCAAACGCCATCAGGTCACTGCGATAGGCGCTCAACGTGTGCGGGCTCAGGCCCCGCTCCATCCATATCGCATCGATAAAGCGCCCGATCAGCCTTTGTGCTGCTGCCCTGTCTTGCGCGCTCATCGCCCACCGCCCCGTACGACACACCGGCCGGGGTTAAACCCGAGCGGAGGTATTCTTTGGGCACTCATGGGGAAACAAACGTGTGGCGCGCTCGGTTAAATGCAATGTGCACTCCATTTTCCGTCATCGAGCATCGCCGAGAAAATGGCGCACCCGCAGACAATACTGAAACCGTTCGGCAAAATGTCGTCGGCCTTGATCGACCTTATTTCTATGATTTCGATAATGTTTCAGGGCGTCCGACCCCACATTCGTGCCGGGTTTATTCCGGTAGTTAATGCAGTCAGCCCTGTCATTTTTCGACACGAAAAAACCGTATTGTGACATTATGCCCACTTTTAGGTAAAATAGAGCCGACGCAGCCCTTCACGCTTGGTTGATCGCCATTACCCACCAAAGCGGACCTACGAATAATGCGCCAACGCCCCGTATGCAGGTGACGCTTCAGGACTCAGCCATGAGTCCCCCTCCTCGCTATTGGGCACATTATGTCTCCGATTGAACAGAAGATCCGCTTGTCACACCTTCTCTGAGGCCCGGGATCATCACCGTTTTCTGCTCAAGAAAAGGGGGGCTTTGTCGATAACGTGCGATAAGCATCCTTATATAGGCCTCATCTTCGCTTGATTTCAAGCATTTTCAGATGATCCGTTGGTTCTTTTTTATACGTCGGCGGATGAGCAGCCAACTCGAACGAGTGGCAGAGGAACGATTCAGGCCCATGTTAAACGGTATCAATCTGTTACAAACAGTCCCCTCTCGCAGCGAAATCCGCGTCAACCGGTTCGTCATGGCACTGTTGCTGCTGGGATTCCTGGCTGCACTCCCGTTCGCCGCGGTTCAGTGGCCAGCGTCCAATCTGTTGTATGCCGGTGCCGGCATTGCCATTCTCGCGGAAATCACCACCGGGGGGCTGCTGATCACCCAGGCATTTCTGCTACGCCACGACGCGGGGCTGGTGCTGGGCCTTGGCTATCTGCTGGGCGGACTGATCATCCTGATCAACCTGGTGTTCGTCCACGATGTGGCTACCCGTTTGTGGCTGTTTCGATCCTGGCATGGGGTCTTCGTGTTGAGCATCCTGGCGTATGCCCTCTTGCATATTCGCGGCGATATCGTGAACAGCCAGAGTGGATTTGTGAGGCGTGCCGGCTGGATGGTCGGTGCGAGTGGAGTGGCACTGATTGCGCTACTGAGCTACCTCGCCCTGCGCCCATTTTCATTGCCACCGATCATTCATGGCAGCAATTTCATTACCCTGCCCGACTTGCTGACGAACGGTGTCGAACTGGTGGGGATAATCGCGGCCTTGTTCGTACTCTGGCGCGCCCGACACAAAACGGTCCTGTCTCTATGGATGAGCGCAGTGGCCCTGGGGGTGGCCATTGATATTGTGCTGTTTGTCCTGGGCGGCACGCTGTTCAGCGTGGGGCTGTACGTGTCCAAACTCAACAATCTCACTGCCGGCAGCCTGATCCTGGGGGTGATTTTCTACCATACCCTGCACACTCAATCGACACTGTTGCGCGCCAATCGACGGCTGACCCGGATGGCACTGTCCGATACCCTGACCGGTCTGCCCAACCGTCCTGCTCTCTTGAAAAAGTTCCCCGAGGCCATGGCCCGCGCACAACGGGAGCAGCGCCTGCTCGCCGTCTGCCTCATGGATCTGGACGACTTCAAGACCGTCAATGACATCTATGGTCATGTGGTCGGCGATCAGATGCTGCGCGAGATCGCCCAGCGTTTGCAAGGGGCGACACGGGAGAGCGACACCGTCGCCCGTCTGGGTGGCGACGAGTTTGTCCTGCTCCTGGAGGGCATCGAGCGCATGGACGACCTGGAACAGGCACTGGAGCGTGTCCATGTCGCCCTCAGGGTTCCGATTACCCTGGAGAACGGCAGGAGGATTCATCCTCATGCGAGTCTGGGGCTGGTGTTCTATCCTCTGACAGAGGGGGAGGCAACACCCGACGGACTGCTACGCCGTGCCGACCAGGCCATGTACCGGGCCAAGGCCCGCAAGGGAGATCGGGCACAATGGTGGATGCTGGCCGATGAGGCGGAGGCGTTGGAGCGGGCCGAGTGGGAAGTGAGCCCCCGGGTGGATGGCGTATCGGCCTATGGAACCGAGGCGGCGCGACACCTCGACCAGGTACAGGCCCTGCTGGGTGTCGTCACCGGGCATTTTATCGCCATGCTCTACGCCGGTCCCAACCGCGAACCGGGCCCGGCGGCCCTAATCGATGCGCTCCCCCCCGCAATGCTCAAGCAACTCAAGGCGAAACAGCGTCGGCATTTCGAGTTCATCACCCACCCCGGTCTCGAGGCGTCGGCCCACCGCGAGACCAGCCGGCGCCTGGGACGGGTCCACGCCGCAATGGGCGTGGAGCATCGCTGGCTGATCCAGGGCTACGGGTTGTGGATGGACTGCCTGCAGGAGGTCTTCGCGCGTGAGCCGCTGCATCTGCGCCTCGCACAGCCGGTGCTCGCCCGGCGCCTGGCCCTGGAGGTCGAATTCGAACTCGAAGGTTATACCGAGGTCGACCAGTCCCTCGACCGGGTCCACAACGTGATCGAAGACCTTGCCTGGCACGCCGCATGCTATACCGACCTGATCGAGGGGACCGTCCTCGCCCTGTTCGAGCTCGAACAGGTCATAGCGGCCACCATTGCCCGCACCGATGCCGAGGGGATACTGCACTACGAGGCGATCGCGGGCGAGTCCATCCGCTATTATCTCGACCAGCTCGAGACGGGCCAGGTTCGACCCATCCGCATCATCGATACGCAACATCCCGCAGAACGGGACACAAGCAACGAGCTCTGGCGCAATAACGGCGAGATCCAGCATGTGTTGCATTACGCCACCGATCCCCGCGTCGCTCCCTGGCGAGAGTTGATCTTGGGGTTGGGCGGTCTCTCCTCGGCGGTGGTACCGCTGCACATAAAGGGCGCAACAGTAGCGCTGCTCCTGATCTATTCACCCTACCCCGGGGGCTATACCGGCTCGGCGCAACGGGCACTGCTCGAGCACCTGCAGCGAGTGCTCTCACTCGGACTCGAGCGCTTGCGCCAACCCCCCCGGGTACAGGCCTCGTTCGAGCGACAACGCTACCGCCACCTCCTCACCTCGGGGGGGCTCGAGATGTTCTACCAGCCGGTGGTGGATCTCAAGTGCGGGGGATTGGTCAAGGTCGAATCACTGGCCCGGCTGCGCGAGGACGAGACGTGGTTCACCCCGGACCAATTTTTGCCCACCTTCGGCCACGAGGACCTCTACACCTTGTATCGACTCGGCCTTGACCAGGCCCTTCAGACCCTCAGCGCATGGCAAATACCGGGCCTCGCCACCAGCGTGAGTATCAATCTGCCACCGCAGGGCCTGAACGACGCACGCTACATCGGGGCAACCCGACGGGCACTGGCCGCCCACCCCCTGCCTAGCGGATATCACATCACGGTAGAGATTCTGGAAACCGAAGAGTTGCACCGGTCCGCCTCGATCGAGTCGATGCTCAAACCGTGGCGCGCGCTGGGGATACAGTTCGCTCAGGACGATCTGGGCAGCGGTCACTCGAGCCTGGTCCGCTTGCGCCAGATCCCCTTCGAGGAGGTCAAGATCGATCAGGGATTGGTGCGCGGGGTCGCCACCGATCCGGTGCGGGTCCTCAGGTTCATCGCACACCTGACCGATCTCGCCCAGGAGGCAGACGCCCGGGTGGTGATCGAGGGGCTGGAGAGCCCGGGGCTCATCGAGGCGGCGGCAATCCTCGGGGCCGATCTCGGTCAAGGCTACGCGATCGCCCGTCCGCTTGCCGCCGGGGATGTTGCTGCCTGGGCCGGGACACACCTGCCATTGGTGATTGACCCCACGCGCCCCCGCACCGCTCTCGGCGTCCTGGCGGAGGCGATCCGCTGGGAGCAACGCCTTGCAGTGATGTCCGCCTGGCCGGAGATCTCCCGCCAGCTTCTCGTGCGGCCGTACGCCGAGGCCGACTACCTGCGTGAGCAGGGATTGGAGTCCTCCTCACTGGGTGAGGCCCACAAGGCGATGCACGTTGAGATGACGCGCAACGGCAACCTCCAGAGCCCGACCCATCGACGCCTGCGCGATCGGCACCTGGCACTACTGGCCGCACACGCAAGCACGCGGGAGACCGAGACACGCCATCCAAACTGACGCGGCCCGGTCAATGCATCACTTCACGCGGGCGGCATGTTTCAACCACAGTTTTTGCAGGTCGTGGTTGAGCACGGCACGGCGGGCGGCATCGTGTGTGACCGCCAGCAGACGCCGATACACGGTACGCGCATCGCTCGCCAGGCCGGCCTTGGCCAGTGCACCGGCAGCCTGGTAGCGCGCGGTCTGTCCCCAGGGGTCCATGGCGGCAGGATCACCGAGCATGGCCGAGCGCAGATACAGACGGGCGGCGTCGGCATAGCGTTTCTGCGCCATACGCGCCCCCCCCATCCAGTAGAGTATCTCTCGCCGTTGCTGTCGATCGGGACTCCTGGCGAAAGCCAGCCGGAACAACGCAAGTGCGGTATCATTTTCGCCCAGCGTCTGCAGATCGAAGACCACCTGAAGCAGATGTGCGACCCGCGCCTTATCGAGCGTCGCGTCGGCCTTGAGAACCGACTGCAACACCGAGGCACCTTCTGCGCCATGCCCCCCGTAGATGAGGATCCGTGCACGCCGTAGCTGCCACATAAAGGCATCGGCATCGTTGGGCGGGCGCGACAGGGTCGCCATGACGGCGGAGGCGAGGTCGATATTGGAACGTGCCAACGCAATGTCGACCATTTCATGGCGCACCGCCAGGGGCACACCGGTCAGTTGCGGGAAGACCTGTTTGTCGAGGAATAATTGCAACAGCAAATTGGCACCATGATCACGTTTGTGCAGCTGTGCGATCAGCGCGGTGGCGGCCTTATCTCGATCCGCTGCACTCGGCGCGGTGCGGATCAACAGGGCATAGATGGCCCGGGCCTTGACCGGGTATTTCCGCTCCCGTTTCATCGCCGCGGCAAACCAGGGGGCATCGTCGCCGATCAGCAGATGGGAACGGTTACCAAAGTGACGGGCATAGGCCTCATAGGCCGCCCACAGTGCGTTCGCATCCAGCTTGAAGACACCCGTCGGTGGGGCCGCACGTGGTCCCACCGCCAGGACATGCTCCAGGGCATTGGCCCGCATCCCGGTATTATCGGCACGCAGGGCTGCCGCCGCGATCACCGCCCAGAACCGTGCCTGCAGGGCCTCGCCCAACTTCTTGTCGCGCAAGGCAGCCAAGGCCCGCCTGATGACCCTACGCGGTGACAATTGGTGCGCCTGCAGGCGAGCCAGCAGGGACCAGGACCGCAGTTCGGGATTGTCGACCCGTTTGCCCAACACCAGGGCGGCCTCGACGGGGCGCCCGATGGTCAACAGGATACGGGCCTGCAGGGCCAGATCCTCGACGTTCTCCCGGTCTTCGTAATCCTGGTGAAAACGCAACAGGGCCGTATAGGCGTCCGCCGCTGCACCCTCGACCAGGTAGCTGCGAATGACCAGGCGTCGCCATTGTTTGAGCCAGATCCTCTCGGGGGCCGGTACGGACCAAATCAACCGGCGCAGGACACGCCGTGCCTGTACCCCCCGATGCAGTGCCAGGAGTGCCTCCACACGCTGGGTACGTGCCCAGAGGACGAAATCCGTGGGCAGGCCCGTGGGCAGACGGGCCAACCGTGCGGCCATCGCCGTCCAGTCATCCGCCTCGACATAGATGCGCACCCGCACCTCTTCCCGGCGCATCCAGGCCCGGGGGGCGGTTTTGAAGGTGGATTGTTGTTGATCGAGCAACCTCAGCGCCAATGCGGTTGCCCCGCCGTTTGCCAGCGTGAGGATATCGTCGAGTCCCGCCTGTGTCGCCACGCCCCGCACCGGGGGCATCGCGCGGGCGGGAGGGGCAACCATCACGGCCGCCCGTGTGTCCCGGGTACCCGTTTGCACCGGCGTGGCCGCTACGACGATGGGTACACCGGCCAGCAGCAGGCACAGAGACACCACGACGGGCATGGCCACCGCGTACAGGCGCTTTAATACCACGGCGATGGCGCTGCGTGGCCGAGGTGTGCGCAGTCGCATCATGAAAAAACGGGCATCGCCGGTGCAGGCGATGCCCGTTTTAATCGGGAGACGGTACAGACTGCCCCGCACCCGCCAGCCCCTCAGCGACGCTGGAGCTTTTCCTTGATGCGCGCAGACTTGCCCCGGCGATCACGCAGGTAGTACAGCTTGGCGCGACGTACAGCACCGTGCCGCTTGACCTTGATCCCGGCCAGCGACGGGCTGTGGGTCTGGAAGACACGCTCCACGCCCTCGCCATGCGATACCTTACGCACGGTAAACGCCGAGTTCAGGCCACGGTTGCGCTTGGCAATGACCACGCCTTCGAAGGCTTGCAGACGCTCGCGGGTACCCTCGGTCACCCTCACCTGCACCTCGACGGTGTCGCCGGGTCCAAACGCCGGCACCTCAGCCTTCATCTGTTCGGCTTCGATCTGTTTGATGATGTTGCTCATGGCGTGCTCCAAACTGTAAGGCGGTCAATTATACGCGCTTGTTCAAGCGGTTTCATACTCGTGAATAAACTCCTCCAGCAACGCACGCTGGTCGTCATTCAATGCCACGGTTTCCAGCAGGTCCGGGCGTCGCAACCAAGTGCGCCCCAGGGCCTGTTTCTCTCTCCAGCGGGTAATCCTCGCGTGGTCACCACTGAGCAGGACCGGCGGCACTGCCAGGCCATCGATGGTCTCGGGCCGGGTGTAGTGCGGGCAATCCAGCAGCCCCTGCACGAAGGAGTCCTGTGCGGCCGAATCCGCGTGCCCCAAGGCTCCCGGTAACAACCGGGTCACACCATCGATGAGCACCATGGCGGCCAGTTCCCCGCCACTGAGCACATAGTCACCGATCGACCACTCCTCATCGACTGCGACCGTAATGGCGCGCTCATCGATACCTTCATAGCGTCCACAGACCAGGATCAGACCCGGCCGACCCGCCAGTTCGCTCAACACAGAGTGCGTCAGCGGCTGGCCCTGGGGGCTCAGGCACGCCACCCGACTCTGCCCCTGTGTCGCCTCACGAGCCGCATGGATGGCATCGCACAAGGGAGCATAACGCATCACCATGCCGGGACCACCGCCGTAGGGCCGATCATCGACCGTACGGTGTCGATCAACGGTGTAGTCGCGCGGGTTCCAGGTTTGTACGCGCACCAGACCCGCATCAACGGCGCGTCCCGTGACCCCGCAGGTCGTCAGTGGCGCCATCATCTCGGGAAACAGGGTGATGACATCAAAGCGCATCGACGGCTTCCCCGCTCAGAAATCTGCGTCCCAGTCGACGACGATACGCCTGCCTGCCATGTCGACCTCGATGACAATCACCCCGGGGACATAGGGAATCAATCGCTCACCCGCAAGGGCCGTGTCCGAGGTCGAATCAACGTCACCGTCACCTCCCTGTACCACCAGGACATCATTGGCCCCGGTCTCCATCAGGCTCACGACCGTACCCAAGGGCACAGCCTCGCGGTTTTCCACCGCCAGGCCAATCAAATCCTTCCAGTAGTATTCACCCGGCGCAGTCTGCGCCAACTGTGCCGAGCTCACCGTGATCTCGGCATCCATCAATACGGCGGCCGCGTCACGATCCGCACAGCGCGCCAGTTGGGCAACCACCCCCTTGCCCTGCATGCGCCCCATCTGCACCTCACGGGTCTGGGTCACACCGCTATTTAGCGCCAGTCGCCAGGGGGTGTAGTTGAGGATATTCTCCCGCGGCTGGGTGTAGGAGTACACCTTGACCCAACCGCGCACGCCATGGAGACCAACGATGCGGCCGAGCACGACATGTTCCGCGTCCTGTTCAGCCATATTATCGCGCCAACCGGAAGTGCTGTCAGCGCCACGCAGGACCGGCGGCCCTCAGGCCGTGCCGGCCTGCTTGAGCAGCATGGAGACGCGCTCGGACGCCTTGGCGCCCTGCCCCAGCCAGTAATCGGCACGCTCGCGATTGACGTTCAAACGCACCTCATTGCCAGTGGCGATCGGGTTAAACAGGCCGATACGCTCGATATAGCGCCCGTCGCGCTTGTTACGGCTGTCAGTGACGACAATGTGGTAGAAGGGGCGCTTTTTGGCCCCGCCACGGGACAAACGAATGCTTACCATTGCGTTGCAAATCCTCGCTGCTGCAAAGTACAACCGGCCGAAACGCTCCGCAGAACCCCCGGTGCCAGTCACGTTAAACCGGGCATTTTACTTGAATCTCAGGAAATGTGAAGCGCCGTAGCCCTAGCAGGAGAAGAAATCAAAAGGACATACCCGGTGGCAGCCGCCCCTTCATTCCCTGGAGCATCTTCGCCATACCGCCTTTTCTCATTTTTTTCATCATCTTCTGCATCTGATTGAATTGCTTGAGCAAGCGATTCACATCCTGCACCTGGGTGCCGGCGCCTGCGGCGATACGCCGCTTGCGCGAACCGTTGATCACATCCGGGCGTCGGCGTTCCCGGGGCGTCATCGAACAAATGATGGCCTCAAGTCGGCGGACATGACTGTCATCGACCTGGTTGCGCACGCCCTGGGGCAATTTTCCCATACCCGGTAGCTTGTCCATCAGGCCACTCAGGCCACCGAGTTTTTGCATCTGCCGGAGTTGCTCACGGAAGTCCTCGAGATCGAAGCCCTTGCCCTTGTGCAGCTTCTTCGCCAGTTTCTCAGCCTGCGCGTGATCGACCTTGTGCTGCACTTCCTCGACCAGGGACAGCACATCCCCCATGCCGAGAATACGCGAGGCCAGCCGGTCCGGGTGAAAGGCCTCCAGGGCGGAGGTTTTCTCACCAACGCCGAGAAACTTGATGGGTTTGCCGGTGATATGGCGAATGGACAGGGCGGCGCCACCCCGGGCATCGCCATCGGTTTTGGTCAGAATTACACCGGTGAGCGGCAGGGCATCATTGAAGGCCCGGGCGGTATTGGCCGCGTCCTGGCCAGTCATGCTATCGACCACAAACAGTGTCTCGACCGGCGACAGTGCGCCATGCACCTGACGGATCTCCGCCATCATCGGCGCGTCGATATGCAGACGCCCGGCCGTATCGATGATCACCACATCCAGGTGTTGCTGGCGGGCATGCTGTAGCGCTGCCCCGGCAATGTCCACCGGGGACTGCGCCGGTGTACTGGGAAAGAAAGCAACGCCCACTTCGCTCGCCAAGGTCTTGAGCTGTTCGATGGCTGCCGGGCGATAGATGTCGGTGCTGGCCACCAGCACCGACTTGGCGTGTCGCTCCTTGAGCCAGAGCGCCAGTTTGGCCACCGAGGTGGTCTTGCCTGCACCCTGCAAACCGGCCACCAGGATAACCGCGGGGGGGGCGACATTGAGCACCAGTCCATCATTGGCCTCACCCATGGTGGCAATCAGCTCGTCGTGGACGAGCTTGACCAGGGCCTGGCCCGGGGTGAGACTCTTCATCACCTCCTCGCCAACGGCCCGCTGGCGCACGTGTTCGATAAACGCGCGTACCACCGGCAAGGCGACATCCGCCTCCAGCAGGGCCATGCGCACTTCACGCAAGGCGTCCTTGACATTGTCTTGCGTCAATCGACCGACACCGCGCAGATTGCGCACCGTGCGGCCGAGGCGTTCGGTCAATCCATCAAACATACTGCTGCCATCATCCCAGGTTGAGTCCGTACACAGTGAAGTGCTAACACAGGGTGCCCGGGCGAAATCGGAACCGGGCCGGGGGAGGGCATTATAGCGTGAAACGCGCCCCGCCTGACAGGCGATGAACGGCGTGGCGGCGTATTGACTCGCGACATTGGTTGAATATGGCCGTCTCGTCACCGGGCTTATTGTGCGAGATATACACTGCTACCGGGCGATCGAGCTTGTCGAGGTCCACGGCCAGCAACGTGGGACAGTAGTGGCCAGCGCGGCGTGAGAGTTCGATATCCTCGTTGGTGAAGGCAGACTCCACGATCAGCAAATCGAGCGTCCCACGGGCATTGAGCGTATGCCAGAAGTTGTCATTGGTCGAGGTATCGCCACTGAAGGCGAAACAGCCAGCGGAGGAGGTGACCCGATAACCCACTCCCGGCACCACGTGATTGACACTGATCATTTCGAGGCTGCGATCAGCGAGTACACATAGCTCACCCGGCGCCATGGGGGCATAGGCCATCACCGGCTGGGCGGGATGGGGAAGGCGCGAGAAATCCGGCCAGATGACATTGTTGAAGATGTGTTGTCTGAGGGCATCGAGCGTGGTGGCAAGGCCATGGATAATGATCGGCTGACTGATACGGTCAAAAATGCTGTCGACCAGCAAGGGAATGCTGGTGATATGGTCCAGATGCGAGTGCGTCAGAAAGATATGGCGAATATGTGCCATCTCATCGAGAGTCAGATCACCCAGTCCGGTCCCGGCATCGATCAGTATGTCATCATCGATCATCAGCGTCGTGGTGCGCAGGCCGCTGCCCACCCCGCCGCTGCATCCCAGTACACGTAATTCCATCGGGTCCTCGCCCTCCTCATCGATTCAGCCCCGGCCTGACTAGGCGACAGCGTATGTCCTGCGCCGGATTCTCGCCAGGCCCTAGCCAGGATCATGCCAAAATCAAGTAGACCAGAATGCTACCGGGGTCACAAGTTGCTACCGGGCAAGGACCTGCAGACTCATCCTGCTCGGCGTCATCTCCTGACCCGGGCGGTCAGATACTGACCACCCGGGTCAGATTCGCCCGCAACGACACAGGGGGCTGCACCTTCCGCTAGCCTCGCCCACACGCCAGCGCACTTCAATGACACCGTTTCTTGTGCCATCATGGGACTTTGCAATAATATCCACAGCAATGAATACAACCATCCTCAGTCTTGTCGCCGCCGCAATCTATGTCGTCGTCGGCGCCCTGTTCGCAGTGCGCCTGTTCCGTCAGCCAAAATGGCTACGCCAGGCCAAGCCCTGGCTGCTGAGCATGGCCCTGCTCGCCGTCATCCTGCAAGCACTGGTACTGAAGATTGAAATCATCCTCCCCACCGGGGTGGACCTGAGCTTCTTCAATATCCTGTCCCTGGTTGCTGGACTGGTCATCCTGTTGTTGCTCGCCACCTCGATCCTGCGCCCACTGGAAAACCTGACCATCGTGGTCCTGCCCCTGGCCGGTGTGGCCATCATCCTCAAACTGTTTTTTCACGAACAGCACATCATGCTGCGCGATGCACCCGTGGCCCTGGATCTGCATGTGACACTGTCGATTCTCGCCTACAGCCTGCTGGCCATTGCTGCCGCCCAGTCCGTACTGCTCTATATCCAGGACTCACATCTGCACAATAAACGCCCGGGCGGCTTCATTCGTGCCCTACCCCCACTACAGACCATGGAAGACATTCTTTTCCAGTTCATTACCCTGGGTTTCATTCTGCTCAGCCTGGCGCTGGTCAGCGGTGCCCTGTTTGTCCATAACATTTTCACCCAGCACCTCGTCCACAAGACCATCCTGTCCATCCTGGCCTGGCTCCTCTTCGCAGCGTTGCTGTGGGGGCGCTGGCGCTTTGGCTGGCGTGGGCGCATTGCCATTCGCTGGACGCTCAGTGGCTTTATCATGCTGATGCTGGCCTACTTTGGCAGTAAACTGGTCCTCGAACTCATCCTGAAGCACTAACGGCGCAGCTACAGCGACGCCACTTGCGCCGCGGGCAGGCTTGACGCGGGAGAGCAAAACCCTTGTAATGACAGACAGGTCACGATGAGGGTTCTCCGCGCTTGAATGACGTCTCCCTGAGTGTGCTCATCGGCATACTCGTTTTTCTCATCATTCTTTCCAGTTTTTTCTCTGGCGCGGAGACAGGCCTGATGAGCCTGAACCGATATCGCTTGCGCCATCTGGCCAAGGCCGGCCATCCTGCGGCACAGCGTGCCAACCGACTGTTGCAACGCCCGGAGCACTTGATCGGACTGATCCTGCTGGGCAACAATATGGCCAATATCCTGGCCTCGGCCATCGCCACGGTCATCGGACTGCGCCTGCATGGTGAGACCGGTATTGCCATTGCCACGATATTGCTCACCATCGTAGTGCTACTGTTCGCCGAGGTCTCGCCCAAGACCCTTGCGGCCCTGAATCCGGAACGCTACGCCTTTCCCGCCGCCTACATCCTCGAACCACTCCTCAAACTGTTCTACCCCCTGGTCTGGTGCATGAACATGCTGGCCCGGGGCGTCTTCAAGGTGCTGGGTGTCGAACCCGCTCAGGCAGGTCCGCATGGCCTCAGCAGCGAAGAACTGCGCACCGTGGTCAACGAGGCCGGGGCCATGGTGCCGCGCCGACACCAGAAGATGTTACTCAGCATTCTCGACCTGGAGAAGGCCACGGTCGAGGACATCATGGTGCCACGCAACGAAATCGTCGGTATCGACCTCAACGAGCAATGGAAAAAAATAGACCGGCTGCTCATGGACTGCCAACATACCCGGCTGCCCGTGTATGAGGGCAATATCGATCACGTCATCGGTGTCGTCCACATGCGCAATGTACTGCACCTCTACAACAATGGTGCGCCGGATACGGCCACCCTGCGTGCACTCGCCCGTGAGCCGTACTTTGTTCCCGAAGGCACCCCGCTCAACACCCAGCTACTGAATTTCCAGCGCGAGCGCCGCCGGATCGCCCTCATCGTCGATGAATACGGCGACATCCTGGGACTGGTCACGCTGGAGGACATTCTGGAGGAGATCGTCGGTGAATTTACCACCGATCCGGCCGCTGGCATGAAGGACATCATCGCGCAGGACGATGGCAGCTATCTGGTGGATGGTGGGGTGAATCTGCGCGAGCTGAATCGTCTGTTCGGCTGGAATCTGCCGACCTCGGGTCCCAAGACACTCAACGGGATGATCACCGAATACCTGGAAACCATTCCCACAGCCGGCACCAGTCTGTTGCTCGAAGGCCACCCGATCGATATCGTCCAGACGGTGGCCAATGCGGTAAAGACCATCCGCATCGCCCCCCCCGAAGCGCATCGGCACAACGCGCCGGACTGAGGCGCCATGCACGTGCTCCGCGTTGTACAACCGTTTGCGTTACGGTCTATAATCCCAAGACAAATAAAACATTTTCCGGGCAAGACCTGAGGAGGGGCGAACTGGGTGTCGAAGCTGACGTTGTCATTCAAGGGCAAGGTACTGAAAATCTTCCCCGTATTGCAGGGTGACATGTTTATTGGCAGTGATCCCGCCTGCACGATACATATCGACAGCCTGGCCGTTCAACCACGGCATGCACGCCTGCACACCCGGGACGACATCAGCACGCTCCACGACCTGGATACGCCCACAGGCACGTTCATCAATCAAACCCGGATCAGCGAACATAGCCTGCGCGACGGCGAACTAATCCGGGTCGGCAAGCACAGCCTGACCTTCAGCTTCGAGCCGGAGATCAATACCGAAGGTACATTCCTTGCCGCCACTAACCCGACATCGACACCACCCGTAAAACACCCGAACACCCGGTCCGCTGACCCTGAACGGGGGACCGGCATAGCCCAAAGCGAGGCGGCACCCCCCAGGGCCTGGTTGCAGTTCCTCTCCGGAAACAACCTGGGCAAGACGCTCAGCCTCAACCGCGCACTCACCAACCTGGGTAAGCCAGGTATGGTCACGGCCGTCATCGCGCGGCGCAACAACGGCTACTTCATGTCGCACCTGGAAGGCCAGCACCGCGCGCTCATCGACAACCACCCGCTCGGCGAGAAGGCGCACAAGCTAACGGATGGCGATATCATTCAGATAGGCAGTATAAAAATGCAATTCTATCTCGAATAACCCGTTTATAAACTGACCACGCGCTGGTTCGCCACAGCACTGATGAGGAACCCCTCATGAGCACATCGCCTACCGGAAACCCAGAGAACAAACGCCATTTCACCCGCATCGCACTCGACGGCACGGCCCTGCTGCGACGTGAAAATGAACCTGCCTGGCAAGGGCAGGTATTCGATATCTGCCTCAAGGGGGCGCTGGTCGGACTACCCGCAGACTGGCGGGGCGAGGCCGGACAACAGGGTGAGCTCCAAATCACCCTGAGCGCGGGTGTCATCGAGATCACCATGCGCGGTCACATCGCACACATCGAATCCGTCACCGAACCCGACGGATGGCGCATCGGGTTTAGCTGGGAGCGACTCGATCTGGACAGTGCCACGCATCTGCATCGCTTGGTTGAGCTCAATCTCGGCGATACCCGCTTACTCCAGCGCGAACTGGGCGAACTCCTCATACCGCATTGAGCGCCTCATCGAGTCGGCTGATCCCCGTGACCTGCAAACCCTTGATGGATTTCTTGGGTGCATTGGCGACGGGAATGAGCGCCCGCTGAAAACCATGTTTGGCGGCCTCCTGCAGGCGTTCCTGGCCGTTAGGGACCGGGCGGATCTCACCGGCCAGCCCTACCTCACCGAACACCACCAGATCACGCGGCAACGCCCGGTTATGCAGACTCGACATCACGGCCAGCAACACCGCCAGGTCGACCCCCGTTTCGGTGACCCGCACACCGCCGACGACATTGACAAAGACATCCTGATCAAACGTCGCCACGCCCGCATGCCGGTGCAACACGGCCAGCAACATGGCCAGACGGTTGTGCTCCAGCCCCAACGTCACCCGCCGGGGGTTGGACAAATGACTCTCATCCACCAGGGCCTGAACCTCCACCAGCAACGGTCTGCTGCCCTCCAGAGTGACCATAACGACGCTGCCCGGCACCGGTTCACTGTGTGAGGACAAAAAGATGGCCGAGGGGTTGGTCACCTCGCGCAGACCGCGATCGGTCATGGCAAAGACACCGAGTTCGTTGACCGCGCCGAAGCGATTCTTGACGGCGCGAATGACGCGGTAACGACTGCTGCTGTCGCCCTCGAAATACAGCACCGTATCGACCATGTGCTCAAGTACGCGGGGCCCGGCCAGGGTCCCTTCCTTGGTGACATGGCCCACCACAAACAGGGCCGTGCCCGTATGCTTGGCGTAGCGCACCAGCTGCGCGGTGCTCTCGCGCACCTGGGATACCGAACCGGGCGCAGACTGCAACAGTTCGGTATACACCGTCTGGATGGAGTCGATCACGATGACCTGAGGGCGTTCCTTGTCAAGCTGCGCCAAAATGGCCTCGACCCGGGTCTCGGCCAGCAGGCGGACCGCAACCATGGGCAGACTGAGGCGGTGTGCCCGCAGGCTCACCTGCTGTAGAGACTCCTCCCCGGTGACATACAGGGTCTTCTGTTGCGCGCCGATACGCACCAGGGTCTGTAGTAACAGGGTCGATTTTCCGATGCCCGGATCGCCACCGATGAGCACGACGGACCCCGGCACCAGCCCCCCGCCGAGCACGCGGTCAAACTCACCCACCCCGGTGGGCTGGCGCGCCACATCATCGGGGGTCACTTCGCTGAGCGACTGGACTTGACCGACTCCAGCCTGACCCGCAAACCTCGCCAAACGCCCACCCTGACCCACACTGGCGCGGCGCGACGCGGCGACCTCCTCGCTCAGGGTGTTCCAGGCGCCACAATCCGGGCACTGCCCGGACCACTTCGGCTGCTGGGCTCCGCATGTGCTACAGCTATACACGACCTTGATCCTGGACATGTCTCGCCTACCTCATTCGTTACGGGTACTGAAGGCCACCCGTGAGGTCACACCGCACAGCAGCTCATAGGCAATCGTGCCCGCCTGCCTGGCCACCTCCTCGACCGACAGCCGTTGCCCATTCGCGGCCTCACCCCAGACCACCACGGGGTCACCGGCGCACGCCTCAGGCTGGGTGCGCAGATCAACACAGATCATATCCATCGACACCCGCCCTATGAGACCGACACGCTGTGCATTCACCAGCACCGGCGTCCCCGCAAGCGCATGGCGCGGATAGCCATCGCCGTAGCCGATCGCCACCACACCGACCGGCATGTCCTCGGGACACACCCAGGTGGCGCCGTACCCGATGGCCTCCCCCTTGTGAACGTGATTAACGGCAATCAGGCTGCTGCTCAAGGTCATGACCGGGTGCAGATCCAGGGTCTCAGCCGAAGAATCTGCGAACGGTGAGGCGCCATAAAGCATGATGCCGGGGCGCACCCAGCCCCCATGCGCCGCTGGCCAACCGAGCAGACCGGCAGATTGGGCCATGCTGCGCTCACCCGCCAATGCGCGGGTGGCCTCGGCAAACCGCTCAAGCTGTCTGTCCGTGTACGGGTCGTCGCGCACATCGGCACAGGCCAGGTGAGTCATCAATCGCGGCGGGCTGAGGACAGCGGCGCATGTGCACAGTCGGCGGTAGGCCTGGGCGCTCGCATCAGGCGGGAAACCGAGACGGTGCATCCCGGTGTCAATCTTGAGCCAGACTGCAAGGGCGTCGCCGGGGGGGGCGGCCTCCAGCCAGTCCAGTTGCGCGGGATGATGAACCACGATGTCCAGGCCATGGGTGCGGGCCTCGGCCAACTGTGCCGGTGTACTCACCCCCTCCAGCAGCAACACCGGCACCGTGATCCCCGCCTGGCGCAAGGCCAGGGCCGCATCGATCCGAGCCACTGCGAGGCCATCGACCGCCACCGCCAGGGCAGCAGCCACGCGCAACAACCCATGGCCGTACGCATTGGCCTTGACCACGGCCAGCACCCGCGTACCCGGGGCCGCTTCGCGGACTCGCGAGAGATTATGTCTGAGTGCCGCGAGGTCGATGACTGCCCGGGCACCTCGGGTCATGCAGGGTCCTCGTTCTGATAGACGTCGTGGATGAAATTCTCAAACCGGGTGTACTGCCCGAGGAAGGTGAGGCGTGTCGTACCGATGGGGCCATTGCGCTGCTTGCCGATGATGATCTCGGCCGTGCCCCTGTCCGGGCTGTCCTCGTTGTAGACCTCGTCGCGGTAGATGAAGACGATCACATCGGCATCCTGCTCAATGGCCCCCGACTCGCGCAGGTCCGACATCACCGGTCGCTTGTTGGGCCGTTGCTCCAGGCTGCGGTTGAGCTGTGACAGCGCTACCACCGGCACATTAAGTTCCTTGGCCAGATTCTTCAGCGAGCGCGATATTTCGGAAATCTCGGTAGCCCGGTTTTCCTTGTTACCGGGAACCTGCATAAGTTGCAGGTAATCGAGGACCACCAGACCGAGGCCGTGTTCGCGGTGCAGACGGCGCGCCCGTGCGATCAACTCGCTCGGACTCAGACCCGGCGTATCGTCGATATAGATCGGTGCTTCGGCCAGGATTCCTACCGCCGAGGTCAGGCGGGGCCAGTCATCGTCTTCGAGCTTACCGGTGCGCACCCGATGCTGGTCGATGCGTCCCAGCGAGGACATCATTCGCATGGCCAGTTGCTCCCCCGGCATTTCCATGCTGAACACGGCCACCGCCACTTTGTGCTTGATCGCCGCATTCTCGACGATATTCATTGCAAACGTCGTCTTACCCATGGACGGGCGACCCGCAACGATGATCAGATCGGCCGGTTGCAGACCTGAGGTCATCGCATCAAAATCGTCGAAAGCGGTCGGCACACCAGTATAGGGCTGCTCTTGCTGAAACAGGGTATCGATGCGATCCACCGCCTTGACCAGCAGATCCTTGATCTCTACAAACCCCTTGCCCGCGCGCGCACCCTTCTCGGCGATCTCGAAGACCTGTCTCTCGGCATGGTCCAGCAACTCCTCGCTGGTACGGCCCTCGGGATTGAAGGCACTGTTGCCAATGTCGGTGCCCACCCGGATGAGCTGGCGCATGACCGAACGTTCGCGCACGATATCGGCATAGGCGCGGATGTTGGCCGCACTGGGCGTGTTCCTGGCCAGGGTCCCCAGGTAGGCAATGCCACCGGCACCATCCAGTTCACTGCGCTGGTCCAGCCACTCGGAGAGGGTCACCACATCAAAGGGTTTGATCTGTTCGGCAAGGTGGCGGATGGCACTGAAAATCAACCGGTGATCTCGTCGATAGAAATCCTCCGCAGTGATAATGTCGGCGACCTGCTCCCAGGTAGTATTGTCGATCATGAGCCCGCCCAGAACGGACTGCTCGGCTTCAATGGAATGTGGCGGTACTTTCAGCGCCTCGGTGGCAGCATCCACGTACGCCGGCGGTACGGCTAGCTCAGGCATGCGGTCCTATCCCCCAGGTTCCACGACACAGGTGGTCATGGCGTGGTCGTAATTCGGGAAAAAGCATACCAAGGGCGGCCACCCCGGCATAGGGAAAGTTCGCAGAACCGCCACACAATTGTGATAGGGTCGAGCGTCTCGGCGCGCGCACCCGGCAGTGGGGAGCCCTCCGGGGGGCACCCGCACGGCGCGAAACGACGCTGGGTCCATCGAAGTGCCGTTGTGCCAGGCCATCAAGGCCGGTCGAGACAAGCGCGCAGAACCCTGACGGGCAGGGCCATCCAGCAACAAGCGATACCCCGGTGTCACCCCCACCCGTGCGGGATGGCACCGGGCGGGACAGTCTTACTCCGCCTCGATGACCAGCGTCAGCGTGGCGGTGACCTCCGTATGCAGCTGGAACAGGAGTACGTGCTCACCGACACTGCGCAAGGCACCATCGGGAAGATCGACCTCATGCTTTTCGAGACTGACACCGGCCTCACTGACGGCCGTGGCGATCTCGCTGTTACCCACGGAGCCGAACAGCTTGCCCTCCTCGCCCGCCTTGTGTTTGACAACGATGCGCCCCAGCGCCACGATCTGCCCGGCACGGGTCTGGGCAACAGCCCGGGCCTCAACCTCGGCCTGTTCCAGCTCAACCCGACGGGCCTCAAACTTGGCGAGATTCTCTTCGCTGGCCGGGATTGCCGCGCCGGTCGGCACCAGGAAATTGCGCCCATAGCCAGCGCGAACCTTGACCTTGTCACCCAAATTACCCAGGCTGCGCACTTTCTCAAGCAGTATCACTTCCATCGCTCACACCTCGATCACACATTCAGTTCTGCCCGTCTGCATGCAGACGGGACCGGAAATCTAGCCAATTATCCACCACCCCCACCGCTGCCAGCAACAGGGCGATATACGGTATCAGTGTGGCCAGCACATACAGGCCAATCAGCCAGCCCACCGAGGCACGGCGACGCCCGACGCCGGCATGTGCCACGGCCAACCCTTGCAATACAAAGACCGCAGCGATCACAAACAGCAGGTCATCGGCAGCCTTACCCATCGTCCCCATATGCGGAATTGCGGCAAAGACAAAAACCAACGCCGCCACGCCGCCCGCCAGTTTACCCAAGCGCAGGGCATGAAACTCGCGGCGAAAACCATCCGGACGATAGAGTAGGGCCTGCCACCAACGCGCCAGCAACACGGCTGCGGCACTACCCAATACCAGCACCGCAGCCACCATACCGGTCATCGTGCCGGCCAGCTGGGCGGAGGCCCGCCGCATATCGGCCAAGCGCGCCGCACTCAGGCCCGCCTGCTTGAAGGCCGGTAAGACAGCGGTCGTAAAATAGTGCTGCCAGGCCGCTGCCGGATCATGCAGGACCAGGTAGACAGCAATGACCAGCACACAGCCTATACCACCTGCAACCAGCAGGGTCGCCGGTAGCGACACGCTCTGGCGCAACACCTGCGCGATCAGCCACACGGGCAACCAGATCAAGAGCACGAAACCCAGGGCCAGCTGTGGTTGCCCCAGCCCAATGGCGGCCAGCAGGCCAAGCAGTATAGCGGCACCCAGGACATTGAGCAGGCCCTCACGAGGGCCTTGCATCAGGGTAACCAAACCGACCACCGCGCCACTGAGATAGCTCACCGGCCAGCTGAGTGGCATCAGCAACAGCGACACCACGGCACACAGCGTGGTGGCGAACATCGCCTGCATACGGCCACGCGCGATGTAATGGGCCAGGAACCGCATGGTTACGCGTCTATCGTCAACCGTGTTTCATGGCGCCATTCAGGCGCCCAATCACTGATGTGAATCGGTATACGGCAACAAAGCCAGAAAGCGCGCACGCTTGATGGCAGTGGACAATTGACGCTGATAACGGGCCTTGGTGCCGGTAATCCGGCTAGGCACAATCTTGCCGTTCTCAGAGATATAGTTTTTCAGGGTAACAAGATCCTTGTAATCGATCTCCTTGACCCCTTCCGCAGTAAAACGGCAAAACTTGCGACGGCGAAAAAACCGGGACATGCTCAAACCTCCAAAGTGTTATTCCCTCCCCGTCCCGTCGGCTTGCACACCGGTACCGGGATCGGGGAAAAACTTGATTCGTTCAGCACCCGGCAATCAGGCCTCGGCGCCGTCCTTGTCGGCATCGACGACACTCTCACTTGCCGCAGCGACACTGCCAGCCTCTGCACTGCCAGCCTCTGCACTGCGAGTCCCGGCACCACTAGCCGTAGCACTATCATCACGGCGGGGGCGCTTGGCGCGATCTTCACTGTCATCGCGACCTTCACGCTCATCGTGGCCCTTGACCAGTGGCGAGGCCTCGGTGTCGGCACTACCCCGGCGCATGGTCAGGTGGCGAATCACGGCATCATTGAAACGAAAGGCGCTCTCCAGCTCGTCCAGGGCCTCCTGAGTGCATTCTATGTTCATGAGCACATAGTGTGCCTTGTGGATTTTGTTGATCGGATAGGCCAGCTGGCGGCGCCCCCAATCTTCCAGACGGTGGATCTTGCCACCGCTGGATTCGATGCCCGAGCGATAGCGCTCGACCATGGCAGGAACCTGTTCGCTCTGGTCAGGATGGACCAGAAACACGATTTCGTAGTGTCTCATTCGAGCTCCTTACGGGTTGGCAGTCTTGCATCCCCGACACGCTGGTACGAACGGGCAAGACAAGGAGTAACGGATTGTTGTGCCGCGGGCGCTAATATCAACGCGAAGCGGCAAAGGCGGGGATTCTATCGGGCTTTGCCAACCGATGCAATCCCGCACCCGCGCATCAGCCTCGCCCCTGGCGTTGGCGCAGGGCTTCATAAAGGAAGATACCGGCACTGACCGAGACATTGAGACTGTCGATCTGACCGTGCATGGGCAGACCGGCCACGGCATCACAGGCCTCACGGGTCAGGCGTCGCAGCCCACGGCCCTCCGCACCCAGCACCAGTGCCAGGGGGCCACCCAGGTCCAGTTCATAGGGGGTTTGGGCGCTTTCGCCAGCGGCACCGACTACCCATATCCCCCGCGCCTGCAGGCTGCGCAAGGTGCGGACCAGATTGGTGACCTGAATGAAGGGCAGGGTCTCGGCCGCTCCGCTGGCCACCTTGCGCACCACCGAGGTCAGACCGCAGGCCCGATCACGCGGGGCGATCACGGCATGGGCGCCGGCTCCATCCGCACTGCGCAGGCAGGCCCCCAGGTTATGCGGATCGGTCACGCCATCGAGTACCAGCAGTAGGGGGGGCGCAACCAGGCCCGCGAGCAACCCCTCCAGATCACGCTCGCCAAGGCGTTTTGCCACCCGCATGCGAACCACAACACCCTGATGGCGTGCCGCAGCGGTAAGGCGATCCAACTCCCGCGCCGTGACCCGATTCACCGCCACGCCAGCAATACGGGCACTGTCGAGCACCTGCTGCAGGCGGTGGTCCTGGCGAACCCGGTCCAGCCAGAGCACCAATACCGATTCCGGGTGTTGTGTCAGTGCCGCCTGGACGGCATGCATTCCGAACACAATCTCGGTGTCAGTGGCCACCACCACGCTCCCGCTGCCGCCCACCACGACTGCGGCGGCGTTTGCCGCGACTCTTACGCGCGGTCTTGGCACCGTCCTTCTTTTCCACCTTGACGGTTGCGGTGGTGGCCACCTCATCGGTCTCCGCCAGGCTGAAATCAATCTTGCGATCACTCAAGTCCACCCGCGCGACCCGAACCTGAATGCGATCGGCCAGACGATAGGTACGCCCGCTGCGCTCCCCCGCCAGGCGGTGTTTGACCGGATCGAAATGATAATAGTCATTGGACAGGGCGGTCACATGTACCAACCCTTCCACATAAATGGCATCGAGCTCGACGAAGAGACCAAACCCCGTTACCGAAGTAATGGTGCCATCAAAGGTCTCCCCGACCTTGTCGAGCATGTATTCGCACTTGAGCCAGTCCGTGACATCGCGCGAGGCCTCGTCGGCACGGCGCTCGGTCATCGAGGCATTCTCGCCCAACCGTGCCATCTCGTCGTGCCCATAGACAAAACGTTCGGGGGTCTTGCCGGCAAGCAGGTGGCGGATCGCGCGGTGCACCAACAGATCGGGATAACGACGGATGGGTGAGGTGAAATGCGCGTAAGCCTCATAGGCCAGTCCGAAGTGGCCCGCATTATCCGGGCTGTACACCGCCTGCGACAGACTGCGCAGCATCACGGTCTGGATCAGATGCCGGTCGGGCCGCTCGCCGATGGATGACAATAGCTTGCCATAGTCGCGGGCATGGGGCTTGTCGCCCCCCCCCAGATCGAGGCCCAGCTCACTGAGGAAGCTGCGCAAATCGGTCAGTTTGTCGCTTTTAGGCCCCTCGTGAATACGATACAGGGCGGGGATCTCATTTTTGGCCAGAAAGTCTGCGGCCGCAACGTTGGCCGCCAGCATGCACTCCTCGATAAGACGGTGGGCATCGTTGCGCACCACCGGCACGATCCGATCAATCTTGCCGGCAGCATCAAATTCGATACGGGTCTCGGTAGTCTCGAAATCAATCGCACCACGTCGCGCCCGGGTCTTGAACAGGGTCTTGTACAGTGCGTGGAGATGCTCCAGCCCAGGCAACACGGCCGCGTATTCCTCGCGCAACGGCGCATCGCCATCAACCAGCATGGCGGCGACCTTGCCATAGGTCAGGCGCGCATGGGAGCACATCACGGCCTCGAAGAAACGGTAGTCGCGGACATCACCCTTCGCGCCGATATTGAGCTCACAGACCATGCACAAGCGGTCGACCTTCGGGTTGAGCGAACACAGGCCATTGGAGAGTATCTCAGGCAGCATCGGAATAACCCGGCCGGGGAAATACACCGAGTTGCCGCGCTCGCGTGCCTCGGCATCCAGCATGGTACCGGGCTGCACATAGGCCGAGACATCGGCGATCGCCACCAGCAAGCGCCAGCCCTTGCCCTGTGGTTCACAAAACACCGCATCATCAAAGTCACGGGCATCTTCCCCGTCAATCGTGACCAGCGGTACGGCGCGCAAGTCTTCCCGGCCACGTTTGGCGACCTCGGGAACCACATCGGTCAGCGTCGCAATCTCGAGTTCGAGCAGTGACGACCATTCCTGGCGCAGGTTGAAGGCCCGTATCGCCACATCGATCTCCATACCGGGGTCCATGTGTTCGCCAAGGATCTCGATCACCCGGCCGATGGCCTGGCGGTAGCGCGTCGGTGCATCGACAATCTCGACCGTAACGATCTGACCATGGTCGGCGCCATAGCATTGCTCGTTCGGTACCAGAATGTCCTGGGTAAAGCGCTTGTTGTCAGGGGTCACAAAACCCACCCCGGCCTCGATACGCAACCGTCCCACAATCCGGGGATTGGCCCGTTCCAGCACCTCGACGACATCGCCCTCGCGCCGCCCGCGCCGATCGATACCCGCAACCCGGGCCACGACCCGATCGCCATGGGTGCACACACGCATCTCGCGTGCAGAGAGAAACAAATCATCACCGCCTTCGTCCGGCACCAGGAAACCGAAGCCGTCCGGGTGACCGATGACCCGACCACGCACCAGGTCCATTTTGCTGACCAAGCAATAACCGCCGCGGCGATTGCGGATCAGCTGGCCATCGCGCTCCATAGCCTTGAGTCGCCGGCGCATGGCCTCGATGCCCTCTTCATCCTTCACGCCCATGGCGTTGCAGACTTCCCGGTGCCCAAGGGGTACCCCCTGCTCCTCGAGAAGCGTCATGATGAACTCACGACTGGGGACCGGATGGGCGTATTTCTGCGCCTCACGGGCGGCGTTGGGATCTTTTTTTCTAGGCGCCTTTCTGGCCATCAGACTGCGGCCCTCGCCCAGGTGCGCGGTGTGGCACGTAGTGCCTGTTGCATGTATTTCATCTGTTTCTGTACCCCTGTTGTGACCATCATCCGCGGTCTTGCCCCGACGGTCCGAGCGTCGTATTGTACGATGATTGACAAGATCCGAGACACCCGGTAAAGTTCGCTGCTCTCGGGGTAGGCATCTGTTCGATGCGCCCTGATGCCGAGGTGGCGAAATTGGTAGACGCGCTAGCTTCAGGTGCTAGTGGGGGAAACCCCGTGGAGGTTCAAGTCCTCTCCTCGGCACCATTTTACTAGACTATCACAGACCACCAGAAACCGCCAAAGATACTGTATTTGCAGTGTTTTTCTTCACTCCACTTTTACATTTCGTTGTCTCTCATTGTCCACGATTGTCCCAAGAATGGAGCGCGAGTGGAGCGTGGGTGGAGCGCGTTTTTCGTCTTTATTGTGATAAAAACCCAATCATGCTTCTGTGTTCGTCCGCAATCATATGCGGTCATAGACAACTGATCAAAACAAATGTGTGAACGTAAATGATCGCCTCGCTAACTCAATTTAGATCATGCCCTCCCCCCATGCATCCATAGCATCCAATATCCGCTGAGCATCTCCATTACCTTCACGCTCATTACGTAACATAGCAATCCGCTCGTAGTATTCCGTTAGGGTAATGCTGCCACCCCCATCTGCATCCCGAAGACGATGACGGCAAAATTGCTCCCAACGCTGCGCCTCCTCGACCGACAAAGTCTCTGGCCAATTCCGGGCTCGATAGCGAAACAGAAGCTCTGGCAACCGTTCGTCGTGGAAATCAAAATGGGTCTGTGCCAGCTCTTGCGGAGAAGCATCACGAACATTGGCCAATAATGGGCGATCCGCATCATTGAGAAAACCTTCGTACAGCGCCAGATCGACATCTCCGGCAGGACTAAATTCCCGACTGCTGTAGGCCTGTACAACGCGCTGCATAAAGCCCTCATTCGTGCTCAATAGTTCCCAATGCCGGGTACAGGCAGCCAGGTCGATTGCAATGCGCTCGGTAGCCGCTGCATCGAGCGTCTTCTGGGGTGCAAGGGCGGGACACTTGTTGATCTTCACGGATTTGACCGGTAGCCGTTCCACACCCTCTGGCAAATCCTTGGCCCGGGTGAACAGACGATCACGGAGACCGTCCTGATCCAATCCCATGAAAGGCCCCGGATCATGCCGCAGATCGTAGACCAGCACACTATTGTTGTTATCGGGCTCAGCGACCAACGGCATAACCAGGGTTGTGCAACTAAACTCTGATGGGTACATGCGCGAGGTGTGTAAAACGGGCTCGTGCCCAACCAGGTCCAACTGTTCAGCCGCCCTATGTTTATTGCGAAGCTGAAAGAGCCAATCATAGAGGCGTGCTTGCCGGTCACGTATCAGGCGTGCCAAACCAATGGTGGCACGCACGTCGGACAGCGCATCATGGGCAACTCGTGGCCGATACCGTTAGCTGCAGCCAGATCTTCGAGCCGAAAGCTGGGCCTGCCATCGTCATGCAGAGGCCATTCAATTCCCTCTGGGCGCAAGGCATGGGTCATGCGCACCAGATCGATAAGGTCCCAACGTGAATTGCCATGCTGCCACTCGCGGGCGTAGGGTTCGTAGAAATTTCGATACAGAGTATGGCGAGTCACCTCGTCGTCAAATCGCAAGGTATTGTAACCCACACCACAGGTACCCTAAAGTGGACCCCGGATTTCAGACAGTAGTTTAAGCTGTCATCCGGTACTGAG
>CAZLQI010000018.1:0-37996 GCA_964561765.1 uncultured Chromatiales bacterium
TCTCAGGGTTACTCTTCGTTTTAGGAGACCGGACAACTATCCTGACAGAGGGGGCGGGGTCCATCGGTGGGATTCCACTGTGGAGAAGGCATTTGATTGTTCGAGCTGACAATTTCAAGAGGTCTTGAAGTCAGTCTAATCGTTACGGTTTGACCAGGTTCAATCCAGCCTTTATAAGATCCAAGATCACAGAATTCAACCCGGACGCGCGTATCAAGCGCGTAAGCGATGTCCGCCAATGTTCTCAGAGTCATGTTTCTTGATCCGTCGAGAAGCTGGGAAACAAATGGGCGACTCTTGCCCAATTTTTCGGCAAGCTGAGCACTTAAAACGCCCTTTTCATTAAGGAGAGCCCAAATGTTTTCGCTGATCTCAGTGATCAGTCGCTCCTCTTCCAGTCCCTGTTGATTTTCGGGGGACTGTAACCATTCATGGATCGCGCTCTTTTTACTCATTGCTCTTCTCCTTATACTCTTGCCGGTTTCGCTGCATTCGGGTTTTGTCTTGCGACCTTAGTTTCTGGTAATTTTTGTACGCGAAATGACTGATTACCATAACGCGCCGGCGGGTGCCGTGATACCAGAAGTATGCTCTTAGGCCACACCGGGCCTTGATCGCATAGAACCCATCACCTTCATCATTTAGCTGTTGAGGTACGTGCAGTTTACCGTGGTCAGCGAAGCGCTCGATACGCGCATTGAGATTCTGGATACAGCTTTGCTCAGCATGAGCTATCGCCTCCGCAAAACTGGCGTCTCCATCCCGCGTCACTTCTACCGTGAATCTCCTCCCGGTATAATACTCCATCACCACCCACTTGTTAATCTATATGTTAATAGTCGGCCAATTTAAGGAATGTGCGCCAGGCGCCGATCCAGGTCCACATGGCACCATGTCATCTGCGTGATCTCCCCGGCGCGCATGGCAGTCTCGATGGCAAACAGCATCACCGCCCCCACCCGCGCGCTCACCGACGCCAGCGGCCCGTCTGCACGGTAGCCGCAAGCCACCAGCAACCGGTCAATTTCATCTCGATGGATTCGACGGGTTCGCGCGGGCGGCGTCGATGGGCGATTGACCCGGCTCATGAAATTCTCAGGCAACCACCCCCATTCACGCACCGCGACACTGCACACATGGCTCAGCAGGTTCATCTCACGCAGTACGCTACCGGCAGACACCTGCTTTAGCCGTCGGTCTCGCCACTGCGCAAAGTCCGATGCCGACAGCGAGCGCAGGGCGACCTTGGCCAGCTCATTCCTGCACAGGGCATCGATACGCAAAGACTCGGGTCTGGCGCCACGCTTGCCCGGTGAGATATCGCGCGCGTAACGGCGCAGTACATCCTCAAACCGCTTATCGGCCGGCACGCGCCCTAGCAGGGCGTCATCCAGCTCGATCTCTGCCTGCAAGGCCCAGGCCTGGGCCCTGCGCCTTGGTATGGAAGGTCTTGGAACGACGGCGCCCATCACGGTAGATCTCGGCGCGCCAACCCTTTCCCCTCTTTCCAATCGTAGCCATAAAATGATCCTGGCGTAATTTTGGCGTAATTTGATGTGTACTTTAGCAGTCTTTAGCGGGGGGTTGTTCTACATCGAATATTTTATTATTTAGATAAATTTTTTCTGTAAAAACATAGTCTTGTGGGGATTTGTGGGGTATTGCGAAGATTTGAGGGGAGGGATTGATTTAGATAAATGGTGCCCGGGGCCGGAATCGAACCGGCATGGTGTTGCCACCGAGGGATTTTAAGTCCCTTGCGTCTACCAATTTCGCCACCCGGGCCAGGCGATGTCACTGATGCACGATTCTACAGTGAATCGAAGCAAAGACAAAAATCTGTCGCCTGTGAGAATGATTGTTTCATCGGAATGTGCATATCGTGACAGCAGGTGGTGGTTGTAGGGTGGGGTTCGTGCAATGGTGCCAGTTTGGCTATACTGGCGTCGCCATCTGCGATCACGCTGCAGTGTGTCGAAATCAGAATTCAGGCGTTTCTTATACGAGAGATTAATGTAAGAAAATACTTTAATCTATTAATGTAACTGATTGTTATATGTGTAATTTTAAGACTTAAATATGGGTTTGAATTGTTGTAAGCGATTTACCAACCAGTGCTATCGCATCAGCCGGAAAACGCTGTGCTGTGCATGTCACCGTCATTGAGCAGATGGATATGTGTGATGCCGGGCAGACGCGTTAGTATGTAACCCGCCATCATCATGGCAACGGGTTGGTTGTCCGTTTCCAGCGCGCTCAGTAGACGATCGGCAGCAATCTGGCAGCGTTTCTCGATATCCGGATCATCAACCCAGTCACGACTCATCTGCCAACCCTGGTCCATATCGTGATCCATGCGTGCAAAGAATTCGCTTGCGCCGTCAAGCAGATCCTCGGGGACTTCGAGGCTGAAGTCTCTGTCATCTATCGTGACATTCAGCTGCATGTTTTTCGATCTCCACACTGTAGTAACTTGGGTCGGAAACGATGTTCATCATATTATCAATAGATCAATAATGCGCAGGAGGCGAGCCAGCATGTTGTTACACATTCCAGAAGTCCTTGGCCGCACTGAACTGGAGCGGCTCAGTGAGCTGTTCAGCAGGGTAGAGTTTGTCGATGGCAGGCTCTCGGCCGGTAAAATGGCACAGCGGGTCAAACATAATGAGGAGATCAGCCGGAATGATTCTCACATGGTGGAGATCAACAATATAGTGATGGGGCGTTTAGTGCGCCACTCCAGCTATCTGCATGCGGCACTGCCACACAGAATTGCCACGCCCTACTACGCCCGCTACACCCCCGGCATGAGTTACGGTCAGCACATCGACGATCCCATCATGGGGGCCACCGAACGCTATCGCTCTGATATCTCCATAACGGTGTTTCTCACCTCTCCGGCCAGTTATCAGGGCGGGGAACTGATGGTGCGCACGAGCTTCGGTGAGACTGCAATCAAACTGGCCGCGGGTGACGCCATTCTTTATCCCTCGTCCAGCCTGCACCGCGTTGCCGAAGTGACACAGGGGGAGCGAATCGTGGCGGTCACCTGGGTGCAAAGTCTGGTCCGCGATCCCTTGCAGCGTGAGTTGTTGTATGAATTACATCTGGCCAGACAGGTGCTGCTCGAAAAATCACCTGCCGCGGACGAAACGGCTCGGGTTGACCACACCTATGTCAATCTGGTCAGAATGTGGAGTGAGGTGTAGCGCACGGATGGGATGCCCGTTCTGTCGAACCCCACCCGCGTGCTACAGCGTAGCGCCCACGATGGGTTATCTGTGCGATCCCTTCTCTGCATGCGCCAGATCGATGACTTTCATCGCCATATCCTGGTATTTGTCACGATATCCCTGCAACAGGTGCCCTTCAGGCGGATTATAATATTCTTTCAAGTTAATACCGTCTACACGGTGTTCATAGTCTTGAAATGTCTTCTGCATTTCGATCATTTTCTTGATCAATTCCTGTTTTTCGCTCATTGCGTCGCCTCCGGGCTCTTGCGTATCGCTTATATATCTGCGGGTTAAAATATCGGACAGCGTCCCTCTGCTCCATATCCATTTTGGCCTATGTGGTCAATATCCGCCCTTGCGCCGGGTTTCGGGTAGACCGGAGATACGGCCGGCCTGCTTGCTGGGCTCGCCGGGGAACAGGGCATAAAGACTTTTTGCATCGATCTTCTCGTCTGGCCAGACGTCCTTCAGATCTTTGACCATGGTGCGAGTACTGGGCTGCAGGCCACCATTATCAAAATATTGCTCGCGCAGATAATGAATCACATCCCAATGCCGATCGGTCAACGTAATGGTTTCTTCTGCGGCAATGGCGTGGGCGATCTCCTCGTTCCACTCATCCTGGTTCTCGAGGTAGCCGTTTGCTGTGGTGGCGATGGTCTGGCCCTGAATCTCAAGTGACATAGCGTTCCTCCTTCATAAGTGTTTCAAATGAATAATATAACTAGATGAAAATCACGGGTTTTATGGTGTCAATCCTGTTCGGTATAAACGGCCTTGATGTCCCTGTGGGGCATGAATAGTCCGCAGCCCATCTTGCGTGCGACACCGATGCCGTAGCGTTGCAGCAGGATGGCTTCCGCAGGCTCCAGCTCGGCGAGCATGACGCTGCGGGTAACGAGCATCCCATGAGGAAAATGCAAAATGTGGCTTTTACCACACAGTATTTTTTGTACCTCAATGCCCAGTTGGCGCAATTCCTGATCCACACGCTCCAGGAATAGGGACTCATCCTGAACCTCACCGGCGTTGACAGTGCCGACACTGGCCACATCATCCATGGCGACATGGCGGGAGAATTGTGTCGGCAATATGCTGAATGGTCGTACATCACTGTCGCCCAGGCGTATACCGTGTCCTCCTATATCCAACTCCTGCCCGTTCAATGCCCGCGCTTGCTCAAGGCGGGAGGACGGCAGTCTCAAGGTCATGCGTGTCCTCCTCGAGGGGTAGAGCAGTGCATCGTCCTCATCATCCGGGCGCATCCAGCCATTACCGGACTCGGCACCATGGATTAGATGCAGGCCGGCCTCGGCTTCCGAGCTAAACCATGGCAGCGCGGTATGTATCGCCTGCGCCAGTGCATGCGCATGGTCCAACTGGAGCGTGCGACAGTGGATATGAAAGGCCAAGTCAACCACATCCAGAGGTATGGTATAGGTATCTCTGGATGTCTGTTTGTCGTGCCAATACATATCCACATACCTATATCAGTAATTCGAAATATGCAACTTATGGCGCCATTGGAGTAACGGGGAACGCCGGAGGTGAGCGGCTCCCCCCTCCCCGGCCAGGCGGTGACTACACTACTTGGCAAGTGTGTTGTGTATCATCATCCAGACTTAAGCAGGTTCAACCAATGCGCCATGGCGTCACTGCGCTCTGGCGGCGGGTTGCGTAAACCCGGACTCTAAGACCAAATTATCTGATGCGCAGATTCTGTTGTAGTAGCGAGCACGTAAAACCAGCCGTGTCCTACCCCGTTTGCCGTCGTCCTCAAAACCACTTCGACAATGTAATACGTTATTGCAGATCACGCCCTGGCCGGATTGCAGGCGGTGGTGCATCATCCCGCGGGGCGTTGATTGCAACAGATCGAGCAATCTCTGTGCCGCACGTCGAGTGCAAGTATCCTGTTTCCACTCACTATAAGCCCTTTCATGCAGATCGATTCAGGCCCTTGTCACTGGTGAAAATCTAGTTGCTGCTTGCCAATACCCAACAATATATAAGCTTTAACGTCGCCACAAGGCTTATATCCCATCAGGGATAACCCGCAATGAAACAAACCACCCCATAGGTAGGATGTGCGAACGCATATCATCCCCCTAGACTTCATGTGAAATCACTGCCCAGCCGTCCAGGACGAACGGGTGATGTGATAAAGAGCAACAGCATCAATCCACACCATCCTGCTTGTCATTGTAGATCTTATGACTCGGGACAGTTACAGAGGGTCGGCATGGACGACAGTTTTCAGGTGATGGCACGAGTCAATACGCTTACGCTTTGTCCTGCACACGACTGTGATGAGGAAAAAACCATTTCCTACCCACTTACTCCCCAAGGAGCGCGCTATGGCGAATAAAATTCACGAAACACCGATGATTGACGAGCTGGAAAACGGTCCATGGCCCAGTTTCATCACCGGGATAAAGCGTTTGCGTGATGAACACGACGATGGCCGCATAAAGGGTATGGCCAACGATTTGCTTGGCCAGCTTGAACATTCCTACGAGACGCGCAAAGGCTATTGGAAGGGTGGCACGCTCAGTGTGTTCGGTTACGGTGGCGGGATCATTCCAAGATTTTCCGAAATCGGTGCAAGTTTCCCCGAGTCGAAAGAGTTTCACACCATCCGCATACAGCCGCCTGCGGGGAATCACTATACCACGGACATGTTGCGCCAGCTTTCAGACACCTGGGAGAAATGGGGTTCGGGTCTGTTGACGTTCCATGGTCAAAGCGGTGATATCATGTTCATCGGGACGACCAGTAGTAATACGCAATCCTTCTTTGACGAAATCAATGAGCAGGGTTTTGATCTCGGGGGTGCCGGACCCGCTGTTCGCACCAGCATGTCATGCGTAGGCGCGGCGCGCTGTGAACAGTCGTGCTGTAACGAGCAGGCCATCCAGCGCACATTGGTCAACCGCTTTGTCGATGACATGCACCGGCCTGCCCTACCCTATAAATTCAAGTTCAAGGTATCCGGCTGCCCGAACGATTGCATGAATTCCATTGAGCGTTCCGATTTTGCAATTATCGGTACCTGGCGTGATGATATGGATATCGACCAGGATGAGGTCAAGGCATTCATTGCCAAAAAGGGTCGGCAGTATGTTATTGATAATGTAATTACCCGCTGCCCAACCAATTGTATGAGTCTGCGCGATGACGACACTTTGGATGTAGACAACAGGAATTGCGTGCGATGCATGCATTGTCTCAATGTAATGAACAAGGCGCTTTCCCCGGGCCAGGATCGCGGCGTCACAATATTGCTTGGCGGCAAGCGCACGCTCAAAATCGGCGATCTGATGGGGACAGTCATCGTGCCCTTCATGAAGATGGAAACGCCAGAAGATTATCAGCGCATCGTTGAAATGGCTGAGAATATAATCGACTTCTGGGCCGACAACGCGTTGGAACACGAGCGTTGCGGTGAAATGATAGAGCGTATCGGACTGATCAACCTCCTGGAAGGTGTCGGTATCGAGGTTGACCCACACATGATATCGCATCCACGCAAGAGTTCTTACATTCGTATGGATGGATGGAATGAAGAAGCCGAAAAATGGTATCAGAGGAAAGTCGAGGAAAAGCAGCAGGCATCGGGCTGAGCCGACAGAATAACCGTACCACCTCACGATTATGTATGAGAAGTTTTTGTCAGCATTAGACTCAAGGAGATAACCATGGCACTCGCTGATATGCGCCCCGCGATAGAATCCGGCTGCCCGGACGGCTTCCAATATATGCATCCTGTTATGCGTAAAAATTTCGGCATGTGGAAATATCATGAACACCCCCGTCCCGGCGTGTTGCTGCACGTTGCAAAAAGCGGTGATGAGATATGGACCGTTAAAGCGGGCACGCAGCGCATTCTTGACTCATTTACACTGAAAAAGCTGTGCGATATAGGTGATGAGTATGCCGACGGCCACGTTCGTTTCACCATGCGCAGTAATATTGAATATATGGTCAACGATGGTGGAAAAGTTGATGCACTGGTCCAGGCGCTTGAGGATGCCGGATTCGTGGTGGGAGGCACGGGTAATTCCATCGCTATGATTTCGCACACGCAGGGGTGGTTACACTGCGATATCCCGGCAACTGATGCCTCGGGCGTCGTCAAGGCCATGATGGATGAGCTGATCGATGACTTTCGTCATTGCAACATGCCTAACCGCGTCCACATTGCAACTTCGTGTTGCCAGATAAATTGTGGTGGTCAAGCCGACATATCTATCAATATTCAGCACACCAAACCGCCAAAGATCAACCACGATTTGGTCTCGAATATCTGTGAAAGGCCCTCTGTTGTCGCACGTTGCCCGGTTGCCGCTATCCGCCCGGCGCTCGTGGATGGGAAACCTTCATTGGAAGTCGATGAGAAAAAATGCATTTGTTGCGGTGCCTGTTACCCGCCCTGCCCGCCTATGCTAATCAATGACGTTGAACATTCAAAGCTGGCAATATGGGTTGGTGGTAATCATTCTAACGCCAGAGGGAAACCTACATTTCAGAAACTGGTAGCAGCAGGCATACCCAATAATCCACCGCGCTGGCCAGAGGCGACGGCCATTGTGAAACGCATCCTCAAAGAATATAAAAATGATGCCAAGGACTGGGAACGGATGAATGACTGGATCGAGCGTGTCGGCTGGCCCCGGTTCTTTGAACTCACCGACCTGCCATTCACTAAATACCATGTCGATAATTGGCGTGGTGCCCGCAGCAGTCTGAATGCATCGGCACATATTCGCTTCTGAACTTTATGTTAATTAAGGTGTTGATAGGATGAAATTCGGCATATTGGTCAATGAAGGACCTTATACCCATCAGGCCTCTGATACCGCGTATAAGTTTACCAAGGCGGCCATTGAGAAAGGGCACGATATATTTCGTGTATTTTTCTACAACGATGGTGTTTATAACGGGTCGCGTTTTGGGGTGCCACCACAGGACGACAGGAATATCACAGAATTGTGGTCTGAACTGGCGGCACAACATGAGATTGATCTCGTTGTCTGTGTCGCCGCTGCGCAGCGGCGCGGTATTCTGGATGCGGGTGAGGCGAAACGTCACGGCAAGGATAGTGACAATATCGCACCAGGGTTCCGTATTTCGGGACTGGGTCAACTTGTTGAAGCTGGCATCCAGTCTGACAGGCTGGTGGTCTTTGGTGATTAGGAAATACGGGGTACAACGATGACAGAAGCCGTAACTGAACCGTGGGAAGAAGATGGTCCCAGCGTTGTAAAGAAGTTCATCTATATCAATAGAAAAGCGCCTTATGGCACCATCTATGCGTTAGAGTCATTAGAGGTGGTGCTCATCACTGCGGCCTTTGACCAGGATGTCAGTCTGTTGTTTATCGATGATGGCGTCTATCAATTGAAGAAGGGCCAAGACACCAAGGGCATCGGTATGAAGAATTTCTCTCCCACCTACCGGGCTCTGGATGGCTATGATGTGGAAAAGGTATACGTGGACAAGGAGTCCATGGAATTGCGTGGATTGAATGAAGATGCGTTCATCATCCCTGTGGAGGTGCTGGACGCAACACAAGTGGGCGATCTGATCCGCCGACAAGACGTTATCTTGACTTTCTAAGGGGAGATATTATGACGATGTTACATATTATCAATAAGTCCCCTTTTGAGCGGCGCTCGCTGGATGCCTGCTTGAACCGTGCCCGTAACGGAGAAGGTGTCCTTTTTATTGAAGATGGTATCTACGCTACCGTGAAAAATACGATCATTTCAAAAAAAGTCACTGACAAGGGGGAGAAGTTAGCGCTGTACGTACTGGGTCCGGATGTGGCGGCCCGGGGTATGACAAAAGATCAGATCATGGACGGTATCAGCATTATTGACTATACAGAGTTCGTTGATCTGGTAACACAACATGACAGCGTACAATCGTGGTTATAACGCGAATATTACATAGATTGACAACTACTCATTAAGGAGACAGAAGATGCCCATCGAAGTCAACGGTAAGATGGTGGAAACTGACGAAGAAGGCTACCTTTCCAATCTGAATGATTGGAATGAGGAGATCGGTACAGTAATGGCGAAAGAAGATGGATGCCCGCTGAGCGACTCTCATTGGGAGGTCATTAATTTTCTGCGTGAGTATTATGACGAATATCAAATCGCCCCTGCCGTTCGTGTGTTGACCAAGGCCATTGGCAAAAAACTTGGTGCCGACAAAGGCAATAGCAAATATTTATATGAACTCTTTCCCTATGGGCCCGCAAAGCAGGCCTGTAAATATGCGGGGCTGCCAAAACCAACGGGTTGTATTTAACAGGGTGCACCAGATTTATTGAATTAGTACATAGGGGCTGGGGACGAATATGACGGTATTGGGTATAATTTACGCGCTGCTTCTCTACCTCGCTGCCGCAACGCTAGTGATCGGTGTGGGCTACCATGTCATTTTGTATGCAAAGACCCCTGCCCCGCTTAAGATTCCCACGACGCCTGCACCCGTAACGCAGACGGGAGTCGTATTGCGCATGGCAAGGGAAGTGGTACTTTTCTCCAGTCTCTTTAAGGCCAATAAATGGACATGGCTGTTTGGCTGGATGTTCCATGCCGCCTTACTGGTCGTGTTATTGAGTCATCTTCGTTTTTTCACTGATCCGGTATGGTCGTGGATTGTATTGATTCAGCCTTTCGCAAAATTTGCGGGCTTCTTCATACTCATCGGCCTTGCCGGCCTGTGGTTCAGGCGTATCGTTGTTGACCGGGTCAGATATATCTCATCGCCATCGGATCATCTCATGCTGCTGTTGATCATCTCTATCGCATCAAGCGGACTGTTGATGCGGTATGTCTGGCATACGGATATTGTGTCACTGAAGGCGTTCGTTCTCGGACTTTTATACTTTAATTGGCAACCTCTGCCGCATGATCCCATATTACTCGTCCATCTGGCGCTTGTTGCTTCACTGATGATTGTATTTCCTTTCAGTAAGCTGCTGCATGCCCCTGGCGTGTTTTTCAGTCCGACACGCAACCAGGTTGACAACCCGCGCGAACATCGACATCTCGCGAACTGGGCGGCCAAACTTCCGTCTGAATCCGGTCAATAGGCAGAAATGGCGCCTGTACTCAACCTGGAATAAGGAAACATACTGTGGCTGATTTTGAAACACCGGTGATACAGGAATACCCTGTTGTACCTCGTATCCATGAAGGGGTGATGAAACACAGCAAACCCTACGTCGCAAAAGCCAAGTTTCAGGCGGAGCTGGGATATCCCGGTGAATTGATCGAAAACTGGCATGACGTTGCCATAGAAAAACTGGGTGATCTGGTCGGAAAATATCGATCTCTACGTGTATTTCTGGATTCCTGTGTGAAATGTGGTGCATGTACTGATAAGTGTCATTATTTTCTGGGCACCACCGATCCCAAAAACATGCCGGTCGCACGCCAGGATCTCATGCGCAAGGTATATCGCCGCCATTTCACTTTCGCCGGTAAATATTTTCCAAAACTTGTCGGTGCAACTGATCTTACTAAAGAAGTCATTGATGACTGGTACAGTTATTTTCATCAATGTTCACAATGTCGACGCTGTTCGGTTTACTGCCCCTACGGTATTGATACCGCAGAAATTTCTATGGCAGCACGTGAGATTCTGGACACCATCGGAGTCGGGCAAAAATACTGTAATGAAGTTATCGGCAAGGTCTACGAGGTAGGTAACAACCTGGGGTTACCCAAACCGGCGCTACGTAACACCCTGGATGGGCTGGAAGAAGATCTCAAGGATGATACGGGCGTGGATGTGCGTTTACCATTGGATGAACCGGGTTCTGACGTGTTATTGATCACGCCTTCGGCGGATTTCTTTGCCGAGCCTCATGTGGACGGACTGATGGGCTATGCGAAGGTCTTTCATCAGGCTGGAATACGCTGGACGCTCAGTTCATATGCCAGTGAGGCGGCAAACTTCGGCATGTTTATCGGTAGTTATGAAAATATGCAAAAACTCGCTTTGCGTATTCGTAAAGCGGCACTGGAACTGGGTGCAAAGCGCATCGTATTCGGTGAATGTGGACATGCCTGGCGAGTCGCCTACAGTTTTCTCAATACCCTTGCGGGTCCCTTTGATTTCCTTGATCCCCGTTACCCCGTTCCACAACATGTCTGTGAGCTTACCCATGATCTCATACAACGCGGCGCGCTAACACTGGACAAGTCTGCCAACGATCATCGCATTCTCACTTTTCATGATTCATGCAATGTTGCCCGCGCGACGCGCATGGGCAACAAGCCCGGTGGGCAGATGGTTATCCCGCGCGATATCATTCGCGCTGTTTGTAATCATTTCTACGATATGCCCGCCGACACCATTGGAGAAGCCACATTTTGCTGTGCCGGTGGTGGCGGATTGTTAACGGATGACCTGATGGAAGTGCGGGTGAAGGGCGCACTGCCCCGCATGGGGGCGCTCAAGCAGGTCGTTGAAGAACATGGAGTCACGCACATGGCCGCAATATGCGCCATCTGCAAGACTCAGTTCAGCAAGGTTCTACCCTATTATGGTTTCACCATGGATCAAATTATCAGTGTCCACCACCTCGTAGGCGATGCGATCGTGTTGGGCGACAAACAGTAGTTAACCGACTGCATTCACTGAGTTTGCGCACAGGAGAACAGGCATGGCCACGTCCAGCGAAGACATGCAAGAGAACAAACTTACTTTCCGCAAGTTCAAAGACGGCGATTATAGAACCCGCAACTGGCAAAAACAGATATTCAATGAAGATCACTCGCACAAGTGCCCCACTTATGTGAACCGTACTCCGCCCTGCCAGGGGAGTTGTCCGGCAGGTGAGGATATTCGTGGCTGGCTGGACATCGTTCGCGGTATCGAAAAACCCGCAGACGAGGTGAGCATGCAGAAATATGCTTTTCAGCGTTTGACGGATGCGAACCCCTTCCCCGCGATAATGGGAAGAGTATGTCCTGCCCCATGTGAGGCGGGTTGCAATCGCAACCAAGTGGAAGACACTGTTGGTATCAATGCGGTTGAACAATTTATCGGCGATTACGGTCTCGAGAACAAGCTTACCTTCACGCCTGCAGAACAGGATAGCGGGAAAAGTGTTGCGATCATCGGTGGTGGTCCAGCAGGACTCGCCGCAGCCTATCAACTGCGCCGTCGCGGTCACCGTTGTACAGTCTTCGATGACCATACGGCGCTTGGCGGCATGATGCGATACGGCATTCCTGGCTATCGTACACCTCGTGACGTGCTTGATGGTGAAGTGCAACGCATCATCGATATGGGCGTAGAACTTCGCCTTGGTGTACGTATAGGTCGTGATGTCACTGTAGAAGATATTCAGCGTGATTACGATGCCATCCTCTGGGCTATCGGCACGCATTATGGTCGTCCCCTGCCCATCCCCGGTGGTGATGCGTCGAATTGTCTGTCAGGCGTGGCTTTCCTCAGCGCCTTTAACGAAGGACGCCTGCAACTGGTTTCCGAAAAAGTCGTCGTCGTTGGTGGCGGGGATACATCAATTGACGTCGCTTCAGTTGCCCGCCGGCTTGGACACATCACCAAGGTTCATGAGCAGGATCGCCCGGAGTGGGTCGTTTTGGGTCAAACGGCACACGATGTTGCCGCGTCAGCTAAACGGGAGGGGGCAACGGTTACACTAATTTCACACTCTCCTATAGAAAAGATGCATGCCGCTGAACATGAAGTTAAAGATGCCTTGCGCGAAGGTGTAAATATTGTAGGACAGCTTGAACCCCTTGAGGTTATCAGGAGAGAGGACGGGCGCGCTGTGGCTCTGCGGGTGGTTGAGTTGGAAGAAGACGGCAAGACGAGAAAAGCCGGTACGGAGCGCGATATTGAATGCGATCTCGTTGTCGCTGCAATCGGACAAAAAGGTGACCTTTCCGGTCTTGAAGACATGGATAATGGAAAGGGTCTGATCAATGCCGACAAAAACTTTCAAGTACCTGGAAAGCCGGGTCATTTCGTTGCAGGTGATATTGTCAGACCACATTTATTGACAACTGCTATTGGACAGGCATCCATTGCTGCTGACAGTATTGATCGGTACCTCAAGCATGAGAATGCGGGCAAGCGTCCCAAGGTTGACAAACACCACTTTGATCTTCTCAACAAACTCCGCGAAGCCCATCTCGAACCGGAAGAATATACTCATACTCAGGATTGGGGCACTTCGGACGGGAACTACGCCGTACATAATTACGAAGATCGCTCACATCAGGAAATCGTTCCCTCTACAAAACTTTTCCTTGGGCACTTTGTCTTTACTCCACGGATAAAACGCCACGATACGCCGGTCAATCGCGATGACGTCCTGGGTAACTTCAATGAACGCATGCAGGGGTTGACTGAAGAAGAAGCCGTTGCAGAGGCCGATCGTTGCATGAGTTGCGGAATGTGCTTCGAGTGTGATAACTGCATCATATATTGTCCGCAAGATGCCGTGCATCGTGTTAAGAAATCGGAACGCACGATGGGCCGCTATGTCTATACAGATTATACTCGCTGTATCGGTTGTCACATCTGTGCGGAAGTTTGCCCTACAGGTTACATTGACATGGCCCTGGGCGAGTAGATGGGAGTACATATGTCTCATTACAACGGTGCAATCCGGCGTAACGCGCCTCTTTTCAAATTTGCTCAACCGCTCGGTTTGTTGATCCTGGCACTAATGTTCTTTCTGCCCACATCGGGTTTCGGTGCTAATCCATTGCTACCTGACATTCCTCCCGCTCTGAAGGGAAAGAAATGTGTCGCCCCAATCCCCGTAATGCGTCGGGATCACATGAAGTTTCTTTTTCAGCATAGATATAAAGTTGTACATGATGGAATCCGTACAAAGAAATATAATCTCAACCAATGTCTGGCGTGCCATGTACCACCGGTTAAGAAGGGAGTTGATACAACGGCACTAGAACATAACAATAGTGCCAACTTCTGCATAAACTGCCACCGCTATGCGGGAGTCAAGATAGACTGCTTTGAGTGTCACGCGAAACGGCCACCCAGTGATGCACATTTTCATAGTCTAACGGCAATTCCTATTTCCCACCCCGGGCATGAACTGACGGGTGATGTCAAACTTGTACCACAAGAGCTAAAAGCGATTACCACCCAGGAGTCGGATAATGTCCGCTGAAAGCAAACATGACGATGTCCATGCAGATTCACTCAGCAATGCGCATCCAGTGAGTGACGAACAGGAAGGCAACATTGCTGAAACTACCCTCTCTCGACGAAAATTTTTCGGTGCTGCGGCGGCGACACTTGCTGGTTTAAGCGTCGCGCCAGGCATATTTCTCATGAAAGCCGCACACGCTAGGCCTCTGGACCAGGCCGCATCGAGCAAGGTGCGCTGGGGTATGCTCATTGATACCAATAAGTGTGCCAAGGACTGTGATGCCTGTGTGAAGGCCTGTAATACAGTGCATGGTTTGTACAGTCTTGGACGTCCCGAGACCGATGCTCAATGGATTCGTAAGGTCAACATTACCAACGAGAATACCGGTCGCAGTCATTCACTACCCGTCATGTGCCAGCACTGTGAATACCCACCGTGCGTCGATGTCTGTCCCACGGGGGCCTCATTCCGACGTGCCGATGGTATCGTATTGGTCGATAGACATATTTGTATCGGCTGTCGCTACTGTATGATGGCCTGCCCCTATAAGGCTCGTTCTTTCGTGGCCGAGAATTTGCACAATCAAAAACCGTTGGTTCCAAGAGGAAAGGGCACTGTGGGCGGCTGTACCTTGTGTGTAAATCGTGTCGATGCCGGTAACATTCCCGCCTGTGCCGAGGCTTGTGACAAGGATAATCACAACGCCATTATCTTTGGTGATTTGAAGGACCCGAAAAGCGAAATACACAAACAGCTCACGGCATACGGATCAAGCGTGATTCGCAGAGATCTACGCCTGAATCCTAGTATCCACTATCGCGGCCTGTAGGCCGCGTCACAAACAGTGTGACCTATGAAACAAATTGAATTTACTGAAATTAAAGGCCAATCTGGTGCGTATTATCTGCTTCTAGCCGTATTGGGAGCATTTATCGCCGCAGGTCTGTTTGCCGCATATTACATGGAGAGCAATGGACACCACGTCACTGGCATGACCAATCAGGTCGCGTGGGGAATACCACATGTGTTTGCGGTTTTTCTCATCGTTGCGGCATCGGGTGCACTCAACGCCGCTTCTATCGCTTCGGTTTTCGGTCGCTCCATGTACAAACCGCTTGCGCGCATTTCGGGCCTGCTCGCTATCTCGTTGCTTATCGGGGGACTGACTGTCTTGGTCCTTGACCTGGGCAGACCGGATCGCCTGATTGTCGCAATGACGCATTACAATTTTCGCTCCATATTCGCCTGGAATATATTCCTCTACGTGGGATTTATCGTCGTCGTTATCATCTATCTGTGGATGATGATGGAACGGCGTATGAACCACTTCAGCAGACGCGCTGGGATAGTCGCCTTTATCTGGCGTTTGACGCTTACCACCGGCACGGGATCGATCTTTGGTTTTCTGGTCGCTCGACAGGCGTATGATTCCGCTATTCTCGCGCCCATGTTTGTTATTATGTCATTTTCTTTTGGTCTCGCCATCCTTAACCTCATAATTATTACGACATGTCAAGGTACCGGTAGACCACTAGGTCTGGTTGTTCAGAAGCGCCTGAAAAACCTGTTAGGTGTTTTTGTCGCCGCAGTACTGTACTTCGTTGCTGTTTTTCACTTGACGAATATATATATGTCCCATCGTGATGGTGTAGAGAAATTCATTCTCCTGGATGGCGGAATATATACAGAACTTTTCTGGTGGGTACAGGTCTTGCTAGGTAGTGTCATTCCAATGATTCTTCTTTTCCATTCACGTTTCGCCCGCTCACGCAAAGCGCTTGTCACGGCCTCGTCACTGGTTATCGTCGGCGGTCTGGCGCAGGTATATGTGATAATAATCGGTGGTCAGGCCTACCCGCTGCAATTATTTCCCGGGATGAAGGTCAGCAGCAGTTTCTATGACGGTGTCGTCAACTCCTATACGCCCAGCCTGCCTGAAATTATGTTGGGCCTGGGAGGTATTGCATTGGCACTGATCATCGTCGCACTGGCATTCAAGGTGTTACGATTTTTTCCCAATTCCCTGGCAGATGCCGATGTCGATATCGATGCGCAGCATCCGCTAACCGCAGAGAAAGACGCACATGAGAGTGTAGCACCGGGCGAGCAAGCACCCGTCGGGACCTGACAGTATGCCCGCGCATCTCCAGACGGCGGAGATGCGCGGGCGCTGTTGCCTGCAATTCATCCGTAGGTATACGGCTTGGTCAAGGTTCGTTGCGTGGCGGTGAATATAATTAAAACATCCGGGATCTATCCTATGGGGCACATCTTCATCTCGGCGGCCCATAAGTCATCTGGTAAAACTACACTTAGTATTGGTCTTTGTGCGGCCCTGCGTGCCCGCGACATAACAGTGCAACCGTTCAAGAAAGGGCCAGATTATATTGACCCGATGTGGTTGTCCCGCGCCGCCGGGCGTCTCTGCTACAATCTTGATTACAATACCATGACACACGAGGAAATCCTCGGGATGGCCGCAGGCCATGGTGTCAGCGCAGATATTTCCCTGGTAGAAGGTAACAACGGTCTGTTTGATGGTTTAGATCTTGAAGGTAGCAACAGTAATGCCGCACTCGCTAAACTGCTCGAAACGCCTGTTATATTGGTAATCGATGCCCGTGGCATGACTCGCGGTATTGCGCCACTCATCCTCGGCTACCAGGCATTCGATCCCGCAGTGCATATTGCCGGTGTCATACTCAACCAACTTGGCGGACATCGCCATGAGGCGAAGCTGCGTGCGGTTATCGAACACTACACCGATGTGCCCGTCCTCGGCGCCGTCCACCATGCGGCCTGTCTCGGAATTGATGAGCGCCATCTCGGCCTGATACCCAGCAACGAAACCGATAATGCACTGAGCCGCATCAACACACTGGGTGAGCAGATCGGCAAACAGGTTGATATTGATGCACTACTCACCATAGCGGCAACAGCATCACCCTGGACACAGAGACATTCAGCCACATCCCACACGTCACACGATACTGCGGTCCCGCGCCTCGGGTTGATACGCGATGCTGCCTTCGGATTCTATTATCCGGATGATCTGGAAGCTCTGGAGCGTGCCGGCGCCCAGTTGATCATGATAGACAGCCTGCACGATACACGCCTCCCCGCGCTGGATGGAATTTTCATCGGCGGTGGATTCCCTGAGACACACATGGACAGATTGTCTGCCAATGTTGCCCTGCGCGAGCAACTGCGCGAGGTGATATGTAATGGTATGCCAGCCTATGCAGAATGCGGTGGGCTGATGTATCTGGCGCGCAGTTTGCGCTGGCACGACCAGTGTCGTGAGATGGTCGGTGTGATTCCAGGTGACGCCGTCATGTGTGAACGGCCTCAGGGACGAGGCTATGTCTGCCTGCAGGAAACTGCAGATCATCCCTGGCCAACAGCAGAACAGATGAAATTTTCCGCCCATGAGTTTCATTATTCCCGCCTGGAGAATCTGACACTTCCAACCCGGTTTGCCTATCGGGTACTACGGGGGAACGGTATCGATGGTGAATACGACGGTATCGTGGTGCACAACCTTGTCGCAAGCTATGCCCATATCCGCGACACACAGAGCAATCATTGGGCCCGGCGCTTCGTGCAATTCGTACGCCAATATAGCGCATCGGCCCCTCACACCCAGGTTTCCACTGCATTGCATCAACAGCCGGAATGCACAACCACAGGCAAATACTCATGACCACCCTAACTAAACAAGCCGCGCAACAGATCAGGCTTTCCGCGAAACAAGGGCGCATGGAAGGACTTGCACTGCGCGTCGCTGCCAAGCACAACAAAGATGGCAGTATCCATTACGGAATGGGATTTGATGACACTGGCCGGGAAGATGACCTGAGATCCACGTCACAGGGAATTGAACTGGTTATCTCTCCAGTCAGTCAGGATCTTCTGCGCACGACCACCATCGACTACGTCGAACTGGAACCAGGAAAATTTCATTTTGTATTCATTAATCCCGACGATCCAGATTACCGTCCACCGAAAAACGAAACAGATACCTAACCGCCCATCGACAAAAAAGGACCCCCCATGGACTTCGATCTTCTCATTATCGGCAGCGGCCCGGGCGGTTACAAGGCGGCGATCAATGCCGCGCGTGGCACAGCGCGCGTAGCGTTGGTGGAAGCGGACTTCCCGGGTGGTACGTGTCTGAATCAGGGTTGCATCCCGAAAAAGACCCTAGTCTATATTGCCGGACTCCTTGAAGATATCAAGGCACTCGAGGGCAAGGGTTTGCGCGGTAAATCGACAGGGGATTTTTCCGCAGCGCAAACGCACAAGGATGAGGTCATTGCCAATATCCGTAAAAATTTCCCTGTTTGGTTAAAACGCCTCGGTATTCGTCTCCTCCACGGCCGTGCTCAACTGTTGGGAAAAAATCGGGTGGAAGTGACTACCGATGGTGTTCCCCGCACGCTAACTGCACGGCGAATCATTTTGGCTACGGGTGCTCAACCGATGATCCACCCGGCCTGTCCACCCGATGGTAAACGCATCATCACTTCGCGCGAATTCATGCTCGTTCGCCAGACCTTACCTGAATCTGTGTTGTGTCTGGGCGGGGGCGCTATCGGTGTGGAAATGGCCTATCTGCTCCATCAGTTCGGTTCGCGGGTGACTGTCGTTGAGCAGGGGAATCGACTCCTCGACAAACCCGCCATACCGGAACGGGCAAGCAATATGCTGGAGCGAAAATTCACCCGCATCGGCATCGATGTCAGGAAGGGTATGACCGTACAACACAGCACTTTGTGCGATGAGGGCGTCAGGGTGACCTTCACGGATGGCAGTCACGGTTTATTTGGGCGCGTCCTCACTGCAATCGGTCGCCATCCGCACGCCGAGGATCTCAACCTTTCCGCGGCCGGGGTAAAAACGGACGCAGATGGTTTCATCGATACTGACGAGTATCTGCAGACGTCCTGTCCGGGCATTTATGCTATCGGTGACGTCAAGCGCGGTCCGATGACGGCCAACGCCGCCTTGCACGATGCCAAAATTGCTGTGGCCAACGCATTGAACGATGAGCAACGAGCGCGCAATTACAACCGGGTGCCCATTGTTATCGACACGGCGTTGGAGATTGCGGCAGTAGGACTGACAGAAGATCGCGCTGAGGAGGCCGGATTCGAACCGGAAGTCGCCAGAGCCAATTTCAGCGCCTCAGCGAAATCCCTTGGACGCAATGACTACGAAGGCTTTATTGAGGTCGTCCATGACCAGGAAACCGGTCAAATGTTGGGAGGATGCATTGTCGGCCCGGAGGCCGGCGAGCAAGTTCAGATGCTGACTGCAGCATGCCAGTCCTCACGCGGGCTCTGGTTTTTCAAAGACATCAGCTACAGCCATCCCTCATGGTGTGAAGAGCTCGAAAATGCCATTGACCCCTATATGGCTGATTTCATTAAGGCTGGGCATACGGTGATTCAGCCCGGGATCTACTCTATCAGCTGATTGAATCAGCCATAATAATCACAAATACCCTGGCATAGCCCACCAGGTGACCTCTTTAACGCACCGTTCGCACAGGTAGGCAGCAGCATTAGAATTTGCCGCATCCCCGTCATCGTGATAAAACACTGGCACGAGGGCGAAGAGAACTATAATGATGCGCAGAATAGCCGCCATAGAGACGTGCGCCACCGTAAAGCGGGCGGTGTGGGCGATTCCGCCTGCGACAGGGTGGCATCGCAAGACCCTGCGCCTAGTGTCAAGCCGTCTGTTTACCCCCGTACTCACTTTGGCCTTGGTCATCGCGCTACTGGGATTGGTCAACTACTGGCGTCTCGGGCTCCCTATGCTGGCGTTGACCGGCATTCATGTCATCGCGCTTGCCATACTGATCTGGCTGATAGTGGCGATTCAGCGAGAGTTGTATACACCGCTTGCACATCTTCGTCATTGGGCGTTACGCATGCGCAGCGGTAATCTACGGGCACGGGTCCCCGTTTCCTCACACGGTGAGTCTTCAGAATTATCACGAGATATCAATGAATTATCTGAAACACTGCAGGCGTTATCTGAAGAGATGGATGCCCAGGTACGCAAACAAACAGAACGCATCGAGCAGAAGAAACAATCACTCAATGTCCTGTATCAAGTGGCAGCCAGTATCAATGCCGCGCGTGATCTCGATGATCTGCTGAGCCGCTTCCTGACCATACTGACCGAAGTTACCCATGCCCGAGCAGGAACGGTACGCCTGCTGACAGACGACAATGAGCATATGCGTCTTGTTGCAACACAGGGGCTCAATGACAGCTTTATCACTCAGGAACAGCTTATCCCCGTAAAACGCTGCCTGTGTGGTAGTGCGATCATCGGGGGTAGCGTCGCCAGCAACACCGATACTCACAATTGCGAAAAACACCTCAACGGTCCCTTGTTTGATGCAGATAATACCGAGATCATCGCCATCCCATTGGAATATCGTGGTAAGAAACTCGGTTTGTATAATTTGTTCATTGACGGTCCCGGTCTGATGGAACGCGAGGATATCCCTAATCTACTGACCAGTATTGGACAGCATCTCGGTATGGCTATTGACAGAATCAGGCTGGACACCGAGGCGCGTCGATTATCGATTATCGAAGAACGTACCCTCCTCGCCCACGAGTTACACGATTCACTGGCACAAAGTATGGCCAGTCTGCGCTTCCAGGCCAGTGCGCTCGAGGATGGTTTGCGCCAGCACAGCGTCATTTCGAGTACCGAACTGCACCGTTTGCGCGACGGCATCGAAGAGGCAAATTTTGAACTACGAGAACTGATGGCCCACTTTCGTGCCCCTGTGAACAAACGGGGACTGATGCCCTCGTTGGAGGCAATTATTGTGAAATTTCGTCGCACTACCGGTATTTCAGTTTTTTTGCAAAATGAGTATCAACACGCGGCTCTGCCCGCCACCATCGAACTCCAGGTGTTGCGGATCGTCCAGGAGGCCCTGTGCAATATTCGCAAGCACAGTCGAGCCAAAGCGGTGCGTATCAGGCTGCGCTATCGACCCGAGAACCAGTATCAGCTCATGATCGAAGACGATGGCATCGGCATCAACCAGGGTGGCAGCGCCCGTGGCGTCAGTGCCGGTGAACACATTGGCCTGTCGGTCATGCGCGAGCGTTCCGAGCGCCTTGGTGGACGACTGAGTATCGATAGTGATCCGGGCGAGGGTACGCGCCTGGAGCTCAGCTTTCACTATCCACGAGAGCAGGATGGGCAGGCCAATGTCGCGGGATCAACCCGGTGAAGCCCATGAGAGTCATGCTCATCGACGACCATGCCTTGTTTCGCGAAGGCCTGCAAGGTTTGCTGGAGCGCCGCGGTATCGGGGTCGTCGCCACTGCCGGTACCGGGCAGGACGGTTTGCGACAAGTGTCGGAAGTCCTCCCCGACGTGATTCTTCTCGACATGCGTATGCCGGACATGAGTGGTCTGGAGGTCCTCAGGGCCTTACGCAAATCGGGGGCGACCATGCCCATCGTCATGCTGACCACCAGTGATGACGAACGTGACCTGGTCGAGGCACTGCGCAGTGGTGCACAGGGTTACCTGCTGAAAGACATTGACCCGGAAGAACTGGTCAGCGTATTGTCCGACATCGTTGCCGGCGAAACCATCGTTGCCCCGGAATTGATGGGCGTGTTGGCCAAGGTCGTGCAGGTGGGTGATGCTGAGGAGCAGCACGTCGTCTCCCCGTTCGCAAGCCTGACACCGCGTGAATCTGAGATCCTGCGCCATCTCGCCGAAGGGCAAAGCAACAAGGTCATTGCGCGTCATTTGGGTATTTCCGATGGCACGGTCAAGTTGCACGTCAAGGCCATATTACGCAAGCTGGAGGTGCACTCGCGTGTCGAGGCGGCCGTCATCGCCGTGGAACGCGGGTTGTCGCGCCACACACACACCTCGTAATCGGCTCATCACGTGTAAAACTTGCGATCCTTACGCCTTCGTCCCGCCTTTTGAATGACCACCCCCCGAACCACCTCCAATCCACTCACTTCCACGGAGGCATAGTCTGTATTCAGGGCGGTGAGTCGGCATTGGCCTTCGATCAGACTCAGGCGCCGGAAAATGAGCTCACCGCCATGTTCTGCAATAACATACGAGCCATCCCGGATGACGGCCGCAGGGTCTATCACCACGATACTGCCCTCGTTGAACTCAGGCTCCATACTGTCACCCAATACCCTCAACGCATAGGGCTCACTTTCGCCACACCCTGAGTCAATCATCCTGAACACTCCATAGTGAACGCCAAAAAACGGTAAATGAAACGGCCGAATCAGCCCCTATCTTCATCAGTGCTGCACCCTATCGACTGCATCATCCGTTTCTGCACATTGTTCGCCGTGCGGCTCGAACCAGGACAGCGAATCATGCAGCCTGACCACATCACCCACGATGATCAGCGTTGGCGGAGTGATCGAGTGACGGCTGACTAGTGCGGGCAAGGTATCAAGTGTACCGGTATAGACGCGCTGGTTCGCTGTAGTGCCCTGTTGCACCAGTGCCGCTGGCGTCGATGCCGGTAGGCCATGGGTGACAAGTTGCTGACAGACCTGGCTAATACCAAGCAGGCCCATGTAAAAAACGATAGTCTGGTTCGGTTGTGCCAAGGCCGGCCAGTTGAGATCCACACTGCCGTCTTTCAGGTGACCGGTCACAAAGGTACAGGACTGTGCATGGTCACGGTGCGTCAGGGGAATGCCGGCATAAGCCGCGCAACCTGATGCGGCCGTGATCCCCGGAACCACCTGAAATGCGACGCCTTCCTGCATCAATGTCGCAATTTCCTCGCCGCCGCGACCAAAGATAAACGGGTCTCCCCCCTTGAGGCGCAGCACACGTTTGCCCTCCTTGGCCAGACGGACCAATAACTGATTGATATTCTCCTGCGCCAGCGTGTGCCGATCACGTTCTTTGCCAACATAAATGAGCTCGGCATCACGACGTACCAGTTCGAGTATGGGGGGGGTCACGAGGCGATCATAGACCACGACGTCGGCCTGTTGCATGAGCCGCAAGGCACGAAAAGTCAGCAGGTCGGGATCACCGGGACCCGCACCGACCAGATAAACCTCACCGATCAACTCGTTCTTCGTTACGGCCTGGTCGAGGGCCTCACTGAGGGCGGTTCTCGCTTCCTCTTCGCGCCCGGCGAACACCAGCTCGGCGATCCGGCCTTCCAGCACCCCTTCCCAGAATCGCCGTCGTTGTCCGGCGTCAGAAAAACACTGCCTGGCCTGTTCGCGAAAACCGTCCACCAATTGTGCCAGGCGGCCATAGGCCGTTGGAATGGTGCTTTCCAGGCGCTCGCGCAGCAACCGCGCCAGGACCGGCGAGGTCCCGCCGGTCGACACCGCGATCTGCACGGGTGAACGGTCAATCATCGAGGGCATAATGAAACCACACAGCTCGGGCTGATCGACGACGTTGACCGGTACCCCACGTTCACGGGCAAGCCGGGACACATCCCGGTTGACGGCCTCCTGGTCGGTCGCGGCAATAATCAGCACCGGGCCGTCCACATCGCGGGCCATGAACTCGCGCGCACTGTACTGGACCTCACCGCACCCGGCCAGTTCGTCCAATTCCGCACACAGGCTCGGCGAGACGATATGTACCGTTCCACCCGCCTTGAGCAGCAGTGACACTTTGCGTGCCGCCACCTTGCCGCCACCGATGACCAGGCAAGGGCGTGCCTTGATATCGAGAAAAATCGGTAAAAAATTCATGCAGTACCCCTTTGGGTAGTCGACAACAAATCACGGTTACGGGGTATATCCAATCATGGATAGCCCGGTCTATCACCCGTGCATTGCGCGTATATAGTGTCGCAGCAGTACGGTGTATGACACAAGCAAACGACCTCAATCCTGCGCAACATCGCCGTTAAGTAAGGCCAACAGATCGCCATCCATATCCAGCTCGACCAGTTCATCATAGCCACCGACGTGGCGTGAACCGATGAATATCTGCGGTACGCTCTGTCGTCCGCTCAAGGCCTGCATCTGCTCAAACAACGCCGGAGTCTCATCGATGCGCAGCTTCTCCAGCACGCCACCCCGGCGCACCAGTAGCGCCTCCGCGCGCTGGCAAAATGGGCAACTTTCGGTGCAGTACATGCGTACCTTGAGCATAGGGATGTCTCCTGTGTCTACAGCGTATGTGCAGCGGTGATGCTCAGATCCGCAAAGGCGGGCTTCAACCAGCGCATCACCATAATACGTGCGAGTGCATCGAGCCCTTCCCGTGCGGCGTCACGCTGGAAAAGACCCAGGCGCAAGTCCAGCATGACGGTGTCGGGGGTAAAGTGTTGCAACAATGCGCCATGCGTACCGACATTACCGGGACGCACGGGCGGCAGGGTAAACACCACCGATTGCAGTGAGCCGAATTGCACCTGGGCAAATACGCCGTCCAGTCGCGCACGTACTTCATCGCGCACCAGTGAGTTGGCCAGCCACGCGATATGCTCGACGGCGTCGAGCAATTCTTTGTCGACTTTACCGTGCGTATGAAAATAATCCAGTGCTGGATAGTAGCCGAGATCGTGTGCATCGACGTAGTCCTGGACAGCCTCTGCCAGTGCTTCACCAACAATCGCTGGCGAGGCCGGAAGGTAGCGTTCCAGCGACTTATGCGGGAGACGAACGCGGGCCGACAGGGCAATGCTCACCAGTTCCATCAGTATCCTCCGGTTACCAAAAAAAGGGTCACGGGAATCGGGGACACAACCGGGAAAACTGCGCAAGCATGGGTGTTGAAACGGGTCCCAGACGACGTCGCATAACGCTGCCAACGGCATCAGTGCGTGCGAATATGGGTGTTACCAACGCCTCATCCACTCCACTCAGGGCGAGCATGGCGGCCACCGCGTCGTGCAGTTGTGATTGCCTGCCCAGCACGATGCTCAGTGCACTCCTGTCAGCCCCGCGCGCACTGCGCATCACCGTCGCATCGGCCGCCGCTACCAGGGCATCCATGGTACGCTCAGCGCACGCGAGCCATGGCCGCACGGGGGAAAAATACCGCCCGATGGCCTCCAGAATGCTCACCACGACATCCTGATCGGGCGGCCTTTCCAGGGCCTGCCTGGCCGCAGTGATAAAGGCCTGCCCCGCGGGCGACAGGACATGCAGGAGCAGACAGGTGAGGGGATCATTGGCGCGGGCCTGTTCGACAAGTTGCTCACGCGCCAACGCCCAGTCCGGATGGGGCTCACCGGCACACGGCAACGCCTGCGCACCGGCAAGCAGAAAACCGACATAGTACGTCGGCGTGCCTTGTGCCCGGCGCCACAGACTGCGGCGCTTCTCCGCACTGAGCAGACCCGACTGTAACATCATGCGCAGGCTGTCGATCATGTCCCGCGATGCGGTTTCAAAGGGTAGATGCTCTAGCAGGTACTGTGCCAGCACCGGTCCCATGTTGCCACTAACTACGTTCAGGCGTTCCAGCATATAGCGTGCATTATCGGCACAGGGCATGGCCCACCACGCCCGCCGCGCCAGTTCATCGCTCAAACCAGCGGCACAGACCACCGCCACGACCGCCTCGGGTTCACCCAGCAACAACAGCCGTTCCAGGCTCTCATCACGCGCCTGCCCTGTACGAGTCCAATGCGTCAGAAACACCGGATAGCCACCGGGTGAGCCAAGTGCATGACTTGACAGCAACTCACGCACAGCACGCAAATATGTCTCAGTATGCCCCGCTACGTTGAGCGCGATCTTCGCCTCGCCACGACTCGATAGCGCGTGCAGGGTCAAGGTGCCTTCATCGATGCGCACGGCATGCAGGTCCTGACTGAACAAGACATTGAGACGCAGACTGTCTTCGTGAGAGAGCGTCATAGGGACTGCACCTGAGCGGATATCTTCTCGTACCATAAAAATGGCGATAGCGCCATACCAGCTCCCGAGTTAATCGTTGAGCTGAATACGCTCACCCCAGGGCACTGGCGCCTTACCCTTGACCAGCCAGAGCACCGGATAGTATGGTGCGTGCGACGGGAACTCTCCACACGCATCCGTGAAATAGACCAGCAGTTCAGGCGCACGATCACCGCGCGCCAACGCATCGAACACCGGTGCAAAGCGCGTACCTCCCCCCCCGGATAAACGGGTAGGCAGGATACAGGGCTCCCAGGGCTCGAACAGCCAGGGAGCGTCTGCGGCGAGGTGTGTATCACAGGCGTACAGGGTGATACGCGCCCGCATCTGACTCTTGATCGCATCGACTTCAGTCAGGAAGGCGTTCAGCTCGGCTTTAGCCACGGAACCGCTGGTATCGAGTGCAACGGCAATATCGATCTGCTCGCTGCGCAGGCTCGGGAACAGGGCCGGTTCACCACGACGTACCGAGGGACGGGTGTAACTGTAATCATCTCGCGCCAGGGTACTCATGTAACGGGCCAGCAGACCTCGCCAGGGCAGGCGAGGCTGTAACAAGTCATCGACCAGACGCGCCATGACACCACTGAGTTTGCCAGCTTGACGTGCCTGCTGGGCTGCACCGGCGAGGCGCTGCTGCCACCGTGCCTGCAAACCATCACGTTCGCTCTGACTCAAGGCCGGTGGTGAACCCGTGGCATCTCGCGACGCCTCGTGTTCGCTCTGCTCTTCCTGCGCCGTACCTGTGCCCTGATCGGTGTCTTGTATTTTACCGCCGCCCTGCTCCTGTGGCGCGCCACCGTCATAGAGGTGGCGATCCAGCGTGTCATCGGCATTGTCCTGAATATAGGGATAGATCTCCTCGGCCGTCATCCCTCTGAAGCTGTCCTGGAACAGACTGTCCGGTGGTGCTTTGAGCCCTTCATCGATCAGCACGGGATTGATGGCATGATCACAGGCAACATCCCACCGATGGCGCAGACGATGCTGGCGACGTGCAAAGTGTGACAAGGCGCAATGCAAGGCCTCATGGGCAAGCATGAATTGGACCTGCGCCGGCTCAAGCGCGCCAATGTAAGCCGGGTTGTAATAAAATCGACGCGCATCGGTGGCGGTGGTCGGGCACCAGTCCTGTTGCACCGGAGTCAGTGGCAGGCGCAGCACCAGAGCGCCGAGGAAGGGTTGATCCAAAATCAACCGTGTCCGAGCTGCACCGAGTTTCCGGCTGATCGCCGCTTCATCCATCGTTTACTCGTAGAGCATCAAATCGGCGATGCTGTCCGCCCAACAGGCAAATTCAGGGACGGCAAACAGCGGCTGTCCAATGGCACGGTGCATGTCCGATACGAGCATGACGCCCATCTCACGCTGGGGGAAGCGACCCGCGAAATTCAGAATATGACCATGTACCTCAGGGGCATTGGCACTGTCTTTGGCGCGCAGGGCATGTCCAACCAATGCGGAGGCCACGGCATACTGCAAATCGATCTCGGTCGGGGCCGTCACCGGCTCGCCGCGCATGATCGCCTCCAGATCCGGCATGTGCTCCAGATTCTCGATAAAGGCGTACAGCTCAATACCCGCCGCCGGGCCGATACAGGCCTGTAAGGCGCCGTGGAGCAGCTCCGGGCGGGTATCGAATTTTTGTAGCGCGTTATGGGTGAACTCCCACGAACGTGGGGTGGGAAAGGCCACCGGATTGTGTGCCGGGTCAAAGTCGAACAGCAGATCGGGGCGGAACCGCAAAAAGGCGATGATCCGCGGATCGATACCGCGACCATACGCCCAGCTTACCCAGTCATCGAGGTGCACTTCCACCTCGTAGTGGGAAAACCGGTTGGCCAGTGGTGCGGGCATGGTATAGGTCACACCACGATCCCCCTGGCGATTGCCAGCAGCGAAGATGGCCCAACCCGCAGGTACGCGATAGTGGCCCAGGCGCCGGTCCAGGATCAGCTGATAGGCGGCCGCCGAGACACTGGGGGGTGCCGAGGTGATTTCATCGAGGAACAGGATGCCCTCCGGCCCATGGCGCTGTGCGTTCGGCAACATCGCAGGCACGGCCCACTCGACACTGTCAGCGACACGGAAGGGAATGCCGCGCAGATCGCTGGGTTCCATCTGCGAGAGTCGGACATCGATCATCTCCACGCCACGATGTTCGGCCAGTGCGGCGACCAGTTGCGATTTTCCCACGCCAGGCGGACCCCAGAGCATCACCGGGGTGTGGCGACCCTGGCGTGCACTGAGAAACTCTTTATCCAGTATTAAGCTCAGTAAACTCGGGCGCATATTTAAGGAAAGGCCACCTGGTTGTAGTTTGTCGGCGTGTTTGTTCCGCTACGGCTCAGATTCGGTGTATAAGCACGCCTGCACACAGGTCCCCGGTCCTACCCAGTCTGTACGTCCTCGTACGGCAATGCACTGCAAAAGTATCAAATCGGTAGCGTCACTCCGGCGATACGTGCCCAGCGTTCGGCCTCGGTGCGGTCGCACTCCACACCATTACCCTCCGCGTACATCATTGCCAGTGTGGACGCGGAACCGAGTAGCCCCTGTTCGGCGGCAAGGCGAAACCAGTGCACGGCCTGCACAGGGTCTGCGCCAACTCCTTCACCCTGAAAATAACTAAAGCCCAGCCCATGCTGCGCCAGGGCGTGCCCCTGCTCGGCAGCCTGTCGCATCCAGTGCACGGCCTGTGCGCCATTGCGTGCTATCCCCAGGCCGTTCTGATACATGATGGCCACACGGTATTGTGCATCCGCGAGCCCCTGTTCTGCGAATGGTGAGAGCAACTGCATGGCGCGGGAAAAATGCTTGGCGTCAAAGGCGGCCACGCCACTGTTAAAATCGACTTGCTCCGTTGCTGAGACAGGCGTGGCCGACGCCTTTGTCTCACGGGCTGTTGTCTTGGCAGGATCGGTTTCTGGCATAGTGTCTTTATCTCCGTCTGTGGCGATCACCCACCGCTAAGTATCCAATACTAGGTGGCAGAGTCAGCCTGGCCTATATCCCTCTTGGGGTGAATGACGCGGACACTCCACGAACAGGGTATCGTGCAAAGTGTGTATAGCCGTGCCTATCTCATGGGAGATATAAGGGCCTGTTGCGCTGCTTTGTATACTCTGGGCAGGGAATTGCACAGCAGTGATGTGACCATCGCAGGTTCGGCGCGCATGGTCGAACGAATATGGGACTTTCGCCAGACACGGGGATTAGGCAATGCTGAGTGAGGCAAAATGCACCGATGATGCACTGATCACCTTACATCGCTGCATCCAGAAGGTGGCCACCGGACCGGAATACAGCCAATCCCTGTCTGTCGATGAGGTGCATGGCGCAATGGCGCAGATCCTCTCTGGCGAGGCCGATCCGGTCCAGACGGCCGTGTTTCTCATTGCCCTGCGCATGAAGCGGGAGACCGACGATGAAAATCGAGGCATCCTGCAGGCCCTCCTGGAGGTGACACACACGGCGGTCGCGGAGGTCGATGAGGTAGTCGATGTGGCTGACCCTTACGATGGCTTTATTCGCGCCCTGCCTGCCTCCCCTTTTCTACCTGCTGTTCTGGCCGCCTGTGGCGTTGCCAGCCTGTCCCACGGCGTGGAAACTGTGGGTCCCAAATTTGGGGTGACCCACCGGACAGTACTGCGTGCAGCCGGGGTGAATGTCGATCTCACGGTGGATGGCGCAGCAAGACGCCTCGCCGATAAGGGTATCGGTTGGGCCTATGTGGACCAGAAAGTCTTTTGCCCGCGCCTGTACGCGCTCCAGGGTGTGCGCCAGTTGATCGCCAAACGCCCCTGCCTGACTACGCTGGAGGTCTTGCTTGGACCCGTGCGCGGGAAGCGACACACCCATCTCGTCACGGGCTATGTCCACAAGGCCTATCCCCGGGTCTATGCCCTACTGGCGCGACAGGCCGGTTTTGACTCAGCCGCCATCATTCGCGGTGTCGAAGGCGGTATCATCCCCTCACTGCAACAAGCGGCCAAGATCTACGCCTACCATGCGCAGGGAGCCGAAACACTCAGTGAATGCGATCCCACACGGCTGGGCATTGTCCAGCAAAATCGGGCGGTTCCCCTGCCTCAGGGGATAGGTCGCACCACTACCACCGATGACGCCACCACGGCGGTTGACAGCGAGGCGGCGGCACACGCTGCGGCCAGCCGCGGTCTGGCCGGCTTGTCCGGTGAACAAGGCGCAATGCGTGACAGCCTTATCTATGCCTGCGCCATCGTTCTCCACCACCTGGGACGTGCGCCCTCGCTTGAAGACGGTGCACAACAGGCACGCTCGGCACTGGATTCCCGGGCCGCCCTGCAGCATTTCAAGGCGTCGTTGTCGCAGACGGCGTGAATGACCACAACCCACCATCAACCTGCACTACAGGAGAATCACCATGAATCAGTTCTATTTCGACAGTGTCACCCAGATGGAAAAACTGAATGTTAACCCGGAATACGTCATCGGCTGGCAAAGTGGTTATCTGCTCAATCCGCGTCGTGAGGAACAACGTGTGAATGACGCCTATACCGCCGGCTACGAGGATGGTAATGGTCATAAGACCGATCATTTCTCGAACTGGGCCCAGGCCTAATTAGAACCTGGCGCACGACGGACGCCCGAGACTCTGTCGGCTCCGCCCCGGACCCGCGACCTGTGACCTTGTGAGGCACGGTCACGCTACCGGGACGGGTCCGGCAGGTCGGACGTCAGGGTCTGTAACAGCTTGTCCAGAACGTCGATGGCCTCAGGGGCCTCAATGTCCATGACTTGCTCCAGGATCCAGCGGTTGTCCCGAGGTCCCATCGCTGATGCGACATGCTCTGCAAACAGGCGCAGGTAGGAGAAACCCGGCCCCTCCTCGGTAAACGCCAAGTCGGCATACTCGTCCATGCCTTGGTTGAGACGCTCAACAAACTCCGCACGGCTAGGCACCGCATCACTGGTATCCCGTGCATTGTCCTCCCAGGTCGTCATCAGGTATCCAGCCAGGCTCTGAATTAATGTCCGGCGTCGTTCATCGTCCATGTACCCGTAGACCCTGCGATCGGCACTGTGAACAAGAAACACCAGAAATTCGCCAATCACCGTCAGGCGTTGATGTTGCGTATCGGTCTGGAAACCCTCATTTTCAAGGTTGAGCACCCCATTGCAGGCGATACGCCAGACATTGAAGGCCAGGACGCTGGCGACATCATCCACGCTGCGTGATTTGCCTTTGGTGCTCCACCGTGTATTTACCCGCATCAGATACCCTTCTCGTTGACTGCGTGTGGCTCAAGATACTTGTCTGGACCATAACATCATCACCCCGTTGACACTGCAATATCCTATTGGGATTGCTGGCCGGATGATCTGTCATCTGCTAGGATAAAATAGTTTAGTGTTTTTGTCGGATATTAGAGGGGAGGGTAGATCGTCTCCTCCCCGGCGGCACTTCGACTCCAACCTTGGGAGACTGCATGGACGTCGATCTCAGCCTGTTACGCAACGCAGTACAAACCAACTGCCACATTGCCGATGCCCGCCATGGCGGTGATCACGCGCTATGCATCTATTTACTGAAGATGCGTGAATACTATCGTTGGGAACAGGGTGCTGACTTCGGTGCCACACTCCCACAACAGGCGGTGACCGTGTGGCTGACGGAGCGCGAACGGTTGTGGGAACATCTTGAAACACAGCCCTATGTCTCGCTACCGATCAAAGGGGATCGGTTCGATCCCTTTGCCACCGAAGATATCAATCGCGTGCTGCTCCCGCAGGGCTATGTCTACAGCGGTGGCCTCAGCGTTGGCTCCAAGCCCCATTTCTTTCTCGCCCGGCTGGAGCAGTGCCACGCGGTTGCCGATATGCGCATCATTATCAGCGCCAAAGAATATGCACGCGATATGAGTGCCCCGCCCGCCATGGCCCTGGGCAAGACCATCTTCCTGCGCCGCGAGTCGCTACGACGCATGCTGTGGGAGAAACTGGAAGAGTGGCGCTGGCAGCGGCTTGACAATACCCTGGGGCGCGCGTTGGCATGCTATGATTTTGACACGGACATCGAGGGTAGTCTCGATGCCATGACCTCGCAGGAGCTCGAGACACTGCGATGGCACGAGATCGGCGAGGTCCGTGCCGGTGAGCGCCTGGGTGAGGGCTGGCATGCACTCCTCATGGCCCTGCCACGCTCCAGGGCTGAATTCATGCTACGCGCCGTGCGTGATCATCTGGCCGACTGTCTCTCGACCTTGCCCGCCCTGCTGGCGGCACCAGGTAGCGCATCACTGCATTTTTATTTCGCCAGTCTTGTTGGCATGCGTGGCCAGCTCTTCCCCTCATTGATACAGGCCTATCAGCGCGGGGACGGGCGGAATAATCCAGAGGCTCTCAGCGACATCATCAGCCAGGGCGCCGAGCACTGGGAGTCCGTCGCCACGGCGGCCCTTGAGTTGTACCGCGAGCGGGGGGCGGCGGGTTTACCCCTGCTGGCGGGCCTGATTGAGTCCAAACGCCTGTAGGTTCGTCATGGTGCACGCACACCTTATCACCCGCTGAAGGTCACTCTCAGGTCTGCGCCTATCCACAAAACCTGTAGACGTATCTTCTCCTTTACGATGTACTTGGCCGGTTGAAATTGCGCATAAAGGCCTCGAACTGTGCCGCTGGCAGCGGTTCACTGTAGTAGTAGCCCTGTATTTCATCACAACCCTGTTCGTACAGGAAAGCAAGTTGTTCACTGCTCTCCACCCCTTCAGCAATAGTGACCAGACCGAGGTTCTTCGCCATGCTGATAATTGCCGCAACGATAGCTCTGTCTTCTGAATCGGTCAGGATATCGCGCACGAAGGTCTGATCGATCTTGAGTTTGTAGACCTTGAATTTCTTCAGATAATTCAGCGATGAATAGCCGGTACCAAAATCATCGATCGACATGTGAACGCCACGATCATACAAATTATTCATCACCGCAATCGCTCCCTGCGGATCATCCATCGCCACCCCTTCGGTCAGTTCTAACTCCAGATGCTGTGCGGGTAAGCGTGCATCATCGAGGATGCGTGTGACCAAATCGGGCAGGCTGGGATAACGGAACTGTACGACCGACAGATTGACGGCAATCACCATTGGCGGATGGCCATCGTCCAACCAGCGCTTCAGCTGTTGTACCGCCGCACGCAACACCCATTCTCCAATCGGCAAGATCAGACCGCAGTCCTCCGCCACCGGGATGAACTCCACCGGCGATACCGAACCCAATTCTGGGTGCTGCCATCGCAGCAATGCCTCTGCGCCAATGATGCGGCCATTGGCGATTTGTGGCTGATAATGCACCTGGAATTGATCCCGCTCCAGGGCTTGGCGCAGCGCATTGACCAATTGCAGCTTTCGTGTTGCGCGTAGTTGCATTGCCGCAGTGAAAAAACGATAGCAATCGCGACCATCGTGTTTGGCCCTGTACATGGCCGTGTCTGCATTCTTGGACAATGATTCCAGACTGGTGCCATCGGCAGGATAAAGAGCGATGCCAATCGATGCCGTCATGGCCAGATCATAGGGCTCTATATGGTAGGGTTCGGTGATCACCGCCAGTAATTTTTGCGCCACTTGTGCCGATCCCACCGCATCGGCGTCTGATAACATCAGAATAAACTCATCACCACCCAGACGCGACACCGTGTCCTCATCACGCAGCACCTGTTGCAAACGGTTGGCCACCTCAATCAGAACGGCATCGCCCACACTGTGTCCCAGTGTGTCATTGATGTCTTTGAAACGGTCAAGATCGAGAAACATCACCGCCAGATGAGCGTTATTTCGTTTTGCTATACTAATGGCATAGTTGAGGCGCTGATTTAACTGAATGCGGCTTGGTAATCCGGTGAGGGCATCAAAATTGGCTAGGTATTGAATACGTTCCTCGGCGCGTTTGCGTTCGGTGATGTCTTCGCTGAGGCTCAGGTAATGCGTTACCCGCCCATCGGGTTGACATATTGGCGAGATATTCACCGCTGCGATGTATTCGGTACCATCCTTACGCTTATTGATAAATTCGCCTTGCCATATTTCTCCACGCATACGACATGCCTTCATTTCGGTGAAGGTCGCGGTGGGTGTCTTGCCGGATTGCAACAGACGCGGGTCTTTCCCGATGACCTCCTCAAGGGTGTAACCAGTCATAGCGACAAAAGCAGGATTGACATATTCGATGTGTGCATCAAGGTCGGTGATAATAATCACGTTGTGGCTTTGTTCAACTACCTGTGACAGCTTGCGCAACTGAGTCTGCTCTTGCTTTCTCTCCTCTTCGTTGTCGAAGCGATCCAGAGCGTAACTGATATCCGTGGCCATTTCTGTCAAGAGGTTCTGTGCTGCCTCATCAAATGCATTCATTACATCGGCATACAGGGAGAACGCACCGATAACGACACCGCGACGATACAAAGGCAGCGACGCCGAGGCCTTCAAGCCGGATTTCACACTGCGTTCATGCCATGCCCTGGTAGTCGGATCATGTTGAAAATCCTGACACCATACGGGTCGATCCTCCCGGATGGACGTGCCAGACGGTCCGTGCCCGGTTGGTTTATCCACAGCCACCGATATCTCTATCCCGTCCAGATAGTCCACGTCAGTGCCAAACGCAGCCACCGGCGCGAGCCGTTTGTTCGCCTCATCCACCATGCCGATCCATGCCATCTTCATGCCACCGAAATTGACCGCGTCACGGCAGACCTGCGCTAACAGCTCTGCCTCGCTGGTGCAACGCACAATAGCCTGATTACATTGGCTAAGCGCGGCGTAGAGTTGGGTTAACCGCCGCACGCTCTCCTCGGCCACTTTGCGTGCGCTAATGTCATGCGCAATGCCGAGTATCTGGCTTACCTTTCCATCCGCATCACGTTTAAAGGGGGTTTCCCGGCTTAATAACCAGTGCCACTCCCCTGCCTTGTCCCGGAGGCGATATTCTATCGAGCGTGTTTCCTCATTAAAGACATCTCGCCATGCACGGTGGTGTGCGCTAATACGGGGCAGATCGTGCGGGTGAAACAGCTGCGTCAGATCATCGCCCATGGCCTGTGTCTCCTCGAGCGTATAGCCAAAGGCGGAGGGCCAGTGTCGGTTGACATAGACATTGCGCTGTTCTGCAATATCGAAGACATAGACCGTGCCCGGTTCAGTATTGAGAACGCGTTCAAGAAAATATCTTTGTTCCTGCATCTCTGATTCGAGACGTTTGCGCTCGCGGATATCACGCACACTCGCTAAAACGGCAGGTTCGCCATGATAAATGATGGGACGTGAAAAAATCTCTACCTGCAATTCACTCCCGTCTTTTTGTCGATGTATCCACTCGAATTGATCGGGCTGCTCCAGCCCTTTGTGAATTCGGGGTAATACCTCATCGCTGCGAGGCCGCGAAGTCAAGTCAGCGGCGGTCATGTGCCTCAATTCTTCGGCGCTGTACCCGTATCGTTGCACGGCCGTCAGATTAGCGGTGAGGATCTGCCCTTTGGCTCCCAGGATAAAAACGGCATCGGCAATCGCATTGAACATCATGCGAAAATCAGCGGCATCCTCTCTGGTGTCTTTACCCATGTCAGAGTCCACGTGTACATGCCGGTGAAACCGGATGCCCATCAGGGGGCGATGCGGGGTTATTGTTATACGTGCGCATAGTTGGTTTATTCATAGCACGGATCATTGCTTAGGGCCCATCAGGCTGAGAACTCAAAATTCAACACCGAGGACTAAGGACTTGGGACTTAAACCCCTCAGTCCTCATCGCGGATACTACACCGGTTTTGAAAAAGACTAATGATGAGGAGACGAGAAAATGGAGGCTGGGCCCGGAGTCGTACCGAGGTGCACGGATTCGCGGTCTGATCCGGATGCGCCCAGGCGCATTTGGTCGCATATAAGTGCTTATAAACGCAAGTATTCATGGCGCTACGAAGTGTATCAAAGTGTGCCTAAATGTTTGCGCACTCTGGCACAGAGGCAGTGTAGTCTGCCAAGGGTCCGTGGATCGCTTCGCGATCACAATCTATCCTTGTTTGTCAGCTTAATATTTAATATGCAAATAATTCTTGCAGAGCATCACATAACTCTATTTGAGTATTTTCATCAATTGAACCTAATTTTTTTATCAACCTGCTTTTATCAACTGCTCTGATTTGATCTAAGAGTACTAATCCATTTTTACCTTTAAAATCACATTTAATTCTGCATGGAAAATCAAATCCTTTGGTCGTCATAGGTACGACAATAATAGTGGACAATGCTGCCATTTCATTTGGAGAAATGACAATGCATGGTCTTGTTTTGTTTATTTCTCTTCCTGTGGTTGGATTTAAGCTAACGAGCCAAACTTGAAAACGAGAAACTGACATCATTACCATTCCAACTCATCATCTGTTGTTAATCTGGCATCCAGCCACTCGTGATCGGTTTTTTCTGAACCTTTACTTGCAAGGATTGTTTCAATCGTTTTTTCCCATCCTTCTCTTGGCTTTTTGCTAGGAGTAACCAGAATTCCTTGATTTACAACTTGTATATCAAGTTCTTTTCCTTCAAGACGAGCTTGCTGTATCAGTGGCTTAGGTATTCTGATACCTTGAGAATTACCAATTTTAACTAAATGCGCCATGGCGCAACCTCTATAAATATGCGAACATCGCGGTAATTATAATGTAATTACGGCAAATTGCAATAGAGGTATAAGCTGATGATTTTTAATAGCGTCGCGGTAAAGTATAAAGGGGTATAAAGGGGTCAGTACCCTTAAATTCTCGACATCTGGTCACAGCCGCAACGATAACCGCACGCGACGGTGAAAGCTAGGCCGGAACTTCCCCCTGGTAAGCGGCATCATCGCGCTTAGGTATCCTCCGAAGCGCGTCGGCGGCGTACAGCGACCACGTCATTGCCAAGCGCTACACAGCGAGAAGTGCCAGCAGTACCCCGACGATGGCACCGAGGATGGCGATGACCGAACGGCCTAAACCAACGTGTCGCAGGGATCGGGTGGGTGAGCCGATCATTCGCGTCTCCCGGATGTTGTCCAGGCGGGTTTTGAGGTTGGAAATCTGGGCTTTTTGCACCTGGGCCTTACGCTGAATCTCGGTATCGAAATTGGTCAGATTGCCCATAGCCTGAATGATGGCCCCTTTTTGTACAATCTGCTGCTGCCGATTAGCCGCTATAGCGGCTGCGACCGCCACGACTTCCTGCGGCAGGGTTACGGTGAGTTTTTGTTCGATACGGTTCATTTGTTGCAGATTCTGCTGCAATTGATTATTGAGCAGCAACATGGCCATGGCCTGCGTCGGCGAGCCGGCCTGGCTGGCCGTCAGGCTCGCCTTGCGGTGATCGTCGCTATGGCATAAGCCGGTTGGCGTCACACAATTTGAGGTCAAATCATGCATAACTAATTGATTTATAATGGAGGCTGGGCCCGGAGTCGAACCGAGGTACACGGATTTGCAGTCCGCTGCATAGCCACTCTGCCACCCAGCCAGGCGTTACGGGGTCATTATCATCTGTTGACCCCTTAAACCAAGAAACCCCAGTCGTCTGGACCACGACCGAGGGTATGTGCTCAAGGAACCGGTGAAATTTGGAGCGGGAAACGAGACTCGAACTCGCGACCCCAACCTTGGCAAGGTTGT
>CAZLQI010000019.1:0-34382 GCA_964561765.1 uncultured Chromatiales bacterium
GCCAATCGATATTATCTAAAAAGTAACTGTCTATATGAGGTTGACACGTTCCGGAGGTGAACCCCATTCGTCGGACGGCTGCGGGAAAAATAAGTTAAGAATCTAGGTAACTATTCAGCCCATTCTGTCATGAATGCGGCTATTCAGCGGGCACGTCGCCGTCACCGAAACCGAATAAATCGCAGAAAAACCTCGTCAAGCATTTTCTTCAGTCTTTAGCTGAATAGTTACTGATAATGAACGGCAAGGGCACCGTCAAAAGCTGCATGTTTTCCGGTTTCAAACAGGAGAAACTTTATGTGCAACGCGCTGTGAAAGCGTTTGAACAGTTGCTCTGCCCCACTGCGGTATCGGTAATTTCCATATTCCGGCCAGTGCCTATAGCGGTACCCATCCGCGAGTGGGTGAGCAGGCTGGTTTTCAGGATATGCTGTGGGGGCTGGTCTGCGGCTGGCAATTCACTCCGGCGTGTTGGCGGCGCAAAGTCTGTTGAATGGAGAGAACTACAACACGTTTTGGCAGCGAGAACTGCGACTACAGATGCAGACTTTGGTGGTCAACCGTGCCCTGTTTTCCCTGCTGGAAAATCGCGGTTACAGCTGGTTTTTGTGTCATCAGATCGCCAAACTGAACTTGCGCAAATCGTTGCGCAGGCAGTATCAATCGACGCTGCTCAAACGCCTGCCCGGCCCGTAGGCCAGACGCCGCTACGAAAGCCGTCGCAAAGATGTCACTTGTGATCACATCGACTGTCACTGCATCTGGTGTCGGGGGGGAGTGTTGTGTTCACGACTAATGGAAAGAGGCCTATGAGAAGAGTGCACAAGTGGCGACTTGCTACGGCTCTGTTGTTGCTTTCCTGTGCGTCGCTTCATGCCAAGCCGTTGTCGATTGCAGCCGCCGTGGCCTAGTGGTCCATGCGTAAAGTACTGTAACTAATAAGTAGAGGCTATATAATATGGCATGCGTTCACAAAAGTAGTTGGAAGTTTCCCAAGATGCCGGTGAGACGTTGAATGAATGGTGCCGATCGACGATGCTGCCTCACGGCCAAATTATGCGAGCAAGGATCCTCCTGCAACTTAGTGAGGGTATGAGTCCGTCAGAAGTTGCGGGTGCTCAGCAAATCTCACGAAAGACGCTACATCGCTGGCGAAATCGTTTTGAGGCCGGGGGTGTTGACGGGCTGTTGGAACGAGCCCGCAGTGGGAGACCCACGGCCATCGACAAAGCGACGGTCGATAAGGTGGTGTTTCTAACCACCAAGTGCATCCCCCAAGAAGCAACGCACTGGTGGAGCATTGAGTTGATGGCACAGTATGCGGAAATTACGCTTTTGCAAGTCCGACAGATTTAGAATCTGTATCTCATCTAAACCATTATAAATCAATCAATTACGAATTTATTCCCCGTGTTCACCTGCGTATTGAGCGTCGAACGGGTATGCACCGATTGTGTCGTATCGAGGATGCTGCTCTCGCAGGCAGAGCAGCTGTTGCTCCGCCAAGGAGATGTCCGAACAATCGAAATAAAGTTGGACAGATAAATTCTAAAGAATGTCCCTGATGTGTCCGATGTATAAGTCGCGTTGGGAATATTTTATGTAGCGTTTCACATTGTGATATTGTGCGCCACGGTGGTGCCTCGTTTCTTTTATACGCTACCCCATGTAGCCACAGACGCGCAGATTTTCAAAAGCAACGTTGAATGAAGGATGGCATGTCATAATGAAATCGATTTTGTTTACCCGACACGTGTTGCCATTGCTGCAAGAAGCGTTATGTGCCGATTGTACACAGGTCGATGTGATTACGGCGAAACTCAAAGGTTCGGCGGGTGTATTGCAACCTGTGATTGAGGCGATGGGTGTCGGTAATGAGCGTGCCATTTCTGTGGCCCGCACCGCAGTCAGGGGCATGGCCGAGACGACCCATGTTCTGGTGAGTAACGCCCGCTTTAGCGAGTCGATTAACAAGATTATGGAACGCTCGATGCTTGTGGCCAGTGCCGTGGAGGAATTGGCTGCGAGCGCCGGCGAGGTGGCCGGTTATGCTGGCGTGGCGGTCGAGCAGGCACGGGAGAGTGATGCGCAGACGGCGCGTGGCAATGATGCGGCGGTGACCATGGTGGCTGACATGGAACTCCTGAAGCAGGCCGTGCATTCGGTAGCGAGCGACATGGAGAAGTTCATGGCCTTTGCCGAGCAGATCAATTCACTGACGTCGACCGTGCGCGATATCGCCCGACAGACTAACCTGCTTGCCCTGAATGCAGCTTATTGAAGCGGCCCGCGCTGGCGAGGCAGGACGGGGTTTTGCGGTGGTGGCCGATGAGGTAAAAAAGCTGGCACAAAATACTGAACAGGCGACCACTGAGATCGAGACTGTTACCGAGACCATGGGTGGGCTATCGCAGCAGGTCGATAAGGCGGTGAAGACCAGTCTGGAACGGCTGGACAAGAGCGCTGGTGCACTGGAGTCGATGTCCGCCACCTTGTCCGCAGGGGCAAGTGTTGTGCATGATGTCAATGACCGGGTGCAGCAGATTGCGGCTTCTGCCTCTGAGCAACAACAGGTCACACACGATATGGCCACCAACCTCAATGAGATTACCGATGCACTACGCAGTGAGGTGGCGCAGGTGGGCGCGATTACGGGCCATGCAGGCAACATGGCACGAACGACCTTAGAGCAGTTTAATCTGCTGTCCTTGTGGGGGCAGGACCGGATGTTGCTTGAGGTGGTCAAGGCCGATCATATGATGTGGAAGATACGTTTGGCGGAGATGCTACATGGCATCTCGAATCTGGAAGAAAGCGAACTCAAAGATCATACGCAATGTCGTCTTGGCAAGTGGTATTATGAACGGGGCCTTGCGCATTTTGGTAAACTGGCAGCGTTTTGTCAGATGGAGGCACCGCATACCGAAGTGCATCGCATCGGCCGGGAGATCGCCACACTCGTTCGTGCCGGTCGGCCCGAGGAGGCGGCCGAGCGATTCGAAGACATCGAACCGCACAGCGTGCGTTTGATGGCGCTGATAGACGAGTTGGTCGCGTACATCGAGAGTGGGTCTGCATCCTGAATACCCCGTGTATTTAGAACCAGTCGTAGGGTCTTCTATGGTTGTGCACAATTTTTTTATGGCTGTGCGTCTTCCATCAAATACCGAAACCTCAAAATTCGTTTCTGCCAAGCACGGGCTTGAGGTGATTCGTGCAGAACAAATACTGATTGATATGGCAATGTTAAGGAAATAAGCAATGAAATTGACGATTAAAACCAAATTGTTGTTGGGGTTCGGCGTGGTATTGGCACTTATTGCCCTGGTGTCGATCAGCAGTTTTATTAAAATTGGTGCTATTTCTAATATTGAGCAGCGACTGACCAGTTTGCGTCTGCCCACGGAGATGGCGGGTCAACAGCTCACCGATGGTATTCATCTGTCTGTGGCCGGATTGCGCGGTTACATGCTGCTTGGCCGAAATCCAAAGGCCGCCAATAAATTCAAGGCCGAGCGCCAGCGTGGCTGGGATCGCATTGACGATGCTTTGGCGAAAATGAACACATTTTCAAAAAGCTGGACCGATCCTGAGAACATTCGGCGGCTCAACAAAATAAAGGCTCTGGCGGAACAATTGCGTAGCGCCCAGCAGAGCGTGGAAAATATCTCGCACACACCGAGCAATATCCCTTCCCTCTATATATTGCACATCAAGGCCGCGCCGTTGGCATCAGAGGGCATTGGTGCCATGACCGCAATGATTAACGAAGAAGCCAACTTGCCCGCTACGGTGGCGCGCAAGCATTTGTTAAAGCTCCTGGCCGATAGCCGTGGCTCATTTGCCGTAGGGCTGGCCGATATTCGCGCCTACCTGTTCTCGGGAGACACCGCATTTGCTGATAGATTCCGCGCCAGATGGGCAACAAATCAAGCCCGGTACAAACAAATTTCGGCAATGGCAGGATTGTTCGACAACACGCAACGCGCAGCATGGACCGCTTACAAACGTGCCCGTTCCGGGTTCACTACGCTGCTACCCGGGATGTTCAAGGCGCGTAGTGCCAAAGACTGGAATCTGGCCAATTACTGGCTGGCCACCAAGGCGGCTCCCAAGGCCGCGGCTATCATGGGGGTCCTGGCGCAGATGCGCACCTCGCAGGAACAATTCTCCCGCAAGGATACCGCCGCTCTGGAAGGTGACATCACCAGTGCAAATATGACCCTGATCATCGGCACGCTGATTGCCATCGGCATTGGCCTGTTTATGGCCATCTTTATCAGTCGCATGATCAGCGTCCCCTTGTCGAGCGTGGTGGCTCGTGCCAAGGCCATTGCCAGCGGGGATTTGACCGGTGCGGATCTGACAACTAAGAGCAATGATGAGTTGGCTGAATTGGCTCACGCCATTAACGAGATGAAAAGTGGTCTGCACGACATAATTCGCCACGTTATGGGGTCCACGGACCAGTTGGCCTCTGCCGCCGAGGAAATGTCTGCCGTGACTGCGCAGACCAGCCAGGGCATTGCGGAGCAACAATCACAAACCGAACAGGTTGCCACGGCGATGAATCAGATGACGGCCACGGTGGGGGAGGTGGCGCGCCACGCGGGTGAGGCTGCGGGGGCGACAAATCATGCGAGTGAGGCGGCGGTCTCCGGCAAGAATGAGGTGGATTGCACTGTGCGCATGATTAACGATTTAGCATGCGAGGTAGAGAAGGCCGCAGGGGAGATTCATGAGTTGGAGTCCGACAGCGTGGAGATTGGTTCGGTGCTGGATGTGATTCGCGGCATTGCGGAGCAGACCAACCTGCTGGCACTCAATGCCGCTATCGAGGCGGCGCGTGCCGGTGAACAGGGTCGGGGTTTTGCCGTCGTGGCCGATGAGGTACGCACCCTGGCGAGCCGCACCCAACAATCGACCCAGGAGATCCAGACTATGATTGAACGCTTGCAGAACGGCACCCGTAACGTGGTGCACGCGTTAGAGGAGCGCCGTGCCCAGGCGCAAACAAGCGTGGAGCAGGCAGCAAAGGCTGGTACCTCTTTGGAGGCCATCACCGAGGCGGTGACCAATATTAGCGATATGAACCTGCAGATCGCCAGTGCTGCTGAGGAACAGAGTCAGGTTGCCGAGGAGATTAACCGCAATATCATCACTATCAGTGAGGTAGCGGATAAGTCCGCACAAGGTGGCGAGCAAACAGCCCAGGCCAGCGAAGATTTGGCCCGTTTGGCCTCCGATCTGCAAAATACCATTGTACGATTCAAGGTCTGAGTGGGTGCGTGGTGCGATGTCCCGCGTGTTTCTCCAGGGGGGGGGAATGAGCTGAAAATCTACACGCTGTGCGGCAGCATGACATCCGCGATATGTCGTACCCATGAAAGGGTGAGTCGAGCGTCATTGCTGCGATGACTGGCAACTTCTGTACAGTGTGCGGTAAAGTGTTTCCTGATGCGGTTGGATCGGTTCGCACCAGGGCGTCCTCGGTGCAAGCGACGTTGTTCAAGGGACCCAACCGCCGCCCTGATCTGCTAAACGGGATCAGAACGTCAGAACAATAGTCCGCCTGTCTGAGGGTTGCGGTGTGACCAAAAGATCGTCTCATCATGTCGAGGAGATATCCTCTCATGAACGCTATCTTCGCCTGACCCGGCTCTACAAGGCGCTTAGCGAGATCAATCAGGCCATCGTGCGCATGGATGATGAGGCCGAGTTGTTTCCCCTCGTGTGTCGCGTTGCCGTGGACTTCGGTGGCGCACGCATGGCTTGGATCGGTGTGGGCGATTCCGACTCCGAGCGCCTCGTCCCCACACAGACGTGTGGCACAGGCACGCACTACGTCGAACACATCGTGATCTCCACCTGTGCATCGTGCCCGGAGGGCCGTGGACCGGAGGCGACGGCTTTTCGCGAGGGCCAGCCGGTCATCATAAACCATTTCACGCAAGACCCGATGACCACCCCCTGGCATGAACAGGCCCGGCACTTTGGTTGGGGCAGTGGCGGATTTTTTCCTATCCAACGCGATGCCCGTCCCTTTGCACTTCTGTGCGTGTACCATCATGCCGAGGCCTTTTTTGACGCTGAGATCGGCGCCCTGTTCGAGGAGGTGACACGGGATATCGGTTTTGCACTCGATAATTTCGACCGCGAACGCCAGCGCCAGACGGCGCTGGAGGCTCTGCAAGCCAGTCAGCGCCACTTTCGCGCCTATTTCGAGCGTTCCATGGTGGGCATGGCAGCATTGCTCCCGGACCACACCTGGCTGGAGGCTAACGCATCTTGTTGCAGGATGCTCGGTTACACTCAGGAAGAATTGTCCACCCGCCGCTGGTCAGAGCTCACCCATCCCGACGATATCGAACGCAGCGAAGCCTTGTTCAACCGCCTGGTGACCGGAGACATCGACGAATACACCCTGGAGAAACGCTTCATCCGCAAGGACGGCGCGTTGCTCTACGCCCATGTCGCAACGCGCGCAGTACGCAACGACGATGGCAGTCTGGCCTATACGGTATCGCTGATGGAGGACATCACCGAGCGTGTGCACCAGAAGCAGGCCCTGGAGGCTGAGCACGAGCTGAATCAGCGCCTGCTGGATACGCTGCCGGTGGGGGTGGTGGCCTGCGATGGCGAAGGGCGGCTTTCTTTGTTCAACGAGGTTGCCAGGGTCTGGCATCATGCCGATGTGATGGCCTTAGCGCCGGAGCAGTGGGCGATGCACTACCATCTGTACGAGGCGGACGGCACTACGCCGCTGACCACTGAGCGTATTCCGTTGTATCGCGCATTGCGCGGCGAAACCATTCGTGATGTGGAAATGACGCTCATCCCCAAGGGACACGCGCCGCGTTTCCTCTTGTGCAATGGTGCCCGGTTGCGTACTCACGATGGTCGGTTGCTCGGTGCCGTCGTGGCACTGCTCGATATTACCGAACGTGTGCGCCAGAAACGGGCCATGGAGGTATCGGAGGCACGTTTTCGCAGCCTATTTGAAGAGGCCCGGGATGCCATCATGTTGCTCGATGAAAAGGGCTTCATCGACTGCAATGGCGCGACGCTGGCACTGTTCGGTTGCGCGGATAAGGAGGGCTTCATCAACCACCATCCTGGTGAATTGTCACCGCCACACCAGCCGGATGGCCGTGACTCCCAAAGCGCCGCAGCGCAGCGCATCCGCGAGGCGCTCGATACCGGCAGCGCCTTTTTCGAGTGGGAACACGCGCGGGTCGACAACGGCGCCATCTTCCCCACCGAGGTGTTGCTCAGTCGCATCGAGACCGGTGAGGGGGGAGGCCTACTGCAGGCGATGGTGCGTGACATCAGTGAGCGCAAACGGGCCGAGGCGCATATCCAGCACCTTGCCTTCTATGATGCCCTCACCGACCTGCCCAACCGCCACGCACTGGAACACCATCTGCCGCAGGCCGCTGCGCGCACCCGGCGCCACCACGCCCGCTATGCCGTTGGTTTTATCGATCTCGATGACTTCAAGCCGGTCAATGATCGCTGGGGACACGAGGTTGGCGATGATCTGCTCAAACAACTGGCCGGGCGTTTCAAGAAGGTCCTGCGTGAGACCGATTTTGTCACCCGTCTGGGGGGCGATGAGTTCGTGGTGGTCTTCGAGGATCTCGATGAAAAACGCTATCTGACCGAGTTGAGTATCCTGCTTGACCGTCTGCATCGGACGGTGGAGATACCTTTCGATCTGGGTGAGGGGCGCACGGCCTTGATCGACATGACGCTGGGACTGGCCATCGCTGGCGCAGAAGCGGGTTTCGATGTTCTGCTGCGCCAGGCCGATGCCGCTATGTATCAGGCCAAGCAGCACAAGGCTGATCGTACCCACTGGTGGTGGCTGGCCGGTAGCGCTGAGCCCGAGGAGGGATCACAGGCTGATATTGACCCCTTTGGTCTCGATACCCGGGCGTTGCTGACCAACCATGCACCTCTCCTCGAGCGCCTGAGCGAGTCCATCGTTGAGGCCTTCTACGAGCATCTCCAGGCCGATTCCCATACCAGCGCCTTTCTCGCGGACCTCAATGAAGACAGCTTCATCCGTTTGAAATGTAACCAGAGCGAACACTTTCGCTTTATTGTCTCTCCACAGACTCTGCCTGAGGCTCTGGATGAGCGCTCCCGCGAGATCGGGCGTATTCATGCGCTGGTAGGACTGGACAGTGTCCTGCTGGCGAGTAGTTTTGAATTCTACCGTCGGCTGTTGGGCGAATACCTGGACCGCTCCCCCTTGCGTGCCCAGACCCGCTACCGACTGTTGCAGATCATCACCGCGCGCATCAATGTCGATCTGCAACACCAGATAGAGTCTATAGCCACGGTACGCGATGCGTACTATGCGGTGCTCATCGAGCCCTTGCCCGAGGAGTGCGCGCATTGGCACGAGTTGGCTCAGGTCGAGCTAGATCGCCTGGGGAGTCTGCCTGGCATGCGGGCCGTCATGTTGATGCGCCCCGATACGCAAGGGTGTTTTGTGGTCGAAGCCGCAGCGGGTCCGTGTGGGGACATCGCCGCAGAGGCGATCAACCGACCGGAGTACCGGATCATGGTGAATCCGCACCATGCCCGCGGTCAGGGGATCGTGGCGCGTACCTGGCGGGAGCTGACCATCCATGACGTGGCCGATTATCTGGCCACGGCAGGCCTTGCACCTTGGCGGCTGGTCGCTGAACAAAATGACAGCCGCGCAGCCCTGGCTATCCCCGTGCGTGACGGGCAGGGCCATGCTGCCGCTGTGCTGGCGCTCTATGGCGCCTATCGCCATCAGTTCAGCGGCAGTGAGCCCCGGCGCTGGGCGGAAAGCCTGCAACATCGCTTCGAGGTCTTGTGGCGGCAACGCGAAGACGACACCCTGGTAGTGCCCGCCGCCCAGGCCACGCTATGGCGTGAGCGCCTCTTCAACGGTGGTCTGCGCCTGTACCTGCAACCCATTGTCGATCTGGAGAGTGGCCGGGTGGTCAAGGCCGAGGGTCTGGCACGGCTGGTGCTCGATGATGGTACGCTGGTTCTCCCCGGGCAGTTCCTGCCGCTACTGGGGGCCAATGAACTCTATCGACTGTTCTGGCTTACGCTGACACAGGCTATCGACTACAGTCAGAATTGGCGGGATCAGGGGCTGGACTGGTCCATCAGTATCAATCTGCCGCCCTCCTGTCTGCTTGAGACGGATCTGGTCGCCCGTCTGGAAGAGCAACTGATAAGGGGGGCCTGCCCGGCAGGGCGTTTGATTCTGGAAGTGCTGGAGTCGGAAAGTATTACCCAGCCGCAACAGGCGCTCGCCCTGCGTGCCCTCAAGACCACCGGCGTCGAACTGGCACTCGATGATCTGGGCGCTGGCTATGCCAGCCTGTTGCGTGTTATTCGCGACCCCCTCGATGTACTCAAGATCGACCAGAATCTGGTGCGCCAGCTGCCCGAAGACCCGCTACCCACGCTGGCGCTGTTGCGGGCGTTGATCAACCTGACCCGGGACCTCGGGCGCGAGTTGGTCGTCGAGGGGCTGGAGACCCCGGGCCTGCTCGAAGTCGTACAGCAACTCGGTGCGACGCTGGGACAGGGTTATGGCATCGCCCGGCCCATGCTGGCAGAGGACCTTCCGGGGTGGGCTGAGGCGTTTACGTTGCCGGTGCATCGTGGGCAGATCACCACCTTTGCAGGCGCCTTGGCGCGGCACTGGGCCTGGCGGCATTTGCGGATCGAGACCCTCAGCACCTCCTATGCTGATTGTCCGATCACCGCTTTTCTGCACAGCCAGGGTCTTGAGGACGCCGAAGCCGCTCACTGGCATCGCTGCGTGCATACCGGTGGTGAGCAGGCGCAGGACTGCGCCGATCGTCTGCTTGCGTGGTTGGTGGAACAGGTGCGCGGAGAGGGTATCGGGGAGGCATGATGGTTTACGCGGATGGTGCGGAATCATCCGCTGATTGCATGTCACTGGTTGTACTGGCAAGTTGGTGTCGCGATGGTATGCTTGCACCTGGTGTTTCCCGATCATTCGCGTGATCCTCACGAACGATGACCCGTCATGCAGATACGACAAACAGACCTGCCTGGTATATTGCTGATCGAACCTCGCGTGTTTGGCGATGCGCGAGGTTATTTTCTTGAGACCTGGCATGCTTCGCGTTACCGCGAAGCCGGTCTCATCGGGTCTTTTGTGCAGGACAATGTCTCGTTCTCCCGGCGTGGTGTCTTGCGCGGTCTGCACTACCAGTTGCCGCATGTCCAGGGTAAGCTGATTACGGTGTTGCAGGGGGTGGTGTTCGATGTGGCGGTTGATATTCGCCGCGGTTCCCCCCACTTTGGCCAATGGCTGGGCGTGACACTCTCATCAGAGATCCCGCGCCAATTGTATGTCCCGCCCGGTTTCGCCCACGGTTTCTGTGTCACCAGCGAAACGGCACTGTTTACCTATAAATGCACTGATGTCTATGCGCCAGAGGCGGAGGGCGTGGTGCGCTGGGATGATCCTGCGCTGGGTATCGACTGGCCGGTTGCGCCGGTGCAACTCAATGACAAGGATCGTGTCGCCCCCCTGCTGGCTGACATTGCCCCGGCGCACCTGCCGATATACTCGGGTGGCTGAGTGCGATGGCGCGGAGCATGCCACGTATACTGGTCATCGGGCCGCAGGGACAGGTCGGCTGGGAACTGCTGCGCACCCTGGCCCCGCTGGGCGAGGTGATTGCTGCGGGGCGCCGGGACACGTCGGTGGTTGCGGACCTGGCCCGCCCGGAGACCTTGCGCGCGGCGGTGGCGGCGGTGCGCCCGGCGGCGGTGATCAATGCCGCAGCCTATACCGCGGTTGACCAGGCGGAGGGGGAGGCGGCGCTGGCGATGCGCGTCAATGCCACCGCACCGGGCGTGCTGGCAGAGGTGTGCCGGTCGGCGGGCGCGATACTGGTGCATTATTCGACCGATTACGTCTTTGACGGTAGCCAGGCTACGCCTTTGACCGAGGACGATGCACCCCATCCTCTCAATCTTTATGGCCGCAGCAAGCTGGCCGGCGAGGTGGCGATTGCGGATGTCGGCGGGACTCACCTGGTGTTGCGTACCAGCTGGGTGTACGGGTTGCATGGGCACAATTTTCTGCTCACCATGCGGCGATTGGCGGCGGAGCGCGACTGTCTGCGCATTGTTGATGATCAATACGGCAGCCCTACCTGGGCACGCATGATTGCCCAGATCACGGCCGTGTTGTTGGCCCGGGGGCTGGCAGCACCGGACTGGTTACAGGCACGCAGCGGTTTGTATCACCTGAGTGCGGGGGGGCAGACAAGCTGGTATCAGTTTGCGCGGCGTATCTTCGAACTGGCGCCGCTGTCCGGTACGCGACGTGTGCGCTCGCCCGGCGCTGCACAGCGTGCCAGCGGTCTGGAGACGGTTCGCCTGGAGCCCATCACCACCGTTGATTACCCGACACCGGCGGTGCGCCCGCTCTATTCAGTGCTGGACAATCGTCACCTGCGCGAGACCTTCGGCCTGGCCCTGCCCGGGTGGGAAACCAGTCTGGCGGCCTGTCTGGGCGATCTGGCGCCGGGGGTGTGATCTCTTCGGCGGTCTCTTGATCAGATACCTATAAACTTTCGCACCGTTTTTACAGTCTTATTTTGCGGCATTGCTTTCCGGTGCCGCCGTTGCACGGGTTCGCCAGGTTTTGGCTTGTGCCGGGTCGGCTTTGACCCCCAGATTCCCCACCTGATAGATGTGCGCCAAGGCCTTCATGGCGTGGCGATTGCCGTGTTTGGCGGCACGTTCGAGCCAGACCAGGGCCTGGTGATCGTTCTTGAGAACGTCCCAGGCCCCGCTTTCATAACGCAGACCGAGCTCGTATTCGGCCTCGGCGTTGCCGTGTTTCGCCCGGGCGAGGAGTGCATCGGCCGTTTCATGGTAGACCTCGGTGGTGCTGCGCCCGAGCTTGTCAAACAGGTCGAGCAGTTCGATGGCCGGCGAGTAACCCTGTGCCGCCGCCTGTCCCAGCCAGTCACGGGCGCGGCCCTTGTCGCTGGGCACGCCGTAGCCTTCGTAGTACATGCGCCCGAGCTGGAACCGCGCTTCTCGATCACCGGCCTTGGCGGCGCGGCGCAGCCAGTGTATGGCCTGATGGACATCCTTTTTCACTCCCCGACCCTGCAGGTAGGCCATACCCAGGTGGCGTTTGGCCTCGATGTTGCCGTTCACGGCCGCCCGATGCCACCAATATACCGCGCGTGCCAGGTCCTTGGAGAGGTAGTGGCCCTGGGCGTGTAGGGTGCCCATTAGCAACTGTGCATAGGGCTGGTCTTCACGTGCGGCGCGGCGCAGCCAGTGTGTGGCCCTGATCCCATCGGGTTTGAGGCCGTAGCGCCCCTTCAGATAGGCCAGCCCCAGCAGTAGCTGTGCCCCCGGATCATGGTCAGCGGCGGCGTTGCGCAGGCTGGCCAGCTCCTGGGCATTGTGAGTTGCAGCGGTGGTGGTCAAGGGGGTCAGCGCGGCGACCAACAGGACACACAGGGTCAGGAGGCGAATGAACGTCATGGCAGAGGTTTCATAGTCAGTGTGAAAGCGGGCCGGTAGTCATTGCTTGCAGCGTCATTGAACCAGGATGGCATGGTCGGCACTCTGTTCGCGGGGGCGATAACAACTATCAGATTATACGCCAAAGTGATCAGGTCCGGCAAAATGCCGCCCTGTTCACCGGACATAGCGAGGATCTGGTTTTCTCCTCCTTGCCCATGTTCGCGCCCCGCCTTGCAATGCAAGACGCGTCCATCCAGAATGGCAATGGCCAAGCGTGACCCGCTGATGCGGGGTTATTATGTTGGTTGTGAAAAATAATATGTTGGGAATCACTTTCCCATCGAAATTCAAAAAACGCACTGGTCGTTACCCATGTCTACACCCGAAGTGCTGAAATCAGCCTATCAGTTGCTGGAAGATGCGTTGCTTTACTATCGCGGTGAACCGGTGGGAACAGCCGCTGCGATGGATCGTGAACTTGCTGCACCGAATTACAATGAATGTTTCGTTAGGGACTTTGTTCCGAGTGCTCTGGTGTTTCTCTACGAGGGCAAAGTGGATGTTGTGCGCAACTTCCTGCGCCTCGTGGCAGAGTTACGCCATCAGCAATCGGTAATGGCGGGCCATGATCGGGCGTTCGGTCTCATGCCCGCCAGTTTTAGTTTGCCTGCGCGCGATGACCCGTCAGGCACGGCAAGGGCAGACTTCGGTGAGCGCGCCATCGGTCGTGTGGCCCCGGTGGATTCCGCCATGTGGTGGATGATTCTGTTGCGCAATTACGTGGTGGTGACGGGCGATGTGGCCCTGGCGCACAGTGCAGAATTCCAGGAAAGCATGCGCCTCAGTCTGGACCTCTACTTGAAAGAGAGTTTCGAGACGTCACCGGCCATGCTGGTGCCGGATGGCTCTTTCATGATTGATCGCCGCATGGGCGTTTCTGGTCATCCGCTGGAAATACAGGCGCTGCTGTATGGCATGCTGAACACCGCGAAGGAGTTGTTGCTGCCTACGCCCGACAACGAGGCCCTGTTGGTGAAGTGTAAAAAGCGGGCCCAAACGCTACGCTCCTATGTGCGTATCTATTACTGGCTGGATAATCGGCGCCTCAATGCAATCCATCGCTTCAGGTCAGAGGAATTCGGCGATGACATAGCGAATCATTTCAATATTTATCCGGAAACCATTCCTGACTGGATGGATGGCTGGCTGCCAGAGAAGTGTGGCTACCTGGTCGGCAATCTGGGACCGGGTCGCATTGATTTTCGTGTCTTTGCCCTGGGTAATCTGCTGTCGATCCTGTTTGGCCTGGCCAGCGATGAACAGGCCACAGAGATCATGAACCTCTACGAGACCCACTGGTCGGATCTGGCAGGGGTGATGCCGGTCAAATTGGTCTATCCCGCCGTCAGCGGTGTGCAGTGGTCTTACACTACCGGCAGCGATCCCAAGAACGCGCCCTGGTCCTATCACAATGGCGGTAACTGGCCCTGTCTGTTGTGGGCCTTTGTGGGTGCCGCGGTGCGCACTGATCGCCATGATCTCGGGCGCAAGGCCCTGGATCTGGCGATGAATAAGCTGTTAGACGATGGTTGGCCGGAGTATTACGACGGCAAAAGTGGTAGCCTCATCGGACGACGGGCCAACTTGGGCCAGGTCTGGTCGGCCACGGCACTGATTTTGGCCTACCATTTTCTCGAAAGCCCGGACTCATTGGCCGTCTACGAAGCCATTAATTTCTAAGTTTTTTTGGGAGATTCAGTGCCACCACAAGCAGTTTCCATTGAGGAACTGAACATCCCCAAGGCCTCCGCACAGGCGGCCGGGGTGTTGCAGCTGCTCAATGCCTCCGAACCCGATTTTCCTGCCCTGGGGACCGCCTTGATGAGTGATCCGGTGCTGGCAGGTGAATTGCTGCGCTACGCCAATTCCCCTCTGTTTCGCCGTGCAACCGAGGTGAGCAATGTGCCCACGGCGCTGCGTCTGCTGGGGTTGAAAAATGTACGCAGTGCAGTGGTGATGGCGACGCTGAACGCCGCCCTGCCGGTGGACAGTCCCGTGGCGAAGGATATCCTCGCTCATCTCGTCTCCTGCGCCACCCTGTGCAGGCTGATCGCTCAGGTGTGTTGCCATGCTCGGGCCGATGATCTCGCTCTGCTGGGTCTGGTGCATGATGTCGGAATGATCGTTCTGGCAACCAATTTCTCGGCCTCCTACGAGGCCTTGCTGGCGCGCGCCATCGCCGAGGCCGAGCCGCTGGATGTACTCGAGACCGAAGTCTATGGTTTCAGTCGTGCCGAGCTGGCCTTGCGGGTATGCCGGGCCTTTCGCCTGCCCGCACTGTACGGCGATGTCCTGGTCAATTTGTATCGTCAACCCGAGGCGCTGGAGGGCGAGACCCTGCAGGCCTGGGCGGTGTTGGGCCTGGCGCATCACCTCCTGCCTGACAGTGGTCTGAGGGGAGGGGAGTTCCGGGAGACACTGCCATTGCCACTTGCAGACCTGCAGGCCTTGCTTGATCTATCCGATGCCCAGCGCGAGCAGATACTCGTCGCCGCCCGTAGCATGAGTCACGGCGACTGAGTGTGTCTGCCGGGTCGGGTGTCGGGTGCCGGGTGTCCATTGTCGTCAGCCTCCTTTTGCGGTCAAGGAGAATACACGCGCCCCACAGTGTCCGCACTGAGTGTTCAACCCGTGCCCTCGATGTGTTTCAAGCACAGGGCCTTCACGGCCTCGGCATCCGCGCCCACGACCTCATGGCGCTGGGGGCGCTGTTCCAGTCCCACCAGATCGCTCGGGCGTTGCGGATCACGGCCCAGCGCCTCGCGCAGTGTGGCCTCAAACTTTGCCGGCAGGGCGGTCTCCAGACAGATGAGCGGAATGCCGGCCTCACGGTATTCGAGACCGACCTTGATGCCGTCGGCGGTGTGGGGATCGACCATCTGCCCGTAGCGGGCATAGACCTCGCGAATGGTGTTGAGCCGGTCGGCATGGGTGCTGCGCCCGGAGACGAGACCGAGTGCACGAATCTTGTCGAAATAGGCGCTGTCGCTGAGATCGATGCCCTGTTTGCGCTCCACCTTGGCCCACAGGGCACGTAGCTGTGTCGGGTCGCACTCGACGATGTCATAGATGAAGCGCTCCAGGTTCGAGGCCTTGGCAATGTCCATCGATGGGCTGGAGGTGTGCCGGGTTTCGGACCGGGGGGTATAGCGCCCGGTCTTGAAAAACACGTCCAGCACGTCATTTTCGTTGGTGGCCACGATCAGTTTACGGATGGGCAATCCCATCATGTGGGCAATATGTCCGGCGCAGACATTGCCGAAATTGCCGGATGGTACGGCGAAGGAGACCTCCTGACCGATGTCCTGGACAACGGCCAGGTAGGCCTTGAAGTAGTAGACGATCTGCGCCGAGATACGCGCCCAGTTGATGGAGTTGACTGCGCCGATCTTGTACCGGGTCTTGAACTCGCGATCCTTGGAAAGGGCCTTGACGATGTCCTGACAGTCGTCGAACGCACCATGGACGGCCAGATTGAAGATGTTCGAGTCTTGCAGGGAATACATCTGTGCAGTCTGGAACGGGCTCATCTTTCCTTGGGGTGAGAGCATGAATACGCGCACGCCGCGCTTGCCGCGCATGGCATATTCCGCTGCCGAGCCGGTGTCGCCAGAGGTCGCCCCCAGGATGTTGAGTTCGTCGTTATTGCGCGCCAGGGCATACTCGAACAGGTTACCGAGCAACTGCATCGCCATGTCCTTGAAGGCGAGTGTCGGACCATTGGACAGCCCGAGGATGTGCAGCCCCGCCTCCAGCGTGCGCACCGGCGCGATCTCCCCGGCATTCTCGCCCTGTTGCGTGTGACCATAGACCTCTGCGGTGTAGGTTTTGTCGATGAGGTCGCGCAGATTGCCTTGCGGGATGTCAGTCGCAAAACGCGAGAGTATGGCAAACGCCAGTTCACGGTAGTTGAACGAGCGCCAGCGGGCCAGTTCGCCGGGTGAGATCTGTGGATAGGTCTCGGGCAGATACAAACCGCCGTCGGGTGCCAGGCCACCGAGCAGAATTTGCAGGAAAGATTGGGCGGGCGCCTTGCCGCGGGTGCTGAGGTATTTCATGGACGGTTTTCCATTCTACAGATTGGGTCAGACAAATCAGCAACAGCCATACCGGGTCATTCCGGCTGGCGCGGGCGTCAAGTATAAAGGAATCGTTGCCTCGATTCAGTGCATGGCAATGGGGGACGCGCCACTCCGGTTGCAGGGTGTACCGGTGCAAGGGTTGAGTGGAAGAGTATAACTATATCGGTAAATTAACGCATAGTAATCCGGTTTGTGTGCGGATAGGCCAGTTAAACACCATTGGTTCGATTATATTTGATAGTCATTCTCATTATCATATAAAAATAATGTAAAGTCTTTATCTGCAAAGCCTTCAGGTCGTGTTGTGGTGTTGAGCCGGGATCATCCACCGGGGACAGCGGGACGGTTCTGGCCTATTTACTACACGGTAATGTCGCTTGTCGCCGTGTTCAGCTATTCTTGCGCCGGGCCGCGATGGGTGAGACATCACCCGCACCGGGTCCCGTACCTGGGATGCCCGGGGCGGTTTGTTAGCGGGGAGTGTCATGTTTTTGCAGGTGTTTCTAAATCCGAATGGCCGTGCTGGCGGCACGGCACCTGGTCAGGAGCATGCGCAGGGCGTCGGGCGTCTGCTCGCATTGTTACTGGTGATCGCCCTGATGTATGCCTTCTCCATGGGCAATCATCCCTTCATCCCTTCCATGGAACCACGCTTTGGCGAGGTCATTCGCGAGATGCTCGCCCGTGGTGAGTTTCTTATCCCGATCAAGAACGGTGTGCCTTATATCGAATACCCGCCACTGTATTATTGGCTGGCGCTGGCCGGGCGTTTGGCCGGTCTGTCCGATATGGTGGCGATCCGGGTGCCGGGTGCCCTGGCCTTTTTACTGTGGATAGTGTGGCTGGCGCGCCTGCAGCGTGTTGTGCGCCCCACTTGGCCGGTGTATCTGCTGCCCCTGCTCGGCGCCGCTTTGCCCGGCGTGCTCTATCAATATTTCATTGCCCAAAGCGACACGGTGCTGATCCTGGGTGTGCTGATGGCCATGACCGGCTATTTGCGTTTGTGCCAGGGGGCGGTGCGCGGTTTCGCCTGGGAGTTGTGGTTGGGGGTCACTCTGGCCACGCTGGCCAAAGGTCCCGTCGGGATGGCAGTGACATTGCCAGTGCTGGCGCTCGATGGTCTGTTTGGGGCGTGGCGAACGGGACAGGGGCCGGCGCTTTGGTGGCAGGCGCAGTGGGCGGCAGTGCGTCGCACCGCCTGGCTGCGCGGACTGGCCCTGGTGATGGTGTTCAACGTGCCATGGTATCTCGCTGTTGGGCTGCACGAAGGTTGGGAGATGGTGCGGGCCATGGTGGTTTACCAGAATTTTACCCGTTTTCTCGTCGGTTTCGATCATCTCCAACCCTGGTGGTATTACACCGAGACCATTTGGTATGACATGCTGCCCCTGGCCTTTTTGCTGCCACTCGCCTTGCCCATGGCCTGGCGGCGCTGGGGTGAGTTGAGGTGGCGTGTGCCGGTACTGTGGCTACTGTGGACGCTGTTGTTTTTTTCCGCCTCGGCCTCCAAACAGGGTAAATACATCCTGACCGCGGCCCCTGCAGTGGCCCTGCTTGGCCTGTTGGCGCTGGAGGCAGTGGCGACGCTGCGTTGTGCGCAATGGTCACACCGTGTGCGCGTTGTGTTACTGGGTTGGGCAGCGCTGCTGGTCGGCGCATTTGCGTTCACTGCCGTGTTCATATTGCCGCATTATGCGCAACGCATCGGCGGGCTGGAAGGGTTGGAGAAGATCCGTGCGGAAATAGCGGCGCGCCCTGCCCATGTGGTGAGCTTTCAGTGGCCACGCTCCATGGAGCTGTATGTGCTTGGGGCGCCGATGGACTATGTGCGATCGAGTCGCGTGCTCTACCAGCGGTTGCACCAGGGCAAGCTCAAGGCGGGCGATTACCTGCTGGTGTTTCGGCGTTTTCTGCCCCCGGTGGGTATCCCTGCCGACAAGGCCAGTCCCATGAGTTTTTCACCGCCCCCCGCAGCACCTTATTTCCGGCATCTGCTGAGCGTGGCGTTCAACGGGCAGTTGGATCTCTACGAGGTATTGCCGGGCGCCGTCGACATGCCCATGCCCGCGACACCCACACCGTTACCGCATCACTGGTGGGAGCGCTTCGATACGGATTGAGGTGTTCAGGTCCCGGAGGCGGAGCGGTGTGGGTGCAGGGGCGAATCGTTGGCCGTCGTCGGTAACCCCGGGACGCGCTCGCCCTGCTGGGCCAGGGAGCCATTGCGTCCCGCCACGGGCGCATAGATGATGCGCTGGCGTGGCAGTGTGGCGGGGTCCAGACTGGCGTAAAGGGCATCCATGGCGTCGATGGTGCGACCCTGTGCCTGCCAGTTGGCAAGCAGGGTTTCCATGACGGGCAACAGCTTCATGCCCTCCAGTTCCGCGTGCAAGGTGTAGACATGACCATGGGGCCGAGGGGTGTGGCTGTCGGCGAGCACCCGGGTGTGGACGCTGTCGGCGCTCAGTCCATCGAGGCCGATGAGTTCATCGAGCGTGGGCAGGGTGGTCGGCAGTTGTACGCAGTCCCGGTCTTTGCCATCGACGACGGGGCGAAACGGGCACGTGCCGCGGGTATCGCTGGCGTAGCGAAAACCGACCTGATCCTCAAACCGGAAGACGTGGGTGTTCATCTGCCAGCCCGCCGCGCCGTGGGTATGTGGCCGTGTGCCAAAGACGGCATGGTAGGCGCTGAGGGCGCGGTCGAACTCCTGCTGCGTCCAGGCCTCGTCACGCCGGGCGACGAAGTCCTGCCAGCGGATGTGGTCGTAGGTATGGATGCCGACCTCGTGACCGGCCTCGGCCACCTGGCGCATCAGCGCAGCGCAGCGCCGGGCGATGTGTGGGCCGGGCAGCACGGTGCCGTAGAGCAAGGTCTTCAGACCGTAGTGTTCCAGCACCGAGGTGCGCCCCACCTTGCCCAGAAATCCCGAACGGAATACCCGGCGGATGGCCCGCCCGGTATGATCCGGTCCCAGACTGAACAGGAAGGTGGCCCGCACGCGGTAGCGCTTGAACAGTGCCAACAGTGCGGGCACGCCCTCGCGCGTACCGCGCAGGGTGTCGACGTCGACCTTGAGCGTGATGCGTTGGCTCACGGTGTATCGAGCAGTTCGCGTGCCGCGCCGACCTCCTCACGGTAGGCCTCGAAGACCTTGGTCAAGGCCTCACGCAGGGTCATGTGAGGCGCCCAGTCGAGTTCTTTTTGCGTATTCTCGATCCACGGCACGCGGGTCTGAATGTCCTGATAGCCTTTGCCGTAGTAGGTATTGGCGCTAACATTGATGAGCTTGACCTGCTCAGCGCCCGGTTGGTATTCGGGAAATTCGCGGGCGATGTCGAGCATGAGTTCGGCCAGTTCACGCACCGAGAGGTCGTTGGCCGGATTGCCGATGTTGTAGATTTTTCCGGTGGCAATCCCGTCCTTGTTTTCGATCAGTTTCATGAGCGCGCTGATGCCGTCGGTAACGTCGGTGAAGCTGCGTCGCTGCTGACCGCCGTCGACCAGGCTGATGGGCTCGCCGCGGGCAATGTGACCGAGGAACTGGGTGACCACACGTGAACTGCCCTCCTTTGCGGTGTGCAGACTGTCGAGACCGGGGCCTATCCAGTTGAAGGGGCGGAACAGGGTGAAGTCGAAGCCGACCTGCTGGCCATAGGCCCAGATGACGCGGTCCATAAGCTGTTTGGAGCAGGAATAGATCCAGCGTTGCATTTCGATGGGTCCGAGTACCAGGGTCGACTCATACGGATGGAAGGGGGTGTCCTGGCTCATACCGTAGACCTCGGAGGTCGACGGGAACAGCACGCGCTTTTTGTAGCGCACACAATCACGGATGATGGGCAGGTTGGCCTCGAAGTCGAGTTCGAACACCGACAGCGGTGCGGTCACATAGCTTGCTGGGGTGGCAATGGCGACCAGCGGCAGAACGACGTCACATTTCTTGACGTGGTATTCCACCCATTCGCGGTTGATGACGATGTCACCCTCGAAGAAGTTGAACCGGGGGTGGTCCATGAGCGGGGCGACCCGGTTGCTGTACATGTCCATGCCGTAGACATGCCAGTCGGTGGTGTCCAGGATTTGCCTGGACAGGTGATGGCCGATAAAGCCGTTGACTCCGAGGATGAGAATGTTCATGCGACGATTGACTCCTGTACTCAATGTAAACCAATAATACTATTTATCGAGACCTTGGGTCTCGGATCGATAGCGCACCATTTTACCTGTCGGGGGGTATCCCCGTCTCCACCGCGCAGCCTGTTATTGCGTCTGTTTCTTGTCCGCTGTCTGGTTTGATGCCGGTGCGAGTCGCAGACCCTGCGGGCCAAAGGCGCGGATGAAATCTCGCGTGTCCAGTGCCTGGCCATTGCACTCCAGGCGTATAACCCCGAAGCGTTTACCATCGATGCAGTCGGCGTAGAGCCGTCCGTCCTCGGCGTAGAGCCGCGGTGTGGCCTGGTGTGCGCGCTGGGCGCGGTACTGGCTGCCCAGCACCCGGATGTGTTGGCTGTCGTGTTCGAAGAACGCGCCCGGGTAGGGCGGGGCGACGGCACGGATGAGATTGTGGATCTGCTGTGCCGGGTATGACCAGTCGATACGGCCCTCTTCCGGGCGGCGGCGTCCGAAATAGCTGCCGCTGGCCAGATCGAGCGGGGTATGCACCGCCTGGTCGGCACACAGGGCCTCCAGTACGCCATCCAGGCAGCATTCGGCGGCACAGGTGACCTTGTGAAACACCTCGAAGGCCGTGTCATTGGGCAGGATGGGTACGGCGTGCTGGGCGACGAGATCACCCGCGTCGGGTTTGACAGTCATACGGTGCAGGCTGGCGCCAGTGCGCGACGCACCCTGTAGCACGGCCCAGTTGATCGGTACCCGGCCGCGGTAGTGTGGCAGCAACGAACCGTGCATATTGTAGGCGCCGCGTGTGGGCAGGGCCAGTAGTTCGGCACCGAGCATATACCGGTAATAGAATGAGAACAGGAAATCGGGCTGCACGGTGGCCACGGCCGCGATGATCTCGGGCGTATCGGCGCGCGCGGGGATGAGGGTGGGAATGTCGTTGCGGTGAGCCAGTTCGGCGACACTGGCAAACCAGATGTCCTCGTTCGGATCATCCTCGTGGGTGACGACCAGGGCGACATCGATACCCCGGGCAAGCAGGACCGACAGGCAACGTACGCCGACATCATGGTAGGCGAAGACAACGGCGCGGGTCATGTCGAGTGACCCACCGGCGCTCTCCCGGGCTGATCGGGCGGTTCAGTGTGCATCCTGATCGGTCCCGGTAGTGGCGGTGTCTGGCTGTTCTTCATCGAGAATGGCGCGCACCAGATAGCGCGGCCGTTTACGCGCCTGCAAGTAGAGTCGACCCAGGTACTCGCCGAGCAGACCGATACCGAGCAGCACCAGCCCCATGATAAAGAAACTGATGGCGAACAGGGTGAAGACACCCTGGACCTCCGGACCGACGATAAGGCGGCGCACCATGAGGTAGAGTACAAACAGGAACGAGCCGCCAGCCACGCCCATGCCGATGAGTGAAAATGCCTGTAGCGGGACCAGCGAGAAACTGGTGACCAGATCGAAATTCAGGCGAATTAGTTTATACAGCGAATATTTCGACGCACCAGCGGCGCGCTCCTCGTGTTCGACCGTGACCTCGGTCGGATTCGAGGCATAGACATAGGCCAGGGCGGGGATGAAGGTGGTGACCTCGTGTGAGGCCAGCACCGCGTCGATGATGCTGCGATCGTAGGCGCGCAGCATGCAGCCCTGATCGGTCATGTGGATGTGAGTGATGCGCTCGCGCAGGCGGTTCATCAGCCGTGAGCCGATGTGACGCCACAGGGCATCGTTGCGCTTGCGCCGGATGCTGCCGACATAATCGTGCCCGGCATCCATTTGTTCGAGCAGTTTGCCGATTTCCTCGGGCGGGTTTTGCAGGTCGGCATCCAGGGTGACGATGCGCTGGCCGCGGGACTGCTGGAAACCGGCAATGATGGCCGCATGCTGACCGGCATTGGCCTGCAGGTAGACCACCCGTGTGACCTTTGAGCGGCGTTGGAACTGTTCGCGCAACAGCGCCGCGGAGCGATCCCGGCTGCCATCGTCGATGAAGATGATCTCGTAGTCGAGACCCAACGCATCGAGTGCGACATACAGGCGGGCGAACAGCGCGCTGAGGACGTCTTGCTCGTTGTAAATGGGAATGATGACAGAGACTTCAGGTGCCTTCATGGCTCAATTCCTCCAAGGTTATGTGCATGGCCTGACAGACCTGCTCGACATCGGCTGTGGTCATGGCCGGGAACAGGGGCAGGGTCAGGGTCTGTGCACCGATGCGTTCGGCGTTGGGGAAGTCACCTTCCTGATAGCCCAAGCGCCGGTAGCACTTGAACAGGTGCATGGCCGGATAGTGATAACCGCTGCCGATGTCACGTTTGGCGAGACGGGCCTGGAAACCGGCGCGATCGGTGCCGAGCGCGGTGTAGTCGATCAGCGGTGCAAAGATATGCCAACTGTGACCGTCACCGTCGGCAGGTGGGCGCAGGGCCTCGTGCGTCGGCAGGTGGGAAAAATAATGCGCCACCAGGCGCCGACGCTGCGCGTTGTACTCATCCAGGCGGGCGAGCTGGCGCACTCCGAGCACGGCGTTGACGTCGGGCAGGTTCATCTTGCCGCCCCACTCGGGGACCTCCATGTTGCCCGCCTCGTCGCGCTCGATACCGTGAAAGCGGATACGCTCCAGGCGCTGTGCTATTTCTGCATCAAAGCAGGCAATGGCACCACCCTCGATGCTGGTCATGTTCTTGTTGGGGTGAAAGCTGAAGCAGACGAGTTCACCGTCAGCGCCGATGCGCCGTCCGCGGTATTGCGTGCCGATGGCATGGGCCGCATCTTCAATGATATGCAGGTTGTAGCGCTCGGCCAGTGCGTGAATGGCCTCCATGTTGACGGCCAACCCGGCGAAATGCACCGGCAGGATGGCGCGGGTGCGCGGCGTAATGGCCGCCTCGATGGCCTCGGTGGCGAGGTTGCGCGTATCCAGACCGACGTCGACGAACACTGGCCGGGCCCCCGCGCGGACCACGACATGGGCGCTGGCGACGAAGCTCAGTGCCGGGATGATGACCTCGTCGCCGGGGCCGATGCCACAGGCAATGACCGAGGCCTCCAGTGCGCTGGTGCCGGAGTTGAATACCCGCACCAGCGCACCGCCGAGATAGGCCGACAGGGCCCGTTCGAAGGCCTGCGCCTTGGGGCCGGTGGTGATCCAGCCCGAGCGCAGGACCTCGGCGATGGCCGCGATGTCTTCCTCGGTGATGTTTGGTCTGACGAAGGGCAGCATGGGTTTCAATTCCTGGCCAGGATATAGACGCCGACGATGATGATGCCGATGCCGACCAAACGCATCGAACCGAGAGACTCGCCGAACAGCCACCAGGCGGCGAAGGCAGTGACGACGTACCCGAGCGACAGCATTGGATAGGCGATGCTCACATCCACACGTGACAGGGCGAGGATCCACACCACCACACTGATACCATAGCAGGCCAGCCCGAGCCACAGATAGGGTTCACTCATCAGGCGCAGCGAGACCGGGATGACCTGGTTCATGCTGAGGGCGATGGGCCCCATATGGCGCACACCTGCCTTGAGTGCGAGTTGGGCAACGGCATTGAGCATCACGCCGGTGATGATGAGCAAAAAGCTGGTGATGTTCATGATTGTTGCAGCGCTCGTTTCATTGACGGTTTCGTCGGGCGCCGGGTCACGACGATCCGGCGAGGGTCCTGGTAGATCACGCTCATGGGTACCCCTTGGCGTTTGAGTTTTTCATACACCTCCGGTGCCAGTACGGCCACGGCCTGAGTTTGCTGTGCCCACTGCGTGCGGAAGTCGGTGAGTGTGGCAATATAGGTTTGCGGATCGCGCTGGATGCCATAAGACAGCTCGCCTTCATACAGTCCGAGGTGCACGGTGCGATTCAGATAGAAGGGCAGTGACTGGTCATAGCGTCCCAGACTGTAGACGGGCATCGGGCCTTGCGCCAGCACCGGTTTGATGACCCTGGCCAGGTTGCGGGCCGAATACATCGGGGCCAGCACCTGGTAGCCCCAACCGATACACTGGAAGCCGAGCAGTGCCGCCAGCGCCAGGGCTGTCGCGGCACGTGGGCCACGAAAGCGGAACCAGGCCGAGAGCGCGGCACCGAGCAGGAAAGTGGCCATGGTGGCGAGGACCCAGGGCCGGGTCTGTTCGACGATGCTGAGCGGCATCTGCGATGAGGCAAAGTGTTGCAGATTGAAGGCCAGGCCCAGCATCAGCAAGCCGAACAGGGCGGTGATGAGTGTATCGAAACGAAAGCGGGGCTGGCGTTGCCGCCAGTCAGTGGCGGTAGCACCGAGGCGTTGGCCGGCGATGAGGGCCAGCGCCGGGTAGACCGGCAGCAGGTAGGTCAACAGCTTGGAGTGCGACAGTGAGAAGAACGCAATAATAAAAACGACATAGACCCAGAGGAAACGCACCGGGTCGAAGGCCGGGGCATGCGCCGCGCTGCGAGTGACCCACCAGCGCGGTCCCTGCCCATACTGGGAGCGGAATCCAGGCCGGAACAGGGCCATGAAGATGTTGGCCATCCAGGGCAGGCCGACGACGAACAGCAGCGGGGCGTAATACCACCAGGGCTGGTCGTAGTGGTAGATCTTCTCGGCGAAACGCTCCAGTTGCTCGTGCAGGAAGAAGAATCTGGCAAAACTGGGGTTGGCCGTGCTCACCGCAATAAACCAGGGTGCGGTGATGAGCAGGAACAGTATCGAGCCCTTGCCCAGGTGCAGATGGCGCCACCAGCGAAAGTCCCGCATCCACAGGCTGTACAGGAATACCACCGTGGCGGGCAGGACGATGCCCATGAGCCCCTTCCACAGCGTGGCGACGGCCAGCATGCTCCAGCCGAACAACATCCAGTTGCGCACTGCCCTCGGGTTGTCGCGACATGACTGGGCCATGAGCAGGGCGCCAACGCCGAAGATCATGAACGCCGAGACGCCGGCGTCAAGGGTCAGGGTGTGGGAGAGGAAGACCCACAGGGCGGTGCTGGCCAGTATCAGTCCGGCGTAGAGGCCGGCCGAGCGGTTGAACAGACGGGTGCCGAGCCACATGATCCAGGGCAAGGTGAGAAAACCGAGCACGGCTGGCCACAAGCGGGCGGTGGTATTGCTCTCGCCGAACAGTGTATAACCGATGGCGGTGAGCCAGTACTGGCCAGCAGGTTTCTCGAAGTATTTGAAGTCGTTGAGGCGGGGCGTGAGCCAATCACCTGTGGCAACCATCTCGCGGGGGATCTCGGCATAACGCCCTTCATCGGGTTGCATGAGGTCGCGATAGCCGAGCAGCGCAAACCAGATCACGCCAATGACGGTGAGCAGAAGGAGGGCGCGCTGACGTCCGGATACGGGATGTGATTGCATCATGGCTTGAGTTCAGGCCGCTGGTGAAGGCCAGCAGAAAAGGCGGTTCTGTGTGTGTTCTTATCCGGGTGTGTCAGGAGATACGACCTATAATACACGGTTTTTCTCTCTCAGTGGCCAAAAAACGCAGGCAGGGTGCCATTGGTGGACCCGATCGCGGTGGGGGGGAGGCCCATACAAGTGGGTCGCTCAGGCCGGTGTCGTCGTGGTCTGAGCCGTGTTGTCGTGCCCGGGCGTGAACACCAGCTCCACGCGCAGTCCGGGTGTGTTATCGAGCAGGTGTAGTTGTGCCCCGTAGAGCTGGGCCACCGCGCGCACCAGACTCAGCCCCAGGCCGTTGCCACGAGTGCTGCGGGTCTGATCCAGGCGCTCGAAACGTTCGAGCACGCGTTCACGCGCCTCGGCCGGGATGCCTGGTCCGTCATCGCTGACGCTGAGCCGGACCCGTTCGCCGTCGCGGGCCAGCGCGAGGGTCAGGTGGTGGCCCGTGGGAGGTGTGTACTTGATGGCATTTTCCAGCAGGTTGCCGATGACCTGGGCCAGCAGATGGCGGTTGACACGCAGATGGATGGCGGCGCTATTGCGCACCTCGAGCTGCAGGCCCGCCTCCTCGGCGACGGCACTGTAGAGTTCGCCCAGGTCAATGACCAGGGTGCTGACATCGACCTGGGCGGCCTCGTCACGGCGCACGCCGGCCTCGGCCTGGGCGATGCTGAGCAGGGCATTGAAGGTCTTGAGCAGCTGATCGGCATCGCTGATGGCCTGCTCCATGGCGTCGCGGTATTCCGCCTCATCGCGGTGTTCAAGCAGGGTGACTTCCAGTCGGCTGCGCAGCCGGGTCAGTGGGCTGCGCAGGTCATGGGCCACATTATCGGTGACCTGGCGCATGGCGGTCATGAGCTGTTCGATGCGCGTGAGCATGGCGTTGAGTCGCAGGGCCAGCTCATCGTACTCATCCTGACGGCCGGTGACGGGGATGCGCCGGGTGAGATCGCCGGCCATGATCTCACCGGCGGTGCGATTTACGGCATCGATGCGTCGCAGAACACTGCGGCCCATGAGTACCCCGAGCATCAGGGCGAGGGCGATGGTCACGCCGAGCGTGGCGAGGACAATACCGAAGATGAATTCGCGAATGTCCTCGGCATTGTGCAGAGTCTGGCCGATCAGTAGACGCGATCCGTCCGCCAGCTTGACGGCCAGCACCGACAGGTATTGGTCGTCATCCTGATCCCGATCCCCCTGTTCCCTGAGAGGCAGCTGTTTGCTGTCGATCCAGACATTTTGCACCTTGCCGGTGGCATGTACCTTGGCGGGCCAGGCGTGCAGATCCCCCAGCGTGGGCCGACCGTCCGTGGGACTGTAAAAATAGTGTCGGCCGTCATTCCGGGTGCTGAGCAGGCGTCGTATCAGCACCCGGCGCAGTGCGGTATCACCGTGGCTGGTGTAGATATCCTGTAACTCCGTCACCTCGGTGTGTAGACCGGTGCTGATCTGGACATTGATATAATGCCCGGTTGCCCAGTACAGGAAACCCAGCGAGGCGGCGCTGAGCAGGCTGAAAAGCAGGGCATAGAGCAGCGAGAGCCGCAGTGCCGTGGTCTTGAGCAGTCTAGTGTGGAGCACGCAGACAGTAACCAGCGCCGCGCTCGGTATGCAGCAGGGGGGGATCGAAGCCCTTGTCGATTTTGGTGCGCAGACGGCTGACATGGACGTCGATGACATTGGTCTGGGGATCGAAGTGGTAGTCCCAAACCTGTTCCAGCAACATGGTGCGAGTGACCACTTGACCGGCATGGCGCATCAGGTATTCGAGCAGGCGGAACTCGCGAGGTTGCAGGCGTATGGTCTGTTCTGCCCGCGTGACGCTGCGCTTGATGACATCCAGTTCCAGGTCGGCGATGCGCAGCCGGGTCTGGATCTGATCGGGCTGGCCGCGGCGCACCAGTGCATCCAGGCGGGCCAGCAGTTCGGAGAAGGCGTAGGGTTTGGTGAGATAGTCATCCCCGCCAGCGTGCAGGCCGGTGACGCGATCATCGACTTCGCCAAGCGCGCTGAGGATCAGCGCCGGGGTCTGATCGGCTCCCGCGCGCAGCATGCGGATAATCGACAACCCGTCGCGCCCCGGTAACATGCGGTCCACCACCAGGGCGTCGTAGCCGCCCGCAAGCGCCATATGCAGGCCGTCATCGCCGTTCACGGCATGGTCCACACTGTGCCCGCTCTCCTTCAGACCCTGGAGCAGAAAGGCCGCAGTTTCACTGTCGTCTTCTATAACCAGTAGATGCATAAGTGTCCATGATACGGTGAACCGATGTGCTTGAGTATTAACGCTTGGTAACCCGCCTGCAACCGTGGGGTAAGATAAATTCAGGGATTAATGATAGCGCATTGACCGGGTGTTGAGATGGCGAGAAAGCCCCCCCCCAACCGTTGCCTGACGGTATTGGGCCACGAATTCCGCAGGGGGCTGCGGGCCGGTCCTTACCTGTAATGACCGCATAACCGGGTGGCGGCTCAAGCCAGAAGAATCGTCATGCACCCGACATCGCTGAGTGGTTGTGCCCATGCATGCTGACAGCCAAAGACATGCAGTGTTATCGGGAGGGCGAGTTTGACTAACACGTATTGTCCACCCCTGGTCCAGGCCGATAACAGGAATATGCCCTCGATGCTGATACCCGGATCTATGCGCAGAACATAATTATTGCCGGTCTGTTGGTGCAGATGCCCGTGCTGTTCGCTCGCATGAACGGCCTGAGCGGGAAGCGATAGCCGACTTGGTCTGCCCCGATCTGGCCAGGGTATAAACCGATGACACCGTGAGCGTGCTCAGATCGCACTCAGTGCTTGCTGTGCGTGTTGCCGTGCTCGCCGAGGTCCTGGCGTGCCGCGATACTGTGTACCCGTGGACGGTTGACATAGTGGGCCAGGGTGATGTTGTCGAGGAAGTTGAACAGCGAGTGGCTCAGATCCATCCATAACTCATGCGTCAGGCAGCGTTCACCGTTCTGGCAATCCTCTTGGCCGTTGCACCGGGTTGCATCAACCTTCTCATCGACGGCACTGATGATATCGGCGACGCTGATGTCAGCTGCCGGTTTCGCCAGGCGGTAGCCCCCACGTGGTCCCCGCACCCCCTTGACCAGACCGTGTCTACGCAGGTGGGCAAAGAGTTGTTCCAGGTAGGAGTTGGAGATGCCCTGGGTGGTAGAGATGTCGGCCAAAGTGACCGGTCCGCGGTCATCGTGGAGCGCGAGATCCATCATGGCGGTAACGGCATAACGTCCTTTCGTCGACAGTCTCATGGTGTAGTGCCTCGTCTGGCTCGCGGTTGCTGGAACCGGTGTAATAAAGGGTACAAGCGACGCGTTAGTGAGAGCATGACGCCTGTGCGCTGGGGTGTGATGCCCGGTGTGCAGACAGCATAGCTGGAACTATATAATACCCTAGTAAATCAGTCAACAAAAGAAGGTGCTGTTCAAGCGTATTCTATCCAGTGCAGGGGAGGGGTTCGGCTGAACGGCAGATAGATATGTATATTTAAAGGTGTCAACGTGGGGCCCGGTGCGAAAGAATCAGCCGCTAGCACCCTGACTGAAACGCATCGACAGGTCGATGGCCTGCACATGTTTGGTCAGGCTGCCGCTGGAGATGTAGTCGACTCCGGTCGCGGCCACCGTGCGCAGGCTGGCAAGGTTCACGCCGCCGGAGGCCTCGAGCTCCGTCCGCCCGGCGCTCAGATGTACCGCCTCGCGCAGCATGTCCGGGGACATATTATCGAGCAACAGGCGATCCACCCGGGCCATCAGTGCCTCGTGCAACTCGTCGAGTTGCTCTACCTCGACCTCCAGCAACAGTCCCGGTGCCATACGCCGGGCGGCATCTACCGCCGCCGTGATTGAACCCGCAGCGAGGATGTGGTTTTCCTTGAGCAGAAGGGCATCGTAGAGGCCGATACGGTGATTGTGCCCGCCGCCACAGCGTACGGCATACTTTTGTGCAAGGCGCAGGCCGGGTAGGGTCTTGCGGGTGTCGAGGATGCGCACGCCGGTACCGCGCACGGCCTCGACATAGTGGCGCGTGAGCGTCGCCGTGCCCGATAAGGTCTGGAGGAAATTCAGCGCTGTGCGCTCGCCAGTGAGCATGGACCGGGCCGGGCCATGCAGTCGACACAGCACCGCATCGGCCGCCACCGCCGTGCCTTCCTCGACCCACCAGTCGAGCGCGATGGTCGGGTCGAGTTGTGCGAACACCGCGTCGAACCAGGGCCGCCCGCAGATCACCGCAGGTTCCCGGCACACGACGTGGGCCTCGGCCTGTGCCGAGGCCGGGATCAGTGCCGCCGTTACATCGCCATCACCCACGTCTTCTGCCAGGGCCTGGCGCACCTGCTCGGTGATGAGCGTGGCACAGGGCGCTTGCGGGACCGTTGCCGGCATGGGCCTACGCCACGCTGAGCAGTTCGACGTCAAAGATCAACGTGGCGTTTGGTGGAATGACACCGCCAGCACCCTGGGCACCGTAACCGAGGTGATGCGGGATCGTCAGTTTGCGTTGACCACCGACACACATACCGGCCACCCCCTCATCCCAGCCGCGAATCACCTGGCTTGCACCCAGGGCAAACTGAAAGGGTTGATCGCGGTCCTTGCTCGAATCGAACTTCGTTCCATCCTCCAGCCAGCCGGTATAGTGCACGGTCACCGTGTGGCCCGCCTGGGCAGTAGCGCCATCGCCGGTCGTCAGGTCTTCATACTTCAGTCCGGAATCGGTGATCATCATGGTCATGAGTGTGTCCTCAGTATAGGGAGATGTGGGGCCCGGGGGGGTAGGGGGAGAGGATAGCATGAGATCATATTTTGCCTTTTTCTCCTTGTCGCTAGGGTACTAGGCCGTTGTATGTATCGCTTAATGCCTTCATCGAACGGTATGAACATATGCCATTGATATACCTAGGTATTTCGTCTGTATTGTATATTGCATCCCATTTTGTTGACCTATCAATTGACGCGAATACCATTATGGGGTTTTACTCTGCTGGCCGCGGTGGTAGCGGCGGTGCGGTAAGCGTTTTGGATGTTTAAATTTAAAGATTAAATCAAAACAACTTAAGCAGCATGGAGGAGATATGGGCGATATTCGCAAGGACACTACAACCAGTGGGCGGGATCGAGATGAGGCGATGAAAGCACTTCGAACGGCAATGCGGCAGAAAAATGAATGTCTGAATGATGGGGCGCATTGTGATAACGCCAGAAAAGCCATCATCGACAGTTTAAACCCGATAATAAAATTAGATCCACCCTATTTCAGAAACTTTTTCAAGGATCATCAAAAATTCGCCACTAGTTTCAGCGATTACAAGTATGTGGAGAAGTTGTGCTCAGTGGTCTGTGCTGTCGAGTCATGGGTGAGCAGGCCAACAGATCACGAGAGTCTACCAAACTCAGACCCGTATGCAGCGATCGCCTGGATTGGCGGTCTTGATCTTCATGTTCACGCCAGCATGTATTTCGGTTTTGACAAGCGCGAAATGTTGCAGGTATTTCAAATCGTGCAGGAGATGAAGACGTATGAACTGGATGCCGTGATGGCGGTAGACTATTATTTCCCCGAAATTGAGCTACTGGATTCTGAGGCGTGGATGTTGTACTTCACGGCAGCGTTATCAATGAAGTTCAGGGAAGGGGTGTGTGCGTTGGAGGCGAGACGGGTCGAGCTTGGGATATCTGATGAGTTGCGTGATGATATTGTGGGCGGCGTTAAATCGACGTACTGGTGGAAGAATATGTTGATGTCGCGTGTGATCGAGTCAGCGGCTGAAGGTCTGCCACCGGAGATCCAGGAGAGAATGCAACAAGAAGAGTTGGCAGAAGTCTGATAGCACGGCGAAATCCGCAGGCTTATGCCTCGGGTTTCGCCAATTGGGTAAGGCAATCGCGCGGAGCACTTCGGCATTCACTATGCGACAGTTAGTCGTGTGGTGCACACTTTTGCACAAAATGTGTAGACTGCACGCCAAGCATGATGGGTGCAACTGTGTGGGTGCAGGACCTGATCAAATCGCCGTGATCCCCCAGGGAGGGGGGGCACACAGATAGTTATCATAATGGGGGGATATCAGACATATCCATGAATGAATCCGACGCTGACAGCCAGTACAGGACCCTGACACCAAGCCAGATCCTCTCCTGGGTAGAGGACGAGACGCAAAGTATGCGATTGCGCACCGATCGTGACGTCCTCCCCGGAGGATACATGGCGGCTGCGATCCCGATGTTAGTCGACTGGCCAGCCAGCGAACCGTATGGTGATCCCGCCTTCTTCGTTCTGCGCCACGTCAACTATGGTGGTAATCCGTTTGAAAAATTCACCGTGCTGCACAGTGTGCGGGTCCCGCTTGACGGCCTGGAGAGTATTGAATTCACCCTGGTGCCCTTTGGTGAGGGTGGGCGGCTAGGGCCCCTGCAGCACGTGCAACTGCGTTTCATTTTTGAATCGGGCAAGGAACCCGAACTGCTCGACCTTGCGGGTGTCGAGACCGGTGCTGATCCACGGATCCCCGACCTGGTGTTCAGTTGGGTGTCCTGGCGGCGCCCGGATGTCAGCTGGGCGTTTCGCAAGGGGATGGACGACGAGGCGCAAATCTACTGGCTGAGCCTGCGTGCCTTTGTCGGATCGCAGAAGTTTCTGGAGGATGCATTGGAAGGACGCGACTGGTATTGCTATCCTTTGCGGTTACCGGGTGGCAAGGAAGGACTGGCTGAACTGTTCAGGTCGACGGTAACGCTGGGAGATGGCGTGGCACGCGATACACTCGCGCACATGCTGGCGGGTGGAGAGGAGGCTTGGTTGAAACATACACCGCCTGGTAATAATGCCGAACGGGATATCCACCGCCAGTGGAACGAACTGCTTGAGCGTATCCGTGCATCCGATCCGCAGGCACTGGCACAGGTGTTGCTTCCCCCCGAGCAAGACACCTACCATCCACTGGTACGTTCCTGCGCAACCCTGGCGCGCCACACCGTGTTACTGACGGTGAAACGGCTAATTGCCAATGGGCAGGACGAAGGCGTGGTACGGGACAAACTGCCCGAACCGCTTCTGGGGGCCACGGAAGTCTGGATGAAAGAATTCGCCCATGCTGGCCTGGGGGGGCTGTTTTTGTGTGCGCCGCTCGCGATGCGTTACATTATGCGACACCACGAGACCGTACCACCGGATATCCCTGCTGAACTCGATGCCGCGGGTCTACTTCAACGGCACAACGGCAAACGCTACCGGATCCATTACAGTCACAAGGGTACAACGCCCTACGGCCCTGCATTCTTCGTCTAGACATCATGTCCTTTCTAAGTTGGTTAACAGACAGGCTCATTCTTCAATCCACCCGACATGATATTCATGCTTCGCAAAGAAGACCTTCGCGGTTCTTATATGGAGAGGGTGAACTGGAAGTGTGGGTGCACCGCATCGGGCGGGGCAAACAGGGAGTACCAGGGCTGTACCTGCTGGAGTTTCCTGGAACGGCCAGTCGTGCAGAGCACAGAACCGATTTTGTTGAGGACTGTTGGTCGCAACGGTGTGTTGAAATCTGGGCGGTTAACCCTCCTGGCTACGGTAATAGCAGCGGCACGGCCAGTCTGAAAAAACTACCGGCAATGGCCGAGTGCGCACTGCATGAGATACGAAAAATTGCCGGAGAAATCCCCGTGATCGTTGCTGGCGGCAGTCTCGGCAGTGTTAGCGCGCTTTACCTCGCAGCGCGTCACCGGGTTGATGGCTTGCTGGTACAAAATCCGCCGGCCCTGTGTGAGGTGATTCTGGCACAATCCGGCTGGTGGCACTTCAAATGGTTGACCCGCGTGTTCGCCAGACAGATACCGCGTGAACTGGACAGCCTCGCAAACGCCCGGGAGGCAACCGTTCCCGCCATCTTTATCACTGCGCAGCAGGACAAAACCGTACTGCCCCACATCCAGCGTCAGATCATTAAGGCGTACAATGGACCGTTAAAGATCCTCTCCATGCCGAATGCTGGTCATGCTACCCCCCTAATGGAAAATGACCTCGAACAACTGCGCCTCCTAGCAAGCTGGCTGTATGATGTTGTTACTCACTGAACAACAAGGTCCTTAAAATCTGAGTTATCCCCACGAATTTTTCTGGTAACCAAATGAAATTAAAGAAATAGATAGACTTTCATGGCGAGGTTTGATCAAATTGGTTC
>CAZLQI010000020.1:0-34162 GCA_964561765.1 uncultured Chromatiales bacterium
CAATTTACGAATAAAATCGATGATATTGCTTGAAAATTCGTGGGGATCCCTCAGGTCTCAAGGGCTAAGCATTCGCTTTCCAAGCGGTGTGCGCGTTGAGGGTATTCAATCAGACACCCTGGAACTCACTCGAGAGATCATAGAATGGCTGGTATGAGCGTCGTAATGCGCCCCTCGAAAGCGTTGCCACAGGTGTTTATCTATCGCGATCCGATCGATTTCAGAAAGGCGCATCGGGGGTTAGCCGCCATCGTTGAAACAGAGTTAGGCCACAATCTGTTTGACGGCCACCTCTATGCTTTTACCAAAAAGCCAGCGTAACAAGATCAGAGTCTTGCGTGGTTTTTGGTGGTCTGTGATGGTCTTTGATTTGGTGCCGAGGAGAGGACTTGAACCTCCACGTATTTTTTAGCTGAATCTTATTCAGTCATAGCCTTTCGGGCTTCGTCGAGCGTTATCATCAAGGTCATGTCATTCGTCGGGGACTCGTGAAATCCCCTGCGCTGATAAAAACTCCTGGCTTTATCCGATAATGCATGAACCAGCAGGGCGCGGATCCCTGCCTGTTCGGCAACGATGAGGGTGCGCTGAATGGCATCCTTCAGCATTCCGGTGCCAATTTGTTTGCCCTGCCAATTAGCATCTACGGTTAATCGCCCCAGCACCATGACAGGGATGGGATCTGGCATATTCCGGCGGACTTTTCCTGACGTCTCTTCTCTGGCGATAGCGCCCACGGTTAATGAGTAATAACCCATAACGGTATTGTCTTCACAGACGACAAATGTCCGTGAGGCTCCGCTGTTTTCGTTCTTTATTGCACGACGCTGCAGCCAGTCATTCAGTGTAGTGTCTCCACAATCAAAGGAGGTGACATCATGGCTACTGACAATAATGGGGCAGGGGGCGCTTATTCCCACGGTGCTTTGCGCGCCATGAGATTGCGCAGCGCAGGATTGCCTTTGACTGGGGCATCCAGCGTTGTCATGAAGGCATCAAAATCTGTTTCGTTGAGACTAAAGAGTCGCTGATTAAGTAGAATATTTTCGGCTTCACGACAGGCGGTTTCCAGCATGAAATCGGAGCGGTTTTTACCTAATACGCGGGCGGCCCTGTCAATCAGGCTGCGTTGTGACTCCAGTGCTCGCAAATTGATGGGAGCCGTGCGGGTTGCTGGCTGTACCATATTAATATATCCAGAAACTATTATGATGCTTACTGTATTGTATATCGGATAGATACACAATGACTTTAGGGGTGGTTGGGAATGCAACAAAGGTTATTGAATTTGCGTGCAGTTTCGGTGCAAAAAAGTGGATATTGAGAGACAACGAAGGGCAGTTTAAGGCAAAAATAATCAGCCTGAAACTGTCGTAACAGGCTGATTATTAATGGTTTGCGATGGTCTGCTGTGGTTTGTCAGCAGATTGTGAAATGGTGGAGGCGGCGGGAATCGAACCCGCGTCCGCAAGTACTCCGCCCTTGGTTCTACATGCTTATCCGGTCTATTAGTTTAACCACAAGCTACCCGACAGGCAGGGAAAACGAGCGGCGATCCCGGTAAGGTTTTAACGGTTCCACCCCAGGAGAGCTTCACCGCGATCTTGTGAGAGTCGACGCCTGAGTCTGAACGCACAAGCACGGCTTCAGTCAGACGGCACCCTACTGGGGTTTAAGCAGCGAGTGCGTAGTTGTCGTCGTTGGCAACTATATGGTTTGCAGTTGGATTTACGAGGTACTCTGCACCTCGGCATGCCCCTTAGGTTTCGTGACCCGCGTCGAATCCAGGTCGCCCCCGTTTAGGTCTTCTCCAGTCGGTGGTATTCCGACTGCCTTCTATTATATGCGGTCGGGGGTGGGGTAAGGCAAGGCTTATCCGTGGCGCAGGATGCGTTGTTTGTCGCGCTGCCAGTCACGGGCTTTCTCGGTGGCGCGTTTGTCGTGGAGTTTTTTGCCCTTGGCGAGGGCAAATTCGAGTTTGACGCGACCGCGCTTCCAGTACAGGGCGGTGGGAACGAGGGCGTAGCCCTTGCGTTCGACGGTGCCGATGAGCTTGTTGAGCTCCTTGTGGTGCAGCAGCAGCTTGCGTGTGCGCGTGGGGTCGGGATGGATGTGGGTCGAAGCGGTGGGCAGGGGCGTAATAAGCGCGCCCAGCAGCCAGGCTTCCTGATTCTTGATGATGACGTAGCTGTCAACGAGCTGGACGCGACCGGCGCGCAGGCTTTTGACCTCCCAGCCTTCCAGGACGAGGCCGGCCTCGAAGCGCTCTTCAAGGCTGTACTCGTGACGGGATTTTTTGTTCAAGGCGATGGTGGCGCCGCCGGTATGGGTTTTTTTATTGGCCATGGGCGCAGTATATCCGACTGCCCGGGCTGGGGACATGTGTCATGGCCGGTTTGATGAGGGGCGCAGGGAACGGGGCGGGGTACGGAGTTGAGACGGACAGAGGATCCGCGCACAATCATGGCCATGCGGTCACGACACTATACGGCGCGGGCGATGCGCAGATCGGCACATGAGGAGTGGTCTTCCCGCTGGGCCTTTATTCTGGCCGCTACGGGGTCGGCCGTAGGGTTGGGCACTATCTGGAAATTTCCCTATATCACGGGCGAAAATGGCGGTGGCGCCTTCGTGCTGGTCTATTTGCTGTGTGTGGCTGGGATTGGGGTTCCTATCATGATGGCCGAGCTGCTGCTCGGTCGGCGTGGGCGCCAGAGCCCGATCAACACCATGCGAACCCTCTCGCTGGAGGCTGGTTGTGGCACGCTCTGGCAGTATCTCGGCTGGATGGGGGTGATTGCCGGTGTTCTGATCATGTCCTTTTATAGTGTCATCGCCGGCTGGGCGGTGGCATATATGGTGCGTACCGCCAGTGGCATGTTCACCGGAGCGACGGCCGATGGTGTGGCGAGCATTTTTCGCCATTTCACGATGGACCCGGAAAAGATGATTGCCTGGCATACGGTGTTTACCGTATTGACCGTGGTGGTCGTGGCGCAGGGGGTGCGCGGCGGTCTTGAGCGGGCCACCCGGTATCTGATGCCGGCACTGGTGGTGATCCTGCTGCTCCTGGTTGGTTATGCGATGAGTACCGGGTATTTTGACAAGGGCCTGGTCTTTCTGTTCAAACCGGATTTTCACCGCCTGACGGCCAACAGTGTGCTGATAGCGATGGGCCATGCCTTCTTTACGCTGAGTCTGGGTATGGGGGCGATCATGACCTACGGGTCGTATCTGCCGCAGCGTACTTCGATTGTGAAGACCACACTGATTATCGCCATGGCCGACACGTTCATCGCCCTGTTGGCGGGGATGGCCATTTTCCCGCTGGTGTTTGCCAACGGACTGGCGCCAGACCAGGGTGCCAGTCTCATCTTCAAGACCTTGCCCCTGGCCTTCGGGCACATGGAAGGCGGTGTGGTGTTCGGTACCTTGTTTTTTCTGCTGCTGGTCTTGGCGGCCTGGACGTCGAGTATCTCACTCATCGAACCGGCGGTGGCCTATCTGGTAGAGAATTTCGGAGTGACGCGCTCGCGCGCCGCATTGTTCATTGGTGGTGTTAGCTGGGCGTTGGGCCTGTTGAGCGTATTTTCGTTCAATATCTGGTCGCAGGTGCACCCACTGTCGGGGCTCGCCCTGTTCAAGGACAAGACTTTTTTTGATTTACTGGATTATCTGGCGGCCAATATCATGTTACCGCTGGGTGGCCTGCTGATTGCCGTGTTTGCGGGCTGGGTCATGAGTCGCACCAGTACGTGTGACGAACTGGGCATGGGTGCGGGTCGGGTCTACAGAGTGTGGTATTTTGTCATTCGTTTCATTTCACCTGTGGTTGTATTCATTATTTTTATCAATATGTTACACATAATATAGAGGCTGATTTTGACGACAATACATAAAAGTGCGCTGGTGCCCTATCGTCCGATGCAGATGTTCGCTTTGGTGGACGACATCAATACCTATCCGGAGTTTTTGCCATGGTGTCGCAGTGCACAGGAACTGATGCGTGATGATGATGAGGTTCGGGCCCGTCTGGAGATTGCCTACAGTGGTGTGCACAAGTCGTTTACAACGCTTAATCGAATGCAACGCGGCAAGATGATCGATATGCGCCTGGTCGAGGGGCCGTTCCAGCGCCTGGAGGGCTTCTGGCGGTTCGATGCATTGGGCGAGGAGGGTGCGCGTATCACCTTTGACCTGGAGTTTGAATTCTCCAGCCGATTTCTGAGCCTGACGCTCGGGCCGGTGTTCAGTCAGATTGCCAATACGCTGGTCGCGGCCTTCACGCAACGTGCAGTGAACGTCTATGGATAAACCCCGGCGACGTATCACGGTGGAAGTCGCCTATGCGATGCCGGATGTGCAGCCGATCATTGCGTTTGAAATGGACGCGGGCGCGAGTGTGGAGGAGGCCATTATGCGCTCTGGCCTGCTTGCGGTTTTTCCGGATATCGATCTTGCGGTGAACAAGGTCGGGATCTTCGGCAAACTCACCAGGTTGACGGTGGTGCTCAAGGATCGGGATCGGGTGGAGATCTACCGGCCACTGATTGCCGATCCGAAAGAGAGCCGCAGGCAGCGTGCCGCGCAGGGTAGGCCAATGCAACATAAACGATGACCGTTCTTGGCGTGCTCCCCGATAGACCGGTGGCCTCTCAGGCGTGTGGGGCGGGTGTCAGCGGGATTGCGCCGTCGCGTTGAGTCAGAGTGTGGCAGGGTGTTTGACGATGCGGCTCAACGTGTTGCCGTTGAAATACAGCGTGACGTGTCTTTCCTGGCGCTTTTTATCCTGTTTTTTGTTCGTATAGACGTAATCCCAGCGATCGGGATGGAAAGGATCGCGCAGCAGTGGGGTGCCCATGATGAAGAGTACTTTCTGCTTGTCCATGCCGGGTTGCAACAAGGCCACTTTGTGCGGCTCGATGATGTTGCCCTGTTGTATATCCAGTGTGTAGATGGAGCAGCCACTGAGGAGTACAACGAGTAAAAAACCGAGAATGAGACGCTTTTTCATCTGTGCTAGTATTGTTTCAGTGTAACGGCTGGGGCGCACATGATACCGCAACCGGTCCCGATGTACAGCGTGTAAGAGAGACGAATATGGAAAGCCAGGACCTAAAAAAGGTGGGCCTGAAGGCAACGTTACCGCGTATCAAGATCCTTGGTATCCTGGAATATACCAGTCTGCGCCATATGAGTGCGGAGGATGTCTACAAGGCGCTGCTGGACTCGGGCGAAGAGGTCGGGTTGGCGACCGTCTATCGGGTCCTGACCCAGTTTGAGGCCGCCGGTCTGGTCAGTCGGCACCATTTTGAAGGTGGGCATTCGGTGTTCGAGCTCAATGAGGGTGAACACCACGACCATATTTTGTGTGTGCAGTGTGGGCGGGTTGATGAGTTTGTCGATGAGGTGATCGAGGAACGCCAGCGCCGAATTGCCGAAGAGGCGGGCTATTCCATTACCGACCATTCCCTGTATATCTACGGTATCTGTGCCGATTGCCGCAAGCACTAGTCTGGCAGACCGCAAAATGGCCATTCCTGGTCGAGCGCGGTTTACTCTTCACTGTGATTGAGTCTTTTCCAGGTCGGGAGAATGTGTGCCGGGTCGGATGCCGGAGTGTGCCCCGGGCGAGATTCAGGACCGGGCGCGCGCGATCATCTCGCGGGCATGGGACAGGGTCTGCGGGGTGATCTCGATACCCCCGAGCATGCGCGCGACTTCGTCGATGCGCTGTTCGGCGGACAGGGCCACGATGCGGGTCGAAGTGGTGTTTTTCGCCTTGTCCTTGCTGACCTGCAAGTGGTGCTGGCCCTGTGTGGCGACTTGTGCAAGGTGCGTGACGCAGAGCACCTGGCGGTTGTGGGCCAGGGCACGCAGTTGCATGCCGACAATCTCGGCCACCCGACCACCGACGCCGACGTCGACCTCATCGAAGATCAGGGTCGGGATGCGCGCGCGCTGTGCGCAGATGACCAGGATGGCGAGGCTGATGCGTGAGAGTTCACCACCGGAGGCGACCTTGGTCAATGGCTGAAGCGGTTGGCCGGGATTGGCACTGACCCGGAATTCCACGCGCTCCAACCCGAGCGCCGAGGCCCGTTCGAGCGGCAAGGCCTCGAAGTCGATGGCGAAGTGTCCGCCCTCCATGCCCAGTTCCTGTATCCGTGCGGTGATTTTGCCGGCCAGTTCTTTTGCCGCCTTGTGCCGGCTCTTGCTGAGTGCCTCGGCCTGGGTCTGATAGCGTGCGGTGAGTGCGGCGGTTTCCACCTGTAGCGCGTTCAGATGGCTGTCGGCGTCCTCCAGTCCGGTGAGTTTGCGCTGTAACTCGGGGAGCAGGGCGGCAAGGTTTTCCGGGGCGATGTGGTGTTTGCGTGCCAGGTCGTGAATACACTCCAGGCGTTGTTCGACCACGTTGAGCCGTTCCGGGTCCGGATCGATGCGATCCAGGTAGTGGCGCAGTTCGCTGGCCGCCTCACGGAGCTGTATGAGTGTGCTACCGAGCAGCTCAGTGGTGGAACCCAGTGCGTTGTCGATGCGCTCAAGCCCTTGCAGCTCGCTGAGACAGTGGCCAAGTTGATTGCTCAGGGTGGCGTCGTTGTCGTCATCGAGTTGTTGCAGGGTTGATTGGCCGGTCTCCAGCAGTTGCTGGGCATGGGCGAGGCGGATGTGTTCCCGCCCGAGACTTGCGAGTTCGCCTTGCGCCAGCGCGAGGGCATCGAGTTCCCCGATCTGGTAGCGCAGCAGCTCCAGGCGGGCTTCGCGGTTGGCGGCGTTGCCGCCGAGTCGTTCGAGTTCCACCGCACGGGCCTTCCAGGCGTGGTAGGTCTCTGTGACCTGGTGCACCAGGTCGTCGTGGCTGGCGTAATCATCGAGTAGTTGGCGTTGTGCGTCGCGGCGCAGCAATGACTGGTGCTCATGCTGGCCATGCAGGTCGACGAGTAAATCGCCGAGTGCGCGCAGGGTCTGCACCGGGCTGGGTTGGCCATTGATGTAGGCGCGTGAGGGGCCGGAGCGGTTGACGGTACGGCGGATGAGGCATTCATCATCGGTATCGAGTTCGTGCTCGCGTAGCCAGTCGGCGGCCTCGGGCAGGGCGCCGAGGTCGAAACGGACGCTGATCTCGGCGCGATCGGCACCGTGGCGAATCACGCTGGCCTCGGCGCGATCACCCAGGGCGAGCCCCAGTGCATCGAGCAGAATAGACTTGCCGGCACCGGTCTCGCCAGTGAGCACAGTGAAGCCGGGGTGAAGGTCCAGCGCGAGCTGTTCGACAATGGCGAAGTTGCGAAGCTGGATATGAGTCAGCATAGGCCCGCTATTTCACCGGAAGGTGGAAACTGCCCGCAGGTTCTGTTTGTGATGGCAGGGGAATGGCGTGGCGTGGGACATCACAGTTTCTCGCCCCAGTGCAGTTTGGCACGCAGAATTTCCAGGTGATCGTGGTCGGCGGGATGGAGCAGGCGTACCGCGTGTTCGTGTTTGCGGATGCAGATGCGATCTCCCGAGACCAGACCGAGGTTGATCTGCCCGTCGCAGGTCACCTGGGCATGGGAGTACGGGGTGTCAGTGATGACGATCTCGATGCGGCTGTCGCCACCGATAACGATGGGCCGGTTGCTCATGGTGTGTGAACAGATGGGGACCAGCACCATGGCGTTGAGGGTCGGGTGCAGTATGGGTCCCCCCCCGGACAGGGCGTAGGCAGTGGAGCCGGTCGGGGTCGCGACGATGAGCCCGTCCGAGCGCATGGTGGTAAGAAAGTAGCCGTCGATGTAGGTCTCGACCTCGATCATGCGCGCCACTTCCCACTTGTGCACCACCACATCGTTGAGGGCCTCGCTATCGCTGGCCTGTTCACCCTCATGGTGGATGGTGGTGTGGAGCATCAGGCGGTGTTCGTCCAAGTAGTGGCCGGCGAGAATATCATCCAGGCGTTCGATCATCTCGTGGGGAGAGATGTCCACCAGAAAGCCCAGGCGGCCCAGATTGATGCCAAGCAGGGGCAGATCATACTCAGCCAGGGTGCGGGCAGCGCTCAGCAGGGTACCGTCACCACCGACGATCATGGCGAGATCGCAGCGTGTCCCCAGTTCCGTGCGATCCACGACCTCGAGTCCGCCCCCGGGAAGGATGTCGGCGCTCGACGCATCAAGGACGACCTCGTGATTGCGTCCTTGCAGATACTGGCTAAGTTGCTGGACGGTACCACCGACACTGGGGTCACCGTATTTCCCGATAATCCCGATGGTCTTGAAGGCGTCAGGCATGATTTCCTCCGATTTTGCACAAACTTAGCATGATGCCCTGGTGTCGCCAACCACCACGGCTTCTTGACACTATGCTGTAGTCTTGGTAGTTTTTTGCTCTTAGCACTCTATATTCTTGAGTGCCAACTTCGTCCTTTGTCACACCTGTCATTGCACGAGGGGTACCGGTTCCAGCGGGACCGGATGGCCGTGTGTGCCGACCTGGATTCCGGCAGTCGTATACCGGGTCCGGGGTATCCTTCGCCTTGCCGAGACGGACATTATAGGTATTTTTCGTGAGTCAAGACACCGTTATCAGCGACCGCGCGCAGCGTCTGTTCAAGGCGTTGGTGGAACACTATCTCAGCGATGGTCAGCCGGTGGGCTCACGCATACTGGCACGCGACAGTGGACTCTCGCTGAGTTCTGCAACGGTGCGTAATGTCATGGCCGACCTCGAAGACCTCGGGTTGATCAGGTCACCGCATACCTCCTCCGGGCGCGTGCCTACCGCCCTGGGGTATCGCCTGTTTGTCGATACCCTGCTCACCGTCAAGTCGCTCAGCCACAAGGAGCTCGAGCGGCTGCGTATCAAGCTAGACCCGGATGTCAATGTCGATGCCCTGCTGACCTCGGCGAGTTCACTGCTCTCGGAGGTGACCCAGTTGGCCGGTGTGGTCATGATACCACGCCGGGAACGGCTGACCCTGCGCCATGTCGAGTTCCTGCCCCTGTCGGCCAACAAGATCCTGGCCATTCTGGTCATCAATGAGCGTGAGGTACAAAACCGTATTCTGCACACGAGTCGGCCCTACAGCCCTCAGGAGCTGCACGAGGTGGCCAATTATCTGAACCGTGAATGCATCGGCAGTGAAATTGAGGCGTTGCGTGACAAGTTATTGCATGACATGCGGGTTGCCCGTGAAGACATGAACCGGATCATGCAAAACGCCATTGATGTGGCTGGGCAAATCTTTACCAATGAGGCGCAGGGCGATGACTTCGTCGTCTCGGGCCAGACCAATCTGATGAGCTATGCGGAGATGAGTGATATCGAGCGGCTGCGCCAGTTGTTCGATGCCTTCAATTCCAAGCGTGATATCCTCCACCTCCTCGATCAATCCCTGCATGCACAGGGAGTGCAGATATTCATTGGTGAGGAATCCGGGTATCAGGTGCTGGACGAGTGTTCCGTCGTGGCTTCACCCTATGAGGTCGATGGCGAGGTGGTGGGTGTGCTCGGGGTTATCGGCCCGACCCGCATGGCCTACAATCGCATTATTCCCATTGTCGATGTGACGGCGCGCTTGCTGGGTTCGGCGCTCAAGCCCGGGGTGTGAGCGGGTGTTGTGCGTTGCGCTTACGCCCCCCTTGAAGTGGGCCGGGTGATCCCCCATATAATTGGCCAGATGGCGCTGCGCGCAATCGGCAGGGTGGGCATTTGACTGTCTGGGCGTCGGTGGTGGGTGTGACGCAATTCAGCTAACTGTTTGTTTTGGAGTGAATCTATGACCAAGAACCAGGCCGAGAACCAGCCGGGCGAGATACCGGAAACGTATGACGAGGCCGCCCCGGAGGGACACGATGAGGCGCCCGTGACCGATACGCCAGCCGATGATCGTGACCAGCGACTGGCCGAGGCTGAGGCAAAGGCACAGGCTCATTGGGAGCAGCTACTGCGCTCTCAGGCCGAACTGGAAAACCTGCGCCGACGCTCGGAACGGGAACTGGAAAACGCCCACAAATATGCCCTGGAGCGCTTTGCCCAGGAACTCCTGCCGGTCAGGGATAGCCTGGAAATGGGCCTGAGCGCTGTCCCGACGACGCAGGGGCAGGCGGAGAAGCTGCGCGAGGGCACCGAGTTGACGCTTAGGATGCTGACGTCGGCAATGGAGAAATTCGGTATCACCGAAGTGCACCCGAAGGGCGCATCCTTCAATCCGGAGCATCATCAGGCCATGAGCATGCAGGAGAATGCCGAGGTTGCACCGAATACCGTCCTGGCGGTCATGCAGAAGGGCTACCTGCTTAATGACCGCCTGATTCGCCCGGCAATGGTGGTGGTTGCCAAACCACCGGCAGGCAGCGCGGGCGGTCAATTCGACGAAAAGGCTTGAAATTCCCTGCGCCGAACCCAATTTTTGGCGCAGTTATGGCTTTAATTGCACGTGTTCGCCCTTGTAGGGACCGCGTACAGAACCTGGAGAAGACACACAATGGGCAAAATTATCGGTATAGACCTGGGGACCACCAATTCCTGTGTCGCGGTGATGGAAGGTGGTAAACCGAAGGTGATCGAAAACAGTGAGGGTGATCGCACCACCCCCTCCACGGTGGCCTTTACCAACGACGATGAGGTCGTCGTCGGCGCCTCGGCCAAACGCCAGGCAGTCACCAACCCGAACAACACCCTCTACGCCGTCAAGCGGCTTATCGGGCGCAAGTTCACCGATGCAGAGGTGCAAAAAGACATTAACCTGGTGCCCTACACGATCGTCAAGGCGGACAATGGTGATGCTTGGGTCGAGGCCAAGGGCAAGAAGATGGCGGCCCCGGAGATCTCCGCGCGCGTGCTGATGAAGATGAAGAAGACCGCTGAGGACTACCTGGGCGAACCGGTGAGCGAGGCGGTGATCACCGTGCCAGCGTATTTTAATGATTCCCAGCGCCAGGCCACCAAGGATGCGGGCAAGATTGCCGGTCTGGAGGTCAAGCGGATCATTAATGAGCCGACTGCAGCGGCCCTGGCCTACGGCATGGACAAGAAACGCGGCGATTCCAAAATCGCGGTCTATGACCTGGGTGGCGGCACCTTTGATGTGTCCATCATCGAGATTGCCGATATCGATGGTGAGCACCAGATTGAAGTGCTGTCGACCAACGGTGATACCTTCCTCGGTGGCGAGGATTTCGATAAGCGCCTGATCGACTACTTGGCCGATGGGTTCAAGAAGGAGCAGGGCATCGATCTGCGCGGCGACCCGCTGGCCATGCAACGTCTGAAGGAAGGTGCCGAGAAGGCCAAGATTGAGCTGTCCTCCAGTCAGCAGACCGAGGTCAATCTGCCCTATGTCACGGCGGATGCCGCCGGACCCAAGCATCTTAATATCAAGGTGACGCGGGCCAAGCTGGAGGCCCTGGTCGAGGACTTGATCGCGCGGACCATCGAACCGTGCAAGATTGCGCTCAGTGATGCCGGTCTGTCGGGTTCCGATATTGACGACGTCATTCTCGTCGGTGGCCAGACCCGTATGCCCAAGGTGCAGGAGGCGGTCAAGAACTTCTTCGGCAAGGCGCCGCGCCATGACGTCAACCCTGACGAGGCCGTGGCGGTGGGCGCGTCCATTCAGGCCGGTGTGCTCGGTGGCGAGGTCAAGGACGTATTGCTGCTCGATGTCACCCCGCTGTCGCTGGGTATCGAGACCCTGGGTGGCGTGATGACCAAGCTCATTGAGAAGAATACCACCATCCCGACAAAGGCCGGGCAGACCTTCTCCACGGCGGACGATAATCAGACCGCCGTGACTGTGCACGTGTTGCAGGGCGAGCGCGAAATGGCCTCGGCCAACAAGTCATTGGGGCGGTTCGATCTGAGCGATATTCCGCCGTCTCCGCGCGGCATGCCGCAGATCGAGGTGACCTTCGATATCGATGCCAACGGCATCCTGAATGTGTCCGCCAAGGACAAGGCCACCGGTAAGGAACAGTCGATCATTATCAAGGCATCCTCCGGGCTGAGTGATACAGAGATAGAACAAATGGTCAAGGATGCCGAGGCACACGCCGCCGAGGACAAGAAGTTCCATGAACTGGTCATGGTCCGTAACCAGGGCGAGAACCTGATCCATGCCACCCGCAAGTCTATGACGGAGCTCGGTGACAAGCTCGAGGCCGAAGAAAAATCGGCCATCGAGGCGGCTATCAATGACCTGGATGAGGCGCTCAAGAGCGACGACAATGACGCCATCGAGGCAAAGACCAAGGCCCTGAGTGAGGCCTCGGCCAAGATGGCTGAACGCCTGTATGCGCAGCAGCAGGGCGACCAGGCGAGTGGCAAAGGCGCGGCGGATGCCACCGAGGGAGATGCTTCAGGCAAACCGGCGGATGATGTGGTTGATGCCGAGTTCGAAGAAGTCAACGAAGGGAAAAAATAACTCATCAGGTTGGCGTGACCCGGTCTGACCGGGTCCGCGTTTGACCGCGTCGCAGCGGCGGTGGGCATGCAACAGGACATGCCCGCCGCTGCTGTTGGCGTTTCTGCGACCCGCGGGGCGTCCCGGAGGGCGAAAGTAACTCATTATGCCAAAACGCGATTACTACGAAGTGCTGGGTGTGGCGAAAAACGCCAGCGAGGCCGAACTGAAGAAATCCTTCAAACGCCTAGCCATGAAATTCCATCCGGACCGCAACCCGGATGACAGCAATGCCGAGGAGAAATTCAAGGAGGCCAAGGAGGCCTGCGAGGTGTTGATCGATGCGCGCAAGCGTGCGGCCTATGATCAGTTTGGCCACGCGGGCGTGGACCAGGTTGGTGGTGCCGGTGGTTTTAGTGGTGCCGGGGCCAGTTTTAGCGATGTCTTTGGTGATGTCTTCGGTGACATTTTCGGCGGTGGCGGACGTGGTGGTAATCGTGTCTACCGCGGCGCTGATCTGCGCTACAATCTCGACCTCACGCTGGAAGAGGCCGTGCGCGGGACAACGGTCAAGATCCGGGTGCCCACCCTGTCGGCCTGCGAGACCTGTGGTGGCAGCGGGGCCAAGCCGGGAACCCGTCCCAGCACCTGTCCCACCTGTGGTGGTCACGGTCAGGTGCGTATGCAGCAAGGTTTCTTCTCGCTCCAGCAGACTTGTCCACGTTGCCACGGCACGGGTACCCTGATTACCGACCCCTGTACTGCTTGCCGCGGTCATGGCCGGGTCGAGGAGCACAAAACCCTGTCGGTCAAGGTTCCGGCCGGTGTGGACAGCGGTGATCGCATCCGTCTGGCCAGTGAGGGCGAGGTGGGTGAGAGTGGTGGACCATCGGGCGATCTCTATGTCCACATCAATGTGCGTGCCCACTCCCTGTTCACCCGCCAGGACAATGACCTCTACTGCGAGGTGCCGATCAGCTTCATCACCGCGAGCCTGGGCGGTGAACTGGATGTGCCCACCCTGGCGGGGCGAGTCAAACTCAAGGTGCCCCATGAGACCCAGACCGGTAAGCTGTTCCGTCTGCGCGGCAAGGGGGTGAAATCGGTGCGCGGCACCAGTGTCGGCGACCTGTTGTGCCGGGTCATCGTCGAGACCCCCGTCAATCTGAGCGCCCAGCAGAAGGAACTGCTTACCGAGTTCGACCAGACGCTCGTGGACGGTGCCGACAAGCACAATCCCCGTGCTACTTCCTGGTGGGACGGGGTAAAAAAATTCTTTGACGATATGGTGTCCTGAGCGCAACGGTGGAGGCCATCTCACCCTCACGATGCCGTTGACCCTATGCCATTTTCCCGGTGGCCCGGCCACATTGGTCGCACTAAACAGTACAGGAGGTAGGGGAGTCGATGATCAGAGTGGCGATTACCGGCGCAGCCGGGCGCATGGGGCGTACCCTCATTGAGGCGACTGCCCAGCAGACAGACATGCGGGTTACGGTGGCCATCGAGCGCTCGGGCAGCAGTGTCATCGGCGCGGATGCCGGTGAGGTGGCCGGAGTCGGACACCTGGGTGTCACGATTGCCGATCGTCTGGAATCGCTATGCGACGATTTCGATGTGCTTATCGACTTTACCCGACCGGCGGTAACACTGGCCAACCTGGCGATCTGTCAGGCCGGCGGCCGGCGCATGGTGATTGGTACCACCGGCTTTGATACAGCGGGGCGTGAGGCCATTGCCCAGGCCGCTGTAGTGATAGGCATTGTGTTCGCACCCAATATGAGTGTCGGGGTCAATCTGTGTCTCAAACTGCTTGATACGGCGGCGCGGGTGCTGGGTGACACGGTCGATGTCGAGGTGATCGAGGCCCATCACCGGCACAAGGTGGATGCTCCCTCCGGTACCGCCCTGCGCATGGGTGAGGTGGTGGCCAGCGCGCTGGGACGTGAGCTCAAGGACTGTGCCGTGTACGGCCGTCAGGGGCAGACCGGCGAGCGCAAGCGCGCCACCATCGGTTTTGAGACCATCCGCGCGGGCGATATCGTGGGTGAGCACACGGTGATGTTTGCTGACATCGGTGAGCGCGTGGAGATCACCCACAAGGCATCCAGTCGTATGACCTTTGCCAAGGGGGCGATGCGGGCGGCCGACTGGATTATGGACCAGCCGCACGGACTGTTTGACATGCAAGATGTCTTGGGGATTTAAAAAGCGGTGAGTGGTTGACAGGATTTGGAATTTGGGATCAAAACTCCAGTCCTCGCAGTTCCGCCCCAAGTCCTTGGTCCTCAGTCCTCATGGTTCGGGGTTCAGACCTCAGTCAGTCATGGACACCCGGAGGGTGGTGCAGTAGAATTTGCGCGGTTTTGCTATTCTATATTGACGACGCGATTTCGCGAGCGGGGGGCCCCGGACCGGTGCCTCCCGCTTTGCACATCTGACTGCGGAGGTTTTTTTGGCGACGCCCGCCCTATTGGCCCTTGAAGATGGCACTTTGTTGCGCGGTGAATCCATTGGTGTGGACGGGCAGGCTGTGGGTGAAGTGGTGTTTAACACCGCTATGACCGGTTACCAGGAGATCCTCACCGATCCCTCCTATTTCAAGCAAATCGTCACCCTGACCTACCCCCATATAGGCAATGTCGGCTGTAATGAGGACGACGAGGAATCTGCGCGGATCATGGCCAGCGCGTTGGTCATCCGTGACCTGCCGCGGTTGGCCAGTAGTTGGCGCTCGCGCGAGCCGTTGGGTGCCTATCTGTGCCGTCATAGGCGGGTGGCCATCGCCGGTATCGATACCCGCAGGCTGACCCGCCTGTTGCGCGACAAGGGCGCGCAGAATGGTTGTCTGATCGCTGGCCCGGACATCGATGCCGAGGTGGCAGTGGCCGCAGCACGCGGTTTTCCTGGCCTCAAGGACATGGATCTGGCCTGCGAGGTCACCACGAGTCGGCCCTACGAATGGGTCCAGGGCAGCTGGACACTGGCGCAGGGTATGCCGCCGGTGGCCCACCCTGTCGATGGGAAGCTGACTTTTCATGTTGTGGCCTATGACTACGGCATCAAACGCAATATCCTGCGTATGCTGGTCGACCGCGGCTGCCGTATAACGGTGGTGCCGGCACGCACACCCGCCAGTGAGATCTTCGCCCTCAAGCCCGATGGCGTGTTTTTGTCCAATGGCCCGGGCGATCCGGCTGCCTGTGACTACGCCATCGCTGCCATTACCGAGTTGCTCGAGGCCGATCTACCCCTCTTTGGCATCTGTCTGGGTCACCAGCTCCTGGCCTTGGCCAGCGGGGCGAAGACGGTGAAGATGAAGTTTGGCCACCACGGAGCGAACCATCCGGTGCAGGACCTGGCCAACGGGCAGGTGATCATCACCAGCCAGAATCACGGTTTCACGGTCGATGAGACGAGCCTGCCTGCCCAGTTGCAGCCTACACACCGCTCGCTGTTCGATGGCACCCTGCAAGGGGTGCAGCACATCGACCACCCCGCATTCAGCTTCCAGGGGCATCCCGAGGCCAGCCCGGGGTCTCATGACATGGCGCCCCTGTTCGAGCATTTTATTACGCTGCTCAAGGAACGGATGAGCTGAGCGCACGGGGCACCCCACCCCGTTCCGGGCGATTCTGGGCCGCGCTGCGTTAGCCGGGATCAGCGACCTCACATCAGGCCAGCGAACAGACATCATGCCGAAACGAACTGACATAAAAAGTATTCTCATCATCGGTGCCGGACCCATCGTTATCGGTCAGGCCTGCGAGTTTGATTATTCCGGCGCCCAGGCCTGTAAGGCACTGCGTGAGGAAGGCTACCGGGTCGTTTTGGTCAATTCCAATCCTGCCACCATCATGACCGACCCCGAGATGGCCGATGCCACCTACATCGAGCCTATCATCTGGTCGACGGTGGCCAAGATTATCGACATCGAGCGCCCTGATGCCCTGTTGCCCACCATGGGCGGACAGACGGCGCTCAATTGTGCCCTGGATCTGGTGCGCGAAGGGGTGCTTGAACAGTTTGGTGTAGAACTCATTGGTGCCTCGCGTGAGGCCATCGACAAGGCCGAAGATCGGGAAAAATTCCGCGATGCCATGATCAGGATCGGTTTGCAGATGCCGCGCGCCGGAGTGGCGCACAGCATGGAGGAGGCCATCCAGGTGCAGGCCCAGATCGGTTTTCCGACCATCATTCGCCCCTCTTTCACCATGGGCGGCAGCGGCGGCGGCATTGCCTACAACAAGCAGGAGTTCACCGACATCTGTGAACGTGGGCTCGATTTCTCACCGACCAATGAACTGCTCATCGAGGAGTCCGTCATCGGCTGGAAAGAGTTCGAAATGGAGGTGGTGCGCGATCACAAGGACAATTGCATCATCATCTGTTCCATCGAAAACTTAGACCCGATGGGCGTGCATACCGGTGATTCCATTACCGTGGCCCCAGCCCAGACGCTGACCGACAAGGAATATCAGATCATGCGTGACGCCTCGCTGGCGGTGTTGCGCGAGATCGGAGTGGACACTGGCGGGTCCAATGTCCAGTTTGCCATCAATCCGGACGATGGACAGATGATCATCATCGAGATGAATCCGCGCGTGTCGCGTTCCTCGGCACTGGCCTCCAAGGCGACCGGCTTTCCTATTGCCAAGGTGGCGGCCAAGCTGGCCGTGGGTTATACCCTCGATGAACTCAGAAACGAGATCACCGGCGGGTTGACCCCGGCCTCGTTCGAACCGAGCATCGACTACATCGTCACCAAGGTGCCGCGTTTCACCTTCGAGAAATTTCCCCGTGCCGATGATCGCCTTACTACCCAGATGAAGTCGGTGGGCGAGGTGATGGCCATCGGGCGCAGCTTCCAGGAATCGCTGCAAAAAGCGCTGCGTGGTATGGAGACCGGGATTGACGGTCTCGATGAGATCATTGATCTTGAGCAGCCCACCGCACTGGGGACAATCAAGCAGGAACTGCGCCTGCCCGGGTCCGAACGTATCCGTTATGTCGGTGATGCCTTCCGTGCCGGGTTGTCGCTGGAGGATATCCATGCACTGAGCCATATCGATCCCTGGTTTTTAAGCCAGATCGAGGAAATTGTCATGGCGGAAGGTGTGCTGGTCGTGCAGCGCCAAGCGGGGGGTACCCTCGATGACATCGATGCCATCACCCTGCGCGGTCTCAAACGCATGGGTTTTTCTGATCGTCGTCTGGCCACGTTGCTGGGCACACACGAGTGTGCACTGCGCGAGCGTCGCCATGCCTTGGGTGTGCGTCCGGTCTACAAGCGGGTGGACACCTGTGCGGCGGAGTTTGCCTCCTCGACCGCCTATATGTATTCCACCTATGAAGAAGAGTGTGAGGCGGCGCCCACCGATCGCGAGAAGATTATCGTGCTCGGCGGTGGTCCCAACCGCATAGGTCAGGGTATCGAGTTCGATTATTGCTGCGTGCATGCTGCGTTGGCCCTGCGCGAGGATGGCTACGAGACCATCATGGTCAACTGCAATCCGGAGACGGTCTCCACCGATTATGATACCTCCGATCGGCTGTATTTCGAGCCGCTGACGCTGGAAGACGTGTTGGAGATTATTGCGCTGGAACAGCCCAGGGGCGTCATTGTCCAGTACGGTGGGCAGACGCCGTTGAAGTTGGCCCGAGCCCTGGAAGCCGCTGGCGCGCCCATTATCGGTACGACACCGGATTGCATCGATCTGGCTGAGGACCGCGAACGCTTCCAGAAACTGCTCGCGCGCCTGGATGTGTTGCAGCCACCGAATTGTACCGCCCGCGCTGAATCCGAAGCCGTGCGCCTGGCTGGGGATATCGGCTACCCGTTAGTGGTGCGTCCCTCCTATGTGCTCGGTGGTCGCGCCATGGAAATTGTCTACAATGAAGAGGAGCTGCGTCGTTATATGAGCGATGCGGTCAAGGTCTCCAATAACTCCCCGGTGCTCCTTGACCATTTTCTTGACGATGCCATCGAGGTCGACGTCGACGCCGTATGCGACGGACACGATGTCATCATCGGGGGGATCATGGAACATATTGAGCAGGCCGGTGTGCACTCCGGCGATTCTGCCTGTTCGCTGCCGCCTTACAGTTTAAGTCAGCCGGTATTGGAGCGCTTGCGGAAACAGATGCGACAATTGGCACAGGCGTTGCAAGTCGTGGGTCTGATGAATGCGCAGTTCGCTATTCAGGGCGAAACGATCTATGTTTTGGAGGTCAATCCGCGTGCTTCACGCACTGTGCCGTTCATTTCCAAGGCCACCGGTTTGGCATTGGCGAAGGTGGGTGCGCGCTGCATGGTCGGCAAGACACTGGCCGCGCAGGGTGTAACGCGGGAGCGGGTGCCGGATTATTACTCGGTGAAGGAGGCGGTCTTTCCCTTTATCAAGTTCCCGGGAGTCGACCCTATTCTGGGCCCGGAGATGAAGTCCACGGGTGAGGTCATGGGGATCGGGCGTAATTTTGCCGAGGCCTTTACCAAGGCCCTGCAGGGAGCCGGTGTCATCCTGCCGCGCGGAGGGCGTGCCTTTTTGAGTGTGCGCGATGCGGACAAGCCGCGCGCAGTACGGGTGGCCCGCCAGTTGCTGGAACTGGGTTTCGAGATCGTGGCGACGCACGGTACGGCACGCCATCTTGAAGCCGAAGGGGTTATCTGCCGGGCGGTGAACAAGGTCACGGAAGGGCGCCCGCATATCGTTGATATGATCAAGAATGATGAGATCGCTCTCATTATCAATACGACCGAGGGCAAGCAGGCCATCGCCGACTCCTACACCATCCGGCGTGAGGCCTTACAGTACAAGATCAGTTATACCACGACTCTGGCGGGTGCCGATGCCACCTGTCAGGCGTTGAAACAGCTGGATTTGACAGCAGTGAATCGATTGCAGGATCTGCACCAGGAGTTGCCACTGATATGAACAAGATACCGCTTACTGCACATGGCGCCGAGAAACTACGCGAAGAACTTACCGAGCTCAAGAGCGTTGCGCGCCCGCGCGTCATTCAGGCCATTGCCGATGCGCGCGAGCATGGCGATCTCAAGGAAAACGCTGAATACCATGCCGCCCGCGAACAGCAGAGTTTCATTGAGGGACGGATTCAGGAGATCGAGGGCAAACTCTCCAACGCCGAGATCATTGATGTCACTAAACTCAACACCAATGGCAAGGTCGTGTTTGGTGCTACGGTCGAATTAATTGACGAGAGTTCGGGTGATGCGGTGTCTTATCAAATCGTGGGTGAGGACGAGGCGGATATCAAGGCAAGGAAAATATCGGTAAACTCCCCGATCGCCCGTGCCCTTATTGGATGCAAGGAAGGTGACATCGCCTCTGTTCAGGCCCCGGGTGGCGTCAAGCAATACGAGGTTGTCGGCGTTCGTTATCTCTAGGGGTATGCTCGGGATAGCACCGGTCCTATCCGCCGTCCCCCGGCCAGAGGGCGTGGATGCGTTGACGGGTTGGGCCTCAATTCAGTGTAATAACGGGTTTCTTCGCACGACGATAAAAGACCGCGATATGGCCGATGCGCTGTATCACCTCGGCGCTTGTCTGTTGGGTGATGGTCGTGATGAAGGCCTCGCGTTGCGCGCGATCGGCGGCATTGACCCGGACTTTGATCAGCTCATGCTGCGCCAGCGCGAGGTCTATCTCGGTGAGGACGGCACCGCTCAGGCCTGCGCCACCAATGATGACAACCGGTTTGCAGTGGTGCGCCAGACTACGCAGTTGACGAATGTGACGGGTCTTGAGTGGCATGATATGTAGGTAGTGCCTTATGAAAGAGTGCGAAAAGGCCGATAGTGTAACGCGAAGCCTGCGGAGGATCACCGCTGATTTCCCCCTGTTTGCTGGTGGTACGTCTGGTGTCCGGGTCAGGCGCCCAAGTGGTCGGGTTGACCGGCTTCGGGGTGTTGGATTGTCTGGTGGGTGCAGCGTTTGCTGGCCCTGTAGGAACGACAAAACACCGTCAGTCCGATGCAGATAAACAGGGCTGAGGCGGGACAGGATAGACGGATCAAGGGCCATGGCGCGTAGCAAGAGCAGCCCGAAATGGTTACGAGAACATTTCGAGGACGTTTATGTGCGGCGGGCGCAGCGCGAAGGTTATCGTTCGCGTGCCATCTACAAACTCATCGCCATCGATGAGCGGGATCGCTTGCTGCGCACGGGGATAACGGTCGTCGACCTGGGTGCGGCGCCGGGAGGCTGGTCACAGTATGCGGCACACAAGGTCGGCAGTCAGGGCCGGGTGTTCGCGCTGGATATACTGCCCATGGACGCATTGGCTGGGGTGGTGGTGTTGCAGGGAGATTTCCGCGAACAGATCGTACTGGATGCGCTGCTGGAGCGTATTGGCGGAACTCCGATCGATCTTGTAATCTCGGATATGGCCCCCAATATGAGTGGTGTGAAGGCGGTGGATCAGCCACGCGCCATGTATTTGTGTGAGCTAAGTCTGGAGTTTGCCCGTCAGGTGTTGCGCCCTGGCGGGGATCTGTTGATCAAGGCGTTTCAAGGCACAGGGTTTGATGCTGTGCTGGCGCGGTGTCGACAGGATTTTCAACATGTGCTGAGTCGCAAACCGGATGCCTCGCGGTCACGCTCGCGTGAGGTGTACTTGCTGGCCAGGAACCATAATGTGTAGTAACGTATGAAACTGAGCGAACTGGTTTTTTCAGGATTTGAACTTTGAACGACTTAGCCAAAAACATCATTCTCTGGGTGGTCATCGCGGTCATTTTAATGTCCGTGTTTAACAATCTCAGTTCTCACAAGACCACTGTGCCACCGGTCGCTTATTCCGCTTTCATGGGCAACGTGAAGTCGGGGCAGGTCAAGAATGTCACGATTGAAGGCCGTACCATCAGCGGCACTCTGGAAAATGGTGGCACGTTCAAGACCTACAGTCCTGAGACGGATAACACGGCCATGATCGGTGAACTGCTCAACAGCGGTGTGCGGATCAACGCCAAGGCACCCGAGAAACAGTCCATCTGGACACAGATATTCATCTCCTGGTTTCCCTTCCTGTTTATCATCGGCCTGTGGATATTCTTCATGCGCCAGATGCAGGGTGGTGGTGGTGGTCGGGGCGCGATGTCTTTCGGCAAGAGTCGCGCGCGTCTGATGAGCGAGGATCAGATTAAGGTTACCTTTGCCGACGTTGCAGGCATCGAGGAGGCCAAGGAAGAGGTCTGTGAACTAGTCGAATTTTTACGTGATCCGGGAAAGTTTCAGAAACTGGGTGGCAAGATTCCCCGCGGAGTGTTGATGACCGGCATGCCGGGTACCGGTAAGACCCTGCTGGCCAGGGCCATTGCCGGTGAGGCCAAGGTGCCGTTTTTCAGTATCTCCGGTTCGGATTTTGTCGAGATGTTTGTCGGTGTCGGCGCCTCACGTGTACGGGACATGTTCGAACAGGCGAAAAAACATGCGCCCTGCATCATATTCATCGACGAAATCGATGCCGTTGGTCGTCACCGTGGGGCGGGTCTCGGCGGTGGCCATGATGAACGTGAGCAGACACTGAACCAGCTACTGGTCGAGATGGACGGTTTTGAGGGTACCGAGGGGGTGATCGTTATCGCCGCGACCAACCGCCCTGACGTACTGGACCCGGCCTTGCTACGCCCCGGACGGTTTGACCGTCAGGTGACGGTGCCATTGCCTGATCTGCGTGGTCGTGAGCAGATCCTCAAGGTGCACATGCGCAAGGTGCCTGTCGCGGATGATGTGGATGCACGCATTATCGGCCGCGGTACACCGGGCTTTTCCGGTGCCGACCTGGCTAACCTGGTCAATGAGGCGGCACTGTTTGCCGCACGTGCCAACAAACGTCTGGTCGATATGGCGGATATGGAAAGAGCCAAGGACAAGCTTATTATGGGCGCGGAGCGCCGCTCCATGGTGATGAATGAAGAGGAGAAACGCCTCACGGCCTATCATGAAGCCGGGCATGCCATTGTGGGGCTAAGCGTGCCTTCGCACGATCCGGTCTATAAGGTGAGCATCATCCCGCGTGGGCATGCACTGGGGATCACAATGTTCCTGCCGGAAGAAGACCGCTACAGCTACAGTAAAGAGCGTCTGGAAAGTTCAATCTCTAGCCTGTTCGGCGGCCGTCTGGCCGAGGAGATGATTTTCGGGATTGAGAAGGTGACGACGGGTGCCTCCAATGACATTCAGCGTACCACCGAGTTGGCACGTAACATGGTGACCAAGTGGGGCCTGTCCGAACGCCTCGGGCCGTTGACTTATAGTGAAGAAGAGGGTGAGGTTTTTCTGGGACGTTCGATTACCCAGCACAAGAATGTCTCCGATGAGACGGCGCACATCATTGATGAAGAGGTGCGCGCTATCGTGGACCGCAATTACAATCGCACCAAGCGTATTCTTGAAGAAAAAGTCGTCACGTTGCACATGATGGCCAAGGCACTGATCAAGTATGAGACCATCGACAGTCAGCAGATCAAGGACATTATGGCTGGCCACGATCCCCGTCCTCCCGAGGACTGGAACGATCAGGAACCGAAGAATGGTGCGGGTACGCCCCAGGCGGAGGGTTCTGACAAAGATGACAAGGCGGATGGCAAGATCGGGGGGCCCGCCAGTCAGCACTGATATGACCCACAGCATGGGTTGACCGACGTTTTCTGTTGGTTATTTAAAAAAACCCGGCCCCGTGCGTATGCACGGGGCTTTTTTTATACGTGGCCCAGGTCTGCGTGCCGATAGACGGCGCTTGCGTGCAATTGGTGTTCGCCGTAGCCTGTCGCCAAACCTGCCGGGCTGACCTGCCTGGTGCATTTTTTATCTACACGGAATTGTATCTGATGCCTGATGTATCGTGTGGCCGCCATGTGCTGCATCTGGACCAGCCGCGGATCATGGGAATACTCAATGTTACCCATGACTCGTTTTCTGATGGCGGGCGCTATGTCAGTCTGCCCGCAGCACTCGCCCATGCCCGGAAAATGGTGGCGGAGGGGGCGGACATTATTGATGTTGGAGGCGAGTCTACCCGACCCGGTGCCCGGGAGGTCGGTGTCGAGGATGAACTGCGGCGTGTCATCCCTGTCATCGAGGCGTTGGTTGACAGTCTGTGCGTGCCGATTTCTGTCGATACCAGCAAGCCGACGGTCATGCGTGCGGCGGTGGCTGCGGGTGCCGGGTTGATCAATGATGTGCGGGCACTGCGTGAACCTGGGGCAGTGCAGAGCGTTGCGGAACTTGATGTGGCCGTGTGTCTGATGCACATGCAGGGACAACCGCGCACGATGCAGGGCGAGCCCCATTACCATGATGTCGTTGCCGAGGTCGTGAATTTCTTGCGCGATCGAGTTACGGCCTGTGAGTCCGTTGGCATCAAGCGTGAGCGTTTGTTAGTGGACCCCGGATTCGGGTTTGGCAAGACCCTGGCACATAACCTGAGTCTGCTGCGTGGGCTTGACGCATTGGGTGAACTGGGGTTGCCACTGTTGATGGGGGTATCGAACAAAGCCATGATCGGTGCAATACTGAATGCTCCGGTGCAGGCCCGGTTGTACGGTAGTGTGGCGGCAGCGGTGCTGGCGGTGCGGGCAGGGGCGCATATTGTGCGGGTACATCAGGTGGGGCCAACGCGCGATGCTCTCGCGGTGTGTCAGGCGATGAGAACAGTGATGTAGGGATGGCAGAGGCGTGTTATGAGTAGAAAGTACTTTGGCACCGATGGGGTGCGTGGCCGGGTGGGTGAGGCGCTCATTACGCCGGAGTTTGTCATGAAACTGGGTTGGGCTGCGGGTCGGGTGCTTGCAGCACAGGAGAACCATCCAGGTAAGGTATTAATTGGAAAGGATACGCGTATCTCCGGCTATATGTTTGAGTCTGCCTTGCAGGCAGGGCTCTCCGCCGCAGGAGTGGATATTCATCTGCTGGGTCCGATGCCGACCCCCGCTATTGCCTACCTGACGCGTACTCTGCACGCCCAGGCCGGGATTGTCATTAGTGCCTCGCACAATCCTTACTACGACAATGGCATCAAGTTCTTCTCCGCCGAGGGCATGAAATTAGCCGATTCCATGGAACAGGGCATTGAGGCGATGCTTGATGAGGCGATGCGTACGGTTGAATCCGATGTACTGGGCAAGGCTACGCGTGTCGTCGATGCGGCCGGGCGTTATATCGAATTCTGCAAGAGTACGATTCCCTGGAAGGTTGAATTCAAGGGGCTGAACCTGGTGGTCGATTGTGCCCATGGAGCGACCTACCATGTTGCGCCGAGCGTCTTCAGCGAACTGGGCGCACAGGTGCACACCCTGGGTACGTCTCCGGATGGGGTCAATATCAACGCTGGCTGTGGCTCAACCGACCCGCGGGCCTTGCAGCAGGCCGTGCTGGAGCACGGCGCGGATGCCGGTATCGCGCTGGATGGTGACGGTGATCGGGTGGTCATGGTCGATCAGCGTGGCGAGGTGGTTGATGGTGATGAATTGCTCTATATCATTGCCCACGAGCGCCATGAGACAGACCATCTGGCGGGTGGGGTTGTCGGTACCGTGATGAGTAACCTCGGGCTGGAGCATGCGCTGGCAGAACAGCAGATCGACTTCAAACGCTCGGCGGTGGGCGATCGTCATATCATGGAATTGTTGCAGCGATCGGGTTGGTTCCTGGGTGGAGAGTCATCTGGACATCTGATCTGTCTGGACAGGACCACGACGGGGGATGGCATTATTTCGGCACTCCAGGTGCTGGCCGCCATGGTCAACAGTGGTCGGGGGCTCAACGAGCTGAAATCCGGCATGACCAAGTATCCCCAGACTATGGTGAATGTACGCCTGTCGAAACGCCGGGATATCAGTCAGCATGAGCGTGTCCAGAGTGCTTTGCGCGATACCGAATCCACACTCGGCGATACTGGTCGTGTCCTGCTACGCCCATCCGGGACTGAACCCCTCATGCGGGTCATGGTCGAAGGCATCGATGCCCGTCAGGTACAGATACTCGCCGAACAGCTGGCTGCGGTCGTGCGCGAGGCCATCGAGTCGGAGTGAGTGGCGCCCACGCCAGCCGGGTATCTGCTGATTTGTCAAGAAATTCCGAGCGCTCAGTTGCGTTTTTTGTTCGTGCTGTTAAATTGATTTATCGTGCGCTTGGAGGTAGTATTCCTGGCTGTCTTGTTCGACGCAGGGGTGAACTAATGCGACAACCGTTCGTGGCCGGCAACTGGAAAATGAACGGATCCCGGAAAGCCAACCGCTCCCTGCTGGGAGCTATCACGGCAGGTATCGGCAGTGTTGTCGCCGAAGTCGCTGTTTGCCCACCTTGCGTGTATTTGTCCGATGTGGCGGAGCAGCTTGCAGGCACCTCGATTGCCTGGGGCGCACAAAATGTGAGTGCTGAACCCAGGGGCGCCTTTACCGGTGAGACCTCCGTTTCCATGCTGCTTGATGTGGCTTGTCGTTATGTCATCGTTGGCCATTCCGAGCGGCGCGCCCTGTACGGTGAAGATGATGGCACGGTAGCGAGGAAATTCGCTGCGGCCAAGGTCGGTAAAATCGTGCCCATCCTGTGCGTCGGTGAGTCGCTTGAGGAACGCGAACGGGGCGCTACCGAAGACGTGATTGCCCGACAACTGGATGCGGTACTGGAACTAGAGGGTGTCACGGCGCTACGTGAGGCGGTGATTGCCTACGAACCGGTTTGGGCCATCGGTACCGGCAAGACGGCGACACCAGAGCAGGCCCAGGGCGTGCATGCCTTCATTCGCAAACGGGTGGCACAACACGATCAGGGCGTAGCCGATAAGGTCCGTATCCTTTATGGCGGTAGTGTCAAGGGCAACAATGCCGTGGAACTGTTTGCGCAGGAGGATATCGACGGCGGTCTGATCGGCGGTGCCTCGCTGGACGCCGAGGAATTCCTCACCATTTGCCGGGCCACCGGCTGATACCGACCTACCATCGCGCGGTGGCGCGAGGACGATAGTATGTTGCATACATTAATTTTGGTTGTACATGTACTGGTGGCGATCGCGCTGATCGTCCTGGTGCTGTTGCAACAGGGCAAAGGCGCCGATGCGGGTGCCGCTTTTGGCAGCGGTGCCTCCGCCACCGTATTTGGCAGCCAGGGTTCGGCGTCGTTCATGACCCGGGCAACCGCCGCACTGGCCACAGTGTTTTTCGTGACCAGTCTGTCGCTGGCCTATTATGGTAACCGTGAGGCACGCGCACCCACCAGTGTCGTTGACACGGTACCCGCTGTCGTACAGCAACCGGCCAAGCCACTCACCTCTAAACCGGTGACGATAGCCCCCGCCAAAGAGCACAAGTCGGCGCCCGAGTCAGACGTGCCGCTGGTGCATTGAGCACAGTGCAGCGACAGAGTAGGAAAATAGCGTTATTGCCGATGTGGTGGAACTGGTAGACACGCCGTCTTGAGGGGGCGGTGACGAAAGTCGTGCCGGTTCGAGTCCGGCCGTCGGCACCATTTATGTAAAACAATCATTTCCCTCAAATCTCCGCAACAGCCCACAAATCCCCACAAAACTATGTTTTTACAGAAAAAATTTATCTAAACGATAAAACATTTGATGTAGAACCCCCCGCTAAAGACCGCTACAGTACACCTCAAATTACGCCAAAATTACGCCAGGATCATTTTATGGCTACGAGGGGAAAGGGTTGGCGCGCCGAGATCTACCGTGATGGGCGCCGTCGTTCCAAGACCTTCCATACCAAGGCGCAGGGCCCAGGCCTGGGCCTTGCAGGCAGAGATCGAGCTGGATGACGCCCTGCTAGGGCGCGTGCCGGCCGATAAGCGGTTTGAGGATGTACTGCGCCGTTACGCGCGCGATATCTCACCGGGCAAGCGTGGCGCCAGACCCGAGTCTTTGCGTATCGATGCCCTGTGCAGGAATGAGCTGGCCAAGGTCGCCCTGCGCTCGCTGTCGGCATCGGACTTTGCGCATTTTGCAAAATGTTTACTATGCGCCCAAGGTGGAGGATTTCGTCAGCAAGCTGGATTAATGACGTCGGCGATGATGAATGCAAAAACGGCGACGCTAACGGTTTTCAAACGGTTTGCAATCCGGCTCAAATCGTTATAGAGATCACGATCCATCGAAGCCTCTAATCTTTCACCAAGCTCCCGCGCCTTTGGAAGATTGACCGAAAACGCTTGTATTGCCGCGTATTCTTCAACTCTATGCCTTCCAGTACCAGCTAGTGAGCGCCGGTCTTGGCGGTTTTGCTTCTTTCGCGGCTGGCGCCATTGCGGGCGCCGACGCGGTTGCAGCCGGCACTCTGCTTTATAACACCAACCTACTCGGGCTCGGAGGAGGTGATCGCCAACCCGCCAATGGGGCCTATTCCGGTTTGTGTATCGGCTCTGGTGCCCTCGTCGGCAAAGGCAACCCCACCACACAACTGAAGGTCTCAGCCTACAACCCCAATCAGTACCTCGCCGCCCTGTTCTCAGCAAAAGTGACCAACGAGGTGGCCTCGGCCCAGTTGTCCGCTCCCGGCTCGCTGGGCACATAGTCACGCACGGCGGCGACCGATGCGGGCGCGACGGGGCCGGCCTCTCAACGGATATGGGCAATGGCTTCTTCGAGGCCGATCATCAGCGTCATGGGGTGAGTGGGGGGCACATGGAATCCCCGGTGAACATAATATTCTTTGGCTTGCTCAGAAATCGCATGCACCAGCAGCGCCCATCACCCGCGCATCCTCACACACAACAAAGGTGCGCGATCCGCCACGCCTCTCATTGTTGACGGCGGCGCGCTTGAGCCAGTCATCGAGCGCGCGATCCCCGCAGGCAAAGGCCGAGGTATCGTGATCAGCCCGCAGTGGGCCGGCGCGCTTCGCCGTATTCCGAATTAAACATGCATCTTGGCGGTCAGATCGATACCCAATGCCTTGATGAGGGCGAGTGTTGTTTTCAGGGTTGGGTTGCCGTGTTCGCTGAACGAGCGATAGAGTTGTTCGCGAGATAGTCCGGTTTCACCTGCGATCTGGCTCATGCCCTTGGCGCGAGCGACAACGCCCAGTGCGTGTGCGATGTAGCTGACATCATTCGTCTCCAACGCCTCAGCCACAAACGTCGCAATTGCTTCGTTCGAAGTAATATCCTCAGCGGGATCGTATGTTGTCAGTTTTTCGCTCATTTTAATCACTCCAGTGTGCAGCCAGGCGTTTCGCGGTCTTGATGTCTTTTGCTTGTGTGCTCTTATTGCCGCCGCATAGCAGGACGATGACGGTGTCTCCCTGTTGCTGGAAATAGACGCGGTACCCGGGTCCATGATGGATTCGTAATTCACTGATCCCTTGCTCGACCGGTTTCACATCACCTTTGAGACCATAGGCAAGACGATCCAGGCGGGAGGCAATGATGGCGAGTGTCCGCTTGTCCCTGAGCCGAGCCCGCCATTTCCTGAATGTCTCGGTTTGCTTGAGGTGAAGCATTGCACTGAGTGTAATTTATAAACTACATGGCGTCAATGTGTAACTGAGTCACTGTTAGCTCAATGCGTCACGAGCGACGCTATTTCCGCCATGAACTGGCTTCCATACTTGGCTGGCTGACCCAGTACGACGGCCAACCCGACGCTGACCTCATCGCCTACTTGATTGCGGCGCATCACGGCAAGGTACGCATGAGCCTGCGCGCCATGCCCACAGAAGAAGCCGATCCCGGTATCAAACGCTACGCCCGCGGCGTGTGGGAAGACGACGTGTTGCCAGCGCTCGACTTCGACGGCGAACACAGCAACGAGACCACCTTGAAACTCGCGCTGATGGAACTGGGCGAAGGCGAACAAGGCCCGTCCTGGACCGCGCGCACCCTGAAGCTGCTTGATCAACACGGCCCCTTCCAACTGGCGTGGCTGGAAACCTTGGTGCGCCTGGCCGACTGGCGCGCCAGCCATGATGAACAGCTTGTCTCGAATAACGGAGAAGTCCACAATGTTCCCCATGAACTGGACAACAGCCGTCCGCCAGTGGCGCAATCTGTCGGCGGAGCAACAGCGCCGGATACGCCGCTCACGCCTGCCGCGCAAGGTGGCTCGCAGCATGGCCTTCGAGGGGGAACCGGTGGACCAGCAGATGCTGGAAATCGAACTCGACCGCCTCACGCGGCAACCCGATACCTCGAAACAGCCCTCGGCACACTGAGCTACACCGACCTGGCGCCACACCTCGCCCAACGTGTCGAGGCGGTGCAACACGCCATTTCCAAGGGGGTGCTGGACGACTGTGATCTGTCCGAAACACTGTTTTTGGAGCTGCATCAGCGCATCTGCGGCGATCTTGTCCCCGACTTCGCCGGCCACTGGCGCACGACCGATGTCGTCGTCGGGACTACATATCATTTTGGATAACCTGAGCGTGCATAGGATCTAGGCTGTTCGGGATTGGGTGGCTGATCACCCCGTATCCATCTGTATTTTACCCCAACCAGTTCATCCTGGCTGAATGCCGTAGAAGGCTGGTTTGTGCAACTGGAACGGCGTGCACTATATCGCGGCATTTTCACCAGTGTTCTGGAACTAAAGGCTAAGTTAAAGCGCTGCATCAAAGTCCATAATGCGGAAAACGCGAAACCATTTAAATGGACCAAGCCAGCAGACCATATCCTGGCAGCTGTCGGCCGTGCTAAAGAGTCGTTACGGAATTAACCGCATGGATCACTAGGCACGAACCTTCGTCACGGACACGTAAGAAAAGAATCTCTCCCGCATGATCTCTTTCCGATCACATCCGAGGCATATTTTATAATGCATTGATTTTTAAATAACTTTACTGTTAAATTGATGTCTTGATCGGTAACAAACTCTAGCTTCCTAGTAATTATTCTAATACCCTGTGACTTACTATTCCCGGTTCTGCCTTCGGTGGGGTCCACTCTCATGGAGTGCCAGGCAATGACTGACTGCCGTTGGTTTTCAGTGAATGAGATAGCGGCTTACCTTTGGGTCAAGCCAGATGCTATATGTAAATGGATTGACCGCATAAATATGCCGGCCCATAGAATGGGGCGATCAGTGGGTAAGAGGGAAATATAGGCAAGATGAATAAGCAATTCTTTGAACACCCTATCCTCAACTCCCCCTATGACCACCCCGATCGGCATTGGGAACTTGATGCCGGCGGCCAACCCACACAGCAGATCATTGAGCGCCGCCGCCGCGCAGAATTCATTACACCGATCCCCAAGCCCAGAAAACGTAAGGGAGCAGCAGAACAATCACCATTGCTTTTCGATGAAGGCAAGGGCCTGTCGACCGACGCTCAGCAATACGACCACACCGCCATCATCAATGGGGTCCGCCAGGAGGTGGATAAGTGGCGCAAAATCCCGGACCCCACACATTGGCACGTCACCCCTGAGACTGCACGCCTGCTACAACACTGGCGGCATCATGAGTTTAGCGGCATCCGACCCTTCTTCTGCCAGGTGGAGGCAGTTGAAACCGCCATTTGGCTGACCGAGGTCGCGCCGCAACTCGGCAAGGCCGGGAAGAAGTTTCTTGAACATCTTGCCGATGCCAATAATGACGCCAACCCCGACCTGATGCGCCTGGCCCTGAAACTGGCGACCGGTGCCGGCAAGACCACCGTCATGGCTATGTTGATGGCCTGGCAGACCGTTAATGCCATGCGCCGTCCGAACAGCAGCAAATTCACCCGTGGCTTTTTGATTGTGGCGCCTGGTCTGACCATCAAGGATCGCCTGCGGGTGCTCCAGCCCAACGACCCGGACAGTTACTACGCCAGCCGCGAACTGGTGCCCGGCGACATGCTTGCTGATCTGGAGCGGGCCAAAATTGTCATCACCAATTACCACGCCTTCAAACTGCGCGAACGCATAGAGCTTTCCAAAGGCGGGCGGTTGTTGTTGCAGGGCCGTGGAGGCAAGCCACTCGACACGCTCGAAACCGAAGGCCAGATGCTGCAACGGGTGATGCCCGAACTGATGGGCCTGAAGAACATTCTGGTCATCAACGACGAGGCACACCATTGCTACCGTGAAAAATCCGATAGCGATGAGGACGCCGGCCTCAAGGGCGATGACCGCAAGCAAGCGGAGAAAAACCAGGAAGCCGCCCGCCTGTGGATCTCCGGAATCGAGGCGATCAACCGCAAGCTCGGTGTCGCCCGCGTGTTCGACCTGTCCGCCACGCCCTTTTTCCTGAGCGGTTCCGGTTACGCCGAAGGCACCTTATTCCCGTGGACCCTAAGCGACTTCTCGCTCATGGACGCCATCGAATGCGGCATTGTCAAACTGCCGCGGGTGCCGGTATCGGAAAACATTCCGGGCAATGAAATGCCGATGTTCCGCGAGTTGTGGCAACACATCGGCAAAAAAATGCCGAAGAAAGGTCGCGGCAAGAGCAAAGTTCTGGATCCGCTGAGTATTCCCCTGGAACTGCAAACCGCCCTGGAAGCCCTTTACGGCCACTACGCAAAGACCTTCGAGCTATGGCAGGGCGCCAGCATCAAGGTACCGCCGTGCTTTATTGTCGTCTGTAACAACACCTCCACCTCAAAGTTGGTCTACGACTATATCTCCGGCTTCATTCGTGAAAGCGAGGATGGTTCAGCCAATGTTGTCAACGGTCGGCTTGAGCTATTCCGCAATTTCGATCCGCACGACAACCCGTTGTCACGCCCCAATACGCTGCTGATCGACAGCGAACAACTGGAATCCGGCGAGGCCCTGGATACCGGTTTTCGCGCCATGGCCCGGGATGAGATCGAACGCTTCAAGCGCGAGGCTCTGGAGCGCGGCGGCGATCTGGCTAACCAGCTTCGCGCCGGCAGGGAGATCGACGACACCACCCTGCTGCGCGAGGTCATGAATACCGTCGGCAAGGCAGGGCAACTGGGAGAATCGATCCGCTGCGTGGTCTCCGTCTCCATGCTCACCGAAGGCTGGGACGCCAGCAACGTGACCCATGTGCTCGGCGTGCGCGCTTTCGGCACCCAGCTTCTGTGCGAGCAGGTCATCGGCCGCGCTCTGCGCCGCCAATCCTACGACCTCAATGAAGAGGGCCTGTTCAATGTCGAATATGCCGACGTGCTCGGCATCCCCTTCGACTTCACCGCCAAGCCGGTGGTGGCACCTCCGCAGCCACCCCGCGAAACCATCCAGGTCAAGGCCATGCACCCGGAACGGGACGCGCTGGAGATTCGCTTTCCCCGGGTCGAAGGCTACCGTGTGGAACTGCCGGAGGAGCGACTGCAAGCCGAGTTCACGGATGATTCGATATTCGAACTGACCCCCGTCATCGTCGGCCCCTCCATCACCAAGAATGCCGGCATCATCGGCGAGAGTGTTGACCTTGGTCTTGAACACATCCGCGACATGCGCCGTTCCACACTGTTGTTCCACCTCACTCAGCGGCTACTTATCACCAAATGGCGCGATCAGGGCGAACAGCCCAAGCTGCACCTGTTCGGCCAGCTCAAGCGCATCACCCGGCAATGGCTCGACACCTGCCTGGTCTGCAAGGGCAACACCTATCCGGGCCTGCTGATGTACCAGGCGCTGGCCGATGTCGCCTGCGACCGCATCACCGCCGCCATCACCCGTGCCGAGCAGACTCGGCGTCCGGTCAAGGCCATCCTCGACCCCTACAACCCGATTGACTCGACCCTCCACGTCAACTTCAACACCTCCAAGACCGAACGTTGGGAAACCGACGCCCGACGCTGCCATATCAACTGGGTGATCCTCGACAGCGACTGGGAAGCCGAGTTCTGCCGCGTGGCCGAGAGTCACCCCAAAGTGCTGGCCTACGTCAAGAACCACAGCCTCGGGCTGGAAGTGCCCTATCGCTACGCATCGGAATCACGCCACTACCGGCCGGACTTCATCGTCCGGATCGACGATGGCCACGGTGCAGACGACCCGCTCAACCTCATCGTTGAGATCAAGGGCTACCGTGGCGAAGACGCCAAGGAAAAGAAATCCACCATGGAGACCTACTGGGTGCCCGGCGTCAACAACCTCAAGAACCACGGCCGCTGGGCTTTTGCCGAGTTCACCGATGTGTATGAAATGCAGGATGATTTCGCGAAAAAGGTCGAAGCCGAGTTCAATAAAATGATAGCGCTAATACTCAACCAGACTGCCACGATCGAAACCCATGGCAAGGAGCAGCAGACATGAATATCGCATTGCCACTAAAGCAGATGACCACCGAGGAAAAACTCCAGGTAATGGAGACCATCTGGGATGACCTTAGCCGGCATGCGGACAAGATCCAGCCCCCGGCATGGCACGGCAAGGTATTGGAGGCCATAGAGACGGCCATCGACCGCGGTGAGGAAACCTTTGACGATTGGAAAGCTGCGAAGCAGCGCATCCGCGACCAGCTTTGATGAAGATCCGTCTATCCTCCATTGCCGAGCAGCAATTGCTGGACGGCCACCGGTTTTATGAAAGCCAGGCCGAAGGCATTGGCGATTACTTTCTCGATTCCCTGATGGCGGACATCGAATCCCTGCACATTCATGCTGGTGTCCACGCTATTTTTTTCGATAAATACCATCGCCTGCAGGCGAAACGCTTTCCTTACTCGGTCTACTACCGCGTCGAGGGTAATGTTATACGGATCTATGCCATCCTTGATAACCGTAGAAACCCGGATTGGATCAGGAAAGGGCTGACCCCGCGCTGAACAACAGACAAAGCAAACAATCCACATGGCAAGAGAACCCAAAACATCCAAGTCCGTCGAGACCCTCACCCACGAGGAAGCGACGCGCAA
>CAZLQI010000021.1:0-28372 GCA_964561765.1 uncultured Chromatiales bacterium
TGCCAGCGACCTTCTTCTTCGCCACCACCCGCTTCTTGCCAGTGACCTTCTTCTTGGCGACGGGGGTGGCCGTAGACACCGTTTCAGTTGTCTTGCCGACTTCCTGGCGGGCTGGTTTTGCTACAGCCTTGGCCTCTTTACGCGCATAGGCAACCACCTTACGGGCAGTCTCGGCAACCTTCTGCTCACGCTCCGGTGTCCGTTCACGCGCCTGGGGTTGACTGTCCAATATACGGTGCACATTGGCGAAGATATCGGCGATTTCACCCACACCCTGGACGCTGCGCTGTTTGCCTTGGCGGCGGTAAAACTCGACCAGGGGCGCCGTCTGTGCCTCATAGACACGCAGGCGATTACCGATGGTCGCCTCATTATCGTCGGCCCGATGGCGCAGCACGCCACCGCACTTATCACAGACCCCATCTACCTTCGCCGGGCTGGAGTAGATATTGTACATCTGGCCACAGGATTCACAGGTCCGTCGGCCAGTGAGCCGCTGCATCAGGACATCGAAATCGACATCGATCAACATGGCCACCTGCAACGGCTTGTCGAGATTGGCCAGCATGGTATCCAGATTCTCAGCCTGCGGGATATTGCGGGGGAAACCATCGAGGATAAAACCCTCATCGGTATCCGTTTGTCCCAGGCGTTCACGGATGATCCCCATGACAATTTCATCGGACACCAATTGCCCGGCATCCATCGCAGCCTTGGCCTGCTGCCCCAGAGGGGTATTCCCGGCAACGGCCGCGCGCAGGAGGTCGCCCGTGGAAATTTGGGGGATGCCGTACTTTTCAACCAGAAGTTTCGATTGTGTGCCCTTGCCCGATCCAGGTGCGCCCAGTAAAACGATTCTCATTTTGGGTTCTCACTCCGTTGGCAGTTACATTATTGGTATGGCATGCATGGCGCGTTGCACTTGATACAATGCCCACCATGTCTTAAGTTTTTTACATGCCGGCATTCAGATTTTGCATGACCGGTCAATTCAAAGATGCGTTAAGCTAAGCGTAGAATATTGTCCAAGTCAATGAAGTTTTCATGAAAGGTCCGTGTTTTTGCCGTATCATTACCAGCCGACACGTAGAATAACAAACACTGGCGGAACTGAATGCGCGACATGTCTCTGATCCCCGATTTTACTGAAACGGAACTTTGGCTGATACGCAACACCCTGCATGAGCGCTACGGCCATGAAATCGAACCTGAGCTGGGCGATAGCGAGATCCGGCTCAGCTCGGCAGACCGCGAACTGAGCGAAGTTCCAATCGTATTCTGGAGTGAACAGGGGGCGAATTTCGTCATTATCAAGACCGGCGATCGACGCTACCGCAGCCAGTTTTATTACCGGGTCCACGAGCAGTTCGGCACCGGCATACAGGAATATGACGATCTCACCGAGTGTATTGTCGCCACCCTGCAGGTTCAGATAGACCAGCAGAGCAACACCCGCGAAAAGACCGATCACGGCGGGTCTGCCTAATTATTGAATTACGATATTCTTAAATTGCCTGTTGGTTAAAGCCACCACAAGGGGAGTATGACATGGCGAAACAAAATGCCTTCTACGCGCAATCAGGCGGTGTTACTGCCGTCATCAACGCCTCCGCCTGCGGCCTCATCGAAACTGCACGCGAATATCCCGACCAAATTAGTAATGTCTATGCCGGGCGCAATGGTATTATTGGCGCCCTGACCGAAGACCTCATCAATACCAACCGTGAATCGGTCCGGGCCATCGCCGCCCTGCGTCATACCCCCAGTGGCGCCTTCGGCTCCTGTCGCTACAAGCTCAAGAGTCTGGAACACAACCGCCACGAATATGAGCGCCTCATTGAGGTCTTCGCTGCACACAACATCGGGTATTTTTTCTACAACGGCGGTGGCGACTCAGCCGACACCTGCCTGAAGGTCTCACAACTGGCCAAGACCCTGGGCTACCCCATCCAGGCCATCCACATCCCCAAGACCGTGGACAATGACCTGCCCATCACCGACAACTGCCCCGGCTTCGGCTCGGTTGCCAAGTACATCGCCATCTCCACCCGCGAGGCGAGCTTCGATGTCGCCAGCATGGCCAAAACCTCAACCAAGGTCTTCGTGTTGGAGGTCATGGGCCGACATGCCGGCTGGATCGCCGCGGCCGGCGGCCTCGCCGCCTCGGAAAGCTGTGATCTCCCTATCATTATCCTATTCCCGGAGATCCCCTTCAGCCAGACCCGCTTCCTGGCACGAGTGAAGGAATTGGTCAAAAGCCACGGCTACTGCACCGTCGTGGTCTCCGAGGGCGTACATGACCGCTCAGGCAATTTCCTTGCCGACCAGGGCAATCGTGATGCCTTTGGTCACGCCCAACTCGGTGGCGTCGCGCCAGTGGTCGCCAACCTGATCAACAACAAATTCGGCTATAAATATCACTGGGCGGTGGCCGATTATCTGCAACGTGCCGCACGCCATATTGCCTCCAAGACCGATGTAGAGCAGGCCTATGCCATGGGCCAAGCCGCTGTCGAACTGGCCATGAATGGCGAGAACGCCGTCATGCCTACCATCAAGCGCACCTCCAGCAAACCCTATCGCTGGAAGGTCGGCGTGGCGAAACTCACCAAGGTCGCCAACGTAGAGAAAATGATGCCCAAGGGTTTCATCACCGGCGATGGCTTCGGCATTACCCAGAAATGCCGTGATTACCTCCTGCCGCTGATTCAGGGTGAGGACTATCCGCCATACAAACAGGGAATGCCACACTACGTGCAATTGAAGAACATACCGGTGAGGAAGAAGACCGGCACTGAATTCAAGGTAAAATAAAACCCGTGAAACCGCGAGGCTCGTGATAGACCCTCGCGCTGTTTCCTGTGATGGGCACTGCGATGACATTGGAAAAAGCTCGGGAATTGCTTGCCGTACAGACCAGTCTGGGTGGTGGCTATAATCGCAATGCCGCCCGCTTGATACTGGCCGAGATCGAGCGTGAACATGGCCAGTCTGGCGTGGACCAGCTCATTCGCGAGTGTCGCCTGGAGACCCTGTTCGGTTTGGTGCCCGGCACGTCCATGCAATAGCTGCACCGCAGGTTGACAACAGTTTCTAAAAAACCGACCCGGTCACATGTCCGGGCCAAACCTTAAGTTTGCCCCCCCTACAGGGGAATTGGAGGAAGCAACGATGTCTTACGGTCTGTTGTTTGCACTACTGTCCGCCTTGGTGGCATTGATCTATGGTGCGTTCTCTGTGCGCTGGATTCTGGCCAAACCCGCGGGCTCGGAACGCATGCAAGATATCGCCGCCGCGATACAGGAAGGCGCCACCGCCTACCTGAACCGGCAATACACCGCGATCAGCCTGGTCGGGATTGTGCTGTTCATCATCATTCTGTACGCCCTCGGCGTGCTGACTGCCATCGGTTTCGCCATCGGCGCGGTGGCCTCGGCGGCAGCTGGTTACATCGGTATGAACATCTCGGTGCGTGCCAATGTCCGTACCGCCCAAGCCGCCTACAACGGCCTCAATGCCGCCCTGCAGGTCGCCGCCCGGGGCGGCGCCATCACCGGCATGCTGGTGGTGGGCCTCTGCCTGCTGAGCGTGGCCGGCTACTACGCCATACTGACCTACATGACGCCGACCGGCGAGGTGGTGAACATCAGCCCCCTGGTCGGTCTGGCCTTCGGCAGTTCGTTGATCTCAATCTTCGCCCGTCTCGGCGGGGGCATCTTCACCAAAGGTGCCGATGTCGGGGCCGATCTGGTCGGCAAGGTCGAGGTCGGTATTCCGGAGGACGACCCGCGCAACCCGGCGGTCATCGCCGACAATGTCGGTGACAACGTCGGTGACTGCGCCGGCATGGCCGCCGACCTGTTCGAGACCTACGCCGTGACTGTCGTCGCCACCATGCTGCTCGGCCATCTGCTGCTGAGCAACGTCCATAATGCCCTGCTCTATCCCCTGGTGCTCGGCGGTGTCTCCATTATCGCCTCCATCATCGGCAGCTTTTTCATGCATGCCCGCGAGGGCGGCAAGATCATGAACGCCCTGTACCGTGGCCTCATCGTTGCCGGTGTACTCTCCGCCATCGCCTTCTACTTCGTCACCGAATGGCTGATGCATGACAATCCACTCAAAGCGGGCGGCAGCTACAGCGCCTTGCAGCTCTACGGCTCTGCCCTCGTCGGCCTGGCCCTCACCGCGCTGCTGGTGGTCATCACTGAGTACTACACGGCTACCGAGTACAAACCGGTGCGCGCCATTGCCCTGGCCAGTACGACCGGACATGGCACCAACATCATCGCCGGACTGGGCGTCTCCATGAAGGCCACTGCCGGCCCCGTGCTGGCGGTCTGCGCCAGCATCCTTGCCGCCTACGCCTTTGCCGGTCTGTACGGCATTGCCATCGCCGTCACCGCCATGTTGTCGATGGCCGGAATCATCATTGCCCTGGACGCCTTTGGCCCTATCACCGACAATGCCGGGGGCATCGCCGAGATGGCAGGGCTGCCAGCCGAGATCCGCACCATCACCGACCCGCTGGATGCCGTCGGCAATACCACCAAGGCGGTCACCAAGGGCTATGCTATCTGTTCGGCTGCGCTGGCTGCGCTGGTGCTGTTTGCCGACTATACCCACGAGCTCGCCGCCCGCGGCGCTCACCTGCCCTTCGAACTCTCCAACCATCTGGTGATTGTGGGCCTGTTCATTGGCGGCCTGATCCCCTACCTGTTCGCCGCCCTTGCCATGGAGGCCGTGGGACGTGCCGCCAGCTCCGTGGTCGTGGAAGTACGCCGTCAATTCCGTGAGATACCTGGCATCATGGAGCACAAGGTCAAACCAGAGTACTCGCGCGCGGTAGACATGCTGACCCGGGCCGCCATCAAGGAGATGATTATCCCCTCCCTGCTGCCCGTGCTGATACCGGTGATCGTCGGTGTTACTCTTGGTCCTCAGGCCCTGGGCGGCGTACTGCTCGGCGCCATCGTCACCGGTCTGTTCGTGGCCATCTCCATGACCACCGGCGGCGGTGCCTGGGACAATGCCAAGAAGTACATCGAGGACGGCCACCACGGCGGTAAGGGCTCGGAGGCCCACATGGCCGCAGTGACCGGCGACACCGTCGGCGATCCCTACAAGGACACGGCGGGCCCGGCCATCAACCCGCTCATCAAGATCATCAACCTCGTGGCCCTGCTGATCGTACCGCTGATCATCTGAGCCCGGTCATCTAACCCGACCCACGTGTCGACACGCCGTACGCCCGGAAACGGACGTGCGGCGTGTCGATTTTCCACGCCATGCCCCGTCGCACGTTCAACGGGGTCATTGCATGACCCAACTACCCCTGACAAGCCCCGTTTCTGAAACGACGACCACGCACGCGCCTGTTCTCCTGATACCACACAGTGACACCTGCCATGAAGATCTGCATCCTGTCCGACAGCCACGACAACCGCCGCCTGCTCGGTTGCGCCGTGGAAGACGCCCGCGCTCGTGGTGCCGAACAGGTGCTGCATTGCGGTGACGTGGTGGCCCCGACCACCCTGCGCGCGATACTCAAACTCGGTCTGCCCCTGCACGTAATCCACGGTAACAACACCGGTGACATCCACAACATGCACACGCTGGTTGGGGAGGCGGGTGGCCTGTTGCACTACCATGGCCAGGACGCCGCGCTGGAACTGGCTGGACGGCGGATATTCCTCGTCCACTACCCGCATTATGCCCGCGCCATGGCCGCCACCGGCGACTGGGATCTGGTCTGCTGCGGGCACGATCACAAGGCCGAGATCACAGCGCTGGACAATCTGCGCGGTGGCAAGACACTGTATCTCAATCCGGGGACAGTAGGCGGCGTCGGTGCACCACCCACCTATGTCATGGGCGACCTGGCCACCCTGGAATTCACCATCGAGACCGTCCCCGCCGATCCGGCGATACTCTGCAACATGCCTTCGGTCACACCCCATCACTGAATCAGACAACGCGGGATCAACCGGGCGTGTTCCCCTCCACCCAACGTGTCGTGCTATCGAGTGTTTCCTTCTTCCACAATGGCGCCCGTGATTTGAGTTCTTCCATCAGATAGCGGCTGGCCTCGAAGGCCGCCTTACGGTGCGCCGACCACACCGCCACCAGCACGATAGGATCGTTTGGCACCAGCTCACCCACCCGATGCACGATGAGGGTGTCGAGCAGGTCCCAGCGCGTCGATGCCTGTCGGCAAAGCCCTTGCAGGTAGCGTTCGGTCATGCCCGGGTAGTGCTCCAGCGTCATCTTAGTGACCGTATCGCCCGCGTTGACATCACGCATCGTGCCCACAAACACCGCCGTCGCTCCGTACTGCCCGGCCAGTGCGGGTTGTTCGTCCTGGTAGTCCGCCAGCGCATGCCAGGGATTCAGGGGTGCATCGAGTACCGCCACCTTCATCTCAGCCACCCGTTACCGGGGGAAAGAACGCCACTTCGTCGCCATCGTGTACGGCATACCCGGCATCCACATACTCCCGGTTGACCGCCATCAGGGTATTGGCCGGCATGGGCATTTCGCTGGCCACGGTCGACCACACCGTCGCCACCGTCCCTGCCGCCGATGCAGGCAAGGTTTCTTCAGCGCGACGCATACGCTCGCGCAGACTGGCAAAAAAACAGACTCGAATAGACATGGCGCACCCACTGCTATCAGAAAGCCCCGGCGACTAGAACCGGACGCAAAGTGGCGTCGGCAAACCCCCTGATCCAGGGAGGATGAATTTGCGGCCCGCACCCATGCAGCCTATCATGATTTCTCACTGGCGCCCAAAGTCGGCCCTCCCGCAAACACACATTCGCGCAGCCAATAGCATGAGTAAACTGACCCATTTCAATAGCCAGGGTGAGGCCCATATGGTGGATGTCGGCGACAAGGACGCAACCCAACGCCGCGCCGTCGCCGAGGGCCACATCGACATGCAGACGGCCACCCTGGACCTGATCCACCAGGGTGGGCACAAAAAGGGGGATGTGCTGAGCATCGCCCGCGTGGCCGGCATCATGGCCGCAAAGAAGACCGCAGCGCTAATACCCCTGTGCCACCCACTGATGCTCACCCGCATCGAACTCAACCTGACTATCGTTGCGCACCCCGCCAGCGTCCATTGTCTGGCCACCGTGGAGACCCACGGCCAGACCGGCGTGGAAATGGAGGCCCTCACCGCGGTACAGATCGCCCTGCTCACGGTCTACGATATGTGTAAGGCCGTCGACCGGGGCATGACCATGCGTGACGTGCGCCTGGTGGAAAAAAGGGGGGGGAAATCGGGCCACTGGCAGCGCGATGAATAACCTCACCACTGTGCACCACACTGCCCATGACGGGGTTGTCCCCGTTTGAGCCCGTCAGTGGACCGGCTACCCTCGCCTGACATTCAGCCCGGACGACACCAACATGGCCGAATCGCACGACCACTCGCATCACCACCATCATGTGCATGCCGCCTCGGACACGCGCCTGCGCCTGGCCCTGCTGCTGACCCTGGGCTTTGCCGTGGTGGAGGCACTGGCCGGATTCTGGTCGGGCTCGCTGACCCTGCTCGGCGATGCCGGGCACATGGTCACCGACGCCGTCGCACTGGGTCTTGCCGCCCTGGCCTCCTGGCTGATCCAACGCCCACCCAGCCGCCGACACTCCTACGGCCTGGGCCGTGCCGAGGTCATTACCGCCCTGCTCAACGCCCTGCTCATGCTGGCAGTGGTGAGCGGTATCACCGCAGAGGCCATCACCCGCCTGCAGGCGCCAACACCCATCAAAGGCGGCGCGGTCATGGTGGTGGCGGCCCTGGGGTTGCTTGTCAATCTCCTGGTGGCCTACATCCTCTCGCGCAGCGAGGCCACACTGAATGTGCGGGGCGCGCTATTGCATGTCATGGGTGATGTGCTCGGATCAGTGGCCGCACTGAGCGCCGGTGCGGTGATCTACTTCACCGGCTGGATGCTCATTGACCCCCTACTGGCCATCGTGGTGAGTGTGCTCATCCTGTACTCTACTGTCCGCCTGCTGCGCGAGAGTCTGCATATCATGATGGAGGGTGTACCTTCGCATCTTGAGCTGGCCGATGTCGGCCAGGCGATGGCTCGGGTTAAGGGTGTCGATTCAGTGCATGATCTGCACATCTGGACCTTGTCATCCGGGCATGTCGCCCTGTCCGCACATGCGCTCATTCGCGATATACAGGACTGGGAAGGGATATTGCAGCGTCTACAGACCCAGCTCGAACACGACTATGCAATCAGTCACATTACGGTACAACCTGAAATCAATGCGCATGTACTCCAGCCAATGGCCTACCCACCCGAGCACCCTCCACCGTTACCCCCACGGGGCGGGGTGGCTGGTGAGGGCCACTGATCCCGGACGACCGGCTTTACGCCTCACCCTCACCGTCGAGTGTCACCTGTGAGCGTGCCAACATACGCATACCGCCGATCATCGATGCCACGTGCGCACGGATCTGCTCACAGGCACTGAGATAGGCCGCCATGACCTGCTCTTCTGACCCGCTTATCCGCGCCGGATCGACCAGATCCCAATGTTTTTTCTGCGTGCCAGCGGGCATTGGCGGGCACTGTGTCGGCACCTCGCCACCCAGGATCACCACCAGATCGGCCCACTCCAGCAAGGCATCGGAGCAGTGTGTGCACTCATGGCGACTGATATCGACACCTGCCGTGAGCATACTGGCGGCAGCATGCGGGTTCGCACCGTACAGTTTGAATCCCGCGCAACGCACCTCCAGCCAGTCACCCCCCAGATGACGCGCCCAACCCATCGCCATCAAGGCAGTGGCACCCGCTCCGGTCTCCAGAAATAACACCCTCGCCCTGCGCTTATACATCACGCACCTCTCTTAGCGCTAATCGGGTAGACCCCGCGTAGCAACAGCTGGCTTGCCCAGTCGCCCTCACATCACGCTCGCTGAACTCCTCGTTGAAGCATAGGCGATCCACGGTAGGCACATATTCATTAAATTAAAATATTATTATTTTTCAAATACCTAAACCCTCTCTGTCTACAGGCTCCGCCCCCGGCAGACACATAGAAAATGCCGATGGTAGACCTCTGATAGTATAAGATGGCTCATACTGTAGGGGTGAAAGTGCCGGAAATATCACCTATCAGCGACTAAACTGTAAAAAGACGGCACAACCGGTGGCCACCCCAGTCTGCATGACACCGCCCCCCACCCAGGCGGAAGGAGAGAGAGGAGAAACGCGATCATGTGGCGAATCATTATTTTACTGTGCCTCCTTGGCGCGACGGCTGCCCACGCCGCAGACAATCAGGACTGGGCTATGGTGAAATGGTTCAAATCGCGCCTGATTCAGGCCGAGCAGGGGAACAAGAGTGCCCAATACGATGTTGGCATGATGTATGAGAAAGGCCGCGGCACCGATCATAGTGCGCGCCAGGCCGTGCACTGGCTGAGCATGTCGGCCCGACAGGGGCAGGCCACCGCCATAGCGGAACTCGGTATACTCTATCTTCAGGGCCGCGCGGTCGCGGCGGATTATTCCAAGGCATTCTCCCTGCTCAGTTCAGCGGCAAACCAGAACATCCCCAACGCCCAGTTCTATCTGGGCCGTGTCTATGAGCTGGGCAAGGGCACACGACGCAACCTCGACATGGCCCTCAACTGGTATCGGCATGCCGCAAAAAACGGCTACTACCCTGCTCGTGGCAAAATCACTGAATTGCAGGCCCTGATCCGGCTCAGGAAAAGGGCCCGTGCAGCGAACATCAGGGCCATACCGAAAATCACCGCTGTCAGCAGTGTAGCCACAACGCACCCGACCAGGCCCGCTGTCGCACCGGCAATAAAGGCACCCAGCCCAGCCGCCACGCTCCGTCGCTCTATCCTCGCTGGCCACTGGACAAACCAGCAACGACCCGTCGGCTATCTGCCCTCTACCCTCACCGTCTGCAAGGACGGCCCCCAAGGCTCACTGCTTTGTCTTTCACGGACCCAGAAGCGCAGTACCGGAGAGGCCATGATCAGTTATCGCACGCGTGCCACCCTCAGTGGCTTCAAGAAAAAGGGTACATTTCAGATCCGTTATACCAACGAGATCATGGCGATCACCCCCATCAAGCAGGCCAGCGCCGATACCCTGGGTGGCCCCGTGGTACTGCCCAGACTGCGAAACGACGCCGAACACAATCTGCGCTGTCTGTACAATCCGGATCAGAGTATTTCCTGCATCAAAGATCGGATATTCAAGCTGCAATTCACACAACACATTCCCCGCAAAAAGCCAGCGTCACCCACCAGAGCCATCAAGCGCGCAGGCTGATCCGACAGCAAGCACCGCACAATAACAGCGAGGAACCGTTGCTGTCAGCCGATGCTTGCTGTCGATAAAAGAGATCAGTTATCGTAGTGGCCATGACCACGCCGACCTATATTTTCGATGCCACCGGAGAAAATTTTCCGGATCTGGTCATGGAGAATTCACGCAAGGGCCTGGTCCTGGTCAATTTCTGGGCCCCCTGGGCCGGTCCTTGCCTGAAACTCTGGCCAATACTGGAAAAACTTGCCCACGACTACCAGGGGCGCTTCCTGCTGGTCAACATCAATACCGACACCCACAAGCAACTGGCCCGTGCACAAGGCATCAACAGTCTGCCGAGCCTGAGGCTCTACCACCGTGGCAAGGTGTTGGAGCAAGTCTACGGCGTCGAATCCGCAGACAGCCTGCGCCGTCTGCTCGAACGCCATCTGCACTCACCGCTCGACGCCCTGCATGTCGACACCCTGCGCGCACTGCGCGCCGGTGACACCGAACAGGCCCTGAGCGGTTACGCCCGACTCAGCGAACTCTACCCGCAAGTGGGCCGGATCGCCGTTGAACGGGCAAAACTGTTGCTGCGCTGCACCCAACCCGATGAGGCCGAACGGGTACTGGCGGCCCTGCCCACATCCCAGCGCGATGAAGGCGAGGCCGGGGTACTGCTCACCCATATCGGCTTCATGCGGGTTGTGGCCGATGCCTCGCCCCGCTGCGAACTTGAAACTCAAGTACGACAGACACCCACAGACTTGTACGCCCGCCACCAACTTGCCGCCCGCTGCCTGCTCGAAGACGACTATGCCGACGCTCTGGCTCAATTGCTGGCTATCCTGCGCGATGATCGCCACTACGGTGATGATGTCGGGCGACGCGGCATGCTGGCCATCTTCACCCTGCTCGGCGCCGAACACGTCCTGGTCCGTCAATACCGCACACTGTTGCGCAATGCCCTGTCATGAGCACCCCGCAAGGCACTATCGACCTGTCACTGTGTGCATGACACCCTCGCCTCCCACGACGGAGGCCGAACTGCTTGCACGTGCACACGGCCTTGCCGGCACTACGCTGGCCCAACTCGCCACCACCCTGAACCAGACGGTGCCACAGACATTGCACCATGCCAAGGGCTGGCCCGGCCAGTTGATAGAGCGGGCACTCGGCGCCACCGCCGCCTCCCGCCCCGAACCCGACTTCCAGCTCATCGGCGTGGAACTCAAGACCGTGCCCGTCAACCGCCTGGGACGACCGCGTGAATCGACCTATGTCTGCACCGTCGCACTGGGCGAGCGTGATGAAGTGCACTGGGAAGACTCGCTGGTGTGCAAAAAACTGCGCCGCGTACTGTGGATGCCACTGGAGGCCGAACCTGCGATTCCCCTGGCGCAAAGACGCCTGGGGGCCCCGCTGTTGTGGAGTCCGGACTCCGAGGAAACCGCAGTGCTGCGCCGTGACTGGGAAGAACTGATGGAGTTGGTCAGTCTGGGGCGACTGGATCAGATCAGCGCGCGTCATGGCGAAGTGCTCCAGATCCGCCCCAAGGCCGCCAACGCCCGCGCGCTGCGCAAGACGACCGATGAAAACGGCGCCCCCCTGCTCACCCTGCCGCGCGGCTTCTATCTGCGCAGCCTGTTCACTGCGGCCCTGCTGGCCCGTCATTTTGTACTGAGTTAACCGGCTCGGCGGCGAACGCGGTGATGAGGGCTAACACGGGCGCCCTGGGCCAAGCGCTCAACCCAACTGCAACACGGTACGCGGGTGGCGAACACGCAGGTAGACGGTGACCAGAGCGATCAGGACAATCAGCGGTAGCACCCCCAGATTCACCGCCCGCCAACCAAAGAAGTGCAACAGGGCACCGGATGACAAGGACGCGATAGTGACCATGCCAAAGACCAGGAAATCATTTAATGCCTGCACCTTTGCCTTCTCCGCCGGGGCATAGACCGCAGTGAGCAGTGTGGTGCCACCGATAAACAGGAAATTCCAACCAATGCCCAATGCCACCAGGGCCACCATGAACTGCACCACGCCGGTACCGGACAAATTGATCGCCACACAGGCCAGCATCAATACACTGCCGAGCAGGATGATGTTCAACACTCCGAAGCGCCTGATGAGGTGTCCGGTCACAAACGAGGGCACATACATGCCCAGCACATGCCACTCGATGACAAAGGCGGTATCACCGAAGCTATGCCGGTACGCCTGCATCGCCAACGGCGTGGCCGTCATCACCAGCGACATGATCCCGTAACCCAGCATGGCACTCAACAAGGCCACAATAAACACCGGCTGGCGCACGATGCGCGCCAGCGCCCGGCCCTGAGCATGCTGTTCATGCTCACTGGGCCGAGGGATATTCAGCCCGGACAGCACCAGGAACAACAACACATAGATCAACGCCAGTGCGATAAAACTGCCCAAAAAAGGCGCACTGGCTACACTGTCTCGCGTCAGCCTGGCCAACGTCGGTCCGACCACCGCAGCCACCACGCCGCCAGCCAGGACATAGGCAATGGCGCGACTGCGAAAATCGTCCGCACTGACATCCGCAGCGGCAAACCGATAATAGACCCCAAACCCGTTGGCCATACCGATCCCCACCGAACCCAGATTGAACCACAGAAACTGCACAGTGAAAATGCCGTAGGCACACAAACCCGCTCCGACCAGAGCCAGTACGGCACCCAACAGAAAACCCGTACGCCGACCGGTGCGCTTCATCAACATGGAGGCGGGGATCGTGGTCAGCATCGTCGCCAGAAACTGCAGGGCCAGCGGCAAAGTGGCCAGGGCCACATCCGATGCGAGCCGTGCGCCCACCAGCGCCGCCGTGGTAATCATCAGGATATTGCCGGCCATCAACAGCGACTGGGCGATGGCCAACCGCCACACTGTCTGCTTCATGATATTCATGCCGTCGGGGTGACACACAGGCCCGGTGTGGAATCCGGGCGCAGAGCAAAGACGGGGGAGACCAGGGGGGTGGACAGCCGGTTCACATCACCACCGAAAGGGTCATCACGACAGGTCGGCCTGCGGCTGTATCACCGCTTTGATGCGATCCGACACATCCGGGTGCAGGACATCCAACGGTGTCGAGGAACCGTCCGGGCTGACGATGCGGGCATGAAAGCGGAGCAGCTGACGGGGTTCCTTCACACCACAGGAGTGCGCAATGATACCCACCTCCCGCACCATGCCTTTGACATAGTTCATCACCCGCACGGCCTTGTCTGCAGGGTCGAGGCCACGTTGCAGTTTCAGATTGTGGGTGGTGATGCCCGTGGGGCAGGTATTTTGGTTACACTTCAGTGCCTGGATGCACCCCAGGGCAAACATGAAACCACGCGCCGATGCGACAAAGTCCGCGCCGAGGCACAGGGCCCAGGCCACATCGGTAGGGGTGATGAGTTTGCCCGAGGCGATCACCCGAATCCGCTCGCGCAAACCGTACTCATTGAGCTTATCCACCAGCATGGGCAAGCTCTCGCGCAGCGGCAGCCCCACATCGTCCATCAGCGACATGGGCGCAGCCCCGGTACCGCCATCAGCGCCATCGAGGGTGATAAAATCCGGCGCCGTCTCGATGCCGCGATCCACAATTTCCTGGCACAGGTCATCGAGCCAGCCGTAGGCACCGATGACCACCTTGAAGCCGGTAGGCTTGCCGGTGACATCCCGCACCCGCGCGATCATGTCGAGCAAATCCTCGACGGAGTCAATCTCCGGATGACGGTTAGGACTGATGGAGGCCTGGTGGACAGGAATTCCCCGGATGGCGGCGATCTCCGCAGTGACCTTTACCGCCGGCAGGATCCCACCCTTTCCCGGCTTGGCACCCTGGCTGAGTTTGAGTTCGAACATCTTCACCTGCTCGTGGGCCGCCAGCGCACGCAGGTGCCCATAATCGAGCCGACCCTGCCTATCGCGCACACCGTACTTCGCCGTGCCGATCTGAAACACCAGATCGGCACCTCCCTCCAGGTGATAGGGTGACAGTCCCCCCTCGCCGGTATTGAGCCAGCACCCCGCCATCTTCGCCCCCCGCGACAAGGCCTGCACCGCAGGACGGGAGATGGCACCGTAGCTCATGGCGGAGATATTCAACAAGGCATCGGTCACATAGGGCCGGGCGCAATACGGCCCCAGGGTGATCGGTTGTGTCGCCACTGCGTCCTCGTCCAGGGTCGGGAACGGGCAATTGACGAACAGCACGGTCCCGGTCCGGCGCAGGTCCCGGGTCGACCCAAAGGCTACCGTGGCGTCGATATTCTTGCCAGCCCGGTAGACCCAGCTGCGCTGTGCCCGATTGAAGGGTAGTTCTTCGCGGTCCATCGCGAAAAAATATTGTCGGAAAAACTCGCCCAGATGTTCAAACAGGGAACGAAAACGACCCACCACAGGGAAGTTGCGCCGGATGGCATGCCGGGTCTGGGTGACATCAACGACAAACAGGACCAACACATAGAGTACGCTCAGACCAACCAGGGTCACAAACAGGACCGCCATCCCTTCCAGGGTAGCAAATAGAATAGCTGAGAAATTATCGCCGAACATGGGCCCGTTGTCTCCTGCACTACGCTATATCGACACATCGCAGCGCGGACCCTCAGTACCCAACCCAGGCACGCGCTCCCCATGCCCGGGCGTGGACCGTCGGCCACCTGAACAATAGACCAGGCCGCGACGACAGAGGCGACCTAATTTTCGTTGTTCGCCACGGGCACATCACTTATCTAATACGCGCTACGGTGCGTCAAGGATTTCCTCAAACACAACGAGTTCGACGGAAAAACCCGCCTCACCCTGATTGGCCTATGCGCGTCGGTGATGACTATACTGCCAGCCTGAACCTCTCCATCCGACAACCAGGAACACCACCATGCCCCACCCTCCTGAGATGCCCGCACCGCCCCCATGGTCTACATCACCTGCACAACACAAGGCCAACACCTGTGCCCTGTTCGACCGACTCGCACCCGGTTATGACGACGCCTCACAGCGGTTTTTCATCTTTGCGGCTGACCGCCTGGCGGCCTGTATGCGTCCCACCCCCGGCGAGAAGGTACTCGATGTCGCCACGGGCACGGGGCATGTCGCCACTGCAGCTGCACAGGCCGTCGCCGGTGGCAATCGGGGCGGCCGGGTACAGGCCATCGACCTGTCACCGGTCATGCTCGAACAGGCCGTCGCGAATACCCGCCGTCTGGGCCTGACCAACGTCGACTTTCAACTCATGGACGGCGAGGCGCTGGAGTTCAAGAGTGGTTATTTCGACGTGGCGACCTGCGGGTTCGGTCTGTTCTTCTTGTCCAATATGGACGCAGCGCTGCGCCAGTGGCACCGCGTCCTCAAACCGGGTGGCCGTGTTGGATTCAGCAGCTTTGGTGCCACGGCCTTCCAGCCGCTCGGGCAACGGTTCGAGGAGCGACTTACCCACTATGGCATTGCACCTGCGGCGTTTATCGCCCAGCGACTCATCGATCCGGGCGTTTGCAAAGCCCTGTTAGCGGCAGCGGGTTTTGTCGACATCGAGGTCAGAACCATGCAACTCGGTTATCACCTGCATAGCGAACAGGACTGGTGGAACATCGTCTGGAACACGGGATTTCGCGCACGCCTCGAGCCACTCTCCCCGGTTCAGCTCGCCACCTTTCGTGCCACCCATCTCGAGGAGGTCCGCACACTGGCCACCGGGGACGGCATCTGGCTTGATGTCGCCACCCTGATCACCACCGGATGCCGACCCGCTGACTGAGCATCCGGCATTGAGCGACCGGGCGCCGCGCATGCCAGAGCAGATGAACCACCACCGGTGGGTTTATTTCTACTTGATCAGGAGATCATTCTTGACTGATCGGACGCCATCCACACCGGCGGCGATCACCCCGGCCCGCGCCCTTTCCCTGCTTGATGAGACAAAACCACTGAGCTGTACTTCATCCTTGAAGGTTCTGACCGAGATGGAAAAGCCCCGGGTAAGGGGATCATCGAACAGGCGGGTCTTGATCTTGCTCGTGATAACACTGCTGTCCAGGTACTGGCCCGTGCTTTCCCGCGTAGACGTACTGGCGCAGCCGGACAGGACAAAGGCACTCATCAGAAAGAACAACAGGACGGATACGGCACGGGTATTGGCTTTCATGCTTGAACCTCGCGAACGGGAATAATGAAGTATGGATCAGGCAGGGAGAAGGGACAGCGGCGAACCGGCACCGGGTCGCAACCGCGACGGCCCCCTGCGCTCCCCGCACGGATACTAGCACAGCACCCGGAAAAAGGTGTGTCCAGGCACACACTGGCCACCGGCACACCCGCGCATCATCCTTACTGAGGGCCGGTGCGAAACGCTGTGGTACCCTAGCACCAGATTTGGGCGCATTTTACTGTGCCGGTGAGCCAGCGCCTCACAGCGTGCAGGTCACTCAAACACCTGCGTGGTATCGCACCGCCGCACAGTGCGGCCATCTTTACAACTGGAGACCCGGAATGCCACGAACGATGTCCCACACCTTGCAGGCCCGCATTCATACCCGTGGACGAGGCCTCAGCACCCACTGGCAGATCAGCCTCATCGCGCTGCTGGTATGTGCCTTGCTTGCCGGCCTGCCCGCCCTGTCCAGGGCCGAGGCCTATCCTCCGGTCCTCAAGCCCTACCTCAACAATGGTCTGAAGGTGACAAAGCGTTTCGCTGCGGCATCGGGCCTGACTGGCTGGGTCGTCCTGCACCAGGGGCAACACACGGTGCTGTTCACCACTGCCGATGGCAAGACACTCATCTCTGGCGCCCTGATCGATGAACAGGGGAAAAATCTCACCGCCAGTTACGCCCGCCGCTACATTCCCAAACCGGACTTCAGCCAGGTCTTCAGCGAACTGGAAACGAGCCATTACATTACCGAGGGCACGCTCAAGGCCCCCAAAAAGATAATCTATATCTTCACCGACGCCAACTGCCCGTTTTGCCACAAGACCTGGCTGTCCCTGCAGCCCTATGAAAAAGCGGGTCTACAGGTCCGCTGGGTCATGGTGGCGGTACTGGGGCCCAACAGCATGAACAAGGCCATTGAGGTCATGGCCTCGAAGGATCGCCTGGCGGCCTTCCGCACTGACATGGAACACTTTGGCAGTGGACGTGCCGTCGCGGCGGGCATGACTCCGCAGGCCAAACCGGCTGAAGCCGACATCATGCGCCAGCAAACCGCATTGATGACGCGTTTTGGCATCCAGGGCACACCCGGCCTCGTCTGGAAAAACGCCGCCGGTAAAGTGATGATCAAATTCGGCATGCCTCTCCCATCTGAAATCCCCGGCATCACCGGACTACCTCGTCAGACGACAACGTCACTGTCGTTGTCACGCCACGAATAACACCGACGCCCGATAGGCCATCCCCGCCCTGAACGTCGCGATCCAGGGCGGGGGTATCAGGAACCATCACCCACCACCGGTAGCGTGTCTGCCAGGCCCTTATACGCCTTGTCCTGCTTCTTCATCGCCTCGGTCAATGCCTGTACCCGCCCTTCCAGGGCCTGGAACCGTGCCTTGAGCCGCCTCTGGCGTACCTGTTCCTCCACCATCGCCTTGCGCGCACGGTGCAGTTCCTGGCGCAGGACACCCAGATTCTGCCGGTTCAGGACCGCGTTGTCCGGCAACGATTCCAGCAAACGCGCGGGGGTAGGCGACACCGTCTCATGCCCAGCTTGTCCGGCCAACACGCCTGCGCTCCACATGACGCACAGCACGCAGCTCAGCCCCACTATGCCACCACGCACACCCATCACCACCGCCTCATATCGTCCCGGCCTCCGGGCTCTGCTATGCTTGAACACGCCACACCTTCTTTTCATGCCTGGGAACCCATCGCCAATGTACAGGCTCTATCAGGCCCTCAATCTACAGGAAGCCCATCTGCTCCTGCACCAGTTTGAGCAGGCCGATATTCGCGTCCACCTGTTCAATGAATACGCCCAGGGCGCTCTCGGCGACATCCCCTTCCCCAACGCCTATCCAGAGATCTGGCTCGATAACGCGCACGACCTGCCACAGGCCCGTCACATCGTCACCTGCTTCGAGCAACGCACCGACCCCCAGGGCGCGGTGCGTTGTACCCACTGTGGCGAGGACAACCCGGATAATTTCGAAACCTGCTGGCACTGCGGCACACCACTACACAGCGCATAGCGCTTGCATCACGCAGGGTGGACCGCGCCACAACGCTCGGGCCATAAAGACCGCTACGGCGGTTATCCATACGTTTCCTGCCCCGCGCAGTGTGCGGTTTTGTGCTGTATTCTACAGAACATATCGCGACCAATTGCGAGACTGGTGTTATGCGCGTTTGCAAACCGCACCCCGTGCATCATACGTGAATGCGGACCCGACCCGGGCAAAACTCCATCATGGCCAACCCAAAACTACCGTCCCTGTCCAGCCAACCGGCCACGCACCCCGACCAGCACCGGACTGAGACCATGACACACGACAACGCTGCCCTGAGCAGCACGGCCCTGGCGGCTCTGCCCCTGTTCCATGGTGAGCAGCCAGACACGCTCGCCTGGCTGCTCACTGTCAGTACGGTGCGCGAACTGGCCAGCGACGAGGTCCTGCTCAGCCCGAAACAGCCCAACCATACTTTCTATATCCTGCTCAGCGGCGAAGTCGATATCCGCCTCAATGCCGAGGACACCAGCGGTCATACCCGGCTTGGCCCGGGACATTGCATCGGCGAAATGTCTATTATTGATGCCACCCTGCCTTCCGCCACCGTTGTCACCCGTCAGCCTTGCCGTCTGCTCGCCCTCGACGGCGAAACGCTCTGGGCACTCATCAACCGCTCGCACACGGTGGCGCGCAACCTGCTCTATATTCTCGCTGCCCGTGTGCGCCGGAACAACCAGGCCCTCGAACAAAGCCTGCAACGCCAACAGGCCTGGGCACACAGTGCCCAGAATGACGCCCTGACCGGACTCTACAACCGCCGTTGGCTCGATGACATCCTGGCCAGTCATGTCATCCGCTTTGCCCTTGAGGGCCGGACCCTGGCGCTGATCATGCTCGACGTGGATCACTTCAAGCCCTACAACGACACCTACGGCCACCTGGCCGGTGATCGGGCCCTGCGCACCATCGCTGGCACCATTCACGAGAACATTCGCACCACCGATGCTGCGGCCCGCTACGGTGGTGAAGAATTCGTTATCCTCATGCCGGACACCCAGGACATAGATGCACAGATCATCGCCGAACGGCTGTGTCAGGCCATCCGCAACCAACCCATCAGTGACAGTGACGGCCGGGCGCTACCGGGCATCACCGTCTCCATCGGTCTAGCCCGGTTCCAGCCAGGCCAGTCTGTCGAACAGCTACTGGCCGCCGCCGACAAAGCCCTGTATCGCGCCAAGCATGCCGGGCGCGATCAGGTCGCGGCCTGAGACCCGACTGCGCACATACCCCGCTCCGCCAAGGCGCATCGCACAAGCATCAGGGCACCGGCACTCGCCGTCGCTGACACACAAACCTGCACAAGCCGACGAACAGGCCCTACAATAGACCCGCGTCCAACCCGCAGGAGACGGCGAGTGAAATTGAGTGTAGAGACATTTCGCACCTGGGAACACAAGAGCATCACCCTGCTCGGCATGTCCGGCGTGGGCAAGACCCGGTTGGCCAACATGTTGCGCCAACACAACTGGTTTCATTACTCGGGGGACTACCGCGTCGGCACGCATTACCTCGACGAGCCCATCCTCGACAACATCAAGCACCAGGCGATGCAGATCCCCTTCCTGCGTGACCTGCTGCACTCGGACTCGCTGTACTTCTGCAACAACATCACGGTAGACAACCTGCAGCCAGTCTCCAGCTTCCTCGGCAAGCTCGGCAACCCCGAGCAGGGTGGTCTGCCACTGACCGAGTTCAAACGCCGCCAGGAACTGCATCGCGTGGCGGAGGTTGCCGCCATGCGCGATGTGCCAAGCTTCATCGACAAGGCACGGGCCATCTATGGCTATCGGCATTTTATCAATGATGCCGGCGGCAGCATGTGCGAGCTGAACGACCCGGCCCTGCTGCGTCTACTCGCCAAGCACACCCTGATCCTCTATATCAAAGCGACGGCGGACGACGAACGGGCCCTGATCCGGCGTGCGGTCGACGACCCGAAGCCCCTGTATTACCGTGAAGCCTTCCTCGACGAACAACTGGCTATTTACATGCACGAGAATATCCTGCCCTATGTGGCCATGGTCGATCCGGATGCCTTTGTACGCTGGATGTTTCCGCGCCTGTTTCGCACCCGCATCCCGCGCTACGAAACCATCGCCGCCGAATATGGCTACACCGTCAGCACCGATGAACTGGCCGAATTGCACAATGAGGCCGACTTCATCACCCTGCTGGGGACCGTGGTGAGCCGTCAATCCTGAGTCTCGTACCGGGTACGGGCGCGACGACCGACATCACCCCAGGAATGCATTACCAACCGGGGCCAAGCGCTCCTCAAACGATGGAAACACCACCATGCCCCTTGTTGCCAACTCAGATCTACCCGCCTTCGAACGCCTCCAGCAAGAGGGCGAGACCATCGTCGCGAATGAGACCGCACTGCACCAGGACATCCGCGAGTTGCACATCGGTCTGCTCAACATGATGCCCGATGCCGCACTGGCCGCCACCGAACGCCAGTTCTTCCGCCTCATCGGCGAGAGCAACCAGATCGCCCAACTCTACATGCATCCCTTCACCCTCGATGCGCTTGAGCGTGGTCCAAAGGGCCGGGCCCATGTGGCGCAATTCTACGAGTCCTTCGATCAAATCCGCGCACAGGGACTCGATGCCCTCATCATCACCGGTGCCCAACCCGTCCACCCGGACCTGTCCCAAGAACCCTTCTGGGCACCACTCAACGCGGTCGTCGACTGGGCTCACGAACACGTCACCTCAACCCTGTGCTCCTGTCTGGCCACCCATGCGATTATGGCATTCCGCTATGGCAAGCAGCGCCGCCCGCTGGGTTTCAAGCGCTGGGGGGTCTACCCGCACCGGGTGGTCAAACGCAAGCACCCCCTGGTCAGCGGCGTCAATACCCGCTTCGACGTGCCGCATTCACGTTTCAATGACATCTCGCGCGCCGACTTCGAGGCGGCCGGATTGAAGGTCCTGGTGGAGAGTCCCGAGGCTGGAGTACACCTGGCGGTGAGCGAGGATCAATTCCGTATCGTCTTCTTCCAGGGCCACCCCGAGTACGACCTGATCAGTCTGCTCAAGGAATACAAGCGCGAAGTCAAACGCTTCTTCGCCAAGGCGCGGGAGGACTACCCGGCGTTTCCAGAAAATTACTTTCCCCTGCAAATTGAGGCACTCCTGGACGAATACCACACGCAGGTGGCCACTGCACGGTCCGCCAATGAAACCATGCCCGCCTTCCCCGAGGCCCTGCTCATTCCTCGGCTGGACAACACCTGGCATGACTCGGCCGAAGCCGTGCTCAACAACTGGATAGGCCGGGTCTACCAGCTCACCAGCATGGACCGACGGCGGCCCTTTCAGGACGGCATCGACCCGAGTGACCCGCTGGGCCTGCGCCACCACCCCTGATACCGCACTTGTCCTGAATACCCGTTCCGAAAACTCAACATACGCATTTCCATGCCGATCTGTGACCTCCGGGCCACGGGGTACAGGCTCCAACACTCTAACGTCGCCGGGGATTTTTCCGGGAATTTCCCTCGGCATCACCTGCCCCCGCCGGATATGTCTGGTTATATTCGGTTCAACCGGGCACATGCTGGCGCAAAAAGCGATCCAGCTGATTGGCAAAGGCTTGGCGATCACCTTGATTCAGCGCCGCCGGCCCTCCGGTATTGATGCCGCTGCCACGCAGCGTATCCATGAAGTCCCGCAGCGCCAGGCGTTCACCGATATTCTCCTGGGTGTAGAACTCACCCCGAGGATTCAGCGCGTAGGCCTCTTTCCCGATGACCTCCGCCGCCAACGGAATGTCGGCGGTGATCACCAGGTCTCCCGCATGCACCTCGGCCGCAATGCGCTTGTCGGCCACATCAAAGCCGGCACCCACCCGTATCGTATTGATAAAGGGCGACGGCGGCGTGCGCAACACCTGATTGGCGACCAGCGTCACTCTGATCTGCACGCGGTTCGCAGCACGAAACAGTATCTCTTTCACCACACCCGGGCAGGCATCGGCATCCACCCATATCTGCATCGTTCAGACTCCCGCCTGCGCCACCGGCAGATACTGCTGTCTATCGGGCACCCGGGTCGGCTCCGGCAGAACCGCGAGCGCACCGTCCATCCACATGGCGATGAGGGCAAACCACCTCGACCAGAACAACATCAACCCTGCACCCCTTTCTCATTGCGGTGAAACAACATAAAACCACCCACAATCAGCACCAGCCCCGCCACATGGAATGCATGCAAGTGCTCGTGTAGAAAAACCATGGCCAGCACCGCGGTGAAGACTGGCACCAGACAGATAAACAGGCCTGCGCGGCTGGCACCGATGAGTTCCACACCACGATTCCAGAACAGGTATGCAAGGATAGATGGGAACACCGCAACGTACAAGATACCGCTCAGCAGTGCCGGACTCCACAGCTGCGCACCATGCCGTGCCGATTCGCGCAGATAAAACGGCAACAACAACAGCGTGCCCAACACAAAGATCGTCTGCAACAGGCTCAGAGGATGCACCGTAGGGCGCTTGCGCAATAACACGGAATACAGTGCATACAAGACCACTGCCAGCAACATCCACAGGTCGCCTGCCACGAAACGCCAGTGCACCAACGCAAGCGGATTGCCGCGCAACACGATTACCACCGCACCGAGCATGCTCAACACCACACCCAGGGCGCCACGATGCGACACGCGCTCACCGTAGAGTAACAGTGCGAACACCACAATGAAGGCGGGCATAGCCGCCTGGATCAGTGCGATATTGGTCGCGGTGGTGGTCTGTGCTGCGGTATAGAGCAGAGTGTTAAAACAGGCAATACCGAGAAAGGCCAGGACCAACACGATGCGCCAGGCCTGCAACAATGCCCGCCCGTCACGCACGAGCGCCCGCCAGGTAAACGGTATGAGAAACAAGGTGGCCAAAAACCAGCGCCAGAAGGCGAAGGACACGGGCGGAATACTGGCATGCAGGGCACGACCGATAATGGCGTTCCCGGCCCAGAACAACGTGGCCAGCGAGAGCAGCAGATAGGCCATGCGTGGGCTGTGCGCGGCAAGGAGGCGATCAAACATGGACGCAGGGGACCGACTTGTGGGACAGAACTATCGTACACATTATAATGCTCCTGCCCCGATTCCACCAATGGCACGGCCCCCAAACCCTGCGGGTAGCCCCAGACGCCACCCCGCCTCCATCCCAGCTACTCCACCGGTGGTGCGGGGATCAGGATAAGCCGTTGCGAATACCCCTCGATCTTCACCTGCAGGTAGCGAAGGGTCCATTTATCATCTGCCTTCGTGGCCTCCACATAGACCGTGCCACTCGCCTTCGGGCCGGAAATGGCATAGCTGATGGCGGCCCTGCCCTGCACGCCACGGGTCTCAACGCCACCACGTGGAAAGCCGGTTTCCATCGGCAACCCAAACACGGCCACCGTCACGTTGTCGTGTTTCAGCAAATCCGCCGACAGCCGGTAGGCTCCTGAGTCCCTCAGCATCGTCAATCGCTGTACGCCCACACCTGCAATCAGGGCAATGCTCAGGGCATAGACGACCACTGCGCTCAGCGCCCACTTGCGCTGTATCGCACGAAAATGCGCGACGCTGCGCCAACGCCGGTTGCGCCAGGCCCAGGCGTTGCCCTCCACGCCCAGCACAAACAGCATCACCACATTGACCAACGGCACAAACATCAACAGCGCGATAAAGGTATTATTGCCCAGCCCCCAAATCCAGTTCAGCAGGAACGCCCCCCAGTTCCAGCCCCGCAATTCAACCGGTACCTGTGCCCCCCGCCCCTGCCCGGACGTATTTTGTTCCCGCGTACCCACGACCACCTCCCCCTATGTACGACTCGCGTAAATAACCCGGGCCAGCCTCGTCGCCGCCACCATCAACTATCCAGCATGTCTTTCAGAGTCAGTGCGCAGACCTTCAATACGGCGATGCGCGCATAGAGCTTGTCATTGGCCGGAATGAGATGCCAGGGTGCGTATTCGGTACTCGTACGCACGACCATTTCGTTGATGGCTGCCTTGTAGTCATCCCATCTCGCACGATTACGCCAGTCCTCGTCGCCTATCTTATGTTCTTTGTACGGCGTCTGCTCACGCTGTCGAAAACGGCACAACTGCTCATCCTGATCGATGTGCAACCAAAACTTCATCAGTGCGGTGCCATGATTGCTCAACTGTTCCTCAAAATCGTTGATCTCATGATACGCATGCGCCCATTGTGCGGGGCGGGCAAAGCCCTCGACGCGTTCGACCAGCACCCGCCCGTACCATGACCGGTCGAACAGGGTCGCGTAACCATCGCGCGGCAAGTGACGCCAGAAACGCCACAGGTAATGATGTGCACGTTCCTCATCGCTCGGTGCCGCCACTGCCACCACGCGATACAACCGCGCATCAATCGATTGAATCAACCGGCGTATCGCCCCACCCTTACCGGCGGCATCCCAGCCCTCGAACATCAACACATAGGAACGCCGCGCATGAAAGGCCGCCCAGGCAAGACGGTTGACCTCACCCTGCCAATGTACCAACTCGCGTTTGTAGTCATCCCGCGCCAAGTGCAATTGCAAATCGACATGATCGAGCACGCTACGCTGCGCCGTCGCCGCCTCCGGCAGCGAGGGCGCGTGTGAGGTCTTGAGCACCTCAACGGTAGCAGCAACGCCCAGGCGTGTCTCCATCGCGCTGAGCAGGGTGCGACCAATCGTCAAATCGCGATAGCGCTGGTCCGTCGCCTCGATTAGATACCAGGGGGCCTCCCCGGTATCGGTCCCGCGTACGACATGGCTGCTGATACGCACAAAGTCCTTGTAATGCTTGGCATAGCGCGCCGTCTCCGGTGCCATACGCCAGTGGCTATGCGGGTTCTTGCGCAATCGTTTGATGCGCCGGGCCTGTTCCTTCTCCGGCAGATGACACCAGAACTTGACGACCAATACCCCCGCGCGCACCAGCATGCGCTCCGTATCGACGATGTGGGTCAGTTCCATGGCCTGCATGGAGTCGTTTGCGCCAGCGTCACTCTGTGTGCCCGCTGGTTCAAGGAGAGGGGAGGTGTACCACCCACCGAATAAAATGCTGATGGCACCGGCTGCCGGCAGAGTACGCCAGTAGCGCCACCAGCGTGGGCGCTGTTTCTCTTCATCGGTCTCGTCCCAGTAGGCATGCACCTCGACACCGCGCGAATCCAGCCATTCAAACAGCCGGTTGACGACCTCGCCCTTGCCCGCACCGGCCACCCCCGCAACGATAATCACCACCGGTATACCGACCGCGCGTACCGCACGCTGCACCTCCAGCAGGTGCAGGCGCAAATCGGGGATCGCCTTCTTATAGGCTTGCTTATCGAGTGTACGTCCCAGCTCCGCTGCCTCAAACATCACCGTTCCTTATCTGAGAAACCTTCTCTTCAAGCTTAATACAGATATCCAGACGCCACGCACCGGCCGGGCGTATGTCCGCCATCGCCCACGCAGTCGGCATGACCAGGAGGGACACCCCCGAATGCACGCCACGTGGCAAAGACGAGAGTGCCACCCTGGCCGAGTCCTGCAACCGCATGTGTCGCAGCCGCAACAACGCCATGTGCCTGTTGCAGGAATAGGCCCACATTCCGGGCGAAGGGTAAAGCGCGGCGCCTTGAGTTAGGGTGTATCTTCGGTGGGCAATGGGCCAGCAAGCATGGCGCGACGGCTCTTCGGCGTCTCCAGACTGATACGGCCCAGGGCACCGCAACGGTAGTCCTTCAACAGGATCAGTGCGGCTGCGTCCAGGTCCGGTCCACCGCCCTTGCGGCGCAGAGCACACCGCCTGGCAACGGCTTCGATGACGTCCACGGCCACCAATCCGTCCACAGCGCATCCATAACGGGCGGAAATCAGAGCGGGGTAGTCGGCAAGCAGAATATCCGCCAGAAAGGTGGCCACTTCCTCATCGATCACGGCCTTGCGTCCCACCGCATGGCTCGCGGCCAGCATGAGGCCGTCGCTCGGATGTTCAATCCTCGGCCACAACAAGCCCGGCGTGTCGGTGAGCGACATGTGGTCGTTCAATTCGAAGCGCTGCTGGCCCTTGGTCACCGCAGGTTCGTCGCCCACTGCAGCCACTCTGCGCTTCAACAAGGCGTTCATCAGGGTGGACTTGCCCACATTGGGGATGCCCATAATCATCATGCGCAGCGGCTTCAGTCTGCTGCCGCGATGGGCGGCAAGGGCCAGGCACAGGCCGGGCACCTTGGCCACGTTGCCCGCTTTCTTGCAGGACAGCGCTACCGCCCTGACGCCCTTCTGTCCGTTGTAGGCATTAAGCCAGGCCTGGGTAACCGCAGGATCCGCCAGATCGGCCTTGTTGAGAATTTTCAGGCAAGGGCGCTGGCGGTGCAGGCGCAGTTCATGGATGATCGGGTTGCAGCTTGCCTCGGGCAGGCGGGCATCCAGCACCTCGATAACGACGTCGATCCGGGCCATGGTGTCGGCCGCTTTTTTGCGTGCTGACACCATGTGACCGGGGAACCATTTAATGGACATCTGCAGTCAACAATCCAATCAAAACCTGATTTTACCCCGCCTAGTCCGCCACGTCATAGCCACCGCAAACATGTTTTTTCGCACTGGCACCTTGGTGCACGCGCCGATAATGACAGCGGGTACACAGTTGGCAGTCACCTGTTAGCCCAAAGCCGTAATGTCCCCTTTGTCCCAAGCTAAAATGTCTCCTGGTCGGGTTAGTTTGAGGAGGGCAGATCATGAATGAGTTTAGCAAGTACGTAGGACTAGATACACACAAAGAAACAATTGCGGTAGCGATTGCTGATGTTTGTGGCGGAAAAGCCCGGTATTGCGGAAAAACAGCCAATACGTCAGAGGCGATTAACAAGTTAGTCACAAAGCTGTCTGCTGATGGCGATGCCCTTTCCTTTTGTTGTCTGGACAGAGCGGGTGAGCTCACCCCGGTCCGGGTACCCAACCAGGAGCAGGAAGCCATGCGTGACCTGACACGGTTACGTGAAGACATGAAAGGTCTGGAGCACGTGACGAAGCAACACCTGAATGCCTTTTTGCTGCGTTATAGCCGACATTATAATGCCTGTAAAAGTCGTTGGACTCAGGCCCATTTTCGCTGGATGGAAGGACTTAAGTTTGGCGTTGTCGTCCAACAGATAGTTTTTCAGGAATATAGGTATACTGTCCGCTGAATCGCGGAGGGCGCTACGACTATCCTTGTGTTCAGCGGTCGCTATAAAGAGGTTTCCGAGCAAAAACAGCGGGCTTTAGATGAGCGTTACCAGATCAATCCGGAACGCTTCGTTAAGGGCCACCCGGCAGTCAAGTTGCCCCCAGCTTGCGTGGCCATCAACCCTCTGCTCACCGAGGACGGGGACAAGACATGGGCCGATCACGTGAACTTCCCAACGCTCACCGCAGCCGGGTACGTGAGCGATAAACGCAAATCGATATTATCTAAAAAGTAACCGTCCATATGAGGTTGACACGTTCCGCCGAATGAGAGATGAACGCTGATGAATCAACCATATAGGAAATCGGCACATGGCGGGTAAGGGCAGGCCGGTGAAGGCTCGAAACGGCAAAGGCGCCAGGGGTAGGCGCGGTGCGCTGAAGCTGACCGACAACGAGAAGCGCGACATCGTTAAACTGCTGGAAGCAGACAAGCCGCTGCCGGACAAGTACCGCTTCCTGTTGTTTGAGGACAAGCGCGAGGTCGAGTTGGTGTGGAGCGGCAAGACCAATGAGGTCTGCAATATCGTACTGCCGTTTCAGACTATCGAGCAGGTGGACGAGCCGCGAGCTGAGAAGCCAGCGGATGCCGCGCTGCAAG
>CAZLQI010000022.1:0-26636 GCA_964561765.1 uncultured Chromatiales bacterium
TGTTAGGCATGCCGCCAGCGTTCAATCTGAGCCAGGATCAAACTCTTCAGTTTAAAGTGCTTGGTTGCTTTATGGGCAACCAATCCTTTCGCGATGAAGAGCGACCCAATCAGATTACTACTCAAAAATCTGACTTGGTTGCTTACATCACAGTCTTTGGCAAGCCAAATCGTACGACGCAAGCACCCACACAAATTACCTGATCTACTTGTTAAAGAGCCTGTCGAACTTTCGCTCGACTAAGACGGACCATTGTATCCGACTCATGAAACTTGTCAACGAGAATCTGTATAAATCGTTTCGTTGACTACCCTGGACCGGCTGACCTTCGTCTGCTGTTTCGTCCAGAGCGAGGCGCATTATACGACCTCGGCTCATACCGTCAATCGTTTTCTTTCAGTTTTATTAAAAACTCCTGATGCAGCACTATTAGTCCCTTAGAAACAGTCACTTATTGATTCATATTCAGAGCGGACCCACGGTAACCCGAGCGCAACGCCGTTTGCCAACCTGCACCAGACAGGTCGTGCCCACCCTGATCTCCAACGCCTTGTCCTCGATGCGTGCGCCATCCACTCTCACCGCCCCCTGCTTGATCATGCGCAGGGCCTCCGAGGTGCTGGCCGTCAACCCCGCTGCCTTGATGATCTGAGCGATGCCCAACCGTCCGTCCACGGCCTTCAGCACCCATTCTTCGATGTTTTCTGGCAGGCCACCCTTCTGAAAGCGTGCGACAAACTGCGCGTGTGCGTATTCGGCCGCCTTGCGGTCGTGGAAGCGCTCCACCATCTCCTCGGCCAGATGAAATTTAATGTCCCGTGGGTTCATCTGCCCGGAGGCCGCATCCTGCCGCCAGGCCGTGATCTCCGTCGGGGTCCGAGAACTGAGTAACTCGAAGTAGCGCCACATCAGGGTATCGGATATCGACATCACTTTGCCGAACATCTCCTCCGCGGGCTCATTCACCCCGATATAGTTACCGAGCGACTTGGACATCTTCTGGACGCCGTCCAGACCTTCCAGGATCGGCATGGTCAGTACGACCTGTGGGGCCTGGCCATAGAGCTTTTGCAACTCGCGACCCACTAACAGATTAAATTTCTGGTCCGTGCCACCAAGCTCAACATCGGCGCGCATCGCCACCGAGTCATAGCCCTGGATGAGCGGGTAGAGAAACTCATGGATGGCGATGGGCTGACCGCCGCGATAGCGCTTGTGAAAATCATCCCGCTCCAGCATGCGCGCAACGGTATGTCTGGCCGCGAGTTGAATGAGGTCCGTGGCGCTCATCGCGTTCATCCAGCTTGAATTGAACAGGATCTGCGTCTTTTGCGGATCCAGTATCTTGTATATCTGCGCCTCATAGCTGCGTGCGTTTTCGATGATCTCCTCGCGCGTCAATGGCGGCCGAGTCGCACTCTTGCCGCTGGGATCACCAATCATGCCGGTAAAATCCCCGATCAGGAACAGCACGTCGTGACCCAACGTCTGAAATTGATGCAGCTTGTTGATCAGAACCGTGTGTCCCAGGTGCAGATCCGGCGCGGTGGGGTCAAACCCTGCCTTTATGCGCAAGGGTCTGTTCTGTTTCAGTTTTTCGATAAGCTCCTGCTCAAGCAGCAATTCCTCGCTGCCACGCTTGAGCAGGGACACTGCCTCTTGATGCGCGGTCATGCATGCTCTCCAACCGTGAAAATGCGAAGAGATTACCATACCCATCCCCGTGTCGGCAGACAGGCTCCGCTTCGCCTAGACGGATATTGACCGTCGGGTCGACTAGGGCTATGTTATTGGCCAGAGAAAAACAAGGAAATTCCGTGAATTACGACTCATTCTTAAAACGAGATTATAAGTTCCTGTGTCGGGATTCTGTGCGGCATTTCCGCTTGACGCGTCTTCATATCATCGTGTTGCTGGCCTGTGTCTTACTACTGGGCACACTGCTGACCTTCGCCTCCCACACCGCAAAGGCTAGGCATAACCCTACCCTGAGCACCGCGCCGCAGACACCATCGGCCACCCATGTCACGCTGCCACTTGCCCTGCCAGCCGCCATGCACGCCACTCCGGTGCCAGGCAACACCTCGCTCTCACCACAGGCCAGCGTGCATCGCTGGTCTGTGGTGAGAGTGCGTCGTGGCGACACCTTGGCGGCCATTTTTGCCCGCCTGAAACTCACACCGGGCGAACTGCACGCCATCATGGTCCTCGGCAAACCCACCGCCACGCTCAGAGCGCTGCGGCCAGGCCAGCAGTTCAAGCTCCGCACCGGGCCCGATCACACCCTGCAGGAACTGGTCTATCACATCAACCCCCTCCACACCCTGCACATTCAGCGCGAGGGCGGTCGTTTCAAGGCGAGGACCATCCGGCGCCTCCCGGAAGTCCGGCTGGCCCATGTCGCGGCCACCATTGACAGTTCGTTGTTCCTGGCCGGTCAACAATCCGGCCTGCCGAAGAATCTCATCATGAAACTGGCGGGTATTTTCGCTTGGGATGTCGACTTTGCCCTGGACATCCGCAAGGGCGACCGCTTCTCCGTAGTCTATGAAGAGGACTTCCTTGATGGCAGGAAACTACGTGATGGCAATATCATCGCCGCCGCATTCAGCAATCGGGGACACACCTATCGTGCCGTACGCTATACCGATGCCGGCGGCCGTACCGATTACTACACACCCGCAGGACTGTCTGTGCGCAAGGCATTTCTGCGCACCCCGGTCGCCTTCACCCGGATCAGCTCACGCTTTGGCACACGCTACCACCCCCTGCTCAACCGCATACGTGCACATCAGGGTGTGGACTACGCTGGCGCCAGGGGCACGCCCATCAAGGCCGCAGGCGACGGCAAGATCATCTTCCGTGGTCGCAAGGGGGGCTATGGCCGTGTCGTCATCCTCCAGCACGGTGGGCACATCAGCACCCTCTACGCTCATATGCGAAAATTCGCGCGTACCCAACATGTAGGCAGCCACGTACGCCAGGGCCAGATCATTGGTTATATCGGCCAGTCCGGGCTGGCAACCGGGCCACATCTGCACTATGAATTCCGTGTCAATGGCGTACACCGCAATCCACTGACCGTCACACTGCCCCATGCGGCACCCATCGCGACACGCTACCGACAGGACTTCCTGGCGCATTCCACTCAACTGCTCGCCCGGCTGGCCGTCTACGACCACACGCAGCTGGCCAGCAACCGCACCCAATAAACCGGTCGCCGGAAACACACGTTGCCAGCCAGAGCATTGCGCGCCCCATGGTTGAACACTATATAGGTCTCATGTCCGGTACCAGCCTCGACGGCATTGATGCCGTCGTAATCGCCCTGGATGTAGGTGAACTGACACTCGTTGCCAGCCATATCCAGCCCCTGCCCGCCCCCTTGCGTGCGGAATTGCTGGCCCTCGCCCAAGGCTGCGAACATGAACTCGAACGCATGGCACAGGCCGATGTCTTGCTCGGCCAGGTCCTGGCACAGGCCGTGCTGGGCGTATTGGCGCAAAGTCCTGTCACCGCCGATACCGTGCGCGCCATCGGCAGTCATGGGCAGACAATCCGTCACCTGCCCGGGAAACACCCACCGGCCACGGTACAGATTGGCGATCCCAACACGCTTGCCGAACTGACCGGCATCACCACCATCGCGGATTTCCGCCGCCGTGATCTGGCCGCCGGGGGTCAGGGGGCACCGTTGGTCCCGGCCTTCCATGCCGATCGCCTGCGTCGAACCGATCGCCAGCGAGTGGTGGTCAATATTGGCGGTATGGCGAATATCACGGTGTTGCCCGCTGAGCCACTGCGCCCGGTGACAGGCTTCGATACCGGACCCGGTAATGTTCTCATGGATGCCTGGGCGAATGAGCACTTACACGAACGCATGGATCACCACGGCGCCTGGGCGGCCAGCGGCACGCTCGTCCCGGTCCTGCTCGATGCCTGTCTCGCCGATCCGTATTTCTCCCTCCCGCCTCCCAAGAGCACCGGCCGCGAATACTTTCATCTCGACTGGCTGCGGCAGCGCATGCGCCCCAACCTCGCACCCGCCGACGTCCAGGCCACCCTGTGCGCCCTGAGCGCCGCCAGCATCGCGCAGGCCATCACGCACCATGCCCCGCAGACCCAGGAGGTCTTCGTTTGTGGCGGGGGGGTACACAACGCGACACTGATGCACCACCTCACCGTTCAGCTACCGAACTGCACCGTCACATCGACAGACCGGGTTGGTCTGCCCACCGACTGGGTCGAGGCCATGGCCTTTGCCTGGTTGGCTCACCAAACCCTGTCGGCTCAACCCGGCAATCTGCCCGACGTCACTGGCGCGCGACATGGCGTCATTCTTGGCGGCATCTATCTGGCGCACTGATGAAGCCACACCCTGCTCATGGGCGCGAAAAGGACTCTGCCTCGCACGCGGGTCATTGACGCACGCCTGCCATCGTGGCGGGCACGCATGACGGTATGCCACGATCGGGAAAGGAAGGGGAAGAGAACAGTAACAGGGCGTGAGGCGCCCCCAAAGACACCGTGGCCTGTGCATCACAGGCAGCGTGACACGCGGTTGCCGTCAACGTTGGGCGATAGGCGTGTAGGGGCGCGCACCCTCGCCTGTGTAGACCTGGGTGGGGCGGAAGATACGATTATCGGAGAGCTGTTCCTTCCAGTGCGCCAGCCAACCTGCAGTACGGGCCACGGCGAAGATCGAGGTGAATTGATCAACCGGGATACCCATTTCCGCGTAGAGTATGCCCGAGTAGTAGTCCACATTGGGGTAGACTCCCTTGACGGCGAGTCGCTCGTTACACGCCGCTTCCAGCGCGACCGCAGTCTCAAACAAGGGGCTGATCCGGCCGCCGCGATACTCGACCAGCTTCTCCATAAGTGTTTGCAAGATGGTGGCCCGCGGGTCCTTGACCTTGTACTCACGGTGACCCATGCCCCATATCTTCGCCTTGTCCGCAAGCTTCTTATCCAGCCAGGCCCTGGCCTTGGCCGGTGTGCCGATCTCGTGCAACATATCCACGACACGCTCGTTGGCCCCGCCATGTAGCGGGCCGGACAGGGTGCCGATCGCCGCGGCCACCACCTGGTAGGGGCTCGCCAGCGTCGAACCCGTCACCAGCGCCGCAAAGGTCGATGCATTAATCGTGTGTTCGGCGTGCAATATCAGGCTGGTATCAAGAATATCGACATAGAAGGGTTCCGGTTCCTCGCCGGTGAGCATGTAGAGGAAATTCTCCGAGAAACTCAGGTCGGTGCGGGGAGAAATGGGATCATACCCATTGCGGATATGCTCCCACATCGTGACGATCACGGGCATACGGGCGATAATCTTCACCGACATGTTGTGCACGTAATCGAGTTCTGCACAGGCCTGTGTACCGGTGAGACACTCGCTGCCGGGATAGAACATGCCCAGGCTGGCCACCGCCGTTTGCAGCATATCCATCGGATGGCCCGTCGGCGGCAGGCTCTTCATCATCTCCCGGATGTTGTACTTGACCATCCGGTTTTTGCGCAACTGCTCATCGAACACCTGAAGTGCATGCGCTGTCGGCAAACGCCCGTCGAGCAGCAACAACGCAGTTTCTTCAAAGTTGCTGTGCGCGGCCAGCTCGGCAATGGGGTAGCCACGATAGGCCAGGATCCCCCTTTCACCATCAATGTCGGAGATATTGGACTGGGTTGCAGGAATTCCCTCAAGTCCTGCTACGTATTCGTTCATTGGCCTCTCCAGTCATTCTGCCAGTGCGCCATACGCACACACATACCCCGATTGCTGGCTGCCTGCACTGGCAGAATTGCGGTTAAACGGGGAGGAACAAACACGACGTACTGCCTTGCCAAGGGTCCACACAGTGATGCCTCAGGGTATGGGCAGGAACTCGACACAGCGATTGTACACCCCGGTCTTGTCGTTCCTTCCTGGGGCATGGCCCGGCCACGAGCAAGAAAGGCCGACGAGACCCGATGACGCGCCCCGGGCCTTATACGGAAAAAGAGGAACCGCAACCACATGTCGTGCTCGCATTGGGATTGCGAATCACGAACTGCGCGCCTTCCAGACCTTCGGTGTAATCAACCTCGGCACCAGCCAGGTACTGATAACTCATGGGGTCAATCAACAGGGTCACGCCACCATTGGCCACCTCTGTGTCGCCGTCGTTGACGTTTTCGTCGAACGTAAACCCATACTGGAAACCGGAACAGCCACCGCCGGTGACGAACACACGCAACTTGAGGTTCTCGTTACCCTCGTCCTTGATCAAGGCCCGGACCTTGGAGGCCGCATTGTCGGTGAAAAACAGCGGACTGGGCATCTCCGACGCAGTATTAGTCATGATACATCTCTCCAGTTAAAATCGACCGTGTGCAGGGGACCGGGCCTGCATCCTCCCTGCAAGGACCCGCAGAACACAGTATAGCAAGTATGCGGTCCCCTAGTAAAACAGTCAAGAATCAACCACCTTGACCGACTCCTCGTGCTTGAGCTTGAGTACAGGCGGGTCCATCTCGCCACGGTGGAGTAGGCTGCCGTTGACCTCCGCGCCCATCGCCATCTCAATCAGATTGTAGTAGACATTGCCCGTGACCCGTGCCTGCGCCGCAAGTTCGATGTGCTGCAGGGCATGGACATCGCCGATGACCGTGCCGTTGAGCACTACGTTGGGCACGCGCACCTCGCCCTCGACGACACCACGTTCGCTCAGGGTCAGCACCGCAGTGCCTTCCCCTTCGGCAACGACATTGCCCTTGATCTTGCCGTCCACATGCAAACCGCCGTTGAATACAACGTCACCCGCAATTTCCGTATGCTGTCCGATAAGCGTGTCTATTTTCGCGTTCTTACCTGGCTTGTTATTGCCCCACATGGGTCAGATTCTCCTCCGCCGGCCAATTAAACGTCGCGTTGATCGCGCCCGAGCCCTGCCGTACGCCGCTTGGCAGGACTTTAACAGTCACCCGCTGGGCGATAAACCCCCTGGGTAACACGATCACGCCCTCAATATTCTGAAAATACTTGAATTTATAGTCAAGTTCCTTGATCTGTTTCGCGGTTATTGCGGCCAATGACAGCGACTTTAACCGACCGTTCATCACACCGTTGATGCGTATCCGTACGCGCCCGCGTGTCACCCTCTCGTTGTCCAACACCTGCGTCAGCACCACGGTATAGCGATAATGCCGGGGCGCCCCATCGGCGGTGAGGCGAAAGCGCTGCAGGCGCAGTCCGGGCACGCTGTTGCGGGGTGAGACGATACCCCGGTAAAATACCAACTCCTCCTTGAGTTCCAGTATCTCATTTTGCAAATTTTTCAGTGCCCCCTGCAAGTCCCTGGAAGACTGACGGTCTATCTGCCCGGTCCGCTGCAGTATCACCCGCTGTTCGCGCAGGGCCGCCACCCGGCGCTGGAGGTGCGTATTTTTCCGGACCAGCTCATTGCGCTCAATCCGGGCGGCCACCTGATCATAGCCCGCACGATAGCGCCCGAGTTCGAACAGGGACCAGCCACCAATGGACGCCGCAACGACCAGCAGCAGCGCCATCAGTCGAACCTTCCAGGGGTGGTGCGGCCTGACGATCAAACTCATGGCATAATCGCAATGTGGTCAAGTCCCGTCGTTTCCGCCAGACCGAACATGATATTCATGTTCTGAACCGCCTGACCCGAGGCCCCTTTGACCAGGTTATCAATGATCGACAACACCACCACCACGCGGCCACCGAGAGGGCGATGCACCGCGATACGGCACATGTTGGCGCCCCGCACGCTGCGCGTCTCCGGTGTCGCCCCCGACGGCAACACGTCGACAAAGGGTTCATCCTGGTAGCGCGCCACGTAGAGCTGCTGCACATCGTGCGTCTCATCAAGCAGCTCGGCATACAGAGTCGTGTGCATGCCACGGATCATGGGCAGGAGATGGGGCACAAAGGTCAAGCCCGGCTCAACACCCGTGATCTCCCGTAATCCCTGACAAATCTCAGGATGATGCCGATGACCCGTGACACCATAGGCCTTGAAGCTCTCGCTGGCCTCGGCCAACAGGGTACTCACTGCCGCCTTGCGCCCGGCCCCACTGACACCGGATTTGGCATCGGCAATGAGTCGCCCGGTATCGACCAGTCCCCGTTCCAGCAAGGGTAACAGACCGAGTTGGACCGTGGTCGGATAACAACCCGGATTGGCCACCAGGCGGGCCGTACGCAGGGCCTCACGGTTGATCTCGGGCAGGCCGTAGACTGCTTCATCCAGTAATTCGGGACACTCGTGCGCCATACCATACCACTGCTGCCAGACCTGGGGGTCCTTGAGCCGGAAATCGGCGGCAAGGTCGATGACCCGCGTACCGCGGGCCAGCAGATCGGGCACCCAGTGCATGGCGGTGCCATTGGGTGTGGCAAAAAACACCACATCACACCCTGCCAACACCGCCATATCCGGTGCACTGAAGGCCAGATCAACGTGACCGCGCAGGTTGGGAAACACCTCGGCAACCGGGGTGCCCGCCGCAGAACGGGACGTGATCACGCCCAGCACCACCTCGGGGTGCGTGCTCAGAAGGCGCAACAGTTCCACCCCGGTGTACCCGGTGCCGCCAACAATACCTGCTTTGATCATGGCTCTCTCCGTGAGAGGCGAACAGTCCGTGCTCGACCGTCTACCTATTAACCAGCGCTAATGATAAGAGCAGGAAAGCAAAATCGAAAGAGGCGCAGTATACAATTCATGGCCGTCAATAGTCGGCCCGTCGGCAAAAAAAACCCCGGCCAAGGCCGGGGTGCGCTCTAAATGGGTAGCCGTCTGCGGATCACCCGCCGACGGAACTACCGTGCTGAGAAGACCTTAAAAAATGTGCGTCAACTGGATCGAGTAACGATTGCCCACTCCAGACAATTTGGCATTCGGACCCCCTCCCGCCGGAAAATTCACCGCATCAAAGCTGCGGTGAGCGGCATCGATCGTCAGGCGGGTCAACTTGTTGAAGCGGTACTGGACACCCAGGGTGCTCGTCTTGAAGTGGGTCTCGAACTTCTGCCCGGTCAGGCGCTGGTAGACATCATAGCGGGCATCCAGCTCCCAGTTGCTGCGGGGGATGAACCAGCCACCCTCGACGTACCAACCCTTGGCCTTGCCATTGCGGCCATCGGCAACCACGTGAAACTTACCAACGTTTGGACCTGAAGGAAATTTCGCCGTAATCGTGAAGGTCGGATTATTCGGACCCAGGAAGATCATGCCCGTGCCCTTCATGTACTCCGCCGTCGCCCGGAACTGGCCGCGACGATAGGTCATACCCAGGCCCTCGCGCATGCGATCGTACTCGGTCCGGCCCACTGGCCCTGTGGCCGCAGAATTGACGAACCCCGTCGGTAGATCGGCCGTAGCAGGATTGTACAGCGTGCGCTTGCCCTGCTGGTGCCAGATGAAGAACTTCAGGCCCTGCTGGAAGGGACCCTTGCCGCCGTAGACCTTCTCCGAGGACAAGTAGAGGTAGGTGTCCTTGTTGTTGTTGTTGTCGGTGAAGTTCATGCCATTGCCGTTACCGATCATGACCGCATAGTTATTCTGCCAGCCATGGTACTTGAAGGTGTTGAACACCTCGATACCGGTATCGCGAAAGGCACCGACCGGGCGGTTAAAACGATTAAATTGAGTCTGACCTGTCGGGGGGGTCGTTTCACTCTGGTTAGGGGTGTACTGCTGGTTGGGGAAGCGCTCCAGCAACAACTGGTTGGTCACCTCGGTAAAATTGATATAGGCGAAGGTGGCGATCCCCTGGAAGCCCTCATCGGCCCCCGGGTATTTGAACAGACCCACCCGCACATGCGCATCAGGAATGCGGCTGACGGTGATACTGGCATCTGACACCAGCGTCGACCCCCCGCCGGGTGAGGTCAGGGCATTGTTGCCGTATTCGACCAGCAGGAAATAATTGACGCTGCTGTCGAGCGGGAAGCCCGTTCCGCGCACCCCGATACGTGCACGATTGACGTTGAAGGTCGATTGCGAGGTCAGGTTCGGGCCTACCAGCTCGGGGGGAATAAACTGACCCTTTTTGTTCGCGTTGCTGGTGTCCTTCTGGTACTGCGCCTGGATGAACCCCCACACCTTGGCGCGTCCCGAGGAATCGGCCGGTTCGGTGCCTTGCAGACCCAGCCAGTTCACCGCATAGACCGGCAGGCTGAACCCACCGAGGGCGGCCGCACAGGCAACGGCGAGTGTGATCTTCTTAAAACCCGTTTTCATAAAAATCTCCCCCTATTTTTGATTGTTGTCCGGTATAAAATCGTTTGTCATTCAGTCCTGTCGGGTGTCGGCGCCGCCCACCCCCGACAGGAACCCTGATCAGGGCTTGATGATGGTGTAACCGGCTTTTTGTAACTGGATCAGGCGCACGACTCCGGCGGACACCCGTATGGAATGCACATTGAGCACCGGTGCATGGCCCAGCTTTCTGGTCATGGCACGGATGGTGTTATCGCAGGCGGAAAAGCGCACACCATCGCTGACGAGGCTGTCAATACGCGACGTGTTGGAATTGCCCTTGAACAACAGGCGCAGACCGGGGCCAAAGGCCACGATCTCCACGGCGACCCGGTCCGGGCCATAATGCTTGAGCAGGTTGCCCGCGACATTGAGGACCAGGGTCTGCTTGAAGGGGTTGGGATCACTGATCTGCAGCGCCACCTTGGCCACCGCAAACGGTTTGTTCTGAACGACGCCAGCGTGACCAACCATGCTGACCGTGACCAGGCCAAACGCGGCAATCAGCGCAAACACTCTTGCTGCTATGGATTTCATCTGACTCACTCCCTCAATCCTGTGTGTACACACGGGGTTATATGCTGATGATGTCCGATGGGTTGTGTCGGACAACCGATGTCATCGCACCGGCGGACTCACAGACCGGCCAATGCCAGGCATTCACAGGGGGAGACGCCAGCGATGTGGATTTATTCCATAAATTTGTTACATTAACATATTAATATATATGGATATTTCGATGCGCCACTCTACCGACACCTGTATGGGCCAGAGGGGATGTTGGAATACTTTCCTCGTGTGTCGCGTCTAGGCTATAGTGCGCCCGGATCGGTCCGATATCCTGTACGGTAATGATGACCCGAGGTCTCGATGAACCCACTGAGCTACTTCTGCCGCAATCATGAATTCCGCACGCGCCTTGAACAGAGTCGACCCCGTTTGTACCGCGTGGCTTTTGCCTGGAGCCACGATCACGCCCTGAGCGATGATCTGGTTCAGGACACTCTGGCCAAGGCATTGAAAAACGCCGGGCAACTGCGTAGTCACGATGCCCTGGACAGCTGGCTGTTCGGTATCCTGGCCAACTGTTGGCGCGATCATTTCCGCGCCCAACGTGACCTGGACAATATCGATGACCATGTCCTCGTCGCACCGGATACCCCGGAGAGCCACCACGAGCGCCAGCACATCACCCAGCGCGTGCGCACGGCTGTTGGCACCTTGCCCATGGGCCAGCGCCAGGTTCTGACGTTGGTCGACCTTGAGGGGTTCACCTATGCGGAGGTAGCCCGGGTGCTTGATATCCCCATCGGCACCGTCATGAGTCGTTTGTGCCGCGCGCGCAAGTCGTTGGCGAATAAACTCTTTGAATTTCACCCGCAACAAACGGAACAACATGCGCACATCAGGAGAGTGGTATGAGTGGCCTGCAAAACTACTCGGATGAATATCTCAACGCCTTTCTCGACGACGAGCTCGACAGCCCGGAACGCAGCGCCCTGCTGGAGGAGGCCATCCGTAACCCGGCGCTGAGCGCACGCGTGTGTGAGCTGCAAAAGGTGCATGATATGGTACAACTGGCCTACCATACTGCCGCCGCACCCGGACAACCTGCGCCACCGCCCGGACACACGCGCCGTGGCACACGTACCCTCGGTATGGCCATTGCGGCCATGCTGCTACTGGCACTGGGTACACTGGCCGGCTGGGTATCCAACTCGGCCCTGGAGACCCGGCCCAGCCTGCTCGACCTGGCACAGGCCATCCAGACGCCGCCCAACGCGCTTGCCGCCAAGGGTGTCTGGCATGTGATGCTGCACGTCAGCACTGCCGATCCATACCGCCTCAATGCCGTGCTGGAAGAAACGGCACTCCTGTTGCACCAGGCCCGCCATTCCACCCGTAAGGTCCGCGTGGAGGTGTTGGCCAACAGTCAGGGGTTACAGTTGCTCAATGCCAAGAACACGCAGTACGCCCGCAAGATACGGGCCCTGGAGGCGAAATACGGCAATCTGAGTTTTATGGCCTGCGGCAGGGCACTGGCACGCTTCAAACAGGAACAGGGCGTGGCGCTCGACTTGACCCGGGGAACAAAGGTCGTGCCCTCGGCAATCGGTGAGATCATTCGCCGCCAGCGCGAAGGCTGGACTTATATTCACATCTGATCGCTTAGGCCCTGCGGCCTGACACCGGCGAGGGCATCGTGCGCGGTGCCCTTTTTACGTCTCTCTACCGGAAAAAGAAAAGCGGCGAAACCGCCGCTCAAGCAGGGTTGATAGTGCGTTATTGTTATAATTCTAAAAACGAAAAGATCGCGTTCGCCGGGTTTTATGCAGAGGCCACAACCGTTACTCCCACGTTTGTGTACTCACACGACATCTTCACGAAATTTTTATAAAAATCCACAATAAAACCGGGTTCACACTAGCGCGCCACCTCTTTTCTGTCAAGCCATTGATTTATATTAAATTTTAATAATATAACAATATGCTATTTCAACAAAGGTATCCAGGACACTCGCTCTCTATCAGGCCGCAATCCCTAACGCACTGAGTGAACTGGCATCCAGGCTTATGGTCCATTAGCATACATGTCGCTATTCACCCCTACCGAACCAGGAGACTATTTACATGAGAATGAGCCGCAAGGATATCCTCTTCGCCGCCATCATCGTTCTCCTCGCCGCCGCACTCGGCTATTTCTGGCTCAGTCCTTCAGGCCTGGAGAAGGCACCCGACATCACCGTCACCACCGTCAAGGGCCAACATATCGCCCTCAAGTCCCTGCGTGGCAAGCCGGTACTGATCAATTTCTGGGCCACATCCTGCCCCGGCTGCGTGAAGGAAATGCCTGAACTGGCTCAACTCTACCGTGATCTGGGTCCCAAGGGTCTCGCCATCGTGGGCATCGCCATGTACTACGATCCACCCAGCAATGTACTGACTTTCATTAAAAAACACGCAATACCCTACCCGATCGTCCTGGATCCAAAGGCCAGGGCAGCCAAGGCCTTCGGTGGCGTGCAACTGATCCCGACCTCGTTTCTAATCTCGCCCGACGGCTTGATCGTCAAGGCCAAACTCGGTGAGGTTGATATCAACACCTTGCGTCGGCAGATTGAATCCATGCTGCCAAATAAATAATTGGGGCTTGGCGCTGTGACCGATTTTTCGCCTCACACTTCACACCTCACTCCGGCGCTTACCGCCAACGGATAATTGAATGAATTTATGCTCTGGATAAAAGCCTTTCATATCATCTTCGTCGTGACCTGGTTTGCCGGGTTGTTCTACCTGCCGCGCCTGTTCGTGAATCACGCCATGGCAACGGAGCCGGCGGAGATCGCCCGGCTCAAGTTGATGGAAGGCAAGCTCTATCGTTTCATGACCCCTCTGGCTGTGCTGGCCCTGGTGTTTGGCATCTGGCTATGGCTGGGCTACGGTTTCACCGGTACCTGGTTGCACATCAAACTGGTGCTGGTGGTGGTGCTGGTGGGCTACCACCTGTATTGCGGCAAACTGGTAGCCGATTTCAGACAGGACCGTAATCGTCACGGCCATATGTTTTATCGCTGGTACAACGAATTGCCTGTCCTGCTCCTCGTCGCCATCGTCATCCTGGTCGTGGTCAAGCCCTTTTAGGCGACCACCCGGCCTGGCGTGACACACGCCTCTCCCCCCGTCCATGCTGTCAGCACCGTCGATGAAGGGTGTCTCGCACAAGACTTCCTGCTAAGCTGGATCGCAATGTCACACTTGTCGACCCTCTTGCAAGCCGTCCCCTCCAGGCCAGCACGCCCACCGCGACTGCATGCAGGCACATGAGTACGAGCGCACAACACGTACGTGAAGACCTGGTTCGCCACTATCAATGGTTGCGTCAATACGGGCTCAATGATTCACACAGCGGCAACGCCTCAGTGCGCATCGATGACACCGTCTGGATCACTCCGACCGGTGCCTGTGCCGATACACTTCGGCCTGCGGAGCTGATCGCCTGTTCACTCAATGCTGTCCAGAGTCGAAAAGATACGCACGGATTGAAAGGGCAAGAAGAACCGAAGCCCTCACTCGACACGCCCCTGCACCTAGCCGTCTATCGCGCCAATCCCCGTGCCCGTGCCGTACTGCACTGCCACGGGCCCCATACCGTCGCCATGACCCTGGCCGGTGGCGATTTCATCCCCCCGGATTTCGAGGGTCAGTATTACTTTACCCGGATACCGGTCATCGACATCCCCTATGCGGATTACCTTGCCGAGGCCCCCAACCGGGTCGCTGCCAGCCTCGCAGAGCATCCCATTACCGTGGTGCGTGGACACGGTGTCTACGCCTGGGGAGAGCGTCTCAACCTCGCCTACAAATGGTGTAATTCGCTGGAACTTTCCGCCAGGACGGCCTGGCTTGCACAGCAGGTCGGCACGCTGGTGCCGGTCAACGGCAAGGCACCGGAATAACACTGTGATAACCGGGAGGCTCCTCGCGGAGGATGGCCGTGCTCAGGACCGTGGGCGATGCTCGCGGTGAGTGAGGGTGTGCAGGGCAGTGACGATCTGATTGGCCTGCGCCGCCGGGTTGACCTGGGTATAGACACGCGCGATACGCCCATCGGGGTCGATGAGGAAGGTCCGGCGTTTGGCAAACTTGATCGGACCGAGCGAGAACAGGCTCCCGTAGGCTGCTGCCGTGACTCCGCCCGGATCGCTGAGCAAGGTAAAGGGCAGGTGATACCTGGCGGCAAAGGCACGGAGTGAGGCACCATTATCAAGGCTCACCCCCACGACCTCTGCACCCAGGGCCGCCAGGTATTGCTGGTCATCACGAAAGTGGCAGGCCTCTTTTGTGCACCCCGACGTCTGATACTTGGGATAAAAATACAGTACCAGCCAATGACCACGGTAGTCACTCAGACGACGCACATGACCGGCCTGATCCTTGAGCTGAAAATTGGGCGCAGGCGCACCCTGCAAGGGCAGGGTATCATTGGGCCATAACCACCAGGCCACGCCCAGACCCGCCCCCACCAGCAATAGTGACAACAAACCCACCATCGAGCGTGAACGCATTCTTTTCCGGATCACATCTCTATCATCTCGAAGTCATCCTTACCGGCACCGCATTCCGGACACACTCAATGATCCGCTCTGTCGTCCCTGATCGAATGCCATCCTCCGGCAACCCCCACTCTTTCCCATAAACGAAACCACACACCACACACATATTCAGTCTTCATGGTCATACCTTAAATCCGCCACGCCTGGAGTACGATCCCGGCCCGGTGAGTGAACCGGCATCACCGACGCCTTACGCAGCATACGCCTTCATTCTTCAACATTACGTCAACACGCCGGGGTTACCCGCACGCCACACCGGATTCCCAATGTCAGCCTGCCCGGGCAACAATCACATTCAGTGATACACTACCCACCCTCCCCCGCAGCATCCCGACACGCGGGGCATCGCGAGTAAGCCGAAGAGCGCGCACATGCAAGACGAGCCACCTACCATTCCCGTCGTCATGACCTTCTCCGGCCTGGACCCCACTGGTGGGGCAGGCCTGCAGGCCGATATCGAGGCCATTGCCAGCATGGGTTGTCACGCCGCCCCGCTAGCGACCGCGCTGACGGTGCAAGACACCACCAATGTCTCGCGTTTCACGCCGGTCGACGCCCTATTGTTAATCGAGCAGGCCCGCGCCGTCTTGGAAGACATGCCGGTCCATGCCATCAAGATTGGCATGGTTGGCAACGTAGACATCGTCGAATCACTGCATACCCTGCTCATCGACTACCCGGATATTCCGATCGTCTTCGACCCTGTGATCAGCGCTGGCGGTGGCCACACACTGAGCCAGAGTGGGGTGGTTGAGGCCATACGCACCCTGTTGTTGCCACAGACCACGATACTGACCCCGAACAGCGAAGAGGCGCGCATCCTGGCCCCTGAGGCCGACTACCTCGATGCCTGCGCCCAGGAACTCATGTCACTGGGCTGCGAGTTTGTACTCATCACCGGCACGCACGAACAGCAACCGCAGGTGGAAAACACCTTCTACGGTAACCAGCGCAAGCTGGAGACCTTCCAGTGGGAGCGCCTGGCACACAACTACCACGGTTCCGGCTGCACCCTGGCCGCTGCCCTCGCCGGCCTGCTCGCCCAGGGTCTGGAACCGTTCACCGCCGTGAATGAGGCGCAGGAATACACCTGGGAGACACTGCGCAACGGCTACCGTCTGGGCATGGGACAGGCACTGCCCAATCGCCTGTTCTGGGCGCGCGGCAAAGACGACGACTGACACCGTGGTGCCCGCCCCATGGTTCCGGTCCGGTCTGTACGCCATTACCGCGCCACCGCCCAACGGCCTCACTCTGACCGCAGCCGTCGCCCAGGCCCTCACTGGCGGCGCGCACCTGATCCAGTACCGTGACAAGGGTGTGGACGACCTCCGCCGACGGGCCGAGGCCACCGCCCTGTGTGCCCTGTGTCGCGCCCACGGTGTGCCCCTTCTCATCAATGACGACGTTGCCCTTGCCGCAACCGTCGGTGCCGCTGGCGTCCACCTTGGCCGCAACGACACCACCCCGACCGAGGCCCGCGCCCGACTCGGGATACGTGCCCTGATCGGTGTCTCCTGTTACAACTCGCTCGACCGTGCGCACCGGGCCATTGCGGCCGGTGCCGACTACGTCGCCTTCGGCCGGTTCTTCCCCTCGCACAGCAAACCCGACGCCCTCCAGGCCGAACCCATCCTGCTCAACCAGGCCCACGCCACCCTGTCCGTGCCCGTGGTTGCCATCGGTGGCATCACCCCGGACAATGGCGGCGAACTGCTCGCCGCCGGTGCCGACATACTCGCCGTCATCGACGGCGTCTTCGGCCAGCCCGACATCGAAGCCGCCGCCCGGCGCTATACGCGGTTGTTTCAGTGTGCGGTGTGAGGCCTTTACTGATAACTGTTTAAAGAAAGGTCCCCTGACATGTCCCAGACACCTACACTGTTCGAACAGGCCCAACGCCACATCCCCGGCGGCGTCAACTCACCGGTACGCGCCTTTCACGGCGTGGGCGGCGAACCGGTGTTCTTCAAGCGCGCCAAGGGCCCCTACCTCTATTCGGAAGACGACCGACGCTACATCGATTATGTCGGTTCCTGGGGACCGATGATCCTCGGCCATGCCCATCCCGATGTCATTCGCGCGGTACAAGACACTGCGGCGAACGGGCTATCCTTCGGCGCGCCCACTGTGCTGGAGACGCACATGGCCGATCGGGTCTGTGAACTGGTGCCCTCGATGGACATGGTCCGCATGGTCAGCTCGGGCACCGAGGCAACCATGAGCGCAATCCGTCTCGCCCGCGGTTATACCGGCCGCGACACCATCCTGAAATTCGAAGGCTGTTACCACGGCCACGCCGACTCGCTACTGGTCAAGGCCGGCTCTGGCGCACTCACCCTCGGCGTACCGACCTCCCCTGGCGTGCCGGCAGCCCTGGCCGAACACACACTCAGCGCCGAGTACAACAATCTCGAACAAGTACGCGAGATCTTTGCCCTGCGCGGGCACCAGATCGCCTGCATCATTGTCGAGCCAGTCGCCGGCAATATGAACTGTATCCCGCCGACACCCGGGTTTCTTGAAGGTCTGCGTGCGCTCTGCGATGAATACCAGACAGTGCTGATCTTCGACGAGGTGATGACCGGTTTTCGCGTCGCCCTCGGCGGTGCCCAACAACACTACGCCATCACCCCCGACCTGACCACGCTGGGCAAGATCATCGGCGGCGGCATGCCGGTCGGTGCCTTCGGTGGTCAACGCGCTATTATGGAGCACATCGCCCCACTCGGCCCGGTCTACCAGGCCGGTACCCTGTCGGGCAACCCGGTCGCCATGGCCGCAGGCCTCAAGACCCTGGAGCTGATCAGCACACCTGGCTTCTACGCGGCGCTGAGCGCGAAGACCGCACAACTCGTCGAGGGGCTGCTCGACGCCGCACGCCAGGCCGGTATCCCCTTGCGGGCCAACCGTGTCGGCGGCATGTTCGGCCTGTTCTTCACCGATCAGGACCTGGTGCAGGGCTTCGCCGATGTCAACCGCTGCAATCTGGAGCACTTCCGGCAGTTCTTCCACGGCATGCTCGACGCAGGCATCTACCTCGCCCCCTCGGCCTTCGAGGCCGGCTTCGTCGGCGCCGCGCACAGCAACGCCGACCTCGACGCCACCATCAGCGCGGCCCAGAGGGTCTTGAACCGACTATGAACATCAACACCAGTGGGCAGTCCACTGACGGGGAGCGTGGTGCTCATCACATAACCCGGCTCGCAGGGTTCATGTTTTAGCCACACTAATCCCCCACATCCTGTGGTCCGTCACCCTCGGTACAGGTTATAAAAATGGCATGGAAGCCGACTGCCTCCCCGCTGCACCTCCAGGCCAGGCCTGGTGGCATCTATTCGTATTTTTTCAACAGCACGCCTTCCTCACCACAACAACTTGCGGTGCACTTCTTCACGGCATGCAGGTCACTTGCCTCGGTCGAGAGGTAGGCGGCGACCGGCAGGGTCTGCGTTGCGCAGTCGCAGCCCTTGTCGTCATACACATAGGCATGTTGCAGGCCTTCTTCACACGCCACATCATAGGCCTGCCACAAGGAGGCCGAGGGTGTAGGCGGCAAATCACTCAGCTGATAGGCGGGGAAGAACCGGGTGATATGCCAGGGACTGTCGGCCCCGAGGTGGTCACGAATCCAGGCGGCAATGCCGCGCAGCATGAGCGGATCATCGTTACGCCCAGGAATGATATTGGTGCGGGTCTCGACGTGGATACCGAGTTGTTGTGCCTTCTCGATCGAGGCCAGCACGTGTTCGACCTTGGCCCGCTTGCAGATATCAGCATAGAACGCATCGTCCATACTCTTGATATCGGAACACAGTACATCGATATGCGGTGCCATGAGCACCAGCGCCTCATCGGTAACGAAGCTGTTGGAAACGTAGACCGTATACAGACCGGCTGCGCGCGCCACCTCGGCGACATCCAGTACATACTCCAGCCACACAGCCGGTTCGGAATAGGTAAAGGCGATGCCCTCCACGCCGTGGCGCAGGGCGGCCTCAACGATGTCCTGTGGTGTGACATACGCCGCCGTGGACTGCCCGCGCGCCAACCCATCCAGCGCTTCGGTGCCCCAGGAAATCTCCAGATTGTGACAACCGCCACAGCGAAAATTGCAGCCGTAGGAACCAATCGACATCACCCGCGTGCCCGGTCGATAGTGGCGCACCGGTTTACCCTCGATCGGCCCGATATCGATCGCCGAGATGATCCCGTAAGACAGGTTGTAGAGCGTACCGTTGCGGTTTACATGAGCCTGGCAAAAACCACGCTGACCGTGGCGCAAACGACAACGCCACAGGCACAGCTGACAACGGGTTGTGCCATCATCCAGGCGCTCCTGCAGACGGGTTTCGATGAGCTGATACTGCTTCGGGGCAAGGCGGGCAGACATGGCGTCTCCTGAATGTCAGTGAGGGGGGGGAAGGAGGGGGCGGGAGGTGTCAGGCGTAAAAACCGGGACCCTACTCTCACGCCACCCCGATGCGCCACAGCGGCGCGACAATGATGTGTAGGCGGGTATGGGCCTGGCGCAGGGCAGCTTCGACAACCTCCGGCGTCGGGCCTCGCGCAAAGATAAACCCCAGATAACTCGCGCCTTCAGGCAAGGGAGTCACTTCATTACCGGGCTGGATCTGGATCTGTACATCCTCGATATACTCGACACGCTGCGCGGCCAGTATGCCTTCGACCCGTTTGAGCAGGCCGGCCTGTGGAATGGGGATCATCAGCACACCCGCCGCACCCTCGTTGCGCTGCGCTACGAGCACCTGCCCCATGGCATGCGCGATGACCAGTTCTTCCAGCCCGTACCCAGTACCAAAATGCAACAGCCGGGCACACAAACCACCGATAGTGCGCGCTGCAACCTCCAGCACCCACACCCCCTGGGCGTTGAGTCGGCATTCGGCGTGCACCGGCCCTTCGCGCAGACCATAGGCGGCACAGGCGGCACTCACGGTGTCGCGGATGGCCTCCATGCGCTCGGGCGACAGGCGCGGCGGCGTGATGTAGTACGTTTCTTCAAAGAAGGGGCCATCGAGCGGGTCGGGTTTATCAAAGACGCTCAGTATGTCCAGACGTCCCGCCCACAGCATACCCTCCACCGCCACCTCCCGACCCGGGACAAAGGCCTCCAGCAGGACTTGCTCGCGAAGCGCAGAATCCAAGTCCGTCTCAGCGCTCAGCATGCGTTGCACCCGACGTCCGGCCTGTTCAAGCTCTGTCGGTGTATCGACCCGGATGACGCCACGACTCCCCGACAAGGCCAACGGTTTGATAACGCCGGGGTAGCCCACCCCCGTCGCCTGGGGCGGCAGGGGTTGTGTCAGATCAAGTACAGCATGGGATGGCACCGCCACACCTGCGCTCTGCAGACAGGCCCGTGCCCAGTCCTTGCGCCGCGCCATGGCCACGGCCTGTGGCGGGTTATGTGCCAGGCCCAGTGCCGTCGCGACACGGGCGGCAAGTTCTGTGGTGCAATCATCCGTGCCGATGATGCCGGCAAACGCGCGTCGGTTCGCCTCGGCCAGGATCAGCGCCAGGGCGGCATCGGGATCACGCGGCTCAATATGCAACCCTTCTGCATAGCTGCTCACTACCGAGAACCGGCCCTCGGAGGCCACCAGCATCTCGACATCCAGGCGACGTGCCGCCTCAATATAGGCGGCAGTCCGGTAACTGCCGTGCGGGGCAATGAGTAAAAGACGCGGCTTCATAATCCAGGGCAGAGGTACCTATACGAGATGAGATGCCACAGAAGACACCGGCATTTCACGCCACAACGCGAACAACTATACCGTGGCGCGGTATTCAGAAACCGCCGCCCCCGCAACCACTGCAGCCACCACTGCCACCCACACTGCGAAAGACATTATTGAATACAAAGCTGGACTGCAGCCCGTCGTCGACAAAATCAATTTCACAGCCTTCCAGATAGCTCATGGCAACCGGGTCGACCGCGATGCGATAAGCCTCGCGCTCAAGCATGCTGTCGTAGGGCTGGGTGGTGTCGGTGAAGGTCATCCCGTACGTCATGCCACTACAGCCACCTCCGGAAACGAAGACCCGAATGGCCGTGGTACCGGCATCGGCCTGATTCATCAATTCGGCCATTTTTGCATGTGCGGGTGAAGTCAGGTGTATCTCCGTTTCGCTGATCTGGGTGGGATAGGCGGTTTCAGTCATAGTGATACTCCTTCCAAAACAGAAAACCTGTTTGGCCATATTCAATGGCAAATCGCGGCAAGACACGCCTGCAGCGGCAATATGACCCGGGATATCTCTCCACGGCCGCCCTTTGGATATGTCCGGGAATTGACGCAGACAGGGCATGGGGAGATAATAACCAAGTCGATTGCTCAGTATTCTACCACCCTGGGACTGCAGTTTGTAGATGTTCGTCCCTCATACCCTGCTCGCGGAGGAACACAGCATGACCCGCACCGTCTTCTGTCCCGTTCTTAAACAAGACGCCGAAGGACTGGATCGCCCACCGTACCCCGGTGAACTCGGCGAACGTATCTTTCAGGAGGTCTCGCGTGAAGGCTGGAAACAATGGCTGGAACGCCTGGCCACCATCATTAACGAAAATCATTTGAGCAGCGCCGACCCGGGCAGCATCACCGTCATCGAACAACACATGCGCGGCTTCCTGTTCAGTGAAGGCGACCTCGGTCAGTTGCCCGCCGGTTTCTCACCGCCAGGACAGAAGAAGAAATAGGCCCGGCCCATGACAGCAACGGGCAAACCGGAATACGCCATGTATGCACTCAATGACTATCCGCTCGACGATCTCAAGATCATCTACCGCATTCTGCATGCGCAACTGCCCGAACACATGGAATTGATGGACTCCGAATTCCTGCAGGACCTGCAGACTCATCTGCAGGTCCACGCCCGCGCCGAGGGCGTGGACGTCTCACTGCACGCCCAGTGGAATACCTGGATCAATGGCGGTACCACACCATTGCGGGGAGTGTAGTCCCCACCCGGTCACCGCGACCTCTCCCTCCCCTGACAACCCGTCGCGCACCCACCGATACCGGCCCGCAAGTGGCCATGGAAGTACCGCCGCCGATCCGCTATCTTGGACCACGTATACCGGCAAACGATGACAGAACCGCTCTCACTGCCCCGGAACGGACCACCACCACACCATGAACTATTGTAGCCATTGCGGTCATACTCTCAGCGTGCGTATCCCGGACGGCGATACGCTGCCCCGCCATGTTTGTGGCCGCTGCGGGACCATTCACTACCAGAACCCCAAGCTGGTAGTCGGTTGCCTACCCGAATGGGAAGACCGTGTGCTGCTCTGCCGACGCGCGATCAAACCCCGCTACGGACTATGGACTCTGCCTGCCGGATTCATGGAAAATGGTGAAACCACAGCGGAGGGGGCGGCGCGAGAGACCCTTGAGGAGGCCAATGCCCGGATCGAAATCCTCGCACCCTACGCCCTGGTCAACCTGCCCGACATTGATCAGATATACCTCCTGTACCGGGCCCGGCTGCTTGACCTCGATTACCACCCCGGACAGGAAAGCCTGGAGGTCGACCTGTTCCACGAACACGAGATACCCTGGGCACAACTGGCCTTTCCAACCATCGAGCATACCCTGCACCAGTTCTTCCAGGACCGTGACAGCGGACACTTCGAACTACACACCGCCGATATCCGTTACTAAAATCCTAAAGCCCTCAGCCTCTCAATCCCCTCCCTGCCAATACGGCATTGCCTGGGGCACCATCCCCCCCACCGATGACAGCGCAAAACGTGGCAAAGGTCCATCAGGAGCGTGACCGGGTTCTGGTTCTGGTGCCCTGACTCCAGGCACTACGCCAGGAATGTGATCACCATCTCGGCAGGACAGACAACGCACGCTATGGTGAACCCCATACCATCACACGTCAGCCCGCAGCCGCGTTCGGAAAAGACCGACACCATGGCGGGTGGCGCAAGGGAAAAATACATGCGCGCACTATCCAGCCTACGGTGGGCACACTGGCACCATCACTCACACAACAACGCCCAGACACGCTACCGACTCTGGCTGGCCTTCACCCTGAGCCTCCTGTTGGCACTGCTCGGTTATGCCACACTGCTAGTATTTCCGGTATTGAGCATCGGGCTGTTCCTGTCTTTGCTCGATCAGATCCCGCAGGCGAACACCTTGTCTACCGGTATCTTCGCCGGCCTCACGGCCCTCGCCGCCGCCCTGTCAGGGCTGTTTGCCTGGCAGGTACTGCGCATGCGCCCTGCACCGCCGGTCGGGCCGATTCTCGACCCCGGACTCACGCCCTCTCTGCATCAGCGTATCGACACACTGGCTGCTGCACTGGACACACGGCCACCCGAGCACATCTGTCTGACCGATCGTTACGTACTGCGACTCATTCCCACTCCCCGCTATGGCCTGCCCTGGGCAATGCACTACACCCTGCAACTCGGCCTCCCCCTGCTCGAATGCCTCAACCCTGCACATGTCGATATCCTGCTCGCCCGCTGCCTGGGACGACGCAGTGCGCACCACAGCACCCTTCCCGTGCGGCTCAACCACTGGCTGTCCGCGCTGCGCCCGCTCTGGTCCTATTACCGCTACCGTGGACAATCCACCTGGCCCTTACGGCCGGTACTGCACGCCTTCTTTGCGATGTTCGAACCCCTCTACACATGGCTCAGCCTGGGTGTCGCACAGCGCAGCGAAGGCGATGCTGACCGCTACGCCCTCGACGTCTACAATGATCGTGACGTGCTGGAGGCCTTGGTAGCAGACGCACTGGCCCGGCACTTTCTTCAGACCCGCTTCTGGCCAGCCTATCTGGCACAGGCGGACAGGCAGACCTGTCCATCGGGTTATCCGTACCAGGCCATGGGCCGGACGATGCGTCGCGAACCCCGAGCCCGGTTACAGTCCTGGCTGGATAGCGCCATGGCCGCAACCGGACCGGTATGCGGTTCGATCCAACCACCCCTGGCGCAACGCCTGGAGGGCATTGGCCATGTGCGCGCCTGGCTACCCGGTTTTGCCGAGACCAGTGCGGCAGCGCGGTATCTCGGTGCTGCCTTGCCCGAATTACGGTGCCAGGTAGGCCGCGACTGGCTGGGCCACATCCTGCCGGCGTGGCGCCAGCGCCATGCCCGCGCCCGACAAGAATGGACGCTGCTCAAGTCCTTGCAGGCCCGGGCCCGACACACCCCCCTGAGCGCCGAAGAGGCTTGGCGTTGCGCGCGTTTGGCAGACCGTCACCTCGGGCGCCAGCAGGCCTTGCCGCTGTACCGCGCGATAGCACAACGCCACCCGGATCAGGCCCGGCTACAATACGCGGTCGGTCGCATGCTGATCGGCATGCGTGATCCGGCCGGTCTCAAGGCCCTGGAACGCGCCATGCATCTGGAGCCCACCCTGCGCGCGCCCATCAGACGCCTGATCGCCCAAACAATAGGGCAGCGCCCACCCACCCCGGCTGCCAGACTCGACGCCCGCACCGCCTGAGCGCACGATTTGATGTCAATCTCGGTGTCGAAGCCAGGTCCAGATCCTGTGAGCGTCTACTTCCCTGGGGTCGGGCAGAATATCACCGATGGCCACCTCAGCACCGCAATCAAGACCTTACTCGCACGGGACTTACGTCCCACCGAAATCTACCATCCGCGATACGCACACGCTGCCCCAGGGAACAGAGTATCCTGGAATCAGGAATGCGACTGTCTCGATCAGCGCTTGCTAAAACGCGGTGATCCGCGACAACATCGTGATGCCACTTGCGGTCCTGCCGCCGGGGTAGACGGCCTGCCCGTCCATCCGGCCTTGCCCACCCAAACGGGGCATTGAGCAAACAGCCAGGGAGCCTACCCCATGCACACCGTTATCCCAGCACCGATACCTGCCTCTCACCCCTTGCGCCACCTACTCTGGCGTTCAGGCCTCGTGTTATTGCTGTGCCTACCGCTATTTGCCTGTTCCCGTACCGGTGATGAGGCACAAAAGAACAAGGCCGATAATTCTGTCTGGAGTAGTCAGATCCACGTACTGGAGCAGACGAAGGCCGTACGTGACAAGATCAATGCCCGTGAGGCAGCCCAGCAACAGCGCCAAAATGCCATCCGCCATGAGATTCAACCATGATATTTACCAAACAGTAATGATTGAATGTTCTCTTTATGTTCTTTATGCTAAACAGTGAACGTCCGGAGAACACCTGGAGAACGCCATGATGTTATCGCCTCGCCAACAAGACACCTATCACTTCATCCGCAACTACATTCTGCGCCAAGGTCGCGCACCGCTGTTGCAGGAGATTGCTCAAGGCATAGATATCCGTTCCAAAGGCGTGGTGCATCGCTACGTCCAGGCCATTGCCGAAGCGGGATTGCTCGAATTACTGCCCGGCCGCCACCGCGGTATCCGCCTGCCGGATGACGCCCATGACCTTGCCACCGAGGCCCTGACGTTGCCCCTGCTGGGGCGTATCGCCGCCGGTCTGCCTATTGAGGCCATCCCCGGTCAGGACCAGATCAGCCTGGCCGAGTTTTTTATGGGTCCCAACCGCTTCGTCCTCAAGGTCCAGGGGGATTCCATGATTGAGGATGGCATTCTCGACGGGGACATGGTCATCGTCGAACACTGCGACACCGCAGCCGATGGCGACATCGTCGTAGCCCTCATCGATAGCGAGGAGGTCACGCTCAAGCGCCTGCAGCGCAATCCCGACGCCAGCATCACCTTGCTACCGGCCAACCGCACCCTTACCCCGTTTATCTACAGCGCCGATCGCGTCTGCATCCAGGGCATCGTTGTCGGCCAGATGCGCGCCTACCGCTGATCGGCACAACCCTCTCAGCCCGGCAACCAATCGGGCCACACCAGTCCTCCCTGAATCGGGCACGCAAAAAAACGCGACCCTGTCACGGGCCGCGTCTTGTCGGGAGGAGAAGGCCCCCAGCCTCCATACCGAGAGGGGGGCGAACTAACGCCTGCGTCGTACCTTCTTCTTGCTGGCGACCTTCTTCTTGGCTGTCACCCGCTTCTTGCCAGCGACCTTCTTCTTGCCAGCGACCTTCTTCTTCGCCGCCACCCGCTTCTTGCTGGCGACCCGCTTCTTGCTGGCGACCTTCTTCTTGCTGGCGACCTTCTTCTTGGCCGCCACCCGCTTCTTGCCGGCGACCTTCTTCTTGGCTGTCACCCGCTTCTTGCCAGCGACCTTCTTCTTGGCCGCCACCCGCTTCTTGCTGGTGACCTTCTTCTTCGCCG
>CAZLQI010000023.1:0-24580 GCA_964561765.1 uncultured Chromatiales bacterium
GTTTCGCCAACATCAAGTGGTTGGACCACCTTGAATTGCGTGCAACACCCACAGAAAATACCGCACGCAGGATCGCACTTGGGCGCATCAGCCGCTGAGCCTCCCCAGCACTGCGTTTAAAATCTTTGCCCGTCGTGGTGTTGTTGGTATCCATGACTGGACTAGGTAGAAATCACGGTCAGCTGGTGCATTTTAATGAGCGGGAGTTGGTTGAACTGACTCTGGCGATCATTGCCATCAACGGCTGGAATCGTTTGGCAATTGCCTTGCGTACGGAGGTGGGCCGCTACCAGGCCAAGCCGGTTGCGTAAGGAAAGCACTGCCCGGCTCCCCATATGGCCAGGTCTTAGTGAGACGGCACTCATTATCGATGAATCGGCCTAATTGCCCTATGGATCGCCGCAGGTGGCTTGGATACATCCGGTTTATTGCCTGCTCCTGCTGCACCCCAGTTCACTGCTTGCTCGTCCAGGTCACGTTTAATATAGGCCACGAATCAAAACAAGTAGGCCCTGATTTGGCACCTTGTGGAGCAAAGTTCCGCAAGCACCGGGTATACCGTCTGAGCGGGCCTCAAACGTGTTCCGGGCCGGGTGGATTTCCTGCCTGTGCGGGAATGACAATAGTGAGGGTAGCAGCAGATCTTTGTTGCAGTTCGTTCCTCACCAGCAGGCTACGAGATGGCAGAGACATGAGTAGACTGGGGTGAGCAAGGCGAACCCCAACGTGCAATGACGCTATCGTAGCGGCCTATGCAACCGGAGCATACAGCCATCATCGTGAGATTGCCGAACACTTTGATCTGCACCTAGAGACCATCGGCAGGATTGTTCGAGGTCAAATGCAACAATGCGAGACTCCATTTCCTCCGGATCCATTCAGTATGACCATCTCAACAAACAAGATGCTGAGCGCGTCTATAATCTGACGGGATTGCCAGTCCTTCGGTCGCGGATTTCTGCCTTTGTCTCGCAGATATTTCTCCTCATCAGCAGCAGAATGCTATGCCAGTCGTACCCCGCGATACGCCTTGATGTAGGCCTCCGCCTGGCGCACATACCAGCGGATTATCCCCGGACTTAGCTTGTAACGCTTTATTTTGTCGATATATTCATCTCAGAATCGGGGCACAGATTCATCTGTCATAATGCTACTCCTTTAGCAAAATAGAGTCGCAGGTCAGACCCGGACCATAGGTCTGCTGGGATTATGGGCGGCTTCTTCAATGGTGACGATATCAGGCAGTCGTGTGGCGCGCGGTGGCTTGATCAGGTCAATCGTCATCCAGGTTTTTTCAGCACGTGCTGGTAGAAGAACTTGAGACCATACAGGTCGAGTTTGACGGCACTCCAGGAGTGCGTGCTGAGCAGCTCGGAGAAGTAGGCGAGCAGCTGTGCCTCGCACAGGTCATGGAGCCGATGGTCAAAATACTCGCCGATTCGGCGGATAGCGCGTGCATAGGCGTCGATGGTTTTTGGCTGTAGACCTTTCAGTGTCAGGTGTTGCAGATGGGCCTGGTAATCTCGCTTGAATATTGAATCGATTGATGGTGTCATAGTCACGTAACCTCTTGTTCGAGTAAGAGCGTCCCTCTGGGTGAGGGGGTGAGGTCACATTCTATAGGTTAATCAGGGCGATGCCTGTTTCTCCGCGTAGCGGCTTCGTCCAACAAACTCATCCAGGGGACTTTCAAACCTGACGCGCCTTTTGCAAAAAACCGCAAAAGCCCCGCCAGCTTTAAAAGCCCCTGATGAGGGCGTTATGCGTGACAATCAAGTGAGCAGGTGAAATAGGAAAATGCCCACGATACTGCGAGATGGACCTTATCGTTTTTTCTTCTATTCTGGAGATAGGGAAGAACCGTTTCACGTACACATAGAAAGGGATGATAAAATTGCAAAGGTGTGGCTTGATCCAATACGGCTATACAGCAGCGGTGGTTTTAGTCGGTCGGAGATATCAAAAATCCTTAAGATCATTGAAAGTAAACGCGAAATTATGATGGAGGCTTGGAATGACTACTTTAGCAATTGATCTTGAAATCCCGAGCGCTGAAAACGTAGCAGTAACAGAAGATACGTTAAGCGTTGATCTAAGCGATGGCAGAACTATATTGGTTCCAACAGCTTGGTATCCGCGCTTATCGCATGCAGAGCCAAAGGAAAGAGAAAATTGGCAGCTTATTGGCGGTGGGCATGGCATTCATTGGGAAGATATCGACGAAGATATCAGTATAGAGGGCTTGTTAGCCGGGAAATCTTCTGGAGAGAGTCAGCAGTCATTTAAGAAGTGGCTTCAAGTAAGAGAGTCACGCCTAACGAATAAGGTTAGATTGTGAGAGCGGAGCGAGCCACAATCTGAACCGTTTGTTGGACGAGCCCGTTGTTTTAGAAGGATTGGAATAAATGGAGTTAGGTCTCTCATTGTAACATCACAAAATCTGCTCTATGCTATCCCATTCAGTATGACCATCTCAACAAACAAGATGCTGAGCGCGTCTATAATCTGACGGGATTGCCAGTCCTTAAATTGTCGATGATAAAGGCGTTAGGGCTCTAATGTTGCCTGAGCTCTATGTATTACACGTCTGACAGCCGAGTTAGTTTTAATGGGAATCAGTTCTATCTCAGGATACTTTAAGGCGAATACTCTAAAAACCTCATCTGCAAATGCCATTCCAATAGTATCCACATCCTTAAAGTCAAAGAGAACTGTTCTGAATTTATCTATTCGGGCTAACAATCGTTTTGCTTGAGAACGAGACACTAGTTTATCTTCGCCATATTGTGCAAGCCTTACCGGCACAACGGTCTTTGTGAATCCAAAATCGTCGCCTGACGTAAACTTATCGAATATTTTCTTCGTTGTACGGGAAGTATGATTATTGAGCTTCATCCATACCGCCGTCCCGGAAGAAAATTTATCTCTTTCGAGTATCCAATCTTCTTTTTCGCCAAATTTATGAGAAAAGTAGGTTCCACCAGATAAAATTTCAAAGTCATCAAACATTCTTGAGGTAAAGAAAATACCTTCACCTGTGTGGTTGTCTGGATCCGTAGTCAGTTTTCCCTTCGCTAATTCTAATATTGCATGGCGCTCATCAAGTAAATCTAACTCAGTTTGAATTTTCTTAAAGATTCCTATGCCATCGTCATAAAGAGCTAGTTCAGTACTAGTAGCAGTTTTCTTTAACTGAACAGTGATAGTTGACCCGTCAGAATGGTCTATCGCGTTATTGAACATTTCTGTAAAACCATAATGCCAAATGTCGAGTACGTTTTCGGAAATTTGTCCTAGTGAGGCAATTACATCTTGCCGCCACACTACATCCTCTGCCAGAGTATCCGTAACTAAATAGTTCTCTTGCCATTCTTCTAGAGGATGTAGTTCATAAGAGAGGTTTCTAGTATTACCACGCTGTGTGAGCGCATGCTCATCAACAAGCTTCTTGAGGTGTTTATTTACCGCCTGGCGTGTAATATCAAATTTAACGGCTGCTATCTTAGCAATGTCTGTTGGGTGCTTTTCGATGTTGCTTATGATGAAGCCGCGAATTTTCTCGCCTCTTGAGCGAACTCTGGTCATGATGATGCCCGTTCTAGGAAGGTAATTTGTCAACCTTAGAGTATTATATTGTCAATCTCAATGGCTGTATTGTCAACCTTTTGGGTAGAATTGGTCCTAACAAACGCCTCCAATTCGACGCGGCTTCGCCGCGCGACTGAGGCGAAACGTTATCGCGCCGGGATAAGCTCGGCGTATCTTGCAGGGTGGAAGTCTCTGTCGGGTAAGGGTTAGCCGCCCACCCGTATCGAGTCTTGGGTCCATGGCGGAGCGGCCGAAAGGTTGGGAACAAGATGAGCTAAGCGTAGACGGCTACCCAAGCATTGACCCTGCTTTTCCAGGGCAAGAATCCGGTGTGCATGGAAGAAGATAAGACCCAATGTGGGTGATCATGGAAAATCGCGCTGAATAGTTACGAGTGATGTAGAGTGAGGGTGCCCAGCTCAGCCACACCACCTGAGGGTCGGGGCACGAGGACTTATTTGCCGAAACGATGGATAATGCGACGGGGCGGGAAGCCTACGCCAAAATGGCTGAGGGGCCGAAGGTTGGTGGAAAACCGCCGGGGGCGTGCAACACCATCTTTCTGGTAATGAGCCTGGTGTCCTGTTAAGGAGCTCTTACAAGGGGCCCCTGGCGCAGGGCTATTATTTTCGCCAATCTGTGACTTGCAGGGATTTATTGCGATGGATGTGTGGAAGGGAGACGACGCCGTCGTTGAAACTGATGCGGTGGGGCCTTTCAGAGAGCCCTCCAATTCATATCTGAGCTTTATTGTGCCCTGGGGCGGTAGCGGCGTGCGATATACGCATCAACGATGCCCTGAAATTCCTCGGCGATACGCTCACCCTTGAGCGTGACGGTCTTTTTGCCATCGACATAGACCGGTGCGACGGGCGTTTCTCCCGTGCCGGGCAGGCTGATGCCGATGTTGGCCTGCTTGCTCTCACCCGGCCCGTTTACCACACAGCCCATTACCGCCACTGTCATGTCTTCTACACCGGAGTACCGCGTGCGCCACTCCGGCATCATGGTGCGCAGGTAGTCCTGGATATCCTGGGCGAGCTGCTGGAAGTAGGTGCTGGTCGTGCGACCGCAGCCTGGACAGGCTACGACCATGGGGGTGAAGGCGCGCAGCCCCATGGATTGCAGGATTTCCTGTGCCACGATGACTTCACGCGTGCGATCGCCACCCGGTTCCGGAGTCAGGGAAATACGAATGGTGTCGCCGATGCCCTCCTGCAACAATACGGCGAGCGCCGCAGTCGAGGCCACCACGCCCTTGGTGCCCATACCGGCCTCGGTGAGACCCAGGTGCAGCGGGTAATCACAGCGGGTGGCCAGGTCACGGTAGACCTTGATGAGGTCTTGCACGCCACTCATCTTGCACGACAAAATGATGCGCTCGCGACCAAGGCCGAGGGCCTCCGCCCGTGCCGCACTGTTGAGCACCGAGGCGATGAGCGCGGCATGCATTACCTCAGCGGGTGGCTCTGGTGTAGCTCTGCGGGCGTTGTCGTCCATCAGGTGGGCGAGCAGGTCCTGATCCAGACTGCCCCAGTTCACACCGATACGCACCGGTTTGTCGTAGCGACAGGCGATCGCGATCATCTGCGCGAATTGCGTATCGCGCTTGCTGCCCTTGCCAACATTGCCGGGATTGATGCGGTACTTGGCCAAAGCCTCAGCACAGCTGGGGTGCGCAGCGAGCAGTTTGTGACCATTGAAATGAAAATCACCCACCAGGGGAACGTCGACGCCCATCTTGTCAAGTTGCTCGCGGACCGTGATCACAGCCGCTGCGGCCTCCATCGAATTGACCGTGATGCGCACCAGCTCTGAACCCGCCCGGGCGAGTTGAGCGACCTGCACAGCGGTGCCGATCGCATCAGCGGTGTCGGTGTTGGTCATGGACTGCACGACGAGGGGGGCTTTGCCGCCGACGGTAACCTTGCCAATGCACACCGGTACGGTGCGATGGCGGGAGGTGGTGGCGTGAGGGGTGTCAGACATGGGCTGGAGCCTGGGCGTGTCGCAGTGGTGGGGAGCGGCCCCGGATCATAGCACAAGGGCACACTGCCCATGCCGGGCGCTTGCCCCTATAATGCACGAGGATTGGAGGACCGGCACTGTCGGCATCGAGGTACGAGTACGGGAGACGACGATGAGCAAGCGTGCACGCAAGCGAAAGGGACCGAGTCAGGCTGAGGTGGCCGACCGCCACGTTCTGTACCAGAAGTCCGTGCAGGCCCCCGAGGCGGAGGTGGCCTTCATGGCCGATACCTACCGGGCACTGCGCGGCAAGACAGCGATCATGTTACGTGAGGATTTCTGTGGCACTGCCCTGTTGGCCACCGAGTGGTGTTGTGTGGACCCCGTACACCGGGCGCTGGGCGTGGATATCTGCGCGCAGACCCTGGACTGGGGGCGGCGGCACAATGTCGAGCCGGCCGGTGAGGCGGTGGCTGCACGCCTGATGCTGGTGCAGGCCGATGTGCGTGACGTGCAGGCGCAGAAGGCGGATGTGACGTGTGCCTTCAATTTCAGTTATTGCGTGTTCAAGACACGGGATAGCCTGCGCCAGTATTTCGAGGCTGCCCATGGTGCTCTTGCCGAGGGTGGCCTGCTCATGCTGGACCTGTTCGGTGGCAGTGAGAGTATCGACACGCTGGAAGAGGAGACGACGATCACTGGCGAGCGTGCGACCTATGTCTGGGAACATGCCCGGTTCAATCCCATCAATCATCACATTCTCTGTCACATCCATTTCGACTTCAAGGATGGTTCGCGTCTGGAACGGGCCTTCACCTATGACTGGCGTTTGTGGACCCTGCCTGAATTGAGTGAACTGCTGGAAGAGGCCGGTTTTTCGCAGGTGCGGGTCTATTGGGAGCGCTTCGAGGATACGGGTGATGACGATGAATACCTGGAGGGCACCGGTGAATACTATGAGACCACCGAGGTCGAGAACCAGGAGTCATGGATGAGTTACATCGTGGCCGAGGTCTGAGGGGGGTGCACCCCTGGCGAGCGTCATTAGTGTGTGCTAGCCAAATCGATTTCACTGGATTTGATGCCGTTTGCGTTCGCTACACCTCGAAGGCATCAGTTTGGATTGGTCTGGTCGGTTTGCGCGATGCGCGGCCTCCCAGCCGAGCATGGCCTGTTTGCGCGTGCTACCCCAGCGGTAGCCGCCGATGATCCCGGTTTGTCGAATGACCCGGTGACAGGGAATGAGCCAGGCCACCGGATTGGCGCCTATTGCATTGCCCACGGCCCGGGCCGCGCCGGGTTGACCGAGTTGATGGGCAATGTGGGTATAGGTAGTGAGCGCACCGGGGGGGATTTGCAACAGCGCCGCCCAGACTCGAAACTGAAATGGTGTTCCTGTCAGGTGCAACGTACAGCGTGTGGCGGCGGGCTGATGGGTGGGTATAAACAGCGTGGCGAGCACGTTGGCGGTTGGGGCGGGGTCTTCAGTCAATGTGGCGTGGGGCCAGTCGTGGCGCAGGGTCGCGAGTGCGGTGCTGGCCTGCGGGTCATCTTCAAAAGACAGTTGGCATAGCCCGCGTGGGGTGGCCGCGGCCAGGCAGGGGCCGAAGGGCGTGTCATGTCGGGCATAGCGGATAAGCAGGGTCTGATCCCCGGCCTTGAGTTCGCCCGAACTAGTGGCCTGGATCACCTTGCACGGGTTGTGTGACTGTCCCTCCGACGCCAGATCGGCCTCCAGTAGGCAGGCCGAGGTTTGCAGACACTCACGTACCTGCCGGGCAGTGATATCGTGCAGAAACCGCTCGAGACTGACGCCGGCCCAACGGTGGAACAGGTGCTGAAAGGCGCTCTCGCTCAGACCAATATGTGCGGCCAGCGCCCGCCGTGAGGGTCGACTCCGACTCTTGCTGGCGAGAAAATCGATGGTCTGCGCGATGCGTTGGTAATCCCGAACTGACATGATGGTCCCCTGTCTTCAGCTCACGCCTCACGCGGCACAGCGCGGTAAGGGGTGTGACGGGTGAGGTCATGAGTGTGCATGCGGTATTCGACGAAGTCTGCCGGGTCACTGAACTGCATGAAGGGATTGCCTGTGCATTGTTCTTCCAGCGTGGAGACGCTCTTCTCAGCATAATTGTGGCCTGGATGAATGATGGTCTGCGCGGGCAGGGCGCTCAATTTGCGCAGGGTGTCATACATCACCTCTGGATCACCGCCTTGCAGATCGCAGCGACCGCAGCCGAAGACAAACATCGTATCGCCGGTGATGAGTTCGTTTTGTACCCGGTAACAGGCCGAACCGGGGGTGTGGCCGGGGGTGTGCAGAATTTCAATCGCGCTCTCACCGAGGTGGATGACATCGCCGCCGTGGTGCAGGGTGGGGAGATCAAGGTGCTGGCCCCAGAATGTGGCTTCGGCCTTGAGCAGGTGCAGCTGGGCGTCGTGGTGGGCAAGGACCGTCTCGATGCCATTGATATGGTCGTGATGGCTGTGTGTGAGCAGGATGTCGGTGATGCGCATGCCACGTTCCTCGGCCAGGTCGAGGATGCGCTGCACCTCCCAGGCGGGGTCGACCACCGCGGCCCGAGCGCTAGTCGGGTCCTGGATGAGGTAGACGAAATTTTCCATGGGACCCAGTTCAAGGGCCTCGATGCGAGTGGCTTCGGCTGTGTTCATGGCATCACCTCATAGGGGGAACACAGACCGTGGCGGCGGTTGGTACGGTGCTCACCGTCTGCTATCCAGTGTATGTAACCAACGGGTGTAGAGTGTCTTGGCGACCCGTTGCAGACCCTGTATGCGGGCGTCCAGATCGGTGCTCATCGCCTCGGCGTCCTGTACGCTGGGGGCCGGATCATCGAGTTCGTCAACATAGCGCTGCGCCCATTCGCGCACCATGGGTGCAGTCATCTCCACGTGGCACTGCAGGGCAAGGATATTGTCACCCACGACATAGGCCTGATGGGCGCAGACTGCGCTGCGCAGGATGAGTGTGGCACCCGCCGGCAGGCCAAAGGTCTCGCCGTGCCAGTGATAGGCGGGAAACTGTGTGGGCAGACCATCGAGCCAGTCTTGTGCCGTGGCATTGTCGAGCTGTTCCACCGTATGCCAGCCGATCTCGCGTACCGATGTCGGGCTGACCTCGGCACCGAGGGCCTTGCTGATGAGTTGTCCGCCGAGGCAGTGACCGAGCAAGGGCAGGCCGTGTGTAGCGCCCTGGCGGATCAGGTCCAGTTCCGCAGGCAGCCAGGGCAGTTCATCGTTGACGCTCATCGGTCCACCCATGAAGACCAGACCGGAGGCGCCTTCGGTGGAGTCGGGGATTGGTTCGCCCTGATCGACGGCAAACAGACGATAGGGGATGGCGCGCGCGTCCAGCACCTGCGCAAGATAGCCGGGTCCCTCGCAGTCGATGTGGCGGAAGATATACAGTGGCTTCATGCTCGTATCCTCGTGTTTTATTCCGCCGTTGCACCCGGATTCGCTGTGGGCCAGCGGTTATCGGTTCAGGCGTTGCCGCTGCCCATGACCTGCGTGCCATTTTGCGCGGAAAAATCCAGCATGCGCTGCAATGAGCGCAGGGCACGCTGACGGATGGACTCCTCGACGTGGATCTCGTTGTGGCCGCTCTCCAACGCGTCGATCAGGTTGTGCAGGCCGTTCATGGCCATCCAGGGGCAATGAGCGCAACTCCGACAGGTGGCGCCAACGCCGCCGCTGGGGGCCTCGATAAAGGTCTTGCCGGGTGATGCCTGGCGCATCTTGTAGAAGATGCCATTGTCGGTGGCGACGATAAAGGTATCGGTATCGAGTTCATGGCTGGCCTGGATCAGGCGCGATGTCGAGCCGACGACATCGGCCAGGGCGATGACCTCTGCGGGTGATTCCGGATGGACCAGGATCCCGGCATCGGGATGCTCGCGCTTGAGTTGATCGATACCCACTGCCTTGAACTCATCGTGGACGATACATGAACCCTGCCAGAGCAGTATATCAGCACCAGTGACTTTTTGAATGTAGGCACCGAGGTAGCGATCGGGGGCCCAGAGGATCTTCTCGCCTCGTGCAGCAAGGTGTTGAACGACCTTGACGGCAATGCTGGAGGTGACGACCCAGTCGGCACGCGCCTTGACCCTGGCGGAGGTGTTGGCATAGACGACCACTGTGCGATCGGGGTTGTCATCGCACAAACGGGTGAAGTCCTCAGCCGGGCAGCTGAGGTCCAGTGAGCATTCGGCCTCCAGTGTGGGCATGAGCACGCGCTTTTCCGGGTTGAGGATCTTGGCCGTTTCACCCATGAAACGCACACCCGCCACGATCAGAGTGCTGGCGGGGTGGTCGTGCCCGAAGCGAGCCATGTCCAGTGAGTCGGAGACATAGCCGCCGGTCTCTTCGGCGAGCATTTGCAGGTCTTCATCAACGTAGTAGTGCGCGACCAGTACGCCATCTTGTTCCTTGAGCAGCTCTTTGGCACGGACGATGAGCGCCTCTCGTTGCGCGCCCGTGATCGGCTCGGGATGCGGCGACGCCCAGGCGGCAGTGCGGATGCGGGTATCGTCGATAACAGGTGCAGCGGTCTTCATTGGCTTTTCTCCCACCCCGGTGTCGGAGACTGCTTCATCTCAGTATCTGGACCTGTTCGGGGGCCGTGACCCGGTACAGGCGTGCGGGTCGATGCGCGCCGTTGCGCCGTGCACGACCGGTTTCCTCGATCAGGCCGTCCAGCGCCAGAATGCGTTTGCAAAAGTTGCGTTTGTCCAGTGTCGTTTCCCATACCGTTTCGTAAATCCTCTGCAATTCGCTGAGCGTGAAACTGCCACACAAAAAGTGGAATGCCAGCGTGGTGTAGTGCAGTTTGGCGGCCAGCCGTTCATGGGCTTTGTCGACGATAAGGGCATGCTCGGCGGGCAGTGGCGGGCGCTCGGCGAGGGGATGCCATTGCAGTGATTTGTTGGCGAGTTCGGCTATCGCTGTTACGCCGAAGTAGCCGACGCGCAGCATCCGTGCCCCACTGTCCTGCGGCGAAAACGTATAGAGCTGTTCGAGATAGGCCGGCTGGCTCAAGACGGCATCACCGACCCGTTGGGCACAGGTTTCCAGATCCTCGTGATCGGCCAGCGTCGAACCGGGCAGGCGCCAGGCCAGCGGAGGGTGCATCGCTGGAGGCGATTTTACGGTCTGTGTGCCCTGGACGCAGGGAGAACAGTCGTTGCCTGCCTTCGCCACTGTCGTTTCCAGGAGTACACACAAACGCGCACCACGGATAGTAAAGGTGACCAGCTCAGCACGTACCTGACAAGCCTGGTGGGTCTGCGCGTCACGTGCCTGTGTGTCAATCAGCACCATATCAGTAACTTAGTGTGATATACACACTATGTCAAGTTGAGCCACGTTTACCCGTGCCACGACCGTGCGTGCGCGTTGCGCCGATGGTGCCCTACTGCGGCCATGCTATAGTGCGCGCTGGGAGGGATGGCCGCCATATATGGTGGGGAATAGAGCACATGACGGCTTTTCTGCACGATGAGGATGGGCGCAGTGATGAACTGATACCCTGCGATAGCGTTCTGACCATCGGTCGGGATCAGAACAATGATTTGGTCCTGCAGGATCTGCTCATTTCACGCCACCATGCCATTATCCGTCGCCTGGGTAATGGCGACTATTATCTGGCCGATGGTGGTAGCACCAACGGTTGCCATATCAATGATCAGCGCATCACTGTGCCCACCCGACTCAATGATGATGATCGCATCCGCATCGGTCGGTCGTGTTTTCGTTTCGTGTTATGTCAGGAAAAGCTGGCCCCGGTCGACAAGCGCTCACTGCAAGACACCGTCATCCTCGACTCGCCCGAGATCCACCAGATCACCATTCTGGTTGCCGATATTCGCGATTACACCACCTTGTCGGAGCAGGTACCAATCCGTGTTCTCACCCGTGTAATGAACAAGTGGTTTCACGACGTAGGTCACGTGATCCAGCACAATGCAGGCACGGTAGACAAATTCATCGGTGATTGTGTGTTTGCGCGCTGGGAGGCCGATGATGCGCAGCGCACCGTCTACCGCGCATTGCGTACCGCCTGGCAGATCAGTGTCATCACGCACCGGCTCTCGGGTCTTTTCCCGTCTCTACCCGGCACATTGCGTATCGGTGTCGGCATCAATACGGGGCAGGCCTGCGTTGGTATCGGGGTGGACAACACCGCCTTGGGTGATGCCGTCAATATCGCCTTTCGCCTGGAAAGCGCTACCAAGCGGATCGGCACCGATGTGTTGCTCAGCAGCAGTTCCTATCGGCATTTGCCTGGCCAGTATTGGCGTGAGCGGGAACGGCTGGTGACGGTCAAGGGTCGGCGCACGCCGGTGCATGTCTGTGGCCTTGATTTTCAGCAACTCGAAACCGTATTGCAGGCGCTGAAACAGAAATGAAACGGGGCTGTGTGCAGAAGTGGGACCACGGCCGTCTGGAGCATGCCGGGGGAGAGATGATGCTCAGGGTCTGCCCCGGTCCCTGTTCAAGGCAGGCTTACACTCAGGCCGATGGTCCTTTATCGGGACCCGGATTGGCGCCAGGATGCGTGGAGTGATCGAGAAACAGCTGTATCTCCTCCATGAGCGTTTCCATCTCCAGCTTGATGCAGTTAATGATGCGCGCGGCCTGATCCGCGAGTTCCAGATCGTGGTGATCAGGGTTGGTCGATGCCAGCACTTTCTGTCCGCGGCGCAGGGTATCGGCGTCCGCATCGGAGATGAAGTGTGCCAGTAGCACATAGCCCTGAATCAGCCCTTCGCGCAGGGCCTCATCCGCGTTGCCCAGTTCCCAGAGCAAGAGCTGAATGGCCTGCTTGATGTGATCCCTGGCACAGGGTAGCAGTGAGGTGGACTGTGCATAGACGGATGGCGTGATGCTCCCCAGCACACCGCCGTAGGCGCGAATGATGTCCTCGGCGTTGGCGATACGCGCGTCATGGTCATTGGGTTGGGGCATGCGGCACCTTGTCGGGTGGGCCAGGTCGTGGGCCCGTTCGGGAGTATAACGGTTTGTCGTGCCAGGCTATTTTCTGTGCTTCGGTGCCCCGGCCGGTAGCGGGGCGGGGGGGGATGTCACGTCAGGGAACCAGCGTGTCAGGTCAGGCAAGTGGTGGCCATTGAAGACCACCCTACCGGCACTGTTGATAAGGAGAATGGTGGGTGTGCCGATGATATGATAGCGCCGGATCAGGTCTGCCTTGCGGGCGTCGTCGTTGAGTACCAGGTAGGGCACACCATAGTCCTGGACATACTGTCGGACCTCGGCATCGGTCTCATCACCGATATCGATGGCCGCGAGGGTCAGTCCACGATTGTTGTAGCGGCGATCGAGGGCCTTGAGTGAGGGCAACATGGCGTGACAGAACGCGCCTCGCGTCGACCAGAATACCAGCAGCACGTCTCCCTGGCCCAGCATATCGTTCAGGCGATAGACTTCACCGGAGAGGGCAGGCAGGGCGAAGGCCGGTGCGACCTGGCCGAGTGCCAACGGCGCCAACGGACTGGTGGGCAGGAGTGGTGTCGGCGTGGTAGTGGCCACGGATGCCGCGAAGGGCGATGAGACAGGTAGCCATAATGCAAGCAGGATCAAGACCTGAACCAGGGGGGAACGGTGTATCATGCGCGGCTCCAGATTGCGGCGGGACAAGACAGGTCACTGGTGGGCATGCTAGCGCCCGTACGACGCCAGTGCAAATCTGCGCGTAGAATCCGGCGTTGATTTTTGGTGTATATGATTGGAAATAAAAGATATATTCTATGAGTCATCTATTGAATCAATCCCATCTGGTGACGGTGGGTGCCGCAGGCGACCTGAGTATATGGTTACCCTGGGTCGGGCCTGTACTGCTTGTTGTGTTTGCGCTGTGGCTAGTTGCTCCATTGTGGCGTCGCCGCATGCACGCGACACGCCAGCGTCGTGCGATTGAACGTCTCGCATCGGCCTGTGTCAGAGATGCCGTGTTTCCCAACGGGGTTGATGGCATGACGCAGGTCGATTATCTATTGTTGACCGCCACCGGTATCGTGGTGGCCGATGTGAAACGCTATCAGGGTTATCTGTTCGGGGGAGAGAACATCAAACAGTGGACGCAGATCCTGGATAAACGTAGTTACAAGTTTCCAAATCCGCTGTTCAAAAACGAGATGGACGTCATGGCCGTGTGCGAGCAGGTACCCGGTACGCCAGTCACCGGACGGGTGATTTTTGCCGGTGAAGGCCATTTCCCCAAAGGGCGGCCCGAGCGCGTGTCATTACTGGATACGCTGGCCGGTGATCTGGGATTGGAGGTCGGTTGCGAAGGGACGCCAGCACGCACCGCAGGTGGTAGTGCAGACCGGTATCAACCTGCCTGGCAGCGCTTGCAGCAATCTCTTGTCCCCAGGTCTGGCGTGCCGCGCCGCGCCTTGAACTGGCGTGTACTGGTCACGGTGCTGCTGTTGGCCGCTGCACTGGTATGGGGGGGGGAATTGTTGCTGGCGACCGGAACCTTTAACCAGGGAATTTCCACCAAACAGGGGGCGACAGTACATGCTCAAAGGGATCAGTGAATTTCTGCAACAGTACACAGGCAGCACGACTGAAACGGATCGTGCGCAGTCCATTCGGGTGGCAACAGCGGTACTGTTCGTTGAGGTGATGCAGGCTGACTGCGACGTGACCCCGTCCGAGCGCGATGCAGTGGAGCAGGCCATGGCGCGTACCTTTGATCTCAGTGGCGAGGCGTTGCGTGATCTGGTTCGTGATGCTGAGGTCCGGGCCGGCGATGCCACCTCCCTGTATAACTTCACGGCCGAACTCAACGGCCAGCTTTCCTATGATGAAAAGGTGCAGATCATTGCGCATATGTGGGCAGTGGCGTATGCGGATGGTAGTCTCGATAAATATGAGGAATATCTGATCCGCAAGGTTGCGGATCTGCTCTATGTTTCCCACAGCGACTTCATACAGACCAAGCTGAACGTCGCCCGGGGTTGAGGCCGCGGGCCGGCGATTCGGTGGTGCGAAGCCTGGACATGGGTCACTGATATCGCCCGCGGGTATGGCCAAATGTGATTGAGTCCACGGTGCATTTTCGCGAGTCCGATTATGGTTCAATGTGTGGGACATAGGTGGCATACACATCACGTGCGGGAATCGAGTGCATGAGCAAGGTAGCGCGGTGGGCAAGGATCCTGGACGGGGCATGGTTGGTCTCCGTCCTGTTTGTCATGGTGTTTTTCAGCGCACCGCTTTATGCGCAAGCATCCGCCAATGCCAAGACGCTTGTCGCGCCATCGCCTGCGTCGCCCTCTGCGCCAAAGGGGCGGATCGCACGCGCTATGTTTACCACCGATATTGTTGCGCGTGAACCCATAAATCGTGTGCTCGTATTGAGCGATGCCGTACACAAGATTTATTTCTTCACTGATCTGCGCAATTTTGAAGGCAAGACCGTGGTGCATCACTGGTATCACGATGGCAAGGAGGTTGCCACGGTCGGCTTCAAGGTCAAGGGACGTCGCTGGCGGGTCTACTCCAGCAAAACCCTGTACCCGGATGACCTCGGCCGGTGGATGGTAATCGTGACCGACGATCATGGTTGGCCGATCAAGGCGAGCATCTTTCAGTATGTTGCCGGGGGCAAGGGGAAGAATGAACGTCCCGTGATACTGCCCCCGGATGCTGCGCAGTAGTTCGATGCACTCTGCCCGAGAGCCCGCGCGCGGGGGATAGCGGGTCCGGGCCCCCTAGTTGGAGGCGGGCGATGTTGTCGGCACGGCGGTGGTGGGTGGAGTGGCTCCTGCCACGCGTCGCTGGACCGTTGGGCCAATCGAACCCTGTTTAGCCGATACTGATGACACCTGTACCGTCGAGGCCGGAGTCGGTGCGGCCGTTTTTGTCGGAGCGCGGGATGGCGTCGGGGTGTGTTTGGCCGATGCCGTCGCAGTTGTCAACGGTATCGGTGTCGCCGGTATGGCGACAGGAGTGTTGACCTGCGCAGATGTGCTCGGGTGGGTCGGTGTGGTGGCCTTGCTCGGAGCGGGGACCGGCACCGAACCTTGTTTGGTCGACGGCGTTGGGATTGTCTGTGCCGGTGTCGAGACCGGAGCAAGGGCTGGCGGTACGCTGGCAAGTGGGCGGGTCTGCGCGGGGGCGCTCGGTCGGGCCTGCGTGGCGACTCTGGCCGGAGCAGAGGGGGGCATTGGTGCAGGCGATGGTGCGTTTACGGCCTGAGGTGCGCGCGCGCTGTTGTCCCCGGAGTTCGTGGCCCTGCTGGCAGCCGGTGACACGGCACTGGCCGCGGGGTGCTTAAACAAGGGCATGCTGTTCAACTTGTTGCGCCACGTGCGTATCAGTTGTGAAAACTCCGATTCGGCTTCGTGGACAACCTCGGCCTTGGCACGGCTGCGTGCGGCGAGAGTCTGCGCCGCGCGCGCAGTCTGTTGTGCTGTCGAGAGGGTGGGTACAGAAACCGTTGCCGTTGCGGGGGTGAGTTGACTACCCAGGTGGCGCCAGGGGACTTGGCTGACAACGAATGCGGCTCCCACCATGAGCAGGAGTCCGGCGGCGATCGCGCCCAGGCCGCGCCGGTGGGAAGTCGGTGGCAGCGGGATGTCGTTATCAGCGCTGGCGGTATCGTGCGCGCTCTCCCCGACTGGCGCAGCGGCCCTTAGCGCGATGGATGGGTCACTGAGTGGGGGGGTTGTGATCTGGTGGACAGGGCACGGGTTTGCTGTGCGCGCAGAGGGTGCCCCCCGCATACCGGTGGATTGGGACTGCGGTGTTCTCGTCGAGTTCGTAGGGTGTGTCGATTGCCCTCGGCCTCGGGCGGGTGGCGTGAAGTCTTCGTCGGCGGCATGGGGTTCAATGAAGACAAAGATATCTTCTTCCCCTTCAAGGATAATTTTGTTGTCAATCCGCCGCAGGCCGGTGTGATCTGTCTGACTGTCAACCCTGGGCGCAGCGTTCTGGCGCAGGAGTGGCGGAATATCCTCTTCCAGGGGGGTGTGTTGTACCTTCGGCGTGTGTTGGGCCGGTGTTGTCGGTGCAGTCCGGGTCGTGCGGGTCTGGCGCTGATCTACGGCCTTGAGTCGGGTGGCAATGGTCTGTGCCAGCTGACGGGCCTGATCGGCCTTTTTCATGTGCTCGTCTGCGACGCTGACAATATGACGGGCATGCTCCTCGGCGTGGTGCTGCGCCGCCTCCGCCGTGCGTGCGCGACGCGCATCTTCAGCGGCCTGTTGCCGTGCGGCCTCCAATGCCTCCTGGACGAGGCTGGTGTGCTCCTGCTGCTGGCGCATGGCCTCCCGGGTGGCGGTTTCTCGTATAGTCTCGGCCTCTTCCTGGGCCTGGCGTCGAATCGCATCGGCCTCTTCGCGCAAGCGCCGTGTTTCGCGCTCGGCGACCAGGCGGGCCGCTTCGGCGGTTCGGGCCTGATCGGTCGCTGCCGCGGCTTGCTGCCGGGCCGCTTCGACTTCGATCTGTTTGCGCTGAGTCTCCTTCTCGAATAGCTGCCTGGTCTCCTCTACGCCCTCTCGCCTGGCCTGTGTTGCCGCCTGATGGGCGGCTGTCTCGATTTCGGCCAGGGCTTCGCGGCGCAGGCGAGCTTCACCCTCCGTGCGTTCGGCGATCAAGTGTTCGGCCTCAGCGCGCAAACGCTCGGCCTCTTGTTCGGCCGCGCGACGGGCCGTTGTTTCAGCCGCGGTGCGTTCGGCAATGAGTTGCGTGGCTTCGGTGCGCAGGCGCCCGGCCTCCTGTTCAGCCTCACGGTGAGCGCGGACTTCGGTGGCTTCCCGGTCGGCCATCAGTTGTTCGGCTGCGGCACGCAGGCGTTTGGCCTGCTCGCTGGCCTCACGGCGCACGCGAGACTCGGTTTCGGTACGCTCGACAGTGAGTCGTTCGGCTTCGGCGCGCAGGTGTTCGGCCTCCTGTTCAGCCTTGAGGCGTGCTGCCGCCTCGGAGCGGGTGCGTTTGGCCATGAGTCGTTCGGCCTCGGCGCGCAGATGGCTGGCCTGTTTCTCGGCTTCACGGCGTACGCGAGACTCGATTTCGGTACGCTCGGCCATGAGTTGTGTAGCCTCTGCGCGCAGACGCTCGACCTCCTGTTCGGCCTTGAGGCGTGCCTGGGTATCGGTCTTGGCACGTTCCGTGGCCTGGCGTTCAGCCGCTTTGCGTGCGGCTTCGGCCTCGACCTTGAGACGGGTGAGTGCGGTTTCCGTTCGTTTGAGTGTCGCCTCAGCGGCCTCGGCGCGTTGAGCTTCGGCCTCGGCGCGCAGGCGGATGGCCTGAACATCGCCTTGTGGTGCTTGGCCCCGGTGGGCAAGCCGGGCAGTTTCGGCCTCGGCGGCCTTGCGGGCGGTCCTGGCATCGGTCTTGAGACGCTGGGCGTGGGTATTGGCCTCCTGTCGTGCCTGCTCAGCGACTGCCATGCGTTGGGCGTATTCCGCGTTGATACGTTGCACACCGGCATGACTGGTCTTGTCGGTTGTCCCCGCGGGTGGCGCTGCGGTCTTTGGGCTGACCGGTGCCCGCTTGGGCGGAGATGCAACCGGAGGCAAGGGTGTGTTTGTCGCTGCGGGGGACGTGGTGGTACGTCCTGAGGGTGTGCGTAACGCGTCTGGAATGCCCCCGCGCAGGGCCAGGACCTGGAGTCCCTGCTGGGACATGAGGAAGGCGGCGGCAGCGCTGCGACTGCCGTCATCGCAGTAGACGACATAAGTTCGGTTGGGATCCAGCCCGGCGAGTTTGAGGCGCAGGACCGTCAGCGGCAGATTGACCGCACCCGGGACGCGTGCATGGCTGAAGGCCTCGGGGCCCCGTACATCGACGAGGATGGCACCCTGGTTGAGCAGGCTCGGCAGTTCCTGTGCGCTTGTCTGCTTGAGCAACGGAGTGACCAATAGGCGAATGAAATCGTCCTTGGGCAGACGCATGAGCACGCCGTTCTCTGCCATGATGATGGTTGCGTTGCGTTTCGCGCCGGTAATGAGCGCCTCTTCACCGAAACCATCGCCGGCCTCCAGCATGGCCAGATTGATGGCCTGGGCCTTGGGGGAGGGGCGACGGGTGACTCGGCAGCGGCCTTGTTTGATGATGTAGTAGAAATCATCGTCGTCGCCCTGGCGAACGATCTGTTCTCCCTTTTTGGCAGGGCGTTCCTCCATGCGCATGAGCAGCGACTGGATATTATCCGTGGGCAGCGCGAGGAAGGCCGGCGATTGCAAGAAGCGAAACATCCATTCGCTGCTCTCGTCGGCATTTTCGGACAGATCGGTGACCTCATAGGCGGCGAGGGGTTTATCGTTGAGCAGGATTTCCAGCAAGTCACTGTCGACCCTGAACAGAGTGGCCGGGGTCTTGGTGCGGGCCGAACAGGAGCGGGGATATTCCGGAACCAGGGGCTTGCGGGTCTCACTGCTCTTGGCCTTGATGACCCGGGCGCCCAGCTTGCCATGGGCGGTCAGTTCGATCTGACCGGCAATCAGATACAGTATCTGTTTGTCCTTTTCGCCCTGACGGAAAAGGACCCGGCCAGCGGGCAGTTCCTCCACCGTAGACTTCGCAATGAGCTCGTCCAGTTTGTCCGGACTGAGCGAGGCCAGCGGTTCCAGATTCTTGATCAGTTTCTTGGTGATGATGGGTGGATGTGTGCTCATTCCCTGCTCTCTGCGCTGGGGTTATTTAGAGGTGCCGACAAGGGCGGTCGGCCTGCACAGCGGGCAGGTCGGGATCGGGACTCAGTCCAGAATCTGCCGAGTTTAGCGAAGATATCCTATTTCGAATGTGAAATACCTCACAAATCAATGACATTGCGTAGGTCTCCATGTCCTTGGTGGTCAAAATGCACGGCTGAAGCTGAGCCAGCCACCCTGGTAACGCCCACTCTGGACAGCGAACCGGACTGCCCCGCCCCGAGCCACATGCAGGCTGATGACAGCGAAATAGCCCAAGTGCCGATTTTGCTCGAAGCGGCGTGTCAGATTGATCGTGCCCCGTTGCTGTTGTTCACCCGTGATCTGTGCGTAGCCGACACCCCCGGTGAGGCTGAGTCGGGGCACGGGTTGCAGTGTCGCGGCGAATTCGATGCCGCTGTCCTCCCAGTAGATTACGATGTCCTGGCTGGGGGTGTCGGCGTTGACCCGATGATAGCGATAGTGGACGCCCAGCGATGTGCTGAACCTGCGGGTTTGCAGAAGTATCACACGCAGGCCCATCCCGGCGTAATATCCGCTCGGTGACAGTCCCGCCAATGCCGGGTTATCGGGTTGGTCGATATCCAGATAGCCCGCAGTCAGCACACCGTCAATGTGTGGCAACAGCGCCTCGGCCCAATCGATGCCGATTCCTCTGGTCGTGGTACGGTAGGCGTCGCTGGCGTAGTCGAGGGTGGTGACCTGGCGCGACAGGCGCAGGCTGAAATTCGTCAGGCCCTGCCGTGTCGAAGCGTATGCATAACCGCCTTCCATGCCCCAGACAGGGGCGCTGCCTACGGTCAGTGACAGGACAAACAGGAGGGTAGTGAAACGACGGTAAACCATACTATCTCCAGTGCAAGGTGGTAATACGTTTTTGATCCGGACACTAATGCTAAAAGTTATATCGGTGGAAACCTTTGTTTTTTGAGTTTGTCAAAGTGTTAAAGCGCCAAAGCGTGATAAAGATAACATTTTTACGCAGACACCCGGCAGGAGAAGGGGCGAGACTATCGCCCGTCATATTTATGGCGTTGTGAGACGTGCATATCCCGTAATCTGCCGAAGCGGTTGAAAAAGTTGGCGCAACTCCTGTTTGCTTTTAGGATATAGAGCCTCAGAAGACATCAATACCGACAGAGACGGGAGCCTATGAACAGAGATGAACTCGAACCTCTCGGTGAACCCGATATCGACCCACAGGGCATCAAGTTGGCCGACCGCAGCTGCGGGGAGGATTCCTCGGCTTCGGTTACGGCGCTGGATCGCTGGTTAGTGCGTCAGTTGCTGGTCGGTGTGGGCAACCCGCCCATTCAAATCAGCCTCTGGACGGGTGAGTGTATCGGGGGTGATAGCGCTGCACGAGAGCGGCTGCACTTTCGGGATCGTGAGGCGATGATACAGCTAGCGCTCAATCCGGAATTGCATTTCGGCGATATGTACAGTGAAGGGCGTATTACGGTCGAAGGTGATCTAATCGATTTTCTTGAGACGCTATATCGCCGGCTGGATGCGACCCCGCCTGGCCCGTTGCATCGTCTCACTGCCCATTTCTCCAATCGACCGCACAGCAACAACGTGTCCGGTTCGCGCAACAATATTCATCACCACTACGATATCGGCAATGACTTCTACCGCCTCTGGCTCGATACCGAGGCCATGCAGTACACCTGTGCCTATTACTCCGATCCAGCCATGAGCCTGGAGCAGGCACAGGAGGCCAAACTGCACTATGTCTGTCGCAAGCTGCGCCTGGCGCCAGGTATGACGGTGGTTGAGGCGGGCTGTGGCTGGGGGGGCTTGGCGCGCTTCATGGCACGCCACTACGGTGTGCAGGTCAGGGCCTATAACATTTCCCATGAACAGATCGTCTTCGCTCGCCAGCGCACAGGGGAGGAAGGCCTGGCGGATCGCGTCGAGTTCGTTGAAGACGATTATCGCACCATCAGCGGCGAATTCGATGCCTTTGTCTCGGTCGGTATGCTGGAGCATGTCGGGGTGCGGCAGTTTCCGCAGCTTGGCGAGGTGATCAATCGCTGTCTGAAACCCCGGGGCCGCGGTCTGATCCACACCATCGGGCGTAATCAGCCGGGATTGATGAATGCCTGGATAGAACGACGTATCTTCCCCGGCGCCTGTCCACCGAGCCTGGGCGAGATGATGCAGATTTTCGAGCCATGGGAGTTTTCGGTGCAGGATGTGGAGAACCTGCGTATGCACTATGCCCGAACCCTGCACCACTGGCTGGATCGTTTCGAGGACCATGCCGAGGAGGTGCGCGCGATGTTTGATGAGCGGTTTGTGCGTGCCTGGCGCCTGTACCTGGCCGGCTCCATCGCTGCTTTCACGACGGGTTCACTGCAACTGTTCCAGGTCATGTTCGAGCGATCACAGACCAATGATCTGCCCTGGCACCGCGGTCACCTCTACGTGGACTGTGCACGGGGAACCCGGGTATGAGCATGGTGGCGCATGATGTCCTCATCGTGGGTGGGGGGCCGGCCGGTTCCACGCTGGCCTGGCGGTTACGGAAAGCGGGTTTGTCTCCGGGCTTATCCATCGCGGTGCTCGACAAACAGCGCTTTCCGCGTGACAAAGTGTGTGCCGGCTGGATTACCCCGGCGGTGATCGAGACGCTGCAGATCGACACCGAAGACTATCGGCAGAGTCGGACCTTCCAGCCGCTGCGCGGTTTTCGTATCGCCCACCTCGGGGGGCGTGGGGTGGAACATCGCTACGCGGGCGAGCCGATCAGTTATGGTATCCGGCGGGGTGAATTCGATCACTACCTCCTGAATCGCAGCAAGGCGACGCTGCATCTCGGCGAGGCCTTCATGTCGCTGAGACGTGACGGGGCGGTGTGGGTGGTCAACGAACGCTATCGTGCGCGCTTGGTGGTCGGTGCCGGTGGGCACTTTTGTCCGATTGCCCGCCAGCTCGGTGCGAAGCTCGGCAGCCAGGAGCAGGTGGTGGCTGCCCAGGAAATCGAGTTTGAGATGAATGCTGCCCAGCGCGTCGCATGCCGGGTCGATCCGGAAGTGCCAGAGCTGTATTTTTGTAAGGATCTCAACGGGTACGGTTGGATATTTCGCAAGGGTGATTTCCTGAATATAGGTATGGGCCGGGAGGACAGCCACAAACTGGCCGAGCACGTTGCGGCCTTTCGGACCTACCTCATCGAACAGGGACGTATCCCGCCTGACAGTCCAAGCCGTTTCCAGGGTCATGCCTACCTGTTGTATCTGCATGCCCCCCGACCGTTGTTCGACGAGGGTCTGCTGCTTATCGGCGATGCCGCCGGTCTGGCTTACCCACAAAGCGGTGAGGGTATCCGGCCCGCCATCGAGTCGGCCTTGCTGGCAGCCGGGGTGATCCGGGCGGCAGCGGGGGATTACCGCCGTGACCGGCTTGCACCCTATGGCGAGAAGCTCAAGGCGCGCTTTGGCGACAAGCCCAGCGATATCGGGGTGGCGGCTCTGCTGCCCGCCCCACTCAGGCAGTTCATGGCGCATCAGTTGTTGGCCACGCGCTGGTTTACCCGCAAGGTGGTCATGGAACGCTGGTTTCTGCATCGCCATCAGTCGGTGCTGGAGACGAGCTGACTCCGGTCGAGGCGGGTCGGGTGCAACGACTTATGCCAGTGTGGCGGTTGTTTTTTCGTACCGCAGGTCCAGGTGCTGATCGGCACCCACCCCCAGGTGCATGTCACCGCGCAACAGAGCCTGGATCGACTGGCCGGCCAAGGCGTGTCGCCAGCCATGCAGTAGTGCGACATCCTCACGCCCGCCGAGCAGGGCCTCAAGGTCGCGACGCGTGGCCAGGCTGGCAGGACTGACGTGATGCTGTTGCGCGCAGTGGCGCAGCAGCGCCATCATCAGGTCTGCGACCGCCTCCTGTTGCGCATTCAGGCGCAGGCGTGGGACGAGGACCGGCCAGTCCTCGCGTGGCAGGTCACGTGCGGACTGGATGAGGTTCAGCAATTCATCACCGTGGTGTTTGACCACGCCGGCATCCAGGCCACGGATGCGCCCAAGCTGTGCCCGGTCGGTGGGTGCCTGGCGGGCCAGGTCGGTGAGTACCTCATCGCGCAATACCCACTTGCGCGGTCGGTTGATCTCCTGGGCACGTTGCTCACGCCAGCCCGCCAGCGCCCGGAGTATGGCGAGTTGCGAATCATGCAGTTTGTTGACCCCTCCCACCCGGTGCCAGGCCTCCCCGGGCAGGGTGGTATAGCCGGCAGGGTCGCTGAGTGTGGCGAAGTCCTCGGTCAGCCAGTCGAGGCGCCTGCGTGCTGTCAGTTCGGCGTGCAGCTTTGGATAGAGCCGGGCGAGATAGCGGACATCATTGGCGGCGTAGCGTAACTGAGCGGGATCGAGGGGGCGCTGGCTCCAGTCGGTACGGGTATGGGATTTGTCCAGGCTGACGTCGAGTTCCGCCTTGACCAGTGCGGCATAGCCGATTTGATCGCCGTGCCCGAGCAGGGTGGCGGCGAGCTGGGTGTCGAACAGTGGTGTGGGCAAGGCCCCGCGCAGCAGATGGAATATCTCCAAGTCCTGGCGTGCGGCATGCCATACCGTGACCGTGTCCGGTGCGTAGAGCACATCGAGCAGCGGGTCGAGCGTGTCAAGGGCGAGTGGGTCGACACAGGCAATGCAGTCTGCACCAGCGACCTGCAACAGACACAGCTGTGGGTGATAGGTCTTCTCGCGCATAAACTCGGTGTCCAGCGCCAACCAGGGCTGACCGCGCAGTCGTGCGCAGAGATCCGCTAGCGCGGCCGGGGTGTCCACGTACAGGGTGTCGTCGTTCATCGTCTCGCCTGTGGGTTGGTGGTGTCTGCCGGGTTGCGGGTGATGTGCCGCCGCGCACACTGCTGACGGCGTGTGGTTTGCTCTGTCATTGATGCCGAGTCAACACAGGCTCCAGATTCAATGTGATCGGGGTCACGCCCGACGGGGCGTTTTCTCCCCCTCATTCGGGTCGCGTTTGAACCGCAGCCGCGTCGGCCAGTGACAAACGGCGTCACAGCATAACAGTTCGCACGCACTTCGCCGAGTTGCAGGGAATTTTTGTTACCTGATGAAAATCAGCGACTATTCCCGGCAACAGCTCATGGACGCGAACCTTCCACCCCGGCGGTAAATCCCTGAGCGCCGGACGTCTGGTTCACTTGCTGTAGCAGGGATACGGATAAGCTCACTCGCCGTTCGGCACATCCTTGTACTCCCGAAAACCATCCAGCAATGATGCAAACGATTGTGGTTGATACTTCTTGAAGCCTTCTTCGTCCACATAAACAAAGTCATACTTCACGT
>CAZLQI010000024.1:0-16519 GCA_964561765.1 uncultured Chromatiales bacterium
GCGGACCTGGCCACCCTCTATGAGGTTGAAACACGGGTGTTGATCCAGGCCGTCAGGCGCAACATCGACCGATTCCCGGAAGACTTCATGTTTCAGCTTACGAAGCAGGAGTTCGACGATTTGAGATCACACTTTGTGACCTCAAGCTGGGGCGGGCGACGCCATCCGCGAACTCATGACTCCACCGAAACCGAAGAAGAAACGACCGATCGGCTTTGCCCCGTGGAAGGATCAATGAAGATGCAGCGGCTCGGCAAGCAACTGCGTGGGCAGCAGGTTGAGATGAATCTGGAGGGATTTGGGTATGGAGAGTGAGTGGCGCTTGCGACCGCTCGGTGATTTAACCGAGAACTTTGACAGTATCCGCGTCCCTATAAAACGAGCGAATCGTCGTCGCGGGCCGTCCCCATACTATGGTGCGTCCGGTGTAGTTGATTACGTCGACGGTTTTTTATTTGATGGCGAATTCCTGCTCATCGCTGAGGATGGCGAGAACCTGCGCACGAACGAGACCCTGGAGGCCATGGCGCGGGCACTCTTCAAATCGTGGTTCGTCGACTTCGACCCCGTCCGCGCCAAACGTAGGGGCGAACCTATGTGTTCGCCCCAACCCGGGCAGGTATCCCAATCAGGGCAGGCGCCCCAATCAGGGCAGGCACACAGGCCTGCCCCTACGGAATGGCCCCAACACATCCTCGACCTCTTCCCCGATCGGTTCGTCGACTCCGAACTCGGCGAGATTCCGGAGGGGTGGGAGGTGAAGAGCCTCGATCAGATCGCGCAGTTTCTTAACGGACTTGCTCTGCAGAAGTACCCGCCCACAGGTGACCGGTCGCTGCCCGTTATCAAAATCGCCCAACTTCGTGCCGGCAATACCAGCGGTGCCGATCAAGCGAGTGCAGACTTGGATCCGAACTATATCGTCGAAGACGGGGACATCTTGTTCTCATGGTCTGGTTCGCTCGAGTGTGAGTTTTGGGCTGGGGGGCAAGGGGCACTGAACCAGCATCTCTTCAAAGTCACATCAGCAACCTACCCGCACTGGCTCTGTTATCTTGGCATTCATGCCCACCTCGATGATTTCCGTCATATCGCCGCAGGCAAGGCAACGACGATGGGGCACATCCAACGCCACCACCTGTCTGACGCCAAACTGGCCGTGCCGCCCGAGCCGCTGCTGAGAATGATCGATGGCCAGCTGAATCCGATTATCGAGAGTCTGTGGAGGTGCAAGTTGGAATCTCGCACCCTCGCCGCCCTGCGCGACATATTATTGCCTAAGCTCCTGAGCGGCGAAATCACACTCCCCGCCGCCGAAGCTCTCGCCGAGGACGTATCGTGATGTCAACAACCACCCTGACAAGTTTGGCAATGCTGAAGGTCCATGTGGATCAGGGGCGGGATTATCTCGATTATCTGCGCCCATTCATTCTCCAAATCCTATTCGATCACAGGCCATGCCCAGTCACTGATGTGGTCGTGTGCAGCCATATCCGAGACGATTTTGGGCTTGAAATTCCAGAACGCGCCGTGCAAATCATTCTCAAGCGGCTGTCCCGGAAGCAACCTCTGGAGCGAAAACATGGTGTCTATCAGATCACGGGCGAGATTCAAAACCCGGAGATTGCCACACGGAAGGCCGAAGCAAATCGTCACATTCGTGCGGTAGTTAGTAGTCTTACGGAGTTTTCGAAAGATACCGCGAGGCCGATTGCGTCCGACGATGATGCTGTGCAGGCCATCTGTGCCTTCCTCTCAAAGTTTAATATTCAATGTCTTCGAGCCTATTTGCGCGGCACTGCGATACCAACCATCGAGAAGCACGACGACGCACTGATCATCTTGGTGAGCAAGTATGTGCTGTCGCTTCAGGAGACCAACCCCGAGCGCTTCGAGAGTTTTTTGGTAGTAGTAGAGGGGCACATGCTTGCCAATGCATTGCTGTGTCCTGATCTGCAACAGGCTCCAAAAACGTATAAGGACGTAACGTTTTACTTCGACACACCATTGCTCGTGAGACTGCTTGGGCTGGAGGGGGATGCGAAGCGAGCAGCAGTTGAAAATCTCATCGCCTTGCTCCACAACCTTGGTGCAACAGTCGCGATTTTCTCGCATTCAAGGGATGAGCTTGAACGTGTGCTCCGAGGTGCAGCCGATTACGTGGACTCGCCTGCTGGTCGGGGCGCGATTGTTATAGAGGCGCGCCGTGCTGGAACAACCAAGTCCGACCTTCTTCTGATTGCTGGCCAAATCGACGAAAAGTTCGCAACGGCGAGAATCAAGGTGATCAGGACACCTCGCTACATTGCGAACTTCCAAATCGACGAGAAGGTTTTCGAAAATGCTTTAACGGATGAGGTGTCATACCACAACCCCCGCGCGAGGGAAGATGATATCAACTCCGTTCGGAGTATCTATGTGCTCCGCCAAGGTACTTCTCCAAGAAACGTGGAGCGTTCAAAGGCTGTGCTGGTGACCAGTAACAGCGGCTTTGCCCAGGCCGCGTTTGAGTATGGTAAGGACTATGAAGAGTCCCGGGAAGTATCCGGCGTCATTACTGACTTCAGCCTGGCCAACATGGCTTGGCTGAAAGCTCCTCTGGGCGCACCGACTATTCCAATGACCGAAGTGATAGCTTTTTCGTACGCGGCACTCAAGCCGTCGAAAGGGCTGCTAGACAAGTATCTGGGTGAAATTGACAAACTGGAAAAGCAAGGAACGATTAGCGCGCGAGACCATCAACTCCTGCGAAGCAGCGACTTGGCCCAGAAGGAGTTGATGAACCTGACCCTCGGTGAGGAGGATGCCCTCACCGAGCGGACGGTGACTGAGACACTCAGTCGCATAATAAGGGAGATCAAGAAAGAAGGGAGCGAGAAATACCAAACCGAACAGGCTTCACATCGGAGGACACTGGAAAAGCTCGCGGCGGAACGTGTGTCAAAGAAGGACGTTCAGGAGCGTATATACTGGCGATGCTCCCGGAGGGCGAAGCAGCGCTCTTGGGCCGCCGCAGGTGTCGTTGGCCTTGCGCTGGTAGGGGGCACCATGGCAGCAGGCCTCGGTGTGACATCGCTGAATCCGGTCGTGGATTGGATACTCATGGCTTTATTTGTAATAGCGACCGTTGTTGGAGTCGTGGGCTTCTCCGTGCGGCAGATTCGTGAAAAGCTTGAGAACTGGCTCTTGACCCGGATGATTCGGCGCGAAGCCGCTTCTACTGGCCTCGACCTCGAGGAGGTGAAAGGATTTACGTTGACGAAGCCCAAGTTGAGATCGTGACCGTGGATTACTTTCGCGAGCTGGAATACGAGTACATCCGTGATCCGTCGATCGCGACGGATAGCAAGTCACCGGAACGGGCCGACTACGGCGAGGTCGTGCTGGCGCGTCGCACTGCGCGACACTCTGCTCCTCAGGTTCATCTCTGGCGAACTGCGAAAGCATACGGAGCGATTTTTGAAGGACAGGGGCTATGAAATACGACCCTAAAACACACCACCGCCGGTCTATCCGTCTGAAGGGATACGACTATACGCAGGACGGGGCGTATTTTGTCACCGTCTGCACCCGAGATCGGAACGTGGAAACGGGCGCAAATAGGGCAACCACAAGGGTCGCCCCTACGTTTGGCGAGGTGAGAGATGGTGTAATGCGATTGAATGCCGCCGGGGAGATGGTGTTGGCCGAATGGGATGCATTGTCAAACCGATTTCCCACCGTTGAATTGGATGCATTTATCGTCATGCCCAATCATATCCACGGCGTCATCGTCATCACCTGTGATGGGAACGTAGGGGCGGGTCTTGTGCCCGCCCCACACCTGCCGGGGGTGGGCGCAAATGGGGCAACCACAAGGGTTGCCCCTACATTGGGGAATGTGGTTGGCGCGTTCAAATCCCTGACCACGGTTTTGTATACGCGCGGCATCAGACAATCGGCGTGGCTGGCTTTCTCCGGGCGATTGTGGCAACGCAATTATTACGAACATATCATCCACAACGAAGAATCCCTGAACCGCATCCGGCAATACATCCTCGATAACCCGGCGCGGTGGGCCTTTGATCGAGAGAATCCGTTGGCAACCGCACCGGAACCGGAGGGCATATGGCAGGTTTGACCGAGTCCACCGTCGAAATGGCCGCCCTCGCGTGGCGCCACTTCAGGATCACCCTGAAGCCGAGCAACCCGGACTTCGAGGCAATCGAACTGACCGTCGACGACGAAGGCGAGTTCACGGTTATCGCCGAGTTCCTGGAAGTGGTGGTGTAGCAGAATGAATCATGCATTCATTCTAGACATAATGTGTTGACCTGCCCAACCTTGAAAGCGTGGGTTATGCCTAGAGGTTGGGAGGTCGTAGGTGCAGAGCCATTATCGAGGAGGACAGATTATGACAGAGTTTAGCCTTAGTTCTGGCTTAACGCATCACTCATTTATTGAGGGGTACCACGACCCTTAAGCATCCCCTCATTTTTAGACGACAAGGTTCGATGCAGGGGCGCACCGCTGGCACTCACAGAAAGACCCCGAGCAAGATCCCACCCAGTACCAGCCGATAGACCACAAAGGGCCACATGCCGAAGCGGTCCAACCACTTGAGAAAATAATGGATGCACAGATAGGCCGTAAGCGCGGAGAGCATCACCCCCAGACCCAGTGCGGCCCAGTCGATGGGGACCTGATCGCGCACGGCCTCCAGCGTCTTGAAGCCCCCCGCCAGTACGATGACAGGGATCGACAGCAGAAAGGAAAACCGTGCCGCCCCCTCACGGGTCAGGCCCAGCATAAGCCCCGCCGTCATGGTGATGCCCGAACGTGAGGTGCCGGGAATCAGCGCCACGGCCTGGGCCAGGCCGATGATAAGCACATCTTTCCAGTTCAGACCGTGTTCAGTGCGCACTCGCCGCCCACCCCAGTCGGCCAACCCGAGCAGAGCGCCAAAGAACAGGGTGGTGCCCGCGATTACCAGCGGTGAGCGCAACGACGTTTCCACCAGATGGTGGAAGGCCAGCCCCGCGAGGCCAACCGGCACCGTGGCCCACAGCACCGCCCAGGCCAGGTGGCTCTCGCCGACCAGCCGGCGGGCACGCAGCGAGCGCAGCCAGTCGACGGTCATTATCATCATCTCATGGCGGAAATACACCAGCACCGCAATCAGGGTACCCACATGCACGGCAATATCGAAATCCAGCCCCTGGTCGGGCCAGTGGCCAAACACCGGGACCAGGATCAGATGGGCGGAACTGGAGATGGGAAGAAATTCGCTCAGGCCCTGGACACAGGCCAGGACGACGATATGCAACAGACTCATGGCGTGGGCTTATCTTGGATTGTCAGCATTATTCTGCTTAAAGGAAAATTATCGCCCGCACATTCCACCTGACCCTCAAGGCTTTTCAGCAATGATGCGGGCGAAGCGCCCGCCCTTGAGGGGTGTGCTCTCCAGTACCCGAAAACCGGTGTGCTCCAGCAGGTAGGCCAGGTCCTCGCGGGTGAAGCGGTTGTGCTCGACGAAGTGAATAAAGAGGTCTTCCAGTACGTCCGTGTCAGTCGCGGCGTCAAACACCTCCGCCTCACGCTCTTCCAGATACAGGGCCAGCGGCGCACGCACCCAGTCGAGGACATAGAACCGTCCACCGGGGCGCAGGCAGCGATACGTCTCGCGCAGGGCCTTCACCGGCTGGTGCATCTCATGCAGCACCACCGAGGCCAGTGCGGCATCCACCGAACCCTCGGCCAGGGACAGGTGCGGATCGTGCAAGTCCTCGGTGAGGATCTCACTGCCTGCGGGCAAGTCCCCCATGGCCGCCAGCATATACGGCGCACATTCCACCCCGATGGCCCGCACCCCGGGATGACGCGCACTCACCCGATGCAAAAAGGTCGCCGGTCCGGTGCCCAGATCAAGCACCGTGGGCGGTTGCCCCGTCAGCACCGGTGCAATCCAGCGATCCCATGCCGACCAGAAATCGGCATCGAAACGCCCGTCGGCCGTCTCCTTCATCAATTGCGCAAAACGCTCGCCGCCGCGATGGTGTTTCTCCAACAAGGCCTGGGTCTTAGCCAATCGCTCAAACATAATTCGATCTCCAATTCAAGTTAGACCACTTCAGGATGAGGAGGGATAAGGCCGCACACCTCACCTCTCACTTTTATTGTCTCAAAGTTTTTCACACATATCGCGCAGGGCGAAGCCGGGCAAGGGACCGGGCAGGCGTCGGCTCAAGCCGATGACCTTGAACAGTTCACCCATTTCATGTGGCAGGGTCAACCGACGCACCTGATTGGCGATGGCCAACTGCTCGGCGCTGTCCTGGTCCTCGTTCGCAGCCGCAATCAGCAGAGTCAGATCAGCACCGAGCAAAAACCAAGCCTGGGTGGTATAACCGGCGACGGACAGTCCCGCCGCATGCGCCGCCTCGGCAATGGCCGTGAAGTCGATATGGGCCGTAATGTCCTGCAACCCCACCAGGATGAGGGGGTCATCATGGACGCGGTGGCGATAGTGACACAGGAGCGTACCCTCCCGGCGCTGCGCATGGTAGTACTCGTGGCGTGCAAAACCGTAATCGATGAGCAGCACCAGCCCCGCCTCGAGCAGGCCCGCCACACTGCGCACCCAGTCCTCGGCGACCAAATTCACCTCCGAGACATAACCGGGCGACAACACCGCCCCTTGCGCGCGGGCAATCTCATCAATGCGCTCAACCAGGCGTGCATCGCTCGGTTCTTCTTCGCGCCATACAAACTGACCGTCCTGCCAACCAACGCAGAGCACTCGCGGCCCTTCAGCACGCATTACGAAACGCTGTACCGGCATGGCGTCGAGTAATTCGTTACCGAGCACCACACCGCGAAAACTCGCCTCGGGCAACACATCAAGCCAATGTACGCGCCCGGCCAGTGCCGGCACCCGCGCCTGCAGAGTCTGGGCCTGGCGCGCACGCAGATCAGCGCTGAGTTCGAGGATAAGGTAGCGGGTGGGCAAGGCATCGAGCGCCGACAACTCGGCCAGGATATCCGCCGCCATGACGCCGCTGCCGGCGCCGACTTCAAGGATATCCCCCCCCTCGAGGCGAGCGAGTACATCGCGACAACTGTGGGCCAGACACCGGGAAAACAGCGGTGAGATTTCCGGTGCGGTGACAAAATCACCGTCCCGGCCAAACTTGCGGCTACCCGCGCTGTAGTAACCCAGTCCGGGAGCGTGCAGGGCCAGCGCCATGAACTGCTCAAAGGAAATCCTGCCGGCACGGGTCCCGATCGCCTCGCCAATCAGCGTTCCCAGCCGAGCGCTGTGCGCGCTTGCCGCCGCCTCCGGTACGGGCAGATCGTGGCGATCCGAGCCGTGCGATACCCGCGTCTGCGCGGGGGGGCGGGCAGCGCCAGGGGGGCGCTCTGGCTGTGACCCGGTATCTGGCATGAAGCCTCGTGCGTGCGCTGGGTTTCAGTTACAGTGGAGGTGCCTGCCACACCGTAGCGCAACCCTCGCAGGGGAGCGCAGGGCACCGATTTCAGCCCGGTTCACACCCGACTCATGACATTGGCCCCGGAGGATAGCATACCCGTGTTAACGGACAAGGTCGCCATCATCACTGGCGCGGCGCAACGCATCGGCGCGGTCACCGCACGGACCCTGCATGCGGCCGGCATGCGTCTGATACTGCATTACCGCAGTTCCCGGACCGAGGCCCAGGCCCTGCAGCGTGAACTCAACACCCAACGCCCCGAGTCCGTCGTGCTAGTGCAAGCCGATCTGCTCACCACCCACGCGCTGCCGGCCCTGATCCAGAAGGCGGCAGGCACCTGGGGCCATCTGGATGTGCTGATCAACAACGCCTCCAGCTTTTATGCCACTCCGCTGGGCAGTGTCACCGAGACACAGTGGGACGATCTGATCGGTGCCAATCTGAAGGCACCGTTTTTTCTCGCCCAGGCCGCCGCTGCGCATCTGCGCCGCAGTCAGGGTTGCATCATCAACCTCGCCGATATCCATGCCGAGCGCCCATTGCACCGCTTCTCGGTCTACAGCCTGACCAAGGCGGGGCTGGTCATGATGACCCGCGCCCTGGCCGGAGAACTCGGCCCGGAGGTCCGCGTCAATGCCGTCGCCCCAGGCCCCATCCTGTGGCCCGAGGATCTCGATGAAGTCACCAAGCAACGCATCGTCTCACGCACCTTTCTCAAGCGCCGTGGCAACCCCGAAGACATTGCCACCGCCATTTTGTATCTCGTCCGCGATGCTCGCTATGTCACCGGTCAGGTCATCACCGTCGACGGGGGACGTTCACTGAACGGCTGAGGGCGACCCGTTAGCCGGGTGTGTCGGTCCAGCGAAAGGGGATGACGTGCAGTGACTGGCCCGCGCGACAAAAATCAGTCGCCAACTCGGCCCACAATGCTGTCAGGGTTCGTCCCCGTTCGGGATGCACAAGCTCGGGGGCGATCTCGGCCAGGGGTTGTAACACGAAGGCATGGCGGGTGATTTCGGCACGTGGCACATCCAGGCCATGGTCATGCACGATCAAACCGGCGTAGAGCAACAGGTCGATGTCGAGTGTGCGGGAACAAAAATGCGACCCACCACGCGTCCGGCCGTGGCGCTCTTCAATGCGATGCAGGGTCTGCAACACCGTCCGTACAGCGGCGTCGGTCTCGAAACCGACGACCATATTGTAAAAATTATCGCCCCTGAAGCCCACCGCCGCGCTGTCATACACCGAGGACAGCGCCACGGCACCAAAGCACATGCGCAACGCGGCCACGCCCTTACGCATGTGCTCGGCGGGACGGATGTTGCTGCCCAGACTGACATAGACATGCGCCATGGTGGTGACGGCCTTAGCGCGAACGCTCTATGATCACGCCGACATCGCAGGCGTAGCGCACCGCGCCCTGTTTGTTCACCCGCAGGCGCACCCAGGGCACATCGAACTCCGTGAGGATGATCGCCGCGACCCGTTCGGCCAGGGTCTCGACCAGCTGAAAGTGACTCTCACCCACAAACTCCAGCAGCCGCTTGGCCACCGCCTTGTAGTTCAGGGTGTCCCCGATGCTGTCCGAGTCGGCTGCGCGACGGATGTCGACTCCCATTTCGAGGTCCAGGCTAACGGTCTGTTTGATGCGCCGTTCCCAGTCGAAGATACCGATAACGGTGTCGATGCGCAGCTCGTTGAGGTAAATGATATCCATTGCTGGGGGGCTTGAATCACTGGGCGTCGTCATGAGGCTGACACTATAGCGGCAGCTCACGGCCAGGACCAGTACCGGTTGCACGAAGGCCATGACCCTGCGCCCCTCTCACGGGTATAATGGCGGACCACGCCCCTACACACTGAGCCTATGACACCCTCAATACTGGATATCGGCCTGCCCCTGGCCCTGATTGTCGGCGCCTACCTGCTCGGCTCCCTCTCCACCGCCATCATCACCTGCCGCCTCATGGGTCTGCCGGACCCCCGCACCGAGGGCTCGGGCAATCCCGGGGCGACCAATGTCCTGCGCCATGGCGGTAAGAAGGCCGCCGCCGTCACCCTGTCGGGCGACATGCTCAAGGGCGTGCTGCCAGTCCTGCTGGCACACGGGCTGGTCGACAGTCCACTGGTCATCGCTGCCGTCGGGCTGGCCGCCTTTTGCGGTCATCTCTATCCGATCTTCTTTGGTTTCAAGGGCGGCAAGGGTGTGGCTACGGCACTGGGAGTGCTGTTCGGCCTGTCCGGATGGATCGGGCTGGCCACGGCAGCAACCTGGCTGGCCATGGCCTACCTGGTGCGCATCTCCTCCCTGTCCGCCCTGGTCGCCATGGCTCTGGCGCCCCTATACACGTGGTGGCTGAGCGGCCAGACCGTCTGGGCCGTGGCAACGGGCATCATGACGCTCATACTGTATTGGCGCCATCGCGACAATATCGCAAAACTGCTGCGTGGCCAGGAAGGCCCTATCGGCAAGGATGATCGCCCCGGTTAGCGGCGACCGGATACCCACGGGGCCAGGATGCGCGCTTGTCGCGCCCCCTCAACGTGCAGGTGGTGACAGGGTATCGAGCGGCCAGCGCGGATGCACGGTAATCGCGAGCGAGGCCTGTTGGCCGGCAAGCAGACGCTGGCAACCCGCATAGGCGATCATGGCGCCATTATCGGTGCAAAATAACGGCCGTGGACAATACACCGCCCCGTGAGCAGCCCGCGCGATGTCGACCAACCGGGCACGCAGGCGTTGGTTAGCACTCACTCCACCGGCGACGACCAGACGCGACAGGCCGGTCTGCGCCAGGGCCCGGCGGCACTTGATGGCCAGAGTATCAATCACCGCATCTTCAAAGGCCCGGGCAATATCGGCGCGGTCCGAGGGTGTCGCCGCCGTGCCGCCCAGTTTAGTGAAGGTATTGAGCGCAAAGGTCTTCAAGCCGGAGAAGCTGAAATCCAGTCCCGGTCGGTCGGTCATCGGACGCGGAAACTGAAACCGCGCTGGGTTACCTTGTTCAGCTAGTCGCGCCAGGGCTGGCCCACCAGGATAACCCAGCCCCAGGAGCTTGGCGGTCTTGTCAAAGGCCTCGCCAGCGGCATCATCCAGCGATTCACCGAGCAAGACGTAGTCACCGACACCCTCGACCCGTGCCAGCAGGGTATGTCCGCCGGAGACCAGTAGGGCGACAAAGGGGAAGTCCGGTGGTTCGGGCTCCAGCATAGGGGCCAGCAGATGCCCTTCCATGTGATGGACCGCCACCGCCGGGACGCCCCAGGCAAAGGCCAGGCTACGCCCGAACGCCGCACCCACCAGCAGCGCCCCGATCAACCCCGGCCCGGCCGTATAGGCGACCCCATCGACCTCGCTGCGCCCAATGCCCGCTGCATCCATGACCTCACGTAACAGCGGGAGCACCTTGCGGACATGATCGCGCGAGGCCAGTTCCGGCACCACGCCGCCGTACTCGGCGTGCAGGGCCACCTGGCTGTACAGGACATGGGCACGCAGCCCCTGCTCACTGTCATACAGTGCCAGGCCGGTCTCATCGCAGGACGTTTCAATACCGATTACACGCATGGCCCGTATTGTCCGTGTCTGACCCCTCCCAGGACAAGCCCCAAGGTGGCCGAATTACCAATAACGAATCACTCTTTACCATTTAGCGCCTGCATGAGGCTTTGCATTTCCTCCATCGAGCCATTAGAATGCGCAATTCCCCGGTCCTTGGGTCGGGTGGCACTCTATACACACGCACCGGCACAAACCACGAGGTAACTGCATGCCCACCGTTCGCGTCCGAGACAACGAGCCGTTCGACATCGCTCTGCGCCGTTTCAAGCGCTCCTGCGAAAAAGCGGGCATCCTGTCCGAAATCCGTCGCCGTGAGTTCTATGAAAAACCCACCGCCGAGCGCAAGCGCAAAAAGGCCGCCGCCGTCAAACGTCACCAGAAAAAGATGTCACGCGAACTGGCCCGCCGCGTTCGTTTGTACTGATTTCCCGCCGTTACGCCCGCATTCTTCCTGCATCGAGCCTCAGCCAATGAACGATATCGACCTCAAGGTCCGCCTCCAGGACGATATCAAAACGGCCATGCGCGCCCGCGACAGACCACGTCTGGGCGTTTTACGCCTGATTGCGGCGGCGATCAAACAGCGCGAGGTCGATGAGCGCATCACCCTGGAAGACACCGATGTGCTCGGCGTGCTGGATAAGATGCTCAAACAGCGCCGCGACTCGATCGCCCAGTATACCCAGGCGGGACGCCAGGAACTGGTCGATCAGGAGGCCTTCGAGGTCGCCATCATCCAGGGCTACATGCCCACCCCGCTGAGCGAGACCGAGATCGATACCCTCATCGACACGACCATTGCCGCCACGGGCGCCCACGGCATGCGGGACATGGGCAAGGTGATGGGGCAACTCAAACCGACATTGCAGGGCCGCGCCGACATGGGCGCTGTCAGCGCCCGCATCAAGGCCCGCCTCCAGGGCTGAACCAGGGCAATCCGGGCAACACTTCCCGCAAACCGGCTGTCAGCTATCGGCGGAAGGCATACACTCTCACCCATGGCCGGGCGCATCCCTCAACACTTCATCGACGATCTGATATCACGCGTCGATATCGTCGAGGTCATCGACGACCGCGTGCCTCTGAAGAAAAAGGGCCACGAGTACATGGCGTGCTGCCCCTTCCATAACGAAAAAACTCCCTCGTTCAGTGTCAGCCCCACCAAACAGTTCTATCACTGTTTCGGCTGCGGTGCCCATGGCACCGCCATCGGCTTTCTGATGGACTACGAACACATGGACTTTGTCGAGGCCATCGAGGATCTAGCCTCATCACTCAACCTGACGGTGCCCCATGAGACACCCACGGGTCCGGGCAACACCGCCAGCGCACCGCGCGCACACCCTGACCTCTACACCACACTGGAGCACGCTGACCGATTCTATCGCCAGCAGTTGCGCCAGCACCCACAGGCCGAATGTGCCATCAACTATCTCAGAAAACGTGGTCTCAGTGGTGAAATCGCTGCCGAATTCGGCCTCGGCTACGCCCCACCCGGCTGGGACAACCTGTCCCGCACCCTGGATATAGATACGGCCACACACACGGCCCTGATCGACACCGGCATGCTCATCGAGAAGGATAACGGCAACACCTACGATCGCTTTCGCGGGCGCATCATGTTCCCCATCCGCGACCGGCGCGGTCGCACCATCGCCTTCGGTGGGCGCGTGCTCCCAGATGAGGACACACCGGACAGCACCGGTACCACAGGCGGCAAGTCATCGGGGGCAACCAACCCCAAATACCTCAACTCCCCGCAAACCCCGGTCTTCCACAAGGGCCGCGAACTCTATGGTCTCTATGAGGCACGCAAGGCCCTGCGCGACATCCCGCGCCTGCTGGTCGTGGAAGGCTATATGGACGTGGTCTCGCTGGCGCAGTTCGATATCCGCTACGCCGTGGCCACCCTGGGCACCGCAACCACCCGTGATCACCTCGATCACCTGTTTCGGATCACCGCCGAAATCGTATTCTGCTTCGACGGCGACAGGGCCGGGCGCGAGGCGGCCTGGCGCGCTCTGGAGAACGCTCTGCCGATCATGCGCGAGGGGCGCCAGATCCGTTTTATGTTCCTCCCTGAGGGAGAAGACCCCGACACCCGTGTGCGCCAGGTCGGCCATGCGGGTTTCGAGGTCGAAATTGCCGACGCTGAGGCATTCTCGAACTTTTTCTTTGAAGTTTTGTCAAATCGGACCGATATAGCCAGCATAGATGGCCGTGCGCGCCTGGTGGAACTGGCTCGTCCCCTCCTCTCCCACCTTCCCGCTGGGGTCTTCCGGCAGATGATGATCACCCGTTTGGGTGAGTTGGCCCAGGTCGAGACGAGGACAGTGGACGGTGTACTGACACGACCTGATGCACCACCACGACGCACTCGCGCCACGCAGTCCGGGCGCGGCGCACCCTCGCTGGTCCGCACGGCGGTAACCGCCCTGCTCCAGCAGCCCGACCTGGCCGCCCAGGCGGGCGATGCCACGCGTTTCCGGGCTCTGGCGCTGCCTGGTATCGCCTTACTGGTGGACATGATTGACCTTTTGCAACAGCGCCCCCATCTCGGTAGCAGCGCGCTGCTGGAACACTGGCGCGACACCGAACATGGCCTGCACCTGCAAAGGCTGGCAACGGCCCCGCTCCTCGCCGAAGGGAGCCGTTTGGTGCGTGAATTCACCGACACCCTGACCTGCCTTGAGGAGCGGTGTCACGAACAGCGCTACGACGCCCTCCTCGCCAAGGGGGAACAGCTCACCGCAGAGGAAAAGGCCGAACTTGGCCGCCTGGTAATCAGACTCAAGGGCGGTGGCCCTGTGGCCGATCCGGCGAACGGGCCACACGACGTTTAGGCAGCAAAAGACAACGGTACGCCAGGCACTGAGGCAGAATCAGCAAATCCGCTTCGGTGGGCAAATTCCATGAATTAGTGTAAAATTACTCGGTTTTACACCGTAATAAGCGGGAATGATCACGTAATGAGCCGTCCTAACAAGATTACCAATACAGAACAACAGCAATCCAGGCTTAAAGCATTGATTGCCAAGGGTAAGGAGCAGGGATACCTGACCTATGCCGAGGTCAACGATCACCTGCCGGACGACATCGTCGATCCGGAGCAGATCGAGGATATCATCGGTATGATCAACGATATGGGCATCTCGGTCCACGAGACCGCGCCGGACATCGAAAGCCTGCTCATGACGGACAACGCCGCCTCCGATGACGAGGATACCGACGAGGCCATGGCCTCGCTGGCCGCCTCCGACAGTGACTTTGGCCGGACCACCGATCCCGTACGCATGTACATGCGCGAAATGGGTGCCGTGGAGCTGCTCACCCGCGAGGGCGAGATCGAGATAGCCAAACGTATCGAAGATGGCATGAACCAGATGCTCTCCGCACTGGCCGGTCATACCGAAACCGTGGCGGGACTGATACGCGAACACGCCAAAGTCGAGGCCGGTGACAAACGTCTCAACGAGCTGCTCACCGGTTTCATCGATCCGAACGCCCCTGACATCATCCAGCCAGGGGCGGCCGCGAAGGCGGCCAGCGCCAATCAGGCCCGTGATGAGGACAAAAACGAAGACGACGAGGAAGAGGCCATCGACACCGGACCCGATCCGGAAGAGGTGCGCACACGTTTTGCCCAGATGCAGAAGCTCCTCGACAAGACCGTGACCGCAGCCAAGAAGAGCGGCAAGGACGGAACCCGCACCCAGAAACTGCGTGCGGACCTCACCGCAGCCTTCATGGAATTCAAGCTGACGCCCAAGCTGGTCGACCGCATGGTCGGCGACCTGCGCCGCCTCGTCGACCGCATCCGCACGCACGAGCGCATCATCATGGATATCTGTGTCAACAAGGCACACATGCCACGCAAACAATTTGTCACCAGTTTTCCCGACAACGAAACCGATCCAGACTGGCTTGACCGACACATCAAGACCGATAAGGATCATGCCTCGATCCTGAAACACTTTCGCGAGGACATCATGCGTGCCCAGCACCGGCTCATCCAGCTCGAGCGGGAATGTGGCATGACCATCACCGAGATCAAGAACATCAACCGCATGATGTCTATCGGTGAGGCCAAGGCGCGGCGCGCCAAAAAGGAAATGGTCGAGGCAAACCTGCGCCTGGTGATCTCTATTGCGAAAAAATACACCAACCGCGGCTTGCAGTTTCTCGACCTCATCCAGGAGGGCAACATCGGCCTGATGAAGGCGGTGGACAAATTCGAATACCGGCGAGGCTACAAATTCTCCACCTATGCCACCTGGTGGATACGCCAGGCCATCACCCGTTCCATCGCGGACCAGGCCCGGACCATCCGTATTCCGGTGCACATGATCGAGACCATCAACAAACTCAACCGCATCTCCCGACAGATGCTCCAGGAGATGGGCCGCGAGGCGACCCCGGAAGAGCTGTCCGAGCGCATGGAGATGCCGGAGGAAAAGGTCCGCAAAGTCCTCAAGATCGCCAAAGAACCCATCTCCATGGAGACACCGATCGGTGACGATGAAGACTCCCACCTTGGCGACTTCATCGAGGATCAGAACGTCCTCTCCCCCTCCGAGTCGGCCACCGCGGAAGGCCTGCGTGAGGCCACCCAGGGTGTGCTGGAAGGGCTGACCGCCCGCGAGGCCAAGGTGCTGCGTATGCGTTTTGGCATTGACATGAACACCGACCACACCTTGGAAGAGGTCGGCAAGCAATTCGATGTCACCCGTGAGCGCATTCGCCAAATCGAGGCCAAGGCCTTGCGTAAACTGCGCCATCCCAGCCGCTCTGAACGCCTGCGCAGCTTCCTCGACCTGGAATAATCGCTAATAACCCATGAGCCAGACACAAAAGAGGCATAACGCGATGCCACTCGCATGTCTAGCGAGGTTTTTTAAACCCCTCGCATTTCTGCGCTATAATCGCCCCCCCTTATAAAGGGGCATATACTGAGGGCGTTTTACCCCTCTGCATCATGTTCCTGACCTTCAGAATAAGGGCCTGTAGCTCAGTTGGTTAGAGCAGGGGACTCATAATCCCTTGGTCCACGGTTCGAGTCCGTGCGGGCCCACCATAAAAAACAAATGGTTACACGATATACCTGTGTGCCAACCTGCCACGACCCTCAGGTAGCGTAGCTGAGCTTGGACACCCTTTCTTCTACGTCATTGCGGAAAGGTTACAATACGAAAACTGGCCCAGTTATAACGTGTTTTATGAATATATTGCGTGTGAGGAAGCAGACCGTCATGTTGTAAACGGCCCACAATGATTCCCGGCGCGATGCCGATTTCATCGGCAAACTTGGTAATGGTTTCCGCGGAAAAGTTCTGTGTTGCTACAAATTCTTGCCAGTTGGCAGAGGGAACCAAAGTTTTTGTGCAAATTCATTGGCCTCTGTCTCTTGTTTTTGCCACTTCGGATCCCCTGTGTGTCAACCTGAGCCCATACACTGAGTGTCTGGGATAGCATAGATTTC
>CAZLQI010000025.1:0-15391 GCA_964561765.1 uncultured Chromatiales bacterium
CTCAGGGTTACTCTTCGTTTTAGGAGACCGGACAACTATCCTGACAGAGGGGGGAGTATACGAACCAGCAATCCGATTGAATCAACCTTTGGCACCATACGCCACCGGACCAAGCGCTCAAAAGGCTGTCTGTCCCGTGATGGCATGCTGCATATGATGTTCAAGCTCGGCCAGTGTGCCGAGAAGAAGTGGAGACGATTACGTGGTTTCGATTACCTGGCCAAGGTGATAATCGGAATCACATTTAAAGATGGAATTGAAGTAACAAAAGTCGATCAGAACGCCGCTTGATTCAAACGACTAAACACCACTTTTGACAATAACTCAAATATAATAGCTGAAACTTCAGTGCCGCCCTGGTTTATAGACAAGTGCAACAACATTTCTCAACCATAATTAATAACCGTGACTGTTAAGAGAATGCCACTTTAACCCAAGTGGCCAGAGGCAGGGTGCCGGTGGAAGCCAGCGCATTCAATCCTCGTCAGGCAGGAGGATGGTAATCACCGGTTCACCGGAATCACCAGGCCCGACGATCAACCGTAATGTCGTCAGCTCCGCTTCCATCGACTGCCCATCACGTGGCACCCGATAGAGCGCCTGGATACATGTGCTCAAAAAAGCAGGCGTGAGATATCACAATCCCTATCAAACCCGTCACACATACGTTTCCACGCTTTTATCCGCTGGCGAAAACCAATGGTGGGTGGCAGAACAAATGGGGCATGAAACGATGGAAATGATCATGTGTCATTACAGCAAGTGAATACCCGACCAAAGTAAAAAATCGGGATACCAGCCCACCAATGATTGGGGACAGGCCTGGAAAGAAAACTGCCCGGAGACTGCACACGGCGATTAAAGAAATGGATTTTGTGCTTAATTTACATAAAGTTATAATACTTTTGATACGGATTCGTATTCCTGCCGCCCACTTTAAAAGCCGTCCCAGGATGGCTCTTTTATTTTTTATAATCAGCAGATTACTTTAATATTTACGGCTTATTACAGGCCAATCGAACACCTGCTTGCCCACGCGGTGCACACCCCTAACGGACGCGCCTATAATCGCACGACACATTTCCACGAACGCCGGAAGATGATGCAGGAGTGGACGGACTACCTCGGCAAACTAAAAACTGGCGCGGAGATTATCCCTACCTCACTACCACACCAGATCATCCGGTACCTTGTACTGCGCGTAGGGATCGTCTTGCGCCAGTGCGGCCTCGCCATCCGGTCGCTGCATCACGCAGCCCGGATCGCGGGCACGGATCTTCTCCGCCACTGCGGTCGGCACCAGTTCATAGCGGTCCGCGTCGCGCACGATCACTATGCTGCCACGGGCGAGCAGCGCACGCTGGCCCGGGGTCACGTGCAGGGTTTGCAGCAGTTTCCCGTCCGTGAAGTGGTAGGCCTCCTCCGCGCCCTCGCGCGATGCGCGATGTTGCGCGATGAGCTGGCGAATCTGCGCCACCACCGCCTTGCGCTCGGCCGTGGCTTTGCGTTCCTGGTTCAGCACCCGGTCACGCTCTGTCTTCTCCGCTAGGGCCCGTCGGGTGGCCTGTGCGCTTTCGCTGAGCATCTCGCGTTGGCCCTTTTTTCCCTTGGGCTGCCTCTTCGGCGGGTGCTTGCTCGCCTTGGCCCTCTTCGCCTGTTTTGCGTCCGCCAGTCCCGCCTGGAGGAGTTGATCCTGTAGTGAGTTTGCCATGAAGGGCACCTGCTGTTGTCGATTAATCCAGTGCGGCAAGTCTACTGCAGAACCGCATTCTGCGGTGACGAAATGGGACACGATGTCATCATGCTGCCCTTTCGCCGCCAAAGCCGGTACAATCACGGCCTTTTATTGGCGCCCCCAGCCCGTGGGGCACCCCCGACCTTTGGAACACCCCCTGTGATCTCCACCGCGAATACCACCATGCAGTTTGGCGCCAAACCGCTGTTCGAAAACGTCTCCGTCAAATTCGGCAACGGCAATCGTTACGGCCTGATCGGTGCCAACGGCAGCGGCAAGTCCACCTATTTGAAGATCCTCGGCGGTGACATCGAGTCCTCCTCCGGGCAGGTCATGCTGGTGCCTCATGCCCGCCTGGGCAAACTGCGCCAGGACCAGTTCGCCTACGAGGACCGATGTGTGCTCGATGTGGTCATCATGGGTCATAGCGAACTGTGGGAGGCCAAGGTCGAGCGCGACCGCCTCTATAGCCTCACGGAAATGAGTGACGAAGATGGCCTGGCTGTCGCCGAGGTGGAAATGCACTTCGCCGAGATGAACGGCTACACCGCCGAGTCCCGTGCCGGTGACCTGTTGCTCGGTTTGGGCATTCCCCTCGAACAACACGCAGGGCCGATGAGCGCCGTGGCCCCCGGCTGGAAACTGCGCGTGCTTCTTGCCCAAGCCCTGTTCTCCGACCCCGATGTACTCCTGCTCGACGAACCCACCAACCACCTGGACATCGACACTATCCGCTGGCTCGAAGGCGTACTCAACGCACGCAGCAGCACCATGATCATCATCTCCCATGATCGCCACTTCCTCAACAGCGTCTGTACTCACATCGCCGACCTCGACTACGGCGAACTACGCCTGTACCCCGGCAACTACGACGACTATATGCTCGCCTCCACCCAAGTGCGCGAACAATTACAGGCCGGCAACGTCAGGAAAAAGGCCCAGATTGCCGAACTGCAAGCCTTCGTCAGCCGCTTCTCCGCCAACGCATCCAAGGCCCGTCAAGCCACGTCGCGTGCGCGCCAGATCGAAAAGATCGAGCTCACCGAGATCACCCCCTCCAGCCGTATCAGTCCGTACCTCGTCTTCCAGCAAAGCAAAAAACTGCACCGCCAGGCAGTCACCGTGTTTGGTCTCACCCGGGGCTACAACGACACCCCGTTGTTTGCTGATCTCGACCTACAGATCGAGGCCGGCGAGCGCATCGCCATCATCGGTCCTAATGGTATCGGCAAGACCACGTTGCTGCGCTGTCTGAGCGGTGAACTCACGCCCGATGCTGGCGAGATAAAATGGACCGATGCCGCCGCCCTCGGCTACTACGCACAGGACCACACTCACGACTTTGCCACTGACACCACGCTCTATGACTGGATGGCGCAGTGGACCAAGGACGGCGAACAGGCCATCCGCGGCGCACTCGGGCGCATGTTGTTTTCCAATAACGAGATACTGAAGTCGGTAAGGGTCCTCTCCGGCGGCGAACAGGCCCGCATGCTCTTCGGCAAACTTGCCCTCCTGCAACCCAATGTGTTGCTGTTGGACGAACCCACAAACCACCTCGACATGGAATCCATCGAAGCCCTCAACCTCGCCCTGGAAAACTACCCTGGCACCCTCATCTTCGTCAGCCACGACCGCGAATTTGTCTCATCGCTGGCCACCCGCATCATCGACATGAGCGCTGACGGCATCAGCGACTTCAGCGGCAACTACGAGGATTACCTGCAGTCAAAGGGTGTGGACTGATCTTGTCAAATGCCACGACACGCACGGGGTGACCTTATTTCCGGTACTGTGGGTCAGGCAAACCCTGTAGGCAGTACCGTTTGTATTTCTTACCGCTGCCGCAAGGACAGGGGGGCATTGCGCCCCACGCGTGGCACGCTCTATTACCGCACCACCCCATCGCTACATCACCCGGCGGGAAAACCAGATCACATGGCGCGCGCCCTTCGTACCGTGGGCGTGCACCCGCACCTCTTCCACCTCAAAACCCACCTTGTGCAGGCGTCGCAGAAAATCCGCTGCCGGCCCCGCTGACCACACCGCCAATACACCCTGCGGGCGTAATGCGGCATAGGCCGCACTCAGTCCGTTCATGCCGTACAGGGCATCGTTTTCCTTGCGTGTGAGTCCCTCGGGGCCATTGTCCACATCGAGCAAAATCGCATCATAGGTGCACTGCCCGGCCTTGATGAGTAACGCCACGTCCCCTTCCCGCATCGTGACGCGCGGGTCATCAAGCGCATGGCCGTTCAATGCACCCAGCGGTCCCTGGTTCCACGCGATCACCGCGGGCACCAGCTCGGCCACCACCACCTCAGCCTGCTCACCCACGCAGCGCAATGCGGCCGCCAGGGTAAACCCCATGCCCAGGCCACCAATGAGCAGTCGCGAGGTCGGACAACCCAGCAGTCGTGCACAGGTCAGCTCGGCCAACGCGTCCTCGGAGCTGTGCCTGTGGCTGTTCATCAGCTCGCCCCGACCAACAATCATCATCGAGAAGGTCTCGCCGCGCCGGTACAGGCACAGCTCCCCACCGTTGCCCGGCACCGGTGCGCTATCAATGAGAAGATTGGGGATCACTGGGGTCCGCATCCAGACGCTGCAAATACAATGCTTCCACCTTCGCTCTCGCCCAGGGCGTTTTGCGCAAGAACTTCAGACTCGATTTGATACTGGGCTCATGCGTGAAACAGCGTATTTTGATGGTGCGCCCCAACGCATCCCAACCATAACGCGCCAGCAGATGGTTGAGGATCTTCTCCAGGGTCATGCCATGCAGGGGATCGTTCACCGGGGAACCCTTCATGTGCTACCTCACGATGTCTTGCTGAATTATGGCTTCGGCTGAAAACTACCTCAGAGATCCGCCGAGTAATTTGATCCGAATCACATCCCAACGCTATCCCGTTTATCTCTGGACACACCTTCGACGAGTTAATCCGCAATTTCCTAGTGCTTCAAACGATATCCCGTTCTGAACATCCACCACACAATGAGCAGGCACAGAGCCAGAAACCCCGATACCACGGCCAGGCTCACTCCCACACTCACATCAGCCACCTCAAAAAAGCTCCAACGAAACCCGCTGATCAGGTACACCACCGGGTTGAACAAACTGATGGTCTGCCAGGCGGGCGGCAACATGTTCACCGAATAGAAACTGCCGCCGAGAAACACCAACGGCGTGATCACCAACATCGGGATGAGTTGCAGTTTTTCAAAATTGGTTGCCCACAAACCGATAATGAAACCGAACAAACTGAACGAAATACAGGTCAACACCAAAAAAACCATCATCCATAGCGGATGGGCGACGTGTAATGGCACGAAAAATCCTGCCGTAACCAGGATAACCAGCCCGATGATGAACGACTTGGTCGCCGCCGCCCCCACGTAGCCAATCAGAATTTCAACAAAAGAAATCGGTGCGGACAGGAGTTCATAGATAGTGCCGGTGAACTTGGGAAAGAAGATACCGAAAGACGCATTGGCGATACTCTGTGTCAACAGCGCCAGCATTATCAGGCCAGGGACGATAAAAGACCCGTAAGGTACGCCATCAACGCTCTTTATGCGTGAACCGATGGCTGACCCGAACACCACAAAGTACAGCGCAGTGGAAATGACCGGTGAGGCAAAACTCTGCGCGATAGTTTCAAAAGCACGCATCATTTCATATTTGTAAATAACCCGAATCGCATAGAAATTCATGCTGTGGCCTTCACCAGATTGACAAAGATTTCTTCCAGTGAGGTCTTCGTGGTATTCACGTCCTTGATAGACAGACCGGCCTCCCGAATAGCCAGCAACAGGCCATCGATACCCGTGCTCGATTTATGCGGGTCATACGTGTAGGTCAACCGGCAACCATCCATCGACAACTCCAGCGCCCAGCGGGCCAGCACATCCGGCACGTCCGACAGGACGGCTTCCAGTTCAATCAGTAATTGCCGCTTGCCCAGCTTGTGCATCAAGGCACGCTTGTCGTCAACCAACAACAATTCCCCCTGATTGATAACCCCCACGCGGCCCGCAATCGCCTCAGCCTCTTCGATGTAGTGCGTTGTAAGGATAATCGTCACCCCCGCCTCCTGTAACCGTCGCACCAGCGCCCACATATCCTTGCGCAAGGTCACATCAACGCCTGCCGTCGGTTCATCCAGAAACAACACCCGGGGTTCGTGCGCCAGTGCTTTGCCGATCAGCACCCGCCGCTTCATGCCGCCCGACAGAGTCATAAGCATGCTGTCTTTCTTCTCCCACAGCGACAGATCCTTCAACACCTGCTCCAGATACTGTCGATCCGGCTTTTTACCAAACAGCCCGCGACTGAAACACAAGGTGTTCCACACGGTATCAAAGGCGCCGAGCGTCAGCTCCTGCGGCACCAGGCCGATCAGAGTGCGTGTGGTGCGATAATCAGATACGATGTCATGGCCATCGACCGTAACTGTACCTGTGCTGGCATTCACAATCCCACAGATAATCGAGATGAGCGTGGTCTTGCCCGCCCCGTTGGGGCCGAGCAAGGCGAGGATCTCGCCGGGCTGAATAGTCAGACTCACATTTTTCAGCGCCTGGTAACCATCGGCATAGGTCTTGGAAAGGTTCGAGATGGCGACGATGGGAGGCATTGAACGATCTCTGGGTACAGGTCATACACCATTTCGCGGGGTGAATACGCCGCGTGGCTTGCCCCGCTATACTACAGAAGTGAAAGGCGAATAGACACATTCATCCTTGGCGAAAGCCAGCAACACATAGCGCTTCGGATCTTGCCTCGCCGCAGCGGGCACCGGCTTGTACAAGGAGGGAAGACCCGCCACGTACCGCAGCAGCATTCATCGCCAGATAATCATCTATCTTGTTGAAAGACCAAGGCTTATAACCAAAATCCATGAGCTTGAGTAAAACCACCGTGGCCCGAGGTTCGGAATTCATCACAGCCAGGAACGACAGGAGAAAACACGGGTCAGAAGCATCACCGCAAGGTGGCTCCTATCATGACCATGGAGGTCCAACCCGGAATTCATTCCTGCATAAATCTCGCGAGTCCGGCTTTCCATTCATCCACGAACAACTCTATCGATTCGATGAAATCCGGATCGGGATCGCGCCGATTGATGGTGCAGTGGATCAAAGTCTGCTCCGGGTGTGGCGCAAGACCGCTTGTCACCGTCCATGCCAGAGCATTGGGGCAGTTCGCCAGGCTGAAACGCACCCCGCCCTCGATACATTCCCGGTGTACCTGGAAACTGCCCCACAGGCAATATATTTCACCTGCCTCGCCGTCTTCACTGAGCACTTCGCCAATCTCGCTACAAAAACGCGGCAGGTTGGCAATGGTCAGATTCTGTTGCAGACGCTCCACATCGCAGCTCATGTGCACTTCACGAAAAAACTCCATCTGTCATCCAAACCTGTATTCGTAATCTATCCGCCACTGAAATAATCCGTATCCAACTGTTTCACCTCGAATACGTCTTTACATGCACCACTGGAAAACTCCGAAGTGGTGATAAACATGCCTTTTCTGGCACGGTTTCGCGCAAACGAGCCGATGAATCTGTCTGTCTCGATGCGGTGGACGGTATTTTGCCACCTTTTGGCCTGCGAGTAGCTCGTATCCAATGACGCTGTGTTGCCGCGACAATTGGCGTAGCCCTATTCAGCAACCAAACTCTTTCCTGGCGCAGCCTTGAGCACCCTAGCCCGTCTGCTCGGATGTGGCCAAATCCGATGTGCCCGGTTTCGACCTGTTCGCTGCCGGTATGCCCGCTTCGGCCACATCATGAAATTGCAGTGCCGCGAGTCGGGCATAGAGTCCGTTCTCGGCAACCAACTCGTCGTGGCGCCCGCTGGCAACGATGCGCCCACCCTCCATGACCAGGATGCGATCGACCTTGCGCACGGTGGCAAGACGGTGGGCGATGATGAGGGTGGTGCGTGATTGCATGAGGCGTTCCAGCGCGGCCTGGACCAGACGTTCACTCTCGGCGTCAAGGGCGCTGGTGGCCTCATCGAGCAGCAGCACGGCGGGGTCGCGCAAGATGGCACGGGCTATGGCAATGCGTTGGCGCTCTCCGCCGGAGAGGCGGATGCCACGTTCACCGAGGAAGGTGTTGAAGCCCTGCGGTAGCTGGTCGAGGAATTCCGCCGCATGGGCGGCCTCAGCCGCGCGGCGTACGTCGGCATCACTCACATCGGGAAAACCGTAGCGGATGTTCTCCCAGGCATCGGCACCGAAGATGACCGGGGCTTGGGGCACGAGCGCCATGCGCTGGCGCAGTGCGCTGGGGTCAACCTGGCGGATATCGACCCCGTCGAAACGGATCACACCGGCGGCGGGATCATAGAATCGCAACAACAGTTGCAACACCGTGGACTTCCCGGCCCCTGACGGGCCAACCAACGCAACCTTCTGACCGGAGTGCAGGCGCAGTGACAGCTGGTTGAGTGCGGGAATGTCGGGTTGCGCGGGGTAGCTGAAGGTGACAGCACTGAGCTGCACCTCGCCACGCGCCGGTACGGGCAGGGCGACGGGTGCGGCCGGTGGGGAGATGGCGGGTCGGGTGTTGAGTAGTTCGAGCAGGCGTTCGGTGGCGCCGGCGGCACGCAGCAGGTTGCCAGCCACCTCACTCAGTGCGCCGACCGAGCTGGCGACCAGCAGAGCATAGAACACGAACGCCGAGAGCTGTCCGCCGCTGATGCGCCCTGCCAGGACGTCGTAGCCCCCCACCCACAACACGATGCTGACAGCGACGAAGGTGAACAGCATCACCGTGGCCGTGAGCAGGGCACTGATCCGGGTGCGACGGATAGCAGCCTCAAAGGCGGCCTCGACCTGGACACCATAGCGCTGGTGGTCGATGTGCTCGTGACAAAATGCCTGCACGGTGCGAATGCCGTAGAGCACTTCATCGACGAAGGCACCGATGTCAGCGATCCGGTCCTGACTGCTGCGCGACAGGCGGCGCACCCGGTGCCCAAGCAGCCACAGGGGGATCACCGTCAGCGGCACACCGAGCAGGACCAGCAAGGCCAGCTTGCCACTGGTGAGGGTCATCATCACCAAGCCACCGCTGATGAGCAGGACGTTGCGCACCGCGATCGCCAGCGTGGAGCCGACCACGACCTGCAATAGCGAGGTATCTGTGGTCAGGCGCGAGATGACCTCGCCGGTGCGCGTCACCTCGAAGAAGGCCGGGTCAAGTTTGAGCACCTGGGCGAACACCGCCTTGCGGATATCGGCCACCACCCGCTCACCAATCCAGGTGACGAGATAGACACGTGCCGCCACGGACACGGCCATTACTGTGACCACGATAAGGAACAGCCCCAGCGCCTTGTTCAACTCAGCGCTGGAACCACTGCTCAGGCCGTGGTCAACGACCTGCTGCAGGACCACGCCGAAACCCAGTACGGTGCCGGCTGCAATCAGCAGCGCAAGTCCCGCCCCCAGCACTGCGCGGCGGTAGGGGCGCATGAAGGTGAATAGCTGCTTCAGCACGCGCAGATCACGGCTAGCGGGGCGTTGTTCTGCCAGGGGGCTGCGTGTATTTCTAGACATATCGCTCGCCGTCAGGTGCGCCGGGGGTTGCTGGCGGGTTTTGAGTTTATCGCCTCAGGGAACCGTGTGTGGGTCATATTCTCGTTTGTGTCGAATTATGAGAGCGGGTGTCCCCTCGTGCTCAGAGCCTGTGCATGCGTATAAAAGGTATTCTATACCTTGAGAAACATCTTGCCGAATAGGCATAAAAATAAATATACATCAATGTGTTAAATCTCGAACAGCAATGCTTATATTCTGCCCCCAGTCCCCAACACATCACACCAGCTATGAGATCGAGACCAAATGACCGCGTGATCGGAGCCAGCACACTTATTTGCCGATTGACACGACAGCGGTGAACCCGTGTATTACACTTCAAATTCGGCTGGGTTCGGACGCCAGTGACGGGTTAGGCCCCGTGTACGCGCCCGTTTTTAACAATGATAACGACATCATCAAAAACCAGGAGACGTATCATGTTCAAAAAATCAGCCTTGGCAGTCGCCCTGACCTGCGGTGCGCTGTTGGCAGCTCCCCTTGCGCAAGCACAGACTCTGACCATCGGTTTTACCACGTCGCAGACCGGTAAACTCAACGCCGACTCCAAACCTCAGTTGCTCGGTTTCGAATTATGGCGCGATCAGGTCAATGCCGCCGGCGGCATCAAGGTGGGCAGCAAACACTACAAGATCGCGCTCAAGTACTACGATGACCAGTCCTCCGCCGGACGCGTGCAGCAACTCTACAGCCGCCTGATCTTGCGCGACAATGCCAACTTCCTGTTCAGCCCCTACTCCTCCGGCCTCACCGCCACTGCGGCCGTGGTCTCCGAGCAGTTTGGCAAGATCATGATCACCACGGGTGCGGCCGAGGGCAAGACCTACAGGCTCGGCAATAAGCATCTGTTCCAGATATACACTCCGGCGGACAAATACCTCAAGAGCGCGCTGGATGTCATCAAGGCCAAGGCACCCAAGGCAAAAATCGCGCTGGTCTACTCCAACAACGGCTTCTCTACCGCCGTCGCCAAGGGCGCGCTGGCCAATGCCAAGCGCATGGGCCTGCATATCGTGTTCAATGAGTCCTACGCCTCAGATACCACCGACTTTGGGCCGATCATCAACAAGATCGTTGCCTCCGGCGCCACCGTGCTGATTGGCGGTGGACACTATGCCGACGGTACCACCCTGGCGCGCCAGCTCTACGACAAAAAGGTCGGCCTGCGCTTCATCTCCTTACTGGTCGCCCCGGACATCGCCAAATTTGCTACCCTGGGCAAGGCCGCGATGGGCGTCACCGTGCCCTCGCAGTGGGAACACTCGGTCGGCTACAAGCCTGACTTCGGACCCAGCCCAAGCGCCTTCACCAAGGCCTTCGAGGCCAAGTACGCCAACCAGCCCGGCTACCACGCCGCCGGTGGCTACGCTGCAGGTCTGGTGCTGCAACACGCCATCGAGAAGGCCGGATCGATTAAAACCACAGCCGTGACCAAGGCACTCAATGCTATGAATGCCATGACCTTCTACGGCCGCATCCACTTCGCCACCCGTGCCAGTGACCACGGGCTGCAGATTGGCCATGACATGGTGCTTGCGCAGTGGCAACAGGGTGCCAACGGCAAGCTAGTCAGTCAGGTAGTCTGGCCCGCAGCCGCGCAGACTGCGCCCATCCTCTATCCGCTGAAGAAGTTCGCGCACTGACAGGCGCCTCTGCCCCGGGCCACTCAGGTGGTCCGGGGCCCATTCAGGGTATTCCACACATGTATGACCTCGTTGCCTCACTGGCCAGCGGCGTGTTGGTCGGGGCCATCTACGGTCTGGCCGCCATCGGCCTGAGTCTCATCTTCGGCGTCATGAAGGTGATCAACCTGACTCACGGCGCCATGATCGCCCTGGGCATGTTCGCCCTCTATTTTCTGGTCTCTGTGGCCGGCTTCAACCCCTACCTTTCTTTATTGCCAATCGTCGCTGGCGGCTTCGTGGTCGGCGTGATGGTGTACTGGATTGCGATCAACCGCGTCATTGGCAGCTCCGACCTGATGAGCCTGCTGGCAACCTTCGCCGTGAACATGATTATTATTGGCGTCGGTACCGCGCTGTGGACCACCAGTCCCTATAACGTCGACTTCAACCTGCCAGGTATCAGCTGGCACGGCTACACCATACCCGGCACACAGATCGTCGCCGCTGCACTGGCCATCGTCATCGCCGCGCTGCTCTACGCCTTTCTCTATCACACGCGCACCGGTAAGGCCGTGCGCGCGGTGGCCAGCAATCGCCAGGCCGCTGAACTCATGGGTATTCCCACACGTCGCATCCTGGCCATCGCCTTCGGTCTGGGCATTGCTGTGGCGGGCGCGGCCGGTGCGTTGATTGCCACACTGTTTCCGTTCACCATCCTCTCCGGTGGCAACTACGAGTTGAAAAGCTTCGTGGTCACCGTGCTCGGTGGTCTTGGCAATCCTGCCGGTGCACTCGCGGGCGGTATCCTGCTGGGACTCATCGAGGGCGGCGTGGCACCCTTCGTCGACGTAAGTTGGACACCGGTGATTGAGTTCACCCTGTTCGTGCTCATCCTGATAGTCTTCCCCAACGGGCTGTTTCGCATCGGGAAGAAACACTGATGTACAAACGGGCGTTTTTCTGGATTGTACTCGCTGCCACCGCGGCCTTTGCACTGCTACCCGGTGTGAGTGGCAACGTCGGCATGCGCGAGAGTCTGCTGCTCGGCGCGGTCTACATCGTACTCGCCTCCAACCTCAACCTGATGATCGGCTACACCGGTTATGTCAACTTCGGTAACATCGCCTTTTTCGGCCTGGGTGGCTACATCGGCATGTATCTGATCACCGTGCTGAAATGGTCGGTGTGGAGCGCAAGCCTGAGCGCTGGTTTGGCAGTAAGTCTGCTCGCGTTGCTGCTCGGTCTGGGCATCCTGCGCCTGCGTGGTGCCTACTTTGCGCTGGCCACCATCGGCGTCAACGAGGCCGTCAAGGCATTGGTGTCAAACTTTGCCCCCTTCGGGGGCGCCAGCGGCATGTACCTGTCGTTCAGCAGTTTCACGCCGCTCGGTGGTCCACGCCACGCACTATGGATAATCTACTTCGCCATCGTTGTGCTCATGGGTGCCTCATTGTTGCTCAGTTTGGCGATCAAAAATTCCAAGTTTGGCCTTGGCCTGTTCGCCATTCGTGAGGATGAGGACGCCGCCATCGTACTGGGCGTACGTGCACCTTGGTACAAGAGTGCCATCTTCGCCATTTCGGCCTTTATTCCTGCCATGGTAGGCACACTGTATTTCTTCAAAAACGGCGTCATCCTGCCCGATCAGGCCTTTGATCTAACGCTGTCGATCGAGGCCATCGTCATGCTCATGCTCGGCGGTCAGGGTACAGTCTTCGGCGCCGCGTTCGGTGCCTTCGTCTACGAACAGTTCCGCGGTTTCCTGCTGGTATCACCGATCTTCTCCCAGTTCCAGCTGGTGGTCGCCGGTGTCTTGTTGCTCACCATCGTGCTGTTCCTGCCGAGTGGCTTCATGGGTTGGGTCTATCGCAAGCTGCCACGATTGCGCAAGGTGCTGGAGTGAGTGAGATACTCAAGGTCACGGGTGTCGGCAAGCACTTCGGTGGCGTGCGCGCCGTACATAATGTGCATTTTCACATTGCGGAAGGCGAGATATTCGGCCTGATAGGCCCCAACGGCGCGGGTAAGACCACGTTATTTAACCTTATCAACGGCGTCATTCGACCGGACGAGGGTCGGATCATCTTCCAGGGCCAAGACATCACCGGTCTGCCTCCTTACCGGGTGGTACGCCTGGGGCTGGCGCGCACGCACCAGATCGTCAAACCGCTCAACGACATGACGGTGCTGGAAAACGTCACCGTCGGCGCCTGCTTTGGCGCCTCCAACCTGCCTCTGAAGACCGCCCGCCCATTCGCACACGATGTGCTGGAATTGGTCGACCTTAACGACAGTGCCGATCGGCTCGCCGGTGAACTCAACATCGCTGGCAAGAAACGCCTTGAAATCGCACGCGCCGTCGCGGCCCGGCCCACCCTGTTGCTGCTCGATGAGACACTGGCCGGGCTCAACCCCACTGAAATCGCACAGATGATCGCCGTCGTGCGCCGGTTACGCGACGAACACGCCATGGCCATCCTCATGATCGAACACCTCATGCAGGTCATCATGAGCCTGTCAGATCGGATCATGGTGCTCAACTTCGGTGAAATGTTGGCACTGGGCCAGCCCGAAGAAATCGCCAACGATGAGGTCGTCATCGAAGCCTATCTGGGTGATCCCGAACTCGCACACAAGATACTGGGGGCAACGTGAGCCGCGCTATACTGCAGCTCGAAGCACTGGAATCCGGCTATGGCGAAGTGCAGGTTCTGTGGGGTGTGAGCCTCAACGTTGCACTCCACCAGCTTACCACCGTGGTTGGTGCTAACGGCGCCGGCAAGACCACCACCCTGCGCACCGCCATCGGCAGTATCCGCACATGGGGGGGGCGCATCCTGTTCGAAGGCGAAGACGTCACGCGACTCTCAGCACACAATAAAGCCCGCCGTGGCCTGGTCCTCGTGCCGGAAGGCCGCCAATTGTTCGCCGACATGAGTGTGGAAGAAAATCTGGAGATGGGCGCCTTCTCACCACGGGCGCGCCACGATTACCGCAACAACCTCGAGCGCGTGTTTGACTACTTCCCACGTCTGGCCGAACGACGTCACCAGAAGGCTGGCACCTTCTCCGGTGGCGAGCAGCAAATGCTCGCCGTGGGTCGCGGGCTGATGGCCACCCCCAAGGTACTGATTATAGACGAACTCTCACTCGGGCTCTCGCCCCTGCTAACGCAGCAGCTTTTCACCACCCTGCGTGACCTCAAACAAGAAGGGCTAACTATTCTGTTGGTTGAACAAAACGTACACCTCGCCCTGGCACTGTCGGACTACGCCTACGTCCTCGCCGAGGGCCGGGTGGAAATCGAGGGCCCCTCCAGCGAAGTAGCGCAAAATCCAGACGTACGCAAGGCCTACCTGGGCATGTGACACATGCGGGAACAGTACCGCAAAGCCCATGGCATCCAGATCGGCCCTGCCACACACATCAAACCTGCACTTGTACGGTTCATAACTTTACCGAACACAAGATCAGACAGCAACACACCCCCCCTACAAGAAAAGAACCTGACCTTCCCGTCACGGCATCCACGACCACCAGCGGGTTCACACAGTATTTACTGGAACACCAAATTCTTATCAGTATGGGATGGCGGGGAATGTGCGTTGGATAACGTCTTCATCGATAGGCTATGGCGTAGTGTGACGTATGAAAACATCTATCTCACCGTCTTCCCGGCCATGGCGTGATGGCTATTCCATAGCCGATGTTCCAGTTACGTCGGCTATGGAATGTTACGATACGAGACTTAACCCCATTCATGCACTCCGGCCAGTACCGGTCATTCCCCACTCTATTGTAAATAAGCCATTTTTAACTTTCATTTTCAATGACTTATTTTTGCGGCAAATGACAATACCATGAAAAATACCATGTTCATAAATTGTTGCTAATCGCCACTGAAAATCGCGGAAAAATGCAGCCACACGGCACCTAAGCAACCTTCCGGGCTTTGACTTCCAGGTGTATGCCTTCCTGCTCCTGCAGATAACCGATCACCGCAAACAGGTTACTCGCCTGGGGGTTCCCTTTCGGCCCGAACATGCGCATGAGACTCTTGCTCGATTTGTCGAAGACCCGGGACAGTTCCTCGAACCCGATCATGGCGTTGATATAGTCGCGCAGCACCGCCTTGCCGGTATCGACATCACCGGCGAGCAGGCATTCGACCCCTTCTCGCAGCAGGGCCTTGCGAAACGCCGGATCCCGTTGGGCGCGTGCCTGAATGGTGTCCTTAAAATCTTTCGTCAGAGCCATCACTGCATCTCCGACCATAGCATAAGGACTTCTTCCCCACGCAATGAGGCACCCTCTAACCTCTGTCATTCGCTCCTAATGGTAGCATTCATGTTACCTTTTGTAACTGAGTTATCCCCACGAATTTTTCATGTAACCCAATGAAATTAAATAAATAGA
>CAZLQI010000026.1:0-9219 GCA_964561765.1 uncultured Chromatiales bacterium
AATTCGTTGTGGGTCATTGATTCGTGACAGGGTGATTTGCGCCATCGTCAACGACCGTTTCAGATTAGACCGCCGCACATTAGCCTGCGCGGCGGTGTTTTTGGTCAAGAGCGCCACGGCATTCCTTTCAACCGCTTCGTATGCAGCTTGTAATTTTTTCGGACCCTTACCCTCGATGATAATCGTATTACTCTTGTTCGATACGTTAGCCTTAATCTTGACCTTGAGTGGATTAACGCTGTGTTCACTCGCATAACGCAACAGGGCCATCCGGATCAAGCTGGAGTTCAAGGCCTCTGCGGCAGCGTCGGGAGTCACCACAGAAATGTTTCTGCCGCTCTTCGCGAAGTAGGATCCAAGCCCCACCACAGCGGTATAGCTATAGGTACGCGGCAGGGCGAGTGCGAGCGCCAGGCCCAGGCCGGTGCAGAGCAGAAAGATGGTAAGCATCAGTTTCCAGCGTCGCCACAGACTGACTCCGAGATCGACCAGATCGATCTCATCGTTGGGATCAGAATAGTAGGAGGTCAGTGCCTGAGGATCGGGATGTGCCGGGGCAGGCGGCACTGTGGGGCGGTTATTTTCAGTCATCTCGCTCAAATTCCTCCATACTAAGTGCGCCACTATAGGGAGGGCGGGTTGCACTGTAAAGTCTCGTGGCGTACGAGATGCGGGTGGGTAAGACGGGGCTCGATGATCTTTTGTCCTGATATGCTAAAATCAGAAAACTTGAAAGGTATGAATCGATATCACTTACAGTCACGCGCAGTGATATTGGGTGATTTTTTTCAGATGAGGGGTTGCTGCAGCAATGCGGGCGATCAACACGGATGAGTAAGAAGGGTGTACTGCAAGCCTATTCGGTCGGGCTCAATCTGGTTACCCGGGTGCTTGACATCATTGTCGTGCTGGTGGGCGGAGCCTTGGCGTTTGTGCTTCGATTCAGTGCTATCATCAGCCACCCGTTGCCATTCCAGTATGGTGAGACACTGCTGCTGGCGAGCGTGCTGGTTGCGCTGATCTTTCCCGTTCTCGGGGTCTACCGGTCGTGGCGCGGCCGCAGTCTGTTTACTCCGGTACTGTGGGTGTTTATTGCCTGGGTGGTGGTGTTCGCGATGGTGCTGTTGAGCCTCGTGGCGCTGAAGAACGACGGGGTATTGTCACGGCTGTGGATGTTTTACTGGTTTGTGGGGACCGCGCTGCTGTTGGCTGCGGTGCGGCTGGCGGTCTATCTGCTGCTGCACACGTTGCGTCGGCACGGTTTCAATCAGCGCCGGACGGTGATTATCGGCTCATGCGAGCAGGCTGACATGTTGTTGCGTCGGGCGGGCGAGGCCGGATGGGCTGGCTTCGATGTCGTGGCGGTATTCGATCTGGGGGCTGGTTGCGGGGAGTTGCAGGGGATGCCCCAACGCCCACTGGATACGCTCGGCTCGTTCGTCGAGACGTGCCCGGTCGATGAAATCTGGGTCAGTCTTTCACTTGAGCAAACCCCACGGTTGCAGTCGATCCTCGACAGTCTGCGTCACTGCTCGGCGAACATCCGCTATGTCCCCGACATGTTCGGGGTTTATCTGCTCAACCATGGCGTATCCGAGCTGCTCGACACGCCCATGATCGATCTCAGTACGACCCCGATCCAGGGTGCCAACCGCGTGGTCAAGGCGATCGAGGACCGGGTTCTGGCTACATTGATCCTGTTGATGATCAGTCCGCTGATGGCGCTGATTGCCATGGGCGTCAAGCTGAGTTCTGCGGGACCCGTGCTCTATCGCCAGGAGCGCCATGGCTGGGACGGGCACAAGATCGAAGTGTGGAAGTTTCGTACCATGTGGGCGCATGACGAAGACCTCGGGCAAGTCACCCAAGCTCGGCGGGGAGATGATCGCGTGACACCATTCGGAGCGCTTCTGCGCCGTACCAGTCTGGATGAGTTGCCGCAGTTCATCAATGTGCTGCAGGGACGGATGTCGATAGTCGGCCCACGTCCGCACGCTATCGAGCACAACGAACTGTACAGTCCGTTGGTTGACCACTACTCACTTCGGAACAAGGTCAAGCCAGGCATCACCGGCTGGGCCCAGGTCAACGGCTGGCGTGGCGAGACCCAGACGCTCGAAAAGATGCAAAAGCGCATCGAGCACGATCTGTACTACATCGACAACTGGTCGCTGCTGTTTGACCTGCGCATCATCGGGCTCACCATCACCCGGGGGTTCTTCGACAAGAATGCGTACTGATGCGGTGACTGCGGTATGGCCGTATCAACCTGGTAGTACAGTATAAAGGGGTTATAAAGGGGTCGGTACCCTTAAATTTCGACACCAATTACCGCCCATACACGTCTTCGAATCTAATGATGTCGTCTTCACCCAGATAGCTCCCGGACTGGATTTCGATCATTTCCAGGGGGAATTTTCCGGGGTTTTCAAGACGGTGCCTGGTGCCCAGAGGGATGTAGGTGGACTGGTTTTCGCTGATAAGGAAGGTTTCTTCACCCCGGGTCACTTTGGCGGTGCCGGTAACGACGACCCAGTGTTCGGCGCGGTGGTGGTGCATTTGCAGTGACAGTGAGGCACCGGGCTTGACGGTGATGCGCTTGACCTGATGGCGTTGGCCCAGGTCGATGGTCTCGTAACTCCCCCAGGGGCGGTGAACACAGCGATGATTAAGATATTCTCCGCGTTGTTCAATTTTGAGCTGGGCGACGATGGCCTTGACGTCCGGCACCTGGTCTCTTCGACTGATCAACACGGCGTCGCTGGTTTCGATGATGGTAAGGTCTTCGACACCAATCACTGTGACGAGACGTGAATGGGCGTGGATGAGGTTGTTGCGGGCATTGTGCGTGCGTACATCACCGTGCAGGGCATTGCCGTCGCTGTCTTTGTCGCGCACGGTCCACAGCGCGGACCAGGCGCCGACGTCGGACCAACCGGCGTCCAGGGGCACCAGCGCGCCGCAGGGCACATTCGGTTCACTGCTTTTACCGAGTTTTTCCATCACCGCGTAGTCAATCGAATCACTGGGGCACTGGGCGAAGGCGGCCTTGTCGATGCGGTAGAAGTCGGCATCGGCCTGCCCCTCGCGGTAACTGTTCTCACAGGCCTCGCTCAGTTCCGGGCGAAAATGACGGATGGCGTCGAGCCAATGCGAGGCCTTCATGACGAACAGGCCGCTGTTCCAGAAATACGCGCCACTGTCGATGTAGGCCTGTGCCGTGGCGGCATCGGGTTTTTCGGTGAAGGCCCCGATAACGTGGGGCATAAGGGGAGAGGTGGAAAACGGAAGTTTGACGATGGGTTCGCCAGGCCGAATATAACCGTAGCCGGTTTCCGGGGCAGTGGGGACGATGCCAAAGGTGATCAGGTAATTTTGTTCGGCCAGTGCGGCGGCGGCGTGTACGGCCTGATGGAAGGCGGCGGTGTCCTGTATGACGTGATCGGCGGGCATGACGAGCAGGACGGGATCCTGGCCGGTGCGAATAGCGTGCAGTGCGGCGAGGGTCAACGCGGGGGCGGTGTTGCGGCCAACGGGTTCGAGCAGGATACCGGCATGGGGACTGTCGATCTCGCGCAACTGCTCGGCCACCAGGAAGCGGTGCACCTCGTTACAAACCACCATAGGGGGTAACAGGGCGCTGTCTCCCAATGCGCCGTCCTGCAGACCGTCCAGCCTGCGCACGGTGTCCTGGAACAGGGTCTTGTCGGTGACCAGGGCGAGAAACTGTTTGGGATAGCGTTCCCGCGACAGAGGCCACAAGCGTGTGCCGGAGCCACCAGAGAGAATAACGGGTTGGAGGTACATGTATTTTTCCTGCCGTTTGCTGCTTTGTGAGTCCGAAGAGGGATAAATTATCTCAGTAATCAATACACTTTTTCTTTGAGTAACATAGCAAGATACTGACCGTAGGCGTTTTTCTTCAATCCTGCGGCAAGTTCAGCTAATTGTGCAGCATCGATATAGCCCTTACGGTAGGCAATCTCTTCGGGACAGGCGATCTTGAGTCCCTGACGACGTTCGATGGTTTCGATGAACGACGAGGCCTCCATAAGGCTTTCGTGTGTGCCGGTATCGAGCCAGGCCATGCCGCGTCCCATTACCTCGACATGCAGTATACCCCGCGCCAGGTACTGTTTGTTGATGTCGGTGATCTCGAGTTCGCCGCGTGGCGAGGGCTTGAGGTCTTTGGCAATATCAATCACGCCCTTGTCGTAGAAGTACAGGCCGGTGACGGCATAGCGTGATTTCGGTTTGCCCGGTTTTTCCTCCAGGCTCACCGCCCTGCCCTGTTCGTCGAACTCAACCACGCCGTAACGCTCGGGATCCTGTACGGGATAGGCGAAAACGGTGCCGCCTGTTTGGCGCGTATCGGCCTGTTTCAGGTCATCAGCCAGTTCGTGGCCGTAGAAGATGTTGTCACCGAGCACCAGGGCACAGCTATCCTGGCCGATGAAGTCCTCACCGATGATGAACGCTTGCGCCAACCCGTCCGGAGAAGGTTGCACGGCGTACTGGATGTTGAGCCCCCACTGACTACCGTCACCCAACAGCTGCTCGAAGCGCGGGGTATCCTGCGGGGTGGAGATGAGCAGAATATCCCGAATCCCGGCGAGCATGAGCGTGCTCAACGGATAGTAGATCATCGGCTTGTCGTAGACCGGCAACAGTTGTTTGGAGACCGCCAGGGTGACGGGGTACAAACGCGTGCCGGAACCGCCGGCGAGGATCAGGCCCTTGCGGCAGGAAAGACCGTGAGGCGTTAAGGGTGAGGCGTGAGGGGAAGACGTTGGGTTCATTGTCGTTTTACGCCAAGGGTGGAGGGTTAACCCTTCATGCCGGGACTTTCTAGGGACCAGATGCGCCACGCTTTGCACGGTGCACCACACGATAAAATTCAGCGATGTACATAGCCATCTATATTGATAACAAATACACGTTGATTAGGGCATTCATCTCGCTGTAAATAGAAAACAACATCCTCAAAAGAAACACCGCGCTCGGCAATAAGCTGTTGGTTTTTCGCAGGATCCCAATGTACCGGTTTCATAGAATGCAGTATAAAACAGATGTATGCCTATTGGCATCAGGTAGGCCCTGTGTGTCAACCTGAACCGGAACCCATAACGCCAAGACGCTGGCGCTGATAGCTACCGTCTTGCACCCGATAACACCATTGCAGATTGTCGAGATACCACTGCACGGTCTTGCGCAGGCCGGTTTCGAAGGTTTCTGCCGGGGTCCAGTCAAGTTCGTGTTGCATTTTGCTGGCATCAATGGCGTAGCGCTGGTCGTGGCCGGGGCGGTCGTCAACGAAGGTGATGAGGTCAGCGTAGTATCCGTTCTCGCGCGGGCGCAGGGTATCGAGTATGCCGCACAGTGTGCGCACGACGTCGAGATTGGTCTTCTCGTTGTGGCCACCGATATTGTAGACCTCACCCGGTTTGCCCTGTTCCAGGGCGAGGCGCAGGGCGCGGGCGTGATCGTCGACGTAGAGCCAGTCGCGGATGTTGTCACCCTTGCCGTAGATGGGCAGGGGTTTGCCGTCCAGCGCGTTGAGAATGATCAGCGGAATCAGCTTTTCCGGGAACTGATAGGGGCCGTAGTTGTTCGAGCAGTTGGTGGTGATCACCGGCAGACCGTAGGTGTGGTACCAGGCACGCACGAGATGATCGCTCGATGCCTTGCTCGCCGAGTACGGTGAGTTCGGCTGATAAGTGCTCTGCTCGGTAAACAACCCCGCCTCACCCAGACTGCCGTAGACCTCATCGGTAGAGACGTGGTGGAAGCGAAACTGTGCCTGAGCTGCCCCCGTGAGCGAGCGCCAGTACGCGCGCGCGGCCTCTAGCAAAGTGTAGGTTCCTAATATATTGGTCTCCATAAAGGCCGCGGGACCATCGATGGATCGATCAACGTGAGACTCGGCAGCAAGGTGCAGGATGGCATCGGGCCGGTGGGTCTGGAACACGCGGCTGACTTTCGGCGCATCGCAGATATCGATCTGCTCGAAGTGGTAACGGGGTGAATCCGCAACATCTGCCAGGGATTCGAGATTTCCGGCGTAGGTCAGCTTGTCGAGATTAACGACCTCGGCCCCGGTACACTCTATATATTGGCGTATGACAGCGGAGCCGATGAAGCCCGCTCCGCCGGTGACGATGATTTTCAGTTTATGACTCCTAATAGCAGATTTTTTGATCCCCTCACCTCAAACGGGGCGAGGGAGATTCAATCAAGGCGCTAGCTATCTGTTCAAGCACGCTACCGCCCTGCCGTATCCGTGGAACCAGCATCGGTGCTACATCTTCAAACCGGCGAACGCCCTGTTTCGGTGCGCTTACCGGTTTATCGACGTCTTGACTTACAGTGAGTGCAAGTCATGTGCCGACATGTGCACGGTGGTGCACCGACCGGCGAGGTCGAGCAATACGGCGACGCGTTCGCGCCCTTCGTGGGCGGTGAAGAGGCCTTCGTAACCACTGAGAACGCCGTCGATGATCCGCACCCGGTCACCGGGCTGGTATTCCTGTGCCAACGTCTGCTGAATGCCCTCCTCGTCTTCGTTGCCACGCAATGTGCTAATTAACGCCTCAGGGGCGCGGGCGGCTACACCGCCGAAGCGGACCATACCGGCCACACCCTGGGTGGAGCGGATTGGGCCCCAGTTGTCATTGCATTGATCTAGATGAATAAACAGGTAGCGTGGGAACAGGGGTTCGACACGTTCGCGGTAACGTCCGCGCTGGCGGTGGGTCGCCCGCACACGGGGCAGGTAAATTCGGTAGCCCTGACGGGTCAGGTGTTCTTCGGCCATGGGTTCCATGCGGGGTCTGGCGTAAACCAGATACCAGGAGCGCGCCGTTGTGCCGTGCGCTCCGCCCACGGGTTGTTCCAGTCGGGGAGTGTCGTCACTCGGCTTCACGGCCGTTTCGCCTCCTGCACACGGCCCGCTGCACCCAGGTCGCGTCGAGCTTCGTCCTGGAGACGGACAATCTCCTGCTTGAGGCTTTCGTATTCGTCCTGCTTGCGACGAAGAAAGGACACGGTCACGCGGGCCTTTCGTTCCAGCCCGTTGGGGGTCAGTAAATAGACATAACCACGCTTGTTGGGATTATGATAGAAATTTCTGACCTTTATCCAACCCTTCTCGGCCAAGGCACGCAGACAATAGTTGGTCTTGCCCAGACTGACACCCATTGCCCGGGCGATATCACGCTGGCTACTTTGTGGCGTATCCTGGAGCATTTTCAGGAGCTTGTATTCGGTTTCTTCGTCTATCATCGTCTATGATGCCCAGCTCGGAGTCAGGTTTAGCGTTCATTCTTTGAACGCTAAAAAGTCTAGCATCTCCGCCCTGGAAAATACAAGCGTGCTCAATCTTGCCCTGTGCGGACCCGCATGCAGGGTGTTGTGGGGACTGGGGGTTAGATACCCTCTCGGTTACCCGATTAGCATTATTTGGCTCTCACAAGTCGGTGAAGCAGGATATCTTCAACATTCCGTCGCGAGTCAATAACCGACAATACATATACATTTTGGTCTGAGATTCGATAGATTATTCTCCAGGGAGCAACTATAAGCTCTCGATACTGAAGAATGCCGTTTTCTTTAAGCTCTGGAGCAATGCGCCCACGCTGAGGAAAACTATTTAGATTCGATGCCTTGGATTTTATCTTTTTTAGACTGTTTTTCGCTGCGACTGGATTATTGGAATGAATGTACTTGATGATTGAAATCAGGTCTCTTTCGGCAAAAATTGACCAGATGACCTTATATTTTTTGGCCATTTCCTACAAATCCAATTGTTTCTCTAAATCTGCAAATACTTCATCTTGTGATTTATATTTCCCTTTGCGGATTTCTTCCTCTCCTAGAGAAATTAACTTTAATAGCCCGATGGTATTGCGCATATTCTCGTAGCTTTCAGGGTCTTGTAACACGGCTTTAGGTTCGCCGTTTTGAGTGATGACGATGGGCCGGTGAGTATCATTCACTTGCCTGAGCATATCTGCGGCTTTGGACTTGAGGTATGTTACAGGCCTGATATCTGTTGAGATTTTCATGATCTACCCTCCAGTCTTTTTATAGTACCATATTATGGTCGATCGAGTTATTGCCAAATCTGGTGTTTAGCCCGTTGAATCAAGCGGCGACCTGATCATCTGCTGTTACCTCGATACCATCTTTAAATTTAATTCCGGTTACCGCCTTCGCAAGGTAATCAAAGCCACGTAGTTTTATCCATTTTTTCTCGGCGCACTGTCCAAGCTTGAATATCATGTGCAGCATGCCATCACGTTATTCTAAAAAAGCAAAACAGCCCTGGCTGTTAGATCCCTCAGTTTTGAAACGGTTTCTGCCTGCGACTTCAGATGTCGCATGTTTTGTTTGTTAGCAGATTGAGATGGTCAAACACCACACGGGCCACATCGGTATTTTTTGTTGTTTCGCCCGTAGGTCCATGAGGGTTAGAAGCATAGATTCTATACGATAGAACTTTTGCCCTTGAATATCGGTGGTATCGCACTGATTGCTGAGGGGACATATCAAGTCGCGCAGCAACAAATTGTTGCTCCCGGTATAACAAGCGATAGCGCCACGCTGACCAACTGGTCGCTACGGTCACGTAGCCCTACGCGTTAGAATTGACTTCCGGCGTGCCCGGCACCGTGTAGAATGGCACAACAATCGATGGAAGCCTCATCCGGAAGGCCATGGATTGCGCAAATTCCCGCCAGTATGGCCATACATTATGGCCAACATTTCGTTTGCAAAATTCTTCTATCGCATCCTTGCCCAGGTTCTCGCAGGTTAACGTGTACTCCGCGACAAACTCAGCACGAACCTCGACCAGCGTATATTTACTTACCTGCTCCGGATCTTCGGCTACGCCTTCCGGCAAGTCTGGCGGTAAAAGTCGAAAAGCGGCCTGATAAAGCACTGTTAATACACTAAAACTTTCCTCTGATTCGCCGCTGACTTTTCTGGTTTGCCAACCTCCTGGGCCTTGCTTGTACTGTACCGTCAGACTCCCAAATGCGGGCGCCTTTGAGTCAAAGTCATCGGCAATTTCCAGCCTTGAATTTCGCAATAAGACATCAGAAATATTCAGGCACGCGATCGCTTTGTTCAACAACTCATTGGTCATGCGGCAATGACTCGGGCGGTGTTTGTCAACAAAGATGTCCGGTCAATCATTCAAGCAGCCTCAGTTTCACA
>CAZLQI010000027.1:0-3596 GCA_964561765.1 uncultured Chromatiales bacterium
AGGACGGGAGATCCAATACGGTGGTGATGCAACACTAACGAATTTATATAAGCGAGGAGCGAAATTAAATTGGTCTGTATTGGAAGTCAGAGGGGCTAATAGTACCGTTTGAGGGTGAACGACAACATAACGTCACCTGAGGGATGCCCAGCAAGGCGACCACTCCGGTGAAAAACATCAGTCGATGCGGGGCGGACGTCAGTCCGCGAGCCAAGCTTGGAGGAGCGCTACTGGGTGACGGTTTTGAGGGACTACGGAATGATGTTATGGGAATCATATGCAGGCGGAGCCAGTAAATAGTTGAGAGTTATGGTTTTGTACCCAAGGTGTACCCCACAGAGACCTGGCAGGGGGCAGGGAAACCAGCGTGGTGTAGAGGGTTGGCTCATTCAGGCTACAGACCGTATCCCGAAGTCGTCAGGATGCAGTATCAGGTCGTCCAGGGTATAGCGATCGAGGGTCGCGGCGAAGGCCTCTAACGCTTCTTGTAGGATACCGCGCAAGCGACAGGTGGGTGAGATCACACAGCGATTGTCGATGGTAAAGCATTCCACCAGGGCGAAATCCGGTTCGGTAGCGCGGATCACGGCACCCAGACCAATTTTTTCAGGAGGCTTTGCCAGCGTCAGTCCACCGGATCGTCCCCGTACGGCTTGCAGGTAGCCGGTCCGGGTGAGCAGGTTGGCGACCTTCATCAGATGACTACGTGAGATCCGAAAGGTTCTAGCCGTTTCCTCAATCGTGATCAGCCGAGCATCTCGGGCCGCTGCGTACATCAGTAAGCGCAGTGCGTAATCGGAGAAATGGGTCAAGCGCATGAGGGGATCCGGTGGGGGTGGGGATGGAGAATCAGTAAACGTACAGAAGAGAGAATAAAGATGATTGATAAAAGTATGTTTTGCAAGTCGTGCAGTCTTTCTAAGACTGTAAATTTTTATGAAAATGGCATTGTTCACAATTACTTAGTTTGAAATTATGAAAATAATTCATACTGGAGATTGACAAAAGATATATTGACAATAAATCTTTTAGAGCGTAATTATATCTTGCATTGTCGCTCTAATGTCCCCCGTGACCAGTCTTACTACATGACTTGCTGGATGTGGCCTTGTGCACTTTGTTCATCTTTCAGGGACGTGCGCAGGTACTCGCACGTCCCTGGGTTGGAGATTCTGAATGACGGGTGTCACGCTCTCCCGCTGGACCATGGCGTATTTTACAGTTGCTCTGGCGGCGTTGCTGGTGACTGAGGTGCTGATGACGGTGGGTTATGGATACCCCCAGCTACCTATTGGTGCGCTGGCAACCCTGGTTCTGGTGCACTTAGTGGTCCTGGGCTGGCTAAGCCTGCTGCTCTGTGGCGCACTGTTCCAGTTTGTGCCGGTACTGGTCGCCAAGCCGCTCTACAGTATGGGGTTGTCCTTGCCTGTATTGGTGTGTCTTGCCAGCGGGATCGTCGTGCTGCTGCTCGGATTTCTGAGTCTGGGTGGAACTATTAAAGTTATTTTCCCATTCTTCCCGCTGGCGAGTGGGTTGCTTGTTGCGGGTTTCGGGCTGCTCTTATGGGATCTTGGTCTGACCCCGTGGAGGGCCCGGCCGCTGGCCTTACCGGCACGCTTTATCGTAGTTTGGATCTGTTGCCTCGCCGCTGTAGTGAGCTTTGGGGTCCTATTCACATTGGTACTGGGTGGGGTCACGAGTGGCCCTGCTTTGGTGCAGATGCTGGCCTATGCCTTACCGCTGCACGTCGTCGCGGGCCTTGGCGGTTGGCTCACCCTTACCGCCATGGGCGTCAGCTATCGACTGCTCGCTATGTTTATGTTGGCCCCCGAACAAGACCGAGTGAGCAGTCACGGGGCATTCTGGCTCGGCGCTACGGCGTTGGGCGTGGTGATTCTTGGAGGTAGTGCGGCGATCGTCCTGAACCGTGGTCCGGGGTTGATTCTGCTGATCGCTGCGGTACTTGGACTGATTGCCGGCGCCCTGTATATCTATGATGTCATGCGTCTTTATCAAACCCGCAGGCGTCGGGTCATCGAACTGAACAGCAAAATGGTGATACCAGCCATGGCGTCTTTGGTGCTGGCGGTGTTGTTGATAGCGAGTTTGCTCGGTCTGCAGCAGCTCAGCCAGCATATCGGTGCCGTGGTGTTCTTGATCGCCTTCGGTTGGCTGTCGGGGCTTGGTCTGGCCACGCTCTACAAGATTGTGCCCTTCGTGACCTGGCTGGAATGCTACGGCCCGGTTCTCGGCAAGGCGGTTACCCCCCGGGTACAGGATTTGGTTAACGAGCACCGCGCCCGGAAATGGTTCGTACTCTATTTTCTTGGGGTATGGGGGGCGATGGCGGCGCTGTTGGTTGATGCCACGTGAGTATTTCGCCTTGCCGCAGCCCTGATGTTGCTGGCGACCACCGGTATCGCCGTACAACTGCTGCGGCCACCGCGGAGCCGACGGTGGAGGCATCGGGGCCCGTTGCGGACACCAACGTTGTTGCAGCCGAGTGGCCGGGGCCCTCGACCAAGCTTGATCTTCGCGATCTCGATCCACCCGAGCCGATGGTGCGCATCCTCGCCGCTCTTGAGTCGATGTCCACGGGCCCGGTGCTGCCAGCATTGCTATGTCGTGAGCCGGTATTTTTATTACCCGAACTTAGCAAGCGTGGGTACCGCTGGCATGGCGACTTCGAGGCTGATGGCACGACCTATTCCATGATGGTACGGGTGGGATCGAACCATGAGAGTCCAAAGTGAACGTGTCGCAGGATGATGCCGCGGTGGTCGCCCGAGCCGAGGAAGCCCTGCGGGTGGTGATCGATCCGGAACTCGGCCTCAATATCGTCGATCTCGGCCTGGTCTACGAGATCAGCGTTGATGCGGCAGGCTTGGTTAAGGTGCGGATGACCACGACCACTCGTGGCTGTCCGGCCACAGATTATCTGCTGGAAGGCGCAAGCAACGCCATCAGCCGGGTTTCGGGTATTGCCGCAGGAGAAATCATCCTGACGTATGACCCACCTTGGACACCCCAGAAAATGAGTTCCGAAGCCAAACATCACTTTGGCATCGATGAGGAATCAAGCTCATGAGTCAGCAGCAAGCCAGACCCCCCATACGGTCTCCCAATATTCCGGGGAGCACACCCACAGATCTGGTGGACATCCTGCTGGCCAGTCTCGAGGCCTTGGCTGCAGTAGGCGAGGTTGATAGTGCATGCCGCTTCGCCGGGCGGGCATGCGTAACGCTGCGGCACGACGATCCGCAGGCCGAGCAGCGTTTTAATGTTTTGCTGCACCGACTTACTCCGCGATTATCCTGGTAGCGGCGAAACCCCTATGACGAGAGCGATGTGTCATGACCCATGTAGTCACCGATAATTGTATCCAGTGCAAATACACCGATTGCGTTGAGGTATGTCCGGTCGACTGTTTTCATGAAGGTCCCAATTTCCTGGTTATCGACCCCGAGGAGTGCATCGACTGCACGTTATGTATTGCTGAATGTCCGGCCGAGGCTATTTTTCCCGAAGCCGATGTACCGGTGGGTCAAGAGCATTTCATCGCTATCAATGCGGAGCTCGCACCGAACTGGCCGGTG
>CAZLQI010000028.1:0-2078 GCA_964561765.1 uncultured Chromatiales bacterium
GGGTCAAGAGCATTTCATCGCTATCAATGCGGAGCTCGCACCGAACTGGCCGGTGATCGATGCGCTCATTCCGGCCCTGCCCGAGGCCGACGAGCAAAACGGCATTCCCGACAAACTACCCTACCTGGAGCGCTGATATGAGCACGCTACAGCCGGTTGATGAGAAAACCGATTCCGTCACAGGTCTGCAGAACTCGGCGACTGAATCGGTGCATTGCGTAAGTTGGCAGGATCTACCTTTGGCCTGCCCGATGCCTGGCACCAGCCTGTGGAATGGACATCCACGTATCTACCTTGCCATCCACCAGGACGGGCGCGGACGTTGTCCATACTGCGCTACTCTCTATATTCTGCGCGACCCGAAACCGGGTGAGACCGCCCCACATTTTGCCAATCTACAGACCGAGCAACTTTACCGCCAGGCACTGGCACGATCTGCGCACATCGCGGAGGGATGAGTGTCGTAGGCTTGATAGTCGCATAGAATAGTCACTACTTATCAGGTACCCATTTCATGTCTCGTAACAGCGCTACGCAAACTGCGGCAGACGGCAGCAAATACACCACTCTGGAAGGAATACGTGCTGTCAAGGGCGGTATTCGTCCAAATTCGGACAGCAGCACCCCCGATGTAGCCCGCAAACCACCATGGTTACGGGTACGTTTGCCTTCCGGGGCAGGGTATGAAACTGTACGGGACATCGTTCGCGAACATCAACTGCACACGGTCTGTGCCGAGTCGAAATGTCCCAATATTGCCGAGTGTTGGGGCCGCGGTACGGCGACACTGATGCTGATGGGCGAGGTCTGCACCCGGGCCTGTCGCTTCTGCTCGGTGAGTACCGGTAATCCGCACGGCTGGTTGGATCCACTTGAGCCCCAGCATGTGGCAGCCGCCGTTGCCTTGATGCAGCTGAAATACGTGGTGTTGACCTCGGTTGATCGGGATGACCTGGCCGATGGTGGTGCGGCGCACTATGCCAAGTGTATCCGAGCGATTCACGCGCGCGCGCCGGCTGCGGCGATCGAGGCTTTGACCCCGGATTTTGCCGGTAACCAGGAGGCAATCTCGGCAGTATTGGATGCGGGCCTCGTGACCTATGCCCAGAATATCGAAACCGTGGCGCGACTGACCCGACAGGTGCGTGATCCACGCGCCAGTTACGAGCAGACCCTGGGTGTGCTTGATTTCGCCAAGCGCCACGCGCCGGGAACATTGACCAAAACCAGTCTAATGCTGGGCCTTGGGGAAACCGATAGCGAAATCGCCCAGACCCTGGACGATATCCGTTCTGCTCAGGTCGACATCGTGACGCTGGGCCAGTATCTGCGGCCCTCCGGAAACCATTTGCCGGTGGCGCGCTTCGTAACTCCCGAGGAGTTTAGTCAATATCGCACCCTGGCTCTGGGCAAGGGCTTTACAGAGGTGGTGGCCGGTCCGCTGGTACGCTCAAGCTATCGAGCTGAACGCGTGTTGGAACGTAACAATGTGGGCTTGTGAGCTTATTACAACGTATTTGCCTGAGTCTTATTGCCCTGGATGAGTCCCGTTTGTGGTGGGATAAAACGGTGTCGTGGGCCGTTCGTCTACTTTGAGTGGCGGCTCGCTAGCACCTACCCAAGGAGCATGTTGTAGAACGTATGATCCTGACAATGAGGTGGCTTGTTTCCGGCCGGTGCTGGGCCATGCCAGCCTCGAATTACCGCGGTATCACGATCCAGTCACGGTTCTGACTATAGCCTGAAACCCCGTTGCTCACCCTTGATAGGAGAAAACTTATGAGCCATTCCGTCTACCCGCAATCCACTCCGGAAATTGCCCGCCAACGTCGTGAACTCGCCCCGGCGACCCTGGATGCCTTTAAGGCTTTTAGTGCACAGGTGTTCGCTGCTGGCGCCCTTCCGGTCAAGACCAAACAGTTGATCGCCGTGGCTGTGGCCCATGTCACCCAATGCCCGTATTGCATCAACGGTCACACTGAAGCGGCCCTAAAACAGGGGGCCAGTGAGCAGGAAATCATGGAGGCGATCTGGGTTGCTGCAGAAATGCGTGCCGGTGGAGCTTATGCGCACTCTAC